>NZ_CAJNBA010000009.1:0-173836 GCF_905220735.1 Paraburkholderia aspalathi
CGAGGCCAGCGGGTTCGACCTGCAACAAGGCCGGATATAAAGCCGCAGCCTTCCTGTCTACCAGCACATAAAATTCCTTGGCAAACGGGAGGCGTCCATATAAAAGGACTCGTCAGCTCCCACTCCGCACTGCGTGCGTCGCGGACGGGTATGCAGGGGAAACCACGGGCTTCGCTTTTGCGCAGGGGGGCCGTCGGCTTGGCCTCGGCGATGCGCCGTTGCACTCATGGGTGAACCCCGCTTCAAATAAATATTGAGCACTCGCAGTAGCGATGCAATAACGAATCATGGCGCCGAAAAAAACGCGCGAGCCCGAACCCCAAGGCTTGAACGCGTGAGCGCCAACGCAAGGACTAAACGTAGAGAGCGGTTTTAAGAATTACTCTTCGGCGCGCGCAGCGCCGCCGGAAGTATGACGCCCTTGTCACAAGCGCATGTAGTGGCACGAACACAGATTCCAGTCGCACCACTACCCTGAGCGAGCTGCGGGACCCGCTTAGCAGGGGCTTCTAGCCGCTTTCTTTGCTTACTTTCTTTGCGGCGGCAAAGAAAGTAAGTGCCGCCCCGCACAGGGGCAACGCTAATAAACCACTAACAATTCAAGGAAAGGCCAAAACCCTAAGAACCCGGCCAATGCCGCCGCCAAAGGCAAAAAAACACCCCCTCTCACTAACAGGAGTTTGCATCGTGATTGACAGAATAACTGCAATGCGGACATTCATCCGAATCGTGGACACCAACAGCTTCACCCGCGCAGCGGAATCCCTGAACATCCCCCGCGCGACAGCGACAACCATCGTCCAGAATCTGGAAGCGCTGCTAGGCACAGCCCTCCTAACCCGCACAACGCGGCGCCTGAGCATCACGCCAGAAGGCGCAGCCTACTACGAACGCTGCGCCCAAATCCTCGCCGACATCGACGAAATGGAAGCGAGCCTCCGTCACGCAACGGATAACCTGACCGGCCGCCTGCGCATAGAAATGCCCGGCGCGGTAGCGAGCACCATCGTCCTCCCAGCACTGGAGGACTTCCATGCCCGTTATCCGAATCTCGATCTCGCCATCGGCATCAGCAACCGCACGGTTGACCTGATCTCGGAAGCTATCGACTGCAGCATCCAGCTAGGCGAATTGCCCGACTCGAATCTGATCGCGCGGCAATTGGGCACCCTCGAGCACGTGACATGCGCAAGCCCGGCTTATCTGGCCCGACATGGCACACCCGCCGACCTCGACGATCTGCGCGGACACGTCGCCGTCAATTGCATGTCGCCGCATAACGGCCGCGAAGTCGACTTCGACTTCGAAGTGGACGGCGAAGCGCAAAACGTCAAGGTCAGAGGCTTCGTTAAAGTCAGCGACGAGCAGGCTTATCTCACCTGCGGTTTGCAAGGCCTAGGGTTGATTCAGCCCGCGCGAATCGCCGCACAGCCCTACCTCGATTCGGGACTGTTGCGCGAAGTACTGCCGCAGTGGAAACCTGTGCCGATGGCGGTTTCGGTCGCATATGTGAAAAACCGCCGGGTGTCGCCTCGCGTGCGAGCCTTCGTCGACTGGCTTGCGGAGTTGTTTGAGCAGACCGAACATGTCGATCAGGACTTGTCGCGAGTGCGTCAGTTATTGCGCGGCCTGCATCCCGCTTGAGGCGGGTTTCATGCAGGCCCGCAACATCACGGACGCGTTAGTTCGGTAGTGTCACGGGTACCGGACGTGTCAGCAGATCAACGTAGAAATTGAAAAAGGTCGGATTGTCGAAGCGTTTCACCACTGTCATCTTCTGCAAACCCGCCGGCGGCGAACTGGTGTAACCGGTCGACTTGCCGTCATTGGCGCCAAAGCTCATATCCACATCCACCCATTCATCCACTGTCTGCGTCGCGAACGACGGATGCATCAGATACGCCAGCGTCAGCGTGTCCCAGATATTCGTGGTGTAGTTCGGATTCGTTTCAAAACCGTTCTTCCCGTCGAACCCATAGCCGTTCAAGGTCTTGAATAGTTGCGTGATGATGGTCTGTTTGTTCGGATCGTGCGCAACGCGGTCGTACAGCGCTTTGTCCATCTTTACGGTGTCCGTCACGTCGAGCGGAATCACCACCTGTTTGATCGGCAGGCGCAACACGGTCTTCGCCGCTTCCGGATCGAACCACCAGTTGAATTCAGCCGTCGGTGTCGTGTTGCCAGGCACGTCGATCGCACCACCCATGTAGATGATCTGTTTGATCAGCGGCACGATCTCAGGGTGCTGACGCGTGGCGAGCGCGATGTTGGTCAGCGGGCCGATCGCCAGAATCGTCACTTCGCCAGGATATTGCTTCACCGAATCGACGATGAAATCCACCGCGCTCTTGCCCTGCAATTTTGTGTGCGTGGCGAAGCCGTCAGGCGGTGCAACGAGGTCGCTGTCCGATTTCGGCTCGGGCGTATTCCACGCGCCGAGATAGCCGTCCCCGCCCGGGAATTGCTTCTGTTCGGCCTGGATGGTGGCGAAATCATGCGATAACGCATAATTGGCGCCCGCATAGACGCCGATCTGATTTTCAACGCCAAGACGCTCAACCGATTTCAATGCATCCGCTACGCCCTGCTTCAACCATTGATTGCCGGACACTACTGTAATACCCAGTACTTTCAGCGAACCCTGCGCCTGCAATTGCGCAGCCATTACGCCGAGCTGGCCGTCATCGCTCAACGTGTTGTAGTCGCTGTCGATAATCACTTTGGGCGGATTCGTCTGCGCATTGATATCGTTCCCGCTACACGCCGAGAGCGCCGAGACGGCCAACACGCTTGCCACGCAGGTCAACGCTACGAAAAATCCCTTCACCGACGCCTCCTTTTAATGCAGTCGTACTGCTCCAATAAGCGGGCTCATCTTAGACGTAATATCTGCTGCCGCTCGTGCCTGAGTTTCTTGCGAATCATCCCGCCATTGCGCTCGACATCGTTCTGGCCGATCAGGTGGTGGACCTGCTTGAACAATGCGCCGATATCTCGCTGCGCAACGGTCCGCCGAAGGATTCACAACTGTTGGCGCGCAAGCTGGGGACGCGGAGCAACGCAGGATCGAAGTACCAGTGGAAGGTAATGCGCAGGTCGGCGGTGGTGGAACGAATGCGCGTCGAGTGACGCGCATCGCTAGCTGTGAAGCCGCAGATTCACAAAACGCTGCGACAGCGAATGTGAATTGCGTGGACCGCATGTGCCGCGAGTCACGAAGACGCGCGGCGCATTACGCGAACTTACGGCTGACGTGCCTGCGGCGCAGCCCCCGGACAAGCGGGGTCTTTACCCCAATGCCCGTCGCACACGCGCCAGCGGCACAACTGGTCTTCAAAGAAGCCGCGTTGCCCACACTCTTTCACGCGTTCGGCCAGCTTGGCGTTCCCAGGCGCAGCCGATGCACTGACCTTGGTGGCCGTGCTGCCGTCTGCCGCTTTCGCGTCAGCCGGTTTGGTGCGCGCCACGAGTGCAGCCAATAGATCGGCATCCGAATCATCTTTCGAAGCATTACCGGCAGGGCGCGATTTCTTCGTTTGAGCGACCGCGGTCGGCGCGCTCGCGTGATGATTGCTTGCGCTCGCGCTTTCCTTCTTGCTGTGCGCCGCTGTGTCGTGTTTCGCATTGCTGGCGACAGCCGTGGAGGAGCTCTTACCGTGCTTTGCCGCCGGCACCGTGACCGCCGACGCAGCCGTTGCGGACGCAACCGGTGTAGACGCGGTGCTCGGCTCAGCGCCATCGGCAAGCGCGCGCGATAAGCGGCTTCCATCACCGCTTGCAGGCTCACCCGCGGATGCCGCTGGCGCCTTGCTGTCGCTGTCATCAGCAACGATCGTGGCCGCTTGCGACGACGCTGCAGCCGGCGCCTCCGCTTTCGCAGTGACCTGCGCAGCACCGCTCGCGGCGGACGCCGGCACAGCAGCTTTCGTGGCGTTGGCGGGCGTGGCTGACGCCAACGACTCCGTCTGCACACGCTGCTGCATATGCCACGCGCCCCAACCGCCGGCAGCGATCACCAGCAAGGCGACCAGCAGCAGCGGCGTTTTCGACCGGCGTGGTTTATCGGTAGGCGGCTCGACGCGGCCTTCCAGATTCGCGAGAATTCGCGAACCATTGCCATCGGCGCCCTTAGCCTTATCGGATAACAGGCTAGGTGGGGCTTTGGAATTCGAACTTTCCGGCGCACTCATTCACTGTCTCATTGAATCCTGGATTATTTCGCCGTGATAATACCGTTCCGGCTCCTCTCCGAGCAGGCCTGATTCTAAGAGCAAGCATTACAAAATACAATTGTTTCCAATTTCCGGGGTCGACTTTGATTGCCGTAGTACTTCTCGCCTATTTCGCCTTCGCCGTTGTGATCGCCGCAATGCTGCTATTGCCGGCGGTACGCGCCTCTTTATTAGGCGCCGCACTCGCCATTCATGGCCGCGTTATGCGCGGAGCATCTCAAGGTGCTTCACGTGCTCGCGGTCAATTAGTGCGTTCGGCAAAAATTTCGCAATCGACTGCAGTCGATATGCAAAAGTTACTGGCAAAGCGGCGCTTGCTGATTTTTACCACCACAGGTATTCTTGCGACGCCGCCATTGGTGGCATTGGCTTTACGCGGCAGGCAATTATTCCAATTCGATGACACTGCACGGGTACCGGACGAGAAAATTGCCGCGTTATTGAATGGCGAACAGCTCGTGCCCCCGCCGCCGCTGCCGCCCGAGGTATTTGCAACGCAGGAAGTGGAGCAGATTCGGCCCGCGCTGAAAGACGCGAGCCGCGACTGGAATTTGCTCGACGCCGATTTCAGAACGCGTTTATTGCTCGTTTACAAAATCATGCACGAGCAGTACGGGTATGAAATGGCATTGCTGGAGGGTTATCGCAGTCCGGAGCGGCAAAACCGCCTGGCGCAAATGGGGGGCAACGTCACCAATGCCGCAGCGTTTCAAAGCTATCACCAATACGGTCTTGCCGCGGACAATGCGTTTTTGCGCGACGGCAAGCTCGTCATTTCAGAAAAAGATCCCTGGGCCATGCGAGGCTATCAGTTATACGGACAGACGGCCGAACAGGTCGGCCTGACGTGGGGTGGCCGTTGGAAATTGATGGATCTCGGGCACGTTGAATATCACAAACCCGGCTTCGTCCTGGGGCGTGGTCATTAAGGCGAAGTGGGCAATAAAGAGGTTGGCAATGGGGCGTTCAAGCAAATTTTCTGGCAAAAGTCGGCAATGCCGCCTGCATAACGGCATTCGTCCCATCGCCATCGGCGAAACATTCCACGGCGGATTTAACAATCCGGCCGCATTCACCTTCGCCTGAATATGCTTTCGATTTATTTCAAACGCGGCGCTGGCAGACTTTGCCCGCGCTCGCACCATGCTGTTTGTCACACACGCGCCACAACACACATCACCAAGACCTGAACGGCCTATGCGACGCATTCTTAACGTGTTGACCCATACACGCACGCTCTCGATCATCGGCTTGCTCGCGCTCGCTGCTGTTTTGTTCATCGGTGCCGATACCTTGCAGATCGACCTGATGTGGCCTGCCATCGTGCTCGGCGCGGTGATCGCGCTATGGCTGCTGGTGTGGGTGGTGCGCCGCCTGCGCGCGCGGCGCGCGAACAACAAGCTCGGCGAAATGCTCGAGCAGCAAGCCGAAAAACAGACCGAAACCGGCCCCGCCCCAACGCCCGCGCGCCAGGCCGAACTCGACGTGCTGCGCACGCGCCTCGTCGACGCGGTGAAAACGATCAAGACCTCGAAGATCGGTCAGATGTCCGGCGGCTCGGCGCTGTATGAGTTGCCCTGGTACATCGTGATCGGCAACCCGGCCGCAGGCAAGAGCAGCGCCGTGCTGAATTCCGGTCTGCAGTTTCCTTTCGCTGACAAGAACAACGCCGTGATTCACGGCATCGGCGGTACGCGTAACTGCGACTGGTTCTTCACGACCGAGGGCATTCTGCTCGACACCGCCGGCCGCTATTCCGTGCACGAAGAAGACCGCACCGAATGGATCGGCTTCCTCGGCCTGCTCAAGCGCTTCCGGCCAAAAGCGCCGATCAACGGCATCATCGTCACGGCGAGCATTGCCGAGCTGACTAGCAGCAAGCCCGAGTTCGCGATCAATCTCGCGAAGAACCTGCGCCAGCGCGTGCAGGAGTTGACCGAAAAGCTCGAAGTGTTTGCGCCGGTGTATGTGATGTTCACCAAGGCCGACCTGATCACGGGCTTCACCGAATTTTTCAGCGGCAGCGACCGCCACGAATACGACCGCGTGTGGGGCGCCACCCTGCCCTACGAGCCGGACGAAAAGCGCGACGTGGTGGGCCTCTTCGACGAGCACTTTGAAGAGCTCTACGACGGCCTGAAAGAAATCAGCGTTGCGCAGATGTCGATCAACCGCGGCAACAAGCTCTCGCCGGGCCAGTTGAGCTTCCCGCTCGAATTCTCGACGATCAAGCCCGCATTGCGCGCGTTCCTCGCCACGCTGTTCGAAACCAACCCGTTCCAGCACAAGCCGATTTTCCGCGGTTTTTACTTTACCAGCGCCCTGCAGGAAGGCGAGACCAACAGCGCCGCCGCCACGCGCATCGCCAACCGTTTCGGCCTCTCTGCCGACAGTCTGCCCAAGCCGCATAGCGCGTTCTCGAAGAACGGCTTCTTCCTGCGCGACCTGTTCTCCAAGGTGATCTTCGCCGACCGGCAGACCGTCAAGCAGTTCGCCAGTCCCGCCAAGACGCGCATGCGTTATGCCACGTTCTTCGGCTTCGTCGCGGTGCTCGCGTTGGCGCTCGGCGGCTGGACGTGGTCGACGATCGGCAATGAGCAGCTCGCCGACAACGTCAAGGCCGACCTCGACAACGTGGTGCGCCTGCAGCAGAACCGCAACGACCTGCAATCGCGCTTGCAGGCAATGGACATTCTGGAAGACCGCATCGACCAGCTCGAACAGTTCCGCCGCGACAAGCCGCTGGCCGTGTCGCTCGGGCTGTATCAGGGCGACCGCCTCGAGCAGCACTTGCTCACCGAGTATTACAACGGCGTGCGCCAGATCCTGCTCGACCCGGTCTCGCAGAATCTCGCGTCGTTCCTGAAGGACGTCAATGCGCACCCCGATCAGCTCGCGCCGTTGAACCGCACGCCGGACGCCGCAGCGATTCCGGTGTCCGCGCACACTGCCATGGCGGCGAACAGCCAGGGCGGCCTGTATAGCGATGCGTCGCCGACCAACGTCGAAGACGCGTACAACGCACTCAAGACCTACCTGATGCTGAGCGACAAGCGTCACGTGGAAACCGCTCACCTGACCGATCAGGTCGCCCGCTTCTGGCGCGGCTGGCTCGAAACGAATCGCGGCAACATGCCCCGCGACGAGATGATCCGCAGCGCCGAGCGCATGATCACCTTCTATCTGTCGCGCGTGTCCGACAACGACTGGCCGATGATCGACCAGAACCTCGGCCTCGTCGACCAGACTCGTGAAAACCTGCGCCGCGTGGTGCGCGGCATGCCGGCTCGTCAGCGCGTCTATGAAGAAATCAAGGCGCGTGCGTCGACCCGTTTCGCGCCGATGACGATCGCGCGCATCGTCGGCGAAAACAATACGGCGCTGGTGGCCGGCAGCTACGCAATCCCCGGCACCTTTACGCGTGAAGCGTGGTTCCAGTACGTGCAGCCGGCGATTCGCGATGCCGCCACCAAGGAATTGCAGGCCAAGGACTGGGTGCTCAATACCTCCGCGCACGACGACCTGACGCTCGAAGGCAGTCCCGAGCAGATCCAGAAAGCACTCGTGGCGATGTACAAGACGGAGTACGCAATGCACTGGCAGAAGTTCATGCAGGGCATTGCCGTGCAGAGCTTCGGCAGCTTCGGTCAGGCGGTGGATGCAATGAACCGTCTCGGCGACCCGCAGGATTCACCAATCCGCAAGGTCCTCGAAACCGCGTACGACCAGACTTCGTGGGACAACCCGTCGCTCTTCAACGCGAACCTGAAGCGCGCGCAAACCGGCATGACGAGCTGGTTCAAGAACTGGTTCTCGCGTGCGCCGACCGGCCAACTGAACGCCAACATCGACATCAACGGCAATCCGGTCGAAGTGCCGATGGGACCGATCGGCCAGGAGTTTTCGGCACTGGGTCGCATCGTCGTCTCGGGCGACAACGGCTCGATGTTGAAGGGCTACATGGACACGCTCTCGAAGGTCCGTACGCGCTTCAACGTGATCAAGAATCAGGGCGATCCGGGACCGGGCGCGCGTCAGCTGATGCAGCAGACGCTCGACGGCAGCGGCTCCGAACTGGCCGATTCGCTGAAGTACGTCGACGAACAGATGCTGACGGGCCTCACCGATTCGCAACGCAAGGCGCTGCGCCCGCTGCTGGTGCGTCCGCTGATGGCGGCGTATGCGGTGGTGATCCAACCGGCTAGCGTCGAAGTCAACAAGGTGTGGAACGCGCAGGTCTACCAGACCTTCCAGGGGTCGCTCGCGAACAAGTATCCGTTTGCAGGCGATGCGAAGGTCGAAGCCGGCGCCGGCGAAATCGCCCAGGTGTTCGGGCCGGACGGCGCGATCGCCAAGTTCGTCGGTACGACGCTCGGGCCGCTCGCGGTGCGCCGTGGCGACACGCTGACCTCACGCACATGGGGCGATATGGGTCTCGCGCTGACGCCCGACTTCACCAGCGGTTTCGCGCGCTGGGTGGCGCCGCTTGCCGGTGGCGCGGCGACCTCGGGTGGTCAAAGCTCGGCCGAACCGCAGACCGTATTCCAGATCCTGCCGCAGCCGAGCAGCGGCACCACGGAATACACGCTCGCGATCGACGGCCAGCAGATGCGTTACCGCAATACGCCGCCGCAGTGGACCAACTTCGTGTGGCCGAATCCGTCGGGCTCGCCGGGCGCGACGCTGAACGCCACGACCTTCGACGGCCGCACGCTGCAACTGGTCAACGAACCGGGCCGCTACGGTCTGGAGAAGCTGATCAACTCGGCGCAACGCAAGCGCCGTCCGGACGGCACCTTCGATCTGTCGTGGACGCAAGGCAATGTCACGGTTGCGGTCAGCATGCGCATCATCAGCACCTCGCAGGCCTCGGGCAGCGCCAGCAGCGATGCACCGCAACAGCAAAGCCTGCGCGGCTTGCGGCTGCCGTCGTCGGTGGCGGACGTGAGCGCCGCGGCGAATTCAGTCAATGCGACGGCCGCGGGTGCGCCAGGACCAACAGGAACAGCGGGCACCGCGCCCGCTGCCGCACCGGCCTCACCAGCGGCACGGCCGGCCACGGCCGCCGCCGCGGTTTCGAACACAGGGGGTGCGCAATGACGCAAACCGTGCAGGCGCAAATCGCCTACTTCGGCAAGATTCCGTCGCGCGGCGACTTCGTCAAAAGCGCGCATAACCCGCAATTGCTAGCCACGCTCGACCGCTGGATCGCCGAGGCCATGGAGTTGCTCACTGACGATCCGCGCTGGAAGATCGTCTACGAAAACGCCAAGCCGATGCACTTCGCGTTCCTCGGTTCGCGCAGCAAGCTGGCGATTGCCGGGCATATGGTGGCGAGCCAGGATCAATCGTCGCGCCGCTTTCCGTTTCTTGCCGCCACCGCGCTGGAAGTAGAAAAGCCGCTGACGTTCCTCGCGCATAGTCCGCTGGCCTTTGCGCGCCTGTGGTCGCGCATCGCCTCGCAGATGAAGCCCTTGCTCGGCGTGAGCGAGCCGGCCGGCGCGTTGCACGCGCTCGGCGAAACGCAAGTGCCGATCGAAATCGGCGGCGGTCCGGGCAATCCGCACGACGGCACCTTCAACGACTTCGTCGAACATCAAACGCTCTCCGGCCTCGAACAAATGCTGCTTGCGAGCGGCCATCCGGTGCGCCTGCGTGGCGCGATGCTGGCGCTCGGTTCGCTGCTGCGTCCGGTGATGCAAAGCGGTTCGTCGCATCTCGAACGCGGGCTCACACTGCCACTGCCGAACGATCCGTTCTATCGCTCGCTCGTCGCCGCTTTCTGGCTCGAACTGATCGCACCGTTCGTCTCGCAGGCCGATTTCGAACTGGCGATTTTTATCGGTACGATTGCCGAGCGCGAACGGCTCATCATCGGCTTTAACGGCGCCTCGGCCAAAACGCTGCACAGCGTGGTCGATCCGCAGGCGTACGCGGCACACAACATCGATATCGACGATCCCGAGTGGATCGACGAACACGCACAAAACGACCATGGCATCAGCAAGCTCGTCAGCTACCTCGACCAACCGCAACTGTCGTTGCGTGTCAGCATCGACACGTTCCGCGAAGCATTCACGGGAGCGTGACACGATGTTGAGCAAACACACGCGCATTGCCTCGCTGCTGGCAGGTCTTCTCGTCTGCGCACTCGCCCATGCCGACAACGACGGCCCCGCACGCGTCACGCCGGTCGACAACAGCGGCATGGCGATTCGCACGACGGCTCTGCCGTCGGCACAGTCGGGCACTGCAGGTCCTGCTGTCAGCACGGCCGGCCTCGCCAGCGGCACCACGGGCGGCGGCACGGGCGCGATCAGCGCAGCGCCGCCACCGGCCAATGCAACACCGGGCCAGGTGGTGGTGGGCGGAAAGGTGCCGGATGAAGCGACCAAAGCGGCCGTGCTCGCACGTCTGCGCGACACCTACGGCTCGGCCAACGTGGTTGATCAGATTGAAGTCGCCGACGTCGCGACGCCGCCGAACTGGTCTGCCAACGTACAGAAGCTGATCGGCCCGCAGTTGAAGCAGATCAGCAAAGGGCAGTTGAAAATCGACGGCACGCAGATCGACGTGAAGGGCGAGGTGCACAACGAATCGCAGCGCCAGCAGCTCGCAAGCGATATGGCGAACGCGCTGAACCCGACCTACACGATCAAGAACGGCTTGCGCGTGAGCGCATCGGAACAGGGCCTGCTCGACCAGACATTGGCGAATCGCACGATCGAGTTCGAGACGGGCAGCGCGACACTTACCCCGCAAGGCCGCGCGATTCTCGATCAGATGGCGGCCGTGTTGTCGAAGATGCAGACGAAGACGGTGGCGATCATCGGCCATACCGACAACTCGGGCAATCGCACCTCGAATATCGCACTGAGCCAGGCGCGTGCGGATGCGGTGAAGGGTTATCTGGCCGCGCGGGGCATTCCGCCCGAGCAGATGACGACCACAGGAGTTGGTCCGGATCAGCCGATCGCATCGAACGATACGACCGACGGGCGGGCGCGTAATCGACGTATTGAGTTTCGCGCAGGGTCTTGAGTTGCTGCTCGCTTGACCTTATGAATTAAAAAAGCCTGGCACCGATTTCGATGCCAGGCTTTTTTCTTGCGTTCAAGGAAGTTCTAGCTGTTTTCCTCGGGTTTCACGCCCAACAACTCGCGAATATGCGCGAGCGACCCATCGTCCTTCACCACCGACGACAACCACTGATGCAAAGGCATATCCGCGCATTCCGCCGCCTTGTCCGCAAGGTACGCAGCAGGGTTATGCGGCTCGGTGCTGCGAAAGAATTTGGCCACAGCACGCAACTGCGCGACGGCTTGCGCACGGCTCTGGATTCCTGCAATCGGACTGATCGTGGTCGGCATGGTCGTCAACACGGGTTCCTCGCGTTGCGGTGAAGTCTTGAAGGTAGGCTCGGCGCGCTCGTGTTCTTCCGGCTTCGGCGCCTTCGGCAGTGACGCTTCAGCGCTGACACCCAGTTCGCGTGCGAAGCGTTCCGCCAACCTGTAGACGCTCTCGTACGCATCTTTCGCCTGACGGAAGCTCGGCGCTGAATCGCCCGCGCGCTGGTCCAGTTGCTGTTCGAGTGCGAGCATCGCCGCTTCGAATGCTTTCAGATCGACCAGCAGGGTCGAATAGAACGCCGGCGGCGTGGCGCGTTTCGATGCTTCAATCTGCTCGATGGAAGGCTTGCCGCGCGCGATATCGTCGGCGTGATCCGGATCGCGCTTGACCGCTTGTGCGACATGCGTGGCCACGTCCCAATCGATCGTGCTGTACGAGCTGCCTTGCGACGACGTGAGCGGCATCGCCCGCAGCAGATCACCAGTGCGGCCCATCAGCCACGCGACGTTGCCGAGGCGATACTCGGTGTCGTCGCCTTCCGGCAACGGATGCACGTGATCCCAGTACTTTTCGCACAGCCCCGTCAGCAGCGCATACCCTTGCGTGAGACCGGTCACGCCCTCTTCGATGGCCAACGCTTCGGTGAGCCAGACAGCGAGGCGCAGGTCTTTGGTCTGCGTCTGCAGCAGATTGCTAGAGCGTTCGACCACGAACGGCCAGTCGGCCTCCTTGATATCCGTGACCCATTCGCCCTGGTCGAGCGACGGGTCTTCGAATCGGCGCGCGTGCTGAATCGCGTCGAAATCCGCCGAAAACAGCAGGTCATCGCCACAAGGCGAGGCTTCGCTGATCGGCGCCAGCAGCGTGTTCAGATTAGTCGGCATGACAGAAAGCAATAAGGTTCCGGTACGGCATTAAAACAGATTGGCAAGCAGGCGGGGACTTGCCTGTTCACGCAACCGTGTATTCGAACTCGCCCGCCTCGCTCGCACGGACCGAGATGCGCTCGATTGCGGTGCCATTGGCGATGCGCTCCAGCACCTGTTGCGCGACTTCGGGCAATAGCGTGCCGTTCAGAATGTGGTCCACATTGCGCGCACCGGAATCCACTTCGGTGCAGCGTGCCAGCACAGCGTCGACGAGCGACTCGTCCCACTCGAACACCGCCTTGTGATTCGATTCGATGCGGCGGCGAATCCGTTCAAGTTTCAAGTCGATGATTTCGGCGAGCACGTCGTCGGAGATCGGGTAGTACGGCACCACTTTCATACGGCCGAGGAACGCCGGCTTGAAAGTCTTGTACAGTTGCGGGCGCAACGTCTCCGCGAGTTCGTCCGGATCGGGCAGTTCTTCGGCGCTCTTGTTCAGGCACGCCTGCATCACCGCCTGCGAGCCGACGTTCGAGGTCAGAATGATCAGCGTGTTGCGGAAATCGATCTCGCGCCCTTCAGCGTCGTCCATCGTGCCCTTGTCGAACACCTGGAAGAACATTTCCAGCACGTCAGGGTGCGCCTTTTCCACTTCGTCGAGCAGCACGACCGAATACGGATTGCGACGCACCGCTTCGGTCAGCACGCCGCCTTCGCCGTAACCGACGTAGCCCGGCGGCGAGCCCTTCAGGCCCGATACGCTGTGCGCCTCCTGATACTCGCTCATGTTGATCGTGACCATCTTGCGTTCGCCGCCATACAGCACATCGGCGAGCGCCAGCGCGGTTTCGGTCTTGCCGACACCCGACGGTCCGACGAACATGAACACGCCGCGCGGTTTGTTCGGGTCTTCGAGACTCGCGCTGGCGGTGCGCACGCGCTGTGCAATCGCATCGAGCGCATGGTCCTGCCCGATCACGCGCGCAGCCAGCAGCGGCTGCAGATTCAACACGGTCTGGATTTCGTCCTTGATCATGCGGCCGAGCGGAATGCCGGTCCATGAAGCGACGATTTCGGCCACCACGTGGCCGTCGACCTGCAAGGGGACCATCGGCTGGCCGCCCTGCAATGCATGCAATTCCGCAACACACGTGGCCAGCGTTTCGCGCGCCTGCTGCGCCTTGTCGGCCTGCGCGGCGTCCGCGCTGCTGACGCGCGCGGCGTCGATTTCCGCGCGCAAGCCGACGATCTCCGTCACCAATGCACGCTCCTTGCCGTAGCGCGCCTCGTCTTCGGTCAGGTCTTTCACGTCTTCTTCGCGCAGGCTGCGCAGTTCCGCGAGCCGCTCGTCATGCAACGCACCGCTCGCCACTTCGCGTTCGAGCGCGGCGATTTCGGCGTCGATGCGTTCGAGGCGTTTCTTCGTGTCGTCGATCGCGGCGGGTGTCGAGCTATGCGCGAGCGCGACTTTCGCGCAGGCGGTGTCGAGCACGCTGATCGCCTTATCCGGCAGTTGACGGCCGCTGATGTAGCGATGCGACAGACGCACCGCTTCGGTGATCGCATCGTCCAGCACGCGGACGTTGAAGTGCTTCTCCATCAACGCGGCCATGCCACGCAACATCGCCGCCGCGAGCGTCTCGTTCGGTTCTTCGATCTTTACGACCTGGAAACGCCGCGCCAGCGCCGCATCTTTCTCGAAGTATTTCTTGTATTCGCTCCACGTGGTCGCCGCGATGGTGCGCAATTCGCCTCGCGCCAAAGCCGGCTTCAGCAGATTCGCCGCATCGTTCTGCCCGGCCTGGCCACCGGCGCCGATGATCGTATGCGCTTCGTCGATAAACAGAATGATCGGATGCGGGCTCTTCTTCACCTCGTCGATCACGTTCTTCAGGCGGTTCTCGAACTCGCCTTTAACGCTCGCGCCGGCTTGCAACAAACCCATATCGAGCACGTGCAACGCGACGCCTTTCAGCGGTGCAGGTACGTCGTCAGCCGCAATGCGCAGAGCGAGGCCTTCGACGACCGCTGTTTTGCCGACACCCGCCTCACCCGTCATGATCGGATTGTTCTGCCGGCGACGCATCAGGATGTCGATGGTCTGGCGAATCTCGCCCTCACGGCCGATCACCGGATCGATCTTGCCTTCGCGCGCACGCTGCGTGAGATTGCTCGTGTAGGTATCGAGCGCAGGGGTTTTAGAAGGTGCACCGGGTGCAGAATCAGCTGCAGCTACATCGCTCACGCCTTCCGCAGCGTTCTCTGCGGCATTGCTCCGTTCGACTTCACGCGACCCCGCGGTCATTTCGTCGAACTTGTGCTTCAGATCCGTCACCCGCACGTCGCGCAGCAACGGCGACATGCGCTCAGCAAACTGCGCGAGGTCCGGCGCCGTCAGTAACGCGAGCAGCAAATGCCCCGAGCGAATTCGTCCGATCTGCGAATCGAGCGACGCAATCAACCACGCCTGTTGAAGCAAATCGATGAGGTGCTTCGAGAAGACCGGCGTGCGCGTATTGCCGGTCTTCAAGCGCTGCAATTCGCGCTCGATGTCCGCGCGCAAAGCATGCGCGTCGACCCGGCTCGCACGCAGCGCCAGCGTGACGTCACTCGCCGGTTCATCCAGCAGCGCGAGCAGCAGATGCTCGAGGTCGACCTCATAGTGGCCGCGCGCGAGACAGTTGTTCGCCGCGAGCAACGCCGCTTGCCGGCAGGTCGGATTCAGTTTGGCGATCAGGGTATTGAGGGACGTGCTCATGTCGTGCGATCCGGGTCCAGGTTCTATCGTTGTAGTCAGTGAATCACGTGCAATTCGTAGCGGGCATCCGCACGGTCACGGTCGGCTTCTCGCGTGCACAGAAATGCGTCCCAGCCGAGGCGCGCGCCGCCGCTCAGCGAGCTGGGTCCCACCTCCTTGCGGCGCAGTACCAGCGAGACCTCATATTCGAGGGTCACGCCGGCGAGCAGCGTCAGCATGCGTTCGAGCGCCACGGCGCGGTCGGCGCCAGGTAAAAACGCTTCGTAGTCGGCCTTGTCGAGCGGCCCGATCACAAGCCGCGCGCGCATGTCGCGTTGCCAGACCCGCTCGCCCGCCAGCGCGGTGGCGCCGAGCGTCGCGTTGACGCCGCCAAGCACGGTCAATTGATCGCGCGGCACGTCGTACCATTTGCCGACGAACTGCTCGACGCGCACCCGCACCTTGAAGTACTCGGACAACGTACGTTGCAGATAGGCCGCCGAAACCGGCCGGTGCCGTGCGGCCAATGCATAGCCGGCAATCGCTTCGTCGAATAGCGCGCCATCGCCGCTTTGCAGACTATTGCGCGTGTCGTCGTCGGCGACGCCTGCCAACGCCAGCAACAGCGGCAGATAACGCTCGTCGCGATCCAGTTCGTAGTGAAACGGCAACCGGTACTTCTTCCATGCCGCGTAGAACAGCGCAGTCGCGCGATTCGAAAACACGTCGAAGAATTCGCGTGCGGCCCGGTCGCGCTTGATCTGCTCACGCGCGATGATCTGTTCGGTGTAATGCAGCGGCAGCGCGCCCTGTCCGCCGAGCAAACCGAAAAACGCCGGCGTGATATCGACCTTGTGGAGCGAGCCTGCTTCGAGCGCGGCGGTGCGTTGCGGCTTCTCTTTCAGCGCCGTGCCTTCATCGTCGTAAGACTGTGCGCTGTGAATCTCGCTAGGCGGAAACGACATCGACAGCGAATTGCGAAAGGCAATCCGCTGCGCGACGATTTCGCCGGGGCGTCCATGACTCGACGGCGTTTGTTGCGCGAACCACTTCTCGAGAATCCGCACCGCCTGAAAAAATTCGAAGCGATGCGGTTCGTCGAGAAGTTGTTCGACTACGCCAGGATCGATTCGCCGCTGCGCGGTTTGCATCGCAGAATCTCCTCGCCGGTGCGCTTCGACACGACGACCAGTTGCACAAAGCTGTTCAGATGCACGTACAGCCCAAAAAACGTGTCGATCACCCGCACGAACGACGCGAGACTCGTGCCGACGAAATGCTCTTCGTCGATCGTCAAACGAATCTCGATGCCGCGCACGAAGGTCGCAAACGGCTTGCCCGGCAGCCATTGCACCGCTGCGCGCTGCTCGATGCCGACCAACCCATCGATATGCCGCGCCGACACCGCCGTGCGCCGCAAATCGTAAAGCACCAGCATTTCCTTGAGCGCCGACAGGCCGCTATTGGCGAGCGACACATGATTTAACGCCAGATGCGAAATCAGCCGCCAGTGCGAGGCGCGCCCGCGCTCGAAACGCACGCTAGGCGTCGGCCTGCGCAGCATCGTGATGCTGCCGGTCAGCGAGCCGCCTTCCAGAAACAGATCGCCGCCTTCGAGACCCACGGCGAGACCGGCCGGCAAGTCGCGATTGGTACACGTCAGATCGAGACTCAGCGTATCGGTCTGCGGCGCGGCCGGTTCGAAGTCGATATCGACGATCGAGATTTCGGTCTCGTAGCCGGGGCTTTTCTGCGCGACCCAATCGTTGCGTCGCGCGAACCAGTAGTGCCCTGCACGCGCCGCTTCGCCGTGATGCAGCGAATAGAACGGCCGGAATTCGATCACCGATTCTTCATGCGCCTGCTGCCGGACGAGTTTCACCGAGTCGATCGAATAGACTTCGTACGCGAATGCCCGGCGCGCTTCGGCGATCACCGGGTACGAAATCGCCTGGTGACTGATGCGGATCGGCTCGCCGTGCTGTTCGAACAGATTCACGACCGGCGTGCAGAACAAGCGGAAATGATGCGCGGACAACGAATCCAGCAAGCGCGCAACATGAGAATCGCTGCGCACTTCCTTGAGTACGATGTGCAGCGTCAGACGCTGGCAGCGGCCGCTCGCGCGTGTCATCGCCGCCAGATCGAAATCGGTGAAGTTAAATTTTTCGGGGAAAGCAAAGTATTCAGTCAGCAACCGGTACGCCGGATGCGATTTGGCCGGATAGTCGATCAGCGCATCGTCTTCATCGAAACCGGCTTGTACGACCGGCGATTGACGGAGTTGCGTCCACACGCCGCGGCGGTCGGCTTCCACATAAGTGGCCATCGCGTTGACGAACAGGCAGTCCGCCAGCGCCGCGATAAACGACTGTTCGCCGTGCAGGTGCGTGCGCAACGTGCCGACTTTCAATGCGGAGAGATCGAGCTGCGCAGCTGTGGATTCGAACGTGATCGACACAATCGCCGTAGCGTTGCCCGGCAGAACGGTCGCGCTTGGCGCCATGGCCACCGATGTGTACTTGGCCTCCGAGATCCGGATTGGCGCCAGCGTCACATCGTAGGCGGTCCGGAAGCGGCATTGCACGCCGCGAATCGGGCGCGACTTGAGTTCGGTGCCACGCTCGACCAGCACCGGTTCGGTCAGATGACTGAGCGCGGCCGAGGTACCCAACTGCGCGATCGAGCACGACGGAAACGGCCGCAGGTAGTGCGGATACAGCACTTCCAGCAGCGCTTCGGTGAATTCGGGGTAATCGTCGTCGAGCTTCTTGTTGATACGCGCGCCCAGCAGCGCGAACGATTCGATCATCCGCTCGACGTGCGGATCTTCGCAGTGCTCGCCCGACATCGCGAGGCGCGCTGCGATCTTCGGATAGCGCTCGGCGAAATCGCGCGAGTAGCGCCGCAGAAATGATAATTCGCGCTCGTAATACGGCAGCAATTCTTCCATCGATCTATCCCCGAACCTGAACCATCGCCGCCTGATCAGTCACCACCGTTGCGCGTTAACGGTAACGACAAAGCGGTACTCAAAACACTAAAACGCAGGTACTAAAGCTTCGCGCGTGCGCGCGTCACCGAATATTGCAGCGTAGAAGGCTGCAGCATCGCATCGAAACTCACCGGTTCTTCCGCCGGGTGCACCACCAGCAACGCCTGAATCGCAAAGTTCAGCGCGTTGGTGGATTGTTCGTTCAATTCGAGCGTGACCGCCACCTGCTGCAAGCGCGGCTCATGCCGTGCGATGGCCTGTTGAATCGATTTGCAGATAAACGTGCGGTCGTAGTGACTCGCCAGGCTCAAGCCCGCGAAATCGTTCAGCCCGTACGTGAGCACCGAGCGCTGACATTCCGGCAGCGCCGCCAGCTCGTGCTCGGTCAGGGCAATCCGGGTGTTCAGGATTGCCTCGACGTCGCGTGCAACAGTGGCCTTCAACTCGTCCAACGACAATTGCCGCATCGCCGGGGAAGCCGGCAGATGCGGTTCGTCGTCGAACAGCTTGTCGAGAAAGCTGGGTTCGAAGCGTTTCATCAGCGTCCGAAAAACCGGTTCGATGCGAGGCGCGCGCGGCGGGCGTCAGCCTTTTCGGGCCGCGCGCCGCGTGCGCCCCAGCATCAGACCGCGTACGTCTTGTCGTTCTTCGTCAAGCTCCACGCGCCTTGCGCGTTGCCGCCCTGGTTGCCGCCGATCTTCTGCTGCGTGTACTTCCACTGCACGGCAGCGTACTTCAGCGAGAACTGTTCGGTCGGCAGGCCTTCGCCCACCACGCTCGGCGTGGCGCTCGAGATGATCACGTACTTGAGCTTCACTTCCAGGTACTTGATGCGGTTGCCTTCGCCGTCCGAACGCATGAAGTCGATCGTCACTTCGTCAAACGTCGTGCCGCCCGATGCGTGTTGATAGATCAGCGGGCTGACCACGTCGATGTCTTTCGTGAACTGCATGTCAGCGTGCTCGCAACGCTCGGACGTGTGACCGCCTGCCGTCGAAGCCGTTGCCGAACGCGGTTGCGTAATCGAGTGGCTCCACGAATCGATTTCGATCCAGCCAGCATGATCTTTATCGGCAGACTCGCCTTTGATCGCCGGATTGCCGAATTTTAAATAGATGTCCTTCATAACTCATCGACTCCCCAAAGAGGTGGTTTTAACAGCTAACCCGTGCGGCCGGCACGGGCTTTCTGACTTCGTTTATGAATTTGCCGGTTTCGGCAGGTCAGCGACAAGCCGCAAAGAGATCGACAGCTCGTCCAGTTGAAAGTGCGGACGCAGGAACGCGACCGAACGATACGCACCAGGTTTGCCCGGAATCTCCGAGACCTGTATCGATGCCTCGCGCAGCGGGAACTGCGCTTTCTGCTCCTGAGTCGCGTTGTCGTCCAGCAGCACGTACTGCGAGATCCAACGGTTCAGGAATACTTCGACGTTCTGCGCCGATGCGAAGCTGCCGATCTTGTCGCGCATCATCGCCTTCAGGTAGTGCGCGACGCGCGATACCGAGAAGATGTACTGCAGCTGCGCGGACAGCACAGCGTTCGCATTCGCGCTATCGGTGCTGTATTTCTTGGGTTTCTGGACCGATTGCGCGGCGAAGAACGCGGCGTAATCCGAGTTCTTGCAGTGCACGAGCGGAATGAAACCGAGGTCGCTCAGTTCCTTTTCGCGGCGATCGGTAATCGCAATTTCGGTCGGGCATTTCAGCGCGACTTCGCCGTCGTCGGTCTTGAACGTGTGGGTGGGCAGGTCTTCAACCAGACCGCCGCCTTCCACGCCGCGAATCGCCGCGCACCAGCCGAAGTCGTCGAATGCGGCCGTCAGGCGGGCGGCAAACGCCCAGGCTGCGTTACACCACAGGTATTTGCTGTGATCGGTGCCGTCCACGTCTTCGACGAAGTTGAAGCCTTCCGCCGTGGCGCCGTCTTTCGGATTGAAAGGCAGGCGACCGAGAAAACGCGGCAAGGTCAGGCCGACATAGCGCGAGTCTTCGGAGTCGCGGAACGACTTCCACTTCGCGTATTCGACGGTATCGAACACTTTGCCGAGATCGCGCGGCTTGCCGAGATCGGCAAACGTTTCGAGACCCATCAGTTCAGGCGACGCCGATGCGATGAACGGCGCATGCGCCGCGGCCGCGACATGTGCCATCTGTTCGATGAAGTACACGTCCTCCGGCTGACGCGTAACTTCGAAGTCGCCGATGATCGTGCCAAACGGCGCGCCACCGAATGTGCCGAACTCTTCTTCATATACCTTCTTGAAGAGTGCGCTCTGGTCGAATTCGATGGCGTTCTTGAAGTCGCGCACGAGGTCGCGCTTCGGCGCGTGCAGCGCCTTGATTTTGACCGTCGAACCGGTATTGCTTTCCTTGCACAGGTAGTCGAGGCCGCGCCACGTGCTTTCCATGCGCTGGAATTGCGGCGCATGCATCACCGCGCTCAGTTGCGCGGAGATCAGGCGATCGAGTTCCGCGACGCGTGCGTCGATGGTGGCTGACAGGTTGTCGGACATGACCACCGTGCCGTCGAGCACCTGGTGGACGAGTTCGCCGATCAGGTCTTTCGCGCGCGCGTGTTCGGAATCGGACTTCGCCACGCGGCTTTTCTCGACGATTTCGTCGAGCAGCGTGGATTCCGTGCCGCTCTGCACGCTGGCGAGTTGGGCTGCTGCCGTTTGCTGGTTCATCTCACACCCCGTACGTACTTATTCGCCCTGCTTGTCGTGATCCGGCGCGCCGGCGTGGTCTGCTGCGTTGCCCTGATCTTTCGCCAGCGTCTGCAGCTGCTGCGTGTTGTTGAGCACTTCGCTCAGCAGGTCCTCGAGCTTGTCGTTGCCGGCCAGCTTGTTGCGCAGGTCGGCCAGCTTCGAACGCGCATCGAGCAGACGGCGCAGCGGTTCGATCTGCGCGACCACCTCATCCGGATTGAAATCGGCCATCGACTTGAAACGCAAGTCGACTGCAAATTTGCCGCCCGCTTCGCTCAGGCGGTTTTCCACCTGAAATGCAGCGCGCGGCTCGATCGCTTTCATCACGTCGTCAAAATTGTCGCGGTCGATATTGACGAACTTGCGATCGCGCAGCTTCGGCTGCTCGACTTCGGACTGTCCTGCCAGATCGGCAACCACACCGACGACGAACGGCAGCTCCTTGATCTCGATCGCATCGCCGCGCTCAACTTCGTACGTCAGTTGAACGCGCGGAGGCCGCACTTTTTGCAAACGTTTCTGAATACTTTCTTTCTTCGCCATCGTCGGCTCCCGGATGCAGATAGGTCAGGCGTGTAGTTCAGCGCAGTGCGCTGAACGGGTCGGACGCGCCGCCGCTTTGTGCGGCTTTGGCGGGTGCTGCTGGCGCAGCCGGGGCGGCAGGCGCCGCGGGAGCCGCCGGCGTAGTGGCCGGAGCCGCTGCGCTGGTGGTGGCATCCGGCGTGTCCCCTGCTTTGCCCTTGGCGACGTGGCGAATGACGCGCTTCTTCTTCACCGCCGGCTTGTCGTTCGGGTCGGGCGGGAACAACGTGGCTTCGCCCAGTGTGTCGCGCAGTTGCTTGGCGAGCGCTTGCGCGTCCGACTTCGCATCACCCGCGAGCGACGCATCCTGACGCAGTTCGCCGAGCGATTGCGTGGCCACGCGCAGGCCGGCCACTGCCAGCACACTCTTGGCCTGACGATCCGTCTGGTCGCGCTGCAGCGCTTCTTGCGCGGCGACGATGGCCTGACCGTAATGACCCTGCGTGAACTGGATCTGCGCAATGCGCGACCACGGCTCTTCACGGGTCGGATCGGATTTTGACAATTGCTGATAAAGCGAGATGGCGCGATCCTGATCACCGCCCTTGGCGACGGTATCCGCGTCCGCGAGTTGCTTATTAAAAGCCTCCGGTGTGGTCGCTGTGTTGTTGCCCTGTGTCGCGCAACCGGCAATCACGCCGCATGCCAACACTACCCCAGATAGTTTTACTAACAGACGCTCATTCATCGTTTTTCACCGACGTGCGATTTTTTTAATTCAAGGAGAAACCGGAGTTTTGCTTTGCTTCAACTGCGCGGGTATAGTACAGGCCAATTTTCGATAATTCAACTTTCGTGTGAAGAAGCATTGCACAAAAAAAATGCATGTGGATGATTTAAACGAAGTATGCAGAAATTGTTTCCTGGCGCAATAGCGGCATTGCGGGGAGCGGAAAAAATTTCCGCACACCGGCCTGCCAACACACGAGTGTCATAGAACAATGCGCTTTGCATAAAGCGGCATTACGCGGCATAACGTTGCTGCAAATTTGCCGGATTGAATTCGTTATTGATGTTTTGACGGGGGACGGCGCTGAGCCGGTCGATGTATATGAATTCGCGTCTTGTTCGCCATGCATCGCTATTGATTGCCAGCGCCGCCGTGTGCGCATTGCTGGGCGGCTGCGCGGCCGCCGTACCGGCGCTGGGAGCCGCTGCCAACGCGGTTTTGCAGGCGAGCGGTCTCGGCAAGCCCGACGTACCGGACGCGCAAAAGCCACCACGTAATGTCGGCCTCACGTTATACGCCGCGCCGAATCTGAATTCCGCCAATGACAATCGCCCATTGGCGCTGGTGGTGCGGCTTTACGTACTGAAAGACCCCACTTCATTCCAGCAGGCGCCATTCGACGCCTTTACCGATCCCGCCAAGGAAAAGAACGTACTGGGCGGCGATCTGCTGGGCGTACGCGAAGTGACGCTGATCCCCGGTCAACGTTACGTCGTCACCGAAAAAGTCTCGCGTGAAGCGCAGGCATTCGGTATCGTCGCTCTATTCCGCGATCCGGCCATGCAGCGTTGGAAATTCGCCTTCGACCCGGCGAAGTCGGAGAAATCCGGCATAATGATCGGCCTGCATAACTGTGCAATGACGGTGACCAACGGCACTGTGATCCCGCCAGAACAGGGATTGCCCGCCCAGCCGTTGAATATGCTTTCTTCGGTAAGCTGTGGCTAAAGATGCCGTGCAAATACGATTTAACAGTTTTTAGAGAATTAACAATGCGGCGTTCGAATCGTTTATCTCCGGACGCGTCACACGCTGAACGCATATAACAGGTTTGAGATGAGTTATTCAGCAAAAGTGCTCTGGGGGGAAGGCCTGTTTCTGAGGCCGCAGCATTTTCAGCGTCAGGACGCCTATCACGAGGCGCGCCTGTTCGAATCGATCCAGGCAATCCAGCCGTACAACTGGGGCGTGCGTTCGGCGCGCTTCGACCGCGACGCGCTCGGCAGCAACGTGCTGCGCGTGAGCGAACTCTCACTGGTGTTTCCGGATGGCGCGCTCTACTCCGCGCCGCAAGCCGACGGCCTGCCACCGCCGATCGCGCTCGACACGCTGCCGGACGGCATCAACGAATTTACCTTTTATCTCGCGCTGCATCCGTTGCGCGAAGCCGGCGCGAACTATTCACAAGATAGCAATGCGGGTTTCGTATCGCGTTACGTCAGCGAGCAAACGCCGGTGGCCGATCATTTCACCGACGCCGCCGAAGCCGACATCACCTTCCTGAAGACCAGCGTCAAACTCATTGCGCATAGCGAGCCGCGCGACCAGCTGCTGTCGGTGCCGCTCGTGCGCGTGCGCCGCACCGCCACCTCGGGTTTTGAAATCGACGACACGTTCGTGCCGCCCTGCCTCGCGATCGACGCGTCGCCGATCCTGCACCAACGGCTGCGTCAACTGATCGACGCGCTGCAGGCCAAGGTCAACGCACTGTATGGTTTTCACCGCGAGCCGACCAAGAACATCATCGAGTTCCGCTCGGGCGACATCGCGTCGTTCTGGCTGCTGCACACCGCGAGCGCCGCGTTTGCCTCGCTCGCGCATCTGTATCAGCATTCGGCGCTGCATCCTGAGCGCCTGTTCCAGGAATTGCTGCGTCTGGCCGGCCAGTTGATGACGTTTTCGAAGGGCTATGCGCTGTCCGATCTGCCGGCTTACCGGCACGACGATCCGGGCCCCGGCTTTGCGCGCCTCGACACGATCTTGCGCGATCTGCTCGAAACGGTGATCTCCACGCGTTACTTCGCGATCGCACTCGAAGAAGTGCGCCCGTCGTTCCATGCGGGCCGTCTCGACTCAGGCAAGATCGACGACAAAACGATGTTCTACATCGCGGTGTCGGCGGACATGCCGACCGCCGAACTCGTCGAAGCCGTACCCGCCCGCTTCAAGGTCGGCGCGCCGGACGACGTCGACAAGCTGGTGCTCTCGGCCATGCCGGGTGTGCGCCTCGTCTACACGCCGCAAGTGCCGCCCGCCATTCCGGTGCGGCCGGGCGCATGCTACTTCTCTTGCGAATCGCGCGGCGCATTGTATGACCGCATGTTGCAGGCCCAATCGGCAATGATCTACGCGCCGTCGGGCATCAACGATCTTCAACTCGAACTGATCGCCGTCACATCATGAGCTACGCGCCTTCCCTGTTTGGCGGCAGCACGCCTGCCGCGACGCCCGCCCCCATGACCGAGCCGAGCTATCAGGTCCGCTCCCTGCTCGATCTGCTCTACGACGGCTTCTTCATGCTGTTTCTGTTGAAGAACGGCCGTGAGCCCGGCGACGCGCACGAATTCAGCCAGCGTATCCAGCAGTTTCTCGGCGACTTCGAGCGCGGCGCGAAAAAGCTCAATGCGTCGGCGGAAGATGTCTACGCGTCCAAGTTTGCGTTCTGCGCCGCGATCGACGAATCGGTGTTGTCGTCGACCTTCAAGATCCGCACGGAATGGGAGCGCCGGCCGTTGCAACTGGTGCTGTTCGGCGAGCAACTGGCTGGCGAGAAATTCTTCCAGTATCTGGAGGAATGCCGTGCGCAGGGCGCCGCGCGTTTGCAGTCGCTCGAAGTGTTCCACATGTGCCTGCTGCTCGGCTTTCAGGGTAAGTATCTGCTCGAGGGACCGGAGAAGCTCGCCTATCTGACCGCGCGCATCGGCGACGAAATCGCGCATATGAAGGGCAAGCGCGCACCGTTCGCGCCGCATTGGCCGCTGCCGGATCAGGTCGCGCACCGGCTCAAGCGCGAGGTGCCGTTGTGGTCGATCGGCGCGGTGTTCGCGCTGGTTGGACTGCTCGCTTATCTCGGGCTGAACACCTACCTGAAAGATCAGACGTTGCGCACGCTCGCTCCGTATTCGCAGGTGGTCAAGCTCGGCCCGCAATCCGCCACGTTGACGATTTCGCTGCCTTAGAACGTTAAGGGACCCCTTGTGTCCGGTCGCGTTGGCACGCGACGTCGTTAATTACACCGCTGCCCGGCGCACAGCCCTGTATGACGGGTCAGTGGCTGATCATCCACGGCCGGCCGCCAGGATTGGTCTTGAGGCCGCCTTGGGTTGTCGCGCCAGCGGACGCCTTCGACCCGCACCCGCACCCAGGCCCATGACGATGCGTGTATTCGCCCGAACGCTGGGGCGCATGTGCGGAGCGTTCGTTAGTCTGGTGACCGGCACGCACGGCCGTCGACATCAGCGACAACGCCGGCAGGCTCAGCATGCGCTGCGCCGGTGCGGTGCAAGTAGGACACGCGCAAGCCGTATCGCGTTCGGCGACGCGGCGTATCGCGGCAAAGGGGCCGCAGGTATCGCAACGGTAATCGTAAGTCGGCATCGTGCTGCCCTCTAAAGATCGGTGGATCGGTATTTACATCGCCCGCATGTCGGATGGCCGCCGTACTGGTTGCGCGGCGGCCTCGGCACGCGCTATCGCGCCCGCTCGATAAGACACGCGTCAGACCAGATCCGGCGACAGCGGCAGATCCACCCCACCCGCAATGTGCCTGACCGGCCCGGCCGAACTCGGCCGGATATCGAAGTCGAAGATCTGCGTGGGCAACCACAGCGTGGCGCACGCATTCGGCACATCGACCACGCCGCTGATATGCCCTTGTACAGGCGCAGTACCAAGAATCGAATAGGCCTGCGCGCGTGAATAGCCGAACTTCGTCAGATATTCAATCGCGTTCAGGCAAGCCTGCCGGTATGCGATATGCACGTCCAGGTAGTGCTGTTTGCCCTGCTCATCGACCGAGATACCTTCAAAAATCAGGTAGTCGTTGTAGTTCGGTGTGATCGGGCTCGGTTTGAAGATCGGATTCCTGATGCCGTACTTCGCCATGCCGCCCTTGATCAGCTCGACTTTCATATGCACCCAGCCGGCCATTTCGATCGCGCCGCAGAAAGTGATTTCGCCGTCGCCCTGACTGAAGTGCAGGTCGCCGACCGATAGGCCCGCGCCGTCGACATACACAGGGAAATACACCTTCGAGCCTCGCGACAAATCCTTGATGTCGCAATTGCCGCCATGCTCACGCGGCGGCACGGTGCGCGCCCCTTCGGCAGCAGCTTTGGCGTGATCGTCGCCGGCGAGTCGGCCCATGTGCGCCGTCGCCGCGAACGGCGGATTGGCGAGGCCGGGCACGCGTTGCGGGTCCGTGGCGATCAGCGCCGCCTCACGTTCATTCCACGTCGCCAGCATCTTCGGATCGGGCAGGCACCCGATCAGCCCCGGGTGAATCAGCCCCGCGAAGTTCACGCCGGGAATATGCCGCGAACTGGTGTAGAGGCCATGAAAGTCCCAGATCGACTTTTGCGCCTGCGGGAAATGGTCGGTCAGGAAGCCGCCGCCGTTCTTCTTCGAGAAGAAGCCGTTGAAACCCCACTGGCTTTCCTGCTTGGCGCCGATATCGAGCAGATCGACCACCAGCAGATCGCCCGGCTCCGCGCCCTTGACGCCGACCGGTCCCGACAGAAAGTGCACGATCGACAGGTCGATATCGCGCACGTCGTCAGCGCTATCGTTGTTCTTGATGAAACCGCCGGTCCAATCGTAGGTTTCGAGAATGAAATCGTCGCCGGGGTTGACCCAGCAGGCCATCGGGATGTCCGGGTGCCAGCGGTTGTGGACGTTTTCGTTGTCGTAGGCCGACTGTTTCAGGTCGACCTTGATTAGCGTTTCAGCCATTGCAAACCCTCCTCCAGGAAATGACAGACAGTCGGCTCACACCGACAGGTATTCGCGAATCTTTGCGGAGTCGACGGCGCTGCGCGGACTCTCGTGCACGAGCCGGCCGCCTTCGATGACGAACAGCCGATCCGCGACGTCGAGCGCAAAACTCAGCACCTGCTCCGATACGACGATCGTGATATCGCGCAGCTTGCGGATCTCGTTCAATGCTTTGGCAATGTCCTTGATGATCGACGGCTGGATGCCCTCGGTCGGCTCGTCAAGCAACAACACTTTGGGCTGGGTGACGAGTGCGCGGGCAATCGCCAGTTGTTGCTGCTGGCCGCCGGACAGGTTGCCGCCCTTGCGGGTGCGCATGTCGTAAAGCACTGGGAACAGTGCGTAGATCTCCTCGGGTACCGTCTTCGTGGGGGCATTCTCGAGACCGGTCTGGATATTCTCTTCGACACTCAGCGTGGCGAAAATCTGCCGGCCTTGCGGCACATAGGCGATGCCTTTGGCGACCCGTCGGAAACTCTCGTCACGCGACACCTCCTCACCGTCTACCTGCACCGAACCTGCCTTAAGCGGCAAAATGCCGATCAGCGACTTGAACAGCG
Source organism: Paraburkholderia aspalathi (assembly GCF_905220735.1). Lineage (NCBI taxonomy): Bacteria > Pseudomonadati > Pseudomonadota > Betaproteobacteria > Burkholderiales > Burkholderiaceae > Paraburkholderia > Paraburkholderia aspalathi. The sequence goes on from NZ_CAJNBA010000009.1 coordinate 27,758, forward strand.
TGGTCTTGCCCATGCCGTTGCGTCCCATGATCGCCACGGTTTCGTTGTGGGCGGCGTTGAAGCTGATGCCATGCAGCGCTTCACTCTGGCCGTAACTGACGAATACGTCGTCGACATTCAACATGCTGGGCTCCTCCGTGAACGACTCGATAGCCGGCTCAGTGGCCGAGATAAACGTCGATGACGCGCGGATCCGCCTGCACCTGTTCCATCGCCCCTTCGGCGAGAATCTTTCCCTGGTGCATCACGGTGACCTTGTGGGCGATCTGCGCGACAAACGCCATGTCATGCTCAATCACGATCATCGAGCGGTTCTGGCAGATCCGTTTGAGCAGCTCGGCCGTCACCTCGCGCTCGCGCACGCTCATGCCGGCAATCGGCTCGTCGAGCATCAGCAGCTCCGGCTCCTGCATCAGCAACATGCCGATCTCCAGCCACTGCTTCTGCCCGTGCGACAGCAGCCCGGCCTCGAGATCGAGCTGGTTTTCAAGGCCGATTTCACCGGCCACGCTGCGCACGCGATCGAGCACATCGCTGGTGCGCCGGAACGTCAGCGCGCCAAAGACGCCCCGCCCGCGCGGGAACGACACCTCGAGGTTCTGGAACACCGAGAGGTTTTCGTATATCGACGGCGTCTGGAACTTGCGGCCAATCCCTTTGCGCACGCGGCGAAACTCCGGCAGCCGCGTCATCTCCTCGTTGCGAAACTTGATGCTGCCTTCGCTCGCTCGCGTCTTGCCGCAGATCAGATCGAGCAGCGTCGTCTTGCCCGCGCCGTTCGGCCCGATCACCACGCGCAACTCCCCGCGATCGACATACAGGTTCAACGAATCGATGGCCTTGAAACCATCGAACGACACGCTCAGGCCTTCGACGGCCAGCACGAAATCGGTATTGCTCATGAAGCGCTCCTTGCGCCGAGGCGCGCGAGCCATGGTTTGACGTGGCTGTCGTAGAGACCCGCCAGCCCGTTCGGAAACGCCATCACGACGCCGATGAAGAGCGCGGCCATCAGGAACAGCCACAGGTTCGGGAAACTCTCCGAGAACCACGTCTTGCCGAGGTTGACGAGCACCGCGCCGTAGACCGCGCCCACCAGCGACATGCGCCCGCCCACCGCGGCGTAGATCACCATCTCGATGGACGGCACGATGCCCACGAACGACGGCGACATGAAACCGACCTGCAGCGTGAACATCGCCCCGCCGACCGCCGCGAGCACAGCGGCGATGCAAAACGCGAACACCTTGAACATGGCGACGTCGTAGCCGGAGAAGCGCACCCGGTCCTCCTTGTCGCGCATTGCGAGCAGCAAGGTGCCTAGCTTGCTGCGCTGGATCTGCCGGCAGCAGACAATGGCGACGAGCAGCAGCACCGCGTTGACGAAGTACAGGATCAGCTTTGCTCCATCGCCGCGAATATCCCAGCCGAGCAGCGTGCGCAGATCGGTGATGCCGTTCACGCCACCGGTATAGCCCTGTTGGCCGATGATCAGCACCGACAGGATCAACGCCACCGCCTGCGTGATGATCGCGAAGTAGACGCCACCCACGCGCCGCTTGAACATCGCGAAGCCGACCACGAACGCGAGCGCGCACGGCACGGCCAGTACCGCCGCCAGCGCAAACGGCAGCGAATGAAACGGCTTCCACCAGAACGGCAAGGCGGTCAACTGATTCCAGTCCATGAAGTCGGGAATGCCCGGCGTCGACTGGATCTTTGTGCTGATCGGGTCCGAAGCTTCGAGCTTCAGAAACATCGCCATGCAGTAGCCGCCGAGGCCGAAAAACACGCCCTGCCCGAGGCTCAGGACACCGCCGTAGCCCCACGCCATCACGAGCCCAACAGCGACGAACGCGTAGGTCAGATACTTGCCCATCAGGTTCAGGCGGAACACATCGAGCGCGAGTGGAAACACCACGAGAATCAGCAGCGCCAGCACGACGATGCTGCCGTAGCCATCGCCCGTCAGCCAGCGCTTCAGCGCATGCCGCAAGCCGGCGCGGCCCGCGGCGGGGTCCGGCGCGACGGACGCGCCGGCGGAAGGGTTCAGCTGGTCCATATTCGTTTCTCCGGGCTGAAGCGATTGAAAAGGCCGTTCAGTGACGCAGTCGATGAGTGCTCAGGCACGGCGCACCTTCGAAGCGAAGAGCCCTTGCGGCCGCAACATCAGCACAACGACGATGGTGAGCAGCGTCACCACACGAGCCGATGAGCCGGTCATGAAGAATTCGCTGATCGACTGCATCTGCGCGATGCCGAACGCGGACGCCACCGTGCCGAGCAAACTCGCCGCGCCGCCGAACGTCACCACCAGGAACGAATCGACGATGTAGAGCGACCCGCTGGTCGGTCCCGTCGAGCCGATCGCCGTGAACGCGGCGCCCGCCACGCCCGCGATCCCGCAGCCGATCGCGAAGGTCAACCGGTCAGTCTTGCGGGTATCGATGCCAGCCGCGTTCGCCATCTGCCGGTTCGCGACGGTGGCGCGCACGCGTAGTCCCCAGCGCGAGCGATACAGCGCCAGCAGTACGCCGCCGGTCATCAGCACCGCGAGGCTCATCACGAACAATCCATTGATCGGGATGTCGAGACCCGGCTTCGGCGACCATGAACCCATCAGCCAGTCCGGCAGCGTGGGGCTCACCTCCTTCGGGCCGAACACCGAGCGAAACACCTGTTGCATCCCGAGGCTCAGGCCCCAGGTCGCCAGCAACGTGTCGAGCGGACGCCGGTACAGGTGGCGGATCAGCGCCCACTCCGCCACCCAGCCTGCCGCGAACGCCAGCACGAAGGCCGCGCAGATCGCGATCGGAAAGTACACCGGCGCGTAGCCATGCCAATAGTTGTCGGCCAGTTGCGAGAACATGTAGATCGTGTACGCGCCAATCGTCATGAACTCGCCATGCGCCATGTTGATGACGCCCATCTGGCCGAAGATCACCGCCAGCCCCAGCCCCATCAGCAGCAGCACACTGAACAGGCTCAGGCCGGCAAAGCCCTGCATCAGCGTGACGTTAAGAATGTCTGAAGGCGACATGACTCTCTCCTCGAAATGATCCGCGCGCTCACGTGGCGGCAGCGCGTCTGATTCGCGGCTGATTCGCGTTTCACTGATAACCCTTGGGGAACGGGTTCGGCTCGATCAGATCGGGCGACTCGGCCACCACCTTGAACTGGCCGTCCGCCTGCGCCTGACCGATGCGCGTGCGGCTCCACAAGTGATGGTTTGCATGAACCTTCACGTAGCCTTCCGGCGCGCTCTTCAACTCGATGCCAGGCGATGCGGCGACGACCTTGTCGACGTCGAAGCTGCCGGCCTTTTCCACCGCCGCTTTCCACAGCCATGGCCCGAGATAGGCGGCCTGGGTGACGTCGCCGATCACCGACTTCGGTCCGTACTTGGCCTTGAACGCCGCGACGAATTTCTTGTTGTTGTCGTTGTCGAGCGATTCGAAATACTTCATCGCCGAATAGAAGCCCGCGACGTTTTCGCCGCCGATCCCAAGCACTTCGTCCTCGGTCACCGAGATGGTCAGCAGGAACTGCTTGTCCGCAGTGATGCCGGCCGCTTTCAGTTGCTTGTAGAACGCCACGTTGGAGCCGCCAACGATGATCGCGTAGATGCAATCGGGCTTGGCAATCTTGATCTTGTTGATCAACGAGTTGAAGTTAGTGGTGCCGAGCGGGTAATACTCTTCGCCGACTACCTTGCAACCGCTCAGATGCTGCTCGATATGCTTGCGCGCAATCTTGTTCGACGTGCGCGGCCAGATGTAGTCGGAGCCAATCAGGAAGAAGCTCTTCGCTTTCTTCGTCTGGTTCGCCCAGTTCAGCCCCCAGAGAATCTGCTGGGTCGCTTCCTGCCCGGTGTAGAACACGTTCTTCGATTGCTCGAGCCCTTCGTAGAAAGTCGGGTAGTACAAGAGGCCGTTATCGCGTTCGAAGATCGGCAACACGGCTTTGCGCGACGCCGACGTCCAGCAACCGAATACGGCCGCCACGTGATCGTTTTCGAGCAGCTTCTTCGACTTCTCCGCGAAGGTCGGCCAATCGGACGCGCCGTCTTCCTGAATGATCTTGATCTGACGGCCGAGAATGCCGCCTGCTGCGTTGATCTGCTCGATCGCGAGACGCTCTGCCTGAATCGAGCCGGTTTCGGAGATCGCCATCGTGCCGGTTGCCGAGTGCAACTGGCCGACTGTCACTTCCGTATCGGTCACCGCGAGGTGCGTGGTGTTGACCTTCGCGGTCGGATACTGCTGGGCCCGTGCGACACCGGAGATGGCGAGCGCGGGCGCGGCGGCGAGGCCCATCAAGAGTTTGCGGCGCAGCGCCGAAGGCATGCCAGACTCGTTCTGGTCGTCGTGTGACATCGAATTCTCCTTGTGGTCGTAGTCGGGCGACCCGCGCTGGGAACCGGCTGGCGGTGTCGACGGAACGAAAGGTAGGTAGCCAATTTGCGCGGCCCAATACGTCAGTTGACGTAGGGCGCGGTAAAAATCCGCTCCCTATAATCGCGTCGGCATGGCGCGCGAGCGGTGCCGACGCAGCGCCGCCCATGGCATGACGGTGTTGCGCCGGCTTCGAATGGAATGCAATTTGCATGGCCGCACCGTTAGCCTCGGAACCCGTCGACGACAAACCTCGATGCACCAAACAGAGTCACAGCCCCCGCGCCCCGCCGACCAGGCCACCCAAGCTGGGGCATCGCGCCCACCGTCCGGCGGCACGCAGCGCATCGTCAAGATTCGCCGCGACTACAACGCATGGGTCGGCGACGAAACGCTCGAGGATTACGCGCTGCGCTTCACGCCGCGTACATTCCGGCGCTGGTCGGAGTTCCGGGTCGCGAATACGGCGATTGGTGCGGTATCGTTCCTCGTGCTGGAAGCAATCGGCGGTGCGCTGGTGGTGAACTACGGCTTTACGAACGCGGTCTACGCGATCCTCGCCGTCTCGGTCCTGATCTTTTTGACCGGCATACCGATCAGCTACTACGCCGCGCGCAACGGCGTCGACATGGACCTGCTTACGCGCGGCGCCGGCTTCGGCTATCTGGGCTCCACGCTGACGTCGCTGATCTACGCGATCTTCACCTTTGTATTCTTCGCGCTCGAAGCGGCCATCATGTCGCTCGCGCTCGAGCTGTATCTGAAGGTCCCGCTATCGGTCGCCTACGTGATCAGCGCGCTCGTCATCATTCCGGTGGTGACCTTCGGCATCACCTTCATCAACCGCTTGCAGGGCTGGACCCAGCCTGTATGGCTCGTGCTGCTCGTCGTGCCCTACGCCGTCGTGCTGTGGCGTGAGCCGCACCTGCTCGCCGAATGGGTCACCTTCGGTGGTCTTTCGGCGGACGGCCGCGAATTCAACCTGGTCTCCTTCGGTGCCGGCTGCACGGTAGTGTTTTCTCTGATCGTGCAGATCGGCGAACAGGTCGACTATCTGCGCTTCCTGCCGCCGCGCACACGCGCAAATCGCGTGCGCTGGTGGGTCGCGCTGATCTCGGCCGGGCCTGGCTGGATCGTGCCTGGCGCTTTGAAAATGCTGGGTGGGGCGTTTCTTGCCTTCCTCGCAATCGAGCACGAAATCGACCCGGTGAAAGCCGTCGAGCCGACCCAGATGTATCTGGTCGCGTATCACTACGTGTTCCACTCGCCTGAAGGCGCACTCGCCGCGATGACGCTGCTGGTGATCGTCTCGCAACTGAAAATCAACGTCACCAACGCCTACGCCGGTTCGCTCGCGTGGTCGAACTTCTTCGCGCGGCTCACGCATAGCCACCCGGGGCGCGTGGTATGGCTGGTGTTCAATGTGCTGATCGCACTGCTGCTTGTCGAGATGGGCGTATTCGAGGCCATCAGCAAGGTGCTCGCACTCTATGCGAATGTGGCGATTGCCTGGATTGGCGCGGTGGTCGGCGACCTTGTGATCAACAAGCCGCTCGGTTATAGCCCGCGCGGCATTGAGTTCAAGCGGGCACACCTGTACGACATCAATCCCGTCGGGGTGGGTGCCATGGTGATCGCCTCGCTGATTGCCGCGCTGTCCCATGCGGGCGTCTTCGGCGCGATCGCTGAAGCATTAGCGTCCTTCATCGCGCTGCTGGTCGCCTTCGTCTGCTCGCCGTTGCTGGCGATCGCCACACGCGGGCGCTTCTATCTGGCGCGCGACGGTCGCGACCTCGAAGCGGGCGCGGTACTGCGCTGCGTGATCTGTGAAAACAGTTTCGAGCGCGAAGACATGGCGCACTGCCCGGCCTACGCCGGTTCGATCTGCTCGCTCTGCTGCTCACTCGACTCGCGCTGCAACGACTCCTGCAAACCTCACGCACGACTGCCGGCCCAGTTCGGCAAGTCAATGCATGCGCTGTTCCCGCGGCTCAGGCTCGGCGCCGCCGGCCTGCGGCTCGCGCAGTACGCCGGTCTGTTGATCGTCGTGCTCACGCTGCTTGGCGGCGTGCTCGCCGTGCAGTGGTATCAGAGCGTGCGAACCCTGCCCGATCTCGACGCCACGGTCCACGACGTCCTGCTTCAAGGCTATCTGAAGGCCTTTTTCGCACTCGCGCTGGTCGGCTGCATCGCCGCGTGGTGGCTGGTGCTCGCCAACGAGAACCGCAAGGTCACGCAGGAGGAATCGCAGCGGCAAGCGGAACTGCTGATGCAGGAAATCGAGGCACACCGCAAAACCGACGCCGCACTTCAGCAGGCGAGCGCCGCCGCCGAATCGGCCAACCGCGCGAAGAGCCGGTATGTGACGGGTCTGAGCCACGAATTGCGCACACCGCTCAACAGCATCCTCGGCTATGCGCAACTGCTGCTGCAAGGCACCGATGAACTGCCCCCCGCCCGCCGCAACGCAGTGGCAACGATCTATCGCAGCGGCGAGCATCTTTTGGCGCTCGTTGACGGCCTGCTCGACGTCGCCCGCATCGAGGCGGGCAAGCTGCAACTGAACGTGACGGAGATTTCGCTGCCGGATTTCGTCACGCAACTCTCGGCGATGCTCGAACCGCAGGCCACCGACAAAGGACTGCACTTCGATTTCCAGACTACCGGCCGCATTCCTGAAGTCGTACGCGTCGACGAAAAGCGGGTACGGCAGATTCTCATCAATCTGATCGGCAATGCGATTCGCTTTACGTCGAGCGGTTCGGTGAAGGTGCGCGCCGGCTATGCGTGGGAGACCCTCACCTTCGAGATCACCGACACGGGCCCCGGCATGCCGGCTGCCGAACTGGAGCGCCTGTTCCTGCCGTTCGAGCGCGGCGCGGCGGCACGCGAACACGACCACGGTGCCGGGCTCGGCCTGACGATCTGCCGCCTGCTCACGGAACTGATGGGCGGCAACCTGCAGGTGCAAAGCGAGGTGGGCAACGGCACCCGCTTTATTGTCAAGCTATTCGCACCGGAAGTGCGCGCGCCGCAATTGCTGGCAAGCGGCCCGCTCAACGTCAAGGGGTACGACGGACCGCGCCGCACGGTGCTGGTGGTCGACGATCTCACCGAGCAGCGCCGTATCGTCACGCATACGCTTGCGCCGCTGGGCTTCCTGGTAGTCGAAGCGGCCAGCGGACCGGAGGCGTTGCAATGGCTCGGTACGGGGTCGGCCGACCTCATCGTGATGGATGTGTCGATGCCGGACATGGACGGCTTCGAGGCGAGCCGCCTGATTCGCGACAACCAGTTGTCGGCGGCGCCGATCCTGATCCTGTCGGCTAACGCGTTCGCCGACGATCGCGACAAAGGGGCCGCGGCCGGTTGTGACGACTACCTCGCCAAACCGCTACACATTCCGCTCCTGCTCGACAAACTGGCTGCATTGCTGCAACTGCAGTGGATCGTCGAGTCAACTGACACAGCGCTGCCCGCTTCCGCCGTTTCGCTGACCGAAGTGCAGGCAAGCTTGCCCGCCACCCTGCGCGAGAAACTGCATGCGCAGCTTGAAATGGGCTACGTGCAGGGCTTCATCGAACAACTCGACGCAGCGGAGAGCGGCGCGCCGGAGTTGGCTACCCTGCTTGAACCGTTGCGCACGCTCGCGCGACGATTCCGGCTGACTGAACTCGCGCAGTTGCTCGCGCCTACCCAGCAGGTCAATCCCGATGCATGATGAATCGCTGCTCCTGCCCTCTGATATGCAACCGGAACTACCCGACGACAAGCCGGTTGTGCTGATTGTCGACGACACGCCCGACAACCTCGCGCTGCTGTCCGATACGCTGCAGGCGTCCGGCTACGCGGTGCTGGTTGCGCTCGACGGACAATCCGCCTTGCAACGCCTTGCGCGCATCACGCCGGATGCCGTGCTGCTCGACGCGCTGATGCCCGGCATGGATGGCTTCGAAACCTGCCGGCAGATCAAGGCCGATCCCCGCAACCGGCATCTGCCGGTGATCTTCATGACCGCGCTGACCGACAGCGAACATGTCGTGCAAGGCTTTCGGGTCGGAGGAATCGATTACGTGACCAAACCTGTGAAGCCGAGCGAGGTCAGCGCGCGCATTGCCGCGCATGTGCAGCGCTCGCGCCAGCAGCGTCAGGCGGACATGGTGCTCGAAATCGGCATGCGCGCGGCGCTGATTGCCGCCGCGAGCGGAGAAATCAGATGGCAGAGCGACCTTGCGCGGCAGCGGCTCGCGCGTTACGGATCGGGCGACGCGCAAACTGAGGAGAGGAATGGAAGCGCGGAGAGCAACGTGAAGGACAATCTGGTGGACGACGGCGCGCGGCTACCGGCCCCTCTTGCCGAAGCCGGCCCGCGTCTGCCGCCGGTGCTGAGTCAATGGCTGGCGCGCTGGATCGAAACGGGTTGCGACCTGCAAGCCGCCTTCGAGACGGCTGCAGACGGCGCACGCCGCGTCGCGCGGGTACTTGGCCGCGCGACGCGTGGCGACTGGGTGATCCTGCTCGAAGAATTCAACGACGCCGCGCACACCAGCGCGCTCGGCGCGCAATTCAACCTGACGGCCCGCGAAGCGGAAGTCCTGCTATGGGTTTCGCGCGGCAAGACCAATCGCGATATCGGAGACATCCTCGGCATGGCGCCGCGCACGGTCAACAAGCACCTCGAACATGTGTTCGGCAAGTTGCATGTGGAGACTCGCGCGGCGGCGGCGGCGATCGCCGCCAAGGCGAGCACGCGGTATTGAAGATCGCCGCCCTACGTCAAGCCGCGCAACCCGCTTACTGCGACTCTTCCGCCCACACGGCGTTTTCACGCGCCATCAGCGCCGTCGACGCAGCTGGTCCAAACGTGCCAGCCGTATAACCTCGCGGCTTGTCGCCCGACTTGGCCCAGCCTTCCAGAATCGGCTCGGCCCACGCCCATGCAGCTTCGAGTTCGTCGCGCCGCATGAAGTGCGTGAGACGTCCGCGAATCACGTCGATCAACAAACGCTCGTACGCTTCCGCGCGACGCTCGGTGAAAGCCTGCTGCAAGTCCAGGTTCAGATTCACCGGCAGCATATGCATGCCGCTGCCCGGTTCTTTCGCAAGCACCTGCAACTGGATCGACTCTTCGGGCTGCAACTGGATCACGAGCCGGTTGCCATAGTTGCGCCCGCTATTGCCGTTCGGAATGATCGAGAAAGGCAACTCGGAGAACTCGATGACGATCTCCGACACCTTCTTCTGCATCCGCTTGCCGGTGCGCAGGAAAAACGGCACATGGGCCCAGCGCCAGTTGTTGATATGCGCGCGCAACGCGACGAAAGTCTCGGCGCGGCTGCCGGCCGGCACGTTGTCTTCTTCCTGATAGCCCTTCACTGCTTCGCCGTCCACTGCGCCCGCGGTGTACTGGCCGCGCACTGTATCGCGCGCGATGTCCTCGGGCGTCATGGGGCGCAACGAGCGCAGCACCTTGAGCTTTTCATCGCGCACCGCATCCGGATCGAGCGACACCGGCGGCTCCATCGCAACGATGCACAGCAATTGCAGCAAGTGGTTCTGCACCATGTCGCGCAGCGCGCCGGTTTTGTCGTAGAAGCCCGCGCGGCTGCCTACACCGACCGTTTCCGCCACCGTGATCTGCACGCTCTTGATATACGGCGCCTGCCACAGCGGGCCGAAAATCGGATTGCCGAAGCGCAGCACCATCAGGTTCTGCACGGTTTCCTTGCCGAGGTAGTGGTCGATCCGGTAGATCTGCGCTTCGCTGAAATGCTTGCCGACCGCCGTGTTGATCTCCTGCGCGGACGCCAGATCGTGGCCCAGCGGTTTCTCGAGCACGACCCGCGAATTCTCGTCGACCAATCCCGCCGCCGAAAGGTTTTCGCAAATATTCGTGAACAGATCCGGCGAGGTCGCGAGATAGAACACGCGCCGCACACCTTCGCGCGACACTTCCTTCAGACGCTGGTAGTCCTCGACCGAATCGACGTCCATGCGCACGTACTCGAACAGCGCCATGAATTTGTCCCAGGCGGCGGCATCGAACGCCTTCTTTTCGATGAAGGGCTTCGCCTTCGTTTCCATGAATTCGCTGATGTACTCCTCACGCGACCACGGCTTGCGGCCGATCGTGAGAATGCGGGTATCCGGCGGCAGATTGCAGTGCAGATGCGCCATGTAGAGCGCGGGCAGCAGCTTGCGGAACGACAGGTCGCCGGTGCCGCCGAAGATGATCATGTCGAGCGGCAGGTTGGGAGTGGCAGAAGCGTGTTGGGTCGTCATAGCGCGGTCGCAGCGTCGTGGTAGGCGTCAAGTCAACAGACAAAGGGCAAAAAAACGCCGGCGGACCGGCGCTTCTTTCTGGCAAACGCCTATGGTGCAACGTTTTGAGATTGTTTGCACGGCAACATGTGCCGCAGGTTGGCGCAAGATGCCAACCCGGAGCGCCGAACCGCAAGGCGCCGGGTGCTGCAAACGGTCCGCGATCAGCCGCCCGACAAGGCTTCGCGCGCCACGCGGCAGGCCGCCAGATCCCACGCCGCGCAACCGACACTTTTAAAAACAATCGGTTGTTTCGACGGCAACAAAGCAGTGTTGTCCACCACGGCGGCAATTCCGCCGACCTGCGCCCAATCGACTCCGGCCTGGATGAAATCGCCGGCTTCATGCCGCGCACCGGCTTCGTCGTCGACGAACAGCGCGCTGCCTGCGATCGTGCGCGCGCCGATCTCGACCATGGCCGGCGTGAACGCGCCGACGCCGATCACGAGCCGGTCCGCACGCGCGGCTTCGTCGTAGACGGCCTGGTCGCTGGTGGTCAGCGCGATCACCACGTCGATCGAATCGGGAACGGCCGCGTTGGGGTCGGCCAGCGGTTGCAGTTCGCGCGCCTTGCCACCACGTGCACCCTGCGCAGCGTGTGCGGCGGAAAACGCTTCGGCCCGCGCGGGCGAGCTGCCCTTCACCCACACGCGGGCCTCAGGAAAGAGTTCGCCGATCGCTTCCAGATGATTTACCGCCTGCGTGCCCGTGCCGATCAACAGGAATTCGCGCGGCGTTGCCGGCGCGAACGTGTGCACGCCGAGCATCGACATCGCCGCCGTGCGACGCCCTGTCACCGTCGGGCCGTCGAGGATGAAGAGCGTCTCGCCGGTATCGGCGTCGAAGGCCATCACCTGGCCGTGGATCGTCGGGATGCCGCGCGTCCGATTGCTCGCGCACACGTTGACCAGCTTGTGGATCGCAAGATCGGGCGCGGTGGCCGGCATCGATAGCATGATGCCGCCCTCGTTGAGCGGTACGACGAGCCGTTCGGGACTCGCAATGCGCTGCTGCGCGTAGTCGATGCTCGCACGCCTCAATGCGTCGACGAGCGGCGCGTAGGGGATCAGCCGCGCGGTGGCGGCGGCGTCGAAAATCTGCGTAGTCGGGCGGGTCATAAGCGGGCTTTTCCTGTTCAGGCGAGTTGATGCATTCGATTCAGCGCACCCGGTCGTGCGCGTTGCTGTGTCGGCTAGCGCGACGAGTCTGCTCGTGGCGGACGCGACGACTGGATCACCATGAGCAGATCATCTGCTTCGATCGGGCACGGCTCGTCGTCGTAAAACGACAGCATGCGCCCCGCGCGAACCAGGCCGACCACCACTGCGCCCGGCAACGCATTGCTCCAGCGGCCGACTTCCTGCGCCGTCGCCGGACGCTCGATCAGATTGGCGCGGCCGCGCGCCGACAGCAGATCGTTGACGAACGGCACGATGTAGTCGCTGTCCACCGCGTCAGCGAGCAACAGGCCACCGATCTTGGTCGACGAAACGATCACGTCCGCGCCGGCCTGGCGCAACTGACGCTGGTAAGTTTGCTCCTGAATCCGCACGACGATCTTGGTGTCCGGCGCGACGCTGCGCACGGTCAGTGTGAGCAGGATCCCGACGGCGTCGTCGCTGACGGCAATGATCACCGCTTTGGCGATGCGCACCTGCGCCTGCTGCAACAGATCCTCACGCGAGGGATCGCCGAGCAGGCCCGCCACGCCCAGCGCCGTGGCCGCTTCGAGCGCGTCCTGCTGCGAATCGATGACGACGATCGAATCCGCGGCGAAACCGCTTTCCAGCAGCTCGCGCACCGCGACCGAACCGCTCAAGCCGTAGCCGCACACCACGACGTGATCGCGCAGTTGTTTTTGCAGGCGTTTCATGCGGAATTCCTCAATGACGCGTTGAATGACGAACTGATAGGCAGTGCCCAGAAACACGAACCAGATGACGATACGGATCGGCACGATGAAGAAGGCGTCGATGAGCCGCGCGCGGGCGGTGACCGGCACGATGTCGCCATAACCGACGGTGGCGACGGTGACCATCGTGAAGTACATCAGGTCGACGATGCCGAGTACCTTGCGGTTGGCGTCACGCAGACCGTCGCGGTCGAGATAGAGCACGGCGAAAGCGAGCACGCACAGGCCGAGCACGAGATAGATACGCTGCAGCAGCACGCGCTGCGGCGAGGCTGCGGGGCGTGTAAAGAGCGTGCGGGCGCGCGGCGCCTGCCAGGGCGTGCGGGCACGGCGCGGTAGACGAAAACGTGGCGGGCGTGACTGCGGGTGTGGCTGGTCAGGCACGCGGCTACTCCGGGAATCGGGAACAAGCGATTCTACGACGCCCGGCGCGCCGCGGGGCCGGATCGGGGGATCGCGGGCACGCAACTGCAATTGCAACTGCGGCGCAGGAATTAGCGTGATTCGCTGACAAGCAGCGGCGCGCCGCCGCTACGGTCACTGCGAAGCAGCGTTGGCTTTAGCGTCGTCTTTCTTGCCGCCCTTGAACATCGCGCGGCACGGCGGACTAAGTTCGTCGAGGTGCTGCTTCATGCAGGCGGTGATTTTTTCCTTGTTCGGAATGTCGGCGGCGCAGAAATGCATCGCGTCGCCGCGGCAGGCCTTGGACTGGTCGTCCTGGGAAGCTGCATGCACTGCGGTGACGGCGCCGAGCGCGACGAGGCTGGCGGCAAGCACGGCATAGGTTCGCTTCATGGCGGGCTCCGGTATCGCAAAAGTCGGTTGAAGCTCTTCAGCAGAAAACGGGCCCGATCATCGCGTTCGCCGTGCGTCTCGCCTGTTGCCGTATCTAGCGCGCGCTGCGGGTGAGCGTCATGCCGCGCCCTGCGTAGAAGCGCGCCATCGTTGCGAACGGCAGATAGACATCCGCCTGATGAGGCGCGATGCCCGACGGATTATGAAACCATACGCCACCGCGATCGCGCCCGTGCAGCAGGATCAGATGCCCGCCCTGACGCTGATTCGGCCGCTCCGGATAACGGATCTCGGGGCTCACGGAAACGATCGCCAGCGTGTCGCCGTCGATGCGCACGGCGATCTCTTCGAGCGGCGCCTGCGGCAGCACCTCGACCTGAATACCGAATGCGTCGCCCAGCCAGTCGGCGAACGGCCGGTAGATCAAACCGTCGACGCCGCCATCGTCACGCAGCCGGTACACGCCGTGGCGCAAGGCTTCATCCAGCAAGGCGGCGCGCGGCGCGTGTTCGATGCGCCAGTAGTCGAGCGCGGATTCGAGGCAGGTCAGACCGCACAGGCGTTTCGCCCAGAAACGGTAACGCTCCGGGTCGGCAAAACCACTGCGCTGCCAGTGTGGATCGTCGCATGGGTCGCCCTCCTGTTCGACGATGTGGCGCACCCATTCGGGGCTGCCCCATTGCGTGTGGTACGGCACGTCGGTGTGGCGTAGTGTCGGTTGGTTCATGAGTCGCGCGGAGTCGGCAGAAAATATTTTCACAGCATGCTACACGGCCAGCCCAGCAGGGGCGGACACAGACGGAATTTATGCGTCACGCAGATATTTGCCATTTATTCGCCAGACAGATATTTGTCGAATATGCGCCACACGAATATTTGACAAATATCTGCGTGACGCATAAAGTGCATTTATTCGTCTCACGGATAATTTGCCATGATCCACCTCGTCGCCACGCCGGACCAGATGGCCCAGCTGCTCGCTGCCGGCCGGCGCCAGGCCGGCCTCACCCAGGCCGATGCCGCTGCGCGCATCGGCGTCAGCCAGAGCCGCATCTCGGCGCTGGAAACCGACGCCACCGCCCTCACCCTCGCACAATTGCTGGCGCTATGCGGTGCCTACGGCCTGCAATTACAGGTGCGCGACAAGAACCAGCCGGTGCCTGAACCCGCGCCTTTGGTCGAGTGGTAAGCATGGGTCGCCAAACGCATTCGCGGGCGCTTTCGGTGTGGGCCAACGGTGAGCGCGTCGGCGTCTGGCGCCTGCCCACCCGCGGCCCCATGGAGTTCGCTTACGACCCCGCATGGGTCGCCTCACCCGCTGGCCGGCCGCTTTCGCTCTCGCTGCCGTTCGCGCCGAGCAACGTGGCGAACAAAGGCCACCGGGTGCTCAACTATTTCGACAATCTGCTCCCCGACAGCGAGGCGATCAGAAAACGCATCGCCCAGCGCTACCAGACCGATACGCTCGATCCCTTCGATCTGCTACAAGCCATCGGCCGCGATTGCGTGGGCGCCGTCCAGTTGCTGGCCGAAGACGACGCGCCGGCCGGCGTCGAACGCATCGACGGCACGCCGCTCTCCGACAGCGAGATCGAGACCATGCTGGCACGCACCGTCAGCACCCCCGCCCTCGGCGCGGCCGACGAAACGGACGATTTCCGCATCTCGCTCGCTGGCGCACAGGAGAAAACCGCCCTGCTGTGGCACGACGGCAAGTGGCAGCGCCCACATGGCGCCACGCCCACCACGCACATTTTCAAGCTGCCGCTCGGGCTGGTCGGCAACAAGCTCGCCGACCTCAGCACCTCGGTCGAAAACGAATGGCTGTGTCTGCGGATTCTGCGCGCCTATGGCCTGCCCGTGGCCAACACCGAGATCATGACGTTCGGCAAGCAGCGGGTGCTGAGCGTCGAACGCTTCGACCGGCAACTGCATTCCAGCGGGCAATGGCTGCTGCGCCTGCCGCAGGAGGACTTCTGCCAGGTGTACGGCGTGCCGTCGCATCGCAAGTACGAAAACGAAGGCGGTCCGGGCATGCTGGACCTCGCGCGGATTCTCCAGCAATCGGTGTCGGCGCAACAGGACATCGAAACGCTGCTGGCAAGCCAGATCCTGTTCTGGATGCTGGCGGCGCCGGACGGCCACGCCAAGAACTTCAGCATTCGCCTGCTGGCGGGCGGCCAGTACCGTCTCACGCCGCTTTACGACGTGATGTCGATCTGGCCGGTGGAAGGCAACGGCCCGAACCAGTGGTCATGGTTCAAGGCCAGGCTCGCCATGGGGATGTGGTCGCGCAGCAAACACGACGCCTTCCGCGACGTGCAGCGGC
Organism: Paraburkholderia aspalathi; assembly: GCF_905220735.1. NCBI lineage: Bacteria > Pseudomonadati > Pseudomonadota > Betaproteobacteria > Burkholderiales > Burkholderiaceae > Paraburkholderia > Paraburkholderia aspalathi. Next base: position 43,509 of record NZ_CAJNBA010000009.1, read on the forward strand.
GCCACTTCAACACCATGGCGCTGAGATGCTCATACGGCGCGAACGCCGAACCGTTGATCCAGCGGCTGATCGAACAGACGCCGCAGGTCATCGCGCGGGTCTCGGCCGAATTGCCCGAGCGCTTTCCGGGCAAGGTCGCCGAGCGGATTTTCAAAGGCCTGAAAAACTCGGCGGCCAAGCTCGACACCATGCCGCCGGCGTGACAGCGGGTGAGTAACAATCCAATCGGAATTACTTACAGATTCCTACCAATTTAATCGGTAAAATACTTTTGATGCCAAAGGCATAAACAGATCGCCGAATTCGTCTGTTCGCACCTCGTACCGACAGGTTTGGCGGCAGTCATCCCAAAACACAGACCGTAAGACTTTTTACGGTACATTTGCTGTCCCCCGCGTTGCCGCGTCGATGCGCATCCAATGTGCATGGCCGCGCTGCGCGTGCCGTATCGCATGCCCCCAGCCACCCTTCAAGAAGGCAGATCCTCACGCAGTATGACCAACGAAACAAACTCACCTGACTCCATTGCCGTCGCCGAACGCGTGCGCGAGTTGATGAGCCGGCATGGAATCGGCAAACGCCAGCAGACCACTGAGCTATGCCGCATCCTCGATCTGAGTTTTTCGCAGGGACACCGCAAGCTGCGCGGCAACAGCCCGTGGACCCTCTCGCAGATCAAGAAGGTTGCCGAGGTGTTCGGCGAACCTGCCGCCCAGCTATTCGGCGCACAGTCGCTCGATCCGGGCATGGTCGGCGCCATCGCCCAGGAGGCGCTGTTCTGCGTCGGCGCGATCGAGCTGGCCTGCACCGCATGGGTCGGCGCCGCGCTCGAACCGGGCAGCCGCCCTGAATTCGTCGCGTACTCGAAGCTCGGCCAATGGCGCGTGGCGCGCCACGACGGCACGCTCTACCAAAGCGCGTACGAAGTCCACAAGATCGAGATCTATCCGCGCCGCGCCGAAACCGACAAGCCGACCATCGCCGTGGTGGACGACGATCAGGCCTCCGCCGACAACCTGCGCGACTATCTCGAACGCAGCGGTTTCGCGGCGGTGGCGATCTACGGCCTCGCGGCGTTCACCGAACAGCTGCAAACGCAGGTCTTCGACGGCGTTGTGATCGATTGGCTGTTCGGCTCGCAGACCTCCGCGGCGGCGATCCGCGCGGTGCGGGCGTCGGAAAATCCGGACGCGCCAATTTTCGTGCTGACCGGCGAACTCCTGACCGGCAAGGCCAGCGAATCGGAAATCAGCCAGGTCATCCGCAATTACGACGTCGCGTGCTATGAAAAGCCCGCGCGTATGGCGATCCTGGTCGCCGATCTGTCCAAACGCCTCAACCGGCCATAACGACGCATATGCCGGCAAGCGGCTGAAGGTGTGTGCTCAGGTTGAGCCCTCCTCCAACTGCGTTTCCTCAAGGCGTCACGTCACACCGTATGCCGCGAAGCCAAAGCTCGCTGCAACGCACTGCGCAGTTCCTCGTAATGTACTGGCTTTAATAACGCTTCAAAGAACGGCTGCAAGCCGGCCTCTCCCGCTTCCCCTGCCGCACCACTCGCCCCACCCGCACTAGCTACGCTATCCGCCTCCGGCGCATATGCGCTCACCACGATCACCGGAACACCCGACGACGGCCCTCTGCGTGCCGCGAAATCCGCAAGGAACGTATACCCGTCGCGATCCGGCATATGCAGATCGAGCAACACCACGTCACAGCGACGCGCGTCGAGCCACGCGAGTGCATCGTCGGCATTGGAGACGGCGTGCGCGTCGAAATCCATGTGCGCGATCATTTCGCTGAGCGACTCGCGAATCAGCCGGTTGTCGTCGACGATCAACACGCAGGGGCGCGCGCCGCCTGGTTCGGCCTGCGCCGCCACGCCGGGAGGTGCGGTTGCCGCGACCGGTCTGACCGGAATCGTCACCGTAAAGGTCGTGCCCTCGCCCACCGTGCTCGCCACCTCGACGGTGCCGCCGAACAGCCTGACCAGCCCCTGCACGATCGCGAGTCCCATCCCCGCACCCTCGAAGCGGCGCGCGCGCGACGCATCCAGTTGCGTGAACTCCTGGAAGATCAGCGGAATCTGCGCTTGCGGCACGCCCGGCCCCGTATCGCTGACGACGAAAATCAGCACCGCCGGCCGCTGCCTCAGTTGCACGCGCACCGTGCCGGTTTCGGTGTAACGGATCGCGTTGGTGACCAGGTTGTTGACGATCTGGCGGATGCGGTGCGGATCGGAATCGACGAGGCCGCTCATGCCGCTCGCCTCGCTTTCCAGTTTGAGGCCGCGCGCGGCGGCCGACATCGCGTGTTCGTCGACGATCGACGCCAGCAGCTCGCGCGGCTCGAAGTGCTCGTGACGCAACTCGAGCTTGCCGGCGCCAAGGCGCGCGTAGTCGGTCAGGTCTTTCATCTGTGCTTCGAGATGCCGCCCTGCGGTTTCGAGCCGCTGAATGACCTTGCGGTCGGCCTCGGAGTGATAGTTGAAGCCCAGCAATTCGATCGACGACACGATCGCATGCAAGGGCGTGCGCAGTTCGTGGCTGATCATGCCGAGAAACGCGTCCTTCGCGAGACTCGCCTCGCGCGCCGCGCGGCTCGCCTGATGCTCTGCGTCGAGCGCCGCGTGCTGCTGATGCATCAGGCGCGTGCGGCGCCGGCCGTTGAGCACCAGCAGCGTGGTCGCGGCCGCTGACAACAACAGCAGCAACAGGCCGCCCGCGAACAGCATGCGGCGCTTGTCGATGAAATCGCGGTTCATCGCCTCACGGTCGGCCACGTCGGCGAACCGGCGGCTTAACGCGAGATCGTTGACCTCGTTCCAATGCTGGCGCAACTCCACGACGATCTTATCGGCGCGACTGCGGTCCTTAGGCAACGCATCCACCTCAGGCTGAATCCCGTCCAGCAAATGATCGAGCGACTGGATTTCCTCCTGTTGCCGTTGCAGCAGCGCAAGCTGCGTAGTCAGTCTGCGGGTCGAACCAGCCATCACGTGCAGCTTCGATTGCAGCAACTGGTAGCGCAGCATGAGCCGCTGATAGTCGTCGTCGACGCCGGATTGATACAGCAGCAACTGGTTCTCGAATCGCGCGTAGGCGATTTGCAGCTGCGCGGCGTCCCAATAGAAACCATCGTACTGACCGGTCAGCTGTTCGGTGGCGCGCGGATTGAGCAGGTTCGCGTACAACAGATAGCCGATCGCGCCGGCCGGCGCCGCAAGCGCGGTCAGCCAGATCAACACATAGAGGACACGGCGCCAGGGGCGGCGTGTTATTTGACGATGAGTGCCTTGATCTGCCATACGAATTTAGAATCGCCCGCCGCGCCCATGAGTTCATCGGGAAACGCGTCGCGCGGATAGATAAGAAACAGCGGCCCGAAGTCGCTGATCTTCAGGCGCTGGCCGTTCATGCTGTACGCAACGACCACGCCGTAGCGATCGCAGTCCGACACCGGAATGGTGTAGGTATAGTCGTCGAGCGTATGGATCTCGACTGCGCTGCCGGATGCGCCGACTGTCTTCAGGATATCCGCGAGCAGCGGTCCTGTGAAGATGGAACGTGGCGTCCAGGTGGTAGCGGTCGTAATCGAATGAGCCGGCAGCGCGAGCAGTTGGGCCTCGGTGAAGTGATACAGCTGGTGCGCCGCATCGTTGGTCTTGCTGATCTTGCCCTTCACGTCTAGCGATAACGGCAACGACTCCGCCTGCGCCTGCGCCTGTGCCTGCATGCTCCACGCGGCGAAAGCGAGGAGCAGACCCAGCCCCCACCATGCGCCCCTGACCACGCCATTCCTGCCATCCACCGCTATGCCCGCCTTGGTCATCTTCATATGTTTGGTCATTCCATCGTTTGTTATTTTGCGGGCGGCTGCGCTGCGCCGGCTTAACCGGCCAGCGAACCTGCAGCACCCCGCCGTTGTCCTTTTCCCGCGGCGGCGGTCGTCTTTGCGACACGCCCCGTCCGGCGGACGCGCGTCACCCCGACGCGCGATCTTTGAACCGCATGCATAATATCGCCAAAATTCTTCGTCTCAAAAACGGGGACCTGCCGCAGCACCGCGCCGCGCGCCGCTCTCCGTCTACAGGACACCTGCCCTACGCGCGCATCGCGACGCCCTGAGAGTCATGAACAAGCCGGTTTTGCCCCTGACGTACGAACAACTCGATCACTGGATCGAGTCGCTGCAACCCGCGTTGCTGGCGGAGCGCTTCACCATGGCGATCGGCATTCTGCGCGGCGGCGCACCGCTCGCGCTGATGGTTTCGCATGCGGCCGGCACGCCCGTCGCCTTCCTTCGATACGACCGGCAGTCACGCACGGTCGCCTGGGATTCGACGCTGCCGATTCCGCCCGCCGGCTCGAAAGTGCTGCTGTGCGAAGACATCGCGGGGCGCGGCTTTACGCTGACCGATTGCATCGCATTCCTGCAGCAGCATGGTCTCGACGTCAAAACGTTGACCGCCGCGGTCGACGACCTGAGCCGCACACAACCCGACTACGCAATCGACGCTCGCGGCTACTTCGCGCTGTTTCCGTGGGAGCGCCAGGCCTACACCGAGCGTTATCGCGAGGACTGGGAGCGCGTCGAAGCGGGCACCGCGCCCGCCATGGCCGAGGATCACGAATACGCCACCTACGCGATCGACCTCGACGGCATTCTGCTGCCCGACGTGCCGCTCGCCCGCTACGACGAGGATCTGGCCGCGGCGCTCGCCGAACGCGACGCGCTGCTGCCGTTCGAGGTGCTGCCGGGCATCGATCTGCAACGCGTGCGCACGATCATCACCGGGCGCCCGGAACTGGATCGCGCGCGCACCGAAGCATGGCTCACGCGGCACGGCTTCGGTCATATGCAACTGGTGATGCGCACGCCCGGCACGCACGACGAAAGTGCCGCCGGCGCAGCTGCTCACAAGGCCGCGGCGGCGTTGCGCGGCGGTGTCACGCACTTTGTGGAGAGCGATCCGGTGCAGGCGCTGCTGATCGCGCAGCAAGCGCCGTTACTGCGCGTGATCTGGTGGGACGCGCTTACGCAAACGGGGATGCTGGTGGGTGCGCGCGCGTGGACGTGAGCGGTGGCTAGGCTTCTTTCGTCTCTCTGAGATCTTTGGTTTCTTTGAGCTCTTTACCATCACGCAAATGCAGATGCCGCGCGGCCCTCTGCGAGGCGACGATGATCAGTTTCATCGTCGCACGCGTGGCGCCGACGAACAGCTTGCGTGCAATCCGCTCGTCGAATAGTTCGAAGTCGACTTCCGTGAGAATCACGCACGGCGCCGCCTGCCCCTTGAAGCGGTAGATCGACTCGAACAGCACATCCCCTTCGCGATACTCCGGGTTGCCGAACAGATCGTACTTGCCCGTGAAACTGCGCAACCGATGCGGTCCGAGATAATCCTGCGCGGTCATCGCCGAGCCTTCGCGGCCGCGAAACGACAGCACGGCAATATCCTGTTTGCGAAAGCCGAGCGACAAGGCCTGCGTGATCGCCCGCTTGGTTGCCTCCATGCTGCCTTCGGCGGCGTTCGCTTCGTCGTAGACGGAGAGCGAAATATCGGAGCCGTCGAACGGACTGCCCGAGGCCAGGCCCGCCGCGACCGGCACCGAAGCACCGACCACGTCGCGCACATAATCGAGAATGTCGCGCGGACTGCGGTAGTTGGTGGTCTCTTTCAGCGTGGTCCAGCCGTGCAGCTCGACCGGCTCGCGCATATACAGATTCTGCAGCGGATCTTCGAGCCACCACCATGCGGCGCCCGGCCGCAACAGACGCTCGAGCGCAGCCACCCACGGCTGCTGGAAATCCTGTCCTTCGTCGACGATCAGCACGTCGAATTGCCAGCGCGCGTCGATCGGCGTTTCGGCGAAAGTCGATTCAAGCTGTTTGAAGACGTCGCCGGACTGGAAATCCGGCTCGCGGCCCGCATCGCGCGCGATCCAGTCGCATAGCTGATGATAGTTCGCCACCTTCGCCTCAGGCGGCGCGACCCGCGCAATGTGATCCGCGAGCGGGCGGTTGAAACACACATACAAAGGCCGCTGGCCGCGCGCCGCCGCGTCCTTCATCACCTGCACCGCCAGTTGCGTCTTGCCGGAGCCGGCCGTGCCGATCACGCGCAGCCGGAACGGCGAAAACTCGAGTCGCCGCGCCCAGGTCGCGAGGCCGCCGGCCAGACGCGTAACGAGCGTGCCGGCCTGGCCGACCAGCGCGCTGGCGTCGGGCGTCAGCGAAAGTTCGTCAGCGAGAAAGTGATGGATTTTCGGTGCGCAGGCGAGGCGCGCTTCGTCGGCCGGCAACGCTTCGCGAATGATCGCGGCAAGCCGGTCCTTGCGCGTCGCGTCGACGATCCGCGCGGGATTCACGCCGGCGATCGCCGCGTCCTTGACGATGTGGTCCGGGCAATACAGCAGTTCTTCGATGAAATACGTACCCGCGCCGAACGCCGCGGTGAAGCGCCGGTGCAGCGTTTCGACGGTATGTGCGAGCGCGATCGCCACATTGCGCTCCGTCTGAAGGTAGACCTTGACGAGCCCCTTGGGCGTTTCGCGCAGGAAGCCGGTTTTCTGTTCGACGATCATCACGCGCCCGGCCGGGCTGACGATCACGAAGTCGGCCTCGCCGAACACTGAAAAATTCTGATTCAGACGGGTCCAGTGCACGCCGTGATAGACGGTGTAGCCATCGGGAAGCGCTTCTTCCAGCAACGCGAGGGTTTCGCGTTCGCGTGCGGCCGCGCCGGTGGCGGCGAGGCTCTTCCAGTCGTCGGGGACAATGCGGGCCATGCGGTGCCTCGTCGTATTCGGGTGCGCTCATTGTACGCAACGCCCGCGCGTTGCCGGCATGGCACATCGGGTGGCAATCGGGTCTCTGTGCGCAAAGCGCTTTGTCCGCGCTCCGGACAACATTTCACGCAGCAGATTGCAGGCTGGCGGCGCGCAAACCCATGCGCATCGTGTATCGTTACTGGCTGAACGCCGTGCGCCGCGCGCGGCTTGCCACCTGTCAATATAAACAAAGGATTTACCGGATGATCACGATCTGGGGACGCGCCAACTCGGTCAACGTACAGAAAGTCTTGTGGTGTTGCGACGAACTGGTGCTGCCGTACGAACGCATCGACGCGGGCCTGCAATTCGGCCGCAACAACGAGCCCGACTACCTGGCGATGAACCCGACCGGCAAAATTCCGACGCTGGTCGACGACGGCTTCGTGCTGTGGGAATCGAACTCGATCCTGCGCTATCTGGTGCTGCAATACGGCGAATCGAGCCTCCTCTATCCGTCGGAACCGAAACTGCGCTCCAGCATCGACCGCTGGCTCGACTGGTCGCTCACCACGCTGCAACCCGCGGAAAGGCCGGTGTTCTGGGCCCTCGTGCGCACACCCGCCGCCGAGCGCGACGCCAGCAAGCTCGCTACCGACTTCAGCGCGGTCACGTTGCTGTGGCGCCTGCTGGATAACCATCTGCAAGGCCGCTTCTTCCTCGAAGGCGAAAAGTTCACGCTTGCGGATATCGTGATCGGCGCGTACGCGAAACGCTGGTTCGGACTGGACGGCGTCGAACGCCCGCCGTTGCCGAATCTGGAGCGGTGGTATTCGCGGCTTGCGACTCGCCCGGGGTTCAAGAAATACATCGATTTCCCGCTGACTTGAACAATCCGGCCGCTATAGGACTGCCTCATGTCCCACCGAGGCGTCCAGCCGCGATCGGCAGGTACGCCGCACACCGGCACAGCCAGGCGCGATGGCCTTTATAATCCACGCATGAAGACCGCCAAGCCCGCCGCGAACGCCGACAAAACCACGCCTGCTGCCTCCGCTCATCATCATGAGCCGGGGCACATGCACAGTGGGCACGGGGAATCGCAGGAAGCCGCACTGACTCTCGCGGAAGAATATTGTCGCGAACGCGGCGAAAAACTCACGCCGATCCGCCGCAAAGTGCTCGAATTGCTGTTGAATTCCGGGCGCGCCACCAAAGCTTATTCGCTGCTCGACGACATGCGCCAGATCCATCCGGGCTCGGCGCCGCCTACGGTTTACCGGGCGCTGGACTTTCTGCTCTCGGCAGGACTCGTGCACCGGATCGAATCGATCAATGCGTTCACCGTCTGCCACGACCTGACCCAATGCCAGCACGGCATTCTGGTGGTTTGCCAGCAATGCGGCAACGTCACCGAGTTGCATCAGCCGAAGCTGCGCCAGGCCCTCGTCGCGCAAATCGAAGACGCGGGTTACCGCCTTGCGAGCGATGAAATCGAATTGAAGGGGTTGTGTTCCGCCTGTCAGGCAGCGGAAGCGGCCAGCGCCAGCGCGGCTGCACCGGTCGCCGCCGCCAAATAACAGCGGCGCCTGCAATCAGGTTTGCAATCTGATTGCAGATCGTTTCGCCAGACGAAAGCTTGCGGCCGAAGATCCGGCGGCAAGAAACCGCCCTCCGGCCGCGAGGCCGCTCCTCAGCCTGCCGCGCGAGCGTCGATCGCGTCGTGCAACAGTGTCACGAGCTCTTCCGGCAATGCCGGCTTGGTCATGAAATGCTGGAAGCCTTCGCCGATGCTGCGTAAGCGATAAGCGTCGTCGGTATGGCCTGTAAGCGCCACGGCCACTGAAGGCGCATGGTCACCGCGAATCTCGTGATCGCGCAGCCGCTGGATCAGATAAAAGCCATCCATGGCCGGCAATTCGAGGTCGCACACCACGGCGTCAGGCAACAGCCGCAGCGCCGCTTCGACGCCCTCTTCCGCATCCGCCACAGCGACGACATGCGCCCCTTCCGCCTCGAGTAACAAGGTCAGTGATTCCCGGCTATCCGGGTCGTCTTCGACGAGCACGATCGTGGCCTGATCGAGCCTCAATGCTCCGTTCATGTTCTGTTGTTGCTCTAAAAAACCGGTTAGGCCATCAGACTCGGCCAACGTATCGCCCTGCTGTTTGCCGCCGATTTGCGCGGCTGCGGTATTGCTGTCCATGGTTCCGACTCGATTTCATGCGTCGAGTTGCATGCAGGCCCGCGATTGTAAAACATGGCCTCGGCGCAACGCGTGCGCACAGTAACGCGCCAAAATTGCACGCCAATGAAAAACCGGCCCTCGGCTCCATTGCCTGGCTGACCGATGCCGACACCCGATTCGCCGTGGCGGCTGGCGCAAACCCACGTCCATCGCCTTGTCCGCCCCAGCATCCGCCCTGACATTCCTGTTCTATTGCAACGCCGACGCTGTTATCTCTCCCGCGCGGCGCTCAGATCCACTCCTGTTATCTCTCCCGCGCGGCGCTCAGATCCACTCCTCAGGTAGCACGTAGCGTGCCTCGCCGGCTTCGCCAGATTCATCAGATTCGTCGTTACGGCAGCATGGTTGCGCGCGCCTGCCGCACGATCCACAGCGGCGCTATGATCGTGTGCGCGAAATCGCAGCGGCTGCGGTACGTTCCGCCGCTGCGACGCAGCACGTCATATGAGCGCCATCTGCCCGCCCCTAAAACCTGAGGCCGCCCGACACCATGTCCGATCTCGACTCCGCCACGCTCGAAGCACTCCGTCATGTAAGCACTGCCACGCTGACCACCCAGTTGTTCAAGCGCGGCTTGCGCAATACGTTCATGCAGGGCGTCGCGCCGCTCGCCGCGCACAGTGGCGCAAATCTGGTCGGGCCAGCCTTCACGCTGCGCAATATTCCCTCGCGCGAGGACATCGACGTACTCGAACTGTTTGCGGATCCGGAGTACGCACAGCGCAAATGTGTCGAGACCATTCCGGCCGGTCACGTGCTCGTGCAGGATTGCCGCGGTGAACGCGGCAGCGCCTCGTTCGGTTCGATCCTCTCACAGCGCTTGCAGGTGCGCGGCGTGGCGGGCATGGTGTCCGACGGTCCTGTGCGCGACAGCACGACGATCGCCGCGCTCGGCATGCCGGTGTTTTGTGCGGGCGCAAGCGCGCCGCCGAATCTGATCCGGCATCACGCGGTGGATATCAATGTGCCGATCGGCTGCGGCGGTGTCGCGGTGTTTCCCGGCGACGTGATAGTGGGCGATGCGGACGGCGTGGTGGTCATCCCGTTCAAAATGGCAGCCGAAGTTGCGCAAGCCGCCGTCGAGCAGGAACAACTCGAAGTGTTTCTCACCGAACGTATTCGTGAGGGCGCAGCCCTGCCCGGCACTTATCCGCCGAACGAAAAAACCAGGGCTGCGTATGAGGCGTGGCGGCAGAAACGCAGTTCTGAATGAGGCACGTGGTGTATCAGGCCGCTTTGCCCGGACCGACGCCCTGCACCAGCAAGGCCACCGCATGCCGGGCGATCTCCTCGCTACCGATGTTGCATCGCGCGGGATCGTTACGCCACAGCTTCGAAGTGGCCAGCGGCAGAATCGTCATGCCCAGTAGCGTGACGAACACCAGCGAGGGCTCCAGTCCGGCATTCAGTCGGCCTTCCTTTTGCCAGCGCGCGATGGCTAACAGCGACGCCTTCTGAGCCGCGTCGCCGAACCGTTCATGCATGCGCTGGCGCAGCAAGCCGCCGTCGCTGATCACTTCGCGCACCCACAGCGACGGAAACCATGGATTGTCGCTCGCGGTCTTCACCAAACGCTGCGCGAGTTGCGTGATGGCCGCCACCGGATCGTCGGGATTTTCCTGAAACGGCACGCCGATCCCCGCGCGCAGCGGCGCGAAACGCTCATCGATCAGCACGTCGAGCAGTTGATCGCGCGTCTTGAAGTAGTAATGCATCATCGCCGGCGTGAACCCCGCCTCGCGGGCAATCTCCCCGAGCGTGGTGTCGACGATGCCCTGCCGCGCGAAGAGGGCGAGCGCGGCGTCCAGCAGGCGGCTGCGCTGCTCCGGACCGCGCGCCGAACCCGAAGGCCTGCCCGGTCGCCGTGCGGGTGCGGACGGCAATGCGGCATTTGAAGCGTCCGCAGCATCGCCCGCTGCGGCTGAAGCCGGATTCGAAAGCTTTCGCGCCTTCTCGGCGGTCGTGGTGCGCGGTTGGCGTTTCACTTCGCGGTCATCTGACGTAATCCTTGCCATTGCATTCAATTTGACGAGTGACACAATGTCGCATATATTAATCTCCGAATTAATTAATTTCAACACCTTGCCGCCATGGACCAAACGACAACGACTCAACCCGCCGGGCTAACGCTGGCGGATGCGCAGCCAGATGTGCAGTCCGCCCAGCAGGCAAATGACCACCCGCCGATCCGGCTGCTGTTTCCGGCGCTGCTGCTGGTCATGCTGCTCGCCGCGCTCGATCAGACGATCGTCTCGACCGCACTGCCGACCATCGTCGGTGAACTCGGCGGACTCAACAACCTCTCGTGGGTGGTGACCGCCTACCTGCTCAGCTCGACTATCGTCGTGCCGCTGTACGGCAAATTCGGCGATCTGTTCGGCCGCAAGATCGTGCTGCAAACCGCGATCGTCGTGTTCCTCGTCGGCTCCGCGCTGTGCGGTGTCGCCCAGAACATGACCCAGCTGATCGTGCTGCGAGCGCTGCAAGGGCTCGGCGGCGGCGGTCTGCTAGTCGTGACGATGGCCGCCATCGCGGACGTAATTCCGCCGGCTGAGCGCGGCCGCTTCCAGGGTGTATTCGGTGGCGTATTCGGTCTCGCGACGGTAGTCGGGCCCCTGCTCGGCGGCTTTCTCGTCGAGCATCTGTCATGGCGCTGGATTTTCTACATCAACCTGCCGCTCGGCCTCATCTCGCTGGCTGTGATCGGTGCGGTCTTCAAGCCGCACGTGCAGCACGTGAAGCACACCATCGACTACATGGGCGCCGCGTTTCTCGCCGGCGCACTCACCTGCATCATCCTGTTCACGAGCCAGGGCGGCACGATCCTGCCGTGGTCGTCGCCGCAATTGTGGTTCACGCTGGGGATGGGGCTGGTGGCGATCTGGGGCTTCATCCACGAGGAGCGCACTGCCGTCGAACCGATCATGCCGCTCGAACTCTTCAAACAGCGCACGTTTTTGCTGAGCAGTCTGATCGGCTTCATCATCGGCGTTTCGCTGTTCGGCTCGGTCACGTTCCTGCCGCTGTATCTGCAAGTGGTCAAAGGCTCGACGCCCACGGAAGCCGGCATTCAAATGCTGCCGATGATGGGCGGCCTGTTCGTGATGTCGATGGTGACCGGACGCGTAATCAGCAAGATCGGCAAGTACCGCATGTTTCCGATCGCCGGCACGTTTCTCGTGGCCGTCGCGATGGTGCTGCTCGCGCGCCTGCAGATCGACACGCCCATTCGTGTGATGTATATCGACATGGGCATTCTCGGCTTCGGTCTCGGCATGGTGATGCAGGTGCTGATTCTCGCCGTGCAAAATACGGTCGAGTTCAAGCACATGGGTGTCGCTACTTCGGGCGCGACGCTGTTCCGTTCAATCGGCGGCTCGATCGGCGTGGCCGCTTTTGGCGCGGTGTTTTCGAACGGCCTTGCCGCGCGACTGGAAAAACTGATTCCGGCGGACACCGAATTGCCGCACGCGCTCGGACCGGCGGCCATCCACCAGTTGCCCGAAGCGTTGCGCAGCGACTATCTGCAAGCGTTTGCCGGCGCGTTGCACACGGTGTATCTCTCAGCGGCCTGCGTTGTCGTGCTGGCCTTTGCGCTCGCGTGGCTTCTGAAGGATCATCCGCTGCGCAAGCACTGATTTCGCATCTCCCGTTTCCAGTGGGTGTTTTCTGCAAGCGCTTGATGACGAGGTCGAACGCTACGCGCTTCGACCTCGTTTTGCTTTCATCGCCGCCATTTCGTTCTGCCAATTCCGCCAACGCGCCATCGTTGTCGACGCCTGCTCACAGCAACTTCGCAAACCGTGTGAAAAAAACAGACAGTCTGTTCGTTCTGCCGACATATGCACTGTTTCGTCGTACCTACAAATGCGCTCTGGCGCGCATAAAGTAGGTAAGAACGTCGATTGACGTTCTCATCGAAACGCCACATATTGCATTTAGCGGCACCGCAAGCGAGGACTTGCGTCCGAAGGTTCTCCAGCGCATGTGGATCGTGGTTTCCGCGGACATTACTCCTGCCTCAACACGATCTGGAGCATGCCGTAACGGCACTGTTTTCCACAGGTGGGTCCACAGTATGTCCACCCAGACAATACTCGGCCATAGTTTCCCGACGCCCTGCAAACGCTGCGGTGGTGCGCTGTACCGGCAAGTCGACTATTGCCCGTATTGTGGCGCCGTGCATCCGCTTGACGCCGGGCCGCACAAGCGTGTCGTGATTCCCGGCAGCCGCGCCAGTGCCGTCAGCAAGACAGCGCAGAAAAACGGCTTCGATCCGACACAGCCGGCTGAAATCGACCTCGCCGTGCCGACTGCGGTCACCGACGAAGCCGCGCCTATAGAGTCCCCGATAGAAGCGCCGGCACTCGTGCCTGAGGACGAGCCGATTCCGCCGCTCACCGATCTGAAGTATTCTGCGGACCGCAGCGCGTTCCCGATACGCCGGGTGCTGCTCGCGATCGTGGCGATTGGCGCAATCGGACTAGCGTATGTCGCCTTTACACTATTCAGCGACGACCACGAATCGCAGAGCGGCAATACCGAGCAGGCGGCGGGCAATCCTCAGGACGCCAGAACGGCGACCGGCACGATCGCGCCGTACGCACCGGCTCAGCCAACGAATCAGGCCGCCGCGGTTAAGCCCGCTATCCCCAGCAATGCCGCCAATCCCGCCAAGGCAGCACCGACAATCCTGACCACGCCCGTCGCGCCGCCGTTGCCCCCAGAGCCTGTAAAACCAGCAGCGCCGCAGTTCCGCGATGCCGCACAAGCGCTGCAGGCAGCGCGTCTGGCGTTCCGCGCCAACGACCTCTCCGCGGCACAAGCGGCGCTTGGCACGGCGCAAACGCTGCAGCCCGGCAACGCCGACGCACAAAGCCTGCTGACCGAATTGAAGCCACTCGCCGCGCGCCGCGACGCCGCGTTGCAGGCCGCACAACTGTGCGCCTCGCAGCAGTCGTGGAGTTGCGCGCGCCAGCACGCCAATGAGGCGCTCGCAATCGACACCGGCAACGACACCGCGAAAACGATCCTTGCACGCGTGATTCACGAGACAGGTTGGGCACCGCTCAAGCCACATGCGTAGACCGGCATTCCAGCGAGCGAAAAAGTTTGGATACCGAATTTCATGGCCGTTCGCACGCTCGATTTGTCTGACTGAGCGCATGAATCGTGGCACGCCCGATTGCACTGGCGTTTCACTTTCCCTCTGAGCGGCAACAGACGGACATAGCGGGCGCCATGCATTGAACATGAGAAGGCAAGCCGGCTCACCGGTGCTTCGCGCGCGCCGACGCGAGAGGCAGTTCAACCCTGACAGATAGGTAGATAGACCATGCTGAAGAAACTTCTGACGGGATGGCTGGGGCTGGCGCTGATGATCGTGTCTTCGTTTGCAAGCGCGGAGGCTGCGCACTACAAGATCGTCACCGGTCCGGAACGCGGCACGTATATTCAGATCGGCCAGGATCTGTCGAAGTGGGTGGCGCAGCCGGCCGGCATCGACCTGGAAGTGATGGCGTCGAAGGGTTCGGCTGAGAACGTGCAGCGCATGCGCTTCGAGCCGGGCGTGAAGCTCGCGCTAGTGCAGTCCGATGTGTATCAGGCCTATATCGACATGGCCAACGCGGGCAATGCCGACGCGGGTACGGCAATCCGGCCGCTGCGGCTCATCATGCCGCTCTACGACGAGGAAATTAACGTCGTGGTGCGCGCGGACTCGCCGATGAAAACCTTCGCCGACATCAAGGACAAGAGCATCAGCGTGGGCCTGCTCGGCAGCGGCACCGCTCAAACGGCCACGACGCTCTATCACCTGATGTTCGGACAGGCGATTCCCGAGCAGAACGTCCAGCACCTGAGCAACGAAGACGCGCTGGCCGCATTGATCGTCAAGAAGGTGGACGTGGCGATCATCGTGGTCGGGCAGCCGGCAAAACTGTTCAACGACATGAATCCCGAGCTGCTGCAACAGATCCGTCCGCTGAAGGTTGATCCCAACGCGCCCGAAACCACCCGTGCAAAGCAGACGTATTTCCCCACCACACTCCGCGCGACCAGTTATCCGAACTGGCTGAAGGAAGATGTCCCCACGCTGACGGTCAAGGCCTTCCTCGTCACTTACGATTACGGTCTGCGCGATACCGTCGGCAATCTGAATCACTTTGCGGACTCGCTGTGCGCCAACTTCGACAATCTGCAGGAGCATGGGCATCCGAAGTGGAAGCAGGTGAAGCTCGAATTGCCACCTCTCGTGCGCGGATGGAAATACTACGGGCCGGTAGAAAAACATCTGCGCGCGTGTCTCGCGAACAAGAGCGCGGGGATCAGCGCGGCGGCCGCGCAAGCCGCGCAGAAACCACGCTCTTCCTGCACGGATCAGGAGCGTCTGCTCTTGCTGTGTAAATAACGTTGCGTGGCGAGGCGCGCGCGTTCAGGCGTGCGCCTTCGATGCAGCCGACACGTCCATCGCCCGTTGCAGCGCCTCGTACACCTTCGGCCGGTTGCATTGCGACACGTTAAAGCGCAAAAAGCCGGCCGCCGATTGCGACGCGCTGAACACATTGCCCGGCGCGAACACCACACTCTCGGCTAATGCGTGACGCGCGATATCGGCGGCGTCGAGCGCATCGGGCAAGCGCGCCCACACGAATATCCCACCGCGTGGCCGCGTCCACACTTCAAGGCCGGCATAGCCCAGCCGTCTGATCGTCTCCCCCATGGCGTCCGCGAGCTTCGCGCGCATCGATTCCAGATGCCGCCGGTAGGTGCCATCCACCAGCAAACGATGCACGACGCTCGCCGCAAGCTGACCGTTGCCGAACGTGGTGGCCAGCTTCAGATCGACGAGCGATTCGATCCATTCGCTGCGCGCCGCGATGTAGCCGCAGCGCACGGCCGCGGACAAGGTCTTCGAAAAGCTGCCGATCGAAACCACCCGCGCGAGACCGTCGAAGGCTGCAAGACGCGGCGCGGGCTCGTCCTCGAAGTCAGCAAAGATATCGTCTTCGATGATCAGCAGATTGTGCTCACCCGCCAGTTTCAGCAGCCGATGCGCAATGGCCGGCGCCAGCGTCGCGCCGGTCGGATTGTGGATTGCGGAATTGGTCACGTAGAGCCGCGGGCGGTGCTCGATCAGCGCCCGCTCGAATGCCGCCAGATCCGGACCGGACGGCGTATAAGGCACACCGACGATGCGGACGCGATGCGCGCGCAGCAGCGCCTGGAAGTTGAAGTAGCACGGATCGTCGATCAGGACCGTGTCGCCGGGTTCGAGCAGAAAGCGGCAGACGAGATCGAGCGCGTGCGTGCCGCCGTCGGTCAGCACGATCTGCTCGGGCGGCGCGTCCACGCCGTGCTGTGCAAGCCGCCAGGCGAGTTGCTGGCGGAGCGCGGGCAGACCGAGCGGGCTCGCATAGTCGGCGAGCGGCGACTGCGGATCGCGCGCCACGGCACGCAACGCGCGGCGCACGCCGTCTTCCGGCAGCCATGAAGGCGGCATCCACCCGCAGCCCGGCTTGAACACCTTCGCACCGGCCTCCAGCGACTGCCGCGTGAGCCACAGCGGATCGACCTCGCGATCCAGCCGCGGCCCGAGATCGGCGAGCGCAAGCGGCGGCGCATGGCCGGACACGAAAAAGCCGGAACCGCGCCGCGCCACGATCACCCCTTCCGCGACCAGCCGGTCGTACGCTTCTACCACGGTCGACTTCGACACGCCGAGCGTCTCCGTCATCACGCGGATCGAGGGCACGCGCGCCCCCGGCATCAACGAACGGCTGGCGATGCGCTCGCGCAAGCTGTCCATCACCGTGCCGACCCGCGTGCCGACCCGCGTGCCGGCTGGCGCGCCCAAGGGCGCCCGGTTGGTATCGCTTTCCGCCATCTGTACTGCTCCATGTTCGGTACAGTTTGTACGAATTGTACTGATCCGTAGCTTACCCTTTGCAGCGCGAAAGCGGATGCTGTAGGTTCCATTTTCAATGCGCATGGACTCTTTCGATGGACAAGACAACGAACGGCTGGGTGAGCGGCATGGTGGGCGTGTTGATTTTCAGCGGCTCGCTACCCGCCACCCGCATCGCCGTACAAGGCTTCGATCCGGTGTTTCTGACGATGGCCCGCGCGACCATCGCGGGCACGTTGGGTCTGTTGCTTCTGCTCGTGTTTCGCGAGGCTCGGCCCGCGAAGCGCGACCTCGTCCCGCTGGTGATCGTCGCGCTCGGCGTGGTGGTGGGCTTTCCGCTCCTGACCGCCCTCGCGCTGCGCCACGTGAGCGCCGCGCACGCCGTGGTGTTCGTCGGGCTGCTCCCGCTATCCACCGCGATCTTCGGCGTGCTGCGCGGCGGCGAGCGCCCGCAGCCGGCGTTCTGGCTGTTCTCGGCGCTCGGCAGCGGCGCGGTGGTCGCGTTCGCCTTGCGCCACGGCCTTAACGCGTCGCCACTCGGCGATGCGCTGATGCTCGCGGCGATCGTCGTCTGCGGGCTTGGCTATGCCGAAGGCGCGCGGCTGTCGCGCCATCTCGGCGGCTGGCAGGTGATTTCGTGGGCGCTGGTGCTGTCACTGCCGGTGATGCTGCCGCTCGCCTGGTGGGCGCGGCCTGCATCGTTTGAAGGGGTGAGCCATGCGGCGCTGTGGGGACTCGCGTACGTGTCGCTCTTCAGCATGCTGATCGGCTTCGTGTTCTGGTATCGCGGACTGGCGCTCGGCGGCATCGCGGGGGTCGGGCAACTGCAATTGCTGCAGCCGTTCTTCGGCCTGCTGCTCGCCGGTTTGCTGCTGCACGAACAGGTGCCGCTCGCGATGGTCCTGGTGACCGTCGTGGTGGTCGCGTGTGTGGCAGGCGCGCGGCACTTCTCGCGGAGCGCGCCCGTGCGGCCGGCCGTCTGACCGGCGTCTCGCCCGCGTGTGCGTGCGTTCCCTGATTTTGGGACCGCGCGGGGTCGACTGTCGGATGAATATGTCATCATCTCGATAATCGATCCACCACTCGCGCCGCGACTACGATGCCGACCGCATTTGCACAAACCGTCGAAGCCCGCTTTGCCGAACTCACGCCCACCTCCAAGCGCGTCGCCAGTTACATGCTGGCGAATCTCGACCGGCTCGGCCTCGAAAACGCCGACCAGATTGCCCAGCAAGCCGGCACCAGCGGCATCTCCGTGGGCCGGTTCTTGCGCAGCATCGGCTACCAGAACCTGGATGATCTGAAGCGCGAGCTGCGCGGCGCGCAGGAGCGTCCGTGGCTAATCACCGACCGGCTCGACGCATTTCGCCGCACCTCCGGCCAACATGACGAAGCCACACCGGCCGCAAGCGGGCCTGATATTGCCAACCCCGCCCCCAACCCTGCTCTCGCCCACTCGCTCGAACTCGAAATCGGCGCGATCCAGCATGTCTACCAGCTTGCGCAATCGCCGGTGTTTGCCCGCGTGGCCGAACGCATTTCGAACGCTGACGCCGTGTATATCCTCGGTATTCAGTCCACGCGCGGCATCAGCAACGCGTTCTACAGCTACCTGGAGTACATCCGTCCACGCGTGTTCTATTCGGACGGCATGTCGGGCTCCTATGTCGATTCGCTGAACTCCGAGTTCAAGTCACCGTATCTGATCGTCACCGATACGCGCGCCTATTCGATGATCGCGCGCCGCTATTGCGAGGCGGCCACGCGCCGTGGGCTACCCTTTGCGCTCGTCACCGATATTTACTGTCCGTGGGCGCGCGAATTCGATGGTGATCTTTTGCAGGTGAAGACCGATGTCGGTCAGTTCTGGGACTCGCTGGCGCCGCTCACGTGCCTGTTCAATCTGCTGATTTCGGCGATTGTCGAACGGCTCGGCCCGGGCATCGACGAGCGCGTGGCACGCAACCGCGAACTGCAAAGCGAATTCGACCAGTTCGACCTTTGAGGCCGCGTTTGCGGAAAGCCACGTGATTGACGATCGGCTTACCGGCGGCCTCCGCGCTTCGCAATCGGATCAGGACGCGGTCGTCGCCGCGGCTTCCCCACCGAGATACGCATCACGTATCCGCTCATCACCGAGCAGGGACTCCGCCGTGCCTTCGAGCACGACACGGCCGGTCTGCAACACGTAGCCGTAATGCGCGATTTCCAGCGCGAGGCTGGCGTTCTGCTCGACCATGAAGAACGTCACGCCTTGTTGGTTGATCGTGTCGATCAGCTCAAGCACCTTATCGACGTAGAGCGGCGACAAACCCATCGTGGGTTCGTCCATGCAGATCAGTTTCGGCCGGCTCATCAGCGCGCGCGCCATGGCCAGCATCTGCTGTTCGCCACCCGAGAGCGTGCCCGCCTTTTGCGCCAGGCGCTCTTTCACGCGCGGGAACAGGTCCAGCACGCGCTCGTAATCTTCGTCGATGGCAACACGGTCGCGCCGTGTGTATGCGCCCATCAGCAGATTCTCACGCACCGTCATGTCGCCGAACAGCCGCCGCGCCTCGGGTACGGACCCAACACCGCGCCGTACGATCTGCGGCGTACTGAGTCCTGTGATCGCCTCACCTTCGAACGTGATGCTGCCGGAGCGCGGCTTGTGCAGACCGAGAATCAGCTTCATGGTGGTCGATTTGCCGCTCGCGTTGCCGCCGAGCAAACTCACGATCTGCCCGCGCCGCACTTGAAAATTGACGTCGAAATGCACCTGCACGGGACCGTAAAACGTCTCGATGTGTTCGAGTTTCAGTAGAGCGTCGCTCATCGTCGATGTTCCAGAAGTTCAGGCCGCGACGCGCACAGCCGCCGCGCCGCCGACATTGCGATGCCCCAGATACGCCTCGATCACACGCGGATCGTTGCGCACGTCGCGCGGCAAGCCTTCAGCAATTTTGCCGCCGTTGTCGAGCACGATCACGCGATCCGATAGCCGCATCACCATGTCGAGCTTGTGTTCGATCAGCAGAATGGTCAGCCCGCGCGCTTTCAGTTGCTGGATCAGCACCAGCATTTCGGCGGTTTCGGACTCGTTCATGCCGGCCGTCGGCTCGTCGAGCAGCAGGATGCGCGGATGCAAGGCAAGCGCACGGGCGATCTCGACGCGTCGGCGGTTCGCATACGACAGGCTGTGCGCCGGATGATCGATACGCGGCGCGAGGCGCTCGCCAAACCCGGCGATGATCTCGCGCACTTCGTCGCGTAACGCCGCGTCTTCACGCCGGATCGAAGCAGGCCCGATCAGCGCACGCGCGACTTCGGCGATGGCGCCGACAATCGGCCAACCCGTGCGGGTAGCGCGCAAACGTGCATGCGCGCCGATCAAGACGTTGTCGAGCACGCTCAGATTGCCGAACACGCGGCCATGTTGAAACGTGCGCGCAAGTCCGAGCGCGGCGAGCTTTTCCGGCCGCACGCCGGTGATGTCACGGCCGTCGAATTGCACGCTGCCCGCGTCTGGCGTATCGAGCCCGGTGATCAGATTGAACAGCGTCGACTTGCCCGCGCCGTTCGGCCCGATCACGCTGACGAGTTCGCCTTCCGCAATCGAAAGATCGACGCCGTTCACCGCGGTCAATCCACCGAAGCGCCGTGTCACGCCGCGCACGTCGAGAAGAGTCTGTGTCATGTGCGCTCCGTCATACCGTTCCCAGCAAACCCTGCGGCCTGAACCGCACCAGCAGCAGCAACACCAGGCCGTAGATCAACATCCGATAGTCTGCCGCCCAGCGGAAAATCTCCGGCAGGCCGATCAGCGCGACCGCGCCGACAATGCCGCCCAGCACGTTACCGAGGCCACCGAGAATCACCATCGTCAAGGCGAGGATGGACACTTGCGAGTCGAAAGTCTGGTTGTTGATGTAGCTATACAGATGCGCCGCAATCCCGCCGCTGATGCCGGCCGCCAGCCCGCCAAACGCAAACGCGATCGCCTTGTAGCGGTTCGGGCGAATGCCGTGTGAGCGCGCGGCGACCTCGTCTTCGCGAATAGCGCGAAGCGTGCGGCCCAGATGCGAGCCCAACAGCCGCGTTTGCAAGAGCGCCAGCACGATCAGCACGCCGAGCGCGAACCAGTAAATCGCGCGAGCGCTATCGGGCGTCCAGCCGAACGCCGACAACGGCGCAATGCCCGCGATGCCGAGCGGGCCACGCGTCAAACTATCCCAGTTGAGGATCACGAGACTCACCACTTCGCCGATGCCGAGCGTCGCAATCGACACGTAGTGACCGCGCAAACGGAACGCCGGATAAACCAGCAGCGTACCGAGCGCGGCGGTAATCAGTCCGGCGCAGAAGATCGTCACGACCGGTGACCAGCCGAGATTCGTCGACAATAACGCGGACGCATACGCACCGATCACCAGCAACGCTGCATGACCGAGCGAAATCTGCCCAACCGTACCCGCTACCAGCGTCAGACTCAACGCCAACATTCCGTACAGCCAGGCATTGGTGAGCGTTTGCAGGAGATAGGACGAACTGGCCACGAACGGCAGCGCAACCGCAGCCAGTGCCAACGCAATCACCACGGCACGCGGCACTTTCACCGCTTTGCCCGCCGACAGGAACGTGCCCGTCATCGGCTCGGGCGGCAAACGGCGGCTGCCGCTAAAGAGTCCATTGGGACGCCACACCAGAAACAGCAACAGCAAAACGAACGCGAACAGATCGCGGTAACTGGTGCCGAAGATCGCCACGCCATAACTCTCGACCAGACCCAGCAGCAGACTGCCGACAATCGCGCCCGGCACGTTGCCCAGACCGCCGATCAGCAACGCCACCACGCCTTTGAGCGTTGCCTGGAAACCCATCGCCGGATCGATGCTGTTGTAGTACATGCCGACCAGCAAGCCGCTCACACCGCCGAGCGCGCACGCAATCGCAAACACCGCCTGATTGACGCCGTTGACGTTGACGCCCATCTGCTGCGCCGCGTCCCGGTCCTGCGCAGTGGCGCGTACGGCCCAACCGAGACGCGTGAAACGCAGGAACACATAGAGCACGGCAGCCGCCGTCACGCCGATGCCGGCGATCAGCAGATCCAGCGAACCGATCGTCGCGCCGCCGAGGCGAAAGTGCCAATCGGGCAGCGTGCTCGGCACCGGCCGCGGATCGGCGCCGAACAGCAGCTGCGCGCATTGATCGAGCACGAAGCTGATACCGATCGTCGCGAGTAGCGGCGCGATGCGTGCCGCGCCCTGCAGCGGCCGCAAGCCGATGCGCTCGATCGCGATGCCCAGCAGCCCGCAGCCGACCACCACCGCCAGCAAGGCCAGCGGCAACGGCAAACCGAGCCGCGTCAGGCACAGCCAGCCGATGAAGCTGCCGATCATGTACACCGAGCCGTGCGCAAAGTTGATCAGATGCGACACGCCAAAAATCAGCGCGAGGCCAACCGCCAGCAATGCATAGATATTGCCGACGATCAGTCCGTTGATCGTGTAGTCGAGCCATGAAGCCATAGCATTCAGATCCGGTGAGAAGCAGACACGTGAGCGTTGCTTGTGCGTTGCCCAGGCGTTATTTGGAAGCGATCTGCGGCTTAGCACCGTCCCATTGCGTGAACTGATTGTCCTTGACGACCAGGTACACGCTGCGCGCACCGGCCACACGGCGCGTCTGCGGATCGAACTGCACCTTGCCGAAGATCAGGCTCGGCACGTCCTTGATCTGCTTCAGGCCGTCATGCACTGCCTGACGGGTCACGCCGTAGCGGCGCATGACTTCCGCCGAAACGATCATCGCGTCGTAAGCGCGCGCGGCGAAGGTATCGGGCTCGCCGCTGTACTTCGTGCGATAACGCTGCACGAAGTCCTGCACTTCAGGCCGCTTGTCGCCGGGGAAGAAATTCGATTCGGTGAATACGCCGTTCACGGCCTCGCCGCCGAGTTCAAGAAACTTCGGCGAATAGACCGAACCCACTGCCGCGATCGGTTGCGTCAAACCCGACGAACGCGCCTGGCGCACGATTTGCGCTCCATCCGCGTAGTACGAGATCAGCACGAGCGAATCGGGCTTCGCTTCGTTCACGCGCACCAGCGTCGCGCGGAAATCCTTTTCGGTCGGCTGATAGCCCTCCGCCGCGACAACCTGTGCGCCATCCTGCGTGGCCGCTTTCGCGAAAATGTCCTTGCTGGTGCGGCCCCAGTCGGTATTCAGATAGAGCACGGCGATACGCTTGAAGCCGAGCTCTTTCGTCGCGTAGTGCGCGAGCAGCGGTTGCTCTTCGGCTTGACTCAGTGCAGTGCTCCACATGTAGTCGCCACCCTTGGTGAAGTCGGGGTGCGAATTGGTGAAGCCGAATTGCACGAGTTGTGCCCGCTGATAAATCGGCGAAGCAGCCATCGAGGTCGTGCTAGACAGGTCACCCAGCTCCAGCAGAATGCGCGGATCGCCGACGAACTTCTGCGCGATCGACACGGCCTGGCGCGGGTCGCCACGGCTGTCCTCGAAGTCATAGGCAAGCGGGCGGCCCTTGATGCCGCCCTGGCTGTTGATCTGCTCCAGCGCGAGATCGAAGCCGCGCTTCCACTGCGTGCCGTATTGCGCGTCCTGTCCGGTCAGCGGTCCGCTCACGCCGATGAGATACGGCTCGCCCGTTGCGGCGCCGGCGTAGGCCGGCGAGGTTGCTGCGATGCCCACTACTGCTGCGAGCACCGGCAGCGTTTTCAGCCAGCGTGACCAGTCGGTCCGCGACGATTTGGATTCGTGTTTCATGTTTGCCCCGCCTGTCAGCTTCAAAGTGGGGCCATGTAACCACGGTGAATTCCGGCGAACCAACGAAGTTTTGGGAATATGGTTATCACGTTGGGGAGGATGCCTCCGCTCGCTCGCGGCAACGCAACGAACCCGTGTTCACGTTCATGCGCAGGCACGCCAAGGTATCTCGTTGACGTAATTGACTTTTCTTTCTTCCGACACGCGCCATACGAAACAGAATTCGCGGCGCCACGCCCTCGTCCGCGAATCCGCTTCGCATTTTTTCGGCTGTCGATATCGGAATTCATTATATAAATCCCGCATTCAGACGACCCTACAATGCGCAGACCGAATTGCCAGGGCGAGTCATGGAGCTGCATCAACTCGAAGCATTTTCGGCGGTTATGT
The DNA here is from genome assembly GCF_905220735.1 of Paraburkholderia aspalathi. NCBI lineage: Bacteria > Pseudomonadati > Pseudomonadota > Betaproteobacteria > Burkholderiales > Burkholderiaceae > Paraburkholderia > Paraburkholderia aspalathi. The sequence goes on from NZ_CAJNBA010000009.1 coordinate 67,591, forward strand.
CCGCCGGCAGCATCACCGGTGCGGGACGTTTGCTCGAACGCTCGCAGCCGGCCGTCACGCGTCAGATTCAGGAGCTCGAGGCGGATCTCGGCTATGCGCTGTTCAATCGCAACGGTCCGCGTGTGACGCCGACGCATCGCGCATTTCTGCTTTACGAAGAAGTCGAGCGTTCGCTGATCGGGCTGAAGACCATCGAGCAACGGGCACGCGCCATCGGCCTCGACGAAGCGGAACCATTGCGCGTGGCGGCCACGCCCGCGCTGGCGGCGTCGATCGTGCCGCCCGCCATCGCTTCGCTGCCGCCGCTCGGCCATGCCCCGCAATTCCAGTTACGCAGTTTGTCGGCGGAACACGTCGTGCATGAAGTGCTGACACGTACTGCGGATATCGGTCTGGTGACGCTGCCGATTGGGCATGCGGGACTCGACATCCACTGGATCGCCGAAGCACCCTGCGTGGCGCTCGTGCAGAGCGGCGATCCGCTCGCCACGCAGCCGAGTATTGCGCTTCGTGATCTGGCGGACCGGCGCATCGTCACCGTGGCGAACCGCTTTCGGTTGCGGCATCGGATCGACGCCGCGTTCGCGGCCGCGCGTATTTCCGCCGACGTGTTTCTCGAAACCAATGCCTCGCTAAACGCAGTGATGGCCGCTCGCGCGGGCGCCGGTGTCGCGATCGTGGATCCAGCCACCGGACTCGGTCTGTCTATCGAAGGTGTAACGGCGCGGCCGCTCGACTGCGCGATTCCGTTCTTCTTCGGCGTCGTGACGCCCGCAGGCAAACCACGCCGCGCGGCCGTCGACGCATTGCTGCGAGCCATCGAGCACGCGACCCGTGAGCTGCTGGAAGGCGTGGTGCTACATCCCGCCCAGCAACACGATGCACTGCTACAGCGCGAAACCCGCGTCTCCCGTGCCCGCACCAAATACCCGGAACACACAGCATGAATCGCCTTGCCGCACTCGAAGCCCGCTTGCGTGAAGATCTGCGCTGGCTGGAATTACCCGCACCCTCGTGGGTCCCGCCGCGTTTCGCCAATGCTGAACGCGTGCTCGATGTCGCCGTGATCGGCGGCGGCATGGCGGGGCTCGCCGCGGCGGCGGAACTGCGCTGGCTCGGCATCGACAATCTGCAGGTGTTCGACCGCGCGCCATCAGGACGCGAAGGTCCATGGGTATCGTTCGCGCGAATGGAAACGCTGCGCTCGCCCAAGCAACTCACGGGGCCCGCCCTGCGCATGCCGGCCCTCACGTTTCGCGCGTGGTACGAAGCGCAATTCGACAGCGCTGCGTGGGATGCGCTCTACAAGATTCCGCGAACGCAGTGGATGGACTATTTGCGCTGGTATCGCGAGGTGCTCGATCTTCCGGTGCAAAACGACACCACGTTGACCTCGCTACGTCCTCGCGACGATGGCCTGCTTGAACTCGATCTCGCTGTTGCGAGCGGGCAGCGCACGGTGCTCGCGCGGCATGTCGTGCTCGCCACCGGACGCGACGGTTTGGGCGGTCCGTCGGTACCTGCTATCGCCAATACGGTTGCACGCCGCTACTGGGCGCACTCCGCAGATGCAATCGATTTCGCCGCATTGACCGGCAAGCGTGTCGGTGTCGTCGGCGCGGGTGCATCAGCCTTCGACAATGCCGCGACCGCGCTCGAAACGGGTGCGGCCAGCGTCGATCTGTTCATCCGTCGTGACGATATTCCGCGCGTGAACAAGCTGACGGGCATCGGCAGTCCGGGGCTCGTGCACGGTTTCGCCGATCTCGACGACGCGTCCAAATGGCGTTTCCTGCATTACGCACAGAGTGAGCAAACACCGCCGCCAAGAGACAGCGTGCTGCGGGTTTCACGGCATGAAGGCGCTCGCTTTCGTGTCGGCAGCCCAATTGTTGCACTCGATGAACGCGACGGCGCGCTCGCGGTAACAACGCCGAAAGGCCACTACGTAGTCGACTTTCTGATCTTCGCGACCGGTTTTCATTCGGATATCGCCACGCGTGCCGAATTCGCGCCGTTCGCTCGCTTTGTGCGGCGCTGGAAAGACCGCTATCAAGCGGACCCGGCGTTGCCTTCGTACGAACTAGCCGAGTCGCCGGATCTCGGCGCCGCGTTCGCGTTTCAGGAGCGCGAGCCCGGCACGTGTGCCGCGTTGACGCAGATCCATTGCTTCAATCATGCCGCGAGCCTCAGCCACGGCAAGCTCTCCGGCGACATCCCCGCGATCAGCGATGGCGCACAGCGTCTGGCGCGTGGCATCGCAAGCCGCCTGTTCGACGCGGATCGCGAGCGGCACTACCAGGCGCTGCTCGCCTTCGACACGGCTGAGCTGCGCGGGGACGAATGGACCGATGCGGATGCATCGTCCGACACTTCGCGCGCTCGCCTTCAAGCAGAGAACGCAGCTGAAAACACCGCTGAAAACACCGATTAACCCGCCGGAGCAGACATGACCGACCTCGCTTCACCGACTCAAGCCGCAACGCCCTCTGGCGCTGACACCATCGACACCCTCGCTGGTCTGCAAGCCGGCAGCCCGCTCGCCGCGATCCGCCACGCGCGCGACAAAGTCGCGCTGCACACGCAACGCGGCGAAGATGCGTTGTTCGATCCGGCGCTGACCGACCTCTCACTGCAGGAGCGTTTGTTTGCCGCGTGGTATACGGCACGCCTCTCGCTGGCCAACGACCTCGCCGATACCTACACGGCAAAGCTCATCGCCATCGGCGCACGCCCGACCACATTCGACGCAATCGAAGCAGGCACGCTCGACTCCGCCACCGACGCTCGCCTGATCGCGATCCTCTCGCACGTCAAACTGCTGACGATCAAGCCAGTCGAAGCACGCCCCGAGCATCTGCAAACGCTGCAGCAGGCCGGCATCACGACACGCGGCATCGTCGCGTTGTCGCAATTGATTGCGTTCGTCACTTATCAATTACGCGTGGTAGCGGGCCTGAAGGCATTGCGCGCCGCCCAGGAGGCAGCATGAGTCAGGTGAACACCAGTGCATCGCCGGTTGATCCATTCAACGGCTTCACCTTCGATACGCTCGGCTGGCGCGCATGGCTCGACACGGTCAGCCTCGCCGGCGCCACACTAGAGCAGATCGCCGTGCTCGAAGAGAGCCACCCGCACGCCAAGACCTCCGACTACTATCTGCTGCTGGTCCAACAGGCGGAAATTCTGCGGCAGCGCTCCGGGGTCTTCAACGCGATCATGTATGCGCCAGGCGGCCTGCCGCGCGCCGAGCGCGAACTCGCCAGCACCGTGGTGTCGCGCGTGAACGGCTGCGTGTATTGCGCTTCGGTGCATGCGCAACGATTCGGCCAGCTCGCGAAGCGGACCGACGCGATCGAACAGGTTTTTGAAGACCCGTCGAGCGCGGGCACGACGGAGCGCGAGCGCGCGATCATCCAGTACGCGATCGAACTGACCGACCACCCTGAAAACGTTGACGCCGCCGCCATCAAGCGGCTAGAAGCCAACGGCCTGACGCAGGCGGAGATTCTCGACCTGACTCACGCTATCGCGATCTTCGCGTGGGCCAACCGGCTGATGCTCACGCTTGGAGAACCCGTGTTTCCGCAAGCCGAATAGGTCACCGGTCGCATTGCGGTATCCTCACGGGCTCGTTCAGAAGGAGGATGCATTCATGAAGTTTTCGATTTGCGTGGCGGTTGCCGCCCTGACGCTGTCCGCCACCGCGTACGCGCAAACCTCGCAAACCTTTCGCTTCGGCGAAGGCCAGAGCTCGCTGCCGTCCGGCAACGCCCATCCGGCGCCCGCGCCCGCGCCCGGCGCCCAGGCCCAACAGCCGCAACCGGTGCAGGCCCAGCCACAACCGCAACCGGCGGAACAGGCTCCGGCCAAGCCGAAGCACAAGGCAAAGCATCACCGGCATCATCGCGGGCATGTGACGCAGCCGGATACTTACTCGCATAACTGATCGGCGAAACGCATGCCACGTGCATGCGTCTTCACGACGAAAATCCGTAGCGCCCGGCGCAGCCGCATGGCCGGGCGCTGCGCGCCATCCCTCGATCACGCCGCTCACCTATGCATACGCGGATACTGCCTATAGGTCGCGGCGATTTTTGATTCGCTTCAAATTCTTGCCCGCGGCGGGCATAGTGAAACGTATCCTCAGACTCACCGCCGACAGGACCACGTATGAGCACCACCCGCCCCGCCCCCTCCACGCCTCATTCAGCCGACTCCACTGCCTCCGCGCCCTTGATCCGCGATGCCACCGAAGCCGATCTGCCCGCAATCCAGGCGATCTACGCGCACCATGTACTGACCGGCGTCGCTTCATTCGAAGAGATCCCGCCTTCCGTCGACGACCTGCGCACGCGGCTCGCGTCGGTACGCAGTCACGGGCTGCCGTACATGGTGGCCGAGATCGACGGCGAAGTCGCCGGCTACTGTTACGCAACGCCGTACCGGCCGCGCCCCGCCTATCGCAACACGATCGAAGATTCGATCTATGTGAGCGACGCCTATCGCGGACGCGGCCTGGGGCGCGTGCTTTTGCAGGCACTGATCGAGCGCTGCGAAACCGGACCGTGGCGGCAAATGGTCGCCGTGATCGCTGACGGCGGCAGCGGCGGTTCGCTGTCTCTGCATAAGCAGTTGGGCTTCGAATTGACCGGCACGTTGAAGGCGGTCGGCTTCAAGCACGGCCGGTGGCTCGACACCACGCTAATGCAGCGAACGTTGGGCGTGGGCGATTCGACCGTGCCGGATGACGTGGCGCGTTAAAATCCCCTCATGCCCAAAACGCCGCCCCCCATTTTGCCCTCGTCCGACGCCCCGAGCGTCCCGGCAAGCGCCACGCCGCGCAACGAATACACGGTCGACGAACTCGCGCGCGTGAGCGACACCACCGTGCGCAACGTGCGCGCCTATCAGGATCGCGGCCTGCTCGAGCCGCCGGAAAAGCGCGGCCGCGTCGGCGTGTATGACGACACGCATGTCTCGCGTCTGAAGCTGATCAACCATCTGCTCACGCGCGGCTACACGCTCGCGAACATCCAGGATCTGATCATGGCCGTCGACGAAGGCCATGATCTACGCTCGATCCTCGGCCTCGAAACCGCGATCGGCAGCCGCTGGTCGCGCGAACGGCCAAAAAAATACTCGCTGATCGAACTGCTGCAAATGTTCGGCGACAAAGCCTCGCCGAGCGCTCTCGGCAAAGCGGTCGATCTGGGTTTGCTGGAGCGCGACGGCCTCTCCTTCGTGTCCGGCAGCCCAACGGCGCTGGCCGCCGGCGCAACCATGGCCAAGGAAGGCATTCCGCTCGCCGACCTGCTCGACGCAGTGGGTATCGCGAGGCCCCATTTCAATGCGGTCGCCAAGGCGCTGGTCGATCTGGTGGTCCGTCAACTGGATCGCTATGACGCCGACGCCCTGCCGCCGCCCGCCGATGTGCCCGCCCTGGTCGACGCGATCTGGCGTGTGCGGCCACTGGCGATGGTGCTGGTGGAAAGCGAAATGAACCGTGCACTGGAAGAAGCCTCCGGCGATTATCTCGGCGACCGTGTCGCGGCGATCATGGAAAAGAAGCTGGGTCACGCGCCCGAAGGCACGGCAGCCGAGCGCGCCGCGGCAAAGAAAGATAAACCGAGGAAATAGCGTTGCACGCGGCCATTTGCTTTGATTTGCTTTGGCTAGCTGTGCTGTTCGCCTGCGCGGCGAGCGCCTTCCCCTTCCGCGCGCAAGCAGGCGCTTTCATACCCCGGCTGTTCGCGCGCGCGTCATATTCAAATCTGCATTGCTTCGTTTGATCGGCGGGACGTCCATGCGACGATCTTCGACTAATCGAACGCAATGGAGATTCGCAGCATGTCCCGTCATACCCGTATTTCGCTACATGTCGCCGCTGCGTTGCTGGCGGCGCTCACCACATTCAACGCGACCGCGCAGAGCACCAGTAATGGCAACGGCAGCGAGCCGGCCAACGTGCTGCGTATCGGCTACCAAAAGTCGGGCTTACTCGCGATCCTCAAGGCGCAAGGCTCGCTCGACGAAAAGCTCAAGCCGCTCGGCTACAGCATCAAGTGGTTCGAATTTCCGGCCGGCCCGCAACTGCTCGAAGCGCTAAACGCGAACAGCGTCGACTTTGGCTATACCGGCGCGCCGCCGCCCGTGTTCGCGCAGGCCGGTGGCGTGCGCTTCGTGTATGTCGGCGCGGAGCCGTCAGGGCGTCATGCCGAAGCGATTCTGGTCCGAAGCGATTCCGCGCTGCATAGCGTGGCGGAATTGAAAGGCAAGCGCGTCGCGCTGCAGAAGGGTTCCAGCGCGAACTATCTGCTGCTCGAAGCGCTGAAAAAAGCCGGCCTGCGTTACGAAGACGTTCGCCCGGTGTATCTGGCGCCCGCCGATGCGCGCGCCGCCTTCGAAAGCGGCACCGTCGATGCATGGGCGATCTGGGACCCTTACTACGCGGCCGCACAACAGACGCTGAAGGCTCGTACGCTGGTCGATTATGCCGAGCTCAATAGCCCCAATAATTTCTACGAGGCGACGCGCGACTTCGCGCAGCAGCATCCGGATGTGATCGGTGCGATTCTTGGACAGTTGCGCACCACCGGCCTATGGGTGAATGACCATCCGGTGGAAACTGCTGCGCTGATCGCGCCGAAGGTCGGCCTCGATCAGAAGCTGGTCGAAACCTGGGTGCGCCGTTATCCGTACGGCACCACCGCCGTGACCGACGAGATCGTGCGCTCACAGCAGGTTGTCGCGGATGCGTTTTACGGCGCGCATCTGATTCCGCAAAAAATCACGGTGAAGGACAACGTCTGGCAGAACCGCGACGTGACTGCAGCGCTGGCCGCGAAGTGAAGCGGCAGCGGGGTGGCGCGCTGCCGGGCTGTACGCCTTGCGCATAGGCACTGTAGCTAGGAATAGCGGACCCGCGGGTCCGCTTTTTTACGCCTGATGTCCTTATCTTTATTTCACATTGCGGGAAAACCTGCGGCCGGTCTTAGAGACAAGGGTCTAACAGCCGACTTGCGTCATCCGTTGACAGTCTCTATTGTTACATCAATCAATGTAACAGTTAAGAGCCAACAACAAGGAGACGGATCGGATGAACGCACGCATGATGCCCCCCGACGACGCGGCGCCCAACGCATCCGCGCCCGTCGATACCGATATCGCCATCATTGGTTCCGGCTTTGCCGGCCTCGGCATGGCGATCCGGCTGCGGCAAGCCGGCATGACCGATTTCATCATCGCCGAGAAGGCCGAGTCGGTTGGCGGCACCTGGCGCGACAACCACTACCCCGGTTGTGCCTGCGACGTGCAATCCCACGTCTATTCGTTCTCCTTCGCCCCGAATCCGCGCTGGACCCGCATGTTCGCGCGCCAGCCGGAAATTCGCGCCTATCTGGAAGAATGCACGCAACGCTTCGGCATCCAGCGTCATCTGCGCTTCGGCCACGAACTGGCCTCCGCGATCTACGACGAAACCCGCCACCGCTGGCAACTGACGTTCGCGAACGGCCAGCAATGGTCGGCGCGCGTGCTGATTTCGGGGATGGGCGGACTGTCACGCGCGGCCCTGCCGAACATTCCCGGCATCGAGAAATTCAAGGGTAAGGCGTTCCACTCGCAGCACTGGGACCACACGTATCCGCTCGAAGGCAAACGCGTCGCGGTGATCGGCACCGGTGCGAGCGCGATCCAGTTCGTGCCGCAGATCGCGCCGCGCGTCTCGCATCTGAATCTGTTCCAGCGCACGCCGCCGTGGATCATGCCCAAGGCCGACCGCGCGGTGAAACCGTTCGAACAGTGGCTGTTCAAGCATCTGCCGTTCACGCAGAAGATCATGCGTTCGGCGCTCTACTGCATGCTCGAATCGCGCGCCTTCGGTTTTGCGATTCATCCTTCGCTGATGAAGACCGCACAGAAAGTCGCGGAGCGGCATCTGCGCCGCCAGGTGCCCGATCCGCAACTGCGCGCCACGCTCACGCCGAACTACACGATGGGCTGCAAGCGCATCCTGATCTCGAACGACTACTTCCCGGCGCTGTCGCGTCAGAACGTGTCGGTGACGACTACCGGCATCGCTCGCGTCGAAGAAGATGCGGTGATCACGACCGACGGCGCGCGTCATCCGGCCGATTGCCTGATCTTCGGCACCGGCTTTCAGGTGGCCGACCCATTTCCGGCGGGCGTGGTGCGCGGCCGTGGTGGCGTCGATATCGTCGATACGTGGCGCGATGGCGCGCATGCGTATCTCGGTACGACACTGCCTGGTTATCCGAACTTCTTCATGATCGTCGGCCCGAACACCGGCCTCGGTCACAACTCGATGGTGTTCATGATCGAGTCGCAGGTCGAATACGTGCTGCGCGCGCTCAAGACGATGAACGCGGAACGCGCCGATGCGATCGAAGTGCGCCCGCATGTCGAGCGCGCCTACAACGAACAGATCCAGCAGAAACTCGGCCGCGCAATCTGGTCGACGGGCGGCTGCAAGAGTTGGTATCTCGATCCGAAGACCGGCAAGAACACCACGTTGTGGCCAGGATTCGCCTACAAATTCCGCCAGGCGACCAGCACCTTCAGCATGGACGATTACCTCGCGTATTCGCCCGCGGTGCAGCCGGTAGGCGGCCATGTGGGCTCACAGCAGCAACCCGTGCATGCACATGGCAACGCAGCCGCGACATCCGCCGAAGCAACCTGAAAAAACATAACGACAAGGCACCGTTCAGAGAGGACAGGAGATAAGCCAATGAAGAACTTCACCGACAGAGTGGCCGCGATCACCGGCGCAGGCTCAGGCATGGGCCGTTCGCTCGCGATCCGGCTGGCGCGCGAAGGCTGCCACCTTGCGCTCGCCGATCGCAATGCCGCGAGCCTCGCCGAAACCGCGCAGTTCGCACAAGCCGCCGCGCCGCATATCGTCGGCTCGCCGCTGCGTATCACTACGCGTGTGCTCGACGTGTCGGACCGCGCTGCGATGTTCGAATGGGCCGCTGAAACGGCCGCGCAGCATCAGCGCGTGAACCTCGTGTTCAACAACGCGGGCGTGGCATTGTCGAGCACCATCGAAGGCATGGAGTATGCCGACCTAGAGTGGATCGTCAACATCAATTTCTGGGGCGTGGTGCACGGCACGAAGGCGTTTCTGCCTTATATCAAGGCGTCGGGCGAAGGACACATCGTCAATACGTCGAGCGTGTTCGGCCTGTTTTCGCAGCCCGGCATGAGCGGCTACAACGCAACCAAGTTCGCTGTGCGCGGTTTTACCGAAGCATTGCGCCAGGAACTCGATCTGATGAAGTGCGGCGTATCGGCCACCTGCGTGCACCCGGGCGGCATTCGCACGAGCATCGCGCAGTCGAGCCGGATCTCGTCCAACATGGTCGGCTTCATGCTGGAAAACGAACAGCAAGGCAAGGACGATTTCGAGAAGTTTTTCATCACCACCGCCGACGAAGCCGCACGCGTGATTCTCGAAGGCGTGCGCAAGAACAAGCGGCGCGTGCTGATCGGCCGCGATGCGCGCGCCGCCGACTGGCTGGCGCGTACGTTGCCGGCCGCTTATCAGGCGCTGGTCGTGATGCAAACGCGCCGCATGAAACGCATTGCGGAAAAGCGCGCACGCCGCGCCGCGCAAGTGGACGGCCGACGTGCGTGATGCACCGCCTGACGGCGTGCAGCGCGCAATGCAATCCACACGATCAACAGGACATAAAGGAAAACAGGGAGAATGGCCATGATGCCGGTTCGCCGCGACCTCCGCTTCAACTTACCGCCCGAGCGCGCCTCGGATTGGCACGTGCAGGGCTCGCATGTGACACACTTCTTCAACGCGCTTTCGCTGCTCTTCCCTGCCGGCGAGCGTTTCTTCATGGACAGCGTGCGCAACTACCGCGACCAGATCGACGACCCGGTGCTGAAAAAGCAGGTGCTCGGCTTCATCGGCCAGGAAGCGATGCATACGCGCGAGCACATCGAATACAACGATCTGTTGCAAGAAGCGGGTTTGCCCGCGCATAAGCTCGACAAGCGGCTGTGGGCGATTCTCAACTTCGGCCGCAAGATCCTGCCGCATTCGTATCAACTCGCGGTCACGGTCTGCCTCGAGCATTACACGGCGATGCTGGCGGGCCTGCTGCTGGAGGACGCATCGCGAATCGGCGGTTCGGTCGAAGGCTATACGCAGATGTGGACGTGGCATGCGCTCGAAGAAACCGAACACAAGTCGGTTTCGTACGACGTGTGGAATACGGTGCTGAAGCCCGGCCTCGGACGCTATCTGCTGCGCACTGGCACGATGCTCGCCACGACGCTGACCTTCTGGCTGATCGTGTTCGACTTCCACGTGCGTCTGCTAATCGCCGATCGCAAACGCGGCGGCCATATCCGCGGCATGTGGCGCGTCGTGAAGTATCTGTACGGCCCGCGTCATGGCGTGTTTCCGCGTATTGCCGGCGAATGGCTGAGCTTCTTCCGGCCGGGCTTCCATCCGTGGGATCACGACAATCGCGCGCAACTATCACGCATTGACGGGCTCATCGCCGCGGTCGACGCCACCAACGCGGCCACGCCCAGCGCACGCAAGGCCGCACGACGCGGCGTGCAGGCGGCCGCGTGATACGCGACACGCTGTCGGTCCAGGCCGGCGACGTGCGTCTCGCGGTCTACGTGAGTGGACCGCGAGACGCACCGCCGATCGTGCTGGTGCACGGTTATCCGGATTCGGCGGCGGTGTGGGAACCGGTGCGCGCGCAACTCGACGCGCGCTACCGCGTCATCAGCTATGACGTGCGCGGCGCAGGGGCATCTGACGCACCCGGGTCACGCGCGGCTTACCGGCTCGAACGGTTGGCCGCCGATCTCGCGGCCGTCGCCGATGCAACGTGCGGCGCGCGACCGTTTCACCTGGTCGGCCACGACTGGGGTTCCATTCAAAGTTGGGAAGCGGTCACTGATCCGGCCTTCAAAGGCCGCATTGCGTCGTACACATCGATCTCAGGGCCGTGCCTGGATCATGCGTCTTTCGGCTTACGCGGCGTTAGCGCTGGTGATGATGCTGGTGCTGGTGCTGGTGCCGATCGTGCGGAACAGTCCAATGCGCATCAGACAGCCAAGCGCCCGTTCGGCAGCGGCCTTCGGCAAACACTCAAATCCTGGTACATCTTCTTCTTTCACCTGCCGTTGCTGCCGGAGCTGGTATGGCGCGCGGGCGGCGCACGCACGTGGCCGTTATGGCTGCGCCTGACCGAACGGGTACGCCCTGAACGCGATCCTGCGCAGATGCGTAACGCGATCAACGGTCTGAATCTTTATCGCGCCAATTTCATCGACAAGTTGCTGCACCCGCGTGCGCGCCATGCGCATGCGCCAGTGCAATTCATCGTGCCGCTGCGCGATCGCTACGTCGGGCCCGAGCTCTCCATTGGACTCGAAGGCTGGCTCGGTCCGTATAGCCGCACCGAAATCGATGCCGGGCATTGGGTCGTATTGCGCGAACCCGAGCGTATCGCGGCAGGCATCGAGCGCTTTGTCGAGCAGCACCGGGCACTGCAAGCAGACAACGGCGGCCCCGGCGCCTCGTCGGTCACCGGTCGCGCGGCAGGCGTGTGAACAGCGTCGGATAGTCGATCACGAGGCCGTCTTCATCCACCGTCAGGTCCGCGGTGAAATTGCGGAAGATGCCCTCATAGCGATATACGCGATTCAATTCGATGCACGAATACGCCTGCCCGGCACGCGTGACCTCTAAATCCGGCGTCGAAATATAAGCCACGGAAATCGGCTGACGTTCGCCTTCGGCCAGTTGCAAACGGCGGATCGGCAACGTGTTCGTATAGGGCGTGGCGGCGATATCGATATCGATGCAGCCTTCAATCGCGCTCAGCACGAGGCCATGCCCGTCGTGCCAATGGCCGGCGCCGTCGCCGTGCAATTCCAGCTCAGCGCCGCCGACGATCTTCAGCCACGCATACGTGGTGCGCCATTGCGCATCGCAGCGCACCTTATAGTGCAGGCCATATTCCTTGCCGTAGCGCTGCCCGACCAGGACGCTTTCCACCGCAAAGCCGTCCGCGCGCGCGTCGAACACCAGATGTTCGAAGCCGTCGCCTTCTTCCGATGCCCACCTTAGTTCACGCATCAGCCTGTCTCCTTGTGGAACGGCGCGGCAAACGCGCCGGGTTTCTATCGTAGCGCGAAAATTTTCGGTTCGCCGACGCATCGTTTTCCGGCTTTCGGCTCTATCGTGCGCATGTGTCGCAAATAGCCACTATCAACGGCGGCGATGCCCGGCGCGGCGCCAGTAGCCTATGCTCGCGGTTTATTTTCAACCTGACCCGCTGCGCGTGCCTCACCGGCACGCGGCAAAGTCGCGCCGCATCGAATCCGCCGCCCTCAAACCATGCACGCCGCCGCAACCGAAGCACACTCCGCCGCCTTGCGCACCCTGCTGCGCAGTTTTGGCCAGATCGTGCTGCAACCGAACGCCTTCACCGGCGCGTGCCTGCTGGGCGCGTGGCTGCTATACGATCCACGTCTCGCTTGCGCGGCGCTGATCGGCGCGATCGCGGCCAACGTGAGCGCGGTGCTAGCCGGCTATCGCGAGGACGACACGCGCGCCGGCCTGCATGGCTTCAATGGCGCGCTGGCCGGTCTCGCCGCGTTCAGCTTCATCGCCGACAACGCGACGGCCGCCGCCGTGGCCATCCTGGCTGCGACAGGCACGGCATGGCTGCTGGAACCGTGGTCGCGCTGGTTGCGCGCGCGTGGTCTCGGCTATTTCTCGAGCCCCTGTTTGATCGTCACGTGGCTTTGGCTGCCGCTGGTGACACGTGTCGCTCAACAAGCAAGCCTCGCCACCGAACCCACGCTCAGCGCGGTGCAATTGAGCAGCGGCTTACTCGCTGGATTCGCGCAAACCGGCTTTGCGTCCGGCGCGTTGGCAGGCGTGCTCATATGGATCGGCATTGCGGCTGCGTCAAGACGGCACGCGTTGTGGGCGCTGGTCGGCGCGGGCCTCGCGAGCGTCATGCACCTGCTGCTCGGCGCGAGTGCAAGCTCGTTCGACGCAGGCCTGTTAGGATTCAACGGCGCGCTGACCGCGATCGCACTGACCGATTGCGGCATCGCGATGGCGCTCGGCGGTGTTGTGCTTTCGGTCGTGCTGCAGATGGCGGCTGCTTACTATGTGTTGCCGGCCATGACCGCGCCGTTCGTACTCTCGACGTGGAGCATGCGGTGGCTCACTGGCCGTTTTACGCAAGGTACGGCAGTGGCCGGAGCGGCGAAGCGTGTCGACTCCGGAAGGCGTGTCGCGTCGTCAGCATCGTTCAGGCGCCCGGGTTAGCACTGCGGGTTTGGGTTGAAGATTTGGGCCAAGGGCTTAAGCCTCAGGTTTGAGTGCAGATCCTGGCCGCGGGTTTAACCCACGGACCCAAGTCGCAACCACAGCTCATCAAGCAATCTCAGGAGACAGACATGTCGTTCACCCACACGCCCACTGGCCGTGTCGCCGAGGCGGAGCCAAGATCCGAAGCGGAACAGCAGACCCGCGTCGACCTGGCGGCCGCCTATCGCCTCGCAGCGCTCAACAGCTGGGACGATCTGGTCTACACGCATATCTCAGCCAGCGTTCCCGGCGAACCCGGTCACTTCCTGATCAACCCGTTCGGCCTCGCATTCGACGAAGTGTGCGCGTCGAACCTGGTGAAGATCGATATCGAAGGCAACATCGTCGGCGCGAGCGAGCATCCAGTCAACGCCACCGGCTTCGCGCTGCACGCCGCCGTACACGCGGCACGTGCCGATGCTTTCTGCGTGATGCATTTGCACAATACGGCAGGCGTGGCGGTTTCCGCACAACCGGCCGGCTTGCTGCCGGCGTCGCAACATGCGCTGCGTTTCTACGGCCACCTCGCGTATCACGATTACGAAGGCCTCGCCTTTACGCCGACCGAAGGCGAACGCCTCGTCGCGCATCTCGCCAACAAACCGGCCATGCTGTTGCGCAATCACGGCACGCTGACCGCCGGCCGCACCGTCGCCGAAGCCTATGTATTGATGGCGACGCTGATCAAGGCCTGTGAAATCCAGTTGCAGGCGCAAGCATGCGGCAGCGAACTTGTCGTGCCGGGCGATGCCGTCGCAGCACGCACAGCCGATCAACTGTACGACGGCGGTGCGATTGAAGGCGCGGTGGAATGGCCTGCGTTGCTACGCAAGCTCGATAGGCTCGATCGCACATACCGCGATTGAATTCACTTCTCAACATCACTCATCACGGAGTCATGCAATGCCCACGTTTCGTATCGAACTCTTCGAAGGCCGCTCGCTGGAACAAAAACGCCAGTTCGTCGAAGCCATTACCAAAGCGACTTGCGAATCGCTCGGCGTCGAACCGAACTCGGTGGACATTATCCTGACCGACGTCAAACGCGAAAACTGGGCAACGGGTGGGCGTTTGTGGTCCGAACCGGACGCTTGATTGTCCGTATTGACCATCCAACGTCTTAATCCTGTCCGATTGTCACAACAGATTCGCGGCCTGTGAGCTGAAAAGCCGCCACTGGGTCTGTCCGTGGACAGTAGCGCGACACGGGGCGCTTCGCGACTGAACCGAAGTCCGTGCGCCATAGAAAATGCTGCGCGCGTTGCGCGCGCAGCAGGTACTTCTGGGTGACGCGTATCTGAAACGCGTCGGCGTGGCAGTGTCGACAGACGCCGCCACGCCACCCGGCAATTAGAACCGGTGGATGATGCCTACGCCCGCAGCAAACTGGCTGCGTGACGAGGACGGCGCGCTGTTCTGGCCGTCGCCGATATCGGCCGTCGCGTTGATGATGCTCGTGCCGTTCGTTCCGATCGTCTGACCGCCCGCACGCTGATAGGCTTCCAGCGCGTACAGACCGGTGCGCTTGGAGAGGCTGTAGTACTGCGAGAGGTTGAACTGCTGATAGCGTGCCGAGCTCGAGATGCCATTCGACTGCGTTGCGCGCGTATAGCTATAGCCGGCAGCCAGATCCAGCACCGTCAACGGCTTGAAGTGCAGCACTGCGCCAGCGGTGTTGAAAATCGCCTCGTTGTGGAACTTCGAGTTGATGCCCGGGATGTATTGCACGTTCGAGTACGAGAACGAGACGTCCCATTGCGCGCTGAACGCATAACCGCCCGTCACCGCAACGCGCTGCTGCGCCTGCGCCGTCTGGTAGCCGTTATTGATGCCCGACACACCCGCCTGCGCGCCCGCATTCGACGTCGTGGAGTTAGCGTCCCACGCACCGCCGCCAGACGCCGCGTTATTGATGCGCTGGTAGCCTGCCGCGATCCCGAACGGACCATTCAGGTACTGGATTGCCGCGCTATACGTCGAACCGGCATTGGTGCTGCCCGCCACGCCACCCAGCGCATACGAACCGCTCACCGTCACGCCGTACATACTCGGCGACGTGTACACCAGCGAGTTATTCACGCGATACACCGTATCCAGCGAGTCGATATCGCCCGGGTGTGCGCCGTATGCGCCCGTCAGCCATGTGGTCGGGCTATACGGCGACAGCAGCGTGTAGTACGACGTGTATTGACGGCCGGCCGTGAACGAGCCGTAGGTGGCATTGGCCACGCCGACATACGCCTGCCGGTTGAACGCCAGACCGGTAACGGCCTGTGCGCCGGTTGCACTGTTAAAGCCTTCTTCCAACTGGAAAATCGCCTTCGTGCCGCCGCCCAGATCCTCGGAGCCCTTCAGGCCAAAGCGGCTGCCGGCCCAGATGCCGTTCAGCATCTTGATCACCGAGCGGCCACCACTCGTCGAACCGAGCGACGTCTGGCTGCTCTGATAACCGATCCCCGTATCGACGATCCCGTACAGCGTCACGCTGCTCTGAGCGTGCGCGCCGAGGGCGACCAACCCAAGGGCCGAGGTTGCTATTACCTTTTTCATTTCTGCTCCTCTTTAAAAAACTTATTTGTCGTATCTGGCAGTGCCACACCGGCGCTGACTCTTAATCAAGCATTCAAAACACCGGGTGACCATTGATCAGGCTAGGCAACCACGTCGAAAACATCGGTACGTACGTCACAATGTTGATCGCGCTGAAGATAGCCAGGTAATAAGGCCACGCCACCTTGGTGGTTTCACCTATCGACACATTGCCGATCGCGCAGCCGATGAACTGCACCGAACCAATCGGCGGATGCACGAGACCCAATGCGCAGTTCAGCAAAATCATGATGCCGAACTGAACAGGGCCGACGCCGGCATGCATCGCCATCGGCAAGAACAAGGGCGTGGTGATCAGGATGTGCGCGGCCATATCGACGAACGTACCGAGGAAGATCTGGATGATGTTGATGTAAAGCAGCATCAACCAGGGCAGGCTCGTTGCCCCGTCGAGCATGTGTTCGATGGCGTCGGGAATCTCCAGATAGGCCATCTGGTAGCGCAGCATGTTCGACACGCCGATCAGCAGCAACACCACGCCCGTGGTTTTAGCGGCCTTGGAGAGCGCATGAAAGAGCTTCTTCATCGTCATCGTGCGATAGATGACGATCGTCAGCACGAGCGAATAAGCCACTGCGATAGCGGCGGCTTCCGTCGCTGTAGCAATACCCTTGGCCACGCAGAACAGAATGATCGCGATCACCATCAAGCCGGGCAATGCGCCGAGGAACGTGCGGGCCACCGCGAACCAGCCGGGAAAGCGCTGCAATTCGGTCGAGCCGTCAGGACGGCGCGGATAGCCGAACTTGACCGCTTGCCAGTACGCGGCGATGAGCACGAAACCCATCACCCAAAGCACCGGCAACAGACCAGAAAACAACAGATCGCCGATCGACACACCACTCATCTGGTGACCGTTCAACGTCCCGGTGATGCCTTGGGCCGCGAACGCATAGATGATCATGTTCGTCGACGTAGGCATCAGCGCGCCCGCCAGCGACGAATGGGTCGTCACGTTGACCGCATAGGCCGCGCTGTAGCCTTCGCGCTTCATCAGCGGAATGACGACGCCGCCCATGGCCGACGTGTCTGCCGTCGGCGAACCGGACACACCGCCGAACAGCGTGCACGCGACCACGTTAGCCATGCCGAGCCCACCGCGGAAATGGCCCACCGTGGCCTGCGCAAAGCGCAGGATGCGGTCGGCGATACCACCGTGCAACATCAACTCGCCGGAGAAAATGAAGAACGGGACCGCGAGAAACGAAAACGCGTTCATTCCCGAAATCATCGACTGCATGGCGGTAGCCGCCGGCAAGCCTTCATACAGATAGGTCAGGACGCACGAGAGTCCCAACGCGAACGAAACAGGAACCCCGAATACGAGGAAGACGAGGAAACTAACTGAGAGGATGGCAAGTTCCATGATTCTTCTATTTTTGTTTCTGTGCGAAAAGCCCCAGCAGGTTCTCGAACGAGAACAGAGCGATGCAGGCGCTGGCAATGACCGGAATCAGATATCGAAGCGCTTCCGGAAGGCCCAGGATCGGGATCTTGTCGTCCATCGTCGTTTCCGCCATCTGCCAGCAGCCGAAGAAGATCGCCACGGCCAGCACGATCAGGCAAATATGCTGGAACGCATGGGCGATCGTCTGGCCTTTCGGCGGCAGCTTCTTGACTAGCGAGTCGAGCCCGATGTGGCCGCCTTCGCGAACTTTGAGCGCGGCGCCGAACATGGCGATCACAATCACCAGCAGGAGGGCAATGGGTTCGACAAAATCCGGTGCATCGCTGAAGACATAGCGCATCACGACGCTATAAATCACCAACAGGCACAGCGTGGCGAGACTCGCCGACGCCACGATCACCAGCACGCGGAAGAGAAAATCGTTTGGGCGTTTCATGAATCTCATTGACCCCATCCTTGCATACAGCGGACTTATATTTGATCTTCAGGAATCCTGCCAAGCCTCACCGGCTCAGGAAACCGCACGGCGGGAGAAACCGGCAGCGCGCTGCACGGCCCTTCTCCACCGTGTTACGTCCAAACTTATTTGACTGCCTGGATTTCGTCGACGAGTTGCTTCATTTGCGGCGTCTTTTCATACTTCGCCCAGACCGGTTGCATCGCCTTCACGAAAGCAGGACGGTCGATCTGCGACGCGGTAACGATCGTCGCGCCGCCCTTGGTGACCGTCTTTGCCGCGTCGGCTTCACGCGCGGTCCACAGCTTGGTGTAGTAAGGCACTGAGTCGGCCGCCGCCTTCTTGATGATGTCCTGTTCCTGCGGCGTCAGCGTGTCCCACACCTTCTTGGAGAACACCAGCACTTCCGGCGTCATCGAATGCTGGGTTTCGGAATAGACCTGCGCGACTTCGAAGTGCTTGGTCTCTTCGTACGACGGCAGGTTGTTTTCCGCGCCATCCACCAGACCCGTCTTCAGGCCCGTATAGACCTCGGCGAACGGCATCGGCGTCGGCGTGCCGCCCATCGCCTTGATTTCGTCGACCATCAGATCCGACGGCTGCACGCGTACCTTGAGGCCCTTCATGTCGGCGGGCGAATGGATGGCCTTCTTCGCGTACATCGAGCGCGCGCCGCTCTCATAGAACGTCAGCGCGATCATGCCCTTCGCCTTGAAGGCGTCGAGAATCTTCTGGCCTTCCGGGCCGTACATCACCTTGCGGAAATGGTCGATGTCGCGAAACAGGAACGGCAGCGACGGAATCATCGATTCAGGCACGATCTCGTTGAACGCCGCACCGTTGGCGCGCGCCATGTCCAGTGCGCCGATACGCACCTGATCGATCGTGTCGTTTTCGGAACCCAGCGCGCTGTTGCCGAAGACCTTCACGGAATCCTTGCCACCGGTTGCCTTGCTGATTTCTTCACCCATGTATTTCACGGCCATATTGGTCGGATAGGTGTCGCCATGCACGTCCGACACGCGGAACACGCGCGCGTGTGCCGACACGGTGCTGAACGCCAGCACTGAGGCCGCGACAATCATCGAAACACGGGAAGAGGCAAACTTGTTTTTCATCGTGACATTCCTTGAAATTAGATCATCCGGATGCGGAGGGCCGCTTACGAAGGACCGCTTTCGCGGGGTCGCTTACGGAAGGCCGCTTACGGATGCGACATGGTTTTGATGCGTCTCCCGGCTCCACGCACGCAACCCCTGTGGGTAGCGAGCGGTTTGCCGTGCTGGCCTGTTCTACTTCCCCGGCACAGATGCTCAGCACTCCTGTCAGACAACTCGACTTCTTTGCTTCGACTGCTTCGGCATGAACCCCGCGCGCGTTGGTCATGCGCGTAGAGAACGCTGCCCTCTTTGTCCAGCGCTCCAAACTATCTTGAAATGAATTTGTTGGGGCTTATATGTTGTACGACGACATATGAAGTCTATAAAACGCGGTATGAGTTGTACAGCCGGTATTTACCCGCACGACAGCGGGTTAGGCGTAAAAGTTTCTGAGTCGAAATCTGGCCTCAAAGCTATACCAGAAAGGGATGCGAGCAAAATCCCCACTTCGCGGATTTATATTTTTCGTAGGGAGGAAGATGACCCGAGAGTGGCATTTTTGCCACTATGTTGTACGACAAGTGATGAATAAAAGCTGCAACTGTTGGGCGCCGACGTGCTAATTCCCCGGCGCCCCGCCTCATTCACGTCGCTTATTCAGAGTTCGCCCGCGTATTCGGGCTCAGGCAGCCCGGTCACACCGGGGCGAACGGCGAACAGGTGGCCGTCGTGTTCACTCGCACCCGTCGCGGGACGAATCGACGTCACGAACAGCGTGTCCAGATCCCGGCCGCCGAACGCGCACATCGCGGGCTTCACGGCCGGCACGGCAATCTGCCGATCGAGCTTGCCTTGCGGCGTAAAGCGCAGCAAGAGGCCGGCGTCGTTTGCGCAAATCCAGTAGCAGCCGTCCGCATCCACGGCTGCGCCGTCGGGACGACCAGCGTAATCATGCAGATCAGCGAATACGCGCCGATTGCGCGGCTCGCCCGCTTCGATGTCGTAATCGAACGCCCAGATTTGCCGGCGCAGAGGATGCGAGTCCGACAGATACATCGTGGTTCCATCCGGCGACCACGCCAGGCCGTTTTGCGTGATCAACGCGTCGACAACCGGCGCCGACAGCACGCCGCGCTCATCGAAGCGATACAGCGCGCCCGCAGGATTTGCCGCTGCCATATCCTGCACCATCGTGCCGGACCAAAAGCGCCCTTGCCGATCGCAACGGCCGTCGTTGAAGCGCATATCGTCGAAAGCGAAGTGCGGCGCGGCGAGCTTTCTGCCCGTCACCTTCATCGCTTCGCCACGGGGCGCGCCTTCAGTCAGCGTGACAGCGAAGAGCCCCGTCTCACAGCCAGCCAGGACCGTGCCGTGATGATCGAAGGCGATGCACGCCACCTTCTCCGGCAATTGCCACTCGGTGCGCTCTCCAGAATCGATCCGCTGCCGCACGATCTTTTGCGCCGGAATATCCACCCAGTAGAGCGCTTGTTCAGCGGCACGCCATACCGGGCTCTCGCCGACTGACGCGGGCGCCTGCCCTGCCGCTTCGACACGCTCCACCCGCGGGTTCGTCAAGCCGCTCACCGCTTCGGCTCCATCGGACCGGCCAGCACGAACGGGCCGCCCTGGAAATGCTGCGTCGGATCGTCGAGGTCGGTGGTGGGCGCCGTGACCGGAAAGAGGTGCTCGAACTCGATCGAACTGTCCTGCGGACGAAAACCAAGGAACGCCGCCTTGGTGTTGTCGACCCACTTGGTCCGGTTATCCGACACGCCATAAACGATTGCGTGGCCAACCCGGTTGGTGAACAGCGAGCAGCGCACCAGTTCGATAAAGTCGCGATAGCTCAGATAGGTGACGAGCATGCGCGGATTCTTCGGCTGCTCGAACGACGAGCCGATCCGCAGACACACCGTCTCGAGACCAAAGCGGTCGAAGTAATAGCGCGACAGCGATTCGCCGAAGCACTTCGTCACGCCATACAGGCTGTCGGGACGCAGCGGCGCGTCGATATCGACCACCGACGTCGTGGGATGAAAACCCACCGCATGATTCGAGCTCGCGTACACGATGCGCTTCACGCCATGCTTCTGCGCCGCCGAATAAAGGTTGTACAGGCCGCGGATATTCGCTTCGAGCAGATCTTCGAACGGCGCCTCGACGGAGATGCCGCCCAGATGCACGACCGCATCCACGCCTTCCAGCAGCGCGTGAACGGCGGCTTCATCTGCGAGGTCCACGATCGATGCTTCTTCGTGCGCCGCCACTTCGCCCAGCGGCGCGATATCGGTGACGCGCACGACATCGGCCCATGCAGCGAGCGCACCGCGCAACTGCTGGCCGAGGTTGCCGGCAGCGCCGGTGAGCAGAAGACGGCGGAAAGGTTTCTGCGCCGCCGGGCGGTCGAGGTTCGAGTCAGTCATGTCTCAGTCTTTGTCGTGATTACGATCGGTACTATCAGGTCACCGGCGCCGGATTGAATAGCGTCAACGCATTGTGGAGTTTGAGTTTCTCCGCGCACGTCTCTTTACGTCCGCTTGCGACGTCGAGCATCAGGCGGAACAGCTCCCAACCCACGTCTTCGATCGTCGCTGCGCCGGTCGCAATAGTACCGGCGTTTATATCCATCAGATCGTGCCAGCGGCGCGCGAGATCGGAGCGCGTCGCGACCTTGATGACGGGCACTTCAGCAAGGCTGTACGGCGTGCCGCGGCCGGTCGTGAATACATGCAAGTTGATGCCCGCCGCGACCTGCAGCGTGCCGCAGATGAAATCGCTCGCCGGCGTGGCTGCGTAAATCAGGCCCTTCTGCTTGACCTTTTCACCAGGCGACAACACACCGGAGATGGCCGAGTTGCCCGACTTAATGATCGAGCCCATCGCCTTTTCAACGATGTTCGACAGGCCGCCCTTCTTGTTGCCGGGCGTGGTGTTGGCGCTGCGGTCCGCGCCGCCGCGCTTCAGATAATCGTCGTACCACTGCATCTCGCGGATGATCGCAGCCGCCACGTCCGCGTTGGCCGCGCGCGCCGTCAGTTGATCGACACCGTCGCGCACTTCGGTGACTTCGGAGAACATCACCGTCGCCCCGGCGCGCACCAGCAAATCGGTAGCGAAGCCCACGGCGGGGTTGGCGGTCAGCCCGGAAAACGCATCGCTGCCGCCGCACTGCACGCCGATCACCAGATCGGAGGCCGGGCAGGTCTCGCGGCGGCGATTGTTCAGCCGCTTCAGATGGCCCTCGGCCATTCGCATGATCGACTCGATCATCGACTGGAAGCCGACGTGCGCGTCGTCCTGAAGCACCACCACGTCACCATTCAGATCGGCTTCGACGTCGCCGATGTCGGCCACTTCGGCGACATTCGCAGCAGCGGCAATCGGAATCGTGCCCGGCGGCATCAGACGTTCAGGCTGCAGCTTCTCGCAACCGAGGCTGACCATCATCACTTCGCCGCCGAAGTTCGGATTCAGGCTGATGTTGCGCACGGTGCGGATCGGCACCATTGCGTCCGGCGCGTCGATCGCGACGCCGCAACCATAGGTATGGCCGAGGCTCACTACATCGTCGACGTTTGGATAGTGCGGCAGCAGTTCTGCCTTGATACGCGTGACCGCGTGCTGAACCACGTCGGCGACGCATTGCACGGTAGTCGTAATCGCCAGAATGTTGCGCGAGCCGACCGAGCCGTCGGCATTGCGATAGCCTTCGAACGTGAAGCCTTCCAGCGGCGGCATTTCCGGCGCCTTGATGGTGGCGATCGGCAGATCTTCCAGCCCCGGCGGGCTCGGCATGCGAATCACGTGCTCGTTGATCCAACTGCCCTTCGGCAAATCCTTGAGCGCGTAACCGATCACCACGTTATAGCGGATGACTTCGTCGCCTTCCGCGAGATCGGCCAGCGCGACTTTGTGCCCCTGCGGCACACGCTCGCGCAGCGCGAGGCCATCGGGAAATACGGCGCCCTCACCCAGACCGCCGTCGTTGACGACGATCGCGACATTGTCATTGGGGTGAACGCGAATGTAGAGCGGGGTTTGTTCCATGACATCGATCCTTGTGGCGATTTCACGCCTGCTGCGCCAACCGTTGCGCCAACTGTTGCGTCAACTGTTGCGTCAATCATTCATACGTCATCCTACAACATGAAAGATTGCCCAAGCGTTCCGTATTTACCCTATGGCGCGCATTATGCCGTGAAAACACCGTTGAGTTAGCCGAATTGTTGTTGTACGATGACGTATAAGAAATCACCATTTCTAAATACTGACCCCATTCGACGCCCTGGATACTCATCATGACGACACCGCAGGAACTGAAGCAGATCGTTTCGGAAGGCCTTCTGTCCTTCCCCGTTACCGACTTCGACGAACAAGGCGATTTCCGCGCCGACACCTATGCCGAGCGCCTCGAATGGCTCGCGCCTTACGGCGCCTCGGCGCTGTTCGTCGCCGGCGGCACGGGCGAATTCTTCTCGCTCACGCATAACGACTACTCGAACGTCGTGCGTACGGCAACCGAAGTCTGCAAAGGCAAGGTACCGATTCTCGCCGGCGCCGGCGGCCCGACCCGCGTCGCAATCGCGTATGCCCAGGAAGCCGAACGTCACGGCGCGAACGGCATTCTGCTGATGCCCCACTACCTGACCGAAGCCTGCCAGGAAGGCATCGCGGCGCACGCCGAAGAAGTCTGCAAGTCCGTGCCGAACATGGGCGTAATCATCTACAACCGCGCGAACTCCAAGCTTAACGCCGACATGCTCGAAGGGCTGGCCGAGCGCTGCCCCAACCTGATCGGCTTCAAGGACGGTGTGGGCGAGATCGAGAACATGGTGTCGATCCGCCGCCGCCTCGGCGACCGCTTCTCCTATCTCGGCGGCCTGCCTACCGCTGAAGTCTACGCCGCGGCCTACAAGGCGCTGGGCGTGCCGGTGTACTCGTCGGCCGTGTTCAACTTCATCCCGAAGACCGCGATGGACTTCTATCGCGCGATTGCCGCGAACGACCACGCGACGGTCGGCAAGCTGATCGACGAATTCTTCTTGCCGTATCTGGCGATCCGCAACCGCCGCCAGGGCTACGCGGTCAGCATCGTGAAGGCCGGTGCGAAGCTGGTCGGCCACAGCGCAGGTCCGGTGCGCGCACCGCTGACCGATCTGACCGAAGAAGAAATGGCGCAACTCGACGTGCTGATCAAGAAGCTCGGCGCGCAGTAACACAGCAAGGCGCCAAGCCGTGCGAGCCTGGCCGAACCTGGCTCGAGCACGCGGCACCGTAAAGAGCGCCCGGGACGGCAACGTCACCGGGCGCTTTTTCACAGATAAAAAGTTCAGGAGATGACGATGGAAATGAGCCGCACCGCGAGCCCCGCCCATGTCGCAAAGCGCACCAAGGTCCGCTACGGGATTCTGTTGCTGATCTTTGTGATCACGACATTCAATTACGCGGACCGCGCCACGCTCTCAGTAACCGGATCCGCGATGCGCGCCGAGTTCGGTTTCGACGCGATCAGGATGGGTTACATCTTCTCCGCGTTCAGCTGGGCCTATGTTCTGTCGCAATTGCCGGCGGGGTGGCTGCTCGACCGTTTCGGCGCGCGGCGCGTCTACGCGGCGAGCATTTTCCTGTGGTCGTTGTTTACGCTGCTGCAAAGCTCGATCGGCCTGCTGGGCAGCGCAGCCGCCGCCGTCATCGCGCTGTTCGTGCTGCGCTTCGCAATGGGCGCCGCTGAATCCCCGGCGTTTCCGGCCAATGCCAAGGTCGTGGCGAGCTGGTTTCCCACCAACGAACGCGGCACTGCCTCCGCCATTTTCAATTCAGCGCAATACTTCGCAGCGGTCATTTTCACGCCGCTGATGGCCTGGCTGACCCATGCGTTCGGCTGGCACGCGGTCTACCTCGTGATGGGCGTGGCCGGACTGTTACTCGCCCTCACCTGGCTGAAGGTGATGAAGAACCCCGCCGATCACCCGCGTGTCTCGCGTGCCGAACTCGACTACATCGAACAGGGCGGCGGCGTGGTGAACGGGCACACGAAAGCAGCCCGGGCTGCGGACGTCGCCGGCACCGGTGGCTGGTCGCTCGTGCGTCAACTGCTGACCAACCGCATGCTCGTCGGCGTCTATCTCGCCCAGTACTGCATCAACGTGCTGACCTACTTCTTCCTGACCTGGTTTCCGATCTACCTCGTGCAGGCGCGCGGCATGACGATTCTGCAGGCGGGTCTGGTGGCGTCGCTGCCGGCGATCTGCGGATTCTCCGGCGGCGTGCTGGGCGGCATCCTGTCCGATGGGCTGATCCGGCGCGGGCATTCGCTCACCATCGCGCGCAAGGTGCCGATTGTCGGCGGCATGCTGCTGTCGGTGTGCATCATCGGCTGCAACTATGTGTCGACCGACTGGATCGTCGTCGCGCTCATGTCGCTCGCGTTCTTCGGCAAGGGCATCGGCGCACTCGGCTGGGCCGTGGTGGCTGATACATCGCCGAAAGAGGCACTCGGTCTGTCGGGCGCGATCTTCAATATGTTCGGCAATGTCGCCGGCATCGTGACGCCTATCGTTATCGGCTATCTCGTCGCGAAGACCGGGTCGTTTAACGGCGCGCTGGTTTTCGTCGGCCTGAATGCCCTGCTGACGGTGTTCAGCTACCTCGTGATCGTGAAAGACATCAAACGGGTCGAACTGCGCCGAGGCTAGCAGTCAGGCTGTTATCGTACTTCCCGGGGCGCCTGCAAATTAACGCGGCTTGTCCGCCAGGCGCCTGAAACCGGGCATCGACGCCAGGTCCGACACCGATGCCGAAATTGATCCGGCGTTTATATAATCAGTCGTCAGACGACGGTATAATGAATCGCAAGAAGTACCTGCAACTATCTGATTCAAGGGGCGTTTTCGATGGCTACACCACTGGCATCCGCAGCACCGCCACGGCGCGCGCGCAATCTTGCCGAGTTTGTCGTCAGCTACGTCACCGAGCAAATCGCGTCTAACGCCTTGAAGCCCGGCGACAAACTGCCGACCGAATCGCAATTGATGGTCACGCTGAGCGTGAGCCGCACCGTCATCCGTGAAGCGATTTCACGCTTGCAGGCAGGCAAGATCATCGAGACGCGCCATGGCATCGGCAGTTTCGTGCTGGAACCGCAGCGCGAAAAGCTGGGCATCGACATGGTGCCCGCCACCACCTTGCGCGACGTACTGTCGATTCTGGAACTGCGCATCAGCCTTGAAACGGAATGCGCGGGTCTCGCCGCTCAACGGGCCAAACCAGACGACCTCGCGCGCATGCGCGCCGCGCTCGACGCGATCGAAGCCACCCGCCACAACGGGCTGGATAGCGTCGATGCCGACTTGCAATTCCATATCTCCGTGGCGCGCGCAACCGGCAACCGCTATTTCGTCGACATCCTCACGCAAATGGGCAGCGCGCTGATTCCGCGCAACCGGCTCGACTCGGCGGGGATCGCGCGTGCTGAACCCGACGCGTATCTGTCGCTCGTCAACCTGGAGCACGAAAGCATTCTCGAGGCGATCACGCGGCACGACGCAGAAGGCGCGCGCGCGGCGATGCGCATGCACCTGTCGAATAGCCGCGAGCGGCTGCGGCGCGCCAACGAAGCGGCTGAGGCAAACAGCTGATTCCTTGCGCTGAGCAAGGTCTGATTCATCACGCTGAATGCAAAAATGGCCGGGATATCCCGGCCATTTTTTTGTCTCATGCGGCGCCCACTTGGGCGCCGCTCACGGCTTCGCTTAGCTGCGCGTGATCTCGCCGTCACGACGACGCCACAGGTCCAGCGGGTTGGCGTCGGCCAGCGCTTCCGGCAGCAGATCGGCCGGGAAATCCTGATAGCACACCGGACGCAGGAAGCGCTCGATCGACGTCGTCCCCACTGACGTCGCCCGGCTATCGGACGTCGCCGGGAACGGGCCGCCATGCACCATCGCGTGCGAAACCTCGACGCCGGTCGGGAAACCGTTGACCAGAATCCGGCCGGCCTTGCGCTCGAGAATCGGCACCAGCTTCTTCGCCGCCGCGAGATCCGCGCTATCCATTTGCACTGTGGCGGTCAGTTGACCATCGAAGTGTTCGGCGACAGCGAGCAACTCCTGCTCGTCCTTGCAGCGCACGATGGTCGAGGCGGGCCCGAAAACTTCGTCCTCCAGTGCCGGCGTGGACAGGAAGGTCTGCGCGTCGGTCACGAACAAGGCCGCACAAGCCTGCGTCGGTCCTGTCGCGTCAATGCCGCGGGCAGCCGCCTCGACGCCGCGCGTCGCCGCCAGCTTGTCCTCGCCTTCTTCATAGGCCGCGTGAATGCCGGCAGTCAGCATGGTCTGCGCCGGCTTGCCGCTCAGCGCCTCGGACGCCGTTGCAACGAAGCCTTTAAGTGCATCGCTGTCGATGGCGATCGCGAGCCCCGGGTTGGTACAGAACTGCCCCGCGCCGAGCACCAGCGAATCGACGAAGCCACGCGCGATGGTCTCACCGCGTTGCGACAGCGCATTCGACAGGAGAAACACCGGGTTGATGCTGCTCATTTCCGCGTAGACCGGAATCGGCTCGGCCCGGGCAGCCGCGACGCGCATCAGCGACGTACCGCCTGCGCGCGAACCCGTGAAGCCCACCGCCTTGATCGCCGGATGCGCGACCAGCGCTTCACCGACCGAATTGCCGGCGCCGACGATCATCGAGAACACGCCTTCCGGCAGGTCCATATCCTGCGCGACTTGCTGAATCACACGGCCGACCATCTCCGAGGTGCCCAGGTGAGCGCGATGCGCCTTCACCACCACCGGGCAGCCCGCCGCGAGCGCCGCAGCGGTATCGCCGCCCGCCACTGAAAACGCGAGCGGGAAGTTGCTGGCGCCGAACACGGCGACCGGGCCCAGCGGAATCTTTTGCATCCGCAGGTCGGAACGCGGCAGCGGCTTGCGCTCGGGCAACGGTGAATCGAGCGTGGCGGCGAGCCATTGGCCGGCGCGTACGACTTGCGCGAACAGTTTGAGCTGGCCAGTCGTGCGGCCGCGCTCGCCTTCGAGGCGCGCCTTCGGCAAGCCGGACTCTTCGTGCGCACGCTGGATCAGCGCGTCGCCGAGCGCCGTGATGCCGTCCGCGATACGCTCTAGAAACTCGGCGCGCACCGTGAGCGGCAGATGCCGGTACGGGTCGAACGCTTTCTGTGCGAGTTCACAGGCAAGCTCGACATTCGCGACCGAGCCACTGCCGAACACCGGCTCGGCGATGTCGGATCCCGTGGCGGGATTGAACGCGCGCAAGGGTTTTTCCTCGCCGCGCACTGCTTTGCGGCCAATCAGCATGTCGCCGGTAATAGACATTTCGCTTTCCTTGGATGGACATCTTAGATATAGGTCATCCTACAACATTGAGTAACCTATGCGCAACCTGAAACCCTTGCTCAGCGAGGAATTCGGGTTTACGTGGCCGTTACAACCAATCGGTCCGATGCTAATCTTCATTAAGATGTACGACGACCTATAACATTTCAATCAGTAAACGTCGGAGCTTGCCCGCTTATATCTGCCAGCTTATTTGCCAGTTTACCTGCCCGCTCAATCGCAGCTCGAGGAGACACCCATGACAGCCGCCACGCCTTACCAGCCTTTGCCCAATAGCTTTCGCCGCGCCGTCTGCGGCGGCGAAACCCTGATCGGCTGCTGGGCTTCGCTTGCCAGCCCGATTGCTACGGAGCTGCTTGGCATTGTCGGCTTCGACTGGATGCTGCTGGATGCCGAGCACGCACCGAACGACGTTCTGACGCTGATCCCCCAGCTGATGGCGCTCAAGGACAGCTCGAGCGCGCCGGTGGTGCGCCCCCCGGCCAACGATAGCGTCTTCATCAAACGGCTCCTCGACAGCGGTTTCTCGAATTTTCTGGTGCCGTTCGTCGATAGCGCCGAAGACGCGGTGCGCGCTGTCGCCGCGACGCGTTACCCGCCGCAGGGTATCCGCGGCGTCTCGGTGAGCCAACGAGGCAATCGCTATGCGACCGTCGCTAATTACTTCGATATCGCCAACGACAACGTCTGCGTCATCGTTCAGATCGAGAGCCGCAAGGCGGTCGATAATATCGACGAGATCCTCGCCGTGGACGGCGTCGATGCCGTATTCGTCGGACCGTCCGATCTTGCGGCTGCCTACGGCCACATCGGCAACCCGAACCATGCCGACGTGCAACAGGCCATAGCGCGCGTCTTCGAGCGCGCACAGGCGGCCGGCAAGCCGAGCGGCATCCTCGCGCCCGTGCAGGCCGACGCGGAGCGCTATATCTCGATGGGCTGCCGCGTCATCGCGGTCTGTGCCGATATGGGGCTGCTGAAAGCCGCCGCGCAGACCGTTCAAAAACACTTCATGCAGAAACAGGCGGACCGGAAGTAAGGACGGCCGCCATGACATCTCCGGAGATTTCCATGCAAAAAGCAGGCTTTATCGGACTCGGCATCATGGGCAAGCCCATGGCCGCCAACCTTCTCAAGAACGGCGTCGCCCTCGCGGCGTTTACGCGCAGCGGCGTTCCCAACGAACTCACCCAGGCCGGCGCCGTCGCGTGTGACAGCCCGGCCGCCGTGGCCGCGCATGCCGACGTGATCTTCGTCATGGTGCCGGATACGCCGGACGTCGAACGCGTGCTGTTCGGCGAACACGGTCTCGCCGAGGCCTTGCGCCCCGGACAGACGGTGGTCGACATGAGCTCGATTTCGCCGATGGCCACTCGCGACTTCGCAGCCCGCGTCCGTGAGCGCGGCGCGGACTATATGGACGCACCCGTTTCAGGCGGCGAGGTCGGCGCCAAGGCCGGTTCGCTGACCATCATGGTGGGTGGCGAGCCGGCGACCTTCGATAGCGTCAAACCACTCTTCGACATGATGGGCAAGAACGTCACGCTGATCGGCGCCGTCGGC
Organism: Paraburkholderia aspalathi; assembly: GCF_905220735.1. NCBI lineage: Bacteria > Pseudomonadati > Pseudomonadota > Betaproteobacteria > Burkholderiales > Burkholderiaceae > Paraburkholderia > Paraburkholderia aspalathi. The sequence continues at coordinate 97,478 of NZ_CAJNBA010000009.1, forward strand.
GCGGGCCAGGTGTGCAAGGTGGCCAATCAGGTCATCGTCGCCGCGACGATCGAGGCCGTCGGCGAAGCGCTGCTGCTCGCCTCCAAAGCCGGTGTCGATCCGGCGCGTGTACGCGAAGCACTGATGGGCGGCTTTGCGTCCTCGCGCATTCTCGAAGTACACGGTGAACGGATGACGAAGCGCACCTTCGACCCGGGCTTCCGGATCGAGCTCCACCAGAAGGATCTGAATCTCGCGCTCTCGACGGCCCAGGCGCTCGGCGTCTCATTGCCGAATACAGCCACCTGCCAGCAGCTCTTCAACGCCTGCGTGGCGCATGGCGGCAAAGCATGGGATCACTCCGCCATGGTGCGCGCGCTCGAAATACTCGCCAATCACGAGATCGGCCAGAAGACCGCTTAAGCCCGCAAGTCCAATTCGCAGCGCCGTTTCCGCCTGCTCTATGTAAATAGAGAAGATGGAACGGCGCACGCCGCGTTGGGCGTCCCAGCGAATCTTCACAGCAACCCAACCACACTCATCAACAAAGTTTTATTACAAATATTAAGGATGACTGACGGCCATGCAAATGGGTTCGATATTCGCCGCTTAATCAAGCGACGGATTGAAGAGGCATGGCCCATCGAAAACTGACGATCACTTACAACGCCCGCAAAGGGCAAGGAGACATCCGTGGCATCTAAAGATAAAAACAACGGCAAGCCGGCGACATCGAGAATCCGCAGCCAGGACGAACCCAACTCACCTAAACGCAGAGCGTTTATCGTGCTCGCGGGAACCTCCGCGGGCGCAACCCTGCTAGGCGGACTGTCCGCCTGCGGCGGCAGCAGCGGCTCTTTAAGCGCTACGACACCCGTGTCGACTACGCCAACCGCAGCTGCGGACCCAATCTGGGGACCAACCGGCCAGGCAACGGCGATTATCAACAAGCTTGCGGGCATCACCACGTCGACGTTCCCCGCGGTTGATTTCCAGGTGACGGGCTACGGCGCACGGACGCTGCCGGCGTCCGCCTTGATCCAGGCAAGCGCGTGGCCCGGTGGCGCGATTTCATGGGTGACGGGCTCGCAGGCCGCGACGTCGCCGCAAAGCCCCGGCTCGAACGTGATGGTGCCCTGGGATATGACGGACACCGCCTATGATTCGTGCTCCGCGTTCAATGCCGCGATTCAGGCCGCGCATGCGGTGGGCGGCGGGCGCGTGGTGGTGCCTGCGGGCAACTGGTACTGCGGCGGCCCAATCGTTCTCCTGAGCAACGTGAATTTCCATTTGAGTTCCGGTTGCACGATCTATTTCAGCCCGAACCCGGCTGACTACGCGAAGAATGGTCCGTACCCGACTGCGAACGGCAATCTATACTGGACGCGCTGGCAAGCGAACGACTGCCTGAACTTCGGCTCGCCGATCTATGCGTACCAGCAGAACAACATCGCGCTGACCGCCGACGACAACACCTGCGTTCTGAACGGTCAGGCAATGACGCCGATGCAGTTGAGCACCAAGCCGCCAACGTCATGCTGGTGGACCTTCAAGGGCACGAGCAGCGCGTACGGTTACGTGAAACCGGCTTCGGGAGGCACACCGGTTTCGCAAGCCGACGCCAACACGGGCACCACCTCCTACCCGGGCAACGCCGGCACCTACCCGGCCAGCACTGCCCTGACGAGTCTGCCCGCGGCCCAGGTCACGAATCCGCAAGCCAACGTGTCGTTCACGAATCAGGATGGCACGACGACGACGCTGATGAACCTGCTCACGGTTTCGGGCTGGAATCAGGACCAGAACTACCTGCCCGCGCTGTCGGAACTCGGCGTGCCGGTCGTTAATCGCGTCTTCGGCCTCGGCCACTTTCTGCGTCCATGCATGGTCGAATTCATCGGCTGCACCAATGTGCTGCTGCAGAATTACCACACGCAGAACACGCCGTTCTGGCAGCACCATCCGACCGATTGCACGAACGTGGTGATCGACGGCGTGTTTGCCGACAGCATCGGCCCGAACAACGACGGCTTCGACCCGGATGCGTGTAACAACGTGCTGGTGCAGAACGTTCAGTTCAATACCGGCGACGACTGCATCGCGATCAAATCCGGCAAGTGCCTCGACACGGAGTACGGCCCGATGCAGAACATCGTGGTCCAGAACTGCACGATGCAGAGTGGCCACGGCGGCCTCACGATCGGCAGCGAAATGAGCGCGGGCGTGGAAAACGTCTACGCACGCAATCTGACGATGCAGAACGAGAATTGGGCGACCAATCCGCTGAATATCGCGCTTCGCTTCAAGACCAACATGAACCGTGGCGGCTTCATCAACAACGTATGGATCAATGGTGTAACGCTGGCCAATGGCGTGAATCTGGCGGGGAAATACGGCGGCGGCGCGCTGGGCTCGAGCGTTCCGGGTTCGATCCCCGGTACGGGCACGGTCGGTCTCGCGGCAAACCCGTCTACCGGACAGGGCGGCCTGATCACGTTCGACTGCGATTACAGCCCCTCGGGCGATTCGGTGCGCTGGAACCCGGCGACGATCAACAACGTCAACATCACGAACGTGAACGCGACCAACGTGTCGGGTACGGTGAGTTACGCGATGCCGACAGGCTTCTCCGCGACATCAGCCTCATGCTTCCAGGCGATCATCGCGCAGGGGCCGGTCGCTGCGGACTATAACGGTCCGCTACCCGTGCCGACGGCGCAGCCGATTACCGGCGTAACGATCTCGAACTGCAACCTCGGAACGCCGATCTGCGTGGGCCCCGCAACGACGACTACGCCAGGGCCGGTCTTTGTGAGCAACGTGAAATCCATCACGCTCAGCAATGTGGTGATCGGCGGCGTCACGTATAACAGCTCGCTGGTAGGCTGATGGGCAAGCGGTCTCCGGCATGCGTCATGCTGGAGACCTTACGTCGACCGTCGATCAGCGTTAAGGGTTAAAGCGCGAGGTAAAACAAATGGCGGCGCCCTCGGGCGCCGCCATTTTCATTACCCGACGCCATTCGCGGCCCGGGCCTAACCGTGACTCACTTGGCCGCTACAGTCGCTGCCACCCAGCGCGGGTCGATCGTCTTATCACCGCTTCGGGCCAGCAGGCACACCACAGCAGCCGCAATAATGTCGAACACAGCCAGCACCACGAACAACGGGCTGTAGCCGATCTGCGTGACCAGCACGCCGAACAGCGCCGTGAACGCCGCCGCGCCCAGGTAACCCGCCATGCCGCCCATGCCTGTCGCAGTGGCAACTTCGTTCTTGCCGAACATGTCGGAGGTAATCGCGTACAACGCACCCGACAGGGTCTGGTGAGCAAAGCCGCCAACGCACAGCAGCGCGACGGCCGCATAAGGACTTGCCACCAGCCCGACGCAAGCCGGCCCGATCATGCAGAGCGCGCCAACAACGAACACCATCTTGCGCGACGTGAACAGCGATACCTTCGCGTACTTATGAAACAGCGGGCTGAGGTAACCGCCAAGCACGCAACCGATATCCGCGGCGAGAAAAGGCATCCACGCGTACAGCGCGACTTCCTTCAGGTTCATGTGCCGCTCGGTCATCATGTACAGCGGAATCCACGCGTTGAAGGTCTGCCAGGCCGGCTCGGAAAGAATCCGCGGAATGCCGATTGCCCAGAAGTCGCGGCTGCCGAGCATGGAAGCCCAACTGCGTTTAACCGCGCCGGCGTCGCTGTGCTTTGCCTCCTGCCCGCTGAGGATGTAATCGCGCTCGGTGTCGCTCAACAGCTTCTGTTTCTGCGGATGCTTGTACAGCAGCATCCACAGCGCGCTCCAGACAATCCCCGCCACGCCGACGATCAGGAAAGCCCATTGCCATTGACCGTGCAACAGCGCCCAAACGACCAGCGGCGGCGCAAGCAGTGCGCCTACGGACGAGCCGATATTGAACCAGCCGATCGCAACGGAACGCTCCTTGGCCGGAAACCACTCGCTCGTCGCCTTGACGCCGGCCGGGATGCCCGCCGCTTCGGCGATACCGAGCACGCCACGGAAGAACGCCAGGCTGCGCCAGCCCGTCGACCATGCCGCCGCAGCGCATGCCAGCGACCAGGCCAGCGCGAACGCCGCGAAGCCGATCTTGGTGCCGACGGTGTCGAGCACATAGCCCGCGACCGGTTGCATGAACGCATAGCAAAGTTGCCACGCCACCACGACATGCGAATACTGCGCGGTGGTGATGTTGAGATCCTTCATCAGCGTCGGCGCCGCCACCGACAACGTATTGCGCGCGAGGTAATTGATGATGAGCCCGGCCGCGACCAGGCTGACCATCCACCAGCGGATGCCCTTGATTTTCATGACTGCGTCTCCTCGTATTCCTTAATCAATCAGGACGGCTGGCCTGCGGTGTCGCTGCTCGCTGCGTCGTCGCGCGAGTAATCGATGCCGACGAAGCTGCCGCCCTGGTAACGCTGACCCAAGGCATCGAGCGGATTCGGCCGTGCCAGGATTTCCTCGGCGTAGGCTTCGGCGTCCTGGGTCGGTTGATAACCGAGGCGCTCGGCGCCGCTGTTGTCCCACCAGCTACGTGTGTTGGCTGACACGCCCCACACGGTGATGAAGCCGATGTCCTCTGCCTCGACACAGCGGTCGAGGAAATGCAGCAGATCGCGATGACCGAACCAGGTGCTCAGGTGTCGCTGCTCGGTGGGCCGCTCGAGGCAACTGCCGATGCGCACGCAAACACTCTCAATGCCGTGCTTGTCCCAATACATTCTTGCCAGTGCTTCACCCCACACCTTGCTCAGGCCGTAGAAACCGTCCGGACGCAGTGCGCAATCGAGGCTGAGATGCTCGGTGACCGGATACATGCCGATCGCGTGATTCGAGCTGGCAAACACCACCCGCCGAACGCCTTGCCGACGCGCGCCTTCATACACCTCGACCAGCGCGCGCAGGTTGTTGTCGATGATTTCGGGCAGCGGACGTTCCACGCTCGTGCCGGCGAAGTGAATCAGCACGTCGACACCATTCAGCAGGCGATCCACAACGGCGGGATCGCGCAGGTCGCCGTGCATCACGTCCTCGCCTTCCACCAGCGGCACGAGGGGCTTCGAACCCGCCGCCGAACGCAAGGGGATGCCGCGGCCGACCAGCGCCGTCCGCACTACCGAGCCGAGCTGGCCGCCGGCTCCACTCAGGGCAATCTTCTTCATAAGGATCCTTTACAGCGCCGCGCGCGATTAGAGCCGGTGGACGGCAAGCAGTCGAGCCGTGGCGGCAACGGGCTGGAACCAGCCCTTAGTTGTACGATAACGTACTATCTTCGATTCCAAGGTGGATTTCAACCAGGCATTTACCCGTACAAATTTGACATGTATGGCGATTTGCCTTTTGCAAACAAACACATACGTCGCCACTAATTTATGTGACGTCGTATAACTTGATGCGCATATTGATGCCTGCCGCATACGTCATCCAGCGCATGCGGCCGGTTGCCGCAATAGACACCGATGCTTGAGCGCGCGCCGTCGAGCACGCGTAGACTTGACGCGCAAGTGCGCGATCGAACTGCGGCACCCCGCGGCGAAATCGCCCTGTCCACCTCGATCTCTTTTCGGCGCAGCACCTTCCTATGCCAGATGCCAACCGTTCCGTGCTTTCCGTTGCCGTGCCGGCCGAATCCGGCGTGGCCCGCATGTACGATGCCCCGGACCTCGCAGACGCGTACGCCGTCCGCTTGCCGGACAACGCAATCGACGACCCGGAATTGCTCGCGCGCTTTATGTTTGCCCATCAGGCGGGATGGATCGCGAAACTGCTGGGGCTGCGCGATGCGTTAGTCGCCCGCTTCGGGCTCAAGACGGCGAAGCAGTTGCGCATGGTGAATCCACCCGGCTCAAGTGATCGGGTCGACTTCTTCCGAATCTACGCGCGCAGCACACGCGAGATCATTCTTGGCGAGAACGACAGCCATCTGGACTTCCGGCTTTCGGTATTGCAGCAAACGCGCGATACGCACGAGGGCAGCGCGCGCTATCTGATTCTGTCCACGGTCGTGCACTGTCACAACGGGCTTGGGCGTTTTTATATCCTTGCCATCGCTCCGTTCCACCGTCTGGTGGTTCGCTCGACGTTGCGCCGAGCGGCGCGTATTGGCTGGCCAACTGTTTGACCGGTGGCTGCCGTACGCGGGTATGGGTGTACGGCCAGCGCGGAACAATCGCCCCTCGCCGCCGCACTTGCTACATCAACGCATTACGAGCCGATGAACTCCAGTAGATCGGCATTCACCTTATCCGCTTCCACCGTGCACATGCCGTGCTGCCCGCCCGGGTAGACCTTGAGCGTGGCGTTCTTCACGATCTTCGCCGTCTTGCGGCCTGCGGCATCGATCGGCACGATCTGGTCGTCGTCGCCATGCAATACCAGAGTCGGCACGTCGATCTTCTTCAGGTCTTCCGTGTAGTCGACTTCGGAGAACTGTTTGATGCAGTCGTACAAGCCCTTGATCGACCCGACCATGCCTTGTGCCCAGAACGAATCGATCACGCCTTGCGACACCTTCGCGTTCGGACGGTTATAGCCGTAAAACGGCAACGCAAGATCCTTGAAGAACTGCGAGCGATCCGCCTCGACACCCTTGCGGATGCCGTCGAACACGTCGATCGGCGTGCCCTCCGGATTGCCCTCAGTCTTCAGCATCAGCGGCGGCACCGCGCCGATCAGCACAGCCTTCGCGACACGTTTCGTACCGTGACGGCCGATGTAGTGCGCGACCTCCCCGCCGCCGGTCGAATGGCCGACCATCGTGGCGTCCTGCAGGTCGAGGTGTTCAATCAGCGCGGCGAGATCGTCGGCATAGGTGTCCATATCGTTGCCGTCCCACGTCTGCGCTGAACGGCCATGGCTGCGCCGGTCGTGCGCGATCACGCGAAAGCCTTTGCTGCCGAGGAACAGCATCTGCGCGTCCCATGCATCTGCGGATAACGGCCAGCCGTGCGAGAAAACAACCGGGCGCCCTTTGCCCCAATCCTTGTAGAAAATTTCCGTACCGTCTTTCGTGGTGATCGTGCTCATCTGTCGACTCCTTTTGGATGAAGTCTGCCGTCACTGGCAGGTGGATGAAGCGTGACGCTCAAACCGGTCGGGCAGCACAAGCCGTGCCGCCCAACGAAAACCGTTAACAGCGAATGCAGGACGAACTCGACGCGCGTGAGTGGCATGCGAGGGAAACGACCAGTCGATGCACGATGAGACGCTTGCTCAAGCATGACACGGTCTGCAACGCATTTTGATGACGGGCGCACGAAGAACCAGTCGGTTCACGTGGTATTCGAAATGACTATCAGGAATGAAACTGGATGGCGATGCGGCGCGCATCCATTTCGAGCATGTGACAACGCTGAAGGAGCCGCCGGTTAGCTGCTTGCATGTTAGAAGCAAACTAGCCTGTTGGCTAGCTAACCGGCTAATAGAAAGTCGGCGCGAACGGCGTTATTGTCGGACGGTGACGAATGACCCTGGTTGCGCCAACGCCGTTGTAACCGCTCATCGCGGTCCTGCTTTCGCCCTCTTCCTGTCGTTCGATTTCCTGCCAGGCAATGCGCCCAGTTTTTGCTGACTGACAGCAACAAACTGCGAGGTGGCTTGCTTGCGCGTTAATAACATATTTGTTATCATTGAATCCAATGGCATTTACGATCGACTTCTACAACGAAAAGGTCAAAGTGAACGTTGCTTCCCTGCCGAAAACGCTGCTTGCACGCTTCATCGCGTTGGCCGATCGCATGGAGGAATACGGACCGAATCTCGGCGAGCCGCACACCGCATCAATGGGTGGTGGCTTGTTCGAAATGCGCCTCAAAGGTGCGGAAGGCATCGCCAGAGTGTTCTACTGCTCGATCGTGGAACGGAAAATCGTCATGCTTCACAGCTTCGTGAAGAAGTCGCAACAAACGCCGCGCAACGAACTGGACGTCGCGCGCAAAAGACTGCTGGAGATCAGAAATGGCAACCTATAAGGCAATGCGCGAGCAGGCGCTCGCCGATCCCGAAGTACGCGCCGAATACGAGCGGCTGAACCGCGAAGAATTCGCGCTGCTCGACCAGATGCTCGCCGCGCGCCGCGAAGCCGGCCTGACGCAAGCGCAAGTCGCCGAGCGCATGGGCACGAAAGCGCCGGCCATCACCCGGCTGGAACGCGCGCTTGCGTCGGGGCAGCATTCGCCTTCTGTCGATACGCTGCGCAGATACGCGGCCGCGTGTGGCAAGCAGCTGTTTATCTCGATCGCCTAGGCTTCGCCGCGCGCTGTTGAGCGCCCGCGCCGCCTGGTGCGGCGATCTCTTGCTGACTGACATGACTGGAATGCGGCATCCGCAGCGCAGGACTTAACCACGAAGACGCCAGAGCCACGTTGTTGCAGCGCGGTCTATTGCCGCAGTTCCGCGCAGACCCCGGGAGACGCACGCAAGGACGTACTCAGGAAAACTTGATACCTATCAAGGCTTTGCCGTCTCAAAAACGAAAATACGTGCAAAACAACGTGGTTTTTTGACGCACGTCGCATTGCAGCAAAAATTTTCCTCATCCCCTACTCTTGCGCCATCTGCCCAGCGCAGTGCGCACCGACAACGGTCGACGCGCGTAGTCCGCCCTCCCGGGCGTCACGACCTTCACGCTCATGAACTCCGCAATCTCGGCCTTCGATCTCGCCCGCATTCAGTTTGCGTTCACTGTTTCGTTTCACATTGTTTTTCCGGCGCTCAGCATCGGCCTCGCCAGTTTTATCGCTGTCCTCGAATGGCGCTGGCTGAAAACCGGCAAGGCGTACTACAAAGATCTTTGCCTGTTCTGGTCGAAGATCTTCGCAGTCGCCTTTGGGATGGGCGTCGTGTCCGGCGTCGTGATGAGCTATCAGTTCGGCACCAATTGGTCTGGCTTCTCCAGTTTCGCGGGGCCCATCACCGGACCTCTTCTGATGTACGAGGTCATGACCGCGTTCTTCCTCGAAGCGGGCTTCCTCGGCATCATGTTGTTCGGCTGGCAGCGCGTGAGTCCGCGCGCCCACTTCGGCGCCACGCTGATGGTGGCGATCGGCACGCTGATCTCAACCTTCTGGATCCTCGCGTCCAATAGCTGGATGCAAACGCCGCAAGGCTTTGAAGTCGTCGACGGCCACGTCGTGCCGCTCGACTGGTTCAAGATCATTTTCAATCCGTCGTTCCCGTACCGGCTTGCGCATATGGCGCTCGCGGCATTCATTGTCGCGGGGCTGGTGGTGTCGGCGGTGGGCGCATGGCATCTGCTGCGCGGCCGGCGCGATCCTGCCGTCAAGAAGATGTTTTCGATGGCGCTCTGGCTGCTCCTGATCCTCACGCCGATCCAGGCATTCGTCGGCGATCAGCATGGTTTGAACACGCGCAAATATCAGCCGGCCAAGATCGCCGCGATCGAAGGTCTGTGGGAAACCGAGAAAGGCGGCACCGCGCTGAATCTCTTCGGCATTCCTGATATGCAGGCGGAGACCACGCGTTATGCCGTATCGATTCCGCACCTTGGCAGTTTGATCCTCACGCATAGCTGGGATGGCGAAATTCGCGGCCTGAAGGAATTCCCGCCGCAAGACCGACCGAACTCGACAGTAGTGTTCTGGAGCTTCCGCATCATGGCCGGGCTCGGCGTGCTGATGATCCTGATGTCGCTGGCCGCATGGGTGCTGCGCCGTCGCGAACGCCTGTTCGAAGCGAAGTGGTTCCAGCGCGTCGCCGTGGCCATGGGACCGACCGGCTTCATTACGTTGCTGGCGGGTTGGGTCACCACGGAAGCAGGCCGGCAACCGTGGGTGGTGTACGGCGTCATGCGCACTTCGCAGGCCGTATCGCCGCTCACCACGCAGCAGGTCGGCATCTCGCTGATGGCCTTCGTGGTCGTCTACTTCCTCGTGTTCGGCACCGGCATCTACTACATGCTCAAACTGATGCGCTCGGGTCCGGCACTGCCGGGACAGACACCGCACGGCGTGGCTGAGCACATGCCGAATCAGACCGCGCGCCGCCCGCTGTCCGCCGCCGATCACATGATCGACGCCGCCTAACCTCACTGCTTCACTTCCTGCTTGCGAGAAAGAAAATGGACGTAACCGTAGCGTGGGCCGCGATCATCGCGCTGGGCCTATTCATGTACGTGGTGCTGGACGGCTTCGATCTGGGCATCGGCATCGTCTTCCCGTTCTTCCCCGATGAGAAAGAACGCGACCTGATGATGAACACCGTCGCGCCCGTGTGGGACGGCAACGAAACCTGGCTGGTACTCGGCGGCGCCGCGCTGTTCGCGGTGTTTCCGGTGGTCTACTCGACCGTGCTGTCTGCACTGTATCTGCCGCTGATCTTCATGCTCGTGTGCCTGATTTTCCGCGGCGTGTCGTTCGAGATTCGCGCCAAGGCCAAGCGCACGAAACATCTGTGGGATCTGGCGTTCATCGGTGGCTCGGCGGGCGCGACGTTCTTTCAGGGCATCGTGCTGGGCGCGTTCCTGCAAGGCATTCCGGTGATCGACGGCGGCTATGCGGGCGATGCCTTCGGCTGGCTCACGCCGTTCAGTCTGCTGACGGGTCTCGGTCTGGTGATCACCTACGCGCTGCTCGGCTGCTGCTGGCTGGTCGCCAAAACCGAAGGCGATCTGCAACGCCGCCTGCATCGCGTGGTGTGGCCGCTAACGCTCGTGCTGCTCGGCTTCATCGCGATGGTCAGCCTATGGACGCCGCTGCAAGATCCGACTATCGCGCAGCGCTGGTTCCACGACAATCTGTTCTACCGTCTGCTGCCGGTGCCGTTCCTCGTGGCGATCTGCGCGTTCTTCATGCACCGTGCGGTGCGTGCGCGGCATCACAACACGCCGTTCGTGCTGGCGCTCCTGCTGGTGCTGCTCGGTTATGCCGGGCTGCTGGTGAGCCTGTGGCCGTATGCGATTCCGTCGAGCATGACGCTCTGGGAAGCCGCTGCGCCGCGCTCGAGCCAGATGTTCACGCTAGTCGGCGCGGCAGTGATTCTGCCGGTCATCATCGCTTATACGACGATGGGTTATTGGGTATTTCGTGGCAAGGTGCGTCATGGCGACCAACATCACTATCACTAAGAACACGGGCGACAGCGCCGCCCGTGGCGCATCTCAAACGCCGCGGCGCCGGCTGCCCGGCTGGCTGTGGTTCGTCGCGCTCTGGTGCCTGGGCGTTGCCTCGGCAATGTCGCTCGGCTTCGCGTTCAAGCTTCTGATGAATGCGACGTTATTTGCAATCAAGTGAATCATGCACTTGCCTAATTTCATCTGGCGCGCATAACCTGCGGATTCCCGCGTGGACGGCTTCAAAAATTGCGCCGTGCGGCTCGTCTTCGTAACAAGCCGGAACCTATGCGCGGGAGACCTACCTTACACATAATGCTGGTGCATCGAACCAGCCGGCGATTACATAAATAGATGTTCATTCGTGCGGCAAACCGGAAGGCGCGCCGCACCACCGATCGGCATATGATCGCGGGGTAGCCGGCAATGACGCGAATCGAGAATAGAAGTAAAACGGGAAGTAGAGCCAGCAGCACGACCGTGGCAGTCCACAACGCGCAGTCCCGACTCGCGGAGACATCATGAAGTTTCTTGTGGCCGACGACCATGAACTGATCCGGCAAGGCGTCAAAGGACTATTGCGCGGGCTCGATCCCGACGCGCAATTCGACGAAGCCGATAGCTGGGAATCCCTCGCCGCCGCCGCGCGGCCCGACGCCGACCACGACCTCGCCATCGTCGACCTGCATATGCCAGGTATGACCGGCGCGTCGTCGCTCGAAGTGCTGTTGAAGGCGAACCCGGCATTGCCGGTCGTCGTGCTCTCCGCCGAAGAGTCGCCCGACGAGATGCGCGCGGTGCTGGCCGCGGGCGCGCTCGGCTTCGTGCCGAAGCGGCAACCCGCCAGCGTCATGCTCAAGGCGATCGAGCTGGTGTTGTCAGGCGGCGCCTATGTGCCGATGGAGGCACTCAGCCTGCTGGGCTCGCGCGAGACGCAAGCCGCACCCGTGCGCGCCGAAGCGCCCGCCGAGCTTGCCGCCCATGACGCCGGGCACGCCCCGACTCAGGGTGGTACGGCACTCACGGAACCGATCACGCAAATCTCGGCGCTGCAGCCGCACCAGCAACATCTGCTGGAGAACCTGTCGCCGCGACAGCAGGACATCATGCGGCTGGTGCATCGCGGCTGGACCAACAAGATGATCGCGCGTGAATTGGGCGTCGCGGAAGGGACGGTCAAGGTGCATCTGTCCGTGATCTTCCGGGCGCTCGGCGTGCACAACCGGTCCACGGCGATCGCCGTGATCAACGGCTGGCTCGAGGCCGGGAAAACCCTGTAATAACGGATCGACGGGCGGCGCTTATGCCGCCGCCCTTCATGTCACGCTTCACGCCGCCCGCCCCTTATCCAGTTCCGCCTGCTGCCACAGCATTTCCAGGGTCCGCCGCAACCGCGCCGGCGTGACCGGTTTGTGCAGCACCGGAATACCCTGCAGGGCCAGCGCCGCCAGTTCGGCCGACGCCATATCGCCCGTGATCAGCAAAGTCACCACACCGTCGTGACCCGCCCGCCCCAGCATATTGCGCACGGCCGAGAGCGCTTGCGCGCCGGTTCGGTGATTAGCCAGCTGGTAGTCGCACAACACGGCATCCGGTACGAAGCCGTCTTCCAGCGCGACGAGCGCGTCGACCTCGTCACGTGCGCCACGCACGATGCAACCCCAGCGCCCCAGCAGACTGGTGAGGCCTTCGAGAATCGACGGTTCGTCGTCGATGCACAGCACGCGCCGCCCCTGCGCCGACGGTCCGCCCGCCACCGCCTCGTTCAGGCTCGCGACAATGCCGCCGGCGTCACCTGCCTGCACCGGAAAGCGGAACACCGAGCCACGGCCCGGGGCCGAGCGCAGTTGCAACTCGCCACCGAGCATTTCGACGAGGCGCTTCACCGTCGGCAAGCCCAGACCGTGCCCTTGACGGGCGTCGCGCTGCGGATTGGCGACCTGGTAGAACTCTTCGAAGATGCGTTCGTGTTCCTCGACCGGAATGCCGATGCCGGAATCGCGCACCTCGATATAGCCGCCCGAATGACGCCCTGCTCGACGATAGCCGACCCAGATCGCGCCTTCCTCGGTGTAGCGCACTGCGTTCGAGAGCAAGTTGCTCAGCACACGTTCGAGCAGCACCGGATCGTCATGCAGGACCACCGAAGACGGCGCGATCCGCAGCGCCAGCCCCTTGGCCGCCGCCTGCGGACGGTACTGGCTGCCGACCCGCTCGAACAGTTCCGACAGCCGGAAGTGCAAGCGGATCACCTGGGTCACGCCGCTTTCGAGCCGGGCGAGATCGAGCACCTGGTTGAACAGCTGATTCAACGCCTCGACGTTGTAAACGATGTGCTGAGCCGTCCTGGCATGCTGCACGAGCGTCGCCGCCGAGTCGTTGAGCGAAGCCGCCAGCAAGCCGATCGCATGCAGCGGCTGGCGCAAATCGTGGCTCGCGGCTGCAAAAAATCGCGTTTTGGCAAGACTGGCCTCTTCGGCGACACGCTTTTGCGCCGCCAGCGACTCCGCCAGATACTGCTGATCGACGCGCGCCTGCACGACCTGCTGGAACAGCTTGCGATAACTCACCGCATAGACGTTGATCGCGCAGAAGAAGAACGCGAGGACGATGGCGAGAATGGTGCGGTCGAATGTATGCGTGCCGAAATGCAGCACGATCGCCGGAAACAGCAGAAACGGAATCGCGGTCGAAAAGTTCAGCAGATCGAAGCCGTTCGACATGAACACGCCGGCCGCCAGCGTGACGATCATCACGGTGTGCAGCAGCGGCAAATCGGCTTGAGGACTCTGGAACGCGAACCACACCGCAAGCCCCGGCGCGCTGTACAGCAGCACGCCGCGCAGCGCATGCAGGTTGATCCAGCCGCGTGGCGTCGCGAGGTGCGGGTAGCGGCGATTGCAGATCCAAAGCGCCAGGCCACCGCAATTGGCGGCCGCATAAAACCCGAAACACGCGATGAACAGCGGCGGCGACGGCACGTGCGGCCAGTAGATCGCCACCAGCACCGCAATCGAGAACCAGTGCGAAAAGAAGGCGATGGGATCTTGCGCGTACAGCACGCGCACAAGGTCTTCGTCGATTGCACGCTGGATTGGATCAGCCCGCATCATGCGGTCTCCTTTGTCGACCGGATTCGATGGCGTAGGACGCAAGCTCAGCGACGCAGGCACGGCGGGCCTGACGTGCTGCGCGAGAGTTGCTGCATCAGCTGTTGCGGTGCTCCATCGCGCGCTGCAGCCTTTTGGTGCAGCGCACGGTCATCAGACGGCGAACAGGCAGACGCGCGGATGGTTTACCCGGCAGTTTACCCATCAGCTACCACTTAATCCATATAGGCGAAGCGCCCGCCGGAAACCATACTGGCCTCACATTCCAGCGCGGCTCAAAAGTTCCAACACCCCTTTCATTGCCTGCAGTCGAGGCTCCCCGCGCTCATTGCCTAACCCTTTATGGAGGTTTTCATGGGCGCAGTTCCGAGCCACGCGTTCGTCCGCAATCTCGACGATGCGATCCTGCCCGACCTGTGGCGTCGGCGTACCCAGTTGTCCGCCGACGAGATGGTGTCGATGGTCGATCTGGTCAAGCGGGCGCTACGCACCTATCACCCGCTTGAATTGCAGGCGCTCGGTGAAGACAAGGAAGAACTGGTCGCGCAGTTCATCTACGCGAAAGTTCTGCGCCTCGCGCCCGGCCACACTGAAACGAATGCCTGCGCCGACAGCGCGCCGTCCAACGGCTACGCACTGTGCGCGTATTTTCGCCGTTACCTGATCGACTGTCTGCGCAGCGCCGGCCATCAACGCAACGTGTCGATGGAAAACGAAGGCATGGCGCAGGAGATCGATCTGCACGCGCAAGCGCTGGAAGACCCCGTCGAAAGCGTGTTGCTGCAATACGGCCTCGACGAACAACGCGTGCGGCTCGCGGCACGGACTTTTATCGACAGCCTCGACGAGCCGGAGCGCATCGTGCTGGCCGGCAGCCTTGGCTGGTGCTCGGAAGGAAAAGGCGGCCTCTCGGCAGTCGCTGCTCAGCATCGTGTCCCCTCGTATCACTATCGCGCCGTCAAACTTGGCGTCACCATGAAAAAGACGGCCGGGGCCGACGAATTTTCCAATACCAAGATCGGCCGCTGGCTGATCGACGTGCTCGGCATCGAGATCGATCTCGACAACCGCGCGGCGATTCTGATCGCCTTGAACCTGCTCGCCGCCGAATCGAGCGACAGCGAAATGAATGAAGTAGCCGCCTAAAAGCGCATTGACAGACCGGCGTCGGCCGACGGCGGCTTTTTCCCCTCCCCGGAAATCGGGCACGCCCCACGCAAGGGTCGCGCGCCACGTACGATGCGCCTTTTTTTGTCATCGCGCACCGCCTACGATAAAAAAGCCGCAGCCGCACGCCGTCTTCCTTCCGAAGTCCGGGTTCCCCTACCCGGCATCCCCTTCCTGACGAGGTGGTCTGAATGAACCGCTTATCAAGCGCCCTGACAGCAATGCAGTCGCATTACGACGTGGTGGTGGTGGGATCGGGATATGGCGGTGCGATTGCCGCGAGCCGCATGGCGCGTGCCGGCAAAAACGTGTGTGTGCTGGAACGCGGGCGCGAATTCATGGCCGGCGACTATCCGCGCACGCCGATCGAAGGCGCCGCCGAGGTGCAATACAACACCGCCCTCGCGCAAATCGGCTCGCCGCTCGCGCTGCTCGAAGTGCACGTGAACGAAGACGTGAATGCGGTGGTGGGCTGCGGACTGGGCGGCACCTCGCTGATCAACGCGAATGTTGCGCTCGAAGCCGAACCGCGCTTATGGGACGACGACCGCTGGCCCGCTGCGCTGCGCGCCGACAAGGCCGGACGCGACAAGGGCTACGAACTGGCTCGCGCCATGCTGCAGCCGTCGGCGGTGTCCGGCGATTTTTTGCAGTTGCCGAAACTGCTGGCGCTGAAAAAATCCGCGCAGGCGCTCGGCATGGAAGATCGCTTTTATCCGCCGCCGGTCACCGTCACTTTCGAGGACCGCATCAACGCTGCGGGCGTCGAGCAGAAGGCCTGTGTCGGATGCGGCGACTGTAACTCGGGTTGCAACTACGACGCGAAAAATTCGACGCACATGAACTACCTGCCCGATGCGGTCGCACACGGCGCCCATATTTTCACGGGCGCCGCAGTGCATTCGGTGTTGCGCGACGCCGCCACGCAAAAGTGGATCGTGCGCTTTCAGGAAGTGAAGCTGGGCCGCGAGAGTTATGACGCACCCGATCTGTTCGTGAGCGCCGATGTCGTCATCATGTCGGCCGGCACGATCGGTTCGACCGCCCTGCTGTTGCGCTCGCGCAAGGAGGGCTTGAGCGTGTCGGACATGCTCGGTCAGCACCTCACCGGCAACGGCGACGTGCTCGCCTTCGCGTACAACACCGAGGAGGTGATCAACGGCGTCGGCTGGGGCGCCCACAAGAAGGGCGACATCCCACCGGTCGGGCCGACGATTACCGGCATCATCGACCACCGCAACACCGCTAACGTGACAGACGGCTTCGTCATCGAAGAAGGCTCGCTCGCCGGGCCGGTCGGCGCCGCGCTGGTCGCTCTGCTCGGCGGCGCCGCGCCGTTCGAAGGCGTCGACATTCCCGCGCCGCGCGCCGACGACGAACCGTTCGGCTACGACGCGCGCGTGATCGAAAGCTTCCTGCGCGGCCCCTATCACGGCGCGCTCAATCACACGCAAACCTACCTGGTGATGGCGCATGACGACGAAAGCGGCCAGATCAGCGTGAACGACAAAGGCAGGGCGCGCATCGCCTGGCCGAACGCCGGCAAGCAGCCGATCTTCCAGACCGTCGAAGAAACGCTCGAGAAGGCGCAGGCGCCGCTCGGCGGCAAATACATGCGCAATCCGATTTCGACCAGATTGCTCGGCAACCAGATTGTCACCGTGCATCCGCTCGGCGGCTGCGGGATGGGCGAGGACGCGGCGCGTGGCGTCGTCGATCATCAGGGGCGAGTCTTTAGCGGCACGAGCGGAAATGCGGTGCACGAAGGGCTATACGTGATGGACGGCGCGGTCATGCCGATGTCGCTCGGCGTCAATCCGCTGCTAACGATTTCCGCGCTGGCGGAACGCAATTGCGCGCTGCTCGCCAACGCGCGCGGCTGGAACATCGATTACGAGGCCAAGGGCACGGCCGCTACGCCCACGCCCCAGAAGATCGGCCTGCGTTTCACCGAAACGATGATCGGTACGTATACGCCGGCCGTGGCGGGCGAAGCCGCCACCAGTCCGATTCAATTCACGCTGACGGTGGAATCGGACGATCTGGCCGATATGCTGAGCAATCCGCAACATCTGGCCCACACTACGGGAACGCTGACCTGCCCCGCGCTCTCGGCGCAACCGATGACGATCACGGACGGCACCTTCAATCTGTTCGTGGTCGACGAATCGGATGTGGACGAGCGCAACATGAATTACCGCATGACGCTCAATTCCACGGATGGCAAGAAGTACTACCTGACGGGACAGAAAATCATCACGCGTACGTCGCCGATCAATCTTTGGGAGCAGACCAACACGCTCTACGCCGAACTCCGCGACTCGGCGCAAGCGGATGCGCCAGCGATCGGCAAGGCAACGCTGATCATTACGCCCGAGAATTTCCTCAAGCAGCAACGCACGCTCGAGGTCACCAACACCCCTGACCTGACATCGCGCCTTGAATGGACCTTGAAGTTCGGCAAGTTTTTCGCCGGCGTGCTGTTCACCGAATACGGCGGCGTGGCCGCGCCCTTGCAGTTTTACGATCCGAAGGCCGAGCCGCGCCTCAAGCGCGCGCTGCGCGCGCCCGCGCCGCAAGTCGTATTCTTCGACACAGCCGACGGGACCAGGCTTCGACTCACGCGCTACGCCGGGCCGTCCGACAAACCGCTGCGCCCCGTGCTGCTGATCCACGGTTCGGGTGTGTCGAGCCGGATCTACTCCACCGATCTGATCGGCACCAACCTGGTGGAGTATCTCTGTGCGGCCGGCTACGACGTGTGGCTCGTCGATCTACGCGTCAGCATCGAAATGCCGAGCGTGATGGTGCCGACCAATGTCGACAAGGTCGCTCGTGAGGACATTCCGGCGGCGGTCGCCAAAGTGCGGGAGTTGACCAAGGTGCCGGACATTCAGGTGCTGGGCCACTGCATGGGAGGCCTCGCGTTGACTATGTCGCTGCTGCACGGCCTAAAGGGCGTGCGTTCGGCGGTCATCTCGCAGGTCTCGGCGCATCCGGTGCCCGGCACGCTGGAAAAGATCAAGTGCGGGTTGCACGTCCCTGACATCATGCAGCATCTCGGCGTGCTCGATCTGACCGCTTTTACGGAGCACAGGTCGTGGCCCCAGAACCTGCTCGATGAAGCGTTGCGGCTCTACCCGCTCAGTCATAAACAGGGCTGCGGCAGCCCGATCTGCCACCGGGCAACCTTCCTTTACGGCCTGCTCTACGAACACGAGCAGCTGAATGAGACGCTTCATGCGAATCTGCAAGAACTGCTCGGCGTGCACGACATCGCCGTCTTCAAGCATCTCGCTGCGATGGTGCGGGCGGGCAAGGTCGTCGATGCCGACGGCAAAGACGTCTACCTGAGCGGCGCGGACGGCATGAAGGGCCTGGACGGCTTGCGCCTGCCGATCGGCTTCATTCACGGCGAGAAAAATGAAACCTATCTGCCGAAGAGCACCTTGCTGACCTATGACATGCTGGTCCAACAATGGCCCGAGCAGCCGTACGAGCGGCATCTGATTCCCAACTATGGGCACATCGACTGCATCCTCGGCAAGAATGCGGCGGTGGATGTCTATCCGGTGATTGCGCGGTATCTGAATGCGCATTGACGGAGGTTGAGCGCAGCGTTGCGATTGGGTCGAGGCAGCGTATCCCGTAAGCGCGTGCAAGTGTTGCGCGCCGCTCGCTGTGCTGGCGCTGGTTCAGGTGTGGTATGTATAAGGGCGGCGAGTCGCCACGTTTTGTGGTCGGCTTGCTTGGGCTCGTGAGCCGATCACGCCTTTATCCCTATCAGACTGCCACGCTTATCCGGATGAAAACCTTCTTTCAGACCTTGTTGACCGCCGGGCTGCTGGCCGGCACCGTTGCAACGGCACACGTGGAGGCCGCCGAACTCCGCGTGATGAGTTCGGGTGGCTTTACCGCCGCGTATAAACTGCTCGGCCCCAAGTTTACGGCGTCGACGGGCAATACGCTCGATACCATACTCGGGCCCTCGATGGGCAAATCACCTGAAGCCATTCCGAACCGGCTCGACCGCGGCGAGCACGCGGACGTGGTCATCATGGTCGGCTACGCGCTCGACGATCTGATCAAGCAAGGCAAGGTGATTCCCGGATCGCGCGTCGAGCTCGCCGATTCCCGCATCGGTATGGTCGTGCGTAGCGGTGCGCCGAAACCGGATATCGGCTCCGTCGATGCGCTGAAAGAGACCTTGCTCCACGCCAGATCGATCGCCTACTCGGACAGTGCGAGCGGTGTCTATATCGAGCGCGAGCTCTTCAGGAAGCTCGGCATCGAGGATCAGGTGAAAGCCAAGGCGAAGAGGATTCAGAAGATCCCGGTCGCCTCGGTGGTCGCCAATGGCGATTACGAAGTAGGATTCCAGCAGGTCAGCGAAGTGCTGCCGGTGCCGGGCGTCACCTTCGTCGGAAAGATTCCTGAGTCGGTGCAATCCGTGACGCGGTATGCCGCGGGCATCCCGGTGGGCGCGGAGCATCCGAAAGAGGCGAAGGCGCTGCTCGACTATCTCGCCTCGCCCGCTGCGCAACCCGCAGTCACGTCGACCGGAATGGATTCCGTCGCAGCGCATTGACGAAACTGCCAGGGCGTAGCCGCGCGTTACGCGCGCGAGCTGCTGGCGCGCGGCACACCCTGTTCAGAACAACTTGCCCGGATTCAGAATGCCGTGCGGGTCCAGCGCATGTTTGATGGCGGCCATCGCAGCCAATTCAGCAGGCGAGCGCGAGATCGACAAGAACTCGCGCTTGAGCAAGCCGATCCCGTGTTCCGCCGATACCGAACCGCGCAACGGCCCCAGCATCTCATAGACGAACGCATACACCGCGTGATGCTCGACGCCGGGAATCGAATGGCCGTCGACGGTGAGATGCAGATTCGAATCGCCGATATGGCCGAAGAAATACGACACGTTGCCTGGCCAGCGCTGATCGAGCGCCGCGCGACAACGGTCGACGAAAGCGCCGATCTCGCCGATGGGCAAGCTCACGTCGAAGTTAATCGGATCGAGCCGCACCGGAAACTCCGCAGTGCATTCGCGAATCGCCCATAGCGCCCGCACGTCGGCCACCGATTGCGCGATCACGGCGTCGCGGATCGCTTCTGAATCGAGCGCTTCGGTCAGCACGGCGGAGAAGCGTTCGCCGTCGTCACTTGCGTCGAAACTCGCGTGTTCGATCAGTGCATAGAGCGGGTGCGAATCGGCGAATGGCGAGCGCGTGCCCGTCAGCTTCACGCCGAAATCATAGAAATCCGGCCACATGATCTCGAACGCGCCGATGTCGTTACCAAAGCGCGTCGACAGGCGGCGCAGCAGGTTCACGGCGGCGGCGTAATCGTCGAGTGCGACGAGCGCCGTGTGGCGCGCCGCGCGTGGCGGATGGAGCCGCAACACCGCGCGTGTGATCACACCGAGCGTGCCTTCCGAACCGATGAACCAGTGCTTGAGGTCATAGCCGGTGTTGTTCTTGACCATCTTGCCGAGTGAAGTCAGCACGTCGCCGTTGGCGAGCACGACTTCGAGACCGAGCACCTGATCGCGCGCGGTGCCCGACTGGATCACGCGATTGCCGCCCGCGTTAGTCGCCAGATTGCCGCCGATCTGGCACGAGCCGCGCGCGCCCAGATCGAGTGCGAGTTCGAAGCCCGCTTCGGCGGCGGCTTCCTGCGCGGTTTGCAAGGTCGTGCCGGCACGCACGGTTAGCGTGGCCGACGCGGCGTCAATTTCTTCGACGCCGGTGAGCCGTTCCAGCGACAACGCGATATCCGTCGCGCGCGCAATCGCGCCGCCCGCGAGACCGGTCATGCCGCCCTGCGGCACCACCGGTTGATGCGCTGCGTGACAAATGGCCAGCGCACGCGAGACTTCTTCCGTGCTGCGCGGCAAAAGCAGCGCGGCGGGACGCGTCGGGTCGTGGCGGGTCCAATCGGTCATCGCGTGTTCGCCGATCTGCTCGCCAATGCGCACCGCGTCGGCGCCGAGCGCGGCGCGCAGCGCGTCGAGCGTCGCGGAAAGCGGCGCTGCGGTATGGGTTGCGCCGTTTGCCAAACTGTTATCTGTCATGCAGGGGTTCCTTGCGTGCCTTCAGTTGCCGCTTTCTTGCGATAACCCATCGAATCGTTGATTCGCCCGAGGATGTAGTCACCCGCTGCGACCGGTTGGTACTTGAGTTCGGCATCGCTCGTACCGAGTTCGCGCGGATCGACCGTTGCACCGTACGTGGGATCGTAGAACGTCGCGATCGAATAACGCTCGCGCCCCGACGCATTGATCACGCGATGCAAGGTGGAGCGGAAGCGGTCATTGGTCCAACGCGCCAGCAGATCGCCGACGTTCACCACGAAGCTGCCCTCGATCGGCGGTGCATCGACCCACGTATCGTTGGCGATCTCGCGCACCTGCAAGCCCCCCACCCGATCCTGCCACAGCAGGGTAATGCAGCCGTAGTCGGTATGCGGTGCGACGCCGAACTGATCCGCGTCCGATTGGGGCGGCTGCGGCGGGTAGTAGACCATCTGCGTGCGCTGCATCCGCTTCGTATAGCGCGGCGCGAAGAAATGTTCGTCGACGCCGAGACTCACGGCCACCGCACGCAACAGGTCGGCGCCGCATGCAGCGACCGCTTCGTAATAACCGTAGAGCGCAGGCCGCAGCTCCGGCATGAAATCCGGCCAGTTGTTCGGCCCTCGCAGCGCCTGTCCCGCCTTCACATCGGGATCGTCCTCAGGCAACTCCAGGCCGATGCTGAAGAATTCCTTGTAGTCGGGGCGCTTGGCCTGATACATGGTGGCGTCGCCGAGAGCGTTGAAACCGCGATGCCGTTGATTGACCGCCGCGCGCCGCTTCGTCTCCACCGGAAACGCAAAGAACGTACGGGCCGCCTGTTCGGCCGCATCGATTGCCGCTTGCGGCACGCCGTGATTGATGATGTAGAAGAAGCCGATCGTCGTGCACGCTTCGCGGATTTCGTGCGCTACTCGCGTCAAAGCCTGCGGGTCGCCGGCACGCACGCCGGCAAGGTCGATGATCGGAATGCGGGTCACGGGCATTGCATTGCTCCCTGGTGGGCTAGTCAATTCAACTGACGAAAGAGGCTGATGAATCGTTCGCGACAGGTTCGCGTGCCTCGCGCATTCCAGTTGTATATACCGCCAAAAGCGGACCCGCAAGTTGCTTTGCACGCCTTCACGTAAGGGCTTTTCTCTACTCGCGAGTTTATTTATTTCGCGCGAAAACTGCGGTATATACTGCAACGCATGACTCGCGCCGGTCCCTACTGACGAACCGCTTTCGCGCGACACCGCTTTGCCAACCGGAGAATCCCATGAGCATCCTTGCAGGCTGGAAGTGTCGTTTGGTTATGCTGGCGTTGTGCGCGGCAAGCGTCACCGCTCACGCGGAAGACCAACTCGCCAAAGTAAAGAAAGCAGGCGAACTGGTGGTCGGCACCGAGATGCAGTTCGCGCCGTTCGACTTCCTTGAGAACGGCCAGCAAGCGGGCTTCAACAAGGACCTGTTCGCCGAGGTCGGCAAGGAAATGGGCGTGAAGGTTCGCTTCATCGACCTGCCGTGGCCGAGCGTGCTGCCGGGTCTCGAAGCCGGCAAGTTCGATATGGTGGGCGGCCCGCTGACGGTTACGAAGGCGCGTATGGAACGCTACACGTACACGCTGCCGATCGCGGACGCCACCGACGCGCTGCTCAAGCGCGCCAACGACTCCGCCGTCAAGCAATCGTCGGATATCGCCGGCAAGACGGTCGGCGCGGGCAAGGGCTCGGCCCAGCTCGATCAGTTGAAGGCTTACGTCGCCACTTTGCCGAAGCCGCCTGAAATCCGCGAATACGTCGACAACAATCAAGCCTACGCCGATCTCGCCGCCGGCCGCATCGCAGCGGTCGCGAACTCGATGACCAACATCGCGTACGTCGCCAAACAACGTCCTGAAACCTTCGCCGTAGTGCAGCCGCCGTTCGGCGCAAAGGTGTACTTTGCTTACTGCCTGCGTAAAGACGCGGACAGCAAGCCGCTCGCCGATGCCTTCAACGCCGCGCTCGTGAAAATGCACAACGACGGGCGCCTCGCGACCTTGCAGAAAAAGTGGTTCGGGGTCGCAATGGATGCGCCGACAACAATGCCGGCGCCGAACTATTAATGCACTGATCTAGCGAGTGCGGCTCTTATGTTCAGCACGACCGTCTTCCTTCAGGGCCTGCCGCTGCTGCTGCATGCGGCGCTCGCTACCATCGGCATTTCGCTGACGGGTCTCCTGATCGGCTTCTTCGTCGCGATCGGCGTGTGTGCTGCACGTCTCTCCCCGAAGCGCTGGGCGCGCATGTTCGGCGGCGCCTATGTGTTCTTTTTTCGCGGGGTGCCGATGCTGGTGCAACTGCTGCTGGTGTATTACCTGCTGCCGTTCGCCGGGATCAATGTATCGCCCATCGTCGCGGCGATCAGCGCCGTGTCGCTGTGTTCCGCCTCCTATATCGCCGAGATTCTGCGCGGTGGGTTTCTCAGCATTCCGCCGGGTCATCTCGAAGCCGCACGCATGCTCGGACTGTCACCGTTCGATATGCTGCGGCGCATTCTGGTGCCGCAGGCGTTTCGCTTGACGCTGCCTTCGCTCGTCAACGAAATGGTGCTGCTGATCAAGGCTTCGTCGCTGATTTCGGTGGTGGGCGTGGCCGAGTTGACCCGCACTGCGCAGAACATCGCGGCCAGCACCTATCGGCCGCTCGAAGCCTACGTCGCGGCCGGGCTGATTTATTTCGTGATCTGCGGCACGCTGGCGCTCGTCGCGCATGCCGCCGAATACCGTTTGCAGCACGCCTGACCCACCTTGAGCTCGAGACTGAAATAGGCCATGCAAAAGCTCGACCCCACCGTCATCACGCACAACCTGCAGCCGATTGCCGCCGGTCTTGCGACCACGCTCGGCACCTGGGCCGCGGGCGTCGCGATCGGCATTCTGATCGGCTTTCTCATCGCCGTGCTGCAGCTATTTTGCGGACGCTGGGTGCGCGGCGTATTGCGCTTCTATATCGAACTGTTTCGCGGCACGCCATTTCTGGTGCAGCTGTTTTTGCTGTACTACGGCGGCCCGTCTTTCGGCCTCACGCTCGAACCGATGACAGCCGGTGTGCTCGGCTTGGGCCTATACGGCAGCGCGTATTTCGCCGAAGCCTTCCGCTCCGGTTTCCAATCGGTGCCGCCGGGTCATCTCGAAGCGGCGTCCTGTCTCGGACTCACCCGGTGGCAAGCCGTCCTGCGCATTCAGGTACCGCAAATGCTGGTGCTGATCGTGCCTGCATTGACCAATCTGATTATCGTGCTGAGCAAGGAAACCGCGGTGCTGTCGATCGTCACCGTCCCCGAGCTCACCTTCGTGCTGACCGGCATCGGCTCGGCCACCTTCGCTTTTGTCGAAACGCTGCTGGTGCTGTGCGTGTGCTATCTCGCGCTGGTCGAACTGACCTCGCGCGCGGGCATGTGGGCCGAAACCCGCATCGCGCGCTTCATGGCATGAACGGAATCCGGACCATCTTATGAACGCTATCGCCGACATGCCGTCCTCCACTTCCACCGCTGCTTTCGATACGCCGCCCGGCGCGCCGCTGATCGAAGTGCGCGACCTGAAGAAACGCTTTGGCGAAGTCGAAGTACTGCGCGGCGTCGATCTCGAGATCGCCCGCTCCGAAGTGGTCTGCATCATCGGCCCGTCGGGCTCGGGCAAGAGCACGCTGCTGCGCTGCCTCGCCGCGCTCGAAACCTACGATCAGGGCGACGTGCGCATCGAAGGCGAACTGCTCGGTTACAGCGAGCGCAATGGAAAACGCGTGCGAGCGTCGCAAAGCGAGATCAATCGCGTGCGGCGCAACGTCGGCATGGTGTTTCAGCAATTCAATCTGTGGCCGCATATGACGGCGCTCGGCAATGTGATGGAAGCGTTGCTGCGCGTGCGCAGTCTGTCACGCGACGAAGCACGCCGCCGCGCCAATGCGATGCTGGAAACCGTTGGCCTCGCGCATAAGGGGGACGCCTACCCGTCGAAACTCTCGGGCGGCCAGCAGCAGCGCGTTGCCATTGCCCGCGCGCTGGCAATGGAGCCGCACATCATGCTGTTCGACGAGCCGACCTCGGCGCTCGATCCCGAACTGGTCGGCGAAGTATTGCAAGTGATGAAGCAGCTCGCGCGCGACGGCATGACGATGGCTGTCGTCACGCACGAAATGGGCTTTGCCGCGCAGGTCGCCGATAAGGTCATGTTCATCGATCAGGGGCGCATCGCCGTGCAAGGCAAGCCACGCGAAGTCTTTCACGATGCCGGGCAGCCGCGCTTGCGGCAGTTCCTGCAAAACTACTTTGACCGCAACGCCTTCTGGGCGCGCGGTCCGGATGATGCGGAGCCGGTATGAACTTGCGCCGATGCCCTCTCGATTCGGCTGACTCATGCAGTTCAAACGGACTGTAGCGCAAGGGCCGCCGATGTCCTCTACCGTCCGCAGCAAAGCTCACGACACCCCGCCCGCCGCGGCGATGAAAACCGCGCGCGTGGCAACTGATGCACCGGCTGCCCGCTACGAACAGGTCAAGAATCACATCCGCCAGATCATCGAATCGGGCGAGCGACAAGCGGGCGACCGTCTGCCGTCAGAGCTGGACCTGGTCGCGACGTTAGGCGTGTCGCGCATGACAGTGAACCGCGCGCTGCGCGAACTCGCCGATGAAGGCCTCGTCACCCGCGTGTCCGGCGTCGGTACGTTCGTCGCGCAAACGAAGCCGCAATCGACGTTGCTGATGATCGCCCATATCGGCGATGAGATCCGCTCGCGGGGTCACGAATACAGTTACGACACCGTCCTCTCGCAACGCGAAACGGCACCGGTGACGGTGTCGAACGCTTTAGGGCTTGCGCCCGGCGCATCCGTGTTTCATGTGATTTGCGTGCATCGCGAGAACGGCCTGCCGGTGCAGCTCGAAGACCGTTACGTCAATCCGGTCACGGCGCCGGACTTCCTGAAGCAGGATTTCTCCACGGCAAGGCCGTCCGAGTATCTGTTCGAGACCGTGCCGGCGCACGACGTCGAGCATGTCGTCGACGCGGGTCTGCCGACGCGCGCCGAAGCCGAGTGGCTGGAAATTCGTGCCGATGAGCCGTGTCTGACGTTGATGCGCCGCACATGGACGAGCGGCGTTGCGGTCACGTTCGCGCGTTTCGTACATCCGGGGTCGCGGTATCGGCTGGGTTGCCGATTTACGCCGGATCTGTCGCAGCGCCAGGGCTAGCGGCGCGCACGCCGCCGTGCCCTCGACCGCCTCCTGCCACTCACACGTTGCCCGCCAGATGGAAACGCGATGCCGGATGCCACAGTTGCACCGACGTCGCCACATCGTCACCGACCCATGTGCGGCGCCATAACTGCAGGCAAGGCTCGCCGATATCCATCATCAGATGCCGCCGCACATACGCGTCGGGCTTCTGCGCATAGATACGAAACTCCGCGCGCTGGATCGGCGCGAGCCGCACCATGTAGTGGTTCGGTGTCTCGATGGTGAAATCCTGCTCCAGGTACTCGGGGAACACTTTCGGATTAACGTAGCGATCTTCGTACTGGATCGGCTCGCCCTCTTCGCTGTGCACGATGCACGAGTGAAACGCCGGGCCGCTGGCGAGGCCGAGTGCTTCGAGCGCGTGCGGATCGTCGCTGGGTTCGAGCGTCAGCACGCGCGCGGAATGGCGATGGCCACGCGCGGCGATTTCGTCGGCGATATTGCGGATTTCCAGTACCGTGGATTCGTAGCGCTGCGGCGCGACGAACGTGCCGGAACCTTGCACGCGCGTCAGCACGCGTTCGGTGGTGAGCTCACGCAGCGCGCGCGATACCGTCATGCGCGCGACGCCGAACTCTTTAACCAATTCCGTTTCTGATGGGATCAGGCCGCCCGGCTTCCAGTCGCCCTCGCTGATGCGCCTGATCACATAGCGCTTGATCTGCTCATAGGCGGGCATCGCCTTGGCCGGTGTCTCAGCGGTGCGACCCGGGCGGTCCTGCGTGTCTGCGGTTTGCGCGTTTGTAATAGTGTTCACGTCGACCTCGTGGGTGGTACGCGGGTGGTACACGTTAGGCCGGTTCACCGGCGGGTAAGCCCGCTCACCGGCTCTGTCTCCATCAATCCGAATCCATCTATCTGATTCATCCATTCGAGCCGGCCACGCCATTGCAGCAACGAGCGTCGTCAACCTGCGTGGGCAGTGGCGCGGCCGTCGTTGGCCGCCGCGTCGGCGCCAAGCTTGCCTGTGGCGCCCACGCTCGTCACGTTCGCCAATGCGGCAAGCGCTGCGCCGTTGCCGTTGACTGAAGCTTCCGGCCCGGGCCGAATAGTACCCGGGTTTGGCAGCGGCGGCGGCGTTTCATCGGCGATGATGCGAAACGCGATGCTCATGTCGTCAGCAAGCGGCCGATCGTCGCGGTACGTCGGCACGGCGCGACGGATGCGTTGCCAGAGTGCGTCCGTGTGCGGTGCGCGCGGTGCGTCGATGCTTTGCAGATCGTAGGCTTGCGCCGCCGCCAGCAATTCGATGGCGACGATGCGCCCGGCGTTGTCGACGATCTCCAACGCTTTCAGCGCAGCGGGCGTGGCATGGCACAGGTGGTCCTCCTGCAGACCGGATGTGATGCCACCATCGAGACTCGCGGGCATCGCGAGGCGTCGGTTCTGCGCGACCAGCGAGGCCGCCGTGTACTGCGCGATCATGAAGCCCGAACAGGTGCCGCCCGGCTCCGCGAGAAACGCCGGCAAGCCGCTCACGAGCGGATTGACGAGACGGTCGAGGCGCCGCTCGGCCATCGCCGCGACTTGTGCGATTGCGGTGGCGAGACTGTCCATCGCCAGTGCGATCGACGCCCCCACCGCGTGCGCCTGCGAATAGACGCGCGGGTTTTCCGGCGTGCCGGCGACGATCGGATTGTCGGTAATCGATGCGAGCTCGCGGTTGACCACGTCGGCGGTCCCGGTGAGCACGTCGCGCGCGGCGCCATGAACGTGCGGAATGGTCCGCATGCTTAGTGGATCTTGCGTGCGGTGGCCGGCCACCGCAGCAAGAATGCCGCTATCGGCGAGCGCGGTACGCATGCGTTCGCCGACCAGGTTCAAGCCCGGCGAAATGCGCAGCGCCAGCGAGTCTTCGTCGAAGGCCGCGAGTTGACCACGCAGATTCTCGAAGCTCATCGCGCCGACCACGTCAGTCCAGTCAAGTAGACGCGCGGCGCGCGCCAGCGCCAACGCGGCGAGACCTGTCACACACGGCGTGCCGTTGATAAGGCTTAAACCTTCCTTCGCTTCGAGCACCAACGGTTCAAGGCCGAGCAGTTGCAACGCGTCACGCCCCTTAAGACGCTCACCGCGATAGCGCACATGCCCCTCGCCGATACAGACGAGCGCGATATGCGCCATATGGCTCAGGTAACCCACCGAACCGAACGCCGGCACTTCCGGCAGGCAATCGGCATTGAGCAGCGCGACCAGCTGATCCGCGACTTCGAGTCGAATCCCCGAATGCCCGTGTGCAAAATTATTGACGGCCGCGGCCATGATCGCGCGCGTCTCGGCAACACCGAGCGGCGCGCCAACGCCTACTGCATGACTCATCAGAATGTTGCGCGACAGCGTGCGCTGTTCGGACGGCGACACGATCACGTCGCACAACGCGCCGACGCCGGTATTCACGCCATACGCGCGAATCCCGCGCTCGACGATCTGTTCAACAAGCACGCGTGCCGCACGGATACGCGAGCGGGCATCGGCGGAAAGCTCGAGCGGTTCGCCGGCGGCGATCGCCGCCACCTGAACCCAGTCGAGAGGACGATCGGAACGGATCACGGCCATGATAGTGCTCTGTGCGGTGAAGTAACGAAGTGATAACCAGTCAAAGCTGATCGATTAGTTCGTGGTGCGATCCTGGTGGCTCGACACGAATTGACGGAAGCGGTCCGACTTGCATTCGACGAACACTTCGTCCGGCGTACCGTCAGCTTCCACCTGGCCTTGATGCAGGAACATCACGCGATTCGACACATGGCGCGCGAAACCCATCTCGTGCGTGACGACCAGCATCGTGCGGCCTTCTTCGGCGAGCGAGCGCATCACACGCAGCACTTCGCCGACCAGTTCGGGATCGAGCGCCGAGGTCGGTTCGTCGAACAACATCACCTTGGGATGCATCGCCAACGCACGCGCGATCGCTACGCGCTGCTGTTGACCGCCGGACAGATGTGCCGGATAGTGGCCGCGTTTTTCCGCGAGACCGACCTTCGCCAGCAGCGCTTCCGCTTCTTCAACCGATTCGGCGCGGCTGCGCTTTTGCACGCGCATCGGCCCTTCGATCAGATTTTCCAGCACGGTCATATGCGACCACAGGTTGAAGTTCTGAAACACCATGCCGAGTTGCGAGCGCACCCGGTCCACCTGGTGGCGGTCGCTCGGTTGCAGCTTGCCGTCGCCGCGGCGCTTCATTTTCAGCTCTTCGCCGCCGAGCGCCACCGAGCCGTCATCCGGCGTTTCGAGCAGATTCAGGCAGCGCAGGAACGTGCTCTTGCCGGAGCCGCTCGCGCCGAGAATCGAAATCACGTCGCCTTGATGGGCGTCGAGCGAAATGCCTTTGAGCACGTGATGGTCACCGAACGACTTATGGATGTTCTTGACCGACAGTGCAACAGGTGCCGTAGCGTTCATGGGATTCTCCAGATTCTGCAAGATATGCGTTCGTTCAGGGCGCGGCGCGGCGTGCTTCGGTCGTGGACGAAACCGGCCGGTTCGGCGTGCTTTGCGCGGGCGCCGCACGCAGATGGCGCGACAGGCGCGTTTCGAGGAAGCCGAGCAAACGCACGATGACGAAATTCAGGAACAGATAGATCAGCGCGGCACAGATGAATACTTCCGTGGTGCGATACGTTTGCTGAATGATCTGCTGCGCGACGCCAGTCACTTCCCACACGGTGACGAGACTAGCGAGCGCGGTGGATTTGACAAGCAGCACGGCCTCGGTCGAGTACGCAGGCAAACACTGGCGCAGCGCAATCGGCCCGATCACGCGGCGCAGCAGCGCGAAACCCGACAAGCCGATCGAATAGCCCGCTTCGATCTGACCGACCGGCACGGCCATCAAACCACCACGGATAATCTCCGCGGTATATCCGGCGGTGCACAGCGCCAACGATAAAACCGCGCACATGTACGGCTCGCGCAACACCGGCCACAGGAAGCTCTCGCGAATCACGCCGAACTGGCCCATGCCGTAGTAGACGAGGAACATCTGGATCAACAGCGGCGAGCCGCGGAACACGAGGATATAAGCACGCGCGAAGCGGTTCGGCAGCCAGTGCGGCGACACGCGCATCGTGACGATTACGAGCGAGAGCAAGCCGCCGAGAATCAACGAGCAGAAGAACAGCCCGAGCGTGGTCGGCACAGCCGCGATCAGTTGCCGCAGCGTGTCGAGAAGAAAATCGAAGTCGAAATGCATGATGTCCGGTCCCCGTCAGTTGCGCGCGAAGTTGCGCTTGAAGGATCGGCCAACGCGCGCTTCGGCGTGGTTGAAGACCCGGTTCGAGATGCTGGTCATCAGCAGATACAGCGCGCCGCCCACCACGAAGAACGTGAAGTACTGATGCGTCGAACCCGCCGCCACCTGGCTGGCGCGCAGCAGTTCGGCCAGGCCCGTGACGGAAATTAGCGCCGAATCTTTCAGGCTCAATTGCCAGACGTTGCCGATGCCCGGCAAGGCGAAACGCAGCACTTGCGGAATCAGAATGCGGCGCGCCATCGTCATGGTGGGCATGCCGATCGAACGCGCGGCTTCGAGTTCGCCGCGCGATACCGCGAGCACCGCTGAGCGATACACCTCGGCCTGGTACGCGCCGGAAATCATGCCGACCGCGAGCGCGCCGATCACGAACGGCGGCACGCCGACGAAGCCGTCCGCGCCGAACCATTGACCAATCGTGGTCACGAGCGTCGAGCCGCCGAAATAGAACAGATAGATAACGAGCAGCTCAGGTACGCCGCGAAACACGGTGGTGTACGCATCGCCGAGCACGCGCAGCGTGCGAAACCGCGACAGCTTGGCCGCCGCAATCAGTGCGCCGAACACCGCGCCGACCGCGAGCGCCGCCAGCGTAAGCGCGACCGTCATCAACGCTGCAAGCAGCAACACGCCGCCCCAGCCTTCCGGCCCGAAGCCGAGCATCTCTATCAGAGCCATTCCCTACCCCTCATCCATTACGGCGGATCGAACCAGCCGACGGGCGCGGCTTTCACGCCGCGCCTGCCGTTACTTCTGAACGCTCAGGCGAATCAAGGCGTGACGTCGGTCTTGAACCACTTGGCGGAGAGTTTCTTGACCGTGCCATCAGCAAGCGCGGCGCTGATCGCGGTATCGAACTTCGCTTTCAGGTCGGCGTCCTGCTTGCGGAACGCGAGGCCTTCACCCGGACCCCAGATCGGACCACCGATCTTCGGACCGGCCATCACGATCGATGCGGTCTCTTTCTTGTCGATGTTGGCGGCGTAGTAAGTCACGTCGTCGAACGAGGCGTCGATGCGACCGTTGGCCAGATCGAGGTCGCGCTCAGGCGAGGTCTTGTAGACGCGGATCGTCGCGACGTCCTTGAAGCCATCGTTGATGAATTTAGTGTAGACCGTGCCCGACTGAATGCCGATGGTCTTGCCCTTCAGCTGCTTGCGCAAGGCGTCGACGGTGGGTTGATCGGTTTTCGGATCGCCCGACAGCTTGACGACGGCAGCGGTCGGCGCGGCCTTGGGCAGCACCTTCGCGTCAGTCACGGCGAACGTGGCCGGCGTGGCGGCGTACGGCTTCGAGAACGCGATGATTTTTTCGCGTTCCGGCGTGATCGAGATCGCGTCCATCAGGACGTCGAACTTCCCGGCTTGCAGACCGGGGATCATGCCGTCCCAGTCTTGCGCCACGAGATTGCACTGGAGCTTGATGCGCTCGCACAGATTGGCGACCAGCTCAGGTTCGAAGCCGCCCAGCTTCCCGCCCGGCAAGGTCAGGTTCCAGGGTGCGTAACCGCCTTCCAGCGCGATCGTGACCGTCTTCCAGTCTTTGGCCTGCACCGGGGCCGCGAAAATTGTCGCGGCGCCGAGCACGGCGCCCATCAATGCTTTTGCTAACGTCGTGCGCTTCACTTTCACGTCGAAACTCCTTTGATTGAGGAAACCGTCGAGCTGGATTTTTACTGCCGTCTAATTTGTATAGACAAGCTTGCATGAGTCAAAAAGCGATCGCAAGAGGATTTCTTCGAAATCGTCGAAATCATCGGGTAAGCCCCTATAAGAGGCCGTGCGATAAGGCTTTTAAGGGAGTTTTGAAAGGGCAAAGACGATGCGGCGACCAGCGCCGGGTGCGCCAGCGTGGTGCGCTTTGTCTAGACAGGTTGGTGTGAAAGGAGCGAACGCGCTCCGAATTGGCGCATGGCGCGCCCTACCAGATGAACGGCACGAAGCGGTAACGCACGCGCGTGGTGTAGTGGGTGTAGCCCTCGAGTTGCGCCGCCAGCACGCGCTCCTCGCGCACGGCCCGCCAGCCAATGCCGATCACCAGTAACGGCACGCAGGCAAGCCCCCACCACGAGCCGAGCAGCAAGGGCGTGCCGATGAACAACAGCAGCGCGGCCGAGTACATCGGATGACGGACAAAGGCGTAGGGGCCGGTGTCGATAACTTTATGACCGCGGCTGGCCTGAATCTTCACCACGGGCGCGGCATAGCTATTGGCCCGGAAGACGATCAGGCACATGAAGATGCAGACAAGAATGCACAGCGAGCCGAGGCTCACGAGCCAGATTGGCAGCGGCGCCGACCAGCGATAGCGCATTGCGTCGAGCGCCATCAGGACGAGCCAGGCGCTCCACATCACCGCCACAGCCATCATAAAGTAGCGGTCCCAGCGGCTTTGTTGCGCCTGAACGATCGGCGCGAGACGCTCGGCAAGCAAACCGGGATCGTGGCGCAGCAGCCAGAAACCGACCCACAAACTCAGCCCGCCGGTCTCGATCAGATACCACCAGCCGGCGGGCCACGCGAGCGTACCCGCGGCGCCGAACAGCAGCGCGCCCATGCATACCAGCCAGGCTGTGGTTTGCAGGACAAGGCGCGTGATCATGGCTGGTTCGTGCCCGCTGGTGGCTGTTGACGTGCGTTTATACGCGGCCGTCTCAGACGGAAGCCGCCGCGGGTGAGCGCACCCGTCCGAATACATCTGCCATGTCGATGTCGCCCGTGTTCAGACCGAACTGATCACGCAGGCAGGTTGCGAGTTCGTCCGCGCTTTTAAGCTGCCGTTCGCTGATGACCTGACCGTCCGCGGCGCGTTCGTTCAGTTGGTCATCGAGCAAGGTCAGCCGCGACTCCGCCAGGACTCGGCAAACGATCAGATGATTCAGGAAGACGGAATCCGGTGCGGTCGAGGTGTACCAGTTCGAAGTTTCGTAATCGATCCACTCGACCGGGTGCAGGTCGAAACGGTAGACGCGGGCCCACGTGTCGTCGCGGGATTGGACTTCGAGGTAGAGCGCGTCGTGCGATGCGTCGGCAAGGCGGAACGTGCCCAGTTGCGTCGGCTGCGCGGTGCCGGCGATCAGGCGCAGCGGCGCCGTCAACGTCACGCTGCCGAAACCGACGTCGGCGATCCATGCTTCGTCTTTGATGTCGACGCGCAACACCATGTGCGTGCGAGGCGGGATTGCACCGGATTCGCGGCCCCACAGAACTCGGCCTAACAGGGGCGTTATGTTGAAGCCTAACTGCGTCAGGACGTTCGCGAAGAGCGCGTTCTGCTCGAAGCAATAGCCGCCACGTTTTTGCGTGATCAGCTTTTGTTCGACTGATTCGAGATCCAGTTTCACCGCGCGGCGTGTGAGCGGATTCAGGTTCTCGAAGGGGATCACTCTGGGGTGCAGCTGGTGGAGTTCCTGGAGCACTTCCAACGTCGCCGCGCGAGGTCCTTTGTAGCCTATGCGGGTGAAATAGTTTTCCAGATTCACTGTGTGTGACATCGGTGTCGTCCCGGTATGGTTTTGCGCGCCCGGCACTTAGGCACTCAAGGCTTTCGCGCTAAGGCGCGGCTTCGGAAGATGATCATAGCGTCTTTTGCTATCAGCCCAGGACCCGGGTCCCGGCACTGGCTCCATATGGCGGAAACCATACTAAATCATTACGTTTTCATTCTGTTTTATTTACACCCAAAGAACCTTTAGCAGCAGTACGTAAAGCTCAAAATTACATCCTCGTAATATTGATGCGAATCGTTCTCATTTGTGTTGACGCACCTATTCCGCATGCGTACGATCTCGCCATCTGCCGCATCAGGCGTCGCGAACCGATGCGGCACATCGCAGGCCCATGGTGACGTAGCGCCGCGATAGTCAGATCAGTCGATACAACACAAACAAGGATTTCGATGAAGTTCGCTCACTCCGTCGAGCCCGCCGTTCAGGCGCGTTCGCTTCACGACTCCGTCATGCGCGGCAGCGCCACCCGCCGTTCGCGTTTGCCTTCCTTGCGCCGCGTCGCGCTCTGCACGGCTTTCGCGTGGGCCTCGTTGACCGCCGGCGCAGCCATGGCAGAAGCCAATCCCGATGCCGCGCCGGAAGCGCCCGAAGCCGACCTGAACATCAAGGCGACACAGACGAATCAATGGACCGGCTTCTGGAATCGCCCGACGATGCTCGGCGACATCGGCGGTCTGCGTCCCTGGCTGGGCAAATATGGTGTGACGTTCGCGCTCACGGAAACCAGCGAAGTGCTCGCCAATGTACGCGGCGGTCTCGCGCGCGGTGCGGACTACGATGGCCTGACCACGGCGACCGTTCAGATGGATACGCAAAAGGCGTTCGGTTTGCCAGGCGGCCTGTTCAACGTCAGCGCCTTGCAGATCCACGGGGCCAACCTTAGCGCCAACAAGCTCGGCACGCTGAATACGGCGAGCGGTATCGAGGCCCAGGACACCACGCGCCTGTGGGAGCTGTGGTACCAGCAGTCGTTCCTGAACAAGCGCATCGACGTCAAGGTAGGTCAGCAAAGTATCGACCAGGAATTCATCACCAGCACGAATTCGGCGCTGTTCGTGAACACGATGTTCGGCTGGCCTGCCCTGCCGTCCTACGACATGCCGTCCGGCGGTCCCGCTTATCCGCTGGCCGACCTCGGTGTGCGCGTGCGCGGACAGATCACGCCTTCGTTGACGGCGCTCGCCGGCGTATTCGACGGCGATCCGCTCGGCAACAACCCGAACAACAAGAGCGGCACCAACTTCAATCTGCACAACGGCACGCTGTTCATCGGCGAGTTGCAGTACGCGATCAACCAGCCGGCCGACGGCGAAATGGTCAGCGCGAGCGGCGGCGGGTTGCCCGGCACCTACAAGCTCGGGCTCTGGTACAACAACGGCAGCTTCGCCGATCAGCGTTTCGACAACACCGGCCTCTCGCTCGCGAACCCGGCGTCGACCGGCGTCGCGCAGAATCATCACGGCGACTATAGCTTCTACGCGGTCGCTGACCAGATGATCTGGCGCCCGGATCCGGACGAAGCGCGCAGCCTCAACGTGTTCGCGCGCGTGATGGGCGCGCCCGGCGACCGCAACCTGGTGAGTGTCGCGGCCAACCTCGGCATCGTGCTGAAGGCGCCGTTCGCCGGCCGCGACAACGACAGCGCGGGCATCGCGCTCACCTACATCAAGATCGGCAACCACGCGAATGGTCTTGATCAGGATAACCTGGCATTCAGCGGCGGCCCCTACGGCGTGCGCACCAGTGAAACCACGCTCGAAGCGACCTACCAGTATCAGGTCAACCCGTGGTGGCAACTGCAGGCCGACGCGCAATACACGTTCAATGCCGGAGCCGGCCAGAACCCGAGCGATCCGACGCAGCCGCTGCGCAACACGTTTGTCATCGGCGTGCGGACCAACATTACGTTCTGATGCCGTTCGCCATCACCACACACGTTCAAGACCCATCGAATCCCATGCTTTCGATCATGACCGCAACTACCGCTTTGTGCGCAGGCACCGAGGCTCACTCATGAACAATCCCACGCGCAAGTTTTCGCCGCGCGCCGCGCGCGCCCTGATCGCCGCCGCAGTCAGCACTGCCGCATTCGCGACGGCTGGTGTCGCACACGCCGAGCCGCAAGGTTTCCTCGAAACCGTCAAGCATCACACCACGCTCATCAACACCGTGCCGGGGAACGGCGACCAGAATCCGTACGCGGTGGTGGTCGCTCCGGTCACGGCAGGCACCGTCAAGCAAGGCGACGTCCTGGTCGGCAACTTCAATAACTCGACCAATCTGCAGGGCACTGGCAGCACGATCATCAACTACCACCCGGACACCAAGGAAATGACGGTGTTCGCCACGGTGCCGCGCGATCTGAAGGAATGCCCGGGCGGCATCGGCCTCTCGACCGCGATGACGATGCTCAAGTCGGGCTACGTGATCGTCGGCAGCACGCCGAGCAATGACGGCACCACCGGCACCAAAGGCGCCGGCTGCCTGATCGTGATCGATCCGAAC
This sequence comes from Paraburkholderia aspalathi, assembly GCF_905220735.1. Lineage (NCBI taxonomy): Bacteria > Pseudomonadati > Pseudomonadota > Betaproteobacteria > Burkholderiales > Burkholderiaceae > Paraburkholderia > Paraburkholderia aspalathi. The sequence goes on from NZ_CAJNBA010000009.1 coordinate 134,442, forward strand.
GGCAAGGTTGCCTCGACCATCAGCAGCCCGAATATCAACGATCCGTGGGGCAACATGGCGGTCGTCGACAACGGCACGAGTGCGACGCTGTTCGTCAGCAACGCCGGCTTCGGCGTGGGCGGCGCGAACGGCAATCCGCCGGTGTTCAAGCAGGCCACCGTGCTGCGTCTGGACCTCGACGTGCCGGCCGGCAAACCGCCGGTCGTCAAGAAGGAAACCGTGGTGGGCAGCGGCTTCGGCGCGCAGGCCGATAAGGGCGTGTTCCTCGTCGGTCCGACCGGACTCGCGCTCTCGAACGATCAGAAACTGCTGTACGTCTCCGATGCAATCGGCAACCGCATCACCGAAATCGAAGAACCGATGACGCGCGACACCAGCGCGGGCGTGGGCCGCCAACTGACCGCCGATGGTCTGCTGCACCGCCCGCTCGCAATGGTCACCGCACCGAACGGCCACCTGCTCGTCACAAACGCGCTGAACGGCCAGATCGTCGAAATCGACCCGGCCAGCGGCAAGCAGATCTACGCGCGCTGGATCGACACCGACAAGGCGCAATCGCCCCCGGGCAACGGCGATCTGTTCGGTCTCGCAATGACGCCTGAAGGCGACGGTTTCTACTACGTGCAGGACGACGTGAACACCCTGGTGCTCGCGAAGTAAAAGCAGCAAAGACGGACGCAGATCCGGCCAACGAGCCGGAACGCAACCCTGGCATCCCCACGGCCAAATGAAGGTGAAGGAACCATGGCAAACGATCACCCCCCGCGGCCCTCACGGCGCGGTTTTCTGAAGGCCGGCAGTGCCGCGGTCGCAGCGGGCGCGAGCCTCGGTGCGACCGGCGTCGCCCAGGCCGCGCTCGGTAAGACGCCGGCGCACGGTGCCGATCCGCAGACGGCGGTCGAGCCGTTCTACGGCTTGCATCAAGGCGGCATCGTCACGCCGCAGCAGAGTCACACGTACGTTGCCGCGCTCGATCTGACGACCGAGAAACGCGAAGACGTGATCGCGCTGCTGCGTGCCTGGACCGACGCCGCCGCGCGCCTGACGCAAGGCGCCACGGCCGGACCACTGCCGACTGGCGCGGCTGCGAAAACGGCACTGGCCGACACCAAGATTGATACGCAGGTCGAAACCAAGGCTGACGCCAAGGCGAACGACACGGCCTACAGCCCGACCAACGCCAAAGCCGCGCCCGATTCCGGCGACGTGCTCGGCCTCGGCCCATGCGGCCTGACGATCACGTTCGGTTTCGGCCCAGGTCTGTTCACGAAGGACGGCAAAGACCGCTACGGTCTGGCCTCGCGCCGCCCCGCCGCGCTCGTCGATCTGCCGCGCTTCAACGGCGACCAGCTCATCGCCGAAAAAACCGGCGGCGACCTGTTTATCCAGGCCTGCGCGAACGATCAGCAGGTCGCGTTTCACGCGGTCCGGCAATTGGCGCGTCTCGCGTACGGCACCGCAGCGATGCGTTGGGGCCAATCCGGTTTCCTGTCCGGTCCGCGCGGTCAGACGCCGCGCAATCTGATGGGCTTCAAGGACGGCACCAACAATCCGTCGACCGCGAAACCGCAGTTAATGAACGAATTCGTCTGGGCCGGCGCCACCGCCGACGCACCCTGGATGGAAGGAGGCACCTACACCGTGGTACGGCGCATCCGCATCACGCTCGAACACTGGGACAACACCGAAGTCGACTTCCAGGAGCAGGTGTTCGGCCGCCACAAGTACAGCGGCGCGCCGATCGGCAAGAAGAACGAGTTCGATCCGGTGAACCTGAAGGAAGAGGACAAGGACGGCAATCCGGTGATTCCGGAGAACTCGCATGTGCGTCTGTCGAATCAGGCGAGCAACAACGGCGCGCAGATTCTGCGCCGCTCCTATTCGTACAACGACGGCACGAACTTCTACATCGAGCGCTGGCCGCCATGGCGTCAGGAAACCGAATACGACGCGGGGCTGATTTTCGTGGCTCACCAGAGCGACCCGCGTACCGGCTTCATTCCGATCAACGACAAGCTCGCGAAGTTCGACATGATGAACCAGTTCACGACGCACGTAGGCAGCGCGGTGTTCGCAGTGCCGCCGGGCGCGAAGCCGGGTTCTTATATCGGCGCGGGGCTGTTCGAGACGTAATGCAGGCCGCAGTAAACCGCCGGCCATGAGGCTGGCGGCGCTTCGAAGACTAACAACAACATCTCTAACGGATTTTAGGATCATGGCTCATTCCTGGTTTGGCACCCGCCTGCGCCTCGTCAGCAGCGCCGCCGCCCTCACGCTGGCAGCGCTCACAACGGTGCCGTCGACGGCCCACGCTGCATCGATCACGCTGTACAACGCGCAGCACGAACAGGTCGTCAATCTGCTCGCGAAGGACTTCGAAAAGCAGTCCGGCATTTCGGTGAAGATCCGCAACGGCGAAGGTCCGGCAATGGCCGCGCAAATCGTCGCGGAAGGCGCAGCGACGCCTGCCGACGTGTATTTCACGGAAAATTCGCCTGAGCTGATGCTGCTCGAAGAGAAAGGCCTGCTGAACAAGGTGGACGACTCGACGCTCGCCACCGTGCCGGCGCGCTTCAACTCGCCGACCGGCGCATGGGTGGGCGTGACCGCGCGCGAAAGCGTACTGGCCTACAACACGACGAAGGTGCAGGCATCGCAACTGCCGCAATCGCTGTTTGACCTGGCCAAGCCTGAATGGAAAGGCAAGGTCGGCATCGCGCCGAGCGACAGTGACTTCCTGCCGCTGGTGAGCGCCGTGCTCGCGTTGAAGGGCGAAGCGCAAACCGTCGCATGGCTGAAGGGTCTGAAAGCCAACTCGCAGATTTTCGACGACGACGAAGGCGTGGTGGCAGCCGTCAATCGCGGCGGCGTCGCGACCGGCATCATCAATAACTACTACTGGGCGCGTCTGCACGCCGAACTCGGCGATGCGAAAACCCGCAGCGCGATCTATCACTTCGGCAACGGCGACGCCGGCGCGATGGTGAACGTATCGGGTGCAGCGGTGCTGAAGTCGGCCCACAACACGGACGGCGCGCAGAAGTTTCTGGCCTATCTGGTCAGCGAACGCGCACAGGAGTTGATGGCGAAGAGCCACGTCATGTTCGAGTATCCGCTGCACGCAGGCGTCGCACCGGACCCGATCCTCAAGCCCTTCACTGAACTGAGCCCGCCGGCGCTGACGATCCAGCAACTCGGCGACGACAGCCAGGCAGGCAAACTGCTGCGCCAGGCAGGCTTGCTGTAAATGAGCGATGCCGTGTCAGCCGGGCCTCCGGCTGTAACCCCCGCCCCGGCGCGCGCCCGTTCGCGCGCGCCGCGCGGTTTGTTTGCGGCAGCAGCACTCAGCGCTTTGCTGGTGTTGCTGCCGATTGCGTTTACCTTCTGGCGTGCGGCGAGCTTCGGTATCGACGAAGCGGTCGATCTGATCTTCCGGCCGCTGGTCGGTGAGCTGCTAGTCAACACGCTGCTGATCACCGTATCGACCACGCTCGTCTGCGCTGCCGTTGGCACGGCGGCCGCCTGGTTTGTCGAACGCACGCATTTGCCGGGACGTCGCGTCTGGGCCGTGCTCGCCGCCGCACCGCTCGCGATGCCGGCCTTTATCTCGAGCTATGCCTGGGTGTCGCTGAGCCTGGATTTGCAGGACTTCAATGGCGCGTTGCTGGTGCTGAGCTCCGCGTATTTCCCGCTCGTCTATCTTCCCGTCGCTGCGGCGTTGCGCAGCATGGACCCGGCGCTCGAAGAAAGCGCGCGCGCGCTCGGCTGCAATCGCTGGACCACGTTTATTCGCGTCGTGCTGCCGCAACTGCGCCCTGCGCTGCTCGGCGGCATGCTGCTGGTGGCGCTCGGTGTGCTATCCGAATTCGGCGCGTTTACGCTGCTGCGCTTTCGCACCTTTACCACGCAGATCTACGCGGAATACCGCACCAGTTTCGATGGCGGCGGCGCTTCGCTGCTCGCGTGTCTGCTGATCGTGATCTGCCTCGTCGTGCTGGCGTTCGAGTTTCGGGTACGCGGTGCGGCACGTTATGAACGCGTCGATCGCGGCACACGTCGCGCGGTGTTGCGCTACGACCTTGGCGTATGGCGCTGGATTGTCGTCGCCGGTTTTGCCGCGCTGGCGATCGCAACGCTCGGTGTGCCGCTCGGCATGATCGGCTTCTGGCTTACGCAACCGGGCGCGGCCGCCGTCACACCGGCCGACGTCTCGCCCGAACTTCTGTTCAACGCGACGATCTCGTCGCTCGGTTTCGGGCTCGCCGCCGCATTGCTGACCACGCTGCTAGTCGTGCCGCTCGCGTTTCTGCTGGTGCGCTATCCGACGCGTTTCGCGACGCTGTTCGAACGCACCGTGTTTCTGGCGCAAGGCATACCGGGGCTGGTGATCGCGCTGGCCATCGTGTCGCTCGCGGTGCACGCGCTGCAGCCGCTTTATCAAAGCGCGACGCTGCTGGTGATTGCCTACGCGATGCTCTTCATGCCCGTGGCGCTGGTGAGCGTGCGCGCCGCCTTCATGCAGGCGCAGCCGCGCCTTGAAGAGACTGCGCGCGCTCTCGGCCTGACCTGGTCGCAGACCCTGTTCCGCGTGGTGTTGCCGCTCGCGGGCCCCGGGCTCGGCGCGGCCGCGGCGATGGTGTTCATCTCGGTCGTCACCGAGTTGAATGCGACGCTGCTGCTCTCTCCCATCGACACGCAAACTCTCGCGACCCAGGTGTGGGCCGACACGTCCACGATGGCGTTCGCCGCCGCCGCGCCCTATGCGGCGTTGCTCACCGGCATTTCGCTGTTCGCCTCCGGCCTCCTGTTCGCATTGCTCGGCAAATCGGCATTACTCGGCGAGCGCAGCTGAACGCCGCGCGCCCTCGCCCGCTTTTTCCATCGGATTTTCATGAGCGAACTTCGTATCCGCGGCCTGCAAAAATCGTTCGACGGCCATCCGGTGCTGCACGGCATCGATCTCTCCGTCGAGCGCGGCACGCTGCTCGCGCTGCTCGGACCGTCCGGCAGCGGCAAAACCACCTTGCTGCGTCTGTTGTGCGGCTTCGAACGCGCGGATAGCGGCAGCGTCGAAATCGACGGCCGCCGCGTTGTCGGCGACAACCTGCATGTGCCTTCAGAGCAGCGCCGCATCGGCTACGTGCCGCAGGAAGGCGCGCTGTTTCCGCATCTGTCCGTGGCGGACAACATCGTGTTCGGCTTGCCACGGACGCAGCGGCGCGCACGTCATCGGGTGGCCGAATTGCTGGAGCTGGTCGGCTTGCCGGCGAACTTCGGCACGCGTGCGCCGCAGCAGTTGTCGGGCGGTCAGCAGCAGCGTGTGGCGTTGGCTCGCGCGCTCGCGCCGTCGCCGACGCTCGTGATGCTCGACGAACCTTTCTCCTCGCTCGACGCCGCCTTGCGGCTCGAAACGCGCCAAGCGGTGGCAAGCGCCCTGGCCGCGGCGGGCGCAACTGCCGTTCTTGTCACGCACGATCAATCGGAAGCGTTGTCGCTCGGGCATGAGGTCGCGGTGCTGTGGGACGGCCGGCTGATCCAGACCGCGACGCCGGAGACGCTGTACCGCCGGCCGGTCACACGTGAACTCGCTTCGTTTGTCGGCGAAGCGGTGTTGTTGCCTGGCGTGGTCAAGCAGGATCGCGTCGACTGCGAACTCGGCGATTTGCCGCTGTGCGCGCCGATGGGCAATGGCGCGGTCGATGTGATGGTACGGCCTGAACAGATCCGGCTGCTGCGCGCTGAAGAAACGATGCCGGATGGCGTAGCGTCCCATGACGCCGTCGTGCAGGAGGTGATCTTTCAGGGGCAGGACGCAGGTGTCGCGCTGCAATTGCAGTCCGGCGCGCGGACCGTGGTGCGCGCTCGCGTGCCGGGTTATCTGTCGCCGCGGCCGGGCGAACACGTGAGGCTTGCGGTGGATGGCGAGGTGACGGCTTATCCGCGGGCTTGAGCGGCGCGCTTTCAAACTACCGCGCGCCAGGCGAGCCGATAGAGACTACACGGACGCCGCCGCTCCGCGCCCCTGCGGGCGCAGCGACAAATCCTGCACCATCTGCGCGGCCAGATAATCGCACGTCGGCCGATCCGATTTGGCGCTGCGCGCTACCACGATTTCCACCGGTGCGATCTTCGGCAAGCCTTGCGCTTCGCCGAGAATCGCCAGCCGCGACGGCACGCTGCAACGCGTGAGTGCGACCACCGAAAGCCCTGCGTCCACCGTAGCCACCAAGCCCATCAGACTCGCGCTGCTAAACGCAGCCCGATAGCGAATACGTGCGCCGTCCAGCGCAGCCAGCGTATGCTGCCGCGCGATACAACCCGGCTCGTAAAGCCCAACGGGCAAAGGTGATGCCGCCAGCACCGGCGTATCCACCGACGCCCCCACCCACACCATCGGCTCGCTGCGCACGAATTCGCCCCGCAATTTGCGGTCACGCGTGACGAAGGCGAGATCGATCTTGTTATCCGCCAGCATCGGCGCGAGCGACGTGCTTTGCGCGCAGACGATCTCGATCTCAACGTGCGGATACAGATTCGAAAAGCGCCGCAGCACCGGCGACAGCAGCGACGACGCGTAGTCGTCCGGTGCGCCCAGCACCACGCGCCCGGTCACCTCAGGCCGCACGATCGCCGACCACGCCTCCTCATGCAGCGCCAGCACGCGCCGCGCGTATTCGAGCAGCGTATTGCCGGGCCGCGTCAGTGAGAGATTGCGCGTATTGCGGGCGAACAGCGTGGTGCCGAGCATGGTTTCGAGCCGCTTGATCTGCATGCTGACCGCGGCCTGCGAGCGATGCACGGCCGTCGAAGCCTTCGTGAAACTGCCCGTTTCCACCACCGCGACGAAGGTGCGCAGCAAATCGACGTCGAATTCGGGGTGCATGATTTATCAATCCAGCTTATGGAATTGCTCAATTTAATTCGTTTGTCGATGCCGCGCAAGGCGCGCAATACTCGTGACACCCCCTTATGTGACCCACTTCCGGAGCCGCTTCGCATGTCCCTCACCCAACGTCAACAAGGCGCCATTACGCTGGCCAGCGGCGGCCTTTTGATGGGCACGCTCGGTATCTTTGTCGAGGAAGCGCGGCTCGGCGCGCTGACGCTGGTGTTCTTTCGCTGTCTGTTCGGTTTCCTTTCGCTCGCGGCGTATTGCGCGTGGAAAGGCTTCTTCACACGCGCGCATTTCACGCGGCGCACCGTCGCGCTTGCGCTGTTCTCCGGCGTGTTGATGGTCACGCAGTGGGTCGGTTTCTTCGATGCGATTCATCGCACCAGCATCGCAGTGGCGACCGTGGTGTTTCATGTGCAGCCGTTCTGGGTCGTGCTGATGGGCGCGGCGCTGTTCAACGAGCGCCTTGGCGTCGACCGGCTCGGCTGGATCGCAACCGCGTTCGTCGGGCTTGTTCTGGCCTCGGGCGTCGCGGCCACCGCGAATCTGCAGGGGCATACGAGCTATCTGATCGGTATCGGCGAAGCATTGGCAGGCTCGGTGCTGTATGCAGGCGTCACGCTGATCGCCAAAGGACTCGGCAATTTGCGGCCGCATCTGCTGACGCTCGCGCAATGCGCGGTCGGCGTGGTGTGCCTGCCGTTTATTGCGCCGCTTACCGCCGTGCATATCGGGCCGATGCAGTGGTTCTGGCTGATCGGCATGGGCGTGCTGCATACGGGCTTGTCATACGTGCTGATCTACGGCGCGCTGCCGAAACTGACCACGCCGATCATCGCCGTGCTGCTGTTCGTCTATCCGCTGACGGCGATCGTGGTCGATGCGGTTGTATATGGGCGGGCGCTGTCGCTGGCGCAACTCGCGGGCATGGCATTGATCGTCATAGCGAGTCTCGGTGTGAATCTCGGCTGGCCGCTGCTTTCGATGTTGCGCCCCGGCGCACGTGCGCGGCGTCACGCCGATTGAGCTTTAGGCAGTGGGCCGGCGGCGCCAGACGGGTTGCATGCCGGCTGCCCGCTGCTGCCCGTCTCCTGGCGACGGCGCGCGTTCCCGGCGGTTGCTTTCGTTTCGTCGAGAAAATCCCTGCAAAAAACCCCACATTTTCCATTCATCCCGCACAGTCGAGAATCGTTCTCGTTTATACTTTCCAAATATTACAAGCCGGGCACTGACCCGGCTTCCGCTGCACCTCCCATCCCCACATCGACATGCCATTCCGAGGCAGCCGATGTCACGCCAGCGCATCTCGCGTTGACACACGGCGCCCCGGCCGTTTCGATTTTCGAATTCATTCAACAGCAACAGGGGAAATCACCACTTCGTCTCGCCTGACTGACCACACGGGCTTTGTCTCGCCGTGCGCGCCTGCTTGCGCCTCGTTTTGCGCCCGCCTCGCGTTTTTGTAGCACCGCTTCCGCTGTACTCCAAAACCAAAAACACCACCGATCCATACTCGAAGAACGTCGCCATGAACGTCAAAAAGAATGCTTACCGAGCGCTGCTGCTCGCCACCTCTCTTGCCAGCGCCAAACCTTTGCTGGCGCAGGAAGCTACAGCCGCTGCCGGCTCGGCCGACAGCACGCTGCCCGCCATCGCCGTCAAGGCCGCGGCCGACCGCTCGTACGATTCGAGCACCTCGAACACCGCGACGAAGATGAACATGTCGCTGATGGACGTGCCGCAGACGGTCAACGTCGTGCCGCGCGCGCTGCTCGACGAACAGAACGCGACCTCGTTGCAGGACGCGTTGCGCAATGTGCCGGGCATCGGCTTTTCGGTCGGCGATGGTCAGCGCGACCAGATCACCCTGCGCGGTTTCAACAACATCACCGATCAATACGTCGACGGCATTCGTGACGACGCGCTCTACTATCGCGATCTGTCAAACGTCGAACGCGTCGACGTGCTGAAGGGGCCGGCGGCCGTGCTTTATGGACGCGGCTCGGCCGGCGGCCTGATCAACCGCGTACTGAAGAAGCCGACGGCGAATCCACAGCAAGCTGTGGGCGTGACGCTCGGCACCGAAGGCGAACGGCGCGGCGAATTCGATCTCGGCTGGAATGCGAACGACGCCGCGCGTTTTCGCATCACCGGCGCTGCCGAAAACTCGAACAGCTTTCGCGACCAGTTCCAGTTAAATCGCCAGGCCGTGGCGCCGTCCGCGCAATTCCGCATCGATAAGGACACCATCCTCAATATCGAAGCCGATTATCTGCACGACCGCCGTACCTCGGACCAAGGCCTGCCCGCCTATCTCGGGCGGCCGGTCAACGTGCCGATCAACACGTACTACGGGTCGGCCGACGCCGCGAACACGTCTTATAACGATGTCGATGCGAAGAGCGCGACTGTGTCGCTCGATCACCGCTTCAACGATTCGCTATCGCTGCACACTGCGGTGCGCGCGTATGACTTCTCGCTCGAACGCAAAAACTACGTGACGTATGAGCCGATCAAGACGGCGACGAATCCGGTCGTCACGCTCGATCAAAGCACCCGCTTCCGCCAGGATCACGGCGTGGACGGCCTGTTCGAACTCACGCAGAAAACGACGCTGTTCGGCATGAAGCACGAACTGCTGTACGGCGTCGAGCTGTCGCAACAGCAGAAATTCGACACCATCTACTCGACCAACAAGGTCGCAACGTACAACCTGTACGATCCGCAACTCATCGATTTGCCGGGTGTGAAGCCGGGCACGGCGGCGAAGACGAATGCATCGACCGTGCTGGGACTTGCCGGCGTTTACGCGCAGGACCTGATCTCGCTGACCGAGCACTGGAAGATTCTTGCCGGCCTGCGCTTCGACTATCTGACGCAGACCCGCAACGACTACACCTCGGCGCACGTGAATCTGGACCGCACCGATCGCGCGTGGAGTCCGCGTATCGGTCTGATTTATGAACCGCTCGACTGGGTGTCACTGTACGCGTCGTATAGCCAGTCGTTCTCGCCGCTCGCCGATACGCTGATCAGCAGCGGCGCGTTTGCCAACGGTTCGGCGCTGGCGCCGCAAAAGACCACCAGCTTCGAAATCGGCTCGAAGTTCGACCTGGGCCGCGCGAGCGCGAGTGTCGCACTGTTCGATATGAAGCAGACCAATCAGCAGATCGCCGATCCGTCCAACCCGACTTACGCGCTGCCGATCGGCACGCAGCACGTGCGCGGGCTGGAACTATCCACAACGGGTGAAATCGCGCCCAAGTGGTCCGTGTATGCGGGGTATGCGTACCTGAACGGAAACGTCGACGGTTCGCCGCAAGCGAGTTCAGCCGGACTGGTACTGCACAACAACACGCCGGGTCTGATGCCGCGTCATAGCGCAAGCGTGTGGATCAAGCGCGATCTGAAGTACGGGTTCTACGCGGCCGGCGGTGCGCAGTTCCAGTCGGCACGCTATACCTCTGCGAGCGACGCGGTCACGTTGCCTTCTTTCGTGACGTTCGATCTCGGCGCGGGGTATCACGGCAAGAACGTGGACGTGGCATTGACGCTGGATAATCTGTTCGACCGCAAGTACTTCATCGCGGCGCACGGCAACGCGGATATGTACAACAGGCCGGGAGCGCCGCGTACGCTGACGGTATCGGCAAGGTGGCATATGTGAGGGGTGTAATGCGTGGCGTGTGCTGCACGCGTTGATGCGTTAAACGAAAAACCGGGCATTGCGCCCGGTTTTTCGTTTCAGTCGTCGTAGTGAAAACAGCTCACTGCGGCAAAACCTCCCCCTTCGTCTCCGGCGCAAAAGGAATCACGAACAAGCCGACGATAAACGCCAGCGCCGTGAGCGCCACCGGCACGCCCAGCGTATGCATATGCAGCACCGCCGCACCCAGCAGAAAGTTCACACCGGCCCCAACAAACCGTCCGAACGACGTGCAGAACGCAAACGCCGTGGCCCGTACGCGGGTCTCGAACTGCTCCGGCAGCCACAAGCTGAACAGCGCGAAATTGCCACCGAAGAAACCCAGCACGCAGAGCCACGCAATAAATGGCGCGAGCCCATTCGGCAGATAAAACGCCCAGCCGAAACTGCCGGCAATCGCCACGGCCATGCCGAGAAAGTAAATCGCCAGCGTCTTCTTGCGGCCGATCCGCTCAGCCAGCGGCGGCAACGCGAGACAGCCGAGAATCGTCGAAATCGACAGCAAGCCGGTTGCCAGCGACGCCGTCCGGATCGCATCGTTCTTCGCCATACCGGCTTTCGTCGCCAACTGGATCACAGCCGACGGTTCGTAAACCGCGCCGGCCCACAAACCGATAATCGCGATCGTCAGCAGAATGCACGCAACCCACGTGCGGCGCCGATACGTCGGCCCGAGAATTTCGCGCAGCGGTTTGGCGCGCGCGGCACTCGCGTCCGCCTTTTCCCACTTCTCCGATTCCTTCACGCGCAGCAGCACCAGAATCGCGACCACCACCGGCACCGCGCCGGTCAGGAACATTGCGCGCCAGCCGTAGTGCACGCCGATCGTGTAGTTGAGCGCGGCCGCCAGAAAGAACCCCGCGTAATAGCCCGTTTGCAGATACCCGGCGCCCATCTTGCGGCGATCTTCCGGCCATGACTCGGCCACATAAGTCCCCGCCAGCGCCCACTCGCCGCCAATGCCGACCCCGGCAATGAAGCGATAGATGGCGAGCTCCCACACGTTGTGCGAGGTGGCGGCAAGTCCCGTGAAAATGGCGAACGTGAAAATGGTGCCCGCCAGTACCTTGGTGCGGCCGAAGCGATCCGCCAGCGGTCCCCAGATGAACGACAGCCCCCAGCCCACCAGAAACAGCGCGAACAGAATCGAACCGGCGAGGCCCACATTCGCCGGCGTCGCGGCATACCCGGAGCGCGGCAACAATTCAGTCAACGCCGGCGTCAAAACGAGCGCGTAGATGAACGAGTCCATCCCGTCGAGCGTCCAGCCGGCCCATGCTCCCCAAAATCCTGCGATCTGCGAACGATTGAGCGGCGTGCGGCGCCGAACGACCGGCGTGCGGTCGGTTAGTGAATTCATCATGCTCCTCCGGCCCTGCGGTTGTCATACGTGGCTTACATAAAGGGAACAACGATATGGCGCGCTTGCTAGCGGATCGATGTGCCTCGTATAACGGTGAGAGGACATCGCAGGCCGCCGGGCAGTGAAAAATTTTCCGGGTTTGCCCGCCTGTTAAGTGCGCAATTTCATATATAATATTCAATATCATGAGCGACGCAATAGATGGTTTTCCCCTGGATGCCCCGGCGCGCAGCCCGCTTTTACCCGCGGCGGCACCCCGTGAGAGCACGTCCCGTGTGATCGCGGAGGCCCTGCGCGCGGCGATTGTCGACGGCACGCTGGCGCCTGGCGCACCGCTGCGGCAGGACGCGATCGCGCGGCATTTCTCAGTCAGCGCAATTCCCGTGCGCGAGGCCTTGCGCCAGCTCGAAAGCGAAGGCTGGGCGAGAGCCGCCGTGCATAAAGGCGCGACCGTCGCGCCGTTGTCGGCGGATGAAGCGCGCGAAATCTATGAGATTCGCTCCGCGCTGGAGAGCCTCGCCATCGGCCTCGCGATTCCGAAGCACACCGCCGCCACGCTGCGCGAATCCGCCGCCCTCTGCCGTGCCGCCGAACGCGAGTCGGACCCGTCGTTGTACGTCGGGCGCAATGAGGCGTTTCATATGAGCCTGTATGCGCCCGCTGCCCGTCCGCAACTTGAGGACATGATCGGCACGCTGCATCGGCGCGGTGAACGGTATCTGCGCCTGAAGTTCGGCTTGCCATCGTACAAAGGCGAGTCGGACAACGAACACACCGCCTTGCTCGAGGCCGTAGAACGTCGTGATATTCCCGCTGCACAGTCGCTGGTTGTCGCGCATCTGCTCGGCACCGGCGACCTGCTCCATCGTTTCCTGACCGACCGCGCGCAGGCGGAAGCCGCGCTTGCGAATCAACCCAAGCCGCGCGCCAGACGCACGCGCACCACCACCGGGAGCTGAATCCGCCGATGAACCGATCCGCCGAAGCCACCGAAGCTTCCACTACCGCACGCTCCTGGACCACGCGCCGCGACGAAAAGAACCGTCGCCTCGCGGCCATCGCACCGTGGCTGGAAGACGGCGTCCTGCCGACCAACCGTATCGTCGACGCCCTCGAAACACTGATTCAGCCGGGCGACCGCGTCGCCCTCGAAGGCGACAACCAGAAACAGGCCGACTTCCTGTCGCGCGCGCTCGCCAAGGTGGATCCGCAAAAAATCCACGACGTGCATCTGCTGATATCGAGCATCGGCCGTCCTGAACATCTGACGCTGTTCGAGCGCGGCATCGCGCACAAGGTCGATTTCTCGTTTGCGGGGCCGCAGAGTTTGCGCGTCGCGCAACTGCTCGAAGACGGGCAACTGGAGATCGGCTCGATCTACACGTACGTCGAGTTGTACGCGCGGATGTTCGTCGATCTCACGCCGCACGTCGCGCTGCTGTGCGCGGAAAAGGCCGACCGTCACGGCAACCTGTACACCGGCCCGAACACCGAGGACACGCCGACCATCGCCGAAGCCGCCGCGTTCCGGCACGGCATCGTGATCGTGCAGGTCAACGAGATCGTCGATGAGCTGCCGCGCGTCGATATTCCGGGTTCGTGGGTCGACGTGGTCGTAGAGGCAGACAGGCCCTTCGCCGTCGAGCCGCTCTTCACACGCGATCCGCGCCATATCGGTGACCTGCAGGTGCTCACCGCGATGATGGTGATTCGCGGCATCTACGAGCCGTACGGCGTGACATCGCTGAATCACGGCATCGGCTTCGATACGGCAGCGATCGAATTGCTCCTGCCCACCTACGGCGAATCGCTCGGTCTGAAAGGCAAGATCTGCCGCAACTGGACGCTCAATCCGCACCCCACCATGATCCCCGCGATCGAATCGGGCTGGGTCGACAGCATCCATTGTTTCGGCAGTGAGGTCGGCATGGAGGCGTACATCGAAGCGCGCCCCGACGTGTTTTTCACCGGCAACGACGGCAGCCTGCGTTCGAACCGTGTGCTGTGCCAACTGGCGGGTCAGTACGGCGTCGATCTGTTTATCGGCTCGACCTTGCAGATCGACGCGGACGCCAATTCGTCGACGGTCACGCGTGGGCGTCTCGCCGGTTTCGGCGGCGCACCGAATATGGGCCACGATCCGCGCGGCCGGCGTCATTCGAGCGAAGCATGGCTCAAGCTGCTGAAGGATCAGGGTCCGGTGTCGCGTGGACAGAAGCTGGTCGTGCAGATGGCCGAAACCTACAAGAAAGGCGGCGAGCCGACTTTCGTCGATGAACTCGATGCGGTCGCGGTCGGCGCGAAGAGCGGCATGCCGATCGCGCCTGTGATGATCTATGGCGACGACGTGAGCCACGTCGTTACCGAGGAAGGCATCGCGCATCTGCACAAAGCCGAAGGGATCGATGAGCGGCGTGCAGCGTTGGCCGCAGTAGCCGGTGTCACGCCGATCGGGCTGCGCGCGAAGCCGGAGAAAACCGCCGAATTGCGCCGGCGTGGCATCGTCGCGTATCCGGAAGATCTCGGCATTCGACGCGGTGAAGCGAAGCGTTCGTTGCTGGCCGCACGCAGCATCGACGATCTGGTGACGTGGTCGGGTGGCCTGTACGAGCCGCCGGCCCGCTTCAGGAGCTGGTAACGATGGCGCCCGCTGTTTTGCTCGAGTGCGAGGCCGACGCCATGCCGGAGGCGAAGGCGGAACTCGCGTCCCGTGCTGCCGTGCTGACTGAGAGAAGTACAGGGACGGTAGAAAGGCCGGCGCTTAGGGTACGGGCAGCACCCTCCGATGCGCAGCTCGCGCGCTTCGCGGTCACCGCGCTGATCGAGGAAGCGCAACTCACGCCGAAACCCGCGCTGGTCGACCGGCGCGGCAGCGGTGCGCATCGCGACCTCGATCTCGCCACCATGCTGCGCTCGGCACACGCGCTTGAACCGACCTTTGCGGCGCTCGCACGCACAGCGCGCCGCCGCGCTGAACCGTCCGCGCTATTGCGTGCGGAACTCGCGCAAGTCGGCCGCGCGGGCGAGCAGGACATGCTGCACGCCACCGGCGGCAGTAACGCACATCGCGGTGCAATCTGGATCGTCGGCCTGCTGGTGGCGGGTGCTTCGATGTCAGGCAGCGCCACGCGTCTGAAAGCGTCAGATGTCTGCACACTCGCCGCGCAGACTGCCTGCTTCCCCGATCGTTTCGCCGCGCCCGCCGATAGTCATGGCGAGCGCGCGCGGCAGCGCTATCAGGTCGGCGGAGCGCGTCGCGAGGCACAAGACGGTTTCCCGCATGTCATCGAAATCGGCTTGCCCGCTTTACTCGCAGCGCGGGCCCAGGGCGTCGACGAAAACGCCGCGCGCATCGACGCCCTGCTCTCGATCATGGCGTCGCTCGATGACACCTGCCTGCTGCATCGCGCGGGCTTGCCCGGTTTGCACGCCGCGCAACACGGCGCGCGCCGCGTGCTGCAAGCCGGCGGCAGCTCGACGCCGGATGGGCACACCGCCCTCGCCGCACTCGAACACGCTTTGCTGTCCCTCAATGCATCCCCTGGCGGTGCAGCCGATCTGCTCGCCGCCACCCTCTTTCTCGATATGCTGGCGCATCGCGACGCCGGCGGGAGCTCAGCCTCATGGAACATCTGACCTTCGACTATCCGGCGCAACGCGCCGTCACGACTCGCGCGCATGTTGGCGTGGTCGGTTCGGGCGATCTGGAAGTGTTGCTGTCGCCGTCAGAAAAAAGCGCTGCCCTGAGCGCGCATGTGGTCGTGCGGACCAGCGTCGACGGCTACAGCCACATCTGGAAGAGCGTGCTCGACCGCTTCTTCACGCGCTACGACGGCGCAGCGCAAATCGAAATCAACGACTTCGGTGCGACACCGGGCGTCGTCGCGCTGCGGCTCGCGGAGGCCATTGAAGCGGCGGAACAGGGAGACGCCGCATGAGCACTGTCGCCACCGCACACCCCGCGCCTATGCTGCGCGAAAGCTTTATCGAACTGTCCGCTCGCGAACGCGCCCGCTCGCTGCTCGACGCCGGCACGTTCCGCGAACTGCTTGGACCATTCGACAAGATCGAATCGCCGTGGCTGCCGCTGCAAGGTGTCGTCTGCCAGGCGGATGACGGCTGTGTGATCGCACGCGGTACCATCGACGGCGAGCCGGCCGTGGTCGCTGCCATCGAGTCCGCGTTCCAGGGCGGCAGCATCGGCGAAGTGTCGGGCAGTAAGATCGCCGCCGCGCTCGACATGGCCTTGCGCGACTGCGAACGCGGCAAGATCGTCCGCCCTGTCGTGCTGTTCGAAACCGGTGGCGTGCGGTTGCAGGAAGCTAACCTCGGCCTCGCTGTGATTGCCGAGATTCAGGCCGCGATCGTCGCGTTGCGCCGGCATGTGCCGGTGGTCGGCGTAATCGCGGGGATGGTCGGCTGCTTTGGTGGTATGTCGCTCGCGGCGGCCTTGTGCTCGTATCTCGTCGTGACGAAGCAGGGACGGCTCGGCATGAACGGCCCCGAAGTGATCGAACAGGAAGCCGGTATCGAAGAACTCGACGCGAGCGATCGGCGCCGCGTGTGGCAGTTGATTGGCGGCGAACAACGGGATGCGACCGCGCTCGCCGATCAACTGGTCGACGACGATGCCGACGCGGTGCGCGCCGCCGTGCGCTCAGCATTCATTCAAGGGCTGCCGGCTGCACATCGCAGCGAACAGGTCGACGTCTTTCTCAACCGTCTCGCGCGAATCGACCCGGCCAGCGTGACGCCGGAAACGATGCGTGACGTGTACAACCCACATGCGCAGAACAACGCGCGCAAGGAGCAGGCATGAGCGATGCCACCCTCAGCCGCGGCGCGCGCTGGTTCCATGCACTTGCCGGTGAAACGTCCGGTAAAGCGCCTGTATGGAGCGGCGACGCGTCGCTCGGCGGCGAGACCGCGCACTTCATTGCGGTCGTCCCCGACCCCGACAATCGCTTTCCGCGTGCGACCGATAACGTCGTCGGTCTCGAACAAGGCTGGCTGCTCGCACGCGCTGTACGCGAGGTCATCGCGCAGGACAAAGTGAGCGGTACGCGCCGCCCGATCGTCGCGATCGTCGATGTGAAAAGCCAGGCGTACGGTTACCGCGAAGAGATGCTCGGCGTTCACCTCGCCTGCGCCGCCGCGGTCGATGCGTATGCATCGGCGCGCGATGCCGGGCATCCCGTGATCGCGCTGATCGTTGGGCCGGCTATGTCGGGCGCGTTCCTCGCGCACGGCTATCAGGCCAACCGGATCGTCGCACTCGACGCGCCGGGCACGATGGTTCATGCAATGGGCAAGGAAGCGGCCGCACGCGTTACGCGGCGCACCGTCGAAGCACTCGACGCGCTCGGCGAAACCATTGTGCCGATGTCCTACTCGATGGCGTCGTTCGCCAAGCTTGGCCTGCTCGATCAGTTGATCGAAGGCATCGACGCCGACGCGCCCGATGCCGCGCAAATCGAGCGCGTGCGTCAGGTGTTGACCGAACAGATCCGCAGCGCGCGCGCTGGCGGCCGCGATCTGTCGCATCGCCTGGAATCGGCTGCGGCTCAAAAGAATCGCGCGGCGTCGATCGAAGTGCGGCGGCGTCTCGCCGAACAATGGGATGCCGTGTAATGCAGGTCTGCGCAGCGCCGCCGTTTGCAGCCGATCACGCGCTGTCGTTCGACGCGCGCTGGCAGCCGCATGATCTGCTGCGCTTGCACCGCTTGCCACAGTTTGACGGCGAGCCGGCATGGGTTCGTCGGGCTTTCGAGCGCGCGCCGTATGCGGTTGTGCGACGCGCACTGGCCGCTGACGGCTTCGTGGCGATCGGCTTGCGCGGTACGGAGCGATCGCAGCGTTACGGCACGTGGGTGCACCGGGACGATATTGAAATCGCCGTGCCGCCGGAAGCGTTGGCGCGACGCAGCCCGCTTGCGTCGCGCAATGCGTTGCCGACTTTCGCGACCCTTGCTGCACTACGACGCGACACGGCCGGTGCATTGGTCGGATTCGATTGGGGCCCAACCGGCAGCGCAGGTTTTGAGCTGGCAACGCAGACTCCCACGGTCACGTTCTCGAGCGATCTCGATCTGCTGATTCGCGCGCCGGATAAACTTCCGCGTCACGCCGCTATTCAGTTGCTGGACTATCTTCAAGCGACTGCGCAACGCGCCGGCATTCGTGTGGATGTGCAACTGGAAACGCCCGCAGGCGGCGTTGCGCTGCCCGAGTGGGCAGCGGACAAGGCACGTGTAATGGCGCGCCATGCTCGCGGGCCGCAGCTGGTTAGCGATCCGTGGGCGCCCGCTCACGGCAATCCCTGATGCTGGCCCTTCTGTTTCCCGGCCAGGGCGCGCAGTCGGACGGATTTCTGCACCGTCTGCCGCAGCATCACACCGTGACCGGCACACTCGAAGAAGCGTCTCAGGTGCTCGACATCGACGTACTCACCCTCGACACGCCAGACGCCCTGCGCTCAACCGTAGCCGTTCAGATCGGTTTGACCGTCGCGGGCGTGGCGATCACGCGGGCACTGGCAGAGGAACAGCTCTTGCCGGAGATCAGCGCGGGTTTGTCGGTGGGCGCGTACGCGGCGGCGGTCAGTTGCGGCGCGATTCACTTTGGCGACGCGTTAAAGATGGTTCGCAAACGCGCCGAGTTGATGGAGACGGCGTACCCATCCGGCTACGGTCTCGCGGCCGTGTCGGGTTTGACCGAGCACCAACTGGAGACACTCGCCACGCAACACGCGGATGCGGGCAATCAACGTGTCTACGTTGGCAATGTCAATGCGCCACGTCAGATCGTCATGGCGGGTGCGAATAGCGCGCTGGACACCTTCATTGAACGCGCTTTGGCGGCAGGCGCACGCAAAGCCGTCCGTCTTGCGGTAAGCGTGCCGTCACATTGCGAACTGCTCGCACATGCCACGGACGAACTCGTTGCTTACGCAAAAGACATCCCTTTCCACACGCCACAGACTACCTATGTCGGCAATCGCGGCGGCCGCCCGCTGTACACAGCAGAGGCCATTCGCGACGATCTCGCGACCAATATGCGTCACACCGTACGCTGGTTCGATGCGCTCACCGTGATGCAGGAAATGGGCGCCCGCGTGCTGATCGAAGCGCCGCCGGGCCAGGTGTTGACGGACATTGCGCGCGATAACTTTCCGGATACCACCGCGCTTGCCGCAAGTGCCTTTTCGTTCGACAAGCTGGTCGCCACGGCGCGTAGGCGACTCAGCATGGATGGACTTTAAGACGCGGCCATTCGGCCGACTCGAGCCCCGCCTCACCGCCACTCAATCAACTGCCGCCCCATCGCCTTCGCATACTGATCACACGCGTTGCGTGCAACGCGTGATGCCGCTAGCACGCCAACGTCGGCGTCGTCGCGGTAGATCATCGCAACGTCGATCGGCGGCGGCAGCGGACGCACCTGCAATTGCCCCAGTTCGCCGCTGCTCAGAAAAGGCTCGACGAACAGCGCCGGCACTGCCGCAATGCCATAGCCATCGCGCAACAGCTTCACGATCACCGCCACCGACGGCATACAGGTCACCTGAGTATCCGCAAGCGGCACACCGGCGCGCTTCGCGAGCATCTCCACGATCGCCTGCACGGCGACTTGCGGCGCGGTGCCACGGCCGAACGTCAGCACGGGTTTCTGCAGTACCGTCTGCACGTGTTTCGCGCGACTCGCCGGAATCAGATCGTTGCGCGCGATCCAGCGCACCGGATAGCTCGCCAGCAAACTTGAAACGATCGACGCTTCCTGCTCGCCGGTTTCCTCCACCTGAATGACGAGATCCAATTCGCCCGCACGCAAACGAGGCCCAAGCACGGCGCTCGAGTCGACGGTCAGGTCGACGACGATGCGCTTGTACTCGACGTTCAGCATCCGGATGTAGTCCGGCAGCCAGCTATGCACCACCGTTTCGATGACGCCGAGCCGAAGCCGCTTCGTCACCTGGGTTTCGTCCTGTGCGGCCAGTTGCAGCGAGCGCGTGGCCTGCACCACCGAGCGCGCATGCGCGAGCAGCCGCTCGCCATGCGCCGTGAGCTGGAACTCGGTGGCGTCGCGCTCGATCAACTCGACGCCTAACTCGGCTTCGAGCGTTTTGATGCGTAGCGAAATCGCGGCGGGCGTGGCGTGCATGGCAGCGGCGGTCGCGCGAAAACTGCCTAGACGAGCGAGCGTCAGAAACGTTTCGACAAAGCGGGTATTCATTGCATTAGCTCTCCCAACAGCGACCCGAAAGACTCGATCATCGCCGCAAAATCGCCGACGACGCTGTTAAGTTTAATTTAACGAAACACAAGAATAACTCGCTGGAAGGATATTTTTGGCGTTACTAATCTGGCTCCCATCGGTCACCCGGACCTAGCTGGAGTCAAGCCGTTCATGTCCTACACGCCATCCGAGTTTCGTCAGCAGATTCGCAGCCGCCGTCTTTCCGGGCCGACCGCAGGCTACTGCGGCGACTATGCGCAAGCCAATCTCGCGATCCTGCCCCGGCAATACGCCGACGACTTCCTGCGCTTCTGCACGCTCAATCCAAAAGCTTGCCCGTTGCTCGGCATCGGCGAACCCGGCGAATGGCGTGTCCCATCGCTCGGCGCCGATCTCGACATACGCAACGACGTCCCCGCGTTTTATGTGTACCGCCACGGCGAACGTGCCGAAGAGGTGTGCAGCCTCGACGAACTGTGGCGCGACGATCTGGTGGTGTTCGCGATCGGCTGCTCGTTTTCGTTCGAAGAAATGTTGCGGCGTGAAGGTATTCCGCTGCGTCATATCGAACAGCAGGTCAATGTACCGATGTATCGCACGCGGGAACGCAACGTGGCTGCAGGGGTGTTCGGCGGCAATCGCGTGGTCTCAATGCGACCGATGAAAGCCGCCGACGCAATCCGCGCCATCCAGATCACCAGCCGTTTTCCCGCGGTACATGGCGCGCCGGTTCACATCGGCGATCCCGCGCTGATCGGCATTCGCGACATTACGCGGCCCGATTTCGGCGACGCAGTCGAGGTGCGTAGCGACGAGTTACCGGTGTTCTGGGCCTGTGGCGTCACACCGCAAGCCGCGATAGAAAGCGCGCGTTTGCCGTTTGCAATCGCGCACAAGCCGGGACACATGCTCGTCACCGACATTCCCAACACCACGCTGGCGATGCTCTAGCCGCGGCGTTATTTGAGTTGTCCCACCCCAAGCCGCGCACCAAGACGCGGCCACTGACTACGACCGGAGCCCAGCTATGAAAACCGAAGCGCAGTTGACCGCAGACGCCGAGCGCTACAGCGCGCCCGGCACAGGTAAAAACCCGTTTGCGTGGTATCAGCAGATTTCCGTTAGCGAGAAGCGTGCGTTCTGGAGCTGCAAGATCGGCTACGTGCTCGACGCAATGGATACGCAATTCCTGAGCTTCGTGATTCCGACGCTGATCGCGACATGGGGTATTACGCGCGGCGATGCGGGTCTCATCGGGACGGTCACGCTGCTGAGTTCCGCGCTCGGCGGCTGGGCGGCCGGTGTGCTGTCGGATCGCATCGGCCGGGTGAAGACCTTACAGATCACGATTCTCTGGTTCGCGGTTTTTACACTGGCTTGCGCGCTGGCACAGAACTTCTCGCAGTTGCTGTGGGCGCGTGGACTGATGGGGCTCGGCTTCGGCGGCGAATGGACGGCGGGCGCGGTGCTGATCGGCGAAGTGATCCGTCCGCGTGACCGCGGCAAGGCGGTGGGTCTCGTACAGGCAGGCTGGGCGATCGGCTGGGGCGTGTCGACGCTGCTGTTCATGGCCGTGTTTTCATGGATACCGGCCGATTACGCGTGGCGCGTGCTGTTCGCGATCGGTATTGCGCCGGCACCATTCGTGATCTGGATTCGCCGCTTCGTTGAAGAGCCGGAGGTGCATCGGCAGCAGAAAGAAGCGCAAGCCGCGGCACAAACGCGTCCCTCGCTGCTCGACATCTTCCGCCGCGATATCGTCTGGACGACGCTGCGTGCGTCCATTCTCGCGACCGGCGTGCAAGGCGGCTACTACGCGGTGACTACCTGGCTGCCGACGTATCTGAAGACCGAGCGGCATCTGAGCGTGATCGGCACCGGCAGCTATCTTGGCGTGGTGATCGTCGGCTCGTACTGCGGCTATCTGACGGGCGCTTACGTCAGCGACAAGATCGGCCGCAAGCGCGCGTTCATCACGTTCGCGCTGGCCTCGTGTGCGATCGCATTGATCTACACGCAACTGCCGCTCGATAACCTCACGATGCTCGTTCTCGGCTTCCCGCTTGGCTTTTGCGCGTCCGGCATTTTCTCGGGGATGGGCGCGTTCCTCACCGAGCTGTTCCCGACGCGCATTCGAGGCTCCGGCCAGGGCTTCTGCTACAACATCGGGCGGGCGGTCGGCGCGACGTTTCCGTTCCTGATCGGCTACGTCTCGCAGACCATGACGCTTGGTCACGCGATCGGCGTATTCGCCGCCGCGGCTTACGGTATCGTGATCCTCGCCGCGCTGACGTTGCCGGAAACCCGCGGGCGTGAACTCAGCACCTAAGCCGCGCTATAACGCCTGCTCTGGGGCGCGTCCGATCACGTGGGAATCGGACGTCGCTGGTGCATCGCCGCGACCGTGCTCACGGCCTGGCGTCACAACAGCACCGGTGCCACCCGGACGCCCCACCGATTTCGCATGCCGCTCAATCAGCCGTTGCAGCAGACAGAACGCGCACAGCAACGCACCGATTACGATGCGGGTCCACCATGAACTAAGCGTGCCGTCGAAGGTAATCAGCGCCTGGATCGTCCCCAGAATGCCGACGCCGAACAGCGAACCGATCACATAGCCGACACCACCCGTCAGCAAGGTTCCGCCGATCACCGTCGCCGCGATCGCGTCGAGCTCCATACCCTGCCCTTGCAGGCCATAACCCGATAGCACGTAGAACGTGAACACCGCGCCGCCGAGCGCCGAACAGAACCCACTCAGCGCATACACACCGATCCGCGTGTGCGCGACCGGCAAGCCCATCAGCAACGCCGAGCGCGGATTGCCACCAATCGCATACACGTTGCGGCCAAAACGCGTGAAATGCGCGACATAGATCGCCGCGGCAAGCGTGACGAGGGCGATCAACACATTGGCCGTCACCGAACCGACGCCGATGTTGAGCCGAAACGCGGAAATCTTCTGGAACGTCGGATCGTTGATGGTGATCGACTGCGTCGTGATCAGAAAGCACAAGCCACGCGCGAAAAACATGCCGGCCAGCGTAACGATGAACGCCTGCAAACGGAAAAAGTGAATCAGCGCACCCTGTACCGCGCCGAACACCGTGCCCATCAGCAACACGATCGGCACGATCACCCAGACCGACAGATGCATGTGTTCGGACAACACCGCTTCGACGATGGTGGTCAGCGCCACCACCGAGCCGACTGACAGATCGATCCCGCCGGACACGATCACAAACGTCATACCGATTGCGACAATCAGCAGGAAGGCGTTATCGACCAGCAGATCGAGCAGCACTTGCCACGAGAAAAAGCCGGTGTACATCACCGAGCCGAAACCGAACAGCGCGCAAAACAGCAGGACAGTGACGGCGATCGGTAAGGTGCGCGGATCGACGATATGAGCCCAGGCCTCGAGGAGTCGTCTCATCGCGCCACCCCGCGCTGCCTGAAGAGCGACATGGCGAGCGAGCGCGCCGAGGGCGACTGGATCACGCTCACCGCCAGCACCACGGCCGCCTTGACGACGAGCGTCGCTTCCGGCGGCACGCCGATCGAATAAGTCGTATAGGTCAGCGTCTGGATGATCAACGCACCCAGCACGGTGCCGGCAAGACTGAAGCGGCCGCCGAGCAGCGATGTGCCGCCGAGCGTCACCGCCAGAATCGCATCGAGTTCGAGCAGCAGGCCCGCGTTGTTGCCATCGGCGCTGCGCACGTTCGAGCTGATGAGGATGCCCGCCATCGCCGCGGTCAACCCCGAGAAGCCGTACACCGCGAATACCAGCGCTTTCGAGCGCAGGCCGACGAGACGCGTCGCCACCGGATTGACGCCGATCGCGCGAATGAAGAGCCCGAGCGCGGTGCCTTCAACGAGCCCCGCGGTGGCCAGCACCGCAACGCTTGCGATCCACACCGAACACGGCACGCCAAGCCAATACCCACCGCCGACGAACAGATAGCCCGCTGCGCCGATCGGAATGATCTGCCCTGCCGTCAGCAATTGCGCAATGCCACGGCCGGCGACCATCAGGATCAAGGTTGCGATGATCGGCTGCATGCCGACGAATGACACCAGCAACCCGTTCCACATGCCGCTCAACACACCGACGATCAGCGCCGCGACCAGGGCCTGTGCGATCAACCCGGCGCTCGGCGCGGCTTGCGTCGCGAGTATCGTGGCCGCTGCGGCGCCGGCGATCGCGACCACCGCGCCAACCGAAATATCAATGCCGCGCGTGGCAATCACGAGCGTCATGCCGGTCGCAACCAGCACCAGTGGCGCAGCGCGATTCAACACGTCGATCGGCGCGCCGAACAGATGGCCGTCGAGCATCCTCAACGAAAGAAAATTTGGATTCACCAGGAGGTTCAGGGCGCACAGGAGCACCAGCGTGACGCACGGCCAGATCAACGGGCGCTCAGCCCCATCGCGCACGAACCAGTTCGATAGCTTCATTCGCCGCTCCCCGCGATGAGTCGATAAATGTTGTCTTCATTCGAAGCCTTGCCGGCCACTTCAGCGATCTTGCGACGGTCGCGCAGCACCGCCACGCGATGACTCACACGCAGCACCTCGCTGATCTCCGACGAAATGAACAGGATGCTCAGACCGTTCGCGCACAGCGCTAGCAAGCGGTCCATGATGTCGAACTTGGCGGCGACGTCAATGCCGCGAGTGGGCTCGTCGAGAATCAGGAGTTTGGGATTCGTGGCGAGCCAGCGCGCGAGCAGCGCTTTCTGCTGGTTGCCGCCGGAGAGCAGCCCGATCGGCTGTTCGGCGTCCGCTGCCTTGATGCCGAGGCGTTCGATCCACATGTCCGCGATTTCCTGCGCGCGATGCCGCTTGATCTTGCGCAGCCAGCCGCGTCGCGCCTGCAGCGCCAGCAGAATGTTCTCGCGGATCGACAATTCGGCGACGATGCCCTCTTTCTTGCGGTCCTCCGCGCAATAGCCGATGCCGTGGCGCACCGCATCCCGGGGCGAACGCAGCCGCACAGGCCGGCCTTCGATCAGGATCGTGCCGCTGTCGGCGCGATCTGCTCCGAACAACAGCCGGGCGGTCTCCGTGCGGCCCGAGCCTAGCAGGCCGGCCAGGCCCAGGATCTGGCCCGGCTGCACGTCGAGGTCGATCGGCTGCAACGTGCCGCGCCTTCCGACGCCGCGCAACTCGACGAACGGCTGAACCGCGTCCTTGCTCTCTGGCCCTTCCTGAACAGCGTGGCCGTCATGTGCCGCCTCGCGCAAGCGCGCGCTCATGCGCTCATGGCCGACCATCTTCGCGACCAGTTGATCGGCCGGCAAATCACGTGCGAAATATTCGCCTTCACGCTCGCCGTTGCGCATTACCGTGATGCGATCGGAGATGGCATAGGTCTGCTCGATAAAATGCGTAACAAACAGAATGGCGATTCCCGATTGTTTAAGATGCCGAAGTATTTTGAAAAGCTGTGCGACTTCGCCGTCGTCGAGACTCGAGGTCGGCTCGTCGAGGATCAGCACACGGGCGTCGACTGACAGCGCCCTCGCGATCGCCACCATCTGCTGCACGGCGATCGGATAGGCGTCGAGCGACCGGGTGACGTCGAGCGTCACGTCGAGACGGGCAAGCGCTGCCTGCGCGCGCCGCTTGATGTCGGGCCAGTCGATCGCGCCAAAACGCTTCGGCTGCCGGCCCGCAAAGATGTTCTCCGCCACCGACAGGTTCGGGCACAGGTTCACTTCCTGATACAGCGTGCGCACGCCGGCCGCTTCCGCCTCCTGCGGCGACGCAAACGCGACGATCTCGCCACCGAGGCGGATCGTGCCGGCGTCAGGCGCGACTACACCGGTCAGTACGTTGATCAGGGTGGATTTGCCGGCGCCGTTCTGCCCCATCAGCGTGTGAATCTCGCCGGGAAACAGGCGAAAGTCGACCTGTTGCAGCGCTTTCACGCCCGGGAACGTCTTGCTGACACCGGTAGTGGCCAGAATGGGTTCGAGTGCATTCGAGGCGGCGCCGTCGCGAGCGTCGCCTGTGACGGCCTTCATGGCCGGCGGATTGGGTTCCGATGCGGGATGCGTCATAGACCTCGCTCGATCGGCGGTGCATTGGTCGGATGGGCTCAGGCTGGCTCGGTTCGGCGCGACCTGATTCTGCGGAAAAGAGACCGCCCGCTGCCGAAGCAGTCAGGCGGTCAGGCACCACTGGAGAAACCCGTACGATCTGTCCGTACTTCGCTTATGCTCTGCGTCTATCGTATGGATGGCTAATCAATTAGCCATCACACTCCGCCTCAGTACTTGCGCGTCGGCAAAGTCTGCGCCGCGACGCTCATCGGGAAGACAGTCTCTTCCGTCAGGATGCGCTTGGGCAGCGGCTTGCCGGCCACCACGTCCTTGACCGCCGACATCAGTTGCGGCCCCAGCAGCGGACTGCACTCCACATCGACATTCATCTTGCCCGCGGCCATCGCCTGGAAGCCGCCCTTGGTTGCATCGAACGAGACGACGGTGATGTCCTTGCCCGGATGCATGCCGGCCTCTTCCATCGCCTGGATGGCACCGAGCGCCATATCGTCGTTATGCGCATAAACTACATTTATTTTATTTCCATAAGTTTTTATAAATGCTTCCATCACCTGCTTGCCGCCGGCAAGTGTGAAGTCGCCGCTTTGCGACGCAATGATCTTGAATTTGGGATCGCTCTTGATCACTTCGATCAGGCCTGAATGCCGGTCGTTGGCCGGCGCCGAGCCGACCGTTCCCTGCAGTTCCGCGATGTTGATCGGGCCCGGATCATTCTTATAGTGATCGGCCAGCCAATGACCGCCGCGCCGGCCCTCTTCCATGAAGTCCGAGCCGATCATCGTCACGTACAACGACGTGTCTTTTACGTCGATGTTGCGGTCCGTCAAGATCACAGGAATTTTTGCGGCTTTAGCTTCGCGCAGCACCGGCTCCCAGCCGGATTCGACGACCGGCGAGAACGCGATCACGTCGACTTTCTGCGCAATGTAGGAGCGGATCGCCTTGATCTGGTTTTCCTGCTTTTGCTGGGCGTCGGAGAATTTGAGCTTGATCTTCGCATCCGCCGCCGCGGACTTCACCGATTCGGTATTGGCGGTTCGCCATGCGCTTTCGGCGCCGACCTGGGCGAAGCCGAGGGTGATCTGTTTGTCCTGCGCGTATGCGCCCGGCGCTGTGAGCGCCAGTGCGCCGATGCTCGAGCAAAGCGCGAGCGCGCCCAACGCACGACATGCGGCGCGTCGTGTATTCGCCATGACTGTCTCCTGATCGTTGTTGTGTCGGCGATCCATCGAACCCGCCCGATGTTTGCGGCCCTCACGGTGCGTGGATCGTGATGTAGCGTAGTGTCTGGGGCGTTAACCGTCCAATCATATGATTCGCGTCGGCGATACCAATTCTGGTATAGCGGGCGGTATCGGCAGTAGCCGTGGACGTGGGCAATGCTGCTGGGTTTGCTCGAACATCGGCGATGACTGAACGTGGCGTTGGCGATGCTTTATATGCGCTTAAGTGCTCGATGCGGCTTCGGGCCTGGCAGCGAGTGGGGGCCGCCCTTTTGGGTGGGTTTCTGGGCTTTCGGACCAGAAGCCGCGCGGCTTACGGCTAGCCCGCAAGCTAGCGAATTGCCCCGCGCGGCGTCACCCAGCGAAACGTCAGATTGATCCGCTCGCCGGCCACGCGCGGCTCCTTCGGCACGCGATGCCGCCAGTCGGCCTGCGTGTTGCCCTTCATGACTAGCAAACTGCCGCCTTTCAACGAAAACGACTGCACGGCGCCTGTCTTGTTGTGCCGCAAGTCGAAAGTGCGCGCGACGCCTAAGCTGATCGACGCAATCACCGGCTGGGCGCCGAGCTCAGGCTCGCGATCCGCGTGCCATCCCATGCTGTCAGTGCCGCTGCGGTAGCGGTTGATCAACACGCTGTTAAAGCGCGCGTGGCAAGCTGCTTCCGCGGCGATCCGAAGTTCGGTGACAGTCGGGGTCCACGGTTGTGGCACGTTGCGAATGCCGGAGTAAACGTAGACTGCATCCTGCTCACCCTGCCAGGCCGTCAGCCGCGGCAGCGGCACGCGCCCGGCTGGCGTGCCCATCATGTCCTGACGCCACTCCACTTCGCCGATGAGTTGAGTTAAAGCGTGTGCCGCGGCCTCGGGCGCGAGCCACTCGGGATACCAGTCCACGTCGGGCGCTGGAAGGTCATCGAAAAGGTCCACCATGAAATTGCCTGAATGCGATTGCGCGTGCGATACATGCGCGAATTAGAACCTTGGCTATTATGGCGGCAATGACGACAACGCTCACGCCTGTGGCTTGCGCTGTCATCCGGATTTCTAACTCCGCTACTTCAAGAGGCTACCACCATGATTCTTCCCGATCAGGCTCTCGATCAGCTCTTTCGCGAAGCGCGCACGCATAACGGCTGGCAGGCTAAAGCAGTCGACGATGCCGTGCTCAAGCAACTCACCGAGCTCGTGCTGCTTGGTCCGACCTCGGCCAATTCGAGCCCCGGCCGCTTCGTCTACGTGAAAACGCCCGAAGGCAAAGAAAAGCTGCGCCCAGCTTTGTCGGCGGGCAATCTCGAGAAGACGATGGCGGCGCCGGTCACGGTGATCGTCGGGATGGATATGGCGTTTTACGAACATCTGCCGAAACTGTTTCCGCATGCCGACGCGCGCAGCTGGTTCGCCGGCAACGACAAGGCGATTGCGGATACGGCCTTTCGCAATTCGACGCTGCAAGGCGGCTATCTGATTCTCGCCGCGCGCGCGCTCGGTCTGGACACGGGTCCAATGTCGGGCTTCGACGCCGCCAAAGTCGACGAGGCCTTCTTCGCCGGCACAACCGTGAAGGCGAACTTCCTGATCAATCTGGGCTATGGCGACCCGTCGAAGCTGTTCCCGCGCAGCCCGCGCTTCTCCTTCGACGAAGCCGCCCTGATCGTCTGACAGCCATTAAGCCGCCGGTGCGTTTATCTGAGGAGCGCCACGTAGAACACCACTGCGCCGATCACCGCGCCGATAAAGCAAAAGCCTTCATCGGCGTCGTCGCCACCCGAACGTAACCACGCGCCGACGACGCCGAACAGTCCTGCGATGCCGAGTGCAACGCATACCATCACAACGTCGAATAGCGCGTTTTTGCCCAGTTCGGAGAAGTCGATGTCGCGCACGCCGAAGTACAACGCGAGCGCCATCAGCGATATGCCCACCAGCGGCAGCATGACGTGGCTGCCCTCTCGTCCGACGTGATGTCCATGAAGTCCGTGGCGTACGTGATGGCCCGATCCAAGCAGTTTCATGATGCGCCTCCTGCCTCACCCTCAACCGAGGACAAAACGAACCGCCGCTGGGCCGCGATGGCCCTTAGACGAGCCGGTTCTATTTGAGAATAGTGCACGCGAAACACAATTCAAAGCCCATTTAATTAGAGCGTCGCTGCAGTTCAGACAACGGCGTGCGACAACGAGAATTGCTGCGTTGCGGTATCCGCTTGCTGCATCAAACATGGACTTGGTCGGCCAACCCAGGAAGCAATTCTGGCGCCGTCGGCAAGGGGTTGCACATGCCGGTAGAATGATCCGGCTCGTCCGCTATTTCATGCTTGCGGTTGGCGAGCCGCCGCCGTTGCTCCGCTCGTGCCGGCCCCTTCCCGCCCCTATCCTCTCTATGCGCCGCTCATCGTTTCTTGTTCGCTTCATCCTGATTGGGATCCTGCTGCATATCTACGTCGGTTTTCGACTGATTCCCGACATGCCGGTCAGCGTCACCGGCCGGTGGCTGTGCGCGTTGTGGCTGGTGCTGTCGATCTTTCTGATCCCGCTCGGCATGCTGGCGCGCACCATCAAACAGCAGCCGCTCAGCGACCGCCTCGCGTGGGTCGGCCTGCTGGCGATGGGCTTCTTCTCCTCGCTACTGGTTCTGACGTTCGCGCGCGACCTGGCGCTCGCCTCACTGCTCACCGTCGATGCAATCTGGCCGAACACGATCGCAATCGCGCACTGGCGCGTCGGGTCGGCTGCCGCGGTACCACTGCTTGCGCTGCTCTCGACACTCGTCGGCCTGTTCAACGCACGGCGCCGCGCCAAGGTCGTGACGATCGAGGTGCCGATCGACGATCTGCCGCCGGCGCTCGACGGTTTCACGATCGTCCAGATCAGCGATATCCACGTCGGCCCGACCATCAAAGGCCGTTATGTGGACGCGATCGTCGACGCGGTGAATCGTCTGAAGCCGGATCTGATTGCCGTCACCGGCGATGTAGTGGACGGCAGCGTGCCGCAATTGACCAGACACACACAGCCCCTGTCGCGACTCAGTGCGCGTCACGGCGCATTCCTCGTGACCGGCAACCATGAGTATTACGCCGGCGCGAACGCCTGGATCGATGAATTCCGACGCCTGGGCTTAACCGTTCTGCTTAACGAGCATGTGATCGTGGACCACGACGGCGCGCGCGCCGTGATTGCCGGGGTGACTGATTACTCAGCGGGCCATCATGACCCGTTGCATCGCAGCGACCCGGTTGCGGCCCTCGCAGGCGCGCCTGGCGACGTACTGATCAAAGTACTGCTGGCACACCAGCCGCGCTCTGCCGAAGCAGCCGCAGCAGCAGGTTTCACATTGCAGCTATCCGGCCACACACACGGTGGTCAGTTCTTCCCGTGGAATTTCTTTGTGCGTTTGCAGCAGCCGTTCACGGCTGGTCTCGCACGGCTGAACGGCCTGTGGGTCTACACGAGTCGCGGCACCGGCTATTGGGGACCGCCGAAGCGCCTGGGGGCTCCCTCGGAGATCACACGATTGCGCCTCGTCCCCGGTGAACCCGACTAAGGCACTGGGCTAGAGTGCCGAATAGCGCCACATAGAAGTCATACTGGCTTGCATCGCAAAAGAAAAACGCGGACGTCCGCAAAGGACATCCGCACTTCGGCACTGGCGCACTACTTCGGCCAGTTTGCGTTACTGAGCAGGCGCGACGGCCACGCTGACCTGCGGCGCGTACGCCACCGACACCTGCATACCCGGCGTCACGCCGGCGACCTTTGCCGGCTCGCGGCCCTGGATATGGAACACCGTGCCATTCGGGCCCTTCAGGGCCATGATGCCGGAGGCATGATCAATCGCCTGAACTTCGGCGGTCACGTTCTGCACGGTGTTCTGCTGTACCGGCTGAACAGCCGCGCCGTGGCCGTCAGCACCGCGCGTCACGCTGACCATGGCGTTGCGCATCATCCGGATGTGGACCTTGCCACCCTGCTTGATCTGCGCGAGGTTGCTCGTATCGGTGATGTTGAATGAAGCTTCGCCACCCTGTGCATCGAGCACGGTCACCGATTGTTTTGCCTGATCGATCGACTTCACGACACCATCCGCCTGCAGCGTGCTGCTGCCTTCAAACGGCGCGGGCAAACCGGCGGCGAACGACACGAGCGGAGCCGCAGCAATCAATGCGCCGGCAATAACGCCGAGAGCTTTTTCTTTCATACATTCCTCAATTGGGTGAACAGCGGAAAAGAGACGACATGGTGCAGATCGGATGCGCAAAGTACCGCACAAGGGCAACCGAAAAAATCCAGGCGAAATCCTTGGAAGTGAAACGTGGATTGAGCACCAGAACCACACCACGTGTTTCGAAGTGTTCGAACAGTGTGTTTTCCGGGATGGACCTCGTCAATATTCGGAGTCCGTATTTATGCGAGGAAAATTCTGATCTTACCGAGGAAGATTCAGTAAGTGACGCACAGCGCATTCCGCCACCCTGCCTCATCCCGGCTTGACTTAACTTTGCAGAGCTGCCTAAAATTCGCCCAGTTCATTTAACCGGAATCACGATCTTGGACAGTAGCAGTAGTACCAGTCGAGCTTCGATTCGCCCGATCGCCTGATCGGCAAGATTTCCGCGTCAGCCTTTGCCCTGTCGCCGTCTTGCCTTCGGGCCCGACGGTGCACGTCGCTTTTACCCCCTATTGCTGGAAGTGAAGCGCCGCATGGCCCGATGCCTTGCGCACGCTCCACGACTTTTTCGCCGCGAGCCCCGGCTCGCATGCCTTGTCACGCCTGATCGCGTTCGCGCTTCCCCTGCGGATACGTGATGCTGTCACGCGTAGGGTTCACACTGTGCGAACACGCGCCTCAACCTTTCTTAACGATGACAATTGAATTCGTCTTGCGGCTCTTTGCCGCCTTCAGTTGCGGGGTCGCGATCGGCCTCGAGCGGCAGATGCGCCAGCGCAACGCCGGCCTTCGCACCATCACACTGGTCGCCAGCGGTGCGTGCCTGTTCGTCACGCTCGGCGTGCTGACCGGCAACGGCACCGCCGGTATCACCCAGATTGCCGCGTATGTCGTCTCCGGCGTCGGCTTTCTCGGCGGCGGCGTGATCATGCGCGACAAGGGCTCCATTCAGGGAATCAACACCGCCGCGACCTTGTGGTGCTCGGCGGCGGTCGGCGTATTGTGCGGTGCGGGGCACTACGGCCCGGCCCTCGCCGGTACCGCGGTCGTATTGCTGACCAATACGGTGCTGCGTGAAGTGAGCCGTGCCATCAACGCGGCGCCCGTTTCGGACGCCGACCTCGTGCGCGAGTATGTGCTGACGATCGTTTGCCGGGAGGCCGATGAAATTCACATTCGCACCGCCGTGTCCAACTCAATGTATTCGACACCGCTGTCGTTCCAGAGTCTGACGAGCGAAGACCTCGAAGACGATACGGGACGCATTCGCGTTACCGCAACATTGAAGCTGCATCCGAAAGATCAGCCGAAGCTCGAACAGATGGCGAGCCGCATCAGCATGGAAAAGAGCGTATCGAGCGTGAGCTGGACGGCTAAAGATGCGGAGCCGACGCCGGAGTGAGTCACCTTGCGTAAGCTCCCCCCATATTCACGCGCATCGTCTACACTTAGCTTGCAATAGATTCAGACAATGTTAATTCCGCGTCCTGAATATGGACTGTCCCATAACCTTCGACTAAGCTCTGTCACCGTGATTTTTTCACACTCAACCATGGAGTCTCGAATATGGAACACGGCATCATTGCATGGCTCATCATTGGCGCGATCGCCGGCTGGCTGGCCGGCGTGCTCGTCAAGGGCGGCGGCTTCGGTCTGATCGTCGACATCATCGTCGGGATTGTCGGCGCATTCATCGGTGGCTGGCTTGCCGGTGTGTTGCACATTTCGCTCGGCGGCGGCTGGATCGGTTCGATCATTACCGCTGTGATCGGCGCCGTTATTCTGCTGTTTCTTATCCGGCTCGTCCGGCGCGGCACCTGAGCGCAGCACCTGATGTCTTACGGCGTCGGGAGCGAATGCCACCTGACGCCGGTTTTATTTAGTATTTAGAGAGACGCCTCTACTGTCGGCAACATCGAGCCGGCATCACGCAGCCGCGTATGCCAGGTGAAAGCCTGGTCCAACCGATGCGGCGTTTGTCCACCCCATTGCAAGGCATCCCGATAGTAGTCGCGAAGCAGATCGCGATAGAGCGGATGCGCGCAGTTTTCGATGATCAGCGTAGCGCGTTCCCGCGGCGCCAATCCGCGCAGATCGGCCAGACCCTGCTCCGTCACCACCACGTCCACATCGTGCTCGTTGTGGTCGCAGTGCGGCACCATCGGCACCACACTCGAAATACGGCCGCCCTTCGCCATCGACTTCGTCGCAAAGATCGCACATGACGCATTGCGCGCGAAATCGCCCGAGCCGCCAATGCCGTTCATCATGTGCGTGCCGCCGACGTGCGTGGAATTCACATTGCCGTATATGTCGAATTCCAATGCGGTATTCAACGCGATCAGACCGAGCCGGCGAATCACTTCAGGATGGTTGCTGACCTCCTGCGGGCGCAGCACCAAACGATCGCGATAGCGCTCGAGTTCACCGAACACTTGCGCCTGACGCGCGGCCGACAACGTGATCGACGCACCCGAGGCGAACGTCACCTTGCCGGCGTCCATTAGATCGAAGGTCGAATCCTGCAGTACTTCTGAGTAAATTTCGAAGGCGTCGAAAGGCGAATCGACGAAACCGGCCAGCACCGCATTGGCAATCGTGCCGATGCCAGCCTGCAACGGCGGCAATTGCGGGGGCATGCGCCCAGATGCGACTTCGTGCTGGAAAAATTCAATCAGATGGCGCGCAATCAGTTCGGTTTCCGCATCCGCGGGCAACACCGTGGACGGACTGTCCGCCTTGTCAGTGATCACAATCGCCGCGATTTTCTCTGGCGGAATTTCGATGGCATGCGTTCCGATACGGTCTTGCGGGCGCACGATCGGCAGTGGTTCGCGATTCGGCCTGCGGCCCGGAATCCAGATGTCGTGCAGTCCCTCGAGGGCGAGCGGCTGGGCGAGGTTGATTTCGACGATGACCTTGTCGGCGAGGATCGCGAAGCTGGCCGAGTTGCCGACTGAAGTGGTCGGCACAATGCCGCCAGTTTCGGTGATCGCGGTGGCTTCGATAATGGCGATGTCAAGTTTGCCGAGCTGATTCGCGCGCAGCATCTCGACGGTTTCGGACAGATGCTGATCGACGAACATGACTTCGCCGCGGTTGATCGCATCGCGCAGGGTCTTGTCGACCTGAAACGGCAAGCGGCGCGCTAATACATGCGCCTCAGTGAGCATGCGATCCACGTCATGACCGAGCGATGCGCCGGTCATCAATGTAATTTGTAGCGGCTTGCCTTCCTGACGGACCCGCTCGGCAAGTGCGACCGGAACAGCTTTGGCGTCGCCCGCGCGCGTAAAGCCGCTGGCGCCGACGCGCATGCCGTCCTGAATCAGAAGCGCCGCCTCGGCGGCTGAAGTGATTTTTCCGCGCAACGCGGAGCAACGAATCCGGTCCTGGTACATGAAATCGAGTCTCTCCATATTCACCCGTCCAGTCTACCGGTGCGCACGTCTGCGGTGTGCTTCGCTCAGTAGCCAGTTTGTCGCACCAGCCGCAACGTCTCGATGGGACGGCGTCGCGGCCAGGCGTTTCGTCGCGTGCAACATTCTCGCGACAGGTCTTACAGGTACTGCTGGTGTTGCGCGCGGCGCTGCTTAGCTGCCGAAGAAAATATTGCAGAAACTCACGGGCCCTACGCACTCTTCAGCTTTGGCCTTCGGTACTGCGACACGGCGTTGCTCAGCGACGCTGTTCGCGCGCGGTGCATTCGCCTGTGCGACCTGTTCTTCCTGGGCGGCAGGCGCCGTCTGTGCATGAGCGACAGCAGCGGACAAAGTGCAGGCAATCAGGGCAATCTTCAACACATTCATTTCGTTCTCCAGTTCTTACGATTCCGTTCCGCAGGGAGTCCCTTTTGGGGACTGCGCGGCGGTGAAGAAACTATATGACTGCCACCTACACAGATAAACGGGGCTGGACAGAAGGGACCTTTCCATCTGGCAGAAGGATCGGGGCGCACGCCCGATCCGACGCACGGGTCAACGCGTATTGAAAGGCGCGTCTTCGTCGAGCAACGCCGTGCGGATGAAATGCAGGCAACTCAGGATGCGTTGCAGATCGTGTCGCTGGCCGCGGTCGGCGTGGACGGTTTCCAGCAGGTCCTGCGCGATCCACGTGGCCGAGCGCACGGATACGAGCGCGCGCTCGAGAGCACGCACGTCCGGTCGCGCAAAAAGCCGCGCGAGGTCGTCGCAAGTTCGGGTGAGACCGCTGTTCCAGTGCGGATGAAGGGCCTGCGCGTAGCCCGCACGCGCCACTTCGTTGCGCAGATCGATCACGGCGTGCCCCACTTCAAGGGTGACGAGCATCCAGCGCAACGCATCACGGCGGCGTCGGGAGCGCCGCGTCAGTAGCATGCGTAACTGCGAGGCCAGATCGTGAGTGCTCGACTGAAAGCGCTGATTGAGTCCGGGAAGTTCGTCCTTGCACGCAGACACGACTTGCGCGCGCAAATCGCCCTTGATTCTCTCCGTGAGCCACGGCATGTTCGCGGGGAACACCACTGAGAAAACGATCGCTGCGAGCAATAGCGACGCCGTGATCGCGATACCGTTGTTGATCAGCAGATCGGGCGCATACGTGACGACGTTGTCCGGTCCGGCAAGCAGGCAGAAGAACACCGAGAAACCGATGCCATACCCCGCCGAGAGTTTGCGCGATGCGATGAAGGCGCCGAGTGCAAGCACCGGAGCGAGCGTTGCGCAAAGCAGCGGAAAGCCGTCGATATTCGGATACACGTAGCACGTAAAAAGGTAGCCGGTCATAGTCGCCAGCACTGCACCGACTGCCATCTGCACGGCCATTTTCGATGCGTTCGGCGCGGTCGACGTCAACGCGCAAACCAGCGCCGCGCCGATCACTGCGAGACCACCACTCGGCCAGTCCGTGGCAATCCAGAACCAGCTGACGATCGCCATCGCCGCCGCCGACCTGGCAAAGGTAAACGCGACCACAAAGCCGTTCGTTCTGCTCACGTAGCAGCCGGCAGTACGCTGCCCGGCTCCCGGTTTGTGCCGCGCCAAAGACGCGTAAGTCTCGGAGTAGCGGATCCATTCATCGACAAATCGATATAGCAGTTCCGCAGCAGTATCGAAGTCCGCTAGCGATTCGGCTGGAGCTGCTTCCAGTGGCCGTCTCGTTTCGCGCACGCGTCTTGGCAAGCTCGCCTGAAAGAGCCGCAAACCAGCGGCTACGTGCGCTGCATCGGCATCTGCATCTGCAGACCCGGTGGATGCCAACAGTGCCGACAGCTCGCTGAAGTACGGCGTGATGGCATCGACTGTGCCGTTCGGGCCGTTTGCGCGTAGACGTTTAAGCAACTGGTGCAGTGCATGCAGTCGTGCGCATGCGTCCATGAACTCGCCGTTCAGACGGCCGAGATGCTGGCTGCGCGAGCGCATGGCTGGATCCTCGAAGGCAGCAAATGTTCGCGTCGCCTCAAAGCCGACGATCTCGTCGACCAGGTCCGCAAAGCGCCGCTCAAATTGACGACGGTCGATTCCACGGCCCAACACCTCGGCAGCGAACGCAGTAAAATTTGTATATCGAAGGTGAAGTGCGCGCCGCAGCGCAAGGCTGGAACGCTGCGGCACGATCAACGCGCTGACTGCGCTTGAGCACAAGATACCGACCGCCACTTCGGCCGCGCGCGTGAGCGCGGCCAGAAACAGGTCGTGAGGCGCCGTGACATTCGGAATACCGATCAGAGCGGCGGTATAACCTGCCAGCACAAAGCCATACCATCTGAAATGCCGATACCGGACCGCTGCCGCGATACAGGCGCTTACCCAGCCGATCATGCCGAGCATGTACAACTCGGGCTGCTGGACGAACAACGCGCCGAGCACCAGGGCAGCGACCGTCCCCACCGCGGTACCGAGAATCCGGTAGAAACTCTTGGCGAGCACCATGCCGCTGAACGGCTGCATCAGCACGAACACCGTGGTCATCGCGATTCGCGGCTGCTGGAGATCCAGCAACATGGCAATGCCCAGCGCCAGCAAACCCGCAGTGACCGTTTTCAGCAGATGCAACCAGATCAGACCGTCGCTGTTCGCCCAGTCGCGAACGGCCGGACTGAGCGCCGGCAATATGACGCGCCATTGCCAGCGAGAATCCGCCGTCGGTTTGATCGCATGTTGGCGTCTCATCATCAGAAAGCAACGCGTCCCGGTTTGTCGCTAAAAGAAACCCCGGTGAACGCTGCGCACACCAGCAGGCAAGGCGCCGATTGTAAGAGCATGCGCTGCGCGTATTAATAGGACGGGCGCGGAACGTCCCTTCCAGAATGAACAACAATGGGCTTGCGGGACAGGCGGACAATACGGCTTCTGCCGTGAAATAGAAGGATCGATGGATACGCTACAAAATATGCGAGTGTTCGTGCGCGTGGTTGAAGCCGGTAGTTTTACCGCCGCCGCGCAGTCGCTCAATTCGACGACTGGCGCGATGTCGCGTGCGGTCTCCGAACTCGAAGCGCATCTGCGTACGCGCTTATTGAACCGGTCGACACGCAGGCTCGCGCTCACCACAGCGGGGGAGCGTTACCTGAAACGCTCTCAGCAGATCCTTGCAGATGTCGACACGGCGGAAGAAGAAGCAAGCTGCGCCCACGAACGCCCTGCCGGCGCTTTGCGGATGCACAGCTTTGCCAGTATCGGCCAGCATTACGTGCTGCCGGCCATCTCCCGGTATCGCGCGCTTTATCCCGAAGTGACCGTTGAATTGACGTTGTCGCAGCGCATGCCCGACCTGTTCGAAGGCAGCGCCGACGTCGCTGTTATCGGCGCCTCAACTCTGCCGAATTCCGACCTCGTGTCGCTCCCGCTTGGTACAACGTTCAGCATCTTGTGCGCATCGCCTGCTTACGTGCGCGCTCATGGCGCGCCGCAGAAGCCGAGCGACCTCGCGCATCACGAGTGCCTGATCTTGCACACACCAGCATTTCCGGCCTACGAATGGGTGCTCGACGGCCCCAACGGCAGCGAGATGATGGAAGTGAACGGACCCGTGCAAGTGAATATTGCGGAATCGCTGATCGTCGCGATTCGCGAGGGAATGGGCATCGGTATGGTGCCGCTCTATGCGGCGATTGCCGGACTGCGGGACGGGACGTTAGTTCGCGTGCTGCCTGAATATACGCTGCAGAAGATGAATGTGTACGCGCTGTATCCGTCACGCAAGTTCGTCGATGCGAAGACGCGAACGTGGGTTGAGTTCCTACGCACGCATCTGCCGAAGGTGATTGCACGCGACGAGGCGTTACTTGCGGAAGTTGGTCAGATGGATGCAACCGATGACGCGGTGCCTGTTCGTGCGGCCAGCATTGGGGGCGGAGATGTCGCCGCGCACTGACGCAGTTTTTTAGCTGACGAGCAGGCCGCGCCTGTGGAAGGTACAACGTAGGTAACGAAGTGGCAGGCCGTTTGTAGCGGTATCTATGGCGTGCCAGATAGCGGCAGTGTTTTCGTGACGCGCCTCTCGGAATGGAGGTGCGTTATCCCGCGGGTTGGGAACAAGAGTTAAGAGTCCGCGCGCGTGCTCACTACGGCGCCAGAGTCTTGGCACTGAATTCAGAGCCGTAAACGCAGAAACCCCACCTTTGCGGGGTGGGGTTTCTGGACTTGCTGGGGAGCCTGACGATTACCTACTTTCACACGGGAATCCGCACTATCATCGGCGTGGAGTCGTTTCACGGTCCTGTTCGGGATGGGAAGGGGTGGGACCGACTCGCTA
>NZ_CAJNBA010000010.1:0-169479 GCF_905220735.1 Paraburkholderia aspalathi
TTTTCTAACTTCCTGAACCTGCCCGCCTCGCGCAAAGCCTTGCCACTGCTGGCTCTCCCACTTCCCGTGCCCCGGCGTCCGAAGCACGAAAGAGCGAGATTCTAGCGAGCCAAACGGCCCCTTGCAAGCGTTATTTTGACAAGCGTATTAACGATGCTTGAAAACCGGTTTGCGCTTCTCAACGAACGCGGCCATCCCTTCCTTCTGATCTTCCGTAGCGAAGAGCGAATGGAAGAGGCGTCGCTCGAAATGCACGCCCTCTGCGAGCGTCGTTTCGTATGCGCGGTTAACCGATTCCTTGATCATCATCACCGCCGGCAACGGGAATTCAGCGATGGTCGCGGCCGCAGCCACCGCCTCGTCAAGCAGCGAAGCCGCGGGAATCACCCGCGAGACCAATCCGGCACGCTCGGCCTCGGCAGCGTCCATGAAGCGGGCGGTCAAGCAGAGATCCATCGCTTTCGCCTTGGAGACTGCGCGCGGAAGCCGCTGTGTGCCGCCGGCACCCGGCATGATGCCCAGCTTGATTTCCGGCTGACCGAACTTCGCAGTGTCGGCGGCGAGAATGATGTCGCACATCATCGCCAGCTCGCAACCGCCACCAAGCGCGAAGCCCGCCACCGCAGCGATAATCGGCTTGCGGATCGAGCGCACCGTTTCCCAGTTGCGGGTGATGTA
This sequence comes from Paraburkholderia aspalathi, assembly GCF_905220735.1. Lineage (NCBI taxonomy): Bacteria > Pseudomonadati > Pseudomonadota > Betaproteobacteria > Burkholderiales > Burkholderiaceae > Paraburkholderia > Paraburkholderia aspalathi. The sequence goes on from NZ_CAJNBA010000010.1 coordinate 679, forward strand.
GTCGCCTTTGTAGACGTCCATATAGGTATAGGTCGCCATCATCCCGATGTCGGCTCCAGCGGCGAACGCTTTCTCGCTGCCCGTCACCACGATCGCACCAATCGCGTCGTCGGCATCGAACTCCCGTAGCGCCGCGCCCAATTCGTCCATCAACGCGTCGTTCAGTGCGTTCAACGCCTTCGGGCGATTCAATGTGACCAAACCCACCCGTCCACGCGTCTCAACCAGAATGTTCTCGTAAGCCATGCCGCCTCCTTATGCTTAATGGTGCGCAAAAAACGCTTCGCGCAGCCGTCTCAGTAATGCTACCATTAGCCAACCAACCGGTCGGTCAATTATTCGACAGGCTTTCCCCAACGTACAGCCAAGCCCCTCTGCCATGACACATCCGCTATTCACCAAGCACGAAGACACGCTGCAAAAGGCACTCACCGCGGTTGAAACGCGCGGCTACTGGAGCCCGTTCGTCGAGATGCCCAGTCCGAAAGTGTACGGGGAAACAGCAAGCGCAGACGGCGAAGCCGCATTCAAAGCGCTTCTGAACAAGACGTTCGAACTGGACCAGCCATCGACCGGAGAAACCGTCGGCGCTGAAGTCTCGCCGTTCGGCTTCCCGCTCGGCGTGCGCTATCCGAAGGCCGATCCTGATGCGTTGATCTCCGCAGCCGCCGTGGCACAGCGCGATTGGCGCGCGGCCGGCCCGCAGGCGTGGATCGGTGTGTGCCTCGAAATCCTCGCGCGAGTGAATCGCGCCAGCTTCGAAATCGGCTACAGCGTGATGCACACGACCGGCCAGGCATTCATGATGGCCTTCCAGGCTGGCGGCCCGCATGCGCAAGACCGTGCCCTCGAAGCGGTCGTGTACGCGTGGGACCAACTGCGCCGCATTCCCGCCGACGCTCACTGGGAAAAGCCGCAAGGCAAAAATCCGCCGCTTGCAATGCACAAGCGCTATACAGTCGTGCCGCGCGGCACCGGCCTCGTGCTCGGCTGCTGCACCTTCCCGACATGGAACGGCTATCCGGGCCTCTTTGCTGATCTGGCCACCGGCAACACGGTCATCGTCAAACCGCACCCGGGCGCGATTCTGCCCCTCGCGCTGACTGTGCGCATCGCACGCGATGTGCTGCGCGAAGCCGGATTCGATCCGAACGTTGTTACGCTGCTGGCCACCGAACCGAACGATGGCGCGCTGGTCCAGGACCTCGCTCTGCGCCCTGAAATCAAGTTAATCGATTTCACGGGCAGCACTCAAAACGGCACCTGGCTCGAGCGCAATGCACACCAGGCTCAGGTCTACACCGAAAAAGCCGGCGTCAATCAGATCGTGATCGACTCGGTTGACGACATCAAAGCCGCCGCTCGCAATATCGCCTTCTCGCTCGCGCTGTACTCGGGACAAATGTGCACCGCGCCGCAAAACATCTATGTGCCGCGCAACGGCATCCGCACCGCTGAGGGCACGCTCGGCTTCGACGAAGTCGCTCAGGCTATCGCCGGCGCCGTGCAAAAACTGGTCGCCGACCCGGCTCGCGCCGTTGAACTGCTTGGCGCAATCCAGAACGAAGGTGTCACCCAGCGCATCGAGGAAGCCAGCAAGCTCGGCCGCGTTTTAGTAGAAAGCCAATCGCTGGAACATCCGGCTTTTGCTGGCGCCCGTGTGCGCACACCGCTCGTGCTCCAACTGGACGCCGCGACCGACCACGCGCAGTTCACCAAAGAATGGTTCGGCCCGATCTCCTTCGTGATCGCGACGGAGTCGACCGCGCAGTCGCTCGACCTTGCCGGCGCAATCGCTGCAGAACATGGCGCACTGACGCTGTCGGTCTACAGCACGAACGAAGCCGTGCTCGACGAAGCACATGAAGCATCGATCCGCGGCGGCGTAGCACTCTCGATCAATTTGACGGGTGGCGTATTCGTCAATCAATCGGCGGCCTTCTCCGACTTCCACGGCACGGGCTCAAACCCGGCGGCAAATGCCGCGCTGGCCGACGCAGCCTTTGTCGCAAACCGCTTCCGCGTCGTTCAAAGTCGCGTTCATGTTGAACCGAAAGCGGCGCCGGCGGTAGCTGGCTGAATGGCATAAGACAAAAGCACGGCTTTCGCCCTATGCCGTTTGGCCGAATGGACCGAGCCGTGCACCCCAACTAACATGAGACATCGGATTGGCAAGTCCCGCCAATCCGGCCCAGCAGGAATCCATATGAACGACGCCTTCATTTGCGACGCGATTCGCACCCCAATCGGCCGCTACGGCGGCGCCCTGAAGGATGTCCGTGCCGACGACCTCGGCGCGGTACCGATCAGGGCGTTGATCGAGCGCAATGCCGGTGTCGACTGGCAGGCACTCGACGACGTGATCTATGGCTGTGCCAATCAGGCCGGTGACGACAACCGTAACGTGGCTCGCATGGCGGCTTTGCTGGCCGGCTTGCCCACGGCAGCGTCGGGCACAACCATCAACCGTCTGTGCGGCTCGGGTATGGATGCGGTCGGCACTGCGGCGCGCGCCATCAAGGCCGGCGAAGCGCGGCTGATGATTGCAGGCGGCGTCGAAAGCATGACGCGCGCGCCGTTCGTAATGGGCAAGGCCACCAGTGCATTTTCACGGCAGGCCGATATTTACGACACGACCATCGGCTGGCGTTTCATCAATCCGTTGATGAAGCGTCAATACGGCGTCGATTCGATGCCGGAGACCGCGGAAAACGTGGCCATCGAGTTCGGCATAAGCCGCGCCGATCAGGACGCCTTTGCTCTGGCGAGTCAGCAAAAAGCATCTCGCGCACAGCGCGACGGCACGCTCGCTCAGGAAATCGTCGGCGTTGAAATTGCGCAGAAGAAAGGCGACCCCGTACGCGTGACGCTCGACGAGCATCCGCGCGAAACGTCGCTCGAAAGCCTGGCCAAGCTCAAGGGCGTGGTCCGTCCCGACGGCAGCGTGACCGCAGGCAATGCATCGGGCGTGAACGACGGCGCGTGTGCACTGTTGCTCGCAAATCAGGAAGCTGCCGATCAATACGGATTGCGTCGCCGCGCACGCGTGGTGGGCATGGCAACGGCAGGCGTGGAGCCACGCATCATGGGCATCGGCCCGGCGCCGGCCACGCAAAAGCTGTTGAAGCAACTGAACATGACACTCGAGCAATTCGACGTGATCGAGTTGAACGAAGCCTTCGCGTCGCAGGGACTGGCAGTCTTACGCACGCTCGGCTTGCGCGACGACGATCCGCGTGTCAATCCGAACGGCGGAGCGATTGCGCTCGGCCACCCGCTCGGCGCTTCTGGCGCGCGTTTGATCACTACCGCGCTTTATCAGTTGGAACGAATCAACGGCCGCTTTGCGCTTTGCACGATGTGTATCGGCGTAGGCCAAGGCATTGCATTGGTAATCGAGCGGCTCTGACACTAACGCCGCCGCCCATTGCACTGCCGATCAAAGAGACTTTGAGGAGACACCCAATGTCATATGAAGCGATTCGCCTCGACATCGATACATCGAGCCGCGTAGCGACCATCACGCTGAACCGCCCGGACAAGCTCAACAGCTTTACCCGCGCGATGCATCAGGAATTGAGCGACGCACTCGGCCAGGTCGAAGCGTCCGGCGCGCGCGCGCTCGTGCTGACCGGCGCGGGCCGCGGCTTCTGCGCAGGACAGGATCTCGCGGATCTCGACTTCACGCCAGGGGCAATGACCGATCTGGGCGAACTGATCAACGCGCATTTCAATCCGTTGATTCGCCGCCTGCAAGCACTGCCGTTGCCCGTGATTGCCGCGGTCAACGGCACGGCCGCCGGTGCCGGCGCCAATCTCGCGCTGGCCTGCGACCTCGTGCTTGCCGCTCGTTCGGCCAACTTCATTCAGGCATTCGTGAAGATCGGTCTCGTGCCGGACTCGGGCGGCACATGGTTCCTGCCGCAACGCGTCGGTATGGCCCGCGCCTTGGGTCTCGCCATCACCGGCGACAAACTGAGCGCGGAGAAAGCCGAAAGCTGGGGGCTGATCTGGCAAGCGGTTGACGACACCGAGCTAGCCGCCACGGCAAGCAAGCTCGCGGCCCAACTGGCGCAGCAGCCCACGCGCGCTATCGCTGCGATCAAGCAGGCAATGCGCGCCGGGGCGACGCAAACGCTGGATCAGCAACTCGATCTCGAACGCGATCTGCAACGCGAACTCGGTGCTTCGCACGATTACGCGGAAGGCGTGCAAGCGTTCGTGGAAAAACGCGCACCGCGCTTCGAGGGTCGCTGATATGTCCGCGCAACCGAACCACCCCGCTCAAATGACACCTGACGAACTCGCTCGCGCAACTGCGGCCGCCATGTACGAAAACGACGCGTGCAGCCGTGCGCTCGGTCTCGAAATCGTAGAAGTGCGCCCAGGATACGCGCGCCTGCGCATGGCCGTGCGCGACGACTTCCTCAACGGCCATCAGATTTGCCACGGCGGCCTGATTTTCACGCTCGCTGATTCGACATTCGCTTTCGCTTGCAACACGTACAACATCAACACCGTCGCAGCGGGTTGCTCGATCGAGTTCCTGCGGCCGGTGAAAGGCGGCGACGTGTTGACTGCCGAAGCGGTCGAGCAAACCTTGAGCGGCCGCACCGGCATTTACGACATTCGCGTCACGAATCGCGCAGAGGAGACCGTGGCGATGTTTCGCGGCAAATCGGCACAGATCAAAGGCAACCTGATTCCTACCGGCGATTGAATAGCAGACTGAACGGCAGAGCCGCGACACGTTCGCGACCTGTTGCCAGCACCTATATAGATAGTAGATAGCAGCGAGTCCCCGGTTTTTGCGCGCAAGCGCACCGCACCCCAGACCCAAGCATTGAGGCAGCAAGGAGACATTCGATGACCACCGCCCTTCCGCTCGATCCCATCGAGACAGCCAGCCGCGACGAACTCGCCGCGCTCCAACTCGAACGGCTCAAATGGTCGCTGAACCACGCTTATGAAAATTCGCCGGTGTATCGGCAAAAATTCGATGAAGCCGGCGTTCACCCGAGCGAAGTGAAGACTCTCGCGGACCTCGCGCGCTTCCCGTTCACCACCAAGAAGGATCTGCGCGACAGCTACCCTTTCGGCATGTTCGCAGTGCCGCAGGAACAGATCTCGCGGATCCACGCGTCGTCTGGAACAACGGGCAAGCCGACGGTCGTTGGCTACACGGCGCGCGATATCGATACGTGGGCGAATCTCGTCGCACGTTCGATCCGTGCCGCGGGGGCGAAGCGCGGCGACAAAGTTCACGTGAGTTACGGCTACGGTTTGTTCACAGGCGGCCTCGGCGCACACTACGGCGCGGAGCGCGCCGGGCTGACGGTGATCCCGTTCGGCGGCGGTCAGACTGAAAAGCAGGTGCAACTGATTCAGGACTTCCGGCCCGATATCATCATGGTGACGCCGAGCTATATGCTGTCGATCGCCGACGAACTTGAACGGCAAGGCATCGATCCGGCGAATTGCTCGCTGCGCCTCGGCATCTTCGGCGCGGAACCGTGGACCAATGACATGCGCCAGGCGATCGAAAAGCGCATGGGCATCGACGCTGTGGATATCTACGGTCTGTCTGAAGTGATGGGACCTGGCGTCGCTTCGGAATGCGTCGAGACCAAAGATGGCCCGACCATCTGGGAAGACCATTTCTACCCCGAGATCATTGATCCCGAGACTGGCGAAGTGCTGCCGGACGGTGAGCTCGGCGAGCTGGTATTCACGTCGTTGACCAAGGAAGCGCTGCCAATCATCCGTTACCGAACGCGCGATCTGACCCGCCTCCTGCCAGGCAGCGCACGTACCATGCGCCGCATGGAAAAGATCACGGGCCGCTCGGACGACATGATGATCGTGCGCGGCGTCAACGTGTTCCCGACGCAGATCGAAGAATTGCTACTCAAGCAACACGCCCTCGCGCCGCACTATCAAATCGTGCTGACGAAGGAAGGCCCGCTCGACGTATTGACGTTGAACGTCGAGCCCTGCCCGGAATCAGCGCCGGATACTGCCGCGTTGACCACGGCAAAACAGGCGTTGACCTACGACATCAAGGCACTGATCGGCGTCAGCGCCATCGTGAACGTGCTGGGTGTGAACGGTATCGAGCGTTCGGTGGGCAAGGCACGGCGTGTGGTAGACAAACGGAAGTCGGGGCTTTAAGCGAAGCGCCGAAGGTTGATGCTTGATAACGGGGCTGATCGGCGTCGGCGCCGTTATCAAACCAGAAGCCAGAAACCAGCGATCAGGAAGATCCCGCCGGCGCGCCCCCAAACCCTCACGAATTCGGCAACAACAACCACATCCGGCCGCCCTGCTTCATCTTGCCGGCCAGATCGCCGGCGTCGTCGCCGAGACCCCAGAAGTAGTCCGCGCGCACGCCGCCTTTGATCGCGGACCCCGTGTCCTGCGCAAAGACGAGGCGGTTCATCGGCGAGTTCGTCAACGGTCGCGTGGTCTGCAAGAACACCGGCGTACCTAGCGGAATCGAAGTCGGATCCACCGCGATCGATCGCTCCGGCGTCAACGGCACGCCCAATGCACCGATCGGACCATCCGCACCGCCGCTCGGCGCACTCTCGCCGGACGGCATCTCGCGGAAGAACACGAAGCGCGGATTGGTATCGAGCAATGCGTCGACCCGCGTCGGATTCGCGCGCGCCCATGCCTTGATGCCTTGCATGGTCGCCTGCGCCGGCGTCAGTTCACCGCGATCGAGCAGCCACCGTCCAATCGACTTGTACGGTTGATTGTTCGTGCCGCCAAATCCGACCCGCATCACGCTGCCGTCTTCCATCACGACGCGCCCGGAGCCTTGCACCTGCAGGAAGAACGCTTCGATCGGATCGTCGACCCACACGAGTTCATTGCCGTTGAGCACGCCCGCACGCTCGAGTTGCGCACGCGCCGGCAGCGGCGCACCCGCGCGATAACCGGAAGGCCAGCGATACAGCGCCGTCTGATACACACCATGCCGCGTGCGCGAACCGCGCAGCAACGGCTCGTAGTAGCCGGTGACGAGGCCATCGAGCGTGCCGTCGTTATTGGCTAACTGGAAAGGCGTGAAATACGCCTCGAAAAATGCCCGTGCACTGGTGACGTCCAGATCGTCGATCTGCGAGGCCGCCGCGCATGCACGGGCCCAGTTCGGTTGACGCGCGAGCCTCAGGCAGTTTTGCCGCAATGCGGCCGTCGCGCCGATCAGCGAATCGTCCTGCCACCCTGGCACCTGCTGCCAGGCCACGGCTGTCAGCCGCGTCGCGGCGATCTGCCCGGGTATGATCGCGGCGCCCGTGGGCGGCGAAACCGAAGGCCGGACTGCACCGCCGCCTCCGCAGGAAGCCAGCATTATCGCCACCGAAAGCGCGCCGAGCCATGCTCCGGCCGTGCGGACAAAACGCATACAATGTTCGTTCTTGATGGAAACCGCCATGTCTGATCTGTTCGACGAATACCCGATGCTCATCTTCGCGCTGGAATCGCTCCTCGCGCTCTTCCTGCTCGTCTTTATCGTTGTCTGGACGTCGTCCGGCAAGAAGAAGGCCGCCCGCGCCGCCACCGATGAACAGCAAAAGCAGCAAAAATCCCAGTAAAGCTGCGCTGTAAAGCTTTTTAAAGACCGCGAGCCGCGCTCTCGGTTCAATGCAAAGTACGCGGCATCCGCAGAATGAACTCTGGTACAGGTGCGTCGAAGCGCTCGCCGTCCTCAGCAACGCAGAAATAGTCGCCACGCATCGTGCCAACGGGCGTGGCGATCACGGCCCAACTCGTATATTCGAAGTGCTCGCCCGGTTTGAGCAGCGGCTGATGCCCGACCACGCCCAGGCCTTTCACTTCCTGAACATTGTTTTCGCTGTCGGTGATCACCCAGTGACGCGCAATCAACTGCGCGGGCACCTGACCGCTGTTACGGATGGTCAGCGTGTATGCAAACGCATACTGGCGGCGCTCCGGGTCCGACTCTTCGGGCAGAAACTGCACCTGCGCCGAGACGCTGAATTCGTACTGGCTCATCCTGATTCCGGTCTGGTGAAACGGAGTGTGAAAAATCGCGGGAAGCCCCGAACGCCAATGGTTTGCGGGCACATTGGCGAAGCGGCGCCTATGGTTTGGCATTCTGCTTGATGCGCGGCATGCCCGCAACCGGACAAATCCCTCTGGCCAAGGGCCGCTAAGGCGTTTTGTCACCTTTACCGCGCGTTATCGCTGCCGGCCTCAACTCGCCCCCAAGCCGGTTCGGAAGCGTACAAACCGGTAAAATGGTGTTTTCCCGCTTGCATCCGCCCCCGCCATGACGCAATTCCGCATTGCCCCCAGCATTCTGTCCGCCGATTTCGCCCGCCTTGGCGAGGAAGTCCGCAACGTTGTCGCCGCCGGCGCCGACTGGATTCACTTCGACGTGATGGACAACCATTATGTGCCGAACCTGACAATCGGCCCGCTCGTCTGCGAAGCGATCCGCCCGCACGTGGACGTCCCGATCGACGTGCACCTGATGGTGCGCCCGGTCGACCGCATCGTGCCGGACTTCGCCAAGGCCGGCGCGAACCTGATCAGCTTTCACCCGGAAGGCTCGGATCACATCGACCGCACGCTGTCGCTGATTCGCGACCACGGTTGCAAGGCCGGCCTCGTGTTCAATCCGGCCACATCGCTGAACCATCTGGACTACGTGATGGACAAGGTCGATCTGGTGCTGATCATGTCGGTGAATCCGGGCTTCGGCGGTCAATCGTTCATTCCTGAGGCGCTCGTCAAACTGCGCGAAGCGCGCAAGCGGATCGATGCCTACAAGGAAAAGACCGGCCGCGAGATTCACCTCGAAGTGGACGGCGGCGTGAAGGTCGACAACATCGCCGAAATCGCGGCGGCTGGCGCGGACACCTTCGTGGCAGGTTCGGCGATCTTCGGTGCGCCGGATCACAAGGCGGTGATCGACAAGATGCGCGCCGCACTCGCCAACATCGAGCACTGATATCCCGCACGAGAAATGACGACTCCGTTCCCTGCCCCAACCTTCACCGGCCCGCGCCTGCAAGCCGCGATCATCGACCTCGACGGCACGATGATCGATACCGCAGACGATTTCACCGCCGGCCTGAACGGCATGCTTGCGCAACTCGACGCGACGGAAACCTCGCGCGAGGAAGTGGTCGGCTACATCGGCAAGGGCTCGGAGAATCTGATTCGCCGTGTGCTGGCCGAGCGCTTCGAAACGGACCACGCACAGGACCGTTTCGACGAAGCGCTCGCGATCTATCAGGAGGAATACGCCAAGATCAACGGCGTGCACACACGGCTGTACCCCGAGGTCGAAGCCGGCCTCAGCGCCATGCGCGACGCCGGCCTCAAACTCGCGTGCGTCACCAACAAGCCGCACCGGTTCGCCGTCGAATTGCTGGAGCAATACGGGCTCAGCCAGTATTTCAGCGTCGTGCTCGGCGGCGACAGCCTGCCGAAAAAGAAGCCTGATCCGCTGCCGATGATCACCGCCGCAGCGCAACTAGGCGTCACACCGGAAACCACGGTCGCCATCGGCGATTCGGAAAACGATGCGCTGGCAGGCCGCGCGGCGGGCATGGCAACGCTAACGCTGCCGTACGGTTACAACCACGGCCGATCTGTACAAGAAATAAAATCCGATGGTATAGTTGCCTCGCTGCTCGATGCCGCCAAGGTTATCGCAGCGCACCATTCCACGACCTGAAAAGTCCTTCATCCTCATGTTTCTGAATAAAAAACGGAGTCTGATTAGCATCGACCGGGGAGCCTGGCCCTGGCGTCGCTGGTCGCGCTAACCTCGCCTGAGGTACGCTGAAGCTCGTCTTCGGCAACCGTTTTTTACTTCGCTGCGCTCACGCGTTTTTTCCATCACCTTGTTTCGCTGCATCGGTTGATTTGGCGTTCGTGTACCCGCAAAGTACATCTGTGCGCTGAAACCCCTTGCATGCGTCGATGGGAAACTCGCGCCGGTCGGTATCATCGTGTCGAAACGTCGAACGAACGCCTGACCGGCTGCGTAACGCCCCGCTTTGTCCGACGCATAGTGCCGTCTGACGTACGTACAGGATCGGAACATGACCGAACTCGAATTCCAGTCCCTCGCCAACGAGGGTTTCAACCGCATTCCGCTGATCGCCGAAGCGCTCGCCGACCTCGAAACGCCGCTCTCGCTGTACCTGAAGCTAGCGCAGAGCGAACGCAACGGCGCCAACTCGTTCCTGCTGGAATCGGTGGTGGGCGGCGAACGCTTTGGACGCTATTCGTTCATCGGACTGCCGGCGCGTACGCTGCTGCGCACCCGCAACGGCGTATCGGAAGTGGTGCGGGACGGCAAAGTCGTCGAAACGCACGAGGGCGATCCGCTCGAGTTCATCCAGCAATTCCAGGGCCGCTTCAAAGTGGCGCAGCGCCCCGGTTTGCCGCGTTTCGCAGGCGGACTGGCGGGCTACTTCGGCTATGACGCGGTGCGCTACATCGAGAAGAAACTCGCGCACACCGCACCGAAAGACGATCTGAATCTGCCGGACATTCAGTTGCTGCTCACCGAGGAAGTCGCGGTGATCGACAACCTCGCGGGCAAGCTCTACTTGGTGGTGTACTCCGATCCGACGCAGCCCGAGGCGTACACAAAAGCCAAACAGCGTCTGCGTGAATTGCGTCAGCGTTTGCGCACAACCGTCCAGCCTCCAGTCACGTCGGCCAGCGTGCGCACCGAGACCTACCGCGAGTTCGCCAAAGACGATTACCTCGCCGCCGTGCGCCAGGCGAAGGAATACATCGCCGCCGGCGAGTTGATGCAGGTGCAGGTCGGCCAGCGTCTGATCAAGCCATACCGCGACAATCCGCTGTCGCTGTATCGCGCGCTGCGCTCGCTGAATCCGTCGCCCTATATGTACTTCTACAACTTCGGCGACTTCCACGTGGTCGGCGCGTCGCCGGAAATTCTGGTGCGTCAGGAAAAGCGTGGCGAAGACCGCATCGTGACGATCCGGCCGCTTGCCGGCACCCGTCCGCGCGGCAACACGCCGGAACGCGACGCCGAACTCGCCACCGAACTGCTGAACGATCCGAAGGAAATCGCCGAACACGTGATGCTGATCGACCTCGCGCGTAACGACGTGGGCCGTATTTCGCAGATCGGTTCGGTGGTCGTCACCGATCAGATGGTGATCGAGAAGTACTCGCACGTGCAGCACATCGTGAGCTCGGTCGAAGGGAAGCTGAAGCCCGGCACCACCAACTTCGACGTGTTGCGCGCCACCTTCCCGGCCGGCACGTTGTCCGGCGCGCCGAAGGTTCGCGCGATGGAATTGATCGACGAACTGGAACCGGTGAAACGCGGCCTCTACGGCGGCGCCGTCGGCTATCTGTCGTTCACCGGCGAAATGGATCTGGCGATCACGATCCGCACCGGCGTCATCGCAAACGGCAATCTGTATGTGCAGGCGGCAGCCGGTGTAGTCGCGGATTCGGTGCCGGAATCCGAATGGCAAGAGACCGAGAACAAGGCGCGCGCCGTGCTGCGCGCCGCCGAGCAGGTTCAAGACGGCCTCGATAGCGACTTCTGACCGGAGACACACCATGCTGCTTATGATCGACAACTACGACTCGTTCACCTACAACCTGGTGCAGTACTTCGGCGAACTCGGCGAAGACGTGCGCACCTATCGGAACGACGAAATCACGCTGGACGAAATTGCGAAGCTCAATCCGGAGCGCATTTGCCTGTCGCCCGGCCCGAGCAACCCGCAACACGCCGGCATCACCCTCGACGTGCTGCGTGAATTCGCCGGCAAGACGCCAATTCTCGGCGTATGCCTCGGCCATCAGGCGATCGGCGAAGCCTTCGGCGGCCGCGTAGTGCGTGCGCAAACCATCATGCACGGCAAGGTGAGCACGATCGAAACCGACTGCAAAGGCGTATTCGCCGATCTGCCGAAGCATTTCGTCGTGACGCGTTATCACTCGCTCGCGATCGAACGCGAATCGCTGCCGGATTGTCTCGAAGTGTCCGCATGGACCGAAGACGGCGAAATCATGGGCGTGCGTCACAAGGAACTGGCCGTTGAAGGCGTGCAGTTCCATCCGGAATCGATCCTGTCCGAACACGGTCACGCCTTGCTCGAAAACTTCGTGAAGCAGTCGAAGACCGCTCACCGCACCGCTTGATAAAGAGAGACGAAATCATGTCGATTACGCCCCAGGAAGCGCTGCAACGCACGATCGAGCACCGCGAAATTTTCCACGACGAAATGCTGCATCTGATGCGGCTCATCATGCGCGGCGAACTTTCGCCCGTGATGTCGGCGGCGATCATTACCGGCTTGCGCGTCAAAAAAGAGACCATCGGCGAAATCACCGCCGCCGCCACGGTGATGCGTGAATTTGCCCGGCACGTCGAGGTGCAGGACAACTCGAACTTCGTCGATATCGTCGGCACCGGCGGCGACGGATCGCACACCTTTAATATTTCCACGGCGACGATGTTCGTCTCGGCTGCGGCAGGCGCTAAAGTCGCGAAGCACGGTGGCCGCGGTGTGTCGAGCAAATCGGGCAGCGCAGACGTGCTCGAAGCGCTCGGCGTGAACATCGATCTGCAACCGGAACAGGTGGCGGCGTCGATTGCGGAAACCGGCATGGGCTTCATGTTCGCGCCGAACCATCATCCGGCCATGAAGAACATCGCGCCGGTGCGGCGCGAACTCGGCGTGCGGACCATCTTCAATATTCTTGGGCCACTGACCAATCCGGCCGGCGCGCCTAATCAACTGATGGGCGTGTTCCACGGGGACCTCGTCGGTATTCAGGTGCGCGTGATGCAGCGCCTCGGCGCGAAGCACGTGCTGGTGGTGTACGGTATGGACGGCATGGACGAGGTTTCGCTCGGCGCGGCGACGCAAGTCGGCGAGCTGCGCGACGGCCAGATCCACGAGTACGAAATTCATCCGGAAGACTTCGGCATGCAGATGGTATCGAACCGTACGCTGAAAGTAGCCGACGCCGCCGAATCCAAACTGATGCTGCTCGAAGCGCTCGACAACAAGCCGGGCGTCGCGCGTGAAATCGTCACGCTGAACGCGGGCACGGCGCTCTATTCGGCGAACGTGGCGGCTTCGATTGCGGACGGCATCCAGTTGGCCCGCGAAGCGATCGCGAGCGGCAAGGCACGCGCGAAGGTCGACGACCTGGTCCGCTTCACCCAGCAATTCAAGCAGTAATTACGTAGCGAGACACTCATGAGCGACATCCTCGACCGCATCATCGCGGTCAAACGCGAAGAAGTCCGCGCGGCTGAACAGAGCGCGCCGCTCGAAGAGCTGCGCCTCGAAGCATCCTCGCGCGACATCCGCGATTTCGTCGGCGCATTGCGCGCGAAACATGCGGCCGGCCTGGCCGCGGTGATCTCCGAAGTGAAGAAGGCAAGCCCGTCGAAAGGCGTGCTACGCGAAAACTTCGTCCCAGCCGAAATCGCGCGTTCGTACGAAAAACACGGCGCGGCCTGCCTGTCCGTACTCACCGACGTCCAGTTCTTCCAGGGCAGCGTGGCATATCTCGAGGAGGCGCGCACCGCCTGCAGTCTGCCGGTGCTGCGCAAGGACTTCATCGTGGATCCGTACCAGATCGTCGAAGCCCGTGCGATGGGTGCCGACGCGATCCTGCTGATCGCGGCCGCGCTGGAAACCTCACAGATGCAGGACCTCGAAGCGCTCGCGCATTCGTTAGGCCTCGCAGTGCTGGTCGAAGTGCATGACCACAATGAGCTGATGGAATCGCTGACGTTGAAGACGCCGCTGATCGGCATCAACAACCGCAACCTGCGCACCTTCGAAACATCGATCGAGACGACCATCGGCATGCTCGAATCGATTCCGGACGACCGCATCGTCGTCACGGAGTCGGGCATTCTGTCGCGTCAGGATGTCGAACGTCTGCGGGCGATGGACGTGCATACATTCCTCGTCGGCGAGGCGTTCATGCGCGCGGAAGAGCCGGGTGTGGAACTTGCGCGTATGTTTTTCTAAGCGCAAGTTTCACATTCAGCGAACGCAGCGGAGCACACGATGGGCATGGAACGTGAAATCAAGCTGGCTCTGCCGGTGAGCCAGGTGCAAGCGGCGACAAAGTGGTTCGTCGCACGCACTGGCAAAGAGGGTCGCCCAATCGAATTGGCGAATATCTACTTCGATACGCCGGGGCTTGCGCTGGCTACGTCGAAAAGCGCGCTGCGTCTGCGGCATACGCCGGACGGCTGGCTGCAAACGTTCAAGACCGTGGGTAACGCGAAGGATGGACTGCATAGCCGGCACGAGTGGGAAATGCCGGTGGCGGGTGAGAAGCTCGAAATCGACGCCTTGCTGCACGCATGCGACGAACCCGCTGCCGCCGAGGCCTTGCGCCAGGCGGCGTCTGAACTGATCGAACTGTTCCGCACGAATTTCACGCGAATGCTGTGGAATGTCGAACTGGATGGCTCGAAAGTCGAAGCCGCGATCGACCAAGGCAATGTGCTTGCCGAAGTGAACGGTGAAACCCGCCGCGCGCCGATCTCAGAAGTCGAACTCGAACTGAAATCCGGCGACGAAGCTGCGCTCCATGCGCTGGCGAAAGAACTCGGCAAGCAGGTGGAGGGACTGGCTCCGGACGACATCAGCAAAGCTCAGCGCGGCTATCAATTGCGGGCGCGCTAAGGCCCCGCCTCAGCACCGCTACCCTGCCGCCCACGCGCGCCAGCAGAGGTACACAGAGCCTGAGCGGCACTCACACCTTGAGCTAGCCCGCGTTTGCTGCGACACTTCCCCGCCATGACCTCAGCCTCCCGCACCCGCGCCAAATCGTCGCAAGCTTCGTTATTCGACGAGGCCTCGGCCACACCGGTCGACGCAACTGCACAGCCGCAGACATCAACAGCCGCTGGCTCGCCGCCAACGCTCGAAGCCCAATTCGCCGCCCTGCCTCCGGCCTGGCGCGCACACCTCACACCGTTCATCGAAAGCGACGCCTACGCGCCCTTGTGCCGTTTCGTCGACGGTGAACGCGCGGCCGGCAAAACCGTCTACCCCGCAGACGTCTTCCGTGCCCTACGCCTCACCAGTCCCGACGAAGTCAAAGTCGTGATCCTCGGCCAGGATCCGTATCACGGTGAAGACCGCGGCACGCCGCAAGCACACGGACTGGCGTTTTCAGTCGCGCCGAACGTACGCACGCCGCCGTCGCTGCGCAACATCTTCAAGGAGATCGCCGCGAGCCTCGGCCACGAGCCGCCGCGTCATGGCTGCCTCGATACATGGGCCAAACAGGGCGTGCTGCTATTGAACACGGTGCTGACCGTCGAGCGCGATTCGGCCGCTAGTCACGCGAAACGCGGCTGGGAGAAATGTACCGATACGCTGATCCACGAACTGGCCATGCGCCATGACGGTCTCGTGTTCATGCTGTGGGGCGCGCATGCGCAAGCCAAACGCGCGCTGCTCGGCGGCAAGTCGCATTACGTGCTGGAAGCGCCGCATCCGTCGCCGCTGTCGGCGCATCGCGGCTTTCTCGGCTGCGGACACTTTGCGTCGGCTAACGACTATCTCGTGAAGCACGGCCGTGAACCGATCGACTGGCGCTTGCCCGACGAAGCGCAGATGCTGGCCTAACGCCCGTCGCGCGAAGCACTCCGACACCGGCCACCCAAGACCACTACCGCAAAAACAAAAACGCCACGGAATTCACACCCCGTGGCGTTTTTTCATTCCACCGCGCCGCGATCACGCCGCGCGGGACAAACCTCAAACCTTACGCAGCAGCGATCGCTTCACGCGCGCCAGCCAATGCGGCGGTAGCAGCGTCCGGGCCCATGTTCAGGCCTTCGGCGTAGATGAAGTTCACGTCGGTCATGCCGAGGAAGCCGAGGAAGCTCTTCAGGTACGGCGTTTGGCTGTCGTTCGGCGTGCCCAGATACTTGCCGCCGCGTGCCGAAACCACGTGGACCTTCTTACCCTTCACGAGACCTTCCGGACCGTTCGCCGTATATTGGAACGTGATGCCGGCGCGTGCGATGAAGTCGAAGTACGTCTTCAGTTGCGACGAGATGCCGAAGTTGTACATCGGTGCGCCGATCACGATGATGTCGGCGGCTTGCAGTTCGGCGATCAGCGCTTCGCTGCGCGCAGCGATCGCGGCTTGTTCCGGCGTGCGTTGGTCAGCCGGCGTGAAGAACGCGCCGAGGACGGCGTCGTCCAGGTGCGGCAGCGGTTCAGCTTGCAGGTTACGGACGACGACTTGCGCGCCCGAATTCGATTGTTGCAGCTTTGCGGTCAGCTCGTTGACGAGAAGCGTCGAGTTCGCGCCTTGCGAGCGGGCTGCCGAGTTAATTTGCAGGATCGTGGTCATGGTTGACTCCAGTAGGGGCGCGCAGTTTTGCGCGAGTGGAGCCATTGTGATTTTTTACCTGCCCGGGAAAAAGCCATCCGGCAGCGAAGGATTGTTGCACCAGTAGAACAATCCCCGCCCTGAACCACCGATTAAGGGCTGTCCGGATTACGATCAGCTTGCCAGCCAACGCTCCCGCGCCTTGTGCGTGACCGGCCGTTTATCGGTGACGGTCAGCTTGTAGCGCGCCACGTCCGGCCCGTCCAGCTTGACTTGCGCCGTGCGCAGTTCGTCGCGGCGGAAGGCGTGGACTTCGACCTTCGCGCCCGGCAGATAGCGCGACAGCAGCGAATCAAGATTCGAGCCGGTGACGCGCAGACCGTCGAGCGCGATCAGCACATCGCCCGCCGAGAGGCCGGCCTTCTGCGCCGCGCTGCCGTCGTGAACGGCCGCCAGCGTGCAATCCGCCCCGCCCCGCACGCGCGCGCCGAGCGACGGCTTGCCATTCTTCTCGAGTTCGGGAGCAAGCGTGACGCCAAAAGGTACCAGCAACGAGTCGAGAGGCAGATCGCGTGTACCGTGGACGGCTTCGGCGAACAACTCGCCCAGCTGCACGCCGGTCGCTTCCGCAAAAATCGCCTCGACTTCGCTTTCTTCGACACCAACGGGCTTGCCGCGGTAGAAGTCGCGCCCGAAGCGCTGCCACAGCAGACGCATCACGTCGTCGAGCGATTTGCGGTTGTCAGTCTGCGCACGAATCGTCAGATCGAATGCAAGCGCGACGAGCGAGCCCTTGGTGTAATAGCTGACGATCGCGTTCGGCGCATTTTCGTCCTGCCGATAGTATTTGACCCAGGCGTCGAACGAGCTTTCGGCCACCGTTTGCTTCAGACGGCCGCTGCCACGCTGCACGCCACCGACAACTTTGCCGAGCAGGCCGAAATAGTCGTCTTGCGAGATCAGGCCGCTGCGCACCAGGATCAGATCGTCGTAGTAAGAGGTGAAGCCTTCGAACAGCCACAGCAGCGACGTGTAGTTTTCGACGCTCAGGTCGTACGGCGCGAACACAGCCGGCTTGATGCGCTTCACGTTCCAGGTGTGAAAGTATTCGTGGCTGCACAGTCCGAGGTAGGTCCGGTAGCCCTCGCTGGGCGCGTCGCGGCCTTCCACCGGCAGATCACCACGGTTGCAGATCAACGCCGTCGAGGCGCGATGCTCCAGTCCGCCGTAGCCATCGGTGACGGCCTGCGTCATGAACACGTAGCGATCCATCGGCGCTTTCTTCGACTTCGGCTCGAACAGCGCGATCTGCGTTTCGCAAATACGCTTCAGATCGGCGGACAGACGGGCCATATCGAGTCCGATCACGCGACCCGCGATCACGATGTCGTGCGGCACACCGTGCGCCTTGAAGGTCGCAAGTGCGAATTCGCCCAACGTCACCGGATGATCGATCAACTCATCGTAGTTATGCGCGCGATACTCGCCGAAGCCATAACGCTTCGTGCCGCGCGCTTCCGGCAACGCGGTGGCGACGCGCCAGTCGCGATACGCCGCGCCTTCCGGCTTCTGGATATCGACCACGCACTGTGCGTCTTCGTGACCGAGCGGCGACAGAAATACGCTGGTGCCGTTGAAAAAGCCCGTCGTGTCGTCAAGATGCGCGGCGCGCACCGACAGATCCCATGCATACACCTCGTAGCGCAGCGTCAGCGCGCCTTTGACCGGCGCGGCCTGCCACGTGTGCTTGTCGGTCTTTTCGACGCGCACCTTGCGGCCCGCTTCATTGGTGGCCCGCAACGTGACGATATTGCGCGCGAACTCGCGCACCATATAGCTGCCCGGAATCCACACCGGCAGCATGAAACGCTGGCCGGCCGGATCGGGATCGGCGACGGTCACGGTGACTTCGAACAGGTGGGCGGCGGGTTGCTTCGGAACGATGGTGTAGCGGATCGGCTTCATCGGCGGCGACTAGAAGTGTTCTGGCGGGGAGGTTCGGGCTTGATGTGAAAGGAGGCGCACTGCGCGCCTCCTTTCTTCGACTGATGCTGCGTGCTCAGTGCACGGCGGACATTTCCTTGTCCAGCCTGTCGGCTGGCACGGCGCCCGGCAGGCGGCGGCCGTCGGCGAGGAACACGGTCGGCGTGCCGTCGACGTTCATCGCGCGGCCGAGCGCCAGGTTCTTGTCGATCGCGGCGGTGTCGCAGGTGCCGGCTGCCGTAGGCGCCTGATGATCCTGCATCCACGATTCCCACGCCTTCGCACGGTCGGTCGAGCACCAGATCGACTTCGACTTGGCAGTCGAATCCGGCGACAGCACCGGGTACAGGAAGGTGTAGACCGTGACGTTATCGATCGACTTGAGCGAGGTCTCGAGCTGCTTGCAGTACGGGCAGTTCGGATCGGAGAACACGGCGATCTTGCGCGCGCCGTTGCCCTTTACGACCTTCACCGCATTCGCGAACGGCAGGCTCGCGAAGTCGATGCGGTTGGTTTCCGCCAGACGCGCTTCCGTCAGATTCTTGCGGGTCTTCGCGTCGACCAGATCACCGAGCATGAGGTAATCACCGTTCGCATCGCTATAGATGATCTGCGTGCCGAGATTCACTTCATAGATGCCGGCAATCGGCGACTTCGTCACGCTCTTGATCGTCACGTCAGTCAGACGCGTTTGCAGGGTGGCTTTGAGCTTGTCGGTGGCCTGGTCGGCCTGTGCGGAGCAGCCGATTGCCACGGCAGCGATCGCGAGCACGGCGGCCGCGATGCGGAAGGATTTTTTCATGCTGAATTCCTGGAGTTCAATCGCGCGTGAGGCGCGTTTTTTTGGGGCGTTTCTGGTCTGACCAGAATGGCGTCCATCCGTTCATGATACCCGTCTCGCCGGCCGTGTATGCCGGCTCGGACGCATTACCCGAGCGCGGCCGACACCAGCCAGCGCTTGATAAACGGCTGCGCGCCGACAAACGCCATGCCGGTATTGCGCAGCACCTTGGCAAACGGACCGGGCGCGGAGAAGAGCTTTTGCAGGCCGTCCGTGGCAATCATCAGCGCGCGGATGTCTTCGCGGCGGGAGCGTTCGTAACGGCGCAGCAGCACCATGTCGCCGAGATCGCGGAACGCTTCCTTGCCGGCGACCGTTTCGGCAAGCGCCGCGACATCGCGCAAACCGAGGTTCATGCCCTGGCCCGCCAACGGGTGAATCAGATGCGCGGCATCGCCAACCAGCGCGACGTGCGGCGCCACGAGCTTATCGACGGTTTGCAACGCGAGCGGGAAGCCTTGCGCGGGCGTCACGCATTCCAGCGCGCCGAACTGCTCGCCCGTCACGCGTTCCACTTCGGCGGCGAGTTGCGCTGGGTCGAGCGCAAGCAGTTGCTCGGCGTGCTCGGTGCGCGCCGACCAGACCAGGGACACGTGGCCGTCCGGCATCGGCAGCAGCGCGATGATTTCGCCGTCCCTGAACCATTGATAGGCGGTTTCGCTGTGCGGCTTTTCGGCCTTGAAATTCGCGACCACGCCGGTTTGCTTATAGTCGCGCCGATCCATTTTCGAGCCGATCTGCGCGCGCACCCACGAATGCGCACCGTCCGCGCCGACCACCAGATCGGCCTCGAGCACGTTGCCGTTGGCAAGACCGACGCTTGCGCCGTCGGCGGTAAAGTCCAGCGCCTGTGCGCGCGTGTCGATCCAGGTGAGATTCGGCTGGAAACGCAGCGCGGCATCCAGCGCACGCTCGATCACGGACGACTCGACGATCCACGCCAATTGCGGCACGGACGCCTGAAACGCGGAAAAGTGGAGTTCGGCGTGCGCATCGCCATAGACGCGCATGTCGTAGACGGGCCCGAGCTTGGACAGATCGAGCGCCTGCCAGACCCGCAACCGCTCCAGCAGAGCCTGCGAACTCGACGACAGTGCGTAGACCCGCGAGTCGAAAGTGGAGCCAGCCGCCAGCGCCGCGCAGGGTTGCGCGAGCAGCGCCACGCGCAGTCCGCCTTGCGTCAGCGCCAGCGCCGCGGTCTTGCCGACGAGCCCGCCGCCGATCACGGCGGCATCAAAGGTCTGGTGGTGTGCGTTCATCCGCGCATTATAGCCGCGGGGGTTGCGGGGGACGGATCGAGCGCCCCGCTCTACCGCTGGCAGATCAAGAACCCCATCCGAACGGGTTACAATTGCGCTTTCCGTGACAAAACTCGCCCAGAATCGTCGAGGCAACGCCCCGATCTGGTGTCTTGTCCCGCTCCGCTGCACTCGCTTCGCCCCGCCAAACGCGAAGGCTTTCCGAATCCTGCACACAGCGTCGAGCGCATCACGCAACTTACTGATTCACTGAAGGATTTCCATGAGCCTCAAATGCGGCATCGTCGGCCTGCCTAACGTCGGCAAGTCCACTCTGTTCAACGCGCTGACCAAGGCGGGCATTGCCGCCGAAAACTATCCGTTCTGCACGATCGAGCCGAACGTCGGCATCGTCGAAGTACCGGACGCGCGTCTGAAGGCGCTCGCCGAAATCGTCAAGCCGGAGCGCATCCTGCCGGCCGTGGTGGAATTCGTCGACATCGCCGGCCTTGTGGCCGGTGCGAGCAAGGGCGAAGGCCTGGGTAACCAGTTCCTCGCGAACATCCGCGAAACCGACGCGATCACGCACGTGGTGCGCTGCTTCGAAGACGAAAACGTGATTCACGTCGCGAACAAGGTCGATCCGCTGTCGGATATCGAAGTGATCAACACCGAGTTGGCGCTGGCCGACCTCGCGACGGTCGAAAAAGCGCTGTCGCGCTATTCGAAGGCCGCCAAGTCGGGTAACGACAAGGAAGCCATCAAGAACGCCGCGGTGCTGGAAAAGGTGCGCGCGCAGCTCGACCAGGCCAAGCCGGTCCGCGCGCTCGACCTGTCGGATGAAGAAAAGGCCACGCTCAAGCCGTTCTGCCTGATCACCGCCAAGCCGACCATGTACGTCGCCAACGTGAAGGACGACGGTTTCGAAAACAACCCGCACCTCGACGCAGTCACGAAGTTCGCGGCAGCCGAAGGCGCGCCGGTCGTCGCCGTGTGCGCAGCGATCGAAGCGGAGATCGCCGACCTCGAAGAAGCGGACATGGAAGTGTTTCTCCAGGACATGGGCATGGACGAGCCGGGCCTGAACCGCGTGATTCGTGCGGCTTTCAAGTTGCTGGGCCTGCAGACCTACTTCACGGCCGGCGTGAAGGAAGTGCGCGCGTGGACGATCCATATCGGCGATACCGCACCGCAGGCAGCGGGCGCGATCCACACCGACTTCGAGCGCGGCTTCATTCGCGCGCAGACGATCGCCTTCAACGACTACATCACCTACAAGGGTGAACAAGGTGCGAAGGAAGCCGGCAAGATGCGCGCGGAAGGCAAGGAATATGTCGTCCACGACGGCGACGTGATGAACTTCCTGTTCAACGTTTGAGGCTTCGCCTCGGCGTCAGACGGCGATCAGCGAAAGGCTGAGCGCCGCCATACTGGAAGAAGAAAGCCCGCGAAATGCGGGCTTTTTTATTGCCCGCTCTGCGCGCCCTTCCGCGCCTCACACCGCAGCGGCGTAGCCATATTTGCCTTGACCGCCGCCATTTGCAGCGGCGAATCGACCAGCACCGCATCGATCCCCAGACACGCCGCCGCCCGATAATCGTCCGCGTCGTTCACCGCGATCGCGACGATCCGCACGTCGGGCTTCCGCCGGAAACACGCGACCGTCGCGGGCGTCCACAAGCTTGCCTGCACTTCCGAGCGCCCCTCGCCGAGCGTGAATTTTTCCACCACCGTCATCTGCCGGTGCAATTCGAATGCTGCGGCGGTGTGTTCAGCCGGTGCGTCCACACAGCCCTGGTTGAGCAGTACGCGCACAAGCCGCGCCCGTGTCGTGTCCCGCGACTCGAACAGTCTGGCCTGCGAATAGGCCGCAAAGCTCTGTTGATAGTCCGCCTCGGTCGAATAAATCGTCACGCGCGACCACGCGCTTTCTTCGGTGAGCACTTGCGCCACCGCCTGAGCCTGGGGTGCAGCCGGCAGTGCTTTCATATCCAGGATGATCGGCATGGCCGGCGGGATGGTGCGCAAGGCTTCGCGCAGCGTCGGAATGCCAACCGGGTGATCGCGATAGGGATATGTGGCACCGCGGCGAAAACTCCAGCCGGCGTTCACACGCGCGAGTTCTGCCGCCGTGAAGGCGGACACCGGCCCCTTCGTGTCGGTCAACGCCGACAGATCGGCCGGCCGGTACAACATCGGCACGCCGTCCTTACTCAACTGAACCGTGAGCCACATTGCGTCGGCATGATGGGCGATCGACAGGCGAATCGCTTCGAGCGTGTTTTCGGGCGCGTCGCCCGTGCCGCCGCGATGCGCGATGATCTTCGGCAACGAGGTCACCGTCGACTGCCCGTCATTCGTGGTGGTGGGCGTCAGTGCACATCCCGCGAGCAGGATGAGACTCGCCATCAAGCCGAAAACCGCCAATCGTACTGAACTCTGCATCTGGAATCCTGATTAATAAGCACGCTGATCAACCGTGCATTGTTTCCGTTTCGTGACAGCCGATGTTAAATTGCGGCAGTCGACGCCTCTCGAAAGCGGGCTTCCGCCAGGCGACTGACGCCGGACTGTCATCGAACACAAATAGAATCGCGCGATTCCCATCCGCGCCCGTTCCGTCAGCAATCAATTGCATGGGACCGGAGTAAGCGCTAAAGCGCTAACTCCGGTCGACAAAGGAGATCAAATCGATGCGTTGCAAGCCGTTATTCCGTTCACTTTCCGTTGCCGCCGTGTTGAGCCTCGGCATTAGCCAGGCAGCCCAAGCCGCCACTGAGATCCAGTTCTGGCACGCCATGGAAGCCGCCCTCGGCGAGCGTCTGAACGACATCGCCAATGCGTTCAACGCGTCGCAAAGCGACTACAAGATCGTACCGGTGTTCAAGGGCAGCTACGACCAGACGCTCGCCGCCGGCATCGCGGCTTATCGCAGCGGCAGCGCGCCGGCCATTCTGCAGGTGTACGAAGTCGGCACCGCGACAATGATGCAGGCGAAGAAAGCCGTGATTCCGGTCTCGGAAGTGTTCAAGCAAGCGGGCGTACCGCTCGACGAAAAGGCCTTCGTGCCGACCATCGCCAGCTATTACAGCGACTCCAAGACCGGCGAACTGATCTCGATGCCGTTCAACAGCTCGACGCCGGTGTTGTACTACAACAAGGACGCGTTCAAGAAAGCCGGACTCGATCCGAATCAGCCGCCGAAGACCTGGGCCGAATTGCAGGTGGACGCACAGAAGCTGAAGGCATCGGGCATGGCGTGCGGTTATTCGTCGGGCTGGCAGAGCTGGATTCAGCTCGAAAACTATAGCGCCTGGCATGGCGCGCCATTCGCGTCGAAGAACAACGGGTTCGACGGCGCCGACGCGCAGCTCGAATTCAACAAGCCGCTGCAGGTCGCGCACATCCAGTTCCTGCAGAACATGCAGAAGGAAGGCACCTTCACGTACGTCGGCCGCAAGGACGAACCGGTGTCGAAGTTCTATAGCGGTGACTGCGGGATCATCACGAACTCGTCGGGCTCGCTTGCCACGATCAAGAAGTACGCGAAGTTTAATTTTGGCACCGGCATGATGCCGTACGACGCCAGCGTGAAGGGCGCGCCGCAGAACGCGATCATCGGCGGGGCGAGCCTGTGGGTGCTGTCGGGTAAAGATCCGGCGGTGTACAAGGGCGTGGCGAAGTTCATGTCTTATCTGTCGTCGGCGCCGGTTGCCGCGAAGTGGCATCAGGACACCGGCTACCTGCCGGTCACGACCGCCGCGTATCAGTTGACCCAGCAGCAAGGCTTCTACGAGAAGAATCCGGGCAGCGATACCGCGATCAAGCAGATGCTTAATAAACCGCCCCTGCCGTACACGAAGGGCTTGCGTCTGGGCAACATGCCGCAGATCCGCACCGTGATCGACGAGGAACTCGAACAGGTTTGGGCGGACAAGAAGACGCCGCAACAGGCACTCGATTCGTCGGTGTCGCGTGGCGACGAGTTGCTGCGCCGCTTTGAGAAAGCCGGTAACTAAGCACCCGCCGGCAAGGTTTCGGTGCGCCCGCACCGAAACCTGTTGTTGCAGCAAAACCTAGGAAACTTCGATGGAAAAGCGCTCCAGCTTCGGCACCAGCGTGCTGCCCTACCTGCTCGTCGCGCCGCAACTCCTGATCACGCTGCTGTTCTTTCTGTGGCCGGCAGGCGAAGCGCTGTGGCAATCCACGCAGAGTCAGGACGCGTTCGGCACGTCGAGCGAGTTTGTCGGGCTTGCCAATTTCAAGCAGTTGTTCGCCGATCCGCTTTACCTGTCGTCGTTCAATACGACGCTGATTTTCTGTGCGCTCGTCACCGTGTTCGGATTGGTGATTTCGCTTCTGCTGGCGGTCTGCGCGGATCGCGTGACACGCGGCGCCAAGGCTTATCAGACACTGCTGATCTGGCCGTACGCTGTGGCACCCGCGATCGCCGCCGTGTTGTGGTCGTTCCTGTTCAATCCGAGCATCGGCCTCGTCACCTATGCGCTCGCCAAGTACGGCATCGTGTGGAATCACGCATTGAATGCGGGCCAGGCGATGTTTCTGGTGGTGCTGGCTTCGGTGTGGAAGCAGGTCAGCTACAACTTTCTGTTCTTCTACGCCGGCTTGCAGGCAATTCCGCGTTCGCTGATCGAAGCGGCGGCCATCGACGGCGCCGGTCCGGTCAGGCGCTTCTTCGGCATCGCGCTGCCATTGCTTTCGCCGACCAGCTTCTTCCTGCTGGTGATCAATATCACCTACGCCTTCTTCGACACCTTCCCGGTGATCGACGCCGCCACCGGCGGCGGTCCGGCGCAGTCCACCCGCACGCTGATCTACAAGATTTTCGCCGAAGGCTTCCAGGGGCTGGACATCGGCAGTTCGGGCGCGCAGTCCGTCATCCTGATGGTGATCGTCGTCGCATTGACGGTCGTGCAATTCCGCTTCATCGAACGCAGGGTTCAATACTCATGATCGAGAACCGCCGCGGTTTCGACCTCTTCTGCCATGCGGTGCTGATTCTCGGCGTCGTGCTGGTGGTGTTTCCGGTGTACGTCGCGTTTTGTGCGGCGACGATGAGCGAGCATGAGATATTCAGCGTGCCGCTGTCGCTGGTGCCGAGTACGCATTTGTTCGAGAACATCGCGACGGTCTGGTCGCAAGGCAGCGGCAATGCGGCGGCGCCGTTCGGCCGCATGCTGTTCAACAGCCTCGTGATGGCACTGGTGATTTCGATCGGCAAGATCGCCATCTCGATGATCTCGGCGTACGCGATCGTATTTTTCCGCTTTCCGTTTCGCAATCTGTCGTTCTGGCTGATCTTCATCACGCTGATGCTGCCCGTCGAAGTGCGGATCTTTCCGACCGTCCAGGTTGTGTCGTCGATGCATATGAGCAATACGTACAGCGGTTTGACCTTGCCGCTGATCGCGTCGGCCACCGCCACGTTTCTGTTCAGGCAGTTCTTCATGACGCTGCCCGATGAACTGATGGAAGCGGCGCGTATCGATGGTGCGGGCGCGATGCGTTTCTTCTGGGACGTGGTGCTGCCACTGTCGAAAACGAACATGGCGGCGCTCTTTGTCATCACGTTCATTTACGGCTGGAATCAGTATCTGTGGCCGATCCTGATTACGAGCCAGCAATCGCTGACCACGGCCGTGGTCGGCATCAAAAGCATGATCGCGTCCGGCGACACCGCAACCGAATGGCACCTCGTGATGGCCGCGACGCTGCTTGCGATGCTGCCGCCGCTCGCCGTCGTGCTGACGATGCAACGCTGGTTCGTGCGCGGACTGGTGGACTCGGAGAAGTAACTCGCGCAGCGTGGGCGAGCTTCGGCGTTGGACATGAAAAAAGAACACCGCGCAAAGCGTGGCACGCGCGACAAGCAACGAAAAGGCTAAAACAGCATGGCTGCACTGACTCTGCAAGGCGTTAAAAAGACCTACGACGGCAAACAGTTCGTGTTGCACGGCATCGACGTGGACGTCGCGGACGGCGAATTCGTCGTGATGGTCGGCCCTTCCGGTTGCGGCAAGTCGACCTTGCTGCGGATGGTGGCAGGACTCGAAGGCATCTCCGACGGCACCGTTTCGATCTCCGGCAAAGTGGTCAATCGGCTGGAGCCGAAGGATCGCAACATCGCGATGGTGTTCCAGAACTACGCGCTGTATCCGCATATGAGCGTCGCCGACAACATGGGCTACGCGCTGAAGATTGCGGGCGTCGACCGCGCGCAGATTGCGAAGCGCGTGGACGCGGCGGCGCAGATTCTCGAGCTTGGACCGCTGCTCGCACGCAAGCCGCGCGAGTTGTCCGGCGGGCAACGGCAGCGCGTCGCCATGGGCCGCGCGATCGTGCGCGAGCCGGCAGTGTTTCTGTTCGATGAGCCGCTGTCCAATCTCGATGCACGTCTGCGCGTGCAGATGCGCCTTGAAATCCAACGCCTGCATGCACGGCTTGCCACGACCAGCCTGTACGTCACCCACGATCAGATCGAAGCGATGACGCTCGCGCAACGCGTGATCGTGATGAATAAAGGTCACGCGGAGCAGATCGGCGCGCCGACCGAAGTCTACGAGCGGCCAGCGACGGTGTTCGTCGCGAGCTTCATCGGCTCGCCGGGGATGAATCTGCTGGAAGGCCGGGTGTCGGACGACGGCTTGACGTTTGAAGTGGCGGGTAACGGTCCGAAGCTGCCGCTTACTGGCGTGGCGTCGATCGGCCGGGAAGTTGCCAAGGGCCGCGAGTGGACGCTCGGCATTCGCCCCGAGCACATGACGCCGGGTCAAGCGGACGCATCCAACGCCACGTTGACCGTCGATTCCTGCGAACTGCTCGGCGCGGACAATCTCGCGCACGGCCGCTGGGGCAAGCACGACGTGACCGTGCGGCTGCCGCATACGCACCGCCCCCCGGCTGGCGAAGCGCTGCAAGTCTCGCTGCCCGCGCAGCATCTGCATTTCTTCGATCCGGCGAGTGGACGGCGCGCGAACTGACGTCGCGAGGGGCGCCCTCTGCCGCCCCACCCCCGCCCCGAAGTACAATGCCATCTGCACAACCCGCCCGCGCGCGGGGCGTCGCGAAGTTCGATGCCGAGCTCGACGCCGCGCCGGCCGGCGCCGGGCGCACTGCCCGGCCAACACACCGATTACCCATCCACCCACGACCGCCCGCCCCCACGCGGCCGGCGTCGTCAACGTCTATTGCAAGCAAATGGCCCAATACGTCTTCACCATGAACCGGGTCGGCAAGATCGTGCCGCCCAAGCGCCAAATCCTGAAAGACATCTCGCTGTCGTTTTTCCCCGGCGCGAAGATCGGTTTGCTCGGCCTGAACGGCTCGGGCAAGTCGACGCTGATCCGCATCATGGCCGGTGTGGACAAGGACATCGAGGGCGAAGCCACGCCGATGCCGAACCTGAACATCGGCTATCTGCCGCAGGAACCGCAACTCGATCCGAACAAGACGGTGCGTGAAGCGGTCGAGGAAGGTCTCGGCGACGTCTTCGGCGCGCAAAAGAAACTGGACGAAATCTACGCCGCCTACGCGGAACCGGACGCCGACTTCGACGCGCTCGCCGCGGAGCAGGCCAAGTACGAAGCGATTCTGGCCACCACCGACGGCAGCGCCGAACAGCAGATCGAAATCGCCGCCGACGCGCTGCGTCTGCCGGCGTGGGACGCCAAAATCGAGCATCTGTCGGGCGGCGAAAAGCGCCGCGTCGCGCTGTGCAAGCTGTTGCTCGAAAAACCGGACATGCTGCTGCTCGACGAACCGACCAACCACCTGGACGCGGAATCGGTCGACTGGCTCGAACAGTTCCTCACACGCTTCCCGGGCACGGTCGTCGCCGTCACCCACGATCGCTACTTCCTCGATAACGCCGCTGAGTGGATTCTCGAACTCGATCGCGGCCACGGCATTCCGTGGAAGGGCAACTACAGCAGTTGGCTCGACCAGAAGGAAGAACGCCTGAAGCAGGAAGAGTCGTCGGAATCGGCGCGTCAGAAGGCCATCAAGAAGGAACTGGAGTGGGTGCGCCAGAACCCGAAGGGCCGTCAGGCGAAGTCGAAGGCGCGTATCGCCCGCTTCGAGGAACTGAACAGCCAGGACTACCAGAAGCGCAACGAGACCTCGGAAATCTTCATCCCGGTCGGCGACCGCCTGGGTAATGAAGTTATCGAGTTCAAGAACGTCAGCAAGTCGTACGGCGACCGTCTGCTGCTAGACGACGTCAGCTTCAAGATTCCGGCGGGCGCGATCGTCGGCATCATCGGGCCGAACGGCGCCGGTAAGTCGACGCTGTTCCGCATGCTGACCGGTCGTGAACAGCCGGATTCGGGCGAGATCGTGCAAGGCCCGACGGTCAAGCTCGCGTACGTGGATCAAAGCCGCGACGCGCTCGACGGCTCGAAGACCGTGTTCGAAGAAATCTCCGGCGGTGCGGATGTGCTGACGGTCGGCAAGTACGAAACGCCGTCGCGGGCGTACATCGGCCGCTTCAACTTCAAGGGCGGCGATCAGCAGAAGACCGTCGGCAATCTGTCGGGCGGTGAGCGCGGCCGGCTGCATCTGGCGAAGACACTGATCGCGGGCGGCAACGTGCTGCTGCTGGACGAACCGTCGAACGACCTGGACGTCGAAACGCTGCGCGCGCTCGAAGACGCACTCCTCGAATTCGCCGGCTCCGTCATGGTGATCTCGCACGATCGCTGGTTCCTCGACCGGATCGCGACGCACATCCTGGCGTTCGAAGGCGATTCGCAAATCACGTTCTTCGACGGCAACTACCAGGAATACGAAGCGGACAAGCGCGCCCGCCTCGGTGAAGAAGCTGCACGTCCGAAGCGTCTGCGTTACAAGCCGATCGCGCGATAAATCGCTGGCCTGGCGGCCCGCTCGTTGCTTGATGAGCGGGCTGTTTTGCTGGTCGGTTTTTTGCTGACGCTTTGTGGACCGCCTGGCTGACTGCCCGGCCGGCGTGTTTTGCCGGCCGTTTTGCCGGCCGTCTGCCCGTTCATTTTGCTCACCGTTGCGCGCTGGAATTGCTGTGCGTTTGCCGTGCATTTGCCGGCCAGGCGGTAGGGCACACGCTTTGCGTGCCACGGCGTGATACACGTCGTCCCGGCGGGATGCAGGAACTCCGCCGTATCAAATAGCTGTGCATCCACCGGGTGCACACACCGGCCGATCACACGCACGCCGCGCCAAGCGCGGCGACGAGGAGGCAAGCATGGCGATGTCGAAGAGCAAGCGCTGGGCGATCGCCGCAGGTGGCGTGCTGCTGGTGCTGATCGTCGTCGCGGTCGGTGCGCTCCAGTTTGCGCAGCGCGAAGTCAAGGAACGCGTCATTGCGGCGCTCGGGCCATTAGGCAGCGCCGAAAGCATCCGGGTCGGCCTCACTTCAGTCCATCTCACCAACGTTCTGCTCAAGGCGCCGCCGAACTGGCCCGCCGGCGATCCGCTACGCGCCGACGAAATCACCATCACACCCGATATCCGCGATCTGCTCGCGCGGCGCATGCATATTCGTAGCGTGGTGGTGCGCGGCTTCGACATCGCCGTGCTGCGAACCAGGGACGGCGCGATCCGCCTGATGCCGAATCTGCGGCAATCGATCAACGGCCCCAACGACGACGAAGCCAGCAGCGCGGCAACGTCCGGCTCCCGCGAAAAGCTGGTCGATCACGTCAGCTTCGAACAAGGCAACTTCCATTTCTACGACATGACAGTCGGTCCGCCGGCATTCAAAGTCACGGTCAGCAACGCCAACGCGACCGTCGATCACCTGCATCTGCCCGCGCTCTCCGAACCGACCAACGTCAGCGTCACCGGCTCGATCAAGGGGCCAACGCATACGGGCACCGTTTCGTTCGGCGGGTGGATCAAGATTGCCAGCAAGGATTCGCAGACCACCAGCACCCTGCGCGGCGTCGATGTCGTGATGCTCGATCCGTACCTGCTGAAAAAAACCGGCGCGAAGGCGCAAGTAACGGGCGGCACCGTCGACCTGACGGTCGACTCGACGGTACGCAACTATCAGCTGCATGCACCCGGCACGGTAACGATCCATCATCTGCAACTCGCCGACAACGACAACCCGCTCGACACCTTCATGTCGATTCCGACCAAAGCCGCCATCGCCGCACTCAAGACGCACAACGGCGACATCACGCTCCATTTCGTACTGGATGGGAATTTGCGCGACCCGAAGTTTTCGGTGCAGGAAAGTCTGATGACGCGCCTTGGCGCCGGTTTTGCGAAGGCGATGGGCGTGAGCGTCGAAGGTGTGGCGAAGGGCGCCGGGGAGACAGTGAAAGGATTAGGGAACGCGTTGAAAAATCTGCTCGGTCAGTAGGCGGACTTGGGCCGATGCAGAAGCGGCGCAATTAAAGCGGAGACCTACCACGTCGCCGCTTTAACCGACATCCTCCGGAACGCGGCATCGCGATGCCTAGACCGGCAACCCCAAATCCCGCAGTCCCGCTTCCGTTTTTGCAGCGCTCGTGTGATGCACGCCGTGCCAGCCGAGTGCCGTCGCGGCTTCGGCGTTTTTCAGATTGTCGTCGATGAAGACGAGTTCGCCCGGCTGGATGCCCGGCAATTGCGCTTCGATCCGCTGACGCATTTCCGCGAAGATCGCCGGATCGGGCTTCACCAGCTTCACCCTACCCGACACGACGATGTCGCGGAAACGCCGCAGCACGGGGAAATGCTCCCACGCATACGGAAACGTCTCCGCCGACCAGTTCGTCAGCCCGAAGAGCGGCACATCGGCCGCTTCCAGCTTTTCCATGAGCGCCACGCCCTCGTCCAGCACGCCGGGCACCATCTCGTGCCAGCGCTCGTAGAACGCGCGGATCAGTGGCGCGTGATCGGGAAACTTCGCGATCAGCTCGTTTGTCCCCTCGGCGATCGGCTGGCCACCGTCCTGACGGATCACCCAATCCATCGAACAAACGTGCGTCAGAAACCAGCGGCGCTCCGTTTCGTCAGGGATCAACTGGCGATACAGATATTCGGGGCTCCAGTCGATCAGCACGCCGCCGAAATCGAACACGACTGCCTTGATGGCCATGCACGCTCCGTCAGTAAAGTCGTGGCGACGAGATCAGATAGCCTGCGTACGCAACTCGAGCCACGCCTTGGCCTCGCCCGACACATGCGGCGACAGGCGCGTGCGCACCATCTCGTGATACGCGTTCAGCCACGCGCGCTCGTCATCACGCAACAGCGACAGGTCGAGGCAGCGCGTATCGATCGGGCACAGCGTCAGCGTCTCGAACTTGAGGAAATCGCCGAACTCGGTTTTCTCCGCGGGCACGTTCAGCACCAGGTTCTCGATCCGCACGCCCCACTTGCCCGGCCGGTAAATGCCCGGCTCGACCGAGGTGATCATGCCTTCTTCCATCGCGGTCCACGGCTCGGCCGGCGCGTAATGCGAAATCACCTGCGGGCCTTCGTGCACGTTCAGGAAATAGCCCACGCCGTGACCGGTGCCATGGCCGTAGTCGGCGCCGGCTTCCCAGATCGGTGCGCGGGCAATCGCGTCGAGCATCGGCGAACGGATGCCGCGCGGGAATTTCGCGCGCGACAGCGCCATGGTGCCTTTCAGCACGATCGTGAAATCGCGCCGCTGCGCCTCGCTGATGGTGCCGACCGGCACGACGCGGGTGATGTCGGTCGTACCGCTCAGATACTGCGCGCCCGAATCGATCAGCAACAGGCCATTGCCCTCGATCACCGAATGCGCTTCACTGGTTGCGCGGTAGTGCGGCATCGCGCCGTTCGCGTTGAAGCCGGCGATCGTCGCAAAGCTCAGCGACACAAAGCCCGGACGGCGCGCGCGGGCTGACGTCAGGCGCTCGTCGATCGTCAGTTCGGTGATCGTTTCGTTGCCGAGCGCGCCTTCGAACCACGCGAAGAATTCGGCGAGCGCCGCGCCGTCCTGTTCCATCGTCTCGCGCACATGCTCCGCTTCTGCCTCGGTCTTGCGCGACTTGAAGAACGTGGACGGATTGACCGCCTCGACGACGTTCACCGTGGACGGCACCGACTGCAGCGAGCCATAGGTAATGCGGCGCGGGTCGATCAGCAGCGTGCTGCCGGCCGGCAGCGCGGCCAGCGCTTCTGCCGCCTTCGCGTAGGGCTCGACGCTGATGCCGTCGAGCGCGAGCGCATCGGCCAGCGCCTGCGGCACCTTGCCGTCGGCGACGAAGAGCGACGCGCTTTCCGGACCAATCAGCGCATGCGCCACGAACACCGGGTTATAGCTGACGTCGGCGCCGCGCAGATTCAAAAGCCATGCGAGGTCGTCGAGCGTGGAAATGAAGTGCCACTGCGCGCCCTTCTCCGCCATCGCGCGGCGAATCTGCGCGAGCTTTTCGGAACGAGCGACGCTTGCATGCGGCGCGGCGTGCTCAAACACGGCGGCGGCGGGCAGCGACGGGCGCTGCGGCCAGATCGCGTCGAACAGATCGACGTCGGTGCGCAGCTTCACGCCGTGCGCGCTAAGCGCCTGGCCCAAAGCGCGCGCCGCCGACACGCCCAGCACGGCGCCGTCCACACCCACCGTGTCGCCGGTCGCGACGTTCTGCGCAAGCCATTCAAAATGCGGCGCGGTCTGCTGGCCGCCGGTCATTTTCATCAACTGAACGCCGGTGCCGGCCAGTTGCGCGTTGGCTTGTTCCCAATAGCGGCTGTCGGTCCACACGCCGGCGAAATCGGCGGTCACGACGAGCGTGCCGGCCGAGCCGGTGAAACCCGACAACCACTGCCGGCCTTGCCAGCGCCCAGGTAGATATTCGGAAAGATGGGGATCTGAGGACGGCACCAGATAGGCGGCTACACCTTCGTGCGCCATCGCATTGCGCAATGTCGCGAGCCGTTCGGGGATGGAGGAAGTTTCGGGAAGTCGGGCATTCATCAGAGTCACCTGCAAGTATTCATCGACGGGAAAGCAAGCCGACCGTCACGGCGACGGCGATCAGCGCGATGGCGGTACATACCGGCCATTCGAGCGTATCGCCATCATGAAAAAGTCCCACCACGTTGCCGGCCATGCGAGCAACACCCGCGCCCAGCACGCCGACCAGGAGCGCCACCCACCACGCGGCACGGCTCGAACGGCGCAGCGGATGCAACCACCAGCCTGCGAGACCAATCACCGCGCCCAGCACCAGGATTCCGGGCCACCCCATTAACGGCAGGTCTCGCGCAGTTTCAGATTTGTCTCATGGGCGCAAGGAGCCAACACAGATAGCATTTTTGTCTCATTAACTATAGAGGTTCAGCACGGCGCTTTCCGCATAGCGGTTGAGTTTAGGGGTCGGGGTGATGTTAGGCAAGCTGTAAGCCTTACGGAGAAACCTAGTCCGGGTAATTGCCAAGCTGAAAGCGCGCCATGCGAATCGCCCTTATCGAGCCGGACTTACGGCACGCCACTCTGGTCGGCCGGCTGATCTTTGCCGGCGGCCATGCGTGCCAGCACTTCACAGCGAGCACACCGTTTCTGGTCCGCGCCGCCGACGAATTCTTCGATCTTCTCATCACTGAAAACTGGGCCGGCGACCATTGCGCCGAAGACCTGATTCCGCGCGCCCGCTCGATCCTGCCGAACTTGCCGGTGATCGTGCTGCTGTCGGAGCCACGCGAGAGCCAGATTGTCGCAGCGCTCCATGCCGGCGCCGACGACTGCCTGACCAAACCGGTCCGCGGCCCGGAAATGCTGGCCCGAGTGGACGCGCTGCTGCGGCGCGCGGCCCTGCGGCGGCCGCCGAACCGGCGGCGCGACACGATCGGTGGCTATGCGTTCGACGCAGCGCAGTTCGCCGTCACCTTCCGTAATCAGACGGTCGCCCTGACACCGAAGGAGTTCCGCTTTGCGCTGCTGCTGTTTTCCAATCTGTCTCGCCCGGTGTCGCGCGCGCATATTCTCGAAACGGTCTGGACGCGCCGCCGCGACGTACAGTCGCGCACCGTAGACACCCATGCATCACGCGTGCGGACCAAGTTGCAGTTGCGGCCAGAGCACGGGTACTGCCTGACGCCGCTTTACGGCTATGGCTACCAGCTCGACGCCATCCCGCCTGACGCCATTGTGGCGGCCGGGTGACGCATCCACAATGTAAGAATCGTGGAAACGCTATAATATTGAGCTAAACCATAGCTCCCCATATGCAGCTTCTAACGATCGGAATCAATCACCACACTGCGCCTGTCGCCTTGCGCGAACGCGTGGCGTTTCCGCTCGAACAGATCAAGCCTGCACTGGACACCTTCAAGAGCGTCTGGCTCGGCCGCACCGCCCGCACGGCGCCGGAAGCGGCGATTCTGTCCACCTGTAACCGTACCGAACTCTACTGCGCGACCGACGACCAGGCCGCGCGTGAAGCCGCGATCCAGTGGTTCTCGAAGTACCACAACCTGCCCGTCGACGAACTCGCACCGCATGTCTACGCGCTGCCGCAGTCGGAAGCCGTGCGCCACGCGTTCCGCGTCGCCTCGGGACTCGATTCGATGGTGTTGGGCGAGACGCAAATCGTCGGACAAATGAAGGACGCGGTACGTACAGCGTCCGAGGCCGGCGCGCTCGGCACCTATCTGAACCAGTTGTTCCAGCGCACCTTCGCCGTGGCGAAGGAAGTGCGCAGCACGACCGAAATCGGCGCGCAGTCGGTTTCCATGGCGGCAGCCGCCGTGCGGCTCGCACAGCGGATTTTCGACAAGATTTCAAACCAGCGCGTGCTGTTCATCGGCGCGGGCGAAATGATCGAGTTGTGCGCTACGCACTTCGCGGCGCAGCAACCACGCGAGCTCGTCGTCGCCAATCGCACGGCCGAGCGCGGCAGCCGCCTCGCTGAGCGCTTCAACGGCCGGGCCATTCCGCTCTCGGAACTGCCCACCCGCATGCATGAGTTCGACATCATCGTGTCGTGCACCGCGTCCACCCTGCCGATCATCGGTCTGGGCGCCGTCGAGCGGGCCGTGAAAGCACGCCGTCACCGGCCGATTTTCATGGTCGATCTGGCCGTGCCGCGCGATATCGAACCCGAAGTCGGCAAGCTTGAAGACGTTTTCCTGTACACCGTCGACGATCTCGGCGCGATCGTGCGCGAAGGCAATGCGTCGCGGCAAGCCGCGGTCGCGCAGGCCGAAGCGATCATCGAAACGCGTGTGCAGAACTTCATGCAGTGGCTCGACGCACGCAGCATCGTGCCGGTGATCCGCCACATGCATACACAGGCCGACGTGCTGCGTCGCGCCGAAGTCGAACGCGCGCAGAAAATGCTCGCACGCGGCGAGGACCCGGCAGCGGTGCTCGAAGCGTTGTCGCAATCGCTCACCAACAAACTGATCCACGGCCCCACGCACGCGCTCAATCGCGCGAGCAGCGAGAACCGTGACACGCTTATCGAATTGATGAGCGGTTTCTACAAACACTCCGGTTCTACGGAGCGTTAGCGGCGCAGCCACCGCCGCACCGTCCGCGCCACACTGAGTGGCCCGCGACATGCTTCTGACCAGGGCATCTGCCCACTCCCCTAGTCGTCGTCTTTGCCGGAGTCCGCTCCGATACCCGTCCGATGAAAACGAGCATGCAACGCAAGCTCGACCAGCTCACTACCCGGCTGGCCGAACTGAACGACCTGTTGAGCCGCGAGGACATCACCTCGAATCTCGACCAATACCGCAAGCTCACGCGTGAACACGCCGAGCTCGGGCCGGTTGTGGAGCATTACGCGCTGTGGCGCCTGGCGATGAACGACGCGGCGACCGCACAGGAACTGCTGGCGGACGCGTCGATGCGCGACTTTGCGGAAGAAGAAATTCGCGCGGCGCGCGAGCGGATGGAAAAACTCGGCGCGGAATTGCAGAAAATGCTGCTGCCGAAAGACCCGAACGACGATCGCAACATCTTCCTCGAAATCCGTGCCGGTACCGGCGGCGACGAATCGGCGCTGTTCGCGGGCGATTTGCTGCGCATGTACTTGCGCTTTGCTGAGCGCAATCGCTGGCAGGTCGAGATGATGTCGGCGAGCGAATCGGACCTCGGCGGCTACAAGGAAGTGATCGTGCGGATCGCCGGCGAAGCGGCCTATTCCAAGCTCAAGTTCGAGTCGGGCGGCCATCGCGTGCAACGTGTGCCGGCAACCGAAACGCAGGGCCGCATCCACACTTCGGCGTGCACGGTCGCGGTGATGCCGGAAGCGGACGAAATCGGCGAAGTCGAAATCAATCCGGCCGATCTGCGCATCGACACGTTCCGCGCGTCCGGCGCGGGCGGGCAGCACATCAATAAGACGGATTCGGCCGTGCGCGTGACGCACTTGCCGACCGGCATCGTCGTCGAATGTCAGGACGACCGGTCGCAGCACAAGAACAAGGATCGTGCGCTGAAGGTGTTGGCCGCGCGCATCAAGGACAAGCAGTCGCATGAGCAGCAGCAAAAGGAAGCCGCAACTCGCAAGAGCCTGATCGGTTCAGGCGATCGCTCGGAGCGCATTCGCACCTATAACTTTCCGCAAGGGCGTCTGACGGATCACCGGATCAATCTGACGCTGTACCGCCTCGACGCGATCATGGATGGCGATCTCGACGAGTTGATCGCGGCACTCGTCAGCGAGCATCAGGCCGAGTTGCTGGCATCGCTGGGCGACGCGGACTAAGCGCGAATGGACCCGGTCACGCCCGCCGCGTTGTTACGCGCCTCGCCACTGCCGTCACTCGAAGCGCGGATTCTGCTCACGCACGTGCTCGGCTGGCGGCATACGCAGTTGATTACGCGCAGCGATGATGTGCTCGACGACCCGGTAGTCGAACTATACCGGGCTCTGGAAGCTCGGCGTGTCGCCGGTGAGCCGGTGGCGCAACTGGTCGGCACGCGTGAATTTTTCGGGCTTGATTTCGAGGTGACACCGGACGTGCTGATCCCACGTCCCGAAACCGAATTGCTGGTCGAAACGGCGTTGGCGGCGATGGAAAACATCTCGCGGCCGCGCGTACTCGATCTGGGCACCGGCACTGGCGCAATCGCCGTGGCCATTGCGTCGATGCGGCCCGACGCGCAGGTCTGGGCGCTGGA
This sequence comes from Paraburkholderia aspalathi, assembly GCF_905220735.1. Lineage (NCBI taxonomy): Bacteria > Pseudomonadati > Pseudomonadota > Betaproteobacteria > Burkholderiales > Burkholderiaceae > Paraburkholderia > Paraburkholderia aspalathi. The sequence goes on from NZ_CAJNBA010000010.1 coordinate 38,195, forward strand.
CCGTTCCGCCGAAGCACTGGCGGTGGCCACACGTAACGCCACGCGTCTGCTGGATGCCAAACGCCCCGGCGGCGCCGTGGGCCTGCAGCAAAGCGACTGGTACAACTCGCTCGACGCTGCATTGCGCTTTGACGTGATCGCCAGCAATCCGCCGTATATCGCGAACGGCGATCCGCATCTGTCGGAAGGCGATCTGCGCTTCGAACCACGCGGCGCGCTCACCGATGAAGCCGACGGCCTCAGCGCGATCCGCACGATTGTCGCGGGTGCGCCCACACGTTTGGCCGCCAACGGCGTATTGTGGCTCGAACATGGCTACGATCAGGCGGAAGCCGTGCGCGCGCTGCTGACCGCACAAGGTTTTGCAGACGTCCACTCGGAGCAGGATCTCGCCGGCATCGAGCGAATCAGCGGCGGACGCTGGCCCGGCTAACGTCGACGGATGGCCGTAATCGCCGAGGTGGCAAAGCGGTCCTCGGCCGGTCTTACCGAAATCCGCTATCATTTCAGCCTATTCCCTACACATAACGGAACCGCAAGGTCAGTCATGGATACGCAACAACGCATCAAGCAAATCGTCGACGAAAACAACGTCGTGCTCTTCATGAAGGGCACCGCCCAGTTCCCGATGTGCGGCTTTTCCGGCCGCGCCATCCAGATCCTGAAGGCATGCGGCGTCGGCGAAATCAAAACCGTCAACGTGCTCGAAGACGACGAAGTCCGCCAGGGCATCAAGCAGTTCTCGAACTGGCCGACCATTCCGCAGCTCTACGTGAAGGGCGAATTCGTAGGCGGCTCGGACATCATGATGGAAATGTACGAATCGGGCGAACTGCAGCAACTGTTCGCCGCGGCCTAAGCAGCCGCTGTCCGAACCTTCGTTGCCCTCCGATAAGGCGCCGCGAGCCATGGAAACACGTGCTGCGGCGCCACGCCGGCTAATCGTCGCGATTACCGGCGCGACCGGTGCCATCTACGGCATCCGGTTGCTCGAGACGTTGCGCAGGCTGGGCGGCGTCGAGAGCCATCTGCTGATTTCGAGCGCTGGGTGGCTCAATATCCAGCACGAACTCCAGTTAAGCAAAGAAGACGTGCATCCGCTCGCAGATGTCGTCCATTCGGTGCGCGACGTCGGCGCGAGTATCGCGTCCGGCTCGTTTGCGACCGATGGCATGGTGGTCGCGCCGTGCTCCATGAAGACGCTGGCAAGCGTCGCACACGGTTTATCCGACAACCTGATCACCCGCGCCGCCGATGTCACGCTCAAAGAACGCCGCCGGCTCGTGCTGCTCGTGCGGGAAACGCCGTTAAACCTCGCGCATCTGCGCAATATGACGGCCGTCACGGAAATGGGCGGCGTGATCTTTCCGCCCTTGCCCGCTTTCTATAACCAACCGACGACGATCGACGAAATGGTCGATCACACGGTGGCGCGCGTGTTGGACCTATTCGCGTTGGGACCGGCCATGTCGCCGGCGTGGCAAGGTTTGCGCGGCACGCAGGAATAATTCGAAGGACGCGGCGCGCCACAGGCGCACAAACACCATTAACAACACCGGCGACACAATCAATTCCGTTTTCGCCCGTTTATAAAACGCCGGTACGGACCTATATTGATAGCAACCCTACTTCCGCGCCGCGTTCCCGCGGCGGCGTTGCTGCCATGAATCGCTTACCGTCGCTCTACCTCTCCCACGGCGCACCTACGCTGCCGATCGACCCTTCCCTGCCGTCCGCCGAATTCGGCGCGCTGTCGGCGCAATTGCCGCGCCCTGAGAGCGTGCTGATGCTGTCGGCCCATTGGGGCACGGCGCAACCGGTGGTGAGCACGTCCACGGCGCCCGAGACCATCCACGATTTCTACGGCTTCCCGCGTCAGTTGTATGAAATTCAGTACCCGGCTCCCGGCGCGCCCGATGTGGCGCGCCGTGCCGCAGTGCTGCTCGGCGAACACGGCATCCTCACCGACGCCCAGCCGCACGGGCTCGATCACGGCGCGTGGGTACCGATGCTGCTGATGTTCACGGAAGCCGACATCCCGGTCGCGCAACTGTCGATCCAGCCGCACATGGATGCCGCCCATCACTTCCGGGTAGGTCGGGCGTTGCGCTCGCTGAAAGATGACGGCGTAATGGTGATCGGCTCGGGCCAGATCACGCACAACCTGCGCGCTGCGGATTTTTCCGCGCGCCCGGGCGATGCCGATCCGCGTGTGGCCGAATTCACCGACTGGTTCGAGGCAAAGCTTGCCGCGCACGACATCGACGCGTTGCTCGACTACCGCCGCCAAGCGCCGCACGCGGTGCTGATGCATCCAACCGACGAGCACCTGCTGCCCGTGTTCGCGGCGCTGGGTGCGGCGGACGACGATTATTCGCTGGCGATTCAGTCGCTCGGAACCTACCAGCGCTCGCTCGCCATGACGAATTACGTGTTCGGCACCGCCTGATTCGACGTCAGCGCAACGCCAAACCAAGGCCAAAGCGCCGCCAACAAAAAAGCCCGCCTGAGCAACTCAGGCGGGCTTTTTTGTACTGTGCCGGATCATGACAATCCGGCGGTCCGGCGATCCGGCGAAAGGGCTCAGCGCAGCAACTTAGTGTGCGCCCATGCCCTCGAGCACTTCGTCGTGCGTCTGACGTTCTTCGAGGTATTCCGAACGGTAGCCGCTATGCACGCCCCAGTAGTAGAACACCAGCGAGAACACAGCTACCACCAGCATGTCCCAGCCGTACGGTAGCAGCCCGTGGCCGCCAAATTCCTTGCTACCAATCAACGACAGAATCGCCATCACCGGCAGGTAGGCCACGAGCCACCACGCGGCCTTCAGGTCACGCCCCCAGCCGCCAAAACCCGATTTCGCCTGAAAATAGAAGTAGACCGGCAACGCGACAACCATCAGAAGAATGATTTCGCCGGTCAGCGGCCACTTCGCCCAGTACAGGATCAGCGACGCGCAAACGAAAGCGAACGGCGCAATGAATTTCATGCCCGGAATGTGCAGCGGGCGCTCCAGATCCGTTGCCGCGCGGCGCAGCGCCATCAGGCTGATCGGGCCCGTCAGGTACGAGATCACGGTCGCAACCGAGATCACCGCCGCCAACGAGCTCCAGCCGCGGAAGAAGAACAGGAAAATGAACGACACCAGCAGGTTGAACCACATCGCCTGACGCGGCACGCCGTAGAACGGGTGCACGTTGCCGAACATCTTCGGCATCGTGTTGTTGCGCTCCATCGCGTAGATCATGCGGGTGGTGGTCGCCATGTAAGTCGTGCCGGTACCGCTCGGGCTGACGAACGCGTCGACGTACAGCAGGATAGCCAGCCAGTTCAGGTTCAGCGCGATGGCCAGTTCGGCAAACGGCGAAGCGAAGTTGAAGTGGCTCCAGCCCTTCATCACATCGGCCGGGTTCACCGCGCCGATGTACGCGATCTGCAGCAACACGTAGATCACCAGCGCCAGCAGGATCGAGCCGATCACCGCGAATGGCACGCTCCTCGCCGGATTGCGCGCTTCACCCGCGAGGTTGATCGGGCTCTGGAAGCCGTTGAAGGCGAACACGATGCCGCTCGTCGACACTGCGGTCAGCACAGCCGACCAGCCGTACGGCGCAAAGGTGCTCACTTCGCCGAAGTTTTCCTTGTGGAAGCCCGACAGCATCAGACCAGCGATCGTCGCGCCCGGAATCAGGAACTTGAAGACCGTGATCGCCGAATTGGCGCGCGCGAACAGCTTCACGCCCCAGTAATTCAGCAGGAAGTAAATGATCACGAGGGCCGCGGACAGCAATAGCCCATTAGTCGTTAATGACCCATCCACGAATAGCGCATGCGCCCATGGATACGGCCAGGTACTCATATATTGAATGGATGCTTCAGCCTCGATTGGAATCACCGAGACAATGGCGATCCAGTTGGCCCACGCACTGATGAACCCAACCAATGCGCCGTGCGAATAGCGGGCGTAACGCACCATGCCGCCGGACTCCGGGAACATCGCGCCGAGTTCTGCGTAGGTCAAGGCAATCGCGAGGATCACCACCGCGCCGATGACCCATGCACAAATGGCCGCCGGCCCGGCAATTTTTGCAGCCTTCCACGCGCCGAACAACCAGCCCGACCCGATGATCGAACCCAAGCCGGTCAGCAGTAGCGCGACCGGTCCGATGTTCCGTTGTATAGAACTTTTCACATCTTCTCCTGTGTCGACCAGAGTTAGCGCTTTAGCTGTCGGCCGGAGTTAGCGCTTTAACGCTTACTCTGGCCGCATGCAAAGCACTGGCGCCGGTCCCATGCAGATTGCGTCAGAACCATGTCGGCACCGCGTCACATCGCTTATGGCGTTGCGGACGGGGTGACGCGCATGCGTGCGCGGCGATCCCCAAACAGGTGCAACCGACGCGCGGCGCGTAGTTTAACGGTTGCACCCCGCCGTTGCGGCGAAACTAAGGGTTGTCCCTAGCAAAATTCTCAGATGAATAGCAAGCTTTGTAAGCAATTTCTACGCCAATCCATCAAAAACTTGTAAAGTTGGGACAAGAGTGTTGACCTTCGCCCGAAATCGCCGTATAACGTTCGGGCAGGATTTCAAGCGGCGAGTGAATTGGTCTTTCGTAGTTCGCCCATCAACGGTACTCCGGTTGGTCCCATTACCCCCTTCCTTGATTTTCATGCGCACCCATTGGGCTTCGGCCTTATTTACCATCTTTAGGAACAAGTAATATGGAAACCGGTACCGTCAAGTGGTTCAATGACGCAAAGGGCTTTGGCTTCATCACGCCGGACGGCGGCGGCGAAGATCTGTTCGCGCATTTCTCGGAAATCCGTACGGAAGGCTTCAAGACGCTGCAAGAAAACCAAAAGGTTACGTTTGAAGTGAAGACGGGCCCGAAGGGCAAGCAAGCCGCTAACATCAAGCCGGTGTAAGCAAGCACGCTTCCTTCTGGACGCAAAAAAACCCCGCCTTGGCGGGGTTTTTTTATATTCGTCGTAACTACTCGTAACTACATTCGGTGATTATCTTCGTAGTATGAGTTTGATCAATTCGGTTATCCGAACAAACGCCGTGCGTGAATACCGAGACCTGTCGCGACGCTGGCGAGACGGTCGCCGAATACCGCTTTGGCATCCGGAAATGCCGCGGCCAATGCGCCCGATAGAAACGCCAATCCGGTCGAGCCACCCGTGAAGTAAATCGCGTTGACGTCGCGCGGAGTCACACCGGCCGCCTGCACCGTATCGCGCGCCGCCTGCACGATGCGCTGCGTCTCGTCCTGACCGGCCTTGATGAGCTGCGCTTCGTCAAATGCGAGGCGCAGGTCGTCTTCTACCTCGTCGAGGTCGATCACGGTCTCGCCACCCGCCGCCACGCCGATCTTCGCTTCTTCCGCGTGAGCCGCCAACGCGTGCCCCAGGCGGCGGTCCACTACGCGCATCAGGCGGTCGTGATGTTTGGTCTGGAGGAACAGATGCCGCATGAGCGCGAGTTCGCTGACACGCTTCGGGGCGTAGACCGTGTTGATCAGGTGCCAGGTAGCCAGATCGAAATAGATGCGGTTCGGAATCTCACGGCCTTCTGGGTCGAGCGTCTGATAGCCCAGCTCGCGCAGAATCGTCACCAGTTCGACACGTCGGTCGAAATCCGTGCCCGCAACGTGCACACCGTGATGGGCCAGCACATCGTCTTTACGTTCCACGCGCTTCACCCGCTCCGGCCCCACGCGCACCAGCGAAAAGTCCGATGTACCGCCGCCGATGTCGGCCACCAGCACGAGCCCCTCTTCCGTCAGATGCGATTCGTAGTCGAACGCAGCCGCGATCGGCTCATACTGAAAGTGAATCTCCCGCAAACCGACTGAACGCGCCGCCGCTTCGAGTTGCTGCTGCGCCATCTGGTCCGCGCGAGGATCGTCGTCGACGAAGAACACCGGGCGGCCCAGCACAGCGCGGCTGATCGGGCCGCCAGTGCTCTTCTCAGCCGAGCGCTTTAGATGGTCGACGAAAATCGCGATGATGTCCGTGTACTTGATCGCCGAACCGTCGCCGAGATCGGTCGAATTCTCGGCGAGCGGCGAGCCGAGAATACTTTTCATCGAACGCATCAAACGGCCGTCGAAACCGTCGATGTACGCCGCCAACGCCGCGCGCCCGAATTCGCGGGTGTTCTCGTCGGTGTTGAAAAAGACGGAGGTCGGCAGCGTCGTATAGGCGCCCTCGACGAGCGCAAGCCTAAGCGCAGCGCCGTCTGGGACGGCCACGGCCGAATTGGAAGTACCGAAGTCAATCGCGCAATAGTTCATGGCAGGAATCGCCGCTCACGGCTGGCGCGGACAGAAAGGGGAGCGGCTTTGTATCACGAAAGCCCAATCAGCATCAACTGACGCTTTCCGGGATGCCCGCAATATCGACCAAGGTCCGCTCGACGGAACAAAAATTGCTGAATTCGACAGGATACGCCGCCAAATTTCGATAATCAGGAGACTTGTAGCAATGAGCGCGCCGCCCACCGCCGCTGTCCATGAGAAAAACGCCGCCGTCATTGAAACCGATCTGCCCTCGCGGCTCGACCGTTTGCCGTGGGGACGCTTTCACTCGCTGATCGTCGTCGCGCTGGGCGTGACGTGGCTGCTCGACGGTCTCGAAGTGACGCTCGCAGGCGCCGTTGCAAGTGCGCTGAAGTCTAGCCCATCGTTGCGCTTTACCAACGCCGATGTGGGCCTCGCCGGCAGCGCTTACATTGCCGGCGCTGTGCTCGGCGCGCTCGGCTTCGGCTGGCTGACTGACCGGCTCGGGCGCCGCAAGTTGTTTTTCATCACGCTCGCGCTGTATCTGGCCGCTACCGCGGCGACTGCTTTTTCGTGGAATCTCGCCAGTTTTCTGCTGTTTCGCTTTCTCACCGGCGCAGGCATCGGCGGTGAATATACGGCGATCAATTCGACAATCCAGGAATTCACGCCCGCGCGGGTGCGCGGCTGGACCGATCTCGGCATCAACGGCACCTTCTGGGTGGGCGCGGGGCTCGGCGCGGCGGGATCGCTGGTCCTGCTCGATCCGAATCTGCTGCCGGGCGACTGGGGCTGGCGCGCCTGTTTCTTCATCGGTGCGGTGCTGGCGTTGGGAATTCTGCCGATGCGCATCTGGGTGCCAGAAAGTCCGCGCTGGCTGCTGACGCATGGCGGCGAACGTGACGCGCGTTCGATCGTCGACGGTATCGAGACGCGCTTTCGCAGCGAAGGCCATGCACTCGCCGACGACGACCTCACGCGGCTAAGACTGCGGGCACGCGCACATACGCCGCTGCGCGAGGTGTTTCACACGCTGTTCAACGCGCACCGACGGCGCGCGCTGGTCGGCTTGTCGTTGATGACCGCGCAGGCGTTCTTCTACAACGCGATCTTTTTCACCTATGCGCTGGTGCTGACCGAGTTCTATCAAGTGCCGGGCGACCATATCGGCTGGTATCTGTTGCCGTTCGCGCTCGGCAACTTTCTTGGGCCGCTGGTGCTCGGCCGGCTCTTCGACGTCATCGGGCGACGCAAGATGATCGCCACGACTTACGCGCTGTCCGGCATCCTGCTGACGCTGAGCGGCTATCTGTTCGAGCAGCACATGCTCACCGTCGTGACGCAGACGATCGCGTGGATGGTCGTTTTCTTCTTCGCTTCAGCGGCGGCGAGTTCGGCGTATCTGACCGTCAGTGAATCATTTCCGCTGGAAATCCGCGCCTTGGCGATCGCGGTGTTCTACGCATTCGGCACGGCGCTGGGCGGCATCATCGGGCCGGCGTTTTTCGGTCGGCTGATCGATACGCATCAGCGCAGCGAAGTGTTTGTGGGCTATCTGGTCGGCTCGGGGTTGATGCTCGCCGCCGCGGTGATTGCCGCGATATGGGGCGTGGATGCAGAGCGCAAGTCGCTCGAGAATGTCGCCACGCCGCTTTCGAGCGTCGCGGACGGCGAGGAATGAGCCACGCGCCTTAAAGCCTCACGAACAATGCAAAATAAAAAACGCGCGGTCAGCGCCACGCGTTTTTGTCGCCACCAAAGCCGCAAGGGACTCAGAACGCCTTCTTCCACCCGCCGCCATAAGCGATTTCAGCAAGCGGCAAGCGCTGACGCACCGACTTCTCACGCTCACGCAGCACCGGATCGAGTTTATCGACATCACCGTAGTGGCCGAGCGAAATGATCGCGATCACGTCGACGTCGGTCGGCAGCTTGAACGCCGTGCGGAACGCGTTTGGATCGAAGCCGCTCATCTGATGCGCGGCGAGGCCGAGCGCATGCGCCTGCAGCACCAGCGCCATTGCCGCGGCACCCGCATCGTACGGCGCACAGCGGTTCACTTCGCCCTTGTTGGTGAGCGTGTGCGTGGTCACAGCGATCAGCACCGGCGCCGGCGCATTCCAGCCCTGGTTGAACGGCACCAGCGTAGCGAAAGCCTGCTTGAACGAGACTTCATCGACGCTACGGTCGAATACGAGGAAACGCCACGGTTGCGCGTTATACGAAGACGGCGCCCAGCGTGCCGCTTCGAGCACCGAATGCAGATCCTCGCGGCTCACCGGGTCGCTCGAATAGGCGCGCGGGCTCCAGCGACCTGCAATCAGCTCGTGAATGGCAACTGCGGTAGGGGCGGGTTTGTTGGTCATGCGCTTCTCTCGGTCGAAATTCATGAACGACGGGCGGCTGCCCGGGGCTTCATAGCATAACCGGGCTGAGCCACTCGCGCTCCAACAAGTACACACTTAGTTTTCAGCTCAGCTGCAATGGCAAACGGCCTCGTATGAGGCCGTTTGCTCAAGTGCGCCTTGTTCACCAAGCGCAGGGCCGCAGCTTTACGCCGCTTGCGGCTCCGGCACCTTGGCCGGCCGGTTGATCCGCAACACGATCACGGCGGCAACCAGGCACAGTCCGCCAGAAATCATCGATGCCACCGTGTACGTGCCGAGGCTCGCGCGCAGCATGCCGGCGCCGAGCGCCGCAAAGGCCGCGCCGAGCTGGTGGCCGGCGACAACCCAGCCGAACACGACTGGCGCCGCTTCCTTGCCGTACACATCGGTTGCGAGACGCACGGTGGGCGGCACGGTGGCGATCCAGTCTAGTCCGTAGAACACTGCAAACAACGGCAACCCAAAGAAGTCAATGCCGAAGGCGTGCGGCAGATACATCAGCGACAAACCGCGCAGACCGTAATACCAGAACAGCAGCACGCGGCTATTGAAGCGGTCCGACAGCCAGCCCGATAGCGTCGTGCCGAACAAATCGAAGATGCCCATGGCGGCGAGCAGCGAAGCGCCCTGCACTTCGCTCATGCCGTAGTCGCCGCACATTGCGATCAGGTGCGTGCCGACGTAACCGTTGGTACTCGCGCCACAAATGAAAAAGCTGAAGAACAGCAGCCAGAAATCACGCGTCTTGCTCGCCATCGCGAGCGTGCCGAAGGCGATGGCCAATGGATTCTGCTTGGTCACGGAATTGGAAATCGGCGAGTCGGCCGGTTCGCCGAACGGGCGCAGCTTCATATCCGCGGGCCGCTCCGGCAACAGGAACGCAACCAGCGGCAAGACAACCGCCGCCGCGCCCGCGACGACCCACACCACCTGACGCCAGCCGTAATGCTCGGCGATGGCCGCGAGCATCGGCAGGAACACGAGTTGGCCAGTCGCTGAACTGGCCGTGAGAATCCCCATCACGAGACCGCGATGGGTAGTGAACCAGCGCGTCACCACCGTCGCAGACAATGACAGCGCCGCCACCCCGGTCGAGCCGCCGACCATCACGCCCCAGATCAGAATCATCTGCCACGGATGCGTCATCAGCGACGACAACGCCACCCCCGCCGCCATCGTCCCGAGTGCGATCAGCAAAGTAGGACGCACGCCAAAGCGCTGCATCGCCGCGGCCGCGAACGGCCCCATCAGGCCGTAGAGCGCGATGTTCACGGAGATGGCGAGCGAAATCGTCGCACGGCTCCAGCCGAATTGATGCTCCAGCGGCACCATCATCACGCTCGGCGTGGCGCGCGTGCCGGCCGCCGCCAGCAGCACCAGAAACACCACTGCCACGGTCAACCAGCCGTAGTGGAAACGTCCGCCAATCAGTCTCGCTGCCCAGTTCATTAATTCTCCAATCGACGCCTGTCCCGCAGGCCGCGCCGCTCGCATTGTTACGACTTCGGTAAAGGACTTGTGACAGATCTGTCACAATGGTGTTGCGATGTTAGTTACTGGTCGGTAACATGTCAAGGCATCAATTCAATTCAGGTGGTACCCATGTCCGATAGTGAAACCCTCAAGCCAACCGCCGCACGGCGAGCACGCGGCGCGCAGACAGCCGGCCCGGAGGCGCAGCAGCATCTGCTGCGCGCCGCAGACGAACTGTTCTATCGCGAGGGTGTGCGGACGGTCGGCGTCGACGCGGTGGTCGAGCGAGCGGGTGTGAACAAGATGAGCTTGTACCGCCAGTTCTCGTCGAAGGACGAATTGGTGATGGCGTATCTGGAGCGCAAGGACGAGCAGTTTTTCGGCTACGTGGAAAAAAGCTTTGCCAAGCATCCAGACGAACCGGCTAGGCAACTTCAGCAGTATTTCGACGACTTGGCGGTGCGTGCATCGGTCGACGATTACCGCGGCTGTCCTTTCGTGAATGTGGCCGTGGAGTTTTCCGACACAACGCATCCGGCGCGACAATTCGTGTTTCACAACAAGGAACGGTTGATGGCGCGGCTTCTGGAACTAACAACCGCGGCAGGCGCCGACGATCCGGTGGCGTTGGCTAACGGTCTCGGTTTGATGATCGAAGGCGTGTACGCGGCCAGCCAGACCTACGGACCGGGCTGCGGACCGATTCTTGCCGCACCGAAGGTAGCGGCGCAGTTGATCGCCGCGGCATGTAGCGGGACGCAAGCGGGTTGAGGTTTGGGCTGTCCTGTTGAGGCCGGGTGCGGATCGGTGCCGTTGCGCACCGTTAGAATGGCACTTTCCTCTTTCGCTGCTTGCCATGTCGTCGCCCGCCGAATCTCATGATGCCGTTATCGCCGCCACCCGTCATTGGCTGACGGAGGCCGTGATCGGGCTCAATTTGTGCCCCTTTGCCAAAGCCGTACATGTGAAAGGGCAGATTCGCTACGCCGTGAGCGACGCCGTGGATATGGAAGGGGTGTTAGCCGATCTCGAAACCGAGACTCAGGCGCTCGTCGCGGCGAATCCTGACACTGTGGATACCACGCTTCTGGTTATACCGGGCGCGCTCAGCGATTTTCTCGACTATAACGATTGCCTGTTTTTTGCCGAGAGAATGATTAAACAACTTCGGCTGGAAGGCATTATTCAGATCGCCAGCTTTCACCCGCATTATCAGTTTGAAGACAGCGGACCCGACGATATCGAGAACTATACGAATCGCGCGCCCTACCCGATTTTGCATCTGCTTCGTGAAGAGAGTATTGAACGGGCAGTTCAGGCTTTTCCTGATGCAGAAGCAATTTATGAGCGGAATCAGGAAACGCTTCGGCGAATTGGTCTTAAAGGCTGGAATGAATTGATGAAAAAGTAATTAGCGCGGTGGCCATGAAAAAGCCACCGCCGCAGGACGGATCAGGCCGAGACAAAGAACCGTTCCTTCAACTCCTCGATCCCGAGCGTCTCCATCACTTCATTCAGCCGCTCGGTTGGCCGCCGTCTCGGCAGGTCCTTGAACTGGGCAATAATCAGTTCATTCTTCATGGAATGTTCCCACCCGACCAGCTCGGTCACACTCACCTGATATCCATGCGCTTCAAGCTGCAGGCAGCGCAGCACATTGGTAATCTGGCTGCCAAATTCCCGGGTATGCAACGGATGCCGCCAGATCTCGGTCAACGCATTTCCCAGCGATTTACCCTTGTTCTGCCGTAAAACCCCCGCCACCTCGGCCTGGCAACACGGCACCACCACGATGTACTTCGCACGCTTTTCCAGCGCAAACCGAAGCGCGTCGTCAGTCGCCGTATTGCACGCATGCAACGCCGTCACGATATCGATCTGCGCCGGCAATCGGTCTGACGTAATCGACTCCGCCACCGACAAATTCAGAAACGACATCCCCTTGAAGCCCAGCCGTTCGGCCAGTTCCTCGGATTTCGTCACGAGATCTTCGCGCGTTTCGATGCCGTAAATGTGCGATGCCCCACCAGCGGCATCCTGAAACTCCTTGAAGAAAAGGTCATACAGGATAAAACCTAGGTATGACTTGCCCGCGCCATGGTCGACGAGCGTCACCGCGCCCTGCTGCTCCTTGAGGTCTTTCAGCAGCGGCTCGATGAACTGGAACAGGTGGTAGACCTGCTTCAGCTTGCGGCGGCTGTCCTGGTTCATCTTGCCGTCGCGCGTGAGGATATGAAGCTCCTTCAGCAACTCGACGGACTGGTTCGGACGGATTTCGTGGGTTTTGCTGGACATCGTGGGGGACCGCCATCGATTGCAACGCGAACGTGCGACAGATGACGGAAAAAAGGAAAAGTTGCTGCCAGTTTACCCAAAGCGCAGGCCGCTCACCTAAGGAGCCGCGTCGACCATGCGAGAAATGCCATAAACCTGGAACACTTCCTGCTCGAAACGCAATATGCGGGACGTATTCCGACGTGGCTTGAAAGCATCTTGCGGGCCGGCTCATCCGATGGCGTAAGCCGTGCCGCGCATAACAACAGGCTGCCGGCCGTGGCTTCGATCACGCGAACCGAATGCATGTGGGGAGGACGGTCCCGGAACACGGGCCGAACGTTACGTAACCAGCAGCGCGCCGCGATCTCAAACGGACGCGCGCCTGGAAAATAGAAGAGGCAGCGATGGACACGGTACCCAACGGAAACGTCGAACAGAAGTTTCAGGAAATGATGGCGAAGCTCACCGCCGCCCCTGCGTGGTCGGAAAAGCAGCAGCTCGAACTGGAAATGGCACGCGACATCTCCACCGAAATGCTGCGGCTGGCCGAGGTCATGCGCGATGGCAGCGTCGACATGGAGACGTGCCTGACGATGCTGAAGTACGCGAAAGTACTCGACTTCGTGATGACGACACTCGCTTCGCGTCGTGACATCAAACCTCAAACGCTGCGGGTCATTTTCAAGCTGGCCGGATTGAAGGTGGATGAGGCATATCCCGGCTAGGACGCAAGGACAACGCCGCGACCAGCGCGAACGGCGCGCTGCCGTTCGTGCTGGTTAGCCGGCTTTCATCCTCAAGGAAAAGGACAACGAATCACCCTCGCGGCGCCTCGACCGGCGGCGTGCCTTCATGAAAGAGCGTCTTGAGCTGCGAACGCAGTTCCGGCGAGTCCGTATGTTTGTGCACCGTGACGGCATGCTGCACGGCCGCGTCGAGCAATTCGCTCTCGCTGTCAGCGGACAGGGCAACGGTGCACTTCGTTTCGCTCGGGAACTCGCGGCAGTCGATGTATTTGCGAGTCATGGCAATCTCCTAAATCAAACGTCGAAACATCCAGACAAACAGCGGGCGCGCAGACCACGTCGCCAGCCTTGACGCGACTGCATTGGCCGTGTCGGGCGAAATGAGAGCGGTGGGTAGTGTGACGCGGGGAAGAAGCGGACTGCGTCCGGTGGAAGGTGTTTGAAAAGTATAGTTCGCGTGAGTGAATAGCAAAGACGCGAACGCGAACGCAGGGGCTTGCGACACGCCCGAACCCAGCTTTTTTCTGCCGCCAGCTCGCGCTGGTCCGTCAGCTCGTTGGACGATCGCCTCGCGCCGTTTGCCCTGCGTTGCCGACGGTGTGAAAATAGCGCCCTTCGCGCCACCCGATCGTCAGATCAGGTCAACGCGCCGCCCCCGCTCATCCGCAGGACCGCATGTCATCCTCCTTCGATTCCGCCCGCGTCGCCGTGATCGGCGGCGGCCCCGCCGGTTTGATGGCCGCCGAGGCGCTCGCCCAGCACGGCGTACAAGTCGACGTCTACGACGCGATGCCATCCGTTGGCCGCAAATTCCTGATGGCCGGCAAAGGCGGCATGAACATCACGCACTCGGAACCGCTCGAGCCGTTTCTTGGCCGCTATGGCGCGCGCCGCGAACAGATCGCGCCGCTACTCGGCCTGTTCGGTCCCGACGCCTTGCGAGCCTGGCTGCATGGGCTTGGCGTCGAAACCTTCGTCGGCAGTTCGGGGCGGGTTTTTCCGACCGATATGAAAGCGGCGCCGATGCTCCGCGCGTGGTTGCATCGGTTGAGAGAAGCTGGCGTGCGCTTTCACATGCGCCATAAGTGGACCGGTTGGGACAACGATGGCGGCGATGACGGCGACGCAGCTGCGCACACGTTGCGCTTCGAAACACCCGACGGCAAGCAACGCGTGAACTGTGAAGCCGTGGTGTTCGCACTCGGTGGCGCAAGCTGGCCACGGCTCGGGTCGGATGCCGCCTGGGTGCCGCTCCTCAGCGCACGCGAGGTGCCGGTGACGCCGTTGCGGCCCGCGAACTGCGGCTTCGACGCGGACTGGAGTCCTTATCTGCGCGAGCGTTTCGCCGGTCAGCCAGTGAAATCCGTGGCCATCACGATCACCGACGTAGACAATAAAGTCCACAATCGACAAGGTGAAATACTTCTGACCGAAACCGGCCTCGAAGGGAGTCTGATTTACGCGCTGTCGGCAGCCATCCGGGAGCGGATTTTCGCCGACGGCGACGTCACGATCGCGCTGGACCTGGCGCCAGGCTTGACGTTGGAGCGTGTCGTGGCCGAGGTCACGCGACCGCGCGGCTCGCGTTCCATGTCGACTCACCTGCATGGCAGGGTCGGCATTGGGGGTGTAAAACTGGCTTTATTGCATGAGATTCTGTCGAAGGAAGCCTTCGCCGATGCGAATGGCCTGGCGCACGCGATCAAAGCGCTGCCGGTGCGACTCACGCGCGCGCGGCCCATCGCGGAAGCGATCAGCACTGCGGGCGGCATCCCCTTCGAAGCGCTCGATCAACATTTGATGATCGAGCGTCTGCCCGGCGCGTTCTGCGCAGGTGAAATGCTCGACTGGGAAGCACCGACCGGCGGTTATCTGCTCACCGCCTGCTTCGCCAGCGGGCTGGCCGCCGGACGCGGCGCATTAGCGTATCTCAAGGCGCGCGACGTGCTGGTTTGACACGCCGTTCTTTAACTGCACCTCATCGCGCTCCTCTCGAGCGCCTCCGTTTAGCGCGCCTTCAGACGCCAGAGCGACGTCACTTCAGCCTTGCGCGCTGTATATAGCGCGTCAGTTTCATCAGTCGACTTCGGGTGCCGCGGACGAATATCCTCACGCCCCACCACGGTCAGCCCCGCCTTTTCAATGGCGGCAAGCAACCACTCACGCGTACGCAATCCGAGATGCTCGGCAAAGTCCGACATAATCAGCCAGCCTTCCCCGCCCGGCGACAAATGCTCCGCCAGCCCGTCCAGAAAACCGAGCAGCATGCGGCTTTCCGAATCGTAGATCGCATATTCAATCGGTGAAGCGGGCCGCGCCGGCACCCACGGCGGATTGCAGATCACCAGCGGCGCACGGCCTTCCGGAAACAGATCGGCTTGCACGATCTCGACTTGCTGATCGTAGCCAAGACGCGTGAGGTTTTCGCGTGCACAAGCAAGCGCTCGCAGGTCCTGATCGGTCGCGACGATTTTCTTCACACCGCGTTTGGCGAGCAACGCAGCCAGCACGCCTGTACCGGTGCCGATATCGAACGCCTTGTTCAACGACGGCAATGGCGTGCGCGCGACCAGATCCACATATTCACCGCGCACCGGCGAAAACACGCCGTAGTGCGGATGGATGCGCTCACCCAGCGCGGGAATTTCCACGCCCTTCTTGCGCCACTCGTGCGCGCCGATCAGACCGAGCAATTCGCGCAGCGACACGACCGAGGGCTCGTCGGCAGACGGCCCGTAGGTTTCGATGCAGGCCTGCTGCACTTCAGGCGCGCGACGCAGCGGAATCGCGTACGCAGCGTCGAGCGGGATCAGAATCATCCCAAGCGTGCGGGCGCGTTGCGACTGCGCCTGGCGATGCAGGTTGAACGCGTCGATCGGCGTTTCGCCCTGCTTGCGCGGCTTGCGCTCCAGCCGGCGCGTGACCGCCTGCAGCAATTGGCGAGCGTTCTGAAAGTCGCCGTTCCAGAGCAGCGCGGTGCCTTCGCACGCGAGACGGTAGGCGGAATCAGCGGTGGTGCGGTCATCGGCGACGACGACACGCTTGGGCGGCGGGACCGCGGCTTCGGAGCGCCAACGCGCAGTGCGGGGGCCGTCGGCTTCGGGCCAGGTGATGGTTGCGGGGCTGGTCATGATGAAGGTGGGGTCTGTGTTGCAGGAGTGACGCGGTGAAAACGCGCGTCTCGGGGGGCGTTGCCCGCCGGAGTGACTGATCGTGATGCCGACTGACGCCCGAATAGTACCTCTCCCAGTCGGGTTCGCGGGGCGGTATCTGAGGGCGGCCGTCTGAAGAAGGCTGATGCCACCGCCCTTTGCGGCGGCCTGCGGACAGCTCGCAGACTAAAATGTCCACAATCGACAAGGTGAATGAGATCTGGCAAAAATGAGCCGTTTCCGCCTCTCGTCCAACCCGCGAAATCCCCGCCCCAAATAAAAAAAGCGGGTTTCTGAAGTTATTCAGAAACCCGCTTTCGCACTACTGGTGCGGCTGCAGCACTCAAATCCACATCAAAAACTGTTTTATATCAATTGCTTAATTTATTAATACGATAAAAGTACCAACAAAAATACCAACAAAATCCACGGATTCCCATATCCAGCGACGGAGTCCGCCATCTGCTGGAGGATCGTCATGGACGCCCGGCGCTGGACGTGGACATCCTTACTTGCGTAGTAAGACAGATTGTCTACGACATCTTCACGAGGCAATGACCATGTCCGCCTCGATGCTTCCCTCATCGATGGGGACGTCCTCACCCTCTTCCTGCTCGTCACCCGTCTCCGTGTACGTGGTTTTGCCAGTCGCCTGCTCTATCAACGCCAGCAAACGCTTCTGCCGGTCAACCATAAAAGCTTCGAACGCATCGTTGCGCAGGAGCGCAGGATCAATCAGGTGCGAAGTCAGATAGCCATCCAACCGTTCCCTATTGATCGACGGTGCATGCTTATCACCGCTCTCCAGCTTGACCAAATACTCCGAAGGCGCGACACCCCCGATGATACGGTTGGTGCGGAAAGACAGCGGCGTCTTGTTGATGATGGAATCATAAACGGCCGGCTTGATGCCTTGCTTCTTGCACCAATCTTGGGGAAAGATGTGATGAATATCGACGTTTTCTCCAAAGAACACCGTGTGGTCAAACTTCTGCCCGGAGCGAAAATCCTCCGCCCCTTCCTTCATCAGCAGAGCGTTCACGCCTTTGTAGGCAGCGGACAAGCGCATGCGCATAGTCTTCAGCCGATCGGCACGGAAGACAGTCTCGCTTACGGTAGAGGGTTCGGGGCCGCCTTGAAGCCAGCGCGGAACCTCCATGAAATCGCGAGCAAAACGCGACTCCACCGCGGAGCCGTACAGTTCCCCAAAAACACCGTTCCAATACCAGCGCACAAGTTTGGCGCGATTCGCCTCGTGCTCCCATGCATCGCCGATGTCGGCGATGATTGCAGCGAGCGGTACTATCTGCGACTGGTAAGGTAGGTCGAAGATGCGGTAGATATGCTGCATGTGCAAAAACTTCGCGGCCTGCACGAAACCATGCTCGACCTGCTTTTCGTACCGCTTATAAGCTGCCAGCGGTAGATTAAGCAATGCCTGACGGTTGCCGATCACAGCAGGAAGTTCTTTGCCAGTTTTGCCGGCGCGCTCCGCTTCGCGGCGGCGGTCCCGCGTATAGAACAGCGAGGTCGCCTGAAGAAAGTCGGTGTTGCTAACGTTAGCAATGATTCCCGCCTCGGAGTCGGCCGGTCGCTGGATGTCCACGAAGCGGCGGTGACGCCCCTTATGCTCGTCGTTGCCGTACCAATCCTTGCGAAGCTCGTGACCGTCTGCCGCGTACATTGCGGTCACCAGCTCGAATGCGTCCAATGGCTTGCCGCCAGTGTTCACCTTCTCAAACACGACACACACTGCTTCCTTCGACGTGGTTCGGTCCAGCGAAATCACGGGCACGCGGTAATACTTGAAGTTCTCGAGCACTTGGCGCTTAAAGGCGCGAAATGCCTCGCGCACTGCCTCATGCTCGTCTCCACGCCAGTGCTTATCGAAGCCGTCCTGCCACCGGTCCCAGTCGAAAACCTGCGATACGGGATACATCAACGCAGCGTATTCCTTGTCGGGCGCGGAGAGGTCCAGGGCTACCTCGCGACCGAAATCGGTACGAATCACCCTGTCCTCGGGCACGCCGACGATGGCCTCTTCGCGGTCAACTGTGTCATCCAGCGCTTTACGTATGTCGATGTAGAACCAGCGTTTTACCTTCTTGTTCTTCGGCGTAACTGTCTCCACGACCTTGCCACGAAGCGTTACCTGATACAGAGAAGTCATGCGCTGCTGCCCGTCCAGCAGCAGTGAATGCGGCGCAACGTTCTTCGCCTCGATTGGCGCCCCCTCCACTGGCCGGGGCTTGAAGTTCACTTCGCCACCAGTTTCAAGCGTCATCAGCGCGCCCACGGGAAAGGCGCGCGAGATCGACGCGATCAGACTTTTGATGCGATCCTCATCCCACACCCAACTCCGCTGAAAGTCGGGTAGTTGCAGCACACCACGATGGCAATCTTCCAACAGCTTGTAAAAATCGTAGGGGTTGGTCTGAAAGGTCGAGCCGGCCATTTCGTATGTCCTTGATTGTTTATGCGGCCCCCAACTCGCCGACGCTGTATCGCCGACAGGGACAGTTGAGCAAAGCGGGGCTCATTGCACCCATGCCCCGCTTTGGCATTCAGTTCAGCCGAGATGCCAAAGTCTAACCCACTGCTGGCTAACTTCTGCCCGCCCCGAGCTACGGCGTGCTCCGCCATCGCGCGCTGGCGTGGAGTCGCAGTCATCGCGTCCAGTGACTCCACGCTGGCGGCTCAGTCGTCTCCCCACTCGTCGAACATGCCCCTTATCGGGGGCGGCGTATCCGGCCATTCATCCGCCTCGGCGTCGGCGCTATTGCTTAGTAATCCGGCAGTAAGCCCCTCCAGCCGATGATACGCGGCCGGGGCGCTTTGGCGCGAATACACGACCTCCTGAAGGTGCTCGTCCGGCACGAACTCGCCCGGGTACTCGAACACTTCGGCCAGCCCCGGCCGTATCCCGCTTCGCTGAACTTTCCAGGGGATACACAGGTCAATGCCGGTTGCATCGAAAATCCGGCTACGAATCGCGGAGAAACGCTTGCTTCTCGCGTTTTCATCCTGATACTCGCGCAGCACCGGATAATCGGCAGGCTCCTTTCCCGCAATATGCAGGGAAAGGCACCTCTTATCAGCATCCGGCAATGCGAGATTGGAGACAGTAGACCTCCGTATCCGATTGGTTCTCCATTGCCTCCCCAATTGGAGCTTTTTCTTAATCAAGTTAAAAACCTTCTCGTAGTCGCCGGGATTGTTCATCCATTTATCTGGATGATCTAGACCATTCTCTCTCAGCCAAGCTCCATGTGGAGTTACCTCGATTCGCACGGTGCGTTCAGATCGCCCCTGCACCTCAGACTCCAGCTCAGGATCGTCGATTTTCTTCAGAAATGCCTTCTCCACTCTGGGCTGTTTCACATAAAGGTCGGCTCCGAATTCCCTGTCCCTTATATACAGCGTGAACACGTCATCAGGCCACTCCGCGGCCTCAGGCTTGACATAAGCCTTTTTCTTTCCGGGCAGAGAGTGGGGACCATGATTAAGAATCGCCTCAGCGTGCTGCCTGACATCGTTAATTATGGACAATGCCACCTCTTTACTGGCGAACTCCTTTAAAAATGTTAGCGTAAGCGGACCAATCCGCACATTTTCCCACGGTATATAAGACAACCCCTTCTCAGTGCAACCTCGACTGGCAAGGAAATACCGCAAGAAAGCCCAAGCAATGCCTGCCGCCCAATACACGCCATTAACGAATTCCCGGTTATGTCCGACCGTACAGGCAGGGATATTCACGCTCAACCAATAGCCCCCTATTCGACCGTGCCGGATTCCGCCGATGCCAACTGCCTTGACTAAAAATCCAGCGCCGGTGAGAGGGCTTTTCACTTCAAAATCGTAGAACTCTCCACGCTTCCCATCATAATCTTCAGGTTGCCAAGGGAAACGGCACTCGTTATATTCGTCGTCAGATATATCGGATTCCAACGAAACAAACATCTGTATTGAATCGCACATGCGACCTCCTTTTAACAAAGGCGACTGCATGCTGACTATCCTTACTGGTCGCTACTCTTCATTTCTGGTACAGTTATAAGCCATACACTGAAGCTCTATGCTGCCGCTGCTCGTAGGCTGCACACAGTTCAACTATTAACTTACATATCCATACGGTGAAGCCGCATACTGCTGAGTAGCCTGTATGTATAGACTGCATACTATCAACTGTCACACTGATAGCTGTAATAGTTACTATTGATGCGCTTTTCAGCCCCGGCAGATTGGCGAGTCCTGCCCTACAGCCCTGTTACAGCCGTCTACATCTGGGTTTGGGTGGGGTCTGCAGCCAAATCGCAGGTACGTCGCATGCCACAACGACCCCGAGCTTCCGATATGCCCCGGTAACGAAAATCGTACCGTGCAGCCGTGCATTTTTCATCACCAGTCGTGGCGAAAAATGCGCCATCGTTGCGCGCATTTTTCAGCCTTGCAAACTCAGATTCGGCGGATAATCAACCACAGTCATTTCAACATGCCTGGATTAATTCGCCGAATCGCGCTCCTTGCGACGGCTTTCGATCCACTCGATTACTTCTCCATAAACCCAGTAGCTCGATCGACCATTTTTCACCGGGGCCGGGAAGCGCCCCTCCTTTATGAGGACGTGCATGTAAGAGTGACTAATCGCAGTCAGAGATTTAACCTCCGGCTTTTTTATCAGGGCAAACCAGTCTTTAGTCATACAGCGGTATCTCCTTGCTTCTTCGATTGTCCGTGCGGATTGCACGAGACGCACTTTATTCTTCGGAGGCGCGCATGTAACCTGTATCAGGTGTGCTGACACACCAAAACCCTCTACCGCTTCAGTTTGCTCTCTGGCCTGAACTTCTCGAATACCTCTACGAGGCCATCCGGCAGCACATCCATCAGATCAGGAGAATTTTCGGGCCAATCGAACTCGATGGCATCAACTCCACCCAGAATACTGATGCCGGTGTTAATCTCGCCTCGACCAAAAGCAAGGGCGGATTTCGCGATTCCCAATACCTCAGTACTATCAGCATCCACCATAAAATCGGTTGGAATCCGATTTTCCATGCCCCTAAACATTTCACGATCCACACCCAAATCGGACGCCAAAAATCTCCGCAGCAACCAAGACGCCCACAAATGGGTTACGCCATCAAAATCCTTAAAATACTCCCTGACCAAAGTTAATCCGATACCGGTCATGCCGACCACTGCTTTTTGAGCCCCGGCCTTTCCATCACCATATCGCCTCACGGATTTATTCTGGAAAGCACAGCAGACAAGCAGAATTAATCCAGAAACAACCCCCTTCCTGAACAAGAGATCGATATCTGCGCGCCGCAGAAAGTTTTCATAATCGTCGAAGAATTCAACGATTTTCTCTGGCGAGCCGATCAAAGCGGACCGCGTTTCGTTCGCAGTCAGTTTTGAGATATCTTGCTCGACCGCAATTATTTCATCGCCGGACTCGACCCATTTATATTTCTGGTTTGTCGGATCAACTGGCTGGCCCGCGTCCTTGAGTACGCGCATAACGCGAACGTGCTGGATCGCGGACCGATATAGCCGCCTCAGATCGTCATCTTCTGGCCGGGGAAACAGCATCCACCCACCGATAGTCAGCCTTCTTGAAACGTCGTGTTCTGGGAGTTCGATCAGCATTTTTGAGGCGCATGAAGCCTGTTGTCCATCACGAATGTAGGCCCGACCAATCGTCTCGCAAATATTACTGCTTCGTTCACGGTCCGTATCAATCGCTCAATCATCGGAATCCCCGGCCTGTCCGCCGTAATGAGCGCCTCGGTGACAGTTCGGACATAACGCGATCGCGTTGTCGATGGTGTCCTCACCACCGACCGCTAAGGGAATCCGGTGATGTACTTCAAGGTAAGCGGAGCCATCGCTTCGCCGACGGAACGGCGCCGGCATGCCGCATCCCTCGCATCGCCCATCGGCTCGGGCCAGGGCTTCAACAATCACGTCGGCGTTCCGACGGAGTACGGTCGTTGTTACCTCTACCCGGGTAGGAAATCTCGGTGCCCTCGCCAAACGCTCCAACCGCTCTTCCCGAGAAAGCAGGCTGGATTGCAAGACGGCCCGTTGGAGATCCGCTTCAGCATCAAACGGGAAACGGACGAGTTCCTCGTCGACCACCAAGGCACGAATATCGATCGAACGAGTTTGCTGCGGGGACTCCTTCGTCGGGATGAGTTCCATCCAAAGCGCGTCGCCGCTCGCTGAAAACAGCATGCGACGGACCTCGAACACATGTTTCAACGAGCAGCGTCCCGTTTGCACGTCTTTCAACACGCCGACGACGGATACCCCGTTGTCCCGAGCAAGCTCGAGCCGATTCCAGTGCGCCACCCATGTAGTGCGCGTTGTGCCGGGCGCCGGTCTACTCATGCAATACCAAAGGCTGCCGTTTGATACGTCTTTGCAGATCGCGACCAGCGTCGGTACACGCTTACCTTGCTCGTCTTTGACGCTGTGGTAATTCCAGATCGTCGTAACCAGGCGCGTCGCCTGCCCTTTGCGCGCTTTGGCCATGGACACGTCGAACGCCGCCCAATGCTGACTAGGATTCCGCCCGCCGAGCGCCATGATTGCTTCCACGTGCCCTGTCGTGAACGACATCTGGACCTCCCGCCTATACGCGATCAAGTCGATAACCTGCCTTCTTCGCCGCTTCCTGATGGCGCTGTAAGAGTTCGACCTGCCGTGCCGAAGGGGCCTTACGCAAACACAGTCGACGTCCCACTAACACCAAAGCGCGCACACTCGCGTCAATACCATGGGCGAGAAGCAGGCGTCCGTCTGTATCGAAGCCAAGCAGATGTGAATCGAATAGAGCGTGAAGATGAGCGCATAACATCAGACCGTTGTGAGCGCTCGTACGCTCCTCCGGCGTAGCTTCGCTCCACGGGACAATGTGGCACGCCTGAACCAATCTCGGCGCCTCTAGGTTAGTGAGCGCACATCGCCTCCCCCAAACACCGACGACGCGCTGAACAAAGACATCGTGACCAACGCGCTGTGAAGACAGCCCTGGCACGTCATACCCGCCTTCGCCGTCTTGGTCACTCTCGCCATCAGCCCCTTTTCGATCGACTTCTTCGCCTCGAGGCGATGCATAGCCCTGCATGTCCGCCCACACCACCGTTGGGTTAGAACTCTTCCGAAATCCTTCGAAGAACTTCGAGAAAGAAACGTTGGCTTGTCCCTCGTCTTTCCAATGATGTGCCACCGTGAGGGTATAGCGCGGTTTTCCGTCCTTGGTCTGCCCCGTCTCGCGCTTCGAAACGCAGGTGCCAACGTAGACGCTCGACCGGCCATTTTGGGAATAAAAGAGCACGATCGTCTGACCTTCAATGCCATGCTGCAAAACGGCCTTCGTAAGAGGCCAGTGACCCGTCTGTCTCTTGGGAAACAACTTGTCGTTCGTCTCCCTGCTTTCCGGCCTCGGATTGCTGAGATTGATGGCAAGGAACGGTGTGCGGAGGTTCGGAATGTCGAACCAACGGTTGAGTTGAGGCATGGTCAGGGCCGTTGTTTTTTCTTTGTCCTTCGATCGTATCACGCACGCTACATGTTCCGCGCAGCATCTTGAAGACGCGCAGGAAGAGCCGCCGTTCGGATTAAAGCCATTGCAACGGCTGCTTTAAATGCAACTGCCCATCATCGAACTTCTCGACGCTTCAAGTTTATGGCTGAACTGCCGTTATACCGCTTCACTAGGTCGTCTGATTCGCTAGAACAAACCGCTCACTCACGAACCTCTGCAAGATGGCCTCGCACGCTTACCCACTATCAAAACTCACGCATGAATTTGGCAAACATGTCATCGATAAAGTGTCGGGCTTGGAAGTCTTTGAGGCACCCAGTTCACACTCGCTAATACAAGCGGCAGGCTACCTCAAATACAACCTTGCCAAGACTGGGAAAGGTGTTTTCTTTCGAGGGCAAACAAAGCTCTATCCAGCGCTTTCGCCAACTCTCCTACGAAGCGTCAAGGACGGTCCACCAAATGTTCGGCGCCGTGCCCTTTTAACGGACCTCCTGGCAAGTATCGATGCCCAAGGAGCCGCACTTCGTGCAGTTGCCCCCGAATGCCGCGAACCACTGTTGCAACATTACGGAATTCGGACGACTTGGCTAGACGTTGTGGACAACATCTGGGTCGCACTGTGGTTCGCATGCCACAGCGCGTACACGATTGGGTGGCCAGAAGAGTATTTGCACTTCGAGAAGCGGATGCCGAACCACAGAGGTGCCGAAGAGTATGCGTATGTTCTACTCTTGGCTTCCGCCTACAATGCGACTTCTCAAGCTGGACCAGGCCACTATAGGGACGACCGCTCGGAAACAATGGACTTGCGCGTGGCTGTGCCATCGCATTTCGTCCGGCCCCATGCCCAGCACGGAATACTGGTCCGCAGACTTAGCAACAACGGGTTACCCGTAAGTGACAATCGTCCCTTGCATGTCGGAACCATCAGGATACCGCTCACGGCTGCGTTGGATTGGCTCGGAAACGCAACGACTCTGACAAGTCATTCGTTGTTTCCGCCCGCATATTACGACTCTGGCTACCGTGAGCTCCTGGCTGGCATTCACCCCCCGAGTAAGCTCCTCGGTTCCATTCACCGTGTGCAGGCTTAATCGTCCTCTTTGCCTAGCGATGGGGCAGCGCGGCTTAGAAACGCTATTGCTACGCCATGGTTCTGCCGGGTAGACAAGCGCACTGCGCTATAGACGGCGTGCACGACCGGCTGCGCCTGCAGCGGGAACACGGCGCCGACCCTGGCTGCACGCCGTTCAACGAGGAGGGCCGCGGCCGGCACAACGACGCGCTGCGCGATTTCCTGCTCGCCGAACACATCGAGCGCGAGCGGACTGAACTGCGCTAAACGGTGACCGGCGCGGTACCGTCGATACGGAGGGCAAGGCTTTGACCGCGTGAGTCAGCGACCATGAGGACGCGGTGAATGCGTCCCCTTTTTTTCGAATTGACGTCATCAGATTTGAATGAATAAAATATTCATTCATGCCTTCGCCGCGTCAATAGGGAGATAACATGGCCGATCCACTCGATCCGACAAACACTGAACCGACCGTCATTATTCAGGGAGAGGCTCGGTTTACTCGCTCAACGATTGCGAACTTGAATGACGTCGCAGATCGGCTGGTCGACACGAAAAAGTCCATGCTTGAAGACATGTCACGGAATGTCTTCAAGACCCCGGAAGAAGCGTTGGAGGCAATCATGGAGCTGCAGAAGATCCAAACACAGGTGACCACGTTGCGCGATTCAATGGCGCAGAGGACAAATCCGGGTTTTACGTCCAAGGACATCGAGACGATTGAAGAAATGAAGCGTCAAGGCAAGTCTGAGGAAAAGATCGCATCCCTCTTCGGGACAAACCAAACCAAAATCAACCGGCTTCGTAACGGCAAGGCTCTCGTTGACGAAGAGTAGCCGTATTCAACCTCGAAAAGGGACAGCCGACACCTTGACGGGGACATCTTTGTAACCATGCCGGTCAAGAAACAGTCGAACACTGGCACGGGTTAACTCCATTTCACGTCCAGGGCCAATAGTGACTGACCGCATGGGTAGTTTCGCTTTCCCCAAGTCGAGAACAATGTACGGGGCGATAAAAGCACCTTTGGGCCTGAATAGCAAATCGTCGGCGTTGACAGCGCTCTGAACCACGAAACGCCATTCTCTTTCATCTTGAAAACCTAGATGCTTGAAGCGCGGCAGCAGTTTCGACACGATATCAAAGACACCGGCCTTTCGTTCGTCATCAGATTGAGTACCCAGTACCTTTTCCCATTCGAGAAGATCCCTCATTTCCTCGGCCAACGCGTCGCGCACCTTTTTCTCGGTGGAGAGATGCGAATAGATGACCTTGATGAGTTTGGCGTTCTGTTTTGCCATTCTCCTTTTGAGGATCTCTCGCGGAAACTGAATGGAGACTCCCTGTTCCGAACCTCCGTAACCACGCCATTGGCTTAGCAGGTCATCCCTGGCACAAAAGCAAGTGACGTATGTGGCTGGAAGCGAGCCCTCCTTGATTTCCTGAATGACCCTGGGAAGATGTTGGAACAACGCCGGATCGAGTCTTCCCTTCAACTTTGAGATTGCTCGCTCGGCTCCTTCGAGGCCATGTACCAGTTCCTTTCGATCGTTGAGGAAGGAAGCGTTAGACGCCCAGAAGCCTTTCGATTCAACGATGCCCATGAAGCCTTGGATCGTTGTGTAGTGGGTTAGATAATCTGGAAGCTCATTCGTCATTTTTCGTCTTGGTTTTGATTTGATGGCGACGGGCCACTACAGCCGTCAAATGCCCTGCCGTGAAGGGCACGATAGCATTCCGCGACCATTTGGGTGCTAAAGACGCGACAGACCACTCTTGGCCAGCTACCGCCGGTTGATTTGAACAATGACCGTTGCATTTGGCTAAACGCCAGCGCCACGCCCCTAAGCAAAGTTAAACCGTTACGTTTTGTGTTGCAAATATATAGGGCCTGATGCAAAATAATCAATATACCCTATTGCAACAACGACAAACACAGCTATGAGCGTCATTTCGTATCTGCGCGTTTCGACCGCCGGGCAGACGGTCGAAAACCAGCGGCAGGCCATCGCCGCCGCTGGCTGGAAAATGGAGAAGGAATTTGCCGATGAGGCGACGAGCGGCACCACCACCGCCGACAGCCGCGACGGCTGGGCGAAGTGCTCAGCCTACCTCCGCGAGGGAGACACGCTGGTCGTATATGCGCTTGACCGGCTTGGCCGCAGCACAGTTGACGTGCTTACGCAAATCAACGCGCTGAGCGCGCGAGGCGTGCGCCTGGTCATTCTCATGCAGGGCTTCGATACCGACACGCCAGCCGGCAAACTGGCGCTAACCATGTTCGCCGCGTTCGCGGAGTTCGAGCACGGTATCAGGAAGGAACGGCAGCGCGAGGGCATCGCACGCGCCCGTCTGGAGGGAGGAAAATATCAAGGTCGTAAGCCTAAGCTCTCGCTGGAGCAGCAGGCCGAACTTAAACGGCGCTTTGATGCTGGCGAGAATCGCAGCCAGCTCGCACGCGAATTTGAGGTCGACCGCGTAACCGTTCACAGGTATTGCACGTCTGCAGCGTGATACCGCAGGATCACGACAAGGTGCTTGGCGAGTTCGGCAAAAACCGGGGCAGCCTAAAGCACGCCTTTGTTCGGCTCACGAAGCGCGTTGGGATTGAAGGGCTGCAGTTCACGATCTGTCGCTCGGAGGAGTCGGCCGCTGGCTGGAGCTCGGTTTGAACATCGTGGAAGCGCCGCTGGCCAGAGGGCACAAACCCTCTCGATGATCCAACGGTACGACGCGCCGCGTGCTGAGGGCACACATACGGCATCTTTGGAAGGACCCGCTAGCCGCGCTGGGTCGGTGTTTTGGTAGGCGTATCGAGTAAGTGCTATTTGAGTAGCGCGTCTCTTCCGAGCCCCTCACGTGGGAATCTGCTGCGCCGCGCGTTCGACCGGACGAGGACGCGACCGCCAGATAACCGCCAGGCAAAGGGCGGTCTGTTTCGCGTGCTCGGGACTGGTATTGCCCAGTGATAGACTTCCAGCCACTTAGTTGCGGCTCGGAGACCGGTGAAGAATGGATAAGAAATATCAGGTGTTCATCTCGTCCACCTATACGGACATGAAAGACGAGCGCCAGGCCGCGGTTGAAGCGGTGCTGCAAGACGGCCACATTCCGGCCGGCATGGAGTTGTTCGCCGCATCGAATAAGAAGCAGATCGAGGTCATAAAGAGTTGGATTGACAGCAGCGACATTTTCATGTTGATTCTCGGTGGCCGTTACGGCAGTGTCGATCCGGACTCAGGCAAGAGCTATATTCAGCTTGAGTACGAGTACGCCGTTGAAACTGGGAAACCGTTCTTTGCGCTTTACCTCACAGACAACGCGATTAACGCGAAAGTGAGATTGCTTGGCACGGATGCCATTGAGCGGAACGACACTAAGAAGCTCAATGAGTTTCGCGATTTGGTCAAGAGTAGGCTGTGCGGCGAAATCCAAGACTTGAAGGACATCCGAATCCATGTGCCGAAGGCGATTCGTGATCTATCTGCAGAGAATAAGTTGGAAGGCTGGGTGCGCGCGTCAAGCGTGATTAATCTGCATGGCACGCTCGGTGCAAAGATCGAGATTAATACGGGACCCACCACGCCATATTGCGTCACCGATGTCCGATCCGGCCATGTGCAGAGCACGGTTAGGATTGGCATCAAGAACACTGGCGGCAAGACTCTTTCGAACTGCAAGGTCTATATCGAAAATATTTCCCCTCCGACAAATTCGCCTGGAGGCACTACCATGCTGCTTGACGGGACCGGGTTCCAACTGCGGCACGATGACCCTGAGAAGCATGTGGAGATCGCCGCTCATGGGGATAACCACGACAAATTCAGATTTAGCACGCCGATAGGTGGCGGTTTCTTTGATACGGCGCAGTGGATGGACGATAACACTCGCAGAACCTTTGCAATCCGAGTCGTTGCGACTGAATGCGAGCGCTCCGCGCTATTCGAGATATGGGCAGACGAGTCCAGGAAGCTTCACCTGAAACTCCTCAACTATGTCGATTGACGTCGCGCCGGTCGGGTACCCTCCGACTGTGCAAGACGCGACAACACCTCCAAAGGCATGAGCCGATACTGACAGGCCATTGCTCGACGGCTCTCCGCGTTTCCATAGGCGCACGAGCGGACGTGCGGTGGAATACAAAGAACGCGAGAGCTGGATGAGGAGGGCACACAATGGCATCACCGAATGGATTCGAGCGCGGCTCAGAGTGGCGGCAATGGGATCTGCATGTTCACACGCCGGCATCCTTTCACTGGCAAGGAGCCAAATTTGACGCCGATCTGAACTCCGCGAACAATCGGTCGCTCGTCGACGAAATGATCGTGACCATGAATGCCGCGGAGCCGGCGGTCTTTGCACTGATGGACTACTGGACCTTTGACGGCTGGTTCGCGTTGAAGCGCCGACTTAAGGAAGCCGGAGCGCCGCAGCTTCACAAGAAGGTCTTTCCGGGGATCGAACTGCGCCTCATGGCACCGATGAAGACGCCAAACGGACGCCTCAACGCGCACGTCCTGTTTTCAGATGAAATCCCGGATCAGATGCTTCACGATTTCAAAGCTGCTCTTCGTGTCGCCATCATCGATCGCCCCCTCTCGAACGACGCACTTGTCTCGCTGGCTCGCAACTCATCGGAAGACATTCTAAAGGTCCACGCCTTCAAGAAGATCGACATGGCAGACGACGCCAACGCGTTCTACGCCGGGGCATCGATGGCAGAAATCATTGCGGAGAGCTATCGCGATGCAATTGCGCAAGTGGAGGATGGATTGGCGATTGGCTTCATGCCCTACGACACGAGCGACGGCTTGGCAGAAGTCAAATGGCAAGACCACTATGCCTACTTCATCGGGCTCTTTAAGTCATCGCCCATTTTCGAGTCTCGCGACCCGCATCTTCGTAGCTGTTTCGTCGGGGAGGAGACCGACAAGAACAAGGCCTTTTTGAAGAAATTCCAAGAAGGTCTCGGTAATGTTCCCCGGCTCGTAGTATCCGGCAGTGATGCACATTGTTTCGTTGGTGTCAAAGGCGGTAACGATAGGCGCGGCTATGGCGACTTCCCGTCCAGCAAGATCACCTGGCTCAAAGCGGACCCGACCTTTCAGGGCCTCCAACAGGCCATTTGGGAACCGGCCAAACGTTCCTTCATCGGCCAGCGTCCGCCGAAGCAACTGGAAATCGAGGCGAACAAAACTTTCTTCATCGATCGAGTGTCGGTCAGCAAGCAGGTGTTGGCTGCTCCCGGTTCGTGGCTCGACGGCGCCGACTTGCCTCTCAATCCGGATCTCGTCGCCATCATCGGCAACAAGGGAAGCGGCAAGAGCGCACTCGCCGATGTGGTCGCCCTTCTCGGAAACTCCCGCCAGAAGCTCCACTTTTCGTTTTTACAGAAGAACCGCTTCCGCGGAAAGTCAGGTGATCCTGCGAAAAATTTCGTAGGGAAGCTGACATGGCTAGACTCGACCGAAGAAACCCGTAACCTGAACGACGATCCGCCGGTCGACAAGGTGGAAATGGTTCGCTACATCCCGCAGGGCCACTTTGAAGATCTCTGCAACGCCCACGTGAGCGGCAGTTCGAATGCCTTCGAAAGGGAGCTTCGCGCCGTCATCTTCTCTCACGCCGGCGAAGCCATTCGACTCGGCGCGCTTGACTTCGATCAACTGACCGATCAGCAGGAGAGTGGCTTTCGTATCCAGTTGAACGATTTTCGGAAGGACCTCCACCGGATCAACCAGGAGATCACCGCGTTCGAGGAGCAGCTTCAGCCGAACGTCAAGAGCGCGTTACAAGAAGTGCTCCTTGTCAAGAGCCGTCAGATCGAAGAGCACAACAAGATCAAGCCGACCGTCCTGCCAAAGCCGACAGCCGAACTGACACCCGAACAGCAAGACGCCGCGACGCAACTCGAGTCCATTGCGGTCAAGTTGAAAGGGTTCGAAGAGGCTGCTGCGGCGAACAGCGCTCGTGAGCTAGCGCTGGCCGGAAAACTCAAGGCCATCCAAAACGTTCGCGAACGACTCCGTGTCCTGGAGCGCGCGCACAAGCAATTCGTCGAGGACACCACCAAGGATCTCGGTGTCCTCGGTCTGAAGCCGGAACAACTGGTCACCCTCAACGTGAGCGAGCAAGCGTTGGACGAAATCGCGCTTTCGATTCCGGACGAACTGACAACGCTCAAGACCGATACCGACGCGGCCGTGGAACACAGGGGCAAGTTGGTGACCGATCAGACTGCCCTGAACGCAAAGTTGAATGCGCCCCAATTAGCCTATCAGCAAAACCTCCAAGCCCTCGAAGGCTGGAGCGCAAAGCTTGCCGAGTTGACCGGAGCACCTGATGCTCCCGACTCGCTACTCGGTCTACAGGCACGTATAACGCAACTTGACGAGCTGCCTGCACGCCTCGACGCTCACCGCGAATTGCGACACAAACTGACCGGAGAGATTTTTGGCGTTCTTGATGCGCAGCGCAAGGCTCGCGAAGACCTGTTCAAACCGGTCCAAGATCTGATTCAAAGCAATAACCTGATTCGCGAGGAATACAAGCTTCAATTTCAGGCCACGCTCGGTGGATCGGCCGATGTGATCGCCGCCGCACTGTTTGACCTCATCAAGCAAAACACCGGCGAATTCCGGGGGGCCGACGAGGGCTACGCGGTCGTTCGCGCTCTGACGGATAAATATGACTTCAACAAACGTGCCGATGTCCAAGGCTTTGTCTCCGAACTGCATACGAAAGTCGCAGCGGCCGCTGCCGGCGGCAAGTCAGCCATTGGTATCGCGCCACTCTTGCGGAAAGACAAGACTGCGACGGACGTTTATGACCTTCTCTTCGGACTCTCGTTCCTTGAACCGCGCTACTCGTTATTGTTTCAGGAGACCCAGATTGAACAGCTTTCGCCTGGGCAGCGCGGTGCACTACTGTTGATATTTTATCTATTGGTTGATAGGGGGCGAAACCCAATCATCCTCGATCAGCCCGAGGAGAATCTCGACAACGAGACGGTAGTGAGTCTGCTCGTACCCGTCCTCACCGAGGCCAAGAGGCGGCGGCAAATAATCATGGTCACGCATAACCCGAATCTTGCCGTCGTCTGTGATGCAGAGCAAGTTATCTGGTCCAGCTTCGATCGTAAGAAGGGTTCCACCATCTCCTATGTAGCCGGAGCAATCGAGAATCCCGCGATCAACGGGCACGTGGTGAATGTGCTTGAAGGGACGATGCCGGCCTTCAACAATCGTCGGATTAAGTACCACAGGCCTGCTTCTTAGTTGAACGGGGGCCGAGCTAAGGCGAGTGCGCCGCGCCGTATCCAGCCCAACGGGTATGCCAAGCGGGCGCGCAGCCGCGATGAGCCCGGAAGACTTGATGCGCGTTTGATCGTCGAGTGGCTCCCAAGGGCTTGGAGGAGGACTCCAAGGCCCAGCCGTCGAACACTAGGCGGCTTTCGATTTTCCAAGATGAATCGTTGGGCTCTGCCACCCAGACGGCACGCCAAACGTGTATTCTCCAGATAAATAATCGGGGAATGTAATGTCGCGCGCCTTTCTAACTCGTAATCCGACCGCAGCAGAACTGATGCTGCTCAAAAAATTCTTAGCAAGCTACCGTGACGGCTCGGGCAACCTTCGAGAGGACGACGGCAGCACGCGAGCAGAATTTCGCCAGATTGAACGTTGCTTCGCAGAGTTGTTGCATGGCAGGACAACCGAGAACAAAGCGTTCTATGACTTTGTTGTGCAGTCCAACGAAGGGGGAGGAATTGCTGTTCGCGGTGCGTCGATAAAAACGAAGGAGCATGCAAAGCTGCTTGCTTACACGACGCAACAAGCCACCATGCGCTCTCACATGGAGCTTTCAAATTCAAATGCAAAAGACTGGGAGCTTTGCGCAGCGCGCGGTCTCACCCACGACATGTTTAGAGATTTGCAACATGCCGCAGACTTCGGCCAAGCGATTCTTGATCGTCAAAGGATAGAACGTCAAGCCTCTGAGACCGCCTATCTCAATACCATCGCAGGCCATAACAAGGAGTTCGTGCAGCAAGATTGCGTGTATATCTCGCTGCTGTACTCGCCGATGACCAACGGAGAGCGAACTTACCAAGTTTCAAGTTTTCATGCTGCGCTACCACCGCCGGCAACGTGGACTATAGAAGGTCGGCGCTTGATCGGAAAAGATGAAAACGATCAAGTCGTATACGAGTGGTACGGCCTATCTGGTGCGCAATTCAAATACTATCCGAAAATTGCCGACCGGTTGCACGGTACAGAGTTGTTCACGCTCGCCGACTATCGACCAGCCATCGAAAGTCTGCGAGCAAAAGTATCCAGGATGTTCGGAGACTAAAGCAGTATCTTGACTTGCTCCATGATCTTCTGCATCAGTAGAGGGGGAACGGCATTTCCGATCTGCTCAAATTTCTTCGCTAGGTCTCCCGTCGGATTGAAATGAGCCGGGAACGTTTGAATGGCGGCGGCCTCACGCCACGATAGACGACGCGGAGGATCAAGTCGCGGGAACGCGGCACCGAATTCGAGATGGTCATATTCATCGGTAAAGCGCCACTTCTGCTTCCAACCATCGGCCAAGTTACTCCACTCTAGCTCCATGACGGGGGATGCCGGGTGAAGCGTGACGTGGCGGAAGTTTGCAACAACCGTAAACGCAGGTTTATCCCAGCGATGTCGACGATTGCGAGACATAAAATACCAAGAAAAGTTACCCTCCGGGTCGTGAGGGCGCTCGTAGTACTCGCCGGATGGATGGGGCGGCAAATGTTTTATCGCTTCGCCATGTGAGGTATAGGGCAGTAGTTTTTTCTTTTTTGCCCACTCGGATTTGGTATGGGTCTGCTCCGGGAACTCGAAATCCCCATCAACATCGCTCCGAACACCCACAATGATCACCCGCTTACGCATTTGCGGAACGCCATAATCAGCCGCATTAAGCGTCTTCCAATAAACACGATACTTAACGCCTAACTCGTGGGTATAGACGTGCAATTGCTTTTTGAACCATTCGCCATTCTGAAGTTTGGCCAAGCCTGAAACATTTTCGGCTATAAAAACTCTAGGCTTAATTTTGTTGACGGCATCAGCAAATCCGAGAAAAAGATTTGACCGATCATCATTCGCCGGATCTCGCAACCCACCCATTGAAAAAGACTGACAGGGATACCCGCCCGTCAACACTTCTGCCGAGGGATAAGGGTTCTTTTTAGACGAATTGAAGGTATAGATATCTTGGGTGATGACATCTGTTTCTGGAAAGTGCTGCTTGAAGGTCTCCGTCGATGCCGCAAAATTATCCAGCGCCATCACGGTGTTAAAGCCTGCGGCATGAGATCCAAAATCCATTCCGCCAGCGCCAGAAAACAAAGAAACAACCCGCCTTTTCATAAAATACTGTCCGTTTTAATAGATAGCCGGCAGAAATACACTCACCTCGTTCGAGTATTTCTCTCGTACATCTTCTCCGCAGTTGATGTGCACGCGCAGTTGTCCCGCCCAAGGCGAACGCCGCCGAGGCGCTGGAAGCCAACGTGCAGTCCCCGCACGACGGCTCGAAAGCTGCCCCTTTCCCCACCTACCCGCTTTCGTCGCAGTGATCTTGGAGCACATGACGATGACTCCCATAGCGTCGCAAGGTTCGTGCGCATCAACTGAACATGGTCTGCACTCTTGTTCATACCCTCTGATCAACGTTACGCCGGAATAGACAACGCCACCCGATGACTGATGCAATATTATACAGAGCCTGTGTATACATACAGAGTCTATCTCAGCAAAAGCGCAAGATGGGTGCAGTACTGAAGACCAACCGCACTCGCGATAGCAGTTCGCCGGATTCCGTGAGCGGCAATGACGGCAGTTGCCGCAATAGATCGCGCAGTGGTCGCCGAACCAGGCTAATGGATGCTGCGGCAGGAGATACGGGAAACGTTGTCATTTCAGCACTCTTGCGGAAAGAGTAATGTCGTGGCCCTGCGATCCGCTTCCGTGATGATCCATACACGCATGCAGGCGACCTCGTAGGCTGAGAGAATGGAGCGTCCTGCGTCACCGCAGACAGGTTCGCCTTTCCGTCTTCGGGCGGCACCATGCCCCAGTCGCCGGTAACGTGCCGCCTGCGAAACGGGTCGGCCGCAATGCCGTGGTGTTCGAGATGGGCAGCTGTCATGCCGATTCGAGACGACCAGCACGCGGTACTTGGCGCCATCCATGTCGAGGTCAGCAAGGCTGGGGCTACCCCGATGCGAAACCGTCACGGGAGACGTCAGAACGAACGCATCGGCCAGCGTCGGATCGCGTTCCAGCGCGTTGCCGACTGAAATTGTCCCGGCGTTCGTGCTGACCAGCGCAATCTTCGAGCCCGGGAAGCGTTGCCGCAGCGCAGCCACAACGGCCTTCGTATCCGTGAACGACTGCTTGCTGAACCGGAAGGAATCATCGACCCCTTCGGGCTTGTCGGACGTCGTATCGACCAGCGCCACCGCGTCATCTTGCTCAATCCAGTGGTGCGCCGAGCGAATCATAACGTTGCCTCTGAGCGTGGTAGCGCCTTTGACATCCAAATGGATGTCTCCCGGCGTACCGCCGAATAGGACGATTACCCAAGGCGGGTTCGGCGACGGCGATTCGACGAAGATACCCCGCGTTACGCCGTGCCGCGTTGGGAAAGTTATGAGATTCCTGTGATCGAGCGTGATCGCGTACACATGAGCTGCGACAAGGAAAGAGCTCACCTCACCGCAGAAGCGTTCATGCACGATTCCTCTTGGAATGAGCAACAGGCATGTAACGAATCATCGGCCACCAAGATGCCGGACGTCTCGCGAATTACGATAGCAGCCGGCCCCACACGGGGCCGCGATTGGCGGACTGTATGGCACCGGCGCAGGAAAAGGAGTCGCCTGTGCCACCTGGCCTGACGGTGGTGGCGGGCCGCCTTGTGTTTCGGCTGCGTCCGCCGCCGTTACGGTAGCGAGATTGCGGAGGGAGGCTGCATGCATCCGTTGGGCGCTGACATTTCCAGGCTCGATTTCCAGTATTGCTTCGGTGGTTGCCGCGGCATCCCGATACTGGCCGGCGTCGAACTGCTGCTCTGCCTGCGCCAGTAACGCCTGCAACTTCATGGGTAAATCCTGCCCGACCTCTGTGTCCTGGCTATTGCCATTCGCCGGGTTACTGGCTTCTGTGGTCGATGCGGCTGGCGGTGCCTGAATATACGATTGCTGGGCAGGCGCTGCGGCATCGCTTGCGGGACTGCCTCCTTGATCTGCTGCTATAGCGGGCTTGGTAACAACAGTTGCCGAACTATCCGGGTTCGTGGCAGGTGCCGCAGTTGACACATCAGCAGAGGCACCATGCGGACCAGTCAAGTTTGAGATCGTTTGCCTTGCTCCAGTGATGTAGGGCGAGACTATCTGCCATCCCAGTGTGCCAGCGAGTATTACAACGGCCAACGTTGGTATGAGGGCAGCCAAGATCATCGGCGACCACACCGCCAAACTCGCCTCTTTCACGATACGTTTATCCCCTGCGAGATAGCGGCGATACCTCCGTTGCGAGGCAAGCACGTCGCCGCGCTTCGGGTTCAGGTAATCGTCCTCAAGCTTCCTTAAGCCCGCGCCAAAGTACAGCCGGGCCACAATGCCGCGCCGTTTCAGCTTCTCCATGGTGTACGGCAAGTCTTCACTCGGGAAATCATGCGATTCCCTATCCATTCTCATAGTGGTTCCCCGTTAACGCGCTGACGGCGTGGCCCCGGCTTGCCCGCCCGGATCGCGTCAGCACAACCATCGACGTGCTGGTTTTGTTGCCGAATTGTCACTTATAGCGCGGGTAATCATAGAGCGTGTCCTCAAACAGGTCAAACCCATACGCTAGGGAGTCTTTCACCAAGAAACCCCGATGGACTACGACCCGCCTGCGCTGTTCGGAAAGCGCCTGATCGAACTTCGCAAGAAACTCAACTGGTCGCAGGAGCACCTTGCCCTCGAAAGCGGCCTCGCCCGCTCGTATTTGGGCGAGGTGGAGCGGGGCAAGCGCAACATCGCGCTCATCAATATCTGCGTGCTGGCGCATACGCTTGGCGTGGCGCCCTCCGCGCTGCTCGACTTCGGTACGCCAGCGCCGAAGCCAGCCAAGAAAAAGCAAAGCGGCAACGACTGAAACGATTGGCGCGGACAGCTTTATGCCTCCCGCATGGCATGAACCTCCAGGAACCATTGAATCTCAAGCAGGCTGGTTCGCACGTAGTCCTGCGGCTCGGCCCAGTAAGCGGGATCGATCATGTACTCAACCTTGAAGGTTGGGTCGTGACTGGCGCGGGCGCGGTGGAACAGCACATGGCGGCCGAGATTGGTGCAGTCGTCATAGTCAACGAGAGCAATCGCCAGATCGGGTATGTCGCTGACCGACGCGGGCTCTTCATACATGCCCGTGTCGTATCCGTAGTGCGCGAGCAGTTGGGAGATAAAGTCGCCGGTTATCCAGTAAGGGCCCTGCGCCGGATGCCGAAAGCGCTCGATTGCGACGTTGCGCACAGCCTCGAGGGTCGTGCCGCAGATCATGGCGATTACCGCGAATGAGCAATCGAAGTCGCCGCTTTGCTGCACGCGTCGGAACGCTGGTACGAAGCCGGCTCCGATCATAGTGACGGTGGTGGGGATGGCCGGCATGATCAATACTCCGACGGGAACAGCAGGGTTGTCACGCTACGGTCGGCTTCGGTGATGACCCATATTCGCTGCCCCTTCACCTCAAAACTCGACAGGATGCGCGAGCCGTGCCGTACAGCCAGCCGGTTCGACTTTGCATCTTCGGGCGGCACGTCACCCCAGTCGCCGGTAACGTGCCGTCTGAGAAACGGGTCGGCCGCGATGCCGTGGTGTTCGAGATGGGCGAGTACGCCACGTGTGGCAACAATCTGCCCGAGCCGAAACAAGGGCTGCGACGGCCGGTTCAAGCTGTGCGACAGTGAACAGTTGCGGGACATAAGCTGCTCCGTAGTGGAAGAAGCCCGTCACCGGAAAACACACGCTCCGTAAACGCGAAAAGCCAGAACTGCGAGGCTCTGGCTTCGGTGCAACCGGGACGGGAAAACAATCGTTGGTGGCGGGATTACTTGCCGTTCCCAGCCTTGGTGTTCATGGCGTGGATACCGATCGCCCAGTGACCAGCGATGTTCTTGAAGTTGGTGCGAACGCGGTCGGCTGGTTTGCACCAAGGCGCGGGATCAAGCGCGTATTCGATCGCGCCGGGCGCATGACTTCCCTTGGCGCGATGAAACAGGATGTGCCGACCCATCTCCATGTCAGGGTTGTAATCGACCAGGATCAGCGCCACATCCGGGATGTCTGCCACACGGGAAATTTCTTTGTACACGGTAGCGACCAGCCCCAGCTGGGCAAGCAGCGCTGCAATCTGCGTCTCGCCAAGGTAGTACGGGCCACGCGCGGGATGCTTTGTCTTGGCGATTGCGATTTCCCGCACTTCTTCGATCGATTTGCCGGATAGCATCGCGGCACACGCAAAGACATCATCGAAGTCGTTGGTCTGCGCTACAAACGGGAACGCCGGTGTGAAGGTTGTCGGGGTGCTCTCGATCGTGGTTGGAATGGTGATGGCAGGCATGGAAGCTCCGTCAGAACGCAAAAAAGAAGCGCGCAGCAACGCCTGCCTGGCGGCATCGGACATTTCGGGTAGATCAGGGAGAGAAACTCGAAGCGAAATCCGGCCAAATTCCGGCGGATTTACTCAGGCATGCGCTGCGGCGCGAGCGGCGAGCCGAATAGCCAGCGAATGGCCGGTTTTTCGGTCGTATCGTCATTTTATCAGGGCCAAATCATGCCCTCAACGGCCAAATAACTTTGGTCAGGCTCGCGAAAAACCGGTAGATTTGCGATTCGGCACTACCAAGACCAGCCCGGACGCAGTCGCTAGCTTCCGCAAGCAAAAAACCACGGGATGTCAACGGGAGAAGCATTGGGAATCATCGATCGTTGCACATATACGCTGCATTGCCAGAGCTGCGACACCACAGAATCGAAATCTGTGTCCGATTCTGGTTCCGGCTGGGGTGGCCCGCATTGGAGCGCTGGCCCTTCATTCGAGAATTTCGAGACCCAGTGGTCGGGGTCCGGCAAGGTCGAGCCGGACTTGGTCGCCTCAAAGTGCAAAAAGTGCGGCCAAGCACCAGAGATAAATTCAAAGTACAGCCAGTAGACGCACCGAAAGTCAGACCTGTGCGTCGGTAACCGCCGATCTATCCACATATTTCCAAAAAAATGAAATTACGCGAAATTCTTAATGAGAGTTCAACAGAGAAAGATCGAAACGCAAGAATC
Source organism: Paraburkholderia aspalathi (assembly GCF_905220735.1). Taxonomy (NCBI): domain Bacteria; kingdom Pseudomonadati; phylum Pseudomonadota; class Betaproteobacteria; order Burkholderiales; family Burkholderiaceae; genus Paraburkholderia; species Paraburkholderia aspalathi. The sequence goes on from NZ_CAJNBA010000010.1 coordinate 77,509, forward strand.
ACCGAGCTTTCGCTAGCGCTTGAGCATCAAACGTACAAGAATATTCTTGGAACTCAGAATTCGTATCGACAAGATCCAGCGAACACGAATACACACACGCAAAAGCACGCGCACGTATATGCGAGACCAAATGGAAATGGAAAGCAGCTTTACTCCATTAACGTCGACGGTTCCGGCCACGATGGCTCTTCCGGCACGGTGATCCCGCTACGCCATGCGGAATTTTTTCGCAGCCTCGGGTATACCGTCCCGCTGAATCTGGCGCTAGAAAGTTTAGACTTCTCTGAGTTGGCTTCAGGTCAGTATGAGATTTGTATTCTCAATGAAGACCTCTAAGACAGTCCCGAAAGTTTGACGGCATACGCATGCACCGCGGACGCTCCCCCGCCTGATGGGACAAGCGTTCGCGAGCGGATGCAACGATTGTGAGTTACGTCTGCTCGACGATTGCCAGCCGGAATTCGCTAATGACGATCTTCTTGCCTACGGCCACGGTATCCAAATAATCCGACCATCGCTGCATCATTTGCCTGCGCTCCGAAAGATATTGCGCACGGTTGTACGCAGCTCTCACCTTGTTCCTCTCCGCGTGAGCAAGTTGCCGCTCAATCCAGTCGGAATGGAAACCCATCTCGTTGAGAATCGTCGATGCCGTCGCGCGGAAACCGTGTCCAGTCGCTCGAGAGTGATAACCCATCCGGTATAGAGCATAAAGCAGCGTGTTTTCGCTGATGTGCTTGTCACGACGCCCATTGCCTGACGGAAACACAAATTCCGAGCCGCCGCCGATAGCCTTCAACTCGCGAAGCAGAGCTACCGCCTGCCTCGACAATGGAACAATGTGCTCCTCCCGCATCTTCATGCGCTCGGCCGGAATACGCCATTCAGCAAGTTCCAGGTTGAATTCAGGCCATGTCGCTGCGCGCAGTTCGCCTGTTCTGACGAAGGTGTGAGCCATTAGAAGCAATCCCAACCTGGTTTGAGGGTCACCGTCGTACCCAGCGAGTTTGTTCAAGAACTCTGGCAGTTCCCCATGCGCCAGCGCAGCATGATGCTTCCGCTCCGGCGTCTTCAGTGCACCTCGCAACTCTGCAGCCGGGTTGAACGCAGCCCGTCCTGTCGCCACTGCGTATCGAAAGACGGCGTTGCAGCGCTGAAGCACACGTCCTGCGATCTCCAGCGCACCACGCGCCTCGATAACACGCAGCGCGGCCAGCAAGTCCGGCGCGCTGATTGAGGTAATCGAGCGGTCGCCAAGCTTCGGGAAGATGTCGGCCTCAAGCGATTTTATGATCTTTTTCGCATGAGACTCAGTCCAACTCGATCGCTTCGTCGTGTGCCACTCGCGGGCGATGAGTTCAAACGTGGTTGCCTGTTCCTCAGACTTCCGCCAGATGTTCTGCTTTCGTTCGACGACGGGATCAATTCCTTGTTTGACGAGCTTTTTCGCCTCGTCGCGAATCTGCCTCGCCTCGGCCAGCGAAACCTGTGGATAGACGCCGATAGCGAAAATCTTCTGCTTGCCGTAAAGACGATAGGCTAGTCGCCAGTATTTGGCTCCGCTCGGCAAAACGTGCAAATACATCCCTCCGCCATCGGCAAGTTTGTACGGTTTCTCGGAGGGTTTGAGGTTACGAACAGCGGTATCGGTAAGGGACATTTTGCTGATACCAACATTTAAAATATCGATACCAACCAATATACCATCATCGATACCAGCAACTAGCGCATGACTACGGTCACCTAAAAACAAAAAACCCCGCAAAATCAATGACTTTACGGGGCTTCTTGGTCACCGCCGTACGTCAGCGGATGGATGTTTGGTGCCGGCTGCAGGACTCGAACCCGCCACCTCATGATTACAAGTCAAGCGCTCTACCTGATGAGCTAAGCCGGCATGAGGCCGTGATTCTACTTCATTTCACGATCTTGAGGCGAGCCCTTCCGCCACCTTTCGATCCATCATCGTCAGGCTGCGGGCCGTCCGTCGCGCTTTCCGCTTTGGCGGCATCCGCGGCAGACGATGTTTCGACCGCACGCGGCGCCACGCTGACGGGCGCGGCCGGTGCTTCGGTCTCATCCGCCAGTTCCGCATCGGCGCCAGAATCCTGCGCTTCGCCGCCTGCCGACTCGACCGGGAACGCCATGCCCTGCCCGTTTTCCCGCGCGTAGATCGCGAGAATATTGGCGATCGGCACTTCGATCTTGTGCGACTTGCCGGAGAAGCGCGCGCTGAACTCGATCCATTCATTGCCCATCTGCAACTGGCTGGTCGCCTCGAAGCTGATGTTCAATACGATCTCGTTATCGCGCACGAACTGCCGCGGCACGCGCGTCTGATTGTCGACCCGGACGGCGATATGCGGCGTGTAGCCGTTATCCGTGCACCACTCGTACAGCGCGCGCAGCAGATAAGGCTTGGTGGAAATCTCTTGCATCAACAGTCCTCTTACCGGGTTTGGGCGCGCACGGAAAACAATCGAGACGCGGCGCCCTCACCCCAAAGCCAAACTCAACGACGCATCACCTTTTCCGAAGGTGTCAGCGCTTCGATATAAGCCGGGCGGCTGAAAATGCGCTCGGCGTACTTCATCAGCGGTGCAGCATTCTTCGACAGCTCGATGCCGTAGTGGTCCAGACGCCACAACAACGGTGCGATCGCAACGTCCAGCATCGAGAACTCTTCGCCGAGCATGTACTTGTTCTTCAGGAAGATCGGTGCAAGCTGCGTGAGGCGGTCGCGGATCGCGAGACGTGCCTTCTCGTGATTCTTCTCAGCGGCCTTGCCCTTTTCGTTTTCGAGCGTGCCGACGTGAACGAACAGTTCTTTTTCGAAGTTCAGCAGGAACAGACGGGCGCGGGCGCGCTGAACCGGATCGGCCGGCATCAGTTGCGGGTGCGGGAAGCGCTCGTCGATGTACTCGTTGATGATGTTCGATTCATACAGAATCAGATCCCGTTCGACGAGAATCGGCACCTGACCATACGGATTCATCACAGCGATGTCTTCCGGCTTGTTAAACAGGTCGACGTCGCGGATCTCGAAGTCCATGCCCTTTTCGAACAACACCAGCCGGCAGCGCTGGGAGAACGGGCAAGTTGTGCCGGAATACAGAACCATCATGTTTACGTTTCCTCAAAAAGCTGAAAGGCCAGCGCGCGGAAAAACCGTTCAACAGGTTTTTCCTGGCGCCGGCCCCACGCCGGGTGACGGCGTGATTATTTGATATGTTTCCAGTACGCGGCGTTCAGTCGCCAGGCGAAAAAGCTCAGAATGCCGAGGAACAGCAGCACCCACACGCCAAGCTGTTTGCGGGTTTTCTGCGTCGGTTCGGACATCCATGACAGGTACGACACGAGGTCGGCCACAGCAGAATCATAATCTACCGGCGACATCGTCCCCGGCGTGACCTGTTGATAGCCGACGAATTTGTGCACCGTTTCGCCTGTTTTTTCGTCGACTTCGTCACCGAACTTCGCGGTACGTTGCCCCTGAAGCTGCCACAGCACGTGAGGCATGCTCACGTTCTCATACACCAGATTGTTCCAGCCAGTTGGCCGCGTATTGTCGCGATAGAAGCTGCGCAGATACGTGTACAGCCAGTCCTTGCCGCGCGCCCGCGCTTCCACCGACAAATCCGGCGGACTCGCGCCGAACCACGCTTTCGCGTCGTCCGGGCGCATTGCCACAGTCATGGTGTTGCCGACTTTATCCGTGGTGAACAACAGGTTTGACTGGATTTCGCTCGGCGTAATGCCGAGGTCGGTCAGCCGGCTGTAGCGCATCAGATTCGCGCTATGGCAATTCAGGCAGTAGTTTACAAACAATTGGGCGCCGTGCTGCAACGAAGCAAAATTCTCCGCGTTATCGGGCGCGCGGTCGAGAGGGAAATTCTCGTCCGCGTGCGCCGGTCCGGCCAGCACCGCGAGCAGTGTCGCGCCGATCAGCGCGCACGTCGAAAGCAGTTTTTTCATTTCGTGTTCTCCGGGCTCGCGATTAGTGGGGCTTGAACCGCACCCGCTCGGGCGGCTGCTTGAACGTGCCAAGCCGCGTCCAGACGGGCATACCGAGGAAAAACGCGAAGTAGATCAGCGCGCAGATCTGGGCAATCAACGTCGAGGCAGGCGACGGCGGTTTGGTGCCGAGGAAGCCCAACGTCAGGAAAGCGAGCACGAAGATCCCGTAGAACACCTTGTGAAAAAACGGCCGGTAACGAATCGACTTCACCGGCGAGCGATCGAGCCACGGCAGGAAGAACAGCGAGATCACCGCGCCGCCCATCACCACCACGCCCCAAAACTTCGATTCGGTAAACGCCATCGCCAGAACCACCAGCACCGCGAGCACCGGCAAGCCGAGCTTCCATTTGCCGCGTGCGCGCACCAGCGCGAACAGGCCGAGCAGCGCGACGATGATCATCAACACGATCTTGAATGGATCGGTGGTGGCGCGCAACATCGCATAGAACGCCGTGAAGTACCACACCGGCGCAATTTCCTGCGGCGTTTGCAGCGGATTAGCGGGAATGAAGTTGTTCGCTTCAAGGAAGTACCCACCCATCTCCGGCGCGAAAAAGATGATCGCCGCGAAGATGATCAGGAATACCGTCACGCCCATGAAGTCGTGCACCGAGTAGTACGGGTGGAACGGGATGCCGTCGAGCGGAATGCCGTCCGGGTCCTTCTTTGCCTTGATCTCGATGCCGTCCGGGTTGTTCGAACCCACTTCGTGCAGCGCCACCAGGTGCGCGACCACCAACCCGATCAGCACCAGCGGAATCGCGATCACGTGAAACGCGAAGAAGCGGTTCAGCGTGACGTCCGAGACGACGTAATCGCCGCGAATCCACAGCGACAGGTCCGGTCCGATGAACGGAATCGCCGAGAACAGGTTCACGATCACCTGCGCGCCCCAGAACGACATCTGGCCCCACGGCAGCAGGTAGCCGAAGAACGCCTCGGCCATCAGACACAGAAAGATCGCGCAGCCGAACACCCATACCAGTTCGCGCGGCTTGCGGTACGAGCCGTACAGCAGCCCGCGGAACATGTGCAGATACACGACGACGAAGAACATCGATGCGCCCGTGGAGTGCATATAGCGGATCAGCCAGCCCCAAGGCACCTCGCGCATGATGTACTCGACCGACGAGAACGCGAGCGTCGCGTCGGGCTTGTAGTTCATCGTGAGAAAGATGCCGGTGACGATCTGATTGACCAGCACCAGCAACGCGAGCGAACCGAAGAAGTACCAGAAGTTGAAGTTCTTCGGCGCGTAGTACTCGGAAACGTGCTTCTTCCAGGTAGACGTCAGGGGAAAGCGCCGGTCGATCCAGCCGACCAGCCCGGTCGTCTCCACTTCATGTTCGATCGCCATTACGCTTCTCCTTTCTCGTCCTTGCCGATCACGAGGCCGGTGGCCGACGTGAACATGTAAGGCGGGATGTCGAGGTTCTGCGGCGCAGGTTTGTTCTTGAAGACGCGGCCGGCCATGTCATAGGTCGAGCCGTGGCACGGGCACAGGAAGCCGCCTGGCCAGTCGTCGGGAAGATTGGGCTGCGCGCCCTCCTGGAAGCGCGGCGTCGGCGTGCAGCCCAGATGGGTGCACACGGCGACGGCGACGAAAAGATTCTTGTGATCGGTGCGCGAACGGAATTCGTTGTTGCAGTACTCCGGCAACGGCATCGAAAAAGGATTCTTGGTGTGGGGATCCGCTACTTCGTTATCGGCTTTCTGGACATCGGCCAGCATTCTGTCGGTGCGGTTGATGATCCACACGGGTTTACCGCGCCAGGCGACCGTCTTCATGTCGCCGGGTTTGAGATCACTGATATCGACTTCGACCGGGGCGCCTGCCGCCTTGGCCTTTTCAGATGGTGCAAACGAACTAACAAAGGGTACGACAGTGGCAACGCCTCCTATGCCACCTGCTACGGTCGTCGCTATCAGCCAGGTACGGCGGCCGCCGTCGACGCGTTCATCTTCCTTGTCTCGCATTACACGCCCCACTTCTGAGTTGGATTTTTCCTTCACGTCGCTTCTACCGCCGCTAGTTTGCGCGAATGGAGTCGGCATTTACAAGGCCCCATTGCCAAAAACCGTGCGAAGCCCTTGATAAGTCAGGGTTTCTCCGTACGGATCGCAAACTTTTTTGCACCTCCTTTTAAGCGCCCTCTACGTTATTCGTGCCTTTTTCTTATCTAATGCCGATTTTCAATTCAGACGGGATTGGGGATATCGATAAACACGTGTTCGATATCGAACTGCTCGGACAGATGCTTGCCCACCGCCTGGACGCCGAAACGCTCGGTGGCGTGATGGCCGGCCGCGAGGAACGCCACGCCGCTTTCCGCCGAGGTGTGCATTACCGACTCCGACACTTCGCCGGTCAGGTAGACATCCGCGCCGGCATTGATGGCGGCGTCGAACATGCCTTGCGCGGCGCCCGTGCACCAGCCCACGCGGCGCAGTTCGCGATCCGGGTCGCCGAACACGAGCGGCGCGCGGCCGAGCGTCTGCTCGACTTGCGCGGTGAAATGCGCGAGCGTGATCGGCATCGGAAACGTGGCGAGCCAGCCGAGATCGTTCTCGCCGAAGCGCGCGTCGCTGATCCAGCCCATCTTCGCGCCGATCTGCGCGTTGTTGCCGAACTCAGGATGGTCGTCGAGCGGCAGGTGATAGGCGAACAGGTTCAGGTCGTTGGCGATCAGGAGCTTAAGCCGCGCGTGTTTGCGGCCGGTGATCTGCGGCGCCTCGTTGCGCCAGAAGTAGCCGTGATGGACCAGCACCGCGTCCGCGCCCCAGTCGAGCGCGGCTTCGAGAAAGGCCACGGAAGCCGTCACGCCGGTCGCGAGCTTATTGATCCTGCGCCGGCCTTCCACCTGCAATCCATTGGGGCAATAGTCCTTGAAGCGCGCGGTTTCAAGGAGATTGTTCAAGTACAATTCAAGTTCGATCCGATCCATATAAACCTCTAGTCTTCAGATGCTTAGACGCTTTTGGCTGTTCTTTGCCCAAGCGGTGACTGTGCTGTTGGCGCTGATGTTCATCATTGCGACCCTCAAACCGCAGTGGCTCCAGCGTCAAGGGCAATTCGGCAAGCAACTCGCCGAACCGATCGTCGCCCTTCGGGAAGTGGCGCCAGGCATCGGCACGGGTCCTGCACAGGCGTCGTATGCAGACGCCGCGCAAAAGGCCATGCCCGCGGTCGTCAATGTCTTCTCCAGCAAGGATGGCTCGCTGCCACCCGACCCACGCGCGAAAGATCCGCTGTTCCGCTACTTCTTCGGCGACAAGAACAAAGGCAAGCAGCAGGAGCAACCCGCGTCGAATCTCGGCTCTGGGGTGATAGTGAGTTCGGAAGGTTACATTCTAACGAACCAGCACGTCGTGGACGGCGCCGATCAGATCGAAATCGCGCTCGCCGACGGCCGCACCACCAATGCCAAGGTGATCGGCGTCGATCCTGAGACCGATCTGGCCGTACTGAAGGTCAACATGACCAACCTGCCCACCATCACGCTCGGCCGCATGGACCAGACGCGCGTGGGCGACGTGGTGCTGGCGATCGGCAATCCGTTCGGCGTCGGCCAGACGGTGACCATGGGCATTGTCAGCGCGCTGGGGCGCAATCACCTCGGCATCAACACCTTCGAAAACTTCATTCAAACCGACGCGGCCATCAACCCCGGCAACTCGGGCGGTGCGCTGGTCGACGTGAACGGCAATCTGCTCGGCATCAATACCGCCATCTATTCACGCTCGGGCGGCTCGCTCGGCATCGGCTTTGCGATTCCGGTCTCGACCGCGCGCAGCGTGCTGGAGAGCATCATCACGACGGGCTCGGTCACGCGCGGCTGGATCGGCGTGGAGCCGCAGGACGTGACGCCGGAAATCGCCGAATCGTTCGGGCTCGAGCAGAAGTCGGGCGCGATTGTCGCGGGCGTGCTGAAGAACGGTCCGGCCGACCGTGCGGGTATCAAGCCGGGCGACATCCTGGTGAGCGTGAACGGCCAGGAGATCACCGACACCACGCGCCTGTTGAACGTCATTGCGCAGATCAAGCCGGGCACGGCGGCGAAGGTTCATCTGGTGCGCAAGAGCCACGAGATGGATCTGGAAGTGACGATCGGCAAGCGCCCGCCTCCGCCGAAGCAACCGGCCGAGGACAACGGCGGCGGCGATCAGCAGGACGACGACGGCGGTTGATAGTGCGAGAGGCGTTGCGGTTATTGATGCGCGCAACGCCGTCGCCAAACAAAAAGGGCAGTCCGTGATGGACTGCCCTTTTTTGTTTGTCTCTCTGTGCTGCCGTTCAACCTGGCGGACTATCTTCCGCAATCACAGGTTTTTGCTTGCCGACAATCAAGCGCGCCGCGATGATGCCCGCCTCGTACAGCACGATCAGCGGAATCGCCAGAATCAGCTGCGAGAACACATCCGGCGGCGTCACCACCGCCGAAATCACGAACGCGCCCACGATCACATACGGACGGATTTCCTTGAGCTTCTTGATGGTCAGCACGTTCATGCGGACCAGCAGCACCACGACAATCGGCACTTCGAACGTCACGCCGAACGCAAGGAACATGGTGAGCACGAAGCTCAGGTAGTTATCGATATCGGTGGTCATCTCCGCGCCGAGCGGCGCGTTGTAGTGCGCCATCACGCGAAAGATGGTCGGAAACACTACGAAGTACGCGAACGCCATGCCGCACAGGAACAGCGTGTAGCTGCTGCCCACCAGCGGCCCGACCAGCTTCTTCTCGTGCTGATACAGACCCGGCGCAACGAACGCCCAGATCTGGTACAGCACGATCGGCAGCGCGATCACGAAGGCGACGAGCATGGTCACCTTCATCGGCACGAAGAACGAACCGGTGACGTCGGTGACGATCATCTTGCCGTCCTTCGGCAGATTCTGCATCAAGGGCCGCGCCAGCAGCCGGAAGATATCCGGCGCCCAATACACGAGCCCGACAAACACCACGATGACGGCAAGGCCGGCGCGGATGATACGGTCGCGCAGTTCAACGAGGTGGGAAATGAAGGTCTCTTCAGTGCCTTCGTCCTGGGTTTGCTGGGGGTCGCTCACACCGGCCCTCGGTTAGAGATTGTCGTTCTGATCATCAGAAAAACCGCGTCGGACGACGCATGGTGGCCGGCGTATGCCGCGCCACGCGCGCCGCGCCCGACTGCACACGCGTGCGGTGCGTGGTGGCGCGCTTGTACCAGGTGGGCATGGCGGTCTGCTTGACGCGCCAGTTCTTGCGCTTGGGGCCTGACGGTGGCGTGCTGGTCTGCCACGGCGAATTGCTGACATCTTCCAGCGCGCCGCCGGCAATGCTCGGCGACACCGACGTGCCGCTATTCCAAGCGTCGTTCAGTTCCGTTTCGTGCTTGCGCAGATTGTCCTGAACGTTCGTTTCGACGTTGCTCGCCGCCGCTTCGAACTCGGTCTTCATGCGACGCAATTCGTCGAGTTCGATTTCGCGGGTGACTTCGGCCTTCACGTCGTTGATATACCGCTGCGCGCGGCCGAACAGCGCGCCGGCCGTGCGGGCAACGCGAGGCAGGCGCTCAGGCCCGAGTACGACCAGCGCGACGACGCCGATCAGCGCCATCTTGGTTAGACCGAGGTCCAGCATGAAGTGAAGTGTCCGTCAGTAACGCGGTTGGGCCGCGGCTTAGCGGTAATCGCCGGAACGCGGCGTCTTTTCCTTCGCATCCACATCTACCGCGCCATTGCGCGGCAGTTCGCGCTGCTGCGCTTCGCCTGCGGGCGTTTCGGCTTCCTTCATGCCTTCCTTGAAGCCCTTCACCGCGCCACCCAGATCGGTGCCGATATTGCGCAGCTTCTTCGTGCCGAACACGAGCGCCACGATCAGCAACACGATCAGCCAATGCCAAATGCTCAACGAACCCATGACTACTCTCCTTAACCCCGACACCGCACGTGATGCGGCAAAACTCGTGCGCCTTGCGGCGTGAATCGAAGCGCGTACGCTCCATCTATACGTTGCCGCGAGCTGTTTCGATTCAACCCACGACACGGTGTGCCATTGTGACCTGACGATCGCGTCGGCGTCGTTACAGTGCAGCAAAAAAACGGCCCTGCTATTCTCAACGGCCAAAACTCGCTGCGCGCCTCGCAGCTCGCGGTTATTTACGAGCCCGCTCTATCAGCCCGCCCGTCAGCCCATGCGCTGCCACGGACGCGGCCCGGCGAGGATGTGCGCATGCAGGTGATACACCTCTTGGCCACCGCCCGGCCCCGTATTGATGACCGTACGAAAACCGGTTTCGCCGCCGGTGTACGCCACGCCCAGCTGGTCGGCCAGACGCGCCACCAGAACAAGCATTCTACCAAGCAGCGGTGCGTCGCTTTCGGTGCAATTCGATAGCGTGGCGATGTGTTTGCGGGGAATCACCAGCACGTGCGTTTCAGCGGCCGGACGAATATCACGGAAGGCAACGAATTCGTCGTCTTCATGGACTTTGGTCGACGGAATCTCGCCGGCGGCGATCTTGCAGAACAGGCAGTTCGGGTCGTGGCTCATCGTATTCCTGACACAGTATGGCTAGAGCGCGAAGCGTGATGCGGCACGGCTCATATCCGGCCCGGCCGCAGCCGGACCCAACTCAGAACCAGCCACGCGGGTTCGCGAGCGGCTTGTTATCGTACAGATACAGCCAGCCTTTGATAATACGGTACAACATCCAGATGCTGACGGCCCACAGAACCGGAATGCCGATCACCACGAACAGCAGCACACCGCCGATCGCATAACCCAGCAAGGCCATCCAGAACGAGCGGATCTGCCACTCGAAATGCGCTTCGTAGGGCGTGCCCACCACATCGGGCCGCTTCACGTAGTTGATGATGATCGCGATCAGAATCGTCAGACCACCCGTCAGCCAATGAACCGCATACAGCGCGTACAGCACGTGGGTGAGCGTGCGCAGACTGCGTTCGCGCTCTGGCTCGATCGCGTTGCGGTAGACCGGCGGCGGATAATTTCCTTGCGACTGTTCCATGCTTGCGTCCTCCCGAGGATGCGATCCTGTTCGTTCAGTGCAATGTGGGTGCCGACGTTCGCCACTTCAAGACACGGCTGACAAGGTAGCGACAAGGCGGCGACAATCAGTCGCCGTTCTCTTCGCGCTCGCGGCTCTTGCGCAGCGCCTTCTCCTCGATGCCCGACAGGCCTTCACGGCGCTCGAGTTCGGCAAGGACGTCCGCCGGGCTCAGGTCGAAATGCGACAGCATCACGAGGCAGTGGAACCAGAGGTCCGCCACTTCGCCGACCAGCGCTTTCGGCGCGCCGCCGTGGCGGGTGTCTTTGGCGGCCAGCACGACTTCGGTGGCCTCTTCGCCGATCTTCTTGAGAATCGCGTCATCGCCTTTGTGGAACAGGCGTGACACGTACGAGATGTCCGGATCGCCGCCCTTGCGGCTGTCGATGATGGCCGCGAGGCGCAGCAGCGTGTCCTTAGTGGACGAAGCCGAGTCGGTGGATTGCGTGGATTGCGTCATTTGTAGATGTGTTCGGGGTCTTTCAGCACGGGATCGACGGCGACCCAGTCGCCATCTTCAACCGTGCCTTCGAATTTCTGGAAAAAGCACGAGTGGCGGCCGGTGTGGCACGCAATGCCCGACACCTGCTCGACCTTCAGCAGCACGACGTCTTCGTCGCAATCGAGCCGCACTTCATGCACATGCTGCACGTGACCGGACTCTTCGCCCTTGAACCACAAGCGTTGGCGCGAGCGCGAGAAATACACCGCGCGGCCGGTTTCGACGGTTTTCGCCAGGGCTTCGCGGTTCATCCACGCGAACATCAGCACGTCGTTGGTCGACGCTTCCTGCGCGATCACCGGCACGAGGCCGTTCGCGTCCCACCGGACCTTGTCGAGCCACTCTACTGCCGAGGAATTCACCACGTCACAACCTCACCGAAATGCCTTGATCGGCCATGAAGCGCTTGGCCTCGCCCACGGTGTGTTCGCCGTAGTGGAAGATGCTGGCGGCGAGCACTGCGTCCGCGTGGCCACTCTTGATGCCGTCGGCCAGATGCTGCAGCGAGCCGACACCACCCGAGGCGATCACCGGAATCGACACCGCGTCGGACACCGCCCGCGTGAGCGCGAGATCGAAGCCGCTCTTGGTGCCGTCGCGGTCCATGCTGGTCAGCAGGATTTCTCCGGCGCCCAGTTCGGCCATCTTGCGCGCCCATTCGACAGCTTCGAGGCCGGTGGCCTTGCGCCCGCCGTGCGTGAAGACTTCCCAGCGCGGCGGTTCGCCGTCCGCGGAGACGCGCTTCGCGTCGATGGCGACGACGATGCATTGCGAGCCGTATTTGTCCGTCGCGTCGCGCACGAGTTGCGGATTCGCAACCGCCGACGAGTTCATGCTGATCTTGTCCGCGCCCGCGTTCAACAGCCGCCGCACGTCTTCGACAGCGCGCACGCCGCCGCCGACCGTCAGCGGAATGAACACCTGGGAAGCGACCGCTTCGATGATCGGCAGAATCAGATCGCGCTGGTCGGAGGTGGCGGTGATGTCAAGGAAGGTCAGTTCGTCGGCGCCCTGATCGTCGTAGCGGCGCGCAATTTCGACCGGGTCGCCCGCATCGCGCAGTTCGACGAAGTTGACGCCCTTGACCACGCGGCCAGCCGTGACGTCGAGACAGGGGATGATGCGTTTAGCTAGAGCCATAATCGTGCAATTCTGCCAATACCGCTGATGAGGCCGCTCGCCTGAATCTTCACGAGCGGCACTGTGCCGGCGCTGCTCGCCGCGTCAGGCCGCAAGCCGGAAATGTGCCGAAGACACCAGCTGGCGGCTTGACGCGCTTTCGGGACACGCCGTTGCGTCCGCTTTTAAAGTCCGAAGTCCGCTGCTGCGTCGATTCCGGGCCGATCGCGACGCTTCGAACCAAGAGCCTTAAGCGTCGTCCGATTCGCGCAACCGGTCGGCGAGGGTTTGCGCCGCTGCGAAGTCCAGATCGCCCGAGTAGATTGCCCGGCCGCAGATTACGCCTTCGATGCCTTCGTCTTCGACTTCGCACAGCGACTCGATGTCCGCGAGGTTCGACAAACCGCCGCTCGCGATCACCGGAATCTTCACCGCGCGGGCGAGGCGCACCGTGGCTTCGATGTTGATGCCCTGAAGCATGCCGTCGCGGCCGATGTCGGTGTAGATGATCGACTCGCAGCCGTAATCCTCGAACTTGCGCGCCAGATCGGCCACTTCATGGCCGGTCAGCTTGCTCCAGCCGTCGGTCGCGACCTTGCCGTCTTTCGCGTCCAGACCGACGATGATATGGCCGCCGAAAGCCGTGCACGCATCCTGCAGGAAGCCGGGATTCTTCACCGCCGCCGTGCCGATGATGACGTACGACAAACCGTCGTCCAGATAGCGCTCGATCGTGTTCAGATCGCGGATGCCGCCGCCCAGCTGGACGGGAATCTCACCACCCACTTCCTCGATGATCGCGCGAATCGCGTCTTCATTTTTCGGCTTGCCGGCGAACGCGCCATTCAGGTCGACGAGGTGCAGACGGCGGGCGCCGCGATCGACCCAATGCCGGGCCATCGCCGCCGGTTCCTCGGAAAATATCGTCGCCTGGTCCATATCGCCCTGTTTGAGGCGTACACAGTGACCATCTTTCAGGTCGATGGCGGGAATCAGCAGCATAGCAATCGGGTGTTGTCTGGGAGGTGGTTGAAGGTCGGCGGCAGCGGCTGACAAGCCAGCTCGCCATAACGCCGTTTCGCTAGTTTAGTACAACTCTTTCGACGCCCTTGCGGAGCGCCGTAGTGAAGCGAAATCGTCTTGCTGCGGTTGTGGCGCACGGCCGACGCTCCGCGTGTGGCGGAACGGCGTTGGGAAACAGGATGAAGAAAGGCGCTCACGGGTTCCAGTGCACGAAGTTGCGATACACGCGCAGCCCCGCTTCGGCGCTCTTTTCCGGGTGGAATTGGGTCGCGAAGATGTTATCCCGCGCCACCGCCGAGGTAAAGGGCACACCGTACACCGTTTCGCCCGAGGTATGGGCGGCGTTGTCCGGCACGACGTAGTAGCTGTGCACGAAGTAGAAGAACGCGTTATCCGCGACGCCGTCCCACAATGGATGCGGCTGCGCTTGACGCACGCGGTTCCAGCCCATTTGCGGGACCTTGAAGCGCGAGCCGTCGTCCTGCACCTGGCCTTCCAGATCGAAGCGCAGCACCTTGCCGGGCAACAGGCCAAGACCGGGCGTAGCGCCCTCGGCGCTCCAGTCGAACAGCATCTGCTCGCCGACGCACACGCCCATCAGCGGCTTGCTGCGCGAGGCTTCGATAACCGCCTCCTGCAGGCCGGATTCGGCCAGACTGCGCATGCAGTCGGGCATGGCGCCCTGGCCGGGCAGCACCACACGGTCGGCCGAGCGGATCGCTTCGGGCTGATCGACGATCGCCACGTCCGCTTCCGGCGCAGCTTTGCGCAATGCCTGGGCAACCGAGCGCAGGTTGCCCATTCCGTAATCCACAATCGCTATCGAAGTTTTCATTTCAAGTTAGGCAGCAATGCCTTCAATCCATCGACGATGAATTCCACCGCCAGCGCCGATAACATCAAACCCATGAGCCGCGTACCGATGTTGATACCCGTGCGACCGACCCAGCGGGCAATCGGTTCAGCGAGGCGCAGCGAAAAAAAGCAGATCGCCGCCAGCACCGCACCGATCGCGACGAGGCTCAGCCGGTCGTACCAGTGCGCCGAGCCGGCCGCATAAATGATCGTGGTGCTGATCGCGCCCGGGCCGGTCAACAGCGGAATCGCCAGCGGTACAACCGCGATGTTGTTTTTCTGCTCGGCCTCATCGCGCTCTTCCGCCGTCGAACGGCTGTTGCCGATCTGCGCGTTCAGCATGTTGATAGCCATCAGCAACATGATGATCCCGCCGCCCACTTCGAGCGAGCCGACCGAAATGCCGAAGAAGCTGATGATCTGCTGCCCGAGCAGCGTGGTCACCGCAATCACGCAGAACACCGAAATTGCCGCGATGCGGATCGTTCTACGCCGCTCGGCGTCGCTCTGAAGCGCCGTCAGGCTCATAAAGAACGGGATGGCGCCGACCGGGTTGATCAACGCCAGCAGCGAAATAAACGACTTCAGAATATCCATCGCACACCGGGTGCGGGCAAGCGCAGCCGGTCCTGGTCACGAGGCTGGTAAATGAGCGCTTAAAGGCTGCCCTTGGTCGACGGAATCTGTCCCGCCGCGCGTTCGTCCATCTCGACGGCCATGCGCAATGCACGTCCGAACGCCTTGAACACCGTTTCCATCTGGTGATGGGCGTTCAGGCCGCGCAGGTTGTCGATATGCAGCGTGACGCCGGCGTGATTGACGAAGCCGCGGAAAAATTCGATGGAGAGATCGACGTCGAACGTGCCGATGCGCGCTCGCGTGAACGGCACATGGAATTCGAGACCCGGGCGTCCGGAAAAATCGATCACGACGCGCGACAGCGCTTCGTCGAGCGGCACGTAAGAATGACCGTAGCGGCGGATGCCCTTGCGGTCGCCAATTGCCTTCGCGACAGCCTGGCCAAGCGTGATGCCGACGTCTTCGACCGTGTGGTGGTCGTCGATTTCGAGGTCGCCATGCGCTTCGATGTCGAGATCGAACAAGCCGTGTCGTGCGATCTGGTCGAGCATGTGATCAAGAAACGGCACACCGGTGGCCAGCTTCTGCTGACCGGTGCCGTCCAGATTGATCTTCACACGGATCTGCGTTTCGCTTGTGTTGCGAACGACTTCCGCAAGGCGCATGGTAATTCCTCGAATCTAGCTAGAAAGCGATAGTAGTGTGGGATGGGAACACGGCGGACCGCGCGCACTTTTCGCAGTACGGAAAAGCGCTCACGCGGCCATTCAGCTCGCCGTTCAGTGCAGCACGAGTTTCAGTCCAGCGATCAATTGGGCGTTTTCTTCGGGCGAACCGACGGTCAAACGCACGCAATTGACCAGCAATGGATGCATTTTACTCACGTTTTTGATCAAAACCCGTGCTGCCAGCAGCGTTTCGAACATAACGGATGCGTCAGGCACCCGCACTAGCAGGAAGTTGCCGGCGCTCGGGAACACTTCGGCGCCCGGCAATTGGGCCACGGCCTGCGCGAGTTTCGTGCGTTCTTCGCGCAGTTGCTCGGCCTGGGCGTCGAGCACGTCGACATGGTCGAGCAGGAAATCGGCCGCCGCTTGCGTCAGCACGTTGGTGTTGTAGGGCGGCCGCACCTTGTCGAATTCGGTGAGCCAGGCGGGCTTGCCGACCAGATAACCCAGGCGGATGCCGGCCAGACCGAGCTTGGACACCGTACGCATCACGACGACGTTGTCGAACGCATCGGCGCGCGGCAGCCAGCTTTGCTGCGCAAACGGCTGGTAGGCCTCGTCGATCACCACCAGGCTTTTGTTCGCCGCGGCGATGATGCGCTCCATATCCGCGTCGTCGTACAGCGTGCCGGTCGGGTTGTTCGGATAGGCCAGATAGATGACCGCCGGTTCATGCTCGGCGATCGCCGCCAGCATCGCTTCGGTGTCGAGCGTGAAATCGGGCTTCAGCGGCACACCGATGAATTCCAGATTCGCCAGCTTCGCCGACATCTGATACATGACGAAACCCGGCATCGGCGCGAGCACCTTGGCGCCCGGCTTCGCGCACGCCACCGACACCATGCTGATGATTTCATCCGAGCCGTTGCCGAGCAGTACGTCGCAACCCGCGGGCACACCCATCACGCGCTTGATCTTTTCGATCAGCGCTTCCGGGCGCGGCGCCGGGTAGCGGTTCAGCGCGACGCCGGCCAGATGCTCGCCCAGATGGGCGGCGAGCACCGGCGGCAGCGAAAACGGATTTTCCATCGCATCGAGCTTGATATAGCCCGTGGCGTCCGGAACCGGGTAGCTCGTCATCGCGAGCACGTCGCGGCGGATGATGTCTTGAGGTGTCGTCATAAGTCAGTGGACCGGGCCGCACGGGAGACGCCGGCCGGGAATCGGCGGCTTGCGGACTGCCCAAGGTTGGTCTGTATTGTCGTTATTTAACGGGAAACCGCGCGTAATCCGTCGCCAGAGTTTGCGGACACCGGTTCGATGCCCGCCCGCTCCGTACTCCGGCTTGTTGCGGTCAGCCGCGCTTAGCCGTTCTGCCGCATCCGGTATTCAGCGCTGCGGGCATGCGCCTGCAGGCCTTCGCCGTAAGCGAGTTCGGCGGCGATCTCGCCAAGCGTCTGCGCGCCTTCCGCACTGACCTCGATCACGCTCGAACGCTTGAAGAAATCGTAAACGCCGAGCGGTGACGAGAACCGTGCGGTACGCGACGTAGGCAGCACGTGATTCGGCCCCGCGCAGTAGTCGCCGAGGCTTTCACTGGTGTAGCGGCCGAGAAAGATCGCGCCGGCATGGCGGATCAGCTGGCCCCATTGATGCGGTTCCAGCGCGGAGATTTCGAGGTGTTCCGGGGCGATGTCGTTGGCGATCGCGCAGGCTTCGGCCATATCGCGCACCTTGATCAACGCACCGCGGCCTTCGAGCGATGCGCGGATCACGTCCTGGCGCGGCATGGTCGGCAGCAATTCGTTGATCGCATCACGCACGCGGGCGATGAATGCATCGTCCGGGCACAGCAGGATGGATTGCGCGAGCTCGTCGTGCTCGGCTTGCGAGAACAGGTCCATCGCGATCCAGCGCGGGTCCGTCGTACCGTCGCACAGCACAAGAATCTCCGACGGCCCGGCGATCATGTCGATGCCGACCGTGCCGAACACCCGGCGCTTGGCCGACGCGACGTAGGCGTTGCCGGGGCCGCAGATCTTATCGACTGCGGGCACCGTTTCCGTGCCGTACGCCAATGCGCCCACCGCCTGTGCGCCGCCGATCGTGAACACACGATCCACGCCGCCCAGCAAGGCGGCCGCCAGCACTAGCGGATTCTTCACGCCGTCCGGCGTGGGCACGACCATGACGATTTCGCGCACGCCGGCCACCCGCGCCGGAATCGCGTTCATCAGCACCGACGACGGATACGCCGCCTTGCCGCCCGGCACGTAAATACCCGCGCGATCGAGCGGCGTGACCTTCTGGCCGAGCACGGTGCCGTCGGCTTCCGTGTACTGCCAGCTATGGCTGCCGCACTCGATCTTCTGCTTCTCGTGGTAACCGCGCACGCGCGCCGCCGCTGCCTCGAGCGCCGCACGGCGCTTCGGCTCCAGGCCTTCGAGCGCCGCTTCCAGTTCGGACATCGGCAGCTCGAGCGCCGCGACGCTCTTCGCCTCGACGCGGTCGAAGCGGTTCGTGTACTCGAGCACTGCAGCATCGCCGCGTGCCTTCACGTCGTTGAGAATCTGCGCGACCGAGCGCTCGATTGCTTCGTCTTCGCTCGCCTCGAACGCGAGCACCGCGTGCAGCGACTTCTGGAAGTCGGGAGCGCTGGAATCGAGTTTGCGAATCTTGATAGACATACGGGTATCCGTTTCGGTAAGGCGCGCTAAAGCGTGGTCAAACGAGCGTGGTCAAACTTTTCAGGCCGCTGCGCCGGCCTTCGACGCGCGTTCGAACGCATCGAGGATTGGCCGCAGCGCCGCGCGCTTGAGCTTCAGCGCGGCCTGGTTTACAACGAGGCGCGACGAAATCTGCATGATCTCTTCCACCTCGACAAGATTGTTGGCACGCAAGGTATTACCCGAGCTCACCAGGTCGACGATCGCGTCGGCGAGGCCGACCAGCGGCGCCAGTTCCATCGAACCGTAAAGCTTGATCAGGTCGACGTGCACGCCCTTGGCGGCAAAATGCTCACGTGCCGTTTCAACATACTTGGTCGCCACGCGCAGACGTGCGCCCTGGCGCACCGCGTTCGCGTAGTCGAAACCGGCCGCCACCGCGACCGACATCCGGCAACGCGCGATATCCAGATCGACCGGCTGATACAGCCCGCTGCCGCCGTGCTCGAGCAACACGTCTTTGCCGGCCACGCCGAAGTCGGCTGCGCCGTATTCGACGTAGGTCGGCACGTCGGTCGCGCGCACGATGATCACGCGCACGTTCGCGTCCGTGGTGGGCAGAATCAGCTTGCGCGAGGTTTCCGGATCTTCGGCGACTTCAATGCCGGCTGCGGCGAGCAGCGGCAGCGTCTCTTCGAAGATACGCCCTTTCGACAAAGCCAGCGTGAGCGGTGCGCTCACAGCCGGCGACGACGACGTTTGCGGCATCGAACTCATGCCTGGCTCCCCGAGATACGGCGCACCTTGGCGCCGATGGCGTTGAGCTTGGTTTCCATCCGGTCGTAGCCGCGATCCAGGTGATAGATACGGTCGATCAGCGTTTCACCTTCGGCACGCAGCGCGGCGATTACGAGGCTCGCCGACGCACGCAGGTCGGTCGCCATCACCTTCGCGCCGGACAGCTTCTCGACGCCGGTCACAAGCGCGGTGTTGCCGTCGATCGTGATGTTCGCGCCGAGGCGGTTCAACTCCTGCACGTGCATGTAGCGGTTCTCGAAGATCGTCTCGACGACTTGCGAGGTGCCGTCCGCGAGCGTGTTGAGCGCCATGAACTGCGCCTGCATGTCGGTCGGGAACGCCGGATATTCGGACGTGCGGAAGCTCACCGCGCTCGGACGCTTGTCCATACGCACGCGCATCCAGTCTTCGCCCTCTTCGATCGTAACACCGGCTTCGCGCAGCTTTTCGGTTACCGCTTCCAGAATCAGCGGACGTACCTTACGCAATGTGACATCGCCGCCGGCAGCCGCGACCGCGCACAGGAACGTGCCGGCTTCGATACGATCCGGAATCACCGTGTGCTTTGCGCCATGCAGCTTGTCGACGCCCTGGATCACCAGGCGGTCGGTGCCGATGCCTTCGATCTTTGCGCCCATCTCGACCAGCAGATGCGCGAGGTCGCCCACTTCCGGCTCACGCGCGGCGTTCTCGATGACCGTTTCGCCCTCAGCCAGCACCGCTGCCATCAGCAGGTTTTCGGTGCCCGTCACGGTGATCATGTCGGTCACGATGCGCGCACCCTTCAGACGCTTCGCGCGCGCTTCGATGAAGCCGTGCTCGATCGTGATCTCAGCGCCCATGGCCTGCAGACCTTTGATGTGCTGATCCACCGGACGCGCGCCGATTGCGCAGCCGCCCGGCAGCGACACGCGAGCGTGACCGAAGCGCGCGACCAGCGGGCCGAGCACGAGGATCGACGCACGCATGGTTTTCACCATTTCGTACGGCGCGACGAGGTTATCGACCTTCGACGCATCCAGCGACACGCGGCCCTCGCCGCTCTCGATCTGCACGCCCATCTGGCCGAGCAGCTTGAGCATCGTGCGCACGTCCTGCAGGTCGGGCACGTTCTCCAGATGCACCGGCTCCGCGCTCAGCAGACTCGCGCACAGAATCGGCAACGCCGCGTTCTTGGCACCTGAGACGACGACTTCACCCGACAGCGGGTAGCCACCTTCAATGACGAGTTTATCCATGCCTGTCAGTTCCTGATTGACCCGGACTTCAGCCGGGCCCGCTTTGACTGTGTTCGACGCGCCGCTACCGGCGTCGCGCCCTTCTTGAGTAATTCGCACTAAATTTCCAGATTACGCGTTCTGCCATTCGGCGGGCGTCAGCGTCTTCATGCTGAGCGCGTGGATTTCTTCGCGCATGCGGTCGCCGAGCGCCGCATACACGAGTTGATGGCGCTGGATCAGACGCTTGCCTTCGAAGCTCTCGGCAACAATGGTCGCAAAGAAATGCTGACCGTCGCCTTCGACTTCGAGATGCTGGCAAGCGAGCCCAGCCGCGATGTATTGCTTGACCTGTTCGGGAGTCGGCAACATGAGAGATGCTCCTGATCAGTGGCGCAGTTTGTAGCCGGAGGCGAGCATGCGCATCGCCACCACGGCCAGCACCACAAAGAAACCGGCAACGATCGCAAGGCTCACGAGCGGATTGATATCCGACATCCCGAAGAAACCGTAGCGAAAGCCGTCGATCATGTAGAAAAAGGGATTGAGCCGCGACACTTCGCGCCACACCGGTGGCAGCGTATGCGTCGAGTAGAACACGCCCGAGAGGAACGTGAGCGGCATAATCAGAAAGTTTTGAAATGCAGCAAGCTGATCGAACTTTTCGGCCCAGATACCGGCGATCAAACCGAGCGTGCCGAGGATCGCCGCGCCGAAAATCGCGAACGCGATGATGTAAAGCGGCGCGCTGAAGCTGACCGGCACGAACCAGATCGTCACGATGAACACGCCAAAGCCGACCGCAAGACCCCGCGCCACGGCAGCGAGCACATACGCGCCGAACATCTCGTAGTGCGACAACGGCGGCAGCAACACGAACACCAGGTTGCCCGTGATCTTCGACTGGATCAACGAGGACGAGCTATTCGCAAAGGCGTTCTGCAGCACGCTCATCATCACGAGACCGGGAATCAGAAAGCTCGTGTACTCGACGCCCGGATAGACCTGAACGTGACCGCGCAACGCGTGGCCGAAAATCGTCAGATACAGCAGCGCGGTGATGACCGGCGCCAGCACGGTCTGGAACGACACCTTCCAGAAACGCAGGATTTCCTTGTAAAACAGCGTGCGAAAGCCGCTCATGCCAGCCCCTCGATCACTTCCGGACCGTTCATCACCTGAACGAACACATCTTCGAGGTCGGCTTTGCGGACCTCGATTTCTTCGAATGCGCAGCCTGCTGCGCGGCACTGCGCGAGAATGCGCTCGACGTCGTCATAGCTCGCGAGCCGCAGCAGATGCTGCCGGCCATTGCCATTGCCCGTGCCGCTTTCCACTTCGAGCGGACGCAACTCGGCCGGCAACGCGCCTTGCGTAAAGCGCAGGAACAGCTGCATGCCGGCAAAGCGCTGCAGCAGCGTGCTGGTGCGCTCGAGCGCGACGACCTCGCCCCGCCGCAACATCGCGATGCGGTCGCACAGCGATTCGGCTTCTTCCAGATAGTGCGTGGTCAGCACGATCGTGTGGCCTTCGCGATTCAGGCGCGAGATGAATTTCCACAAGGTTTGACGCAGCTCGACGTCGACGCCCGCGGTCGGCTCATCCAGCACGATCACCGGCGGCCGGTGCACCAGCGCCTGCGCCACGAGCACGCGACGCTTCATGCCGCCCGACAGCGCGCGCATGTTGGCGTCGGCTTTCTCGGTGAGGTCGAGATTGGCCATGATCTCGTCGATCCACGCGTCGTTATTGCGCAGCCCGTAGTAGCCGGACTGGATGCGCAAGGTTTCGCGTACCGTGAAGAAGGGATCGAACACGAGTTCCTGCGGCACGACGCCGAGCGCGCGGCGCGCGTCGCGGAAATCGCTGACTACGTCATGGCCACGTACCGCGATGCTGCCTTCATCGGCGCGCGCGAGACCCGCAAGTATGCTGATGAGCGTTGTCTTGCCCGCGCCGTTCGGACCGAGCAGTCCGAAGAACTCACCTTCTTCCACCGTGAGGCTGACGCCCTTGAGCGCCTGCAAGTCCTTGTAGCGCTTCTTGACGTTACGAATTTCTATGGCTGACATGACTGTGGGCCGCGTGCGTCGCGGCGCCTAAAGGAGCCCCGAGGGGGCGCAAAAGTGCTGGAAGGGACGAAATTGGGGCCGGTTATATGCCCCGAAAAACGTTTGATTATAGGGCAAAAATCAGCAGCCCCGGCTCGGCCGGGGCGTTTGGAAGTGACGCTATGGGAGCGTCAATGTCGCGTCGAGATGAGTGTGTCGACGCCGTAGGCTTGTGCAAGGCTGGCGAGACCAGCCGGCAGGTTGACGATCTCGAACGGGGCGCCGCGCGCCTGGGCGGCACGCTCCCACGCGAGCAGGACGGCCAGCGCGGACGAGTCGAATTGCGCGAGCGGCGCGCAATCCACGCCGGTCGCGCCCGCAGCGATGCGCTGCAAACCCGCCTCGAACGCGGCTTTCGCGCTCTCGTGGGTCAGCGTCGCGCCGCTTTCGAAGCGGCTGGCGACGGCGTTCAACACTTCGCTCACGACTGCTTGCCCGAGGCGAGTTGCTGGTTACGCTGCGTGAGGAACTGGATCAGTCCGTCCACGCCCTTCTGCTGGATCTGCTCGTTGAACTGTTGCTGATACGCCTGGATCAGCCACGCGCCGAGCACGTTGATGTCATACACACGCCAGCCGTTCGGCGTCTTGTACAGACGATAGTCGAGTTCGATAGGCGAGCCGTTGTTCATCACCACCGAGCGCACCACCGTGTCGGTGTCGTCCGGGTTCATCCGGAACGGCTTGTACTGGATCTGCTGGTCGCGCACTTGTGCCAACGCGCCCGAATACGTGCGGATCAGCAACATCTTGAACTGCTCGACCACGGCGTTTTGCTGCTCCGGCGTTGCGGTGCGCCAGTTGCGGCCCATCGCCAGTTGCGTGGTGCGGCGGAAATCCGTGTACGGCAGGATCTTTTCGTTGACGAGCTGGGTGATGTGCGAAATGTCGCCTTGCTGGATCGACTTGTCGCTGCGCACCGCATCGATCACCTGCTGCGTGACGGTCTTGATCAGGCCGTCCGGCGAATTGGAGTCCACCGCTTGCGCCGATGCACCGGCACTGGCGAACGAGAACAGCGCTGCGAACAACGGAATCAGGAATAGTTTTTTCATATCGAACCTTGCTTGCCTTAGAAATAGTGCAACCGTTTGAGCCGACATTAACACGCGAGTTCAGCAGCAATCCATGCGCAAACTGCGAGAGTCGTATCGAGGTGTTACGGCCACACGATCAACGCAATTTGAATGACGGGAAGCTGAACCGCGTCGGCGGAACCAGTTGGCCGGCCGGAATCTGCGTCGTTTCCGGACCGCCGTTCAGGTCGAGCGGCGGCGTTTCGGAGCTGCCCGAGGCGGCTTCAGGTGCAGCCGCGGTGCCGGTCGCACCCGAAGCAGCTTGCGGCGGCGTTGCGGCGGTCGCACCGGAGGCCGCCGATGCTTTCGCGGCAGCGCCCTGCGTGCCTGCAGGCGCAGCAGCCGCGCCGCTGTCGACGTCGTCGTACTTCGGCAGCGGTGCTTCATCGCCGTAATTCGGCAGCGACTGCGACTGCTTGCCATCCGACAGCAGATACTGGCGGCGCTGCAGGTACGCATTACGCACGAACGAATACTTGTCCAGCGCTGCGCCTTCCAGCACGTCGCCCGCGTTCAGCAGATTCGCGCGCGTGTTGACCACGTTCAGGCCGTACAGAGCCCAGCTCAGGCCATCCGGGTGAATGTAGCTGAGCGGATTCACATAGTAATTGCCGATCGAACCAACCGCGTCGCGCAGCGTGCTCGGCCCGAACAGCGGCAGCACGAGGTACGGACCCGCCGGCACGCCGTAGTGACCGAGCGTCAGGCCGAGGTCGTTGTCGTGCTTGGGCAGCTTGGCAAGCGTCGCCACGTCGAATAGACCGCCGACGCCGAACACCGTATTGATCACGATCCGCATGATGTCTTCGACGCCGTCGGCGATCTTCAACTGCAGCAGATTGTTTGCCGCGATGTAGACGTCGCCGATATTCGAGAAGAAGTTGGTGACGCTGTCGCGCACCGGCTGCGGCGTGATGAAGACGTAGCCCTTGGCGACCGGCTTCAGCGCGTACTGGTCGAGCTTGTCGTTGACGGTGAAGATGGTGCGGTTCAAGCCCTCGAGCGGATCGCCCTTGGTCGGCGTCTGCACGGTCGAGCAGCCGACGAGCGTAGCGGTCGCGAGCGCAAAGGTCGCTATCTGGACGGTGCGCACGCCTCGTTTGCGTAGGGTCTGCATTTTTATTCTCCTTATTGACCGGCCGCACCAGAGGCGGGCGGAGTCGGCGCCGCCGACGCGGGCGCCGTGGCAGGGGCGGCCCCGGGTGTGGCCGAACCCGCGCCCGACTTGGATGCGCCCGAGTCCGCGGCCTTGCTATACAGGAATTGTCCGATCAGGTTTTCCAGCACGATCGCCGATTGTGTCATTGAGATCGTGTCACCCGCTTTAAGCATCTCGCTATCGCCACCGGGTTCGAGCCCGATGTATTGCTCGCCCAACAGACCCGAGGTGAGGATCTTCGCCGACGTGTCTTTCGGAAACGGGTATTGCTTGTCGATATCGATCGTGACGACAGCCTGATACGCATTGCTGTCAAAGCCGATCGAGGCAACCCGGCCGACCGTCACGCCCGCGCTCTTCACCGGTGCGCGCGCCTTCAGTCCGCCAATATTGTCGAACTTGAGCTTGACCGGGTACGTTGCCTGAAACGACAACGAGCTCATGTTGCCGGCCTTCAGCGCGAGAAACAGCAACGCCACGAAACCCAACACCACGAACAGGCCGACCCAGAAGTCGAGAGCAGTCTTTTTCATCGTCATCCCAAAGTGAATCCGCCACGCTGCTCCCGCTTCCGTCGCGCGCAAACCAAGGCGCGCCCGCCGAGCGAAAACGTGCAGCGCAGTTTTAGCTGAACATCAGTGCGGTCAACAGAAAATCGAGGCCGAGCACCGCAAGCGACGCGTACACGACCGTCTTGGTCGTGGCGCGCGACACGCCTTCCGGCGTCGGCTTGGCTTCGTAGCCCTGAAACAGCGCCACAAAGGTCACCGCGAGGCCGAACACCACACTCTTGATGACCCCGGCGCCCACGTCACGCCAGACATCGACGCCGCCTTGCATCTGCGACCAGAACGCGCCGGCATCGACGCCGATCAGCAGCACACCCACCACATAACCGCCGAACACGCCGACCGCGCTGAAAATCGCCGCGAGGATCGGCATGGAAATAATGCCCGCCCACAAGCGCGGCGCGACAACGACCTTGACCGGGTCCACCGCCATCATTTCCATCGCGGTCAATTGCTCGCCCGCCTTCATCAAGCCGATTTCGGCCGTGAGCGACGTGCCGGCGCGGCCCGCAAACAGGAGCGCCGTCACCACCGGCCCGAGTTCGCGCACCAGCGAAAGCGCGACCAGCAGACCCAACGCCTGTTCGGAACCGTAACGGTTCAGCGTGTAATAGCCCTGCAAGCCGAGCACAAAGCCGACGAACAGCCCCGACACGGCGATGATCACCAGCGAATAATTACCCACGAAGTGGATCTGCTTCGTGACAAGGCGCGGCCGGCGCAGCAACGGGAAAAACTCGAGCAGCAGCCGGAAGAAGAACCGCGTGGCGTAGCCGGCCGTGCCCAGCCCGTCGAGTACCGAGCGACCAAGCGCGCTGATCATGACTGACCTCCGCCGATACCGAAATCCGCCGCGAGCGGCGTCTTGCTGGGATAGTGGAATTTGAACGGGCCGTCCGGCGCGCCGTCGATGAACTGGCGCACCGTAGGATCGGTCGACGCGCGCAGCTCAGCCGGCGTGCCTTCGG
Source organism: Paraburkholderia aspalathi (assembly GCF_905220735.1). Lineage (NCBI taxonomy): Bacteria > Pseudomonadati > Pseudomonadota > Betaproteobacteria > Burkholderiales > Burkholderiaceae > Paraburkholderia > Paraburkholderia aspalathi. Next base: position 103,894 of record NZ_CAJNBA010000010.1, read on the forward strand.
CATGCACCCCGCCATTGGCGAGGAAGTAGACATAATCGGCGATCGCGAACGATTCCGGCACGTCGTGCGTGACCAGGATCGATGTCGCGCCAAGCGCCTGATTCAGCGCGCGAATCAGGTTCGCGGTGATGCCGAGCGAGATCGGATCGAGGCCGGCGAACGGCTCGTCGTACATCATCAGCTCGGGGTCGAGCGCAATCGCCCGGGCGAGCGCCACCCGCCGCGCCATACCGCCCGAAATCTCCGACGGCGCCAGATCGCGCGCACCGCGCAAACCCACCGCGTTGAGCTTCATCAACACGAGGTCGCGGATCAGTTCTTCGGGGAGGTCGGTGTGCTCACGCAGCGCAAAAGCGACATTTTCGAACACCGACATGTCGGTAAACAGCGCGCCGAACTGGAACAGCATGCCCATCTTGCGACGCAGCGCGTAGAGGCCGTCGCGCGTTTGTGCGCCGATGTCCTGGCCCTGGAACAGGATCTGGCCGCGCTGCGCGCGCACTAGGCCGCCGATCAGCCGCAGCACTGTGGTTTTGCCGCAACCCGAGCCGCCCATAACCGCAACGACCTGGCCGCGCTTGAAGCGCAGATTCAGGTTCGACAGGACGAGCCGGTCGCCATAACCGAAGTCGACGTCGCGCAGCTCGAGTAAGGTCTCGGGGGAGGAAGACACGAAACTGACAGTCCTTTTACACGGAAGGCCGAATTATAGGGCCATCATGGAAATGCTGCCGTGAGGTGCCCTGTCCCTTTACTGAACTTGACGATTATTGCGTAAACGCATGTTGCAGCGCAGAAACAGCGACAGCCGGGTCGGCGGCTTCGGTCACGGCGCGCACCACGGCCGCGCAGCCCACGCCCGTCGCCAGCACGTCCGGCAGCACCTGCAGATCGATCCCACCGATCGCCACCAGCGGCACGACGCCGTCGAGCAGGCGGACATACCGCGCCAGACGCTTGAGGCCTTGCGGGGCGGTCGGCATGACTTTGGTGGTAGTCGGGAACACCGCGCCCAATGCAATGTAGCTTGGCCGGAAATGCAGTGCTTTCAGAATCTCGTAGAAACCGTGCGTCGACAGGCCGAGGCGGATGCCGGCGGCGGCAAGTGCCGACAGATCGGCCGTATGCACGTCTTCCTGGCCAAGGTGGACGCCGTAAGCGCCCGCTTCCAGAGCGGCTTGCCAGTGATCGTTGATGAAAACCTGGGCATCGTGCTCACGGCCCGCGGCGACACAGCGGGCGATTTCGCGCTTCAGTTCGTCGGCGGGTTCGGCCGATTTGCGGCGCAACTGGACCGTTTTCACGCCAAAGCCCACCACCCGTTCGACCCACTCCGCGGTCGGCAGCACCGGGTACAGGCCGAGCCGGTCAGGGCAACGCGCGAACGCTTGCGCCGGCGCGGCCGGCAGACCGGCGAGGCGTGGGAAGTGCGCGATATCGTCCGGAAAGGCGTCGTCCGCTTTGGTTTCGTCGCCGTCGCGCCACGCCAGCGCCAGGACCAGCGCGTCGTGCGGATCGAAGCCGCAATCCAGAAACGCCGCCAGCGCGGGAATCCAGTCTTCCGCCAGATGACCTTCCAGACTGTATTTCTCGCCGCCCAGATGCAACGTCGCCGAGTTCTCGGCAGCGACGATCACGCCCGCGCCCTGCACCTGCCAGCGAGCCACCTGCTCACCGTGCTGCTGCGCGTCGGCGACGATGATCAGGTCGCCGCCGTTCGGCTCGTCCGGCGCGGTCAGGCAGATGCGCCACGGCGCGTGGGTTGGCGGCCACTCGCCCAGGCGGGCGCGGATCCGCTCAGCGGCTTCGGTGAGTTCATCGGCAGGCGGCCAGAAGAGGTCGCGGCCAGTCAAAGGCAAAGTTTGCGTCATGCGGCACTCCCGTCTTGATGCCAGAACGGCATGCCGACCACCGGCGTGCTCGCGTGCGCGCTTTCGCGCTCGGCCATCGGCCCCGCCAGAAAGGCCTGGCGGCCCGCTTCGACGCCCAGCGCAAAGGCGCGCGCCATCGCGTCGGGGTGCGTCGCCTGCGAAACGGCGGTGTTCAGCAGCACGCCATCGAAGCCCCACTCCATCACTTGCACCGCGTGCGACGGCACGCCGAGGCCGGCGTCGACGATCAGCGGCACGTCGGGCAAGCGCTCGCGCAACACGCGCAGGCCGTACGGATTGATGACGCCCTTGCCGGTGCCGATCGGCGCGCCCCACGGCATCAGCGCTTCACAGCCCGCATCGAGCAGGCGGCGGCCGATCACCAGATCTTCGGTGCAATACGGGAGCACCTTGAAGCCGTCCTTGATCAGCTGCGTGGCCGCTTCGATCAGGCCGACCGGATCAGGCTGCAGCGTGTAGTCGTCGCCGATCAGTTCGAGCTTGATCCACTCGGTTTCAAAAATCTCGCGCGCCATATGCGCGGTCGTCACCGCCTCGCCGACGGTCAGGCAGCCGGCGGTATTGGGCAACAGCGGTACGCCGTGGCGCTTGAGCAGATCGAAGAAACCGGCTTCGGCGCCGCCTTCGTTCATCTGCCTGCGCAGCGCAACGGTCACCATGCCGGGCTGCGCGGCGTCGATCGAATCGGATAGCGATTGCAGCGATGGATAGCGCGAGGTGCCGAGCAGCACGCGGCTCGCGAAAGTCTGGCCGTAGAGCGTGAGCGCGTCGGCGGTTTGGGGGGCAGTCATTTGCATAATCCTGGTCTCCGGCAAGGCGTGGCGCGGGGCTTAACCGCCGGCCACGGGTTGCACGACGTCGAGCTTGTCGCCCGGCTGCAGCGCGCGCGCCGCATGCTGGGTGCGTGCGACGAAATCGCCGTTCAGCGCGACCGCGAACGGCGGACGCGCGCCGAACGCGGCGAGCGCATCGGCGACAGTCGCGCCTTCGGGCAACGACAACGGCTTCTGATTGATATGAATGTCCATGGTGTTCGAATACGGTTCAGTCGATTGGGGCAGCGGCGTCCGCCTGTTTTGCCTGCGGTTATTTCGCCGGCAGGCGCGCAACGCTCATGCCGGCTCCCGCGTGGCGTCCAGTTGAAACAGCTCGCTCCAGCGCGCGGCATTTTGCCAGTCGGCGAAAGCATCGGCGTCGCCGATGCGGCCGTCGAGCAGCGCGGCAGCGAAGCGCACGGCTTCGTCGGCGACTTCGGGCACGATCATGTAGCCGTGCCGGTACAGGCCGTTCACGCGCAATGTCTGCGCGCCATCCCACAGCAAGGCCGGACGGTGATCCGGCAAAGTCGGGCGGCACTGCGAATTCAGTTCGAGGATGCGCGCCTCGCCGAAGCCTGGGTGCACGGAAAACGCCGCGCTCAGCAGTTCGAGCGCCGAGCGCACGCTGACCGGCGACATGTCCTCGCCTTCCACTTCGGTCGCGCCGATCACGTAGAGATCGTCCTGCTTCGGCGCGATATACAGCGGGTAGCGCGGATGCAGCAGACGCACCGGCCGCGTCAGCTTGATACCCGGCGCATGCACGCGGGCGACTTCACCGCGGATCCCCCGCAACGTCGGCAGCACCGGCTTCGCGCCCAAACCCCGGCAGTCGATCGTGATACGTGCGGCCGGCAACGCATGATCGTCGACCGGCGTGTTCCAGTGCGTTTCGACACCACGCTCAGCGAGGCCCGCGGCGAGCGCTGTCAACACCTGGCGGTTATCCAGCTGGCCTTCGCGCGGCAGCAACCAGCCCTGGTTGAAGCGGCCCGCCAATGCGGGTTCGGCAGCGCCGACCTGAGCGCCCGCCAGCGTCACGAAGCCGCCGTCGAGCAATTCAGCAGGCGCGTTCGAGCGCACCCGGCGTGCGAACAACGGCGCTTCGGTGCGATCGGCGTGATGCCATACGACCAGCGTGCCATTGCGCTGGAAGAACACCGGTTCGGGCAATTCGGCCAGCACGCGCGGCCAGGTGTCGAGCGAACTTGCGCCCAGACGGGTGATCAGCAGTTCGGCACTGGCGGCTTCGGCGAGCGGCGCCAGCATGGCGGCGGCGACCCAGGCCGCGGATTGCGTACCTGCGGCGTCGCCGCGCTCATAGAGCGCCACGCGATGCCCTTCACCGGCGAGGCGCCACGCGACGAGACGCCCGCACAGCCCACCGCCGAGCACGGCGAAATCGGGTTGAGCTAAACGATTCATCGCGTGCGCTCCGGGTCACAACGGCAAGCAACGCTAAAACAGCCCGGCGCGCCAACACAACCGACGAAAACGCGGTGAAGAGCAAAACACATGTCTGAAGAATAGGCGGTCATCGAATCCTTTCCGTACGGCAAAAAAACGCACGTACCCAGGACGAAACCGGCGGGTGAGGCCGGCCGGGCAATAAGCACGTCCAATGACGGACGCCGCCCGGCGGGGAATGGAAGACTGGCTGCTTCCGGAAACTTCCCGCGCCGGTATTACCCGGATCGGGTGCAAAGGGTCTCTCTCAGCCTCGCCGCCGCTGCGTGAAAATCACGCTGCCTGTGGGCAAAGCACCCCTGTTTCGTCGAAGGTCATTAGACCATAAAAGGCGCGGCGCCCGCAAACCAACGGCCTCTGCCGTCACACGCCATTGATCCGTCACTATCTTTCGATTCATCAATACGGCCGAATGCAGCGCTCTGGCACAATGCCAGGACCGGATACCGCTGGCGCGCGGGCGACATGCTTCGCCGCCCGCGCGCCAGCGGCATCGAGGCGGGACCTCTGAGCGGAAATTAATTTTCACTTAAGGGCTTCGCGCCAGAATCGGTCGCTCACCCGGACGTGCGTTCGTCGAGCACGACGCCCGGGGCACGCACCGCAAACCCGCCGTGGGGCCGGCCCGACTTGGGGGCCGCCCGACGCGGGCCAGCACTTCACCAGGATGCTCATGACACCGAATACCGCTTCCAGCCCCGTGCTGCCGCCGGACGAAAAAGTCTCCGCATGGAGCCTGATCAAACCTTACTGGGTTTCCGAAGAACGAAAAACGGCGTGGGCGCTGCTCATCGCGATCATCGTGATGAATCTGCTCATCGTGTGGATCAACGTGCGCCTGAACCGCTGGAGCGCCGACTTCTACAACGCGCTGCAAACCAAGAACGTGCACGATTTCCCGCACCTGCTGATGGTGTTCTCGGGGCTCGCGTTCGGCTTCATCATCCTTGCCGTGTACGGCCGCTATCTACGCCAGATGCTCGGCTTCCGCTGGCGCCAGTGGCTGACCACACGTTATCTCAACGAATGGCTGCACGACAGCGCCTTCTACCGGATCGAACGCGACCGGCTCGCCGACAACCCCGACCAGCGGATCAGCGACGACCTGCAATCACTCGCCACCAGCACGCTCTCGCTGACCCTCGACCTGCTGTCCACGATCGTCACACTGGTCTCGTTCATGACGATCCTGTGGTCGCTGGCCGGTGCGCTGACCGTTTCGCTCGGCGGCATGCCGGTGCAGATTCCGGGCTATATGGTGTGGGCCGCGGCGCTCTACGCGGTGGTCGGCTCAGTGATTATCCAGAAGGTCGGCCATCCGCTCGTGTCGATCAATTACCAGGCGCAGAAAGTCGAGGCGGATTTCCGTTTCGGCCTGATCCGTCTGCGTGAAAACGCCGAGCAGATCGCCTTCTACAACGGCATGGAGACCGAGAAGAAGAACACGCACTCGCTGTTCGGCCGCATCCGCGACAACTGGTGGCAGGTGATGAAATACACCAAGCGGCTCACCTTCGTGACGGCCTTCTACGGCCAGATTGCAATCATCTTTCCGCTGGTGGTCGCCGCGCCCCGCTACTTTGCGGGCGCTTTCACGTTCGGCGTTCTAATGCAGATCTCGAGCGCATTCGGCACCGTCAGCGATTCGTTTTCGTGGTTCATCAACAGTTACGGCAGCCTCGTTGAATGGCGCGCTACCGTGAACCGGTTGCGTGAATTCAAGCGCATCGTGCATGCGCCGCGTCTGAAGGAATCGGTCTCGCCCGCTACTGCGCATGGCGGCATCAATCTGCATTTCGTCGACGAAGACAAGCTCACCACCGAAGGTCTCCAGCTCGCGTTGCCGAACGGCAATCCGTTGTCGCGCATCCGCGATATCGCGATCAAGCCGGGCTCGCGCTGGCTGGTGCGGGGCCCGTCCGGCTCCGGCAAGAGCACGCTGATGCGCGCGCTCGCCGGCTTGTGGCCGTTCGGCGACGGCTCGATCGACGCACCGGTCAACGCGCGCATGATGTTCATCCCGCAGGTCAGCTACATGCCGATCGGCACGCTGAAAGCCGCGCTCACCTATCCGTCTTCTGCAGATACCTACACTGACGACGAATGCCGCGAAGCGCTCATCACTTGCCGCCTGTCGGAGTACGCCGACCGCCTGCAGGAATCGGGGCACTGGACGCGCATTCTCTCGCCGGGTGAACAGCAGCGCCTCGCCGGCGCCCGCGTGCTGCTGCACAAACCGGACTATCTGTTCCTCGACGAAGCAACCAGTGCGCTCGATTCGGAAAACGAGGCACGCCTCTATCACCTGTTCACTGAGCGGCTGCCGCAGGCGGCAATCGTCAGCGTCGCGCATCGCGAATCGCTGGCGGCATTCCATGACGAAACGCTCGACGTCGAACGCTCGGGCGAACCGATTGCTGCGTGAACAGCATGAACAACGCGAGCGACATGAGCAGCACCGGTGACGCGAGCAGCACGACTGGCATGAGCGGCGGCGGGCTCGATCGGGTCGTCTTGATCACCGGCGCGGGCTCCGGCATCGGCGCCGCACTGGCCCGACGCATCGCCGCGCCGCGCACCGCCTTGATGCTGCACGCCCGCGGCGCCGACGACGAAGCGCGCCAGCGTCTTGCACAGGTCGCCGCCGATTGCAGCGCGAACGGCGCGCGCTGCGCGACGGTGTTCGGCGATCTCGCCGAGCGCGGCGCCGCGGAACACGTGATTCATCAAACGCTCGCGAGCTTCGGCGCGCTTGATCAGCTGGTAGCGAACGCCGGCCACGCGCAACGGCAAACGCTCAACGCACTCGACGCGGATGTGTTCAGCGCCGCCTTCGCCGCCATGCCGGCCGCATTCGCCGCGCTCGTCAAGCGTGCGACGCCTGCCCTGGAAACCTCGAAGCGAGGTCGCGTGGTCGCGCTCAGTTCGTTCGTCGCGCATCGCTATCGCGTGGAAGCGCCGTTCGCCGCAACGGCGGCGGCGAAAGCGGCGATCGAGTCACTGGCCAAAACCGCCGCCGCCGAACTTGCGCCGCATGGCGTGACAGTCAATTGTGTGGCGCCCGGCTATACCCGTAAAGATCGTGGCCCAAGTGCCGATAATGCATCAGTGTGGACCCGCGCCGCCGAAGCGACACCGCTCGGTCACGTCGCCGAGCCCGCGGATATCGCCGCGCTGATCGCTTTCCTGCTCTCCGACGAAGCGCGTCACATCACCGGCCAGGTGATTCATATCGACGGCGGCCTCACGCTCGGCTAGGCAGCACGCCGCAACATCCGGAAATACGCGAGAACAGTTCGAAAGCATTTGCGAAGCGGGCAAGTTGTTCCGCGCTTTGAAAATCCCCTGTAGCAGCGACGATAGTCGTGCGGGCCGTACCACGCGCAGCCCGCCCCGCCCCTCACTGCTACTGGACTCTCCGCACATGTCACTCGATCGCCGCTTCTATCCTTTGACCCAGCGCGCAGCGCTTGCGCTTGGCGCAGCCCTGCTGCTCACGAGCGCCGCGTACGCTGCGCAAGCCACCCAGCCCACTGAGCCGGCGGATGTTTGCCCCGCGCTCAAACACATCGTCGACGCACCCGACTTCAAGCAGCTGCACGCGCAACCTGCCGCGCAACTGCCGGGCGTATCGGCCGTGGACGACTGCCGCGCCAACACGCACGCCTACGATTGCCACTGGCGCGCGCACTGGCAAGCCGACGGTGTCGTCAATGATCCCCTCGAAGAATTCGGCGCCGATATCGCCGCCTGCTTTCCGAACGTCGTGCACGACGTCAACACGCCGACGCGTCAGCATTTCATCGTGACCACCGAAGATCGGCGCGTAAACGTGACGGCCAGCGTGCAAGGGCAAAACGAACTGCGCCTGCGCATCACGCGCTGAGCGTGGGCCGTTTTTGCCACGCTCCGCTGCTTTTCTGCTGGGACCCGTTGTCATTTGCCGTACTTCCTCACCGCCACCAGGCACCGCATCATGACCTCTATGCCAAGCTTGCGCGCTTACGCTTTCACGCGTGCCCCAATGGCCGCGTGGGTCATGTTGCGGCGGCCGTGTGCGTGGTTCGCCGCCTCGGCCACCCTCGCCTTCGGCCTGAACGGCTGCGCGTGGACGCTGATCTCGGCGGCCGACGCCACCGGCTCCGTGATTCAGGCTGGCTACGCGATCGCGGCAAACTACTCATCGCCGACCTTCGTCAATGGTCGGCCGGCAGACGTGCATAACGTCTGCATCGAAGTGAATCAGACTGTGACAGTCGGCGATTTCGTGCCGGCGCTGCAGCTTGCGCTCGACCGGCACGGCATTCGTTCGGACGTCTACAATCCGGGCACCTCGCCCGCCGGATGCGAGGCGCGTCTCGTCTACAACGCCGCGGTCGATTACGGACGCCGTTCATTCAGCGACGAAACGATCCAGTATCTGTCGATCATCGATCTGACGCTGATTCAGCATGGCCGCATTCTCGTCACCGCGCGTTACCAGACCGGCGGCCTCAACACAGACCGCTTCTCGACCGCCTCGACCAAACTCAATGGTCTGATCGACAAGATGGTGGTCGATCAGACCCAACTGGTCCGGCAGCCGATGCAGACCATCCAGACGTCGCTGGCAAACTAGGCGCCCAGCCTGCTTGCTTTCTCTTACGCGAGAAAGAATTCGAAAGCGTTTCGCGCTTTGCGCCGCTCGCGTGGATCACTAAGATGACCTGGATGAACCAATCCATTCTGGTCGTCGACGACGACCCCGTCGTACGTGAGCTCGTCAGCGAATATCTGGTGGGGCGTGGCTTCAAGGTCTCCACGCTCGAACACGGCATGGCGCTGCAGCGTAGCTTGCAGGACGAACGTCCCGCGCTGGTCGTGCTCGACATCATGATGCCGGAGCTCGACGGCATTAGCGCGCTGCGCGCATTGCGCGTCGCCGGCGACGATATTCCCGTGATCCTGCTGACCGCGCGTGCCGATCCGATCGACCGCGTGATCGGCCTCGAACTCGGCGCCGACGACTATCTCGGCAAGCCATTCGAACCAAGCGAGCTGGTCGCGCGGATTCGCACGGTCCTGCGCCGCCGCGGCACGATTGCGCCGAGCGCGCCGGAGCAACGCGCGCCCTATCGCTTCGGTCGTTTCGAGGTGAACTTTCCGGCGCGCGAATTGCGCCGCGACGGTGAGCGGATTCCGCTGCGTTCGAGCGAATTCGCCATGCTCAAGGTGTTCGTCACGCACTCAATGACCGTACTCACGCGCGCGCAGTTGCTGGAGAAACTGCACGGCAATAGCGAGGTGCATCGCAATCGCAGTCTTGACGTCTCGATCTGGCGTTTGCGGCGGCTGATCGAAGTGGATCCGTCCGAGCCCCGCTATGTGCAGACCGTCTGGGGACGCGGCTACGTGTTCGTACCGGACGGTGAAATCGGCGCTGCGGAACGCGACGCGCCGGCGCCGCTTGCCTGATGCTTGCCCGGCGGGCGCCCGGCGCCAGGCCTCGGACTTAAGAGAATGAATGCGGCGTGTCGCGCATCTCGCGCACACGCCGCATCCACGCTAGAACGTCAGCACACTCAGAAACATTCTCTGCAGCCAGCCCATCGTGGTGGAGTCGGACACCATCCCCGCGCCGGCCTGCTCGATGCGCGCATTCGCGACCTTGCTCGACGCGACATAATTGCCTGATTCGATATCCTTCGGATTGACGATGCCCGACAGGCGCAGACGGTCGCGGTTGCCGCTCATCGAGATCACCTTCTCGCCCGACACCACCAGATTGCCGGTCGACATCGTCCCGATCACGGTCACGGCCAACGTGCCGGTCATGCCGCTGACGTCGGTGAGACTGCCCTGCCCCTTGTATTCCGTACTGGCCGAGCCGATGTTGAACAGCCTCGCTAGCCGCGCGGCGGCGTTGGTCGACTGATCGGCGGCGGTCGCGGTGATGCTGCTCGAACGGCTCGCGGCGGCGGTCGCGCTATTGTTGCCGCTGTACGATTCCGACAAGCGGATCGTCAGCACATCGCCAATATGCTGCGCACGCGGCGTTTCGTAGAGCAGCAAGGGCGCGCCAGCCTGATAGATCGCGCCCTGCGTGTTGACGTTCAGCGGCGCCGACGCGAGCGGCGGCGACATCGGCGTTTCGACGATTGACGGCTGTTGGCCGCTCCCGCAAGCCGTGAGGCAGGCCGCCGCGCCTAGCGCGACAGTGAGACGTAGCGCAGTCATACATGCTCCTTGGCCGGATCGGCCGGGTAAAAAACGGACTTTGCAGTCGTGGTGCCGATGCTTTGTTCAACGATGCAATCTGAACCACGCATGCGCCCGCAACCAGCGTGACAGATGAGGCGTCACATCATCCCGCCTCGGCACCGCTCGCCTGCCATTGCCGTACGACCGATTTCACCCATGCGTCCGAGCCTTTCAGCAAATAGGTGAGCGTGCCGTTGCGGGTGCCCGGCAAAAAGCACAACGTGATCGAACTCACCGCGTTTTCCCACACGTAGACCGGTAGCGCGCCCGATGACGACACGCTTTGCGTCACCAGATGCGGCGTGCCATAACGGTCCGCGAGCGCCTCGCGCAGGTCTTCGGCGGTGATCTCGTCGATCACAAAGGAAATCTCGTACAGACGCAGCGCGCTCTGGCCGTCGACACGCGCAAAGCGCAGCACATGCTCCAGTGCCGGCGCGCCGTCGACGACGGCTTGCGACACCGCCCAACCATCGTCTGCACGATGCGCCCAGCGACAGGCCACCGTCAGACTCTCGCGCGATTTCAGCCGCATGCCGAGTGCGCCTGCCTGCACATCCGTCTCGCAGACGGGCACACTGCCAATCGGCGTAGCGCGCACGGTCGAACCTGCGCGGAACTCGTCGAGCGTGATGCCGAGCGCAATGCCGCGAAATGCAAACGGCATGTCCTGCGAGCGCCGCCGTGCGTCAGCGGAACCCGCCTTCGACGCAGCGCTGGCCGCGTTCGCTTCGCGCACGACGGGCTGCGCCGCAGCGAACATCGAGAACGCGCCGCCCAGCAGCGCCAGCACGCAGGCAAACCGTTTGAGTGTCATGATTCAGTCGATCGCGGATGAACACATGTCGAACGGGGTGGCCGCGGCATGGCCGACGACCGGGACGATTTTCAGCGTAGCCGCAGTCAGCCGGCACGGCAGCGCGGCGACGGCGCAGCCGCCGAGTGGCAGCAGCGCCGCGCCGAGCGTCAACCACGCAGCGACACGGATGAAACGTTCAGGAATGCTCGGGGTCGACACACGGGCCTCGGTGCGTCAGGCAGTCGTGTTGACGTGATGCCCGACCAGCCCCGTCGGCAGCGACGGCGGAGCCTCACTAGCGGGCTCCCGTGTCTGCGGCGTGGCCAGCGAGTTGGTTGGGGCTGCGGGTTTTTCCGCTGGCGGCGTGGGCGCGAGCGAAGAAAAGCGGGTTGAGCTGAGATTGCTATGAACGGTCATGGTGAGCCTCGCGTGGCGCTAGGTTTCGATTTCACGCCGCCTGCCGTGGGCCCAAGGCGTTAGGCTGTTTTCGGCATGCGGCGCAACGTACTGCATGACGAATCATCTCGCTGCGCACGTAGTGGCGATGCGCGAAGGAACGCGCGCTTTTCCTCGGTTCTTACGACCCGTTGCGACCCCTTGCCGTCAGTAGCAATTGCGCACAGATTCTTTCCCGGAAGAAATTCAAGCGGTGCAAAATGGCTTCCACGCCGCGCTATGCATGGGCAAATGGGCCAATGCCTTACCGGTGCGTCGCCGGCGCGTTGCCGGATATGGCGGCCGTGAAATATGCCGTGAGCCTTTGGTGGCGGGCCTTACGCCCGCGCCGGAGGGCACGGCGCGAGCCGGGGTAAGCATTGGTAAGAAAACAGTCGATCGCGCGCCGCGCGTGCCAGTCTAAAATTTCGTTATGAATCCACAGGTCCTTATCGTCGACGACGACCCGGTAGTGCGCGATCTGCTCTGCAAGTTTCTGCAGACGAACGGGTTCGACGCGTCAGTGCTGCACGACGGCACCCATTTGCAACGCCGGCTCGAACGTGAACGACCGTCGGTCGTCGTGCTCGACATCATGATGCCGAACACCGACGGCTTACGCGCGCTCACCGCGCTGCGTGCCGCCGGCGACGACATTCCGGTGATTTTCGTAACGGCGCGCGGTACGGTAGCCGACCGCATCGTCGGGCTTTCGCTCGGCGCGGACGACTACCTGACCAAGCCGTTCGACCCACGCGAGCTGCTCGCGCGCATCCATACGGTGTTGCGCCGGCGCGGGCCGTCCACCACGAGCGCGCCGGAAGCCCGCAAGCCGTATCGCTTTGGGCCATTCGAACTCGACTTCGCCACGCGCGCGCTGTCGCGCGACGACTCGAAGCTGCCGCTGCGCGACAGCGAGTTCGCCCTGCTAAAGATTTTCGTCAACAATCCGTACAAAGTGCTGTCGCGCGTGCTGATCCACGATCTCGTACATCGTGACAACCTCGCCTTCCGCGATCGCAGCCTCGACGTGCCGATCTGGCGCCTGCGCCGCGTGATCGAAGACGACCCGTCCAATCCCTGCTACGTGCAGACAGTGCGCGGCAAAGGCTACGTATTCGTGCCGGACGCCGACGGCACACCGTTCGCCGACGAGGCTGCCTCAAGCGCATGAGAAACCCGCTGAACACGCTGTTCGGCAGAATGGCGTTATTGTCGGCAGCGGTGTTGTTCGCAATTCAGGCCGGGTGGTTCGTACTGGTGGTGATGCAGCCGCCGCGCCACGAAATCGACGGTTTCGCACGCGGCATTCTGCTCGTGCTGCAGGCCATCAACGGTGAGCCGATGAAGGGCGCCGCGCTCGCGCCCGCCATGCGGGTGCACCTCGTGCCTACGTGGAACATGCCGTCGAGCGTCCATCTGCGCACGCCGGATCAGCGTCCGCTGGTCGAATTGAGCCGGCACTTGCGCGAGAACCTGCCGCCCGGCACGCAGATCGCCGTCGACGACCTGCGCCCGCCGCAGCTATGGGTGCTGTTCCCCGGCAAATCGAACTGGGTTGTCGTGCCGGTGGACGTGCCGCCGCGCCCGCGCTTCGTGATCGAATCCGTCTCGATGCTGGCGGCGGCGCTGATTCTGTCGCTGTTCGCGGTCTGGCAGATGCAGCGGCCGCTGTCGCGCGTGGCCGATGCCGCTCGCGCGTTCGGTTCAGGCGGCCGGCCGGAACCTGTGACCGTGCAGGGCCCGCGCGAACTGCGCGATCTGATCGGCTCCTTCAACGACATGATGCGCCGCCTGAACGAGGCCGGCGACGACCAGGCGGTGATGCTGGCCGGCGTCGCACATGACCTGAAAGCGCCGCTCACGCGGCTCAAATTGCGTGCGAGCGTACTGGTTGCGGAAAGCGAGCGGGCCGGCCTGATACGCGACGTCGACTCGCTGACCAACATCGTCCAGCAGTTTCTGGAGTTTGCGGGTCAGTCCGCCGACACCGGGCCGCCGGTCGAGGTCGACGAATTCCTGCAGGAACAGTTTTCCGCCGGCGACAGCGCCGAGACGCCGCTCTTCACGCTCGATCTGCGGGCCGGTTCGTCGTTCACGCTGCCGCGCACCTTGCTCGACCGGCTGGTCACGAACCTGGTCGATAACGCGCTCGAGCACGGCTCACCGCCGGTGGATATCGCCACCGCGCGCGATGACAGCCGTTGGATCATCAGCGTGCGCGACCACGGCCCAGGCATTCCCGACGACCGCATCGCGGCGGCGATGAAACCGTTCGTGCGGCTCGACGCCGCCCGCGGAGGCGAAGGTCATTGCGGCCTGGGTCTCGCGATTGTCGCGCGCCTCGCGCACGATCGCGGCGGACGCTGCCATGTGCGCAATCACGTGCAAGGCGGGCTGGAAGTACGGATCGAATTGCCGGTTGAGCCGGCACACGCGTAAGAATGATCGAGAAGGGTGAAGCGCCATTGAGCATGGGCACTTACGCGCCCTTACCAGATGGCCTTTTGTGATGGTTGCGGCCTTATAGTCGCCCCCGGCAACCTCGATGCCGCCCTTCTCTGTCCGCCCGCTTATTTGGGGCGGATTTTTTTTTGTTTGTACCTGCCGGTGTGGTCCACGCAATACCAGGCGCATCGGGCGCGCCAGGCGCGGCGAGCGCGGGTCAGACGACGAGGCGGTCGTGCAACGCGTCGATGGTGGCTTGAGACAGACCCAGGCCTTGTGTCAGATAGCTCGCCATCGTGCCGTAGCTCGCCTGCACCTGATCGAACCCCGCCTGCAGATAATTGTCCTGGACGGTGAACAGGGGCGACTCGCTCGCGGCGACCACGTCGCCGCTTTGCGCGCGTATCACCTCGGTCTGCGCCGCGATCGATTGGGCCAGATAGACGTTGCTCAGCAGATAGTCCTGCATGATGACGTCGAGTGGCACGTTGGCAATGCTGAGCAGGAGAGCCGAGACCCAACCGGCGCGATCCTTACCCGCATTGGAATGAAACAGTTGCGCGCCGGCGCCATTGGCGAGTCGCGTGAGAAGCTCGCCGTAGCCGACGCGCTGGGCGGCGCCGGTGACATAGGCGCGCGCCTGAGCCTCCATGAACGCGACGGCTGCAGCTGCCGTATCGAAGGTTGGCGCGACGAAGTCGCTGACACCGAGCACGTCGAGCGCTTGCGAGGTCGCGCCGGCCGGCAGGATATCCGCGGTACGCGCGATTTCACCGGGCGTGCGCAGATCGTAGACCGAGGCGATGCCGAGTTTGTTGAGCGTGGCCGTATCGGCGGCGTTCAAGGTCAGCGCGTTCGCGCGATAAAAGGCCCCGCGGCGCATCTGTTTGCCGTCAACCGTGGGATAGCCGGCAGCCGCGCCCGCCACATCGCGGAAGTTAGTTACCGAGGCGAGGCGAGGCGTTTCCGGCTGATCGGCGTCCAGATTTCCGCCCCCGCAAGCCGACAGCAGCGAGCTGCCCATGCCGGAGAGCAGCAACACGCTTGCCGAGGATTTCAGGAATGCGCGGCGCGATTGATAAGCCCGCAAAGGCGTACTCGCGGAGCGACGGGATGGCGAGCAGGTTTTTGCGGTTGCGTACATTAAGGGTGACGGATGCGGACGTGAATAGGACTTTCCCAGCTTGAGTGCTGCCGGCGCAGTTTAACGGCGAATAATTTTTTTCGGGTTACTTCGTAGTAGTTGGTAATGAACAGCAATGAAATTTCTTACTCCATCGCCATTTTTGACCACAACTGGCCGCACAACACCTCGTCCCCTTAGAATACAAAAAACCCCCGATCAAGCCGCCGGAAGGCAAAAACTGCCTGGAGACCACAAAAAAACATGCCCTCTCTCCAATGGTTCACCGAACTGACCCAGCGCGAACGCCGCACCCTCTACGCTGGCTTCGGCGGCTACGCGGTCGACGCGTTCGACTTCATGATCTACTCATTCCTCATCCCGACGCTGATCGCAACGTGGGGCATGACCAAAAGCGAAGCCGGCATGATCGCGACCAGTTCGCTGATTTCGTCGGCGATCGGCGGCTGGCTCGCCGGCATTCTGGCTGACCGCTACGGACGCGTCCGTGTGCTCCAGTGGACCATCGCCACCTTCGCGATCTTCACCTGCCTGTCAGGCTTCACCCACTCGTTCTGGCAACTGCTCACCACCCGCACGCTGCAAGGCATCGGCTTCGGCGGCGAATGGTCGGTCGTGACGATCATGATGGCTGAAACCATCCGTTCACCTCAACATCGCGCGAAAGCCGTCGGCACCGTGCAGAGCAGCTGGTCCGTCGGCTGGGCCGCGGCGGCCATCATCTATTGGGCGTTCTTCGCGCTGCTGCCGGAACAGGTCGCATGGCGCGCCTGCTTCTGGATCGGCCTGCTGCCCGCGCTGTGGATCTTCTACATTCGCCGCAATGTCAGCGATCCTGACATCTTTCTCGAAACACGCCGCGCGCGCGACAGCGGTTTCGATACCTCGCACTTCCTGCAGATCTTCTCCTTCCCTCACCTCAAAACCACCCTGCTGGGCAGCGCGCTGTGCACCGGTATGCTCGGCGGCTACTACGCGATCACCACCTGGCTGCCGACCTATCTGAAGACCGTGCGCCATCTGTCGGTCTTCAACACCAGCGGCTATCTGATCGTGCTGATCGTCGGCTCGTTTACCGGCTATATCGTCGGCGCGATTCTGTGCGACAAGATCGGCCGGCGCGCGTCGTTCGTGCTGTTCGCAATCGGCTCGTTCGTGCTCGGCATGGTCTACACGATGCTGCCGATCACCGACGGCATGATGCTCGCGCTCGGCTTTCCGCTCGGCATCGTCGTGCAGGGGATTTTCGCGGGCGTCGGCGCGTATTTGTCGGAGCTCTATCCGAATGCGATCCGCGGCTCGGGACAAGGTTTCTGCTATAACCTCGGCCGCGGTCTTGGCTCGTTCTTTCCGATCCTGGTGGGTACACTGTCGCAAACCATGACGCTTGTTAAGGCGATGGGTATCGTCGCCGGTTCGGGCTATCTGCTGGTGATCGTCGCCGCAGTGTGTCTGCCGGAAACCAAGGGCAAAGTGCTCGGCGCGACCAGCCCTACCGCCTGAAATCGCTGTACACAACCATGAAAACGATTGTTCTGGGCGGCGGCGTCATTGGCGTCGCCACCGCGTTTTATCTGCGCCAGCAAGGCTGCGACGTCACCGTGATCGAGCGCGAGCCGGACGTCGCGCTCTCCACCAGCTTCGGCAACGCCGGCGTGATCGCGCCGGGCTATGTCACGCCGTGGGCCGCGCCCGGCATGCCGGCGAAGATTCTCAAGTATCTGTTCGAGCCGGCCTCACCGCTGATTTTCCGCCCTACCCTGGATCCGGCTCAATGGCGTTGGATCGCGCGCTGGCTGCGTGAATGCGACCTCGAACGGTTTCGCGTCAATAAGCAGCGCATGCAGCGCATCGCTTATTACAGCCGCGAGTGCCTGCACGAATTCCGTGGCCGTCATCCGTTCGACTATGGCCGCAGCCAGGGCTATCTGCAGTTGTTCCGCAGCGAGTACGACGTCGAGCTCGCGCAACCGGCGTTGGCGGTCCTGCGCGACGCGGGCATCGCGCACCGCGAGGTCAGCGCGGCGCAGTGCGTCGAGATCGAACCGGGTTTGCGCTGGGCGCGTCAGACGCCGCTCTCGGGTCTCTATCTCCCCGACGACGAAGCCGGTGATTGCGCCCGCTTCACCCGCGAATTGCGGGCGATCTGCGAGCGCAACGGCGTGCAGTTTCGCTTCGACACACGGGTCAGTTCGCTCGACGTGCGAGGCGGTACGGTGCGCGCGGTGCATCTCGAGAGCGAACGCGGCAGCGAGACATTGCAGGCGGATGCGGTCGTGGTGGCGCTGGGCGTCGACAGTGCGGCGCTGCTCGCGCCGCTCGGTGTGAAGGTGCCGCTCTACCCGGTCAAAGGCTACTCGGCGACGCTGCCGGTCACCGACGATGAAAAGGCCCCGCATGCGGCGCTGATGGACGAGTCGCTGAAGACGGCGATCACGCGCTTCGGCAACAACCTGCGCGTGGCCGGCACCGCGGAGCTCGGCAATCGCCAGACGACTCTGCGTGAGCAGGCCTTGCAGACGCTGATGAAAGTGCTCAAGGACTGGTTTCCGCACGCGGCCAACCCGACCTCGGCGCATTTCTGGGTGGGCCGTCGGCCAATGACGCCCGATGGCGCGCCGTTGCTCGGCCCGTCCGGCGTAGACAATCTGTGGCTGAATCTCGGGCACGGCTCAACGGGCTGGGCGATGTCGATGGGCTCGGGCCGGGTGGTCGCGGATCTGATTACGCAGCGCACGCCGGAAATCGATCTGGACGGGCTGACGTTGGCGCGGTATCGGAAGTAGCAATAAAAAGCCGGGTCACCCTCTCAGGTGCCCGGCTTTGTTTTTACCGCTTTGTCGTCTCCACCACATCCTGCAAGTAGTGGCTGGTTTCCGCGTTGAAGAGCGAAAACCGGCCGGAGACGTTACGTTAGCGCGGCAGTTCCGAATGACCCATCAGGAACGCATCGACCGAACGTGCGCACTGACGGCCTTCGCGGATCGCCCACACCACCAGCGACTGGCCACGACGCATATCGCCCGCGGTGAAGACCTTGTCCACCGACGTGTAATACGCCTTGTCGCCCTCAGTCGAAGCGCGCACGTTGCCACGGTTGTCCTTGTCGACGCCGAACGCTTCGAGCACCGGCGACACCGGTTGCGTGAAGCCCATGGCCAGCAGCACCAGATCGGCCTTCATTTCGAATTCCGAGTTCGGCACTTCCTGCATCTTGCCGTCCTTCCATTCGACGCGCGCGGCGATCAGCTTCTCGACCTTGCCGTTCTTACCTTCGAGGCGCTTGGTAGCCACCGCCCAATCGCGCGAGCAGCCCTCGTCGTGCGACGACGACGTGCGCAGCTTGATCGGCCAGTACGGCCACACGAGCGGCTTGTTCTCTTCTTCCGGCGGTTGCGGCAGCAGTTCGAATTGCGTGACGCTCTTCGCGCCATGACGGTTCGACGTACCGACGCAGTCCGAACCCGTATCGCCACCACCGATCACGACCACATGCTTGCCCTTGGCGAGCAACTGGTTCGCGACCTTGTCGCCGGCGTTGACCTTGTTCTGCTGCGGCAGGAATTCCATCGCGTAGTGGATGCCTTCCAGCTCGCGGCCCGGCACCGGCAGATCGCGCGGCGTTTCCGAACCGCCGGCGATCACGACCGCGTCGAACTGTTCTTTCAGTTCGGCCGGCGTGATGGTTTCCTTCGCGGTGTTGCCGATATGCGCAGGCAGCGAATCCGCCTTGCCGACGAATACGTTAGCGCGGAACGTCACGCCTTCCGCCTCCATCTGGCGCATGCGGCGGTCGATCAGCCACTTCTCCAGCTTGAAGTCAGGAATGCCGTAACGCAGCAAGCCACCGATGCGGTCGTTCTTTTCGAACACGGTGACATCGTGCCCCGCGCGCGCGAGTTGCTGCGCGACGGCCAAACCGGCGGGGCCTGATCCGACCACAGCGACCTTCTTGCCCGTCTTGTGCTTCGGCGGCAGCGGTGCGACCCAACCTTCGGCCCACGCTTTGTCGATGATCGCGTGTTCGATCGACTTGATGCCGACCGCGTCGTCGTTGATGCCGAGCGTGCACGCCGCTTCGCACGGCGCCGGGCAGATGCGGCCCGTGAACTCGGGGAAGTTGTTCGTGGAGTGCAGCACTTCGATCGCGGTCTTCCAGTCCTGATGGAACACCAGGTCGTTGAAGTCCGGGATGATGTTGTTCACCGGGCAGCCGTTGTTGCAGAACGGAATGCCGCAGTCCATGCAACGTGCGCCTTGAATCTTGGCTTCGTCGTCGGTCAGTGCCGCGACGAATTCCTTGTAGTGCTTCACACGCGTGAGCGGAGCTTCGTACGCCTCGTGGCGGCGCTCGAACTCGAGAAAACCGGTTGCCTTGCCCATGTGGTTCTCTTCTCTATCTGTATCAGGTGAGGTGATCTACACCCGCCGCGCGTCGAACAATCGAGTAGTCGAGCGGCGGGTACGGCTAAGTGTGACGTCTGCGGGTCGAGCCGCGGGCGGGTCAGTTAAGCAGCGAGGACTTCCTTGTTCGCCTTCTTCGCTGCCATTTCGCCCAGTGCGCGCTTGTATTCGGTCGGGAACACCTTCACGAACTGACGGCGCGACGCATCCCAGTTTTCCAGCAACGCTTTCGCACGCGGCGAACCCGTGAACTGGAAGTGACGTTCGATGAGACCCTTGAGCAGGGCTTCGTCGGTTGCGCCGCTGTGCCACAAGCCCTTGTCGACCGTGCGTTCCTGTTCCGCTTGTTGCAGAACCGGGTCGAGCGCGACCATCGACTTGTTGCACTTGCCCGCGAACGTGTTGTCCGGGTCGTACACGTAAGCGATACCGCCCGACATACCGGCCGCGAAGTTACGGCCCGTTTCGCCGAGCACGATCACCGTGCCGCCCGTCATGTATTCGCAACCATGGTCGCCCGTGCCTTCGACAACCGCCGTTGCGCCCGAGTTACGCACGCAGAAACGCTCGCCCGCGACGCCGCGGAAGAACGATTCGCCTTCGATCGCGCCGTACATCACCGTGTTGCCGCAGATGATGTTTTCTTCGGACTTGCCGCGGAAATCGTTGGTCGGGCGGATGATGATGCGGCCGCCCGAGAGGCCCTTGCCGACGTAGTCGTTGCCGTCGCCGACCAGATCCAGCGTCACGCCTCTCGCGAGGAACGCGCCGAAACTCTGGCCTGCGGTGCCCTTCAACTGGATGTGAATCGTGTCGTCAGGCAGGCCGTCGTGGCCGTACTTCTTCGCGATCGTGCCGGACAACATCGCGCCGACCGTACGGTTCACGTTGCGCACCGGCTGGATGAACGAGACGTGCTCGCCCTTCTCTATCGCGGCCTTCGCCTTCTCGATCAGCACGTGATCCAGTGCGCGGTCGAGACCGTGGTCCTGCACGTCGACGTGCTTGCGTGCGACATCAGCCGAAACTTGCGGCTGATAGAACACGCGCGAGAAGTCGAGACCCTTCGCTTTCCAGTGTTCGACGCCCTTCTTCATATCGAGCAGCTCGGCGTGACCGATCAGGTCCTCGAACTTGCGGATGCCCAGTTGCGCCATGATTTCGCGCGCTTCTTCCGCAACGAAGAAGAAGAAGTTGACGACGTGTTCCGGCTGGCCCTGGAACTTCGCACGCAGCACCGGATCTTGCGTCGCGACGCCGACCGGGCAGGTGTTCAGGTGGCACTTGCGCATCATGATGCAGCCTTCGACGACGAGCGGCGCCGTCGCGAAGCCGAATTCGTCCGCGCCGAGCAGCGCGCCAATCACGACGTCGCGGCCGGTCTTCATCTGACCGTCGGCCTGCACGCGGATACGGCCGCGCAGCTGGTTCAGCACCAGCGTTTGCTGCGTTTCGGCCAAACCCAGTTCCCACGGCGTACCGGCATGCTTCACCGACGACAGCGGCGACGCGCCCGTACCGCCATCGTGGCCGGCGATCACGACGTGATCGGCCTTCGCCTTGGCGACACCGGCAGCAACCGTACCGACGCCCGACTCCGACACCAGCTTCACCGACACGCTGGCCGCCGAGTTGGCGTTCTTCAGGTCGTGAATCAGCTGCGCCAGATCTTCGATCGAGTAAATGTCGTGGTGCGGCGGCGGCGAAATCAGGCCAACGCCCGGCACCGAATAACGCAGCTTGCCGATGTATTCCGACACCTTGTGACCCGGCAGCTGACCGCCTTCGCCAGGCTTTGCGCCTTGCGCCATCTTGATCTGGATCTGATCGGCCGACGCGAGGTATTCCGCCGTCACGCCGAAACGGCCCGACGCCACTTGCTTGATCTTCGAGCGCAGCGAATCGCCGTCCTTCAGCGGAATGTCGACGATCACTTCGTCGCCAATCACCGACTTCATGGTGTCGCCGTTCTTGATCGGAATGCCGCGCAGTTCGTTGCGATAACGGTTCACGTCCTCGCCGCCTTCGCCGGTGTTCGACTTGCCGCCGATGCGGTTCATCGCGACAGCCAGCGTGGCGTGGGCTTCCGTGCTGATCGAGCCCAGCGACATGGCGCCGGTGGCGAAACGCTTGACGATGTCCTTCGCCGATTCCACTTCGTCGAGAGGAATCGCCTTGGTCGGGTCGAACTTGAATTCGAACAGGCCGCGGAACGTCATGTGGCGCTTGGTCTGATCGTTGATCAGATGCGCGTATTCCTTGTACGTCTGGTACGAGTTGCTGCGCGCCGAGTGTTGGAGCTTGGCGATCGCATCCGGCGTCCACATGTGTTCTTCGCCGCGCACGCGATAGGCGTACTCACCACCCGCGTCGAGCATGTTCGCGAGCACCGGGTTGTCGCCGAACGCGTCGCGATGCAGACGGATCGCTTCTTCCGCAACATCGAACAGGCCGATGCCGCCGACCTTCGACGAAGTGCCGTTGAAGTACTTCGACACCAGGCCTTCAGACAGACCGACTGCTTCGAAAATCTGCGCGCCGGTGTAGGACATGTAGGTCGAAATGCCCATCTTCGACATGACCTTCATCAGACCCTTGCCGACTGCCTTGGTGAAGTTGTAGACCGCCTTCTCCGCCGACAGGTCGCCCTTCAGGCCCACTGCCATCTGGCTGAGCGTTTCCATCGCGAGGTACGGGTGCACGGCTTCCGCGCCGTAGCCCGCAAGCAGCGCGAAGTGGTGCGTTTCACGCGCCGAGCCGGTTTCAACGACGAGGCCCGCGCTCGTGCGCAGACCGTGCTGGACGAGGTGCGTGTGGATCGCGGCGGTGGCCAGCAGCGCGGGAATCGCGACGTTGTCGCGGTCGGTCTTGCGGTCCGACACGATCAGCATGTTGTAGCCGGACTTGACCGCATCCACGGCTTCCGCGCACAGCGAAGCCAGACGCGCTTCGATGCCTTCCTTGCCCCAGGCCACCGGATAGCAGATGTTCAGTTCGTAGGAGCTGAACTTGCCGCCCGTGTACTGATCGATCGCGCGGATCTTGGCGATGTCCTTGAAGTCGAGCACCGGCTGCGACACTTCGAGACGCATCGGCGGGTTGATGTTGTTCGTGTCCAGCAGGTTCGGCTTCGGACCGACGAACGACACCAGCGACATCACCATGTTTTCACGGATCGGGTCGATCGGCGGGTTCGTGACTTGCGCGAACAGCTGCTTGAAGTAGTGATAGAGCGTCTTGTTCTTGTTGGACATGACCGCCAGCGGCGAGTCATTGCCCATCGAACCGACAGCTTCTTCGCCGGCTTGCGCCATCGGCGCCATCAGGAACTTGAGGTCTTCCTGCGTGTAGCCGAACGCCTGCTGGCGATCCAGCAAAGCAGCGGCTTCGCGGCGTTCCGTCGCGACGTCTTCGGCCTTCGCCTCGATTTCGTCGAGCTTGATGCGCACGGCGTCGATCCAGCTCTTGTACGGCTTGGCGTTCGCGAGGTTGTCCTTCAGTTCCTTGTCGTCGATGATGCGGCCGTGTTCCATGTCGATCAGGAACATCTTGCCCGGCTGCAGACGCCACTTCTTGACGATCTTCGACTCGGGGATAGGCAGCGTGCCCGCTTCCGACGCCATGATGACCAGGTCGTCGTCAGTAACGATGTAGCGCGCCGGACGCAGACCGTTACGGTCAAGCGTGGCGCCGATCTGGCGGCCGTCGGTGAAGGCGATCGCGGCGGGGCCGTCCCACGGCTCCATCATCGCGGCGTGGTATTCGTAGAACGCGCGGCGGTTGTCGTCCATCAGCGTGTGCTGTTCCCACGCTTCCGGGATCATCATCATGACCGCGTGGACGAGCGGGTAGCCGGCCATGACCAGCAGTTCGAGGCAGTTGTCGAACGAGGCGGTATCCGATTGGCCCGGGTAGATCAGCGGCCACAGCTTGGGCAGATCGTCGCCGAGCACGTGCGACGCGATCGCGCCGGTACGGGCGTTCAGCCAGTTGACGTTGCCCTTCACCGTGTTGATTTCGCCGTTGTGGGCGATCATGCGGTACGGGTGAGCCAGTTCCCACGCCGGGAACGTGTTGGTCGAGAAGCGTTGGTGCACCAGCGCCAGCGCCGACACCGTGCGCTCGTCCTGCAGGTCGCGGTAGTACACGCCAACCTGGCCCGCCAGCAGCAGACCCTTATAGACGACCGTGCGCGCCGAGCACGACGGCACGAAGTATTCCTTGCCGTGCTTGAGCTTGAGCGCCTGGATGCGGTGGCTCGCTGTCTTGCGGATCACGTACAGCTTCCGCTCGAGCGCGTCGGTCACCATGATGTCCTTGCCGCGGCCGATGAAGATCTGGCGGATCAGCGGCTCGCTCGCCTTGACGGTGGGCGAAATCGGCATGGTGTGGTCGACCGGCACGTCGCGCCAGCCCAGCACGACCTGGCCTTCAGCCTTCACCGTGCGTTCCAGCTCCTGTTCGCAGGCGAGACGCGATGCATGTTCCTTCGGCAGGAACACCATGCCCACGCCGTACTCGCCGTTCGGCGGCAACACGACGCCCTGCTTGGCCATTTCCTCACGATAGAAACCGTCCGGAATCTGGATCAGGATGCCCGCGCCGTCGCCCATCAGCGGATCGGCGCCGACGGCGCCCCGGTGGTCGAGGTTCTCGAGAATCTTCAGGCCTTGCTCGATGATCTCGTGGCTTTTCTTGCCCTTGATGTGAGCGACGAAGCCGACGCCGCAGGCGTCATGTTCGTTTTGCGGGTCGTACAGACCTTGCGCGGCGGGAACCGGGTGAGTCGGTTGCTGGTGGTCGTTCATGGGGACACCGTCTGTGAGGGGCCGGACAGGCCGTTAAAACCGTTTTTCTATTGCCGCAGTGCGCTCCGCAACCGCGTCGGCGACTCTGTACGCTTGAATGCTACGCGTGCCAAAAAGTGCCGGAATTCGGAATATACGCGACGAATCAACGGAATAGCAAATAAAACGTGATGTTCGAACCCCAATTATCAAGTTGGTGCATTGCGGCTATTTTTTATTGGTGCCACATCAAAAAGATGCAAAAGAAAACGGCATGCGAAGATGCCGTTTCGGGTGCAGCCCTTTGATATGGAACGTTTTATTGCGTCTGCGGTGTCTCGCGGACCTTGCGCGGCCGGCCGCGCGGCAGCGGCGAAACACGCCGGTTGGCGGCCCGCGCCGCCCATTCGCGGTAGGTGTCGCTGCCCAGAACCCAACCTTTCAGGGTGGCCTGCTGAAGCTGACTGGCTTCGCGTTCGTCGAGCGGCTGCTCGCACAACTCGCGGTAAGCGCGCTGTCGTTCGAACGGCGTGTTGCCGAGCGACCAGTACAACGGGTGGTCGGTAATCAGGCTGTCGAGCGTGAGGCCGATGTGATGCCGGTAGCTCGACCAGCGGTAGTCCTCGGGCGCGCTCACCAGCCCGGCTCGCACCGGCGACATCTCAACTACGCGGCTCGCCAGCAGGAAATACCGCTCACCTTCAATGACCGTGGCACGGTAGCGGCCCTCCCACAGGGTGCCGCGGCGCGCGTAACGCCGGTTGAAGTGCGCAACGTAGCGGCGCCCCACCGCCTGCATCGCCTTCGGCAGGCTCGACTCCTCAGTGGGCGTGACGAGCAGTTGGACAGAGCCAGGCATCAACGCATACGCGTGGATGGACAAGTGATGGTCGCGTGAAGCCGCTTTTAAACAGTCGATGAAAAGCTCGTAGTCCTGGTCGTCGACGAATGCGGGCTGCTGATCGAGTCCACGGAGGATGACGTGCTGCGGCTGGTCAGGGACATAGAGACGTGCAAGCCGTGCCATGCTGGAGTATCCAATAGTCGCGTTGGTACATACCCGAAGGTCCGAAGAACCGCGCGCGCCCGGGGTTCGGCGCAGCACGGCTAAGCCAGAAACCACGCGGAGCCTAGGGAGAAAGCTCTAACCGCCGCGTATGGTTTGTTTCAAACGTTGTAGTCATAATGAGCGGGCCTTTTTTGGAGGAGCACATATGAAATTAAAACAGGCCGTAACGGGGATCGCGGCGCTAGCCTGCATGACAACGGCAGCGCACGCGCAATCGGCCGGAAGCTTTTACGTCACATCAGGCTGGTTCCATCTTGCGCCTCAATCGAGCAGCGACCCGTTGAAAGTGACAAGCATTGGCGGCAGCCCGACCAACATCACCGAAGCCAACACCGGCGCATCACTCAGTTCAGCCGACACTCTTGGCTTCACCGCCGGCTACTTCATCACAGATCACATCGCGACCGAGTTCGTGATCGGCGTCCCACCTTCGTTCGACCTTGAAGGCTCGGGCAGCCTCGCCCAATTCGGCAAGCTGGGTCAGGCGAAACAGTGGAGCCCGACTCTGCTGTTCAAGTACTACTTCAACGCCCCGACCGCCACCTTCCGCCCGTATCTCGGCATCGGTGTAAGCCGCATCTGGTTCACCGACGAAAAGATCACCAACGGCGCATTCGAGGCAAACGTTCTGCATGGTCCGACCAGCGTCTCTACGGATAGTTCGTGGGAGCCGGTGTTTAATGCGGGTTTCACCTATGCGTTCAACCAGCACTGGTTCGCGGGCGTCTCGGTCTCGTACCTGCCGCTCAGCACGACCGCCAAGCTCAGCACCGCCGCAAACACGCCGGTCGGCACGCTGAATGTGCAATCGCAAACCAAGATCAAGCTGAACCCGATCGTTACCTACGTCAACATCGGTTACCGTTTCTAACGCGTCACGAAATTGGGGCCGTTTAGTTAGGGTAGTCGAATTTTCGCGGCTTGGACAACGCTGTCATCATCCAATGACGGCGTTTTTCATTTGGTGCGCGTGGAAGGGCTGTTCGCGGTGTGTGTGGCGATCATCCAGCGGGGCAAGTGCGAGCGTGCGTTTGTAAATTTGACCAGCAAGCGGGCCGGCTCGTGCAATATCTGCTGAGGAATCGCGGCCCGCGCCACGGTGCGTAGGGGCTTGGGGTTTGGCACCGAAGTTGCGCTCTCGAAGTGTTTCCCGCGTGGCGACGTGTATCTCTATGCCAGCGTGGGACCTTTTTCATCCTCATCTCATCGACGGAGCGACCATGACAACACTTCCGAACACGCGAGACGCCCTCGGCGAATCCTGGACCACCACCAGCCGCCGTGCGCGGCGTATCGCTCGCCATAGCCGCCACGCGGCCGAAGATATCGCAGGTGAACTGCGCACGCTGATGTCGGAACTCGAATCCACCCTGGCGGACGGCACCCAGGCGGATGCAGTGGCACTGCGCAGCAAACTGCGCAAGCAGCTCGACACCGCTCGCGAGCGCCTGAACGACACCCGCGAAGCCATGCGCGAACGCGCTGAAGTGGCGATCGCCGACGCCGACGACTACGTGCACGAAAACCCCTGGCAGACGATTGCGATCGTCGGCGGCGTTGCGCTGATCGCGGGTGCGCTGTTCGCATCGCGGGTGCGCTAGGCGGGTTTTTGCAACGAGCAGCGAGACGGGCCGCCATCGCGGCGGCCTTTTTGCGCCGACGCCCGTCGGTGCAGGCCCGTTTAGTTGTCGTCGATTACGAACAGCCGTTGATACTCCTTCACCGCGTATCGATCCGTCATGCCCGCGATGTAATGGGCGATCAGGCGCGGTTGCTGCGACGCGTCCGTTGATTGATAACCGGGTGGCAATAGCCGCGAATCTTCGGTGAACGCATCGAACAAACCGGCCACCACGCGGCGGGCCTTATTGGCCATGCGCATCACGCGATAGTGGCGGTACAGATTTTTGAACAGGAAACGCTTGAGCACCGCCGCCTGCGCGGAGATTGCTTCGCTATGCGCGACCAGCGGCGGTGCGGCGCGCACTGCGTCCAGCGAAGCCGGCGCATGCTTTGCAAGATTGAGCGAGGTCGTATCGATCAGGTCGACGATCAACGTATTGATGATGCGGCGCACCGTCTCGTGAATCAGCCGGCGCCCTTCGATCTGCGGAAAGTCGCCGCGCGCCGCCACGTAGTGCGTCTGCCATAACTCCACTTCGGCAAGCTGCTCCACCGTGAGCAAGCCCGAGCGCAAGCCGTCGTCGACGTCGTGGTTGTTGTACGCGATCTCATCGGCGACATTGGCGATCTGCGCTTCGATGGAAGGCTGCCGCCCCTCCAGAAAGCGCTCGCCGAGCGCGCCGAGGCGCCGCGCATTCTCGCGCGAGCAGTGCTTGAGAATGCCTTCCCGCGTTTCGAAGCACAGATTCAGGCCGTTGAACGCGCCGTAGTGCTCCTCCAGATCGTCGACCACCGCGAGGCTTTGCAGATTGTGTTCGAAGCCGCCATGCTCGCGCATACATTCGTTCAGCGCGTCCTGGCCCGCATGGCCGAACGGTGTATGACCGAGATCGTGCGCAAGCGAAATGGCTTCAACGAGGTCTTCGTTGACGCGCAGATTGCGAGCCACGGAACGGGCAATCTGCGCGACTTCCAGGCTATGGGTGAGTCGCGTGCGAAACAGATCGCCCTCGTGATTCACGAATACCTGGGTTTTGTATTCGAGCCGGCGGAACGCCGTCGAATGGACAATGCGGTCGCGATCGCGCTGGAATTCGGTGCGCGCGCTGGGCGCGGCTTCGGGATAGCGGCGTCCGCGCGATTGAGCAGAACGTGCCGCATACGGCGCGAGGTGCGCTTCGAGTGCTTCCTGCGACGGCACGCCGCTCACGGGCGTGCCTGCCGGGTCATGCTTTACATCGTCGCTGCGCCTGTCAGTCACCGGATTCTCCGAAACATGGGCGGCGCCTCGTGACGCTCGTACGTGCTGCCTTGCTGCGAAGCCTCTGCCGGGTCGGTCTAGACGGCGGCGGCCAGCGTGGCGTGCACCTCGGCGTCGGGCGCCTGGGTGATCAGCGTCTCACCGAAACGCTTCAGCAGAATGAATTTGATCGCGCCGGCTTCAGCCTTCTTGTCGACCCGCATGAGGTCGACATAACGCGACTCGCCGAGCGCAGGCGCCCGGGTGGGCAGATGCGCGGCAACGATCACGTCGACCAGACGCTTGCGCGCCGCTTCGTCGAGATAACCCATGCGCACGGACAGGTCCGCCGCCATCACCATCCCGCAGCCCACCGCCTCGCCGTGAAGCCATTCGCCGTAGCCGAGTCCGGCTTCGATCGCATGGCCGAAGGTGTGGCCGAAATTGAGGATCGCGCGCAGCCCGCCTTCGCGCTCGTCCTGCGCCACGACTGACGCCTTGATCTCACACGAGCGCTTGACCGCCAAGGCCAGCACTTCGGGCTCGCAGCGATTGAGCGCTTCGACGTTCGCTTCGATCCAGCTGAAGAAACCGGCGTCGGCAATCGCGCCGGTCTTGATCACTTCAGCGACGCCCGCCGCCAGTTCACGCGCCGGCAGCGTACGCAGCGCGCCGATGTCGGCGATCACCGCCTGCGGCTGGTAGAACGCGCCGATCATGTTCTTGCCAAGCGGATGGTTGATGCCCGTCTTGCCGCCCACCGACGAATCCACCTGCGATAGCAAGGTAGTCGGCACCTGGATGAACGGCACGCCGCGCATGTAGCAGGCCGCGGCAAACCCCGTCATGTCGCCGATCACGCCGCCGCCCAAGGCAATCAGCGTGGTCTTGCGATCGGCGCGCGAGCCCAGCAGCGCGTCGAAAATCAGGTTCAGGGTTTCGAGGTTCTTGTACGCTTCGCCGTCGGGCAAAACAACCGTGGACACCTGCTTGCCAAGCGGCGCCAACGCGGCGCGCAGCTTGTCACCGTACAGCGGGTCAACCGTGGTGTTCGTGACGATAGTGACCGAACTGCCGGCGATATGCGGCGCGAACAACGCGGTCTGGCCGATCAGATCGGCACCGATATGGATGGGGTAGGCGCGCTCGCCCAGTTCGACATTGACGGTAATCATACGGTCCATTATGACGCAGGATGTTTGGCGACGCCGGCCATCTCGAGCTGCATCAGAACCATGTTGACGAGTCCGTTGACCGAGGGCCGGCCAGTTTCGATCACGAAGTGCGCGCATTCCCGGTATAGCGGATCGCGTACTTCGTAGAGCGCCTCGAGGCGCGCTTTGGGGTCTTCAGTCTGCAAAAGCGGGCGATTCTTGTCGCGTCGGGTGCGCAGCCACAGATCGTGCGGATTGGCGCGCAAATAGATCACCACACCCCGATTTTGCAGCGCTTCGCGGTTTTCCGGCCGCAGCACCGCGCCGCCGCCCGTGGCCAGCACGATATTGTCGCGCCCGGTCAGGTCGGAAATCACGTGCGCTTCGCGATCGCGAAAGCCCGCTTCGCCTTCCAGCTCGAAGATCACCGGGATGCGCGCGCCCGTACGCGCCTCGATTTCATGGTCGGAATCGAAGAACGGGCGATCGAGACGGCGCGCAATGGCCCGGCCCACGGTGGTTTTGCCTGCCCCCATGAGCCCTACAAAAAATACATTGGCGTGTGCGTCCCGCGCTTGCAACGGTGTCCCTCTGGCTAATCCGGTATGGTTCGTGCCGCAGCTTACTGGCAAAGCGGCTGCCTTGTCGAGCCTGCAGGCCGCCGCTGGAGAGCGGCGGCAGCGTGCCCCTAATTTGTCTGAACGACGCGCGGCGTGATGAAAACTGCCAGTTCACTGCGCTGGTCCCGATGGGCCCGATGGCGGAAAAGCGCGCCTAAAACCGGTATTTTGCCCAGGAGCGGCACCCGCGTCACATCGTCCCGGTTGTCGGTCGCGTAAATTCCGCCGATCGACACCGTACCACCATCTTCGACTTCGACGCGCGTTTGCACGTGTTTGGTATTAATCGCGGGCCCGGCGTCGGTCTGCTCGCCGACGCTGTCTTTGGCGACGTCGAGGTCCAGCACCACTCTACCGTCCGGCATGATTTGCGGCTCGACCTCCAGTTTGAGCGTAGCGCGGCGAAACTGCACGCCCGACACGCCCTGCCCCACTTTCGCCTGATAGGGCAGCTCGGTGCCCTGCTCGACGACCGCTTTCATCCGGTCCGCCGTCACCACCCGGGGGCTCGAGACGATTTCGCCGCGGCCTTCGGCCTCCAGCGCGCTCAGCTCGATGTTCAGGAGCCGCGTCGCGCCGGCTGCGAACAAGGTCAGCCCGGCAGTGGCGGCATCGAAACCGGAAATCGGACGCGCTGACAGATCGTACACGGTGCCGTCCGCGCCGCCGGTCAGGCCTCGGGCGGTGCCGTCGGCGCTAGTGGCCGCCATGGAGAGCCGCACGCCGAGATTGCGCGAAAAACCGTGCTCTCCCTCGACGATGCGCGCTTCGATCAACACCTGCCGGGTCGGCCGGTCGACGGAAGCAAGCAGCGCCGTGATTTGCGCGAGGCGTCCTTCGAGATCGGTGACGAACAGCAGATTGGTGCGCGGATCGGCCGTCGCGGCGCCGCGTTTGGACAGCACGCGCTGGTTACCGGCGCCGGTCAGCAGGCGCCGCACGTCTTCGGCCCGCGCGTAGTGCAGCTCGAACGTGCGGCTTGCGAGCGGTTCGAGATCGGCGGCTCTCGCGTGCGCTTCGAAACGCTGCCGTTCGCGCGCGGCCAGCTCCGCGATCGGCGCGACCCAGATCACGTTGCCGTGGCGCTCCATGGCGAGCCCGTTGACGTCGAGCAAGGTATCGAATGCAGTGCGCCACGGGACCTTGTCGAGTCGTAGTGTGACGGCGCCACGCACTCTCTCGCTCGCGACGATGTTCAGGCCGGTGAACTGGGCGAACGCGTTAAGCACCGCGCCGAGTTCCGCGCGCTGGAAGTTGAGCGAGATCGGTTTGTCGTCGGCGGCGAGTTTGGCGTCGTCGGGGGTCTTCGGTGCGTTGCTCAGGCGCGCAAGCGGAGGCAACGGCACCGGCGGCCCTTCGAGCGCCGAGGTTCCCTTGGCGTCGTTGTGCGCCGACATCGCGGATTGCCTCCGTAGTGGCACCGAACCGTCTGCGTCGTCGGCAAGGTCGTCAGCGCGTCCGATGTCAGCTGGTGCCGTCCCTCGCGATACGCCAGAGTCGGCGACGGAATTGTCGCGGAACGGGTTGGGTACTTCGGCAGCGATGCCGCGCGGTAAGGGCGGTACATCGTATCGGGCTTCGGGCGCCGTAATGGCGTCGTCGAGCGGCATGTATGCGGGCAGCGGCGGCAACGGTGGCGTCGAAGCATGCGCGATGCCGACGCTTATCGCCATGCATGCGATCAGGCTGCGAATCGGATTGCGAAGCAGGCTGCAAAGCGGATTGTGAATCGAGCTGCGAACCAAGTTGCAAACTGGGCTCGCACGCATCCTTCCAGACAAGCCGCGACACACGCCCGAACCAAACCACACACGAACGCCGACGCGCGACTCCGCAAAACCGAACGTCTTCATCAACCTCATCAGGACGTCCCCGTCAGTGCCAGCGTGCGTGTCACGCCGCCATTTGCCAGCGTGATGCTGAGCGCGTCGAGCCGCGTGACGCGCTCGGTGCCGAGTTGCTGCCCGGACACGACGGTGGTCGCACCATCCGGCGTATCTAGCAAGGCAAGTCCGCGCGTGCGATCGTGCAGCAAGCCGACGAGGCGCAGCTGCGAAGCATCAGGCGGCGGCTCACCGGACGCAAGCATCTGCGGAAGCGAGAACGGGTCGAAGAACACGATATTTTCTTCGTCATCCGAATCGAGGCTTTCGTCGGCGAACGCGTCCGCATTCGCAGTTGAAGGCAGCGGCCTCAGCGCGCTGAATACGTGCAGCGTTGCTTTCACCGCTAACCAATCCGCATCGCGCTTGACCGTCACATCGACGGGCACGATCAGCACCGGCAGATCCGACAGGCCGCGCAGAAATGCCATCAGGTGAACGAAATCGGTGTGCGCGGTGAGTTGCACAGGACGCATGCTTTCGGCACCTGAGCCACTGGCAGCACCCGGTTCTACCGAGAGCAACGAGACGCTATTCTGCGCCGCGAGTTCGGATACGATCCGCACGTCGTCCGCGGAGGTCCATGGCGCAGGCAACTGTGCACCCGGCATGGCGGCAACGTCCCGACGCAGCGCGGGCAATTGCGTCAGCGCACGGTGCGCGTCAGTGAGGTGCCGCGTGGCCGCCTCCAATGCCGCACGGCTCGCCTCGATGCCGCCGAGATCCGCCACAACCCAACCATGCGTGCCAAGTCCGAACACCACTGCAGCGATCAGCAACGCAACCGCCCAACGGCGCCGACGACTCCAGGCAGCGAGCGGCACGCGCACGCGCGTCATCCACTGAGAAAGCGCTGGCCGCGCGCTGGCCGCGCCGCCGAACCCGACAAAAGTCGTACTCATTTCGTATCTCCTGACTGTTCAGATTTCATGTGACGTTGCGCGGCGAGGCCCGACGTATGGGCTGTTTTCTTCGGCGGGTCGCCCCAACGCAGATGCGCTCCGAATTCGATCGGGCCGCTCACGCTGGCCGCCGCCACCGGACTGCTGCGTGACGCCGAGCGACGCAGATCGCTCACCTCGGCGCCCTTCACACCGCGGATCGCGCTCAAGCGTTTGAGCCACTCGGCCGATGCGATATGTCCGCGCGAGGTCGCGAGCAACTCCGTCTCATGCTCGCGCTGCCGCATCTGCTGCAACACCACACCGTCACCGGGTTCAAAACTCAGTGCATCCAGCAGGTCGCGCAAATGCGTAAGTGGCTCGGACAAGTTCATCGCACGCGCCACGCCTTTGCGTTGTTCGTCCTGCACCCGCAACAATCTGGTGTGCTCGGCGAGCGGCCCGGCCAGTTGCGCAAGCGATTGTTCGACCGACGCGCGCCGCGCATCCAGCCGCGCCCTTTCGAATGCCTGCCATCCGACTAACGCGAACACGGCCGCAAAACCGGCTAGCGCGGCGGCAAACCATTCGAGCAGACGCCGCCGGCGCGCGAGCCGGGCGTTGCGTTGCCTGTACGGCAGCAGGTTGAAGCCGCCGAGCCACGGCTGTGTGAAGCGCACGCCACGCGTAGAAGCACGCGTGTCCGGGGCCGCCGGATCCAAACGGGGCTGCAGACCGCGCATCATTCGAGTACTCCGCGCAACGCAAGTCCGAATGCGACCGCGGCAGCCGGCTCGTGCAACAGCGGATCGTGCAGTTGACGTGCGCGCCCACCCAGCGCCGCACACTCGAACGGCATCACGGTGCAACCCAACACATCGGCGATATCCGCGATCGAGAAACCCACGCTGTCGAGCAGATCGACCTCGCCGCTCAACAACGCACAATCGAGTACGGGGCCGTGGACAAGATCACGCAACGCGTCAGCGAGATCGGCGTGTTCGGGAGCCGGGTAGCGCATTTCACCGACCAGGCAATCGTCGACGATGCGCCAGCCATACACGCCGTCCGTGCCGATCCAGAGCGCGACATAGGGTTCGTGCGGATCGAGTTCGTGACTGGCCGCGTAGCGCATGGCGCGCAATGCCGCGTGCGGCTCGCCATCGATCGCGGTGAGCGAGATGCCGGCGGTCGCGGCGCATTCGATACGCGCTTCGAGATGCTGGCGTGCGGTTGCGGCGATCGTCACCGAACGGATTGGCGAACGCGTTTCGTCGACGAACCAGTCGACCGCCAACGCGTGCCGCTCGAGGCCTGCGATGCGCTCGACTTCGCTCATCACCGCCGGTTCGAGTTCGGCGAGTTCATGCCCGCCGTCTCCCACGCAACCGGCGAGCGCGGCAAGCCGTGTGAGCGGCACGGTAGTGGTCAACGTGGCCGAGGCGGGCAGCGCCATCGCGCAGCGCAATGCATGCGTCGCACACGCGCGCGGCAGCCCCGCGAATGCGTCACGCAACGCACGCGCCACCGCATGCCGGTCGGCGATCTCCGTACCGGCCATTGCGCCCGCGCCGAGCGGCACGGTGCTCGCATGTTCGATGTGCAGCGCGGCACGTGCGCGCGAATGCTGACTCACCACGACCAGCCGCACCGCCTGCGAACCCACATCGATGCCCGCCGCGAAACGCTGCGCGCCGAGTTGCACACCTTGAAGCCACGAACTTTTGAATGTCATCACGCCCTCCCTCAGACTCACGCGACGAACCATTCGAACGCGAGTAACGAGTGAGGATTGTGCTTAGCCGCGCCGCCGCGCGACACTCAGCCGAATGGCTAACGTTGCGCGACGCGCGCCCTCTCGGCCATCAAAGCGTCTACAGTGAAGTCATTCCCGCGCGCGGCGTGCAGACTTGTCAAGAACTGTCAGTAAGCACGCCGAAAGCTGAAAAGCGAGGCGGCTATAATCGCGGGACTGTTTTTTGGTGCCCATATGCAATCCACGTCTCCCACGTCTCCGCCGCCCGCGCCGCAGAAGCGCAAACGCCCCCTGTGGCTCAAGCTCATCATCGGCCTGGTGGGTCTGATCGTCGCAGGCATCCTGTGCGTGCTGCTGGTGCTCGGTTATGCGCTGGTGGTAGCAACGCCGAACCTGCCGTCGCTCGATGCGCTGACCGACTACCGGCCGAAGGTGCCATTGCGCATCTATACGGCCGACCACGTGCTGATCGGCGAATTCGGTGAAGAACGGCGCGATATCGTCCATATCCAGGACGTGCCGGATAGCCTGAAGAAAGCCGTGTTGGCGATTGAAGACGCGCGCTTCTACGATCACGGCGGCGTCGACCTCACAGGCATTGCGCGCGCCGGCTTCGTCGCACTGACCAACGGCCACGCCACGCAAGGCGCCAGCACGATCACCATGCAGGTGGCGCGCAACTTCTTCCTGTCGAGTGAAAAGACCTACACGCGCAAGATCTACGAGATGCTGCTCGCGTACAAGATCGAGTCGAAGCTGTCGAAAGATCAGATTCTCGAGGTGTACATGAATCAGATCTATCTCGGTCAGCGTGCGTATGGCTTCGCGAGCGCGGCGCGGGTGTACTTCGGCAAAGATCTGAAGGACCTGACCCTGGCGGAATCCGCCATGCTGGCGGGTTTGCCGAAGGCGCCGTCCGCGTATAACCCGGTGGTCAATCCGAAGCGCGCGAAGATCCGCCAGGAGTACATCCTGCAGCGCATGTACGAACTGCACTACATCACTCAGGAACAATACGACGAGGCAAGCAGGCAGCCGCTGATTGTCAAGGGCGCGGGCAAGGAATTCAGCGTGCACGCGGAATACGTCGCGGAAATGGTGCGGCAGATGATGTACGCGCAGTATCGCGAAGAGGCGTACACGCGTGGGCTGAACGTGGTGACCACCATCGACTCGGCCGATCAGGACGTTGCTTACCGGGCGCTGCGCAAAGGTCTGATGGACTACGAACGGCGCCACGGCTATCGCGGGCCGGAAGCGTTTATCGATTTGCCGTCCGATGCGGACGACCGCGAACAGGCCATCGACGACGCGTTGCTCGAACATCCCGACAACGGTGAAATCATCGCCGCGGTGGTCACGGCGGCGAGCCCGAAGCAGGTGCAGGCCACCTTCATCGACGGCAACGTCGCGACCATTCAGGGCGACGGCCTGCGCTTCGCGCAGTTCGCGCTCGGCACGCGCGCGCAGCCGAATCAACGCGTGCGGCCCGGCGCGATCATTCGCGTCGTGAAGGATGACGAGGGCAACTGGTCGATCACGCAGTTGCCTCAAGTGGAAGGCGCATTCGTTTCGGTGGTGCCGCAGGATGGCGCGATTCGCGCGCTGGTCGGCGGTTTCGACTTCAACAAGAACAAGTTCAACCACGTGACCCAGGCGTGGCGTCAACCGGGCTCGAGCTTCAAGCCGTTCATCTATTCGGCCTCGCTCGAAAAGGGGCTCGGACCGGCCACGGTGATCAACGATGCGCCGCTCTTTTTCAGCGCTGCGGAGACGGGCGGCCAGGCGTGGGAACCGAAGAACTACGGCGGCGGTTTCGATGGTCCTATGACCATGCGCACCGCCCTGCAGAAGTCGAAGAACCTCGTGTCGATTCGCATCCTGAACCACATCGGCACCAAGTATGCGCAGCAATACATCACGCGTTTCGGCTTCGACGCGGACCGTCACCCAGCTTACCTCCCGATGGCGCTCGGCGCGGGACTCGTTACGCCCTTGCAGATGGCCGGCGCGTTCTCGGTGTTTGCTAACGGCGGCTATCGCATCAACCCGTATCTGATCGCGGAAGTCACCGATCAGCGCGGCATCGTCGTGGCGCACGCGCAACCGCTGGTCGCCGAGCAGAGCGCGCCGCACGCGATCGAACCGCGCAATGCGTATGTGATGAACAGCCTGCTGCAAAGCGTCGCGCAACGAGGCACGGGCGCGAAGAGCAACGTGCTGAAACGTACCGACCTCGGCGGCAAGACCGGCACGACGAACGATTCGCGCGATGCGTGGTTCGGCGGCTATCAGCACACGCTCACAGCGATCGCGTGGATCGGTTACGACAACCCGCGCAGTCTCGGCGATAAGGAAACGGGCGGCGGCCTCGCGTTGCCGGTTTGGATCGAATACATGGCGCGCGCGCTCAAGGGTGTGCCGGACTACAAGATGCCGATGCCCGACGGTGTGACCGAGCTCGGCTCAGAACTGTATTTCGACGAGTTCACGCCGGGCCACGGATTCGTCTCGACGGTCGGTATCAGTCAGGCAGCGCTGGATGCCGAGGCGAGCGGTGCGTCCGCGGCCGCGCCCGAGCAGGTCGGCGAACAGGAAAAGCAGGACATCATGAATCTGTTCCGCGGGCACTAAAGACGCGCTCAGAAGAGGCGGCAACGTTCGCCAGAAAAAAACCGCCGCGCTCGATGCGCGGCGGTTTTTACCAAACGCTTTACGCTTTGAACTGAACCGGCTCGCCGGCCTGCTGCGTCGCGTACTCCGACAGCGCGGCGAAAAACTCGGTGCCGCTGCGCGTATCGCGCCATTCACCGTCGATGAAACGGAAGTGGAAACCACCCGCTTTCGCGGCGATCCAGATCTCGCTCATCGGCGGCTGCAGGTTGACGATGATCTTCGTGCGGTTCTCGAATTCGAGGGTCAGGACATTGCCGCTGCGCTCGAGTTCGATGTCGGCTTCCGTGTCGTCAAGCGCGCGTTCGATGGCGGCTAGCGCGGCTTCCGCGCGGGTCAGGTAATCACTATCGGACATGCTAAACTCCATCGATTATTTATTCAGGGACAGTCATGCGAGTCGTATCTCGGATGCGCGCGGCGGTGCCCGGCCGCGCGATTGTAGCGGGTTTAGCCATTCTCGCAGGTTGTGCACTTGCCGGCTGCGGGCAACGCGGTTCGCTCTATTTGCCCACCGTGCCGCCGCTACCGGCCAAGCCGATCGATCGCACACAACCGCCGTCGCCGGATACAGTGAAATCGGGCACGGCAACCCCCTCCACGATGGGTGAGGTGCCGGATACTTCCGGCGCGCCGCTCTCGTTGGCGCCGGAAAGCGAACTCGCCGCGCCGCCCGCATCCGCTGCTGCGCCTGCGCAACCTGCCTCCGCCGTCACTCCCGCTCAATAAGACTTTCGCATGACTCGATCCGCATTTGACTACGTCGACGGCGTGTTGCACGCCGAGGGCGTGTCCGCCGCCTCACTCGCCGAACAGTTCGGCACGCCGCTGTACGTCTATTCGCGCGCCGCGCTCACCGAAGCGTGGAATGCCTACGCAGGCGCTTGCGCCGGCCGCCATGCGACCGTGCACGTCGCCGTCAAGGCCAATAGTAATCTCGCGGTGCTGAACGTATTCGCGCGCCTTGGCGCGGGCTTCGACATCGTGTCAGGCGGTGAACTGGCGCGTGTGCTGGCCGCCGGCGGCAAAGCGGAAAACACCGTGTTCTCCGGCGTCGGCAAGCATGCGGACGAGATGCGTCAGGCGCTCGCGGCCGGCGTCAAATGCTTCAACGTCGAGTCGATTCCCGAGCTCGACCGTCTGAATGCGGTGGCGGCGGAAATGGGCAAAAAGGCCCCCGTCTCGCTGCGCGTGAATCCGGACGTCGACGCAAAAACGCATCCGTATATTTCCACCGGCCTGAAGTCGAACAAGTTCGGCGTCGCGTTCGAAGATGCACGCGCTACGTATCGCGCCGCCGCGGCGATGACGCATCTCGACGTGGTCGGCATCGACTGCCATATCGGCTCGCAGATCACTGAAGTCGCGCCGTATCTGGACGCAGTCGACAAGGTTCTCGAACTGGTCGAACAGATCGAACAGGACGGCGTGAAGATTCGCCACATCGACGTAGGCGGCGGTCTCGGCATCACGTATGACGACGAAACCCCGCCGGAAATCGGCGACTTCGTGCGCACCGTGCTGGATCGCATCGAAGCGCGCGGTCATGGGCATCGCGAAGTGTATTTCGAGCCGGGCCGTTCGCTGGTCGGCAATGCCGGCGTACTGCTCACGCGCGTCGAATTTCTGAAGCCTGGCGCGGAAAAGAACTTTGCCATCGTCGACGCGGCGATGACCGACCTCGCACGCCCTGCGATGTACGAGGCGTATCACGCGATCGAGGCGGTCGTTAAGCGCGACGTGCCCGCCCACGTGTACGACGTGGTCGGCCCGGTTTGCGAAAGCGGCGATTGGCTGGGTCGCGAGCGTCTGCTGGCGGTTGAACCGGGCGATCTGCTGGCGATTCGCTCGGCTGGCGCCTATGGCTTTGTGATGAGCTCGAACTACAACACCCGTCCGCGTGCGGCCGAGGTGATGGTTGATGGTACACAGGTGCATGTGGTCCGTGCACGTGAAGAGGTGAAGCAGCTGTTTGCAGGCGAGACGATCTTGCCGGCGTAAACGTCTGAGCTTGGATCTCGGCGATAAAAAAGGCGATGCCACTGCGGCATCGCCTTTTTATTTGCGCGTTTGAACCTCGTGGTCAGCGTGTCTTGACCCTGCGCTCGCGCAGCCATACGAGCAAACGCCACCCCAGCAACGCGACCATGATCGCCCCGTAGATCTTCGGCAAGATCAGATCGTGCTTGCCCGCCTTCATCCACCAGAAGTGCAGGATCGCGAGCCCGCCGATCGCATAGATCGCGCGATGCAATGTCTGCCAGCGGCGTCCAAGTTTTCGCACCATCGCGCGCGGCGATGTAACGGCCAATGCGATGAGCAGCACGAACGCCGCGAAACCCACAGTGATGAAAGGCCGTTTGCCGATGTCCTTGAGAATCGCGGCAACGTCGAACCACTTGTCGAACCACAGGTAGGTGGTGAAGTGCAGCGTCGCGTAGAAGAATGCATAGAGACCTAGCATCCGACGAAACCTGGCCAATGCAGTGATGCCGGTCAGTCGACGCAACGGCGTCACCGCCAGCGTGATGCAAAGAAAGACGAGCGTCCACCGGCCCGTCGAGCGCGTGATGAACTCGATCGGATTCGCGCCCAGCCGATCGGTCACGCCGAACAGCACGATGCGCGCAAGTGGATACCACGCCGCAATGAACACCACGATTTTCGCGGGTACGATCCAGCGCGCACCGGTGGCGGGCCGCTTTGTCGTCGCTGACGCCGGCGCTTTGGTACGCGGCGTTGTTCGCGAGGTCTCGGCAACAGGTTGCGTGTCGGAGGAAGCCATGATGCCGCTCAAAAGTTTTTCTTCAGGTCCATGCCCTGATACAGCGACGCGACCTGATCGCCGTAGCCGTTGAACATCAACGTCTTGCGCTTGGGCGTAAAGAAACCATCTTCGCCGATGCGCCGCTCGGTGGCCTGGCTCCAGCGCGGGTGATCGACGTTCGGATTCACGTTCGAATAGAAACCGTATTCGTTCGAAGCATACGTGTTCCAGCTGGTCGGCGGCTGCTTGTCGAGGAAGCGGATTTTCACCAGCGACTTCGCGCTCTTGAAGCCGTACTTCCACGGCACCACGACACGGATCGGCGCACCGCTCTGATTCGGCAGCACCTGGCCGTAGAGACCCATCGTCAGGAACGTCAGCGGGTTCATTGCTTCGTCCATTCGCAGACCTTCGGTGTACGGCCAGTCGAGTACCGGCGTCGACAGGCCAGGCATTTGCGACGGATCGGCGAGCGTGATGAATTGCACGTATTTGGCGTTGCCGGTCGGCTGCACACGCTTGATCAACTCCGCGAGCGGCACGCCAATCCACGGAATCACCATCGACCAGCCTTCGACACAACGCAACCGATACACGCGTTCCTCGAGCGGCGCGAGCTTCAGCAATTCGTCGATGTCGTACACCTTCGGATTCTTGATTTCGCCCTCGACGCTCACCTTCCACGGGTGCGGACGCAACGTACCGGCGTTGTGCGCGGGATCCGCCTTGTCGGTGCCGAACTCGTAGTAGTTGTTGTACGTGGTGATGTCCTTGTACGGCGTGATCTTGTCGGGCGCGACGAACTTCGGGTTGGTCTTCGCCATGAGCTTCTGCGCCTTCGGATCCGGCGACGAATACGCGGCTAGCGCTTCGCCATTTACGCCGATCAGACTACCGAGCGCCAACGCGCCCGCAGCCTGCAACACGCGCCGCCGGTTCTCGAAGACATGCTGAGGCGTGATTTCGCTGCGTGCGATGTCATCGCCAACGAGTTGAGTTCTGTCGCTTCGCTTGATCCACATCGTGCTGCTCCTTGCCGGCCCATCGGGTTGTCTATCTTACGGGGCCATATTGATGATCGGCTCGTTTAGCCACTCGCCCAGCCATCCTTGGGTGCTGATCTAACAAACACACTGGATGCAGCGAATATTCCGCCGGACGTAAAAAAACCGCCGGTGCGAAACACGCGGCGGTTTTTAGTCGGCTCAGAACGGCAGATCTTACAGCTTGCCGTAGCTATGCAGCCCCGACAGGAACATGTTGACGCCGAGGAACGCGAAGGTCGTCACCAGCAGGCCGGTCAGCGCCCACCAGGCCGCCACCGCGCCGCGCAGGCCCTTCATCAGGCGCATATGCAGCCAGGCCGCGTAGTTCAGCCACACGATCAGCGCCCACGTTTCCTTCGGGTCCCAGCTCCAGTAACCGCCCCATGCTTCCGCGGCCCACAGCGCACCGAGAATCGTCGCGATCGTGAAGAACGCGAAGCCGACGGCGATCGACTTGTACATCAGGTCGTCGAGCACATCGAGCGGCGGCAGGCGGTCGGCCAGCACACCGCGCTCTTTGGCCAGATACGCGACCCCGACCATGGCCGACAGCGCGAAGCTGCCATAGCCGATGAAGTTAGCCGGCACGTGGATCTTCATCCACCAGCTCTGCAGCGCCGGCACGAGCGGCTGGATCTGCTGGGCGTCGCGCGCGACCGAGTACCACATCAGGAAGCCGACCGCCGCGCTGATCACCAGCAGCACGAATGCGCCGAGCGCACGCGTGTTGTAGTGCTGCTCGTAGTACAGATAGAACAGCGCCGTGATCAGGCTGAACAGCACGAACACTTCGTAGAGGTTCGAAATTGGAATATGGCCGACGTCCGCGCCGATCAGGTACGACTCGTACCACCGCACCATCAGACCGACGAAGCCCATCACCACCGCGGCCCACGTCATTTTCGAACCGATCGCGGCGCCGGTCGGTGAACGCGACAGCAGGCCGATCCAGTAGAAGACGGTAGCAAAGACGAAGAGCGCGCTCATCCACAGAATCGCGGACTGGCTCGACAGGAAATATTTGAGCAAGAACGCGTTATCCGCGCGCGTCAGATCGCCGTGATAGATCTGGATCGCCAGCAACGACAGAGCGGCGATGCCCACCATCAGCGGACGCACCGGCTTCCAGCGCCAGCCGAGTACGACGAACACCGGCACCGCCAGGCACAGCACCAGTTTGTCGTAGTAGTTCATGAACGGGTGATAGCGCGACAGCGCAAACCCGGCGCCCGCGACCAT
Source organism: Paraburkholderia aspalathi (assembly GCF_905220735.1). NCBI lineage: Bacteria > Pseudomonadati > Pseudomonadota > Betaproteobacteria > Burkholderiales > Burkholderiaceae > Paraburkholderia > Paraburkholderia aspalathi. The sequence goes on from NZ_CAJNBA010000010.1 coordinate 146,279, forward strand.
CACGACGGCGAACAGCCAGTCGACGACACCGAGGCGTTTCAGGAACGGCCGCTCGTCGTACTGAGCAACGTTGAGTGCCTCGTTCGCGAACGACTTCTGCGGCCGCGAGGCTGAAGAGGAGGATGAGGAAACCTGAGTCAAGTCCATGATCTTACCGGGTCGAATCTTGTGAGCGTGCGGACGGCGCGCCGGCTGGGCCGGGTTTGTCGGAAGCGCCGGCGGCGTCGGATGCTTCAGTGAGTTTGGCGCCCAACGCGGCGCCGACAGCGTCGCGCGTTTGAACGAACTCCTTTTCGAAATCGAGCGTTTTGCGCGCGCTCGACATCGCCATCACGACATTCGTGCCGTGATCGGTATCTTTGAGCCAGAACCAGAGGCGCCGTTCGCGGACGTAGAACATCGAAAAGATGCCCAACACGAGGAGCAGGCTGCCAAGATACACGACTTTTTTGCCCGGCGCGCGCGTCAACTGAAATACCGAAGCTTGCACCTGCTTGAATGAGTCGAGCTGTAAATAGACCGGCGAACCATACAAAAAGCTGTCGGATATTGCATTGATCGAGCTCTGGACGAAGCGGCTGGCGTCCGCATTGGGCTGCGCATCCGGCTCGCCCAGCTGCTCACGCGACAGTTGCCACAGGTCCCACGTCGCGCCTTCCAGCATGCGCAGCAGCAGGCCGGCGGCTTTTTCCTGCTCACCCTTCGGCACGGAATGGTCGATGAACCCGGCGACTGCCTGGAAGCCGCCAACCGTCTGGCCGTTCGGCATCTTGATACTGTTGTCCGCACCGGCAAACAGGGTCAGGACACGCAATGCGCTTTCTTCGAGGTGCTGTTGCAGTTCGGTATTTGAACCCGGCACCGAGCGCAGCGCGAAACGGTGAGCGGCCGCCGCGCGCATGGCCGGATCTTCAAGCGTGGCGCGCAGGTTCATCCATTCCTTCACGGTCCCACCGGTGTCGGCGGGAATCCGCAGGTAGCGGAAGGGATCGTCCGGATTCAGACGCATGCCGGCGAGGAACATCTTTTCGCCCGCGACGTCCACCGGCAGCATGTAGTTGTTGTACTCGCGCGCCTGGCCGTCCTTGTCGCGCACCTTGTACTGCACCGACGGACCGACGTTATGCAGATCGAGCGGCTTCGAGCTCTTGGCGCCAGAGCCGAGACGCTCGTCGAACGCTTCTTTCAGTGACCGATGCGCGGCGACGCCACGCGCATCGTTCTGGCCGCTGCCATTGGAGACGTTTTCGACGTTGATCGCGCGGAAATCGGTGAATTCGACGGTCTGGCCGTCAGCCAGCGGCGTGGCCGTGCCCAACGGCGCATTGCCGCCGATCGTGCCGCCGAACGGCGCGGTCTTCGCGCTCGCGCCGGACATCGGGTACGCGGTCATCTGCATCTGCGAGCCGCCATCCTGGAAGCTCGACTGGTAGATCGACACGCCGTCGTAGGTGAACGGCTTGTTCACTTCGACGCGTGCCGGCACGCGTGCGCCCGTCTTATGGTCGACCACGACGATATCGCTCGCGAACAACTTCGGCATGCCCGTCGAGTAGTAATCGACGATGAATTTGTTCAGCTCGATCGAGAACGGCAGGTCCTGGATCAGCGAGCCGTCCGGCTGGTTAAGGATCGCCGTCGACACATGCTGCCCTTCCGGCACCCACGCATAGCCGCGGAAAGTCGGGTTCGATTGCGACAGACGATGTTCCGGCGGAATGTCGTTGATCACCGTGTTGGCGCGGATCGGCGACTTGTCGAACAGCCACATTTGCAGCTTGATCGGCAGATTGCTGTCGAGCAGGCCGCCCAGACAGATCACCACAATCGCAACGTGCGCGGAGATGTAGCCAAACTTGGTCAGCGCGCCGCGCTTGGCGGCGATCAGCGTTGCGCCGTCCGACTCACGCGTGACGAACTTGTAGCCGAGCTTGGCCGAGAGTTTGGCGAGTACAGCCGCGGTCTGCGCGCGCTTGCCGTGCACCGCGAACTCGCCCTTGTGATGGAACGCGCGCAAGCTGCCTTCGCGGACCTTGTCTTTCCAGCTCTTGGCGTCCGCAACCATTTTCGGTGCATTGCGGATCACACACAGCGACACCGACACCATCAGGAAGCCGAGAATCAGCATGAACCACCACGAGCTGTACACCGTGTACAGGCTCAGCGAGCGGAAGATGTCCGCCCAGAACGGGCCGAACTGATTGACGTAGTTGGGATACGGATCGTCCTGCGTGAGGACGGTGCCGATGATGCTGGCGATCGACAGAATCACGAGCAGCGCGATCGCGAAACGCATCGAACTCAATACCTCGATGATGCTGCGCGTGATGCGATTGCCCGACTTCGACTGCAAACCCGACGTGGTGACGCTCATTCATACTCCGACTGAACAGCAAAAAAGGGTGAAGGGCTGTCGTAGACACGACGCCCTCACCCTTTTCTTGTTTTGTACCGGCCTCGCCGGGCCGGTTGCTTGCGTGCGGACTTCTTAGTGCAAGCCCGCGATGTAATCGGCTACAGCCTTGATCTCGCTGTCCGACAGACGCGATGCAATAGCGTGCATCGCCTCATTGTTGTTACGTGCGCCCGGACCCTGCGTGAACGCGGTCAACTGCGCCACCGTGTATTCGGCCCACTGGCCCGACAGACGCGGATACTGCGACGGAATCCCCTGACCGGTCGGCCCGTGGCAGCTTGCGCACGCCGGTACTCCCTTGTCCGCAATGCCGCCGCGGTAAATCTTCTGGCCGAGCGGGACAGTGTCCTTGTTATGCGCGTAGCCTGGCTTCGGGGTCTGCGTCGAAAAATAAGCAGCCACGTTGACCACGTCCTGATCGGACAGCGCCGCGGCCATGCCCGCCATGATCGCATTGTTGCGCGCGGGCTGCTTGGCGCCCGGCTGCGTTTTGAAATCCATCAGCTGCTTGACGAGATACTCGGGATGCTGACCTGCCAGCTTTGGATACGCACCGCCAGCACTGTTGCCGTCTGCACCGTGACATGTCGCGCAAACCTGGACTGCGATTGCCTGCCCCCGATTGACGTCCGGCTTTGCCGGATCTGCTGCTCGTGCCTGAATTGCCAAACCTGAAAGACCTGCCGCTACTTGAAGCACCATCAGAGTCTTGCACAGTCGATTCATTCGCACACCCTGTCTCGTCTTGTGGGATTTTAGAGGTTTTGCAAGATACGACAGCGACTGAGTGACCGCAAAGAGCCGCCAAGGCACGCGGGCTGGCCCCCTCAGGTTTTCAGTAAACCATCGTATTGTACAATAACTCGCTAATCGCTAAGACGCCAGTCGGGCTTGACCCGTCCCCACTCCGGGTTCCCCGGCGTCTCGAATACCGGCCTGATCATGTCCTTCCTGCTCCACCAATCCCGCTTTTTCACGACCGTCAATCACCTGCGTGATCTGCCGGCCACGGCGCAACCCGAGATCTGCTTTGCGGGACGCTCGAATGCGGGCAAGTCCACGGCCATCAATATTCTGTGCAATCAGAAGCGTCTGGCCTTCGCCAGTAAGACGCCTGGCCGCACCCAGCACATCAACTATTTCTCGGTGGGCAAGGAGGATGAGCCGACTGCGCATCTGGTCGACCTGCCGGGCTACGGCTATGCGGAAGTGCCGGGCGCAGCCAAGGCCCACTGGGAAGCGCTGCTCTCCACCTACCTGCAATCGCGCTCGCAACTGCGCGGCATGATCCTGATGATGGACTCGCGCCGCCCGTTGACGGACCTGGACCGGCGGATGATCGAGTGGTTCGCGCCGACCGGCAAGCCGATCCACACGCTGCTGACGAAGTGCGACAAATTGACGCGTCAGGAAAGCGTCAACGCCTTGCGCGCAACGCAGAAAGGTTTGGCCGAATATCGCGCCGCTGGCTACCAGGGCGAACTGACCGCGCAGCTGTTCTCGGCGCTCAAACGCGTCGGCATCGACGAAGCGCACGAACTGATCGAAGGCTGGCTGATCCCCGAAGCGAAGGGCGAAGCAGACGCGCCGCAGTAATCGCGCCGCGGGTGCGAACCCGGGCAAAAAACGCCATTCCGGCCGCCCATAAAAAAACCCGCCGCTTTAACGGCGGGTCAAACAGCCTAATCGAAAAAACGACAGGCACCCGCTCAGGGAGGAGAAGCGGGGAGGTCAGCGCAGGGCGCCTTGCTCGATCGGTATGATATACCATTGTCTCGAAAAGTTTCCGGGAGCGGAGGCACGCGTTACTCGCCCACTCCACACATCCACGTTTCCTCGATTCGGTTATGAGCTTCTTTCCGCACTACCGTCCGCGCCGTATGCGCCGTGACGACTTCTCGCGCCGCCTGATGCGAGAAAACATCCTCACCACCAACGATCTGATCTATCCCGTGTTTATCGTCGAAGGCACCAACGTGCGGCAAGCCGTACCGTCGATGCCTGGCGTCGAGCGTGTGTCGGTGGATCTGCTGATGGGCGTGGCCGAGCAATGTGTCGAGCTGGGCGTGCCGGTACTGGCGCTCTTTCCGGCAATCGACCCCTCCTTGAAAACGCCTGATGGCCGCGAGGCGACCAACCCGGCCGGCCTGATTCCGCGCGCGGTTCGCGAACTGAAAAAGAACTTTCCCGACCTCGGCGTGTTGACCGACGTCGCGCTCGATCCGTACACGAGCCACGGCCAGGACGGCGTGCTGGACGAAGCGGGCTACGTGATCAACGACGAGACCGTCGAGATCCTCGTGAAACAGGCGCGTGTGCAAGCTGAAGCGGGCGTCGATATCGTTGCGCCCTCGGACATGATGGACGGCCGCATTGGCGCGATCCGCGAAATGCTTGAGAGCGAGGGACATATCCACACGCGCATCATGGCTTATGCGGCCAAGTTCGCGTCGGCGTTTTATGGCCCGTTCCGCGATGCCGTCGGTTCCGCGACGAACCTCGGCAAGGGCAACAAGATGACCTACCAGATGGACCCGGCCAACTCGGATGAGGCGCTGCGCGAAGTGCAGGCGGACATCGAAGAAGGCGCGGATATGGTGATGGTCAAGCCGGGCATGCCGTATCTGGACATTGTGCGTCGCGTGAAGGACGAGTTCAAGTTCCCGACCTACGTGTATCAGGTCAGCGGCGAATACGCGATGCTGAAGGCGGCCGCGCAAAATGGCTGGCTCGATCACGACAAGGCGATGATGGAGTCGCTGCTGGCGTTCAAGCGGGCAGGCGCGGATGGCGTGCTGACCTACTTCGCGCTGGATGCCGCACGGATTTTGCGCTCGCAGAAGTGATTTAACGTGTCGCTTTGCCGACGGCGCTAGTCTTCTGAAGGCGCCCAAAAAAAACGGAGGCCGACTTTAAGTCGTGCCTCCGTTTTTTATGCGTGTTCTGGCGTGCGCCTTTTTGCAGGCGCGTCGGGGGTGCGGGTTTCTTTGCGCGCTCAGGCAGCATGGCTGCTTTGCGTTACGCCCCGGGCGCGTTCGCACGATCGAGGGTGCGCAAAAACTTGTCCGCGGACTCGTAGCCGACGACGCGCAGCACTTCCTTGCCACCCTGGTCAAAAAAGATGATGCCCGGCGGGCCGAACAGGCTGAAGCGCTTGAGCAGCATTTGATCGTCGGCGTTATTCGCGGTCACGTCGGCGCGTAGCAGGTTCATCTGCTTCAACTTCGCCTGAACGCGCGGATCGCTGAACGTGAACTTCTCCATCTCTTTGCAGCTCACGCACCAGTCTGCGTAAAAATCGAGCATAGCGGGCTGCGCAGCCGTTTTGACGGCCTCGTCGAGCTCGGTCGAGGAACGAACCGAAGCGAACGTCAGATCGCTCTGTGACGCTGTATTGGGCTTGTTGGAGGCGTTTGCCAAGCTAACGTTGGCGTCACCGCCGCCACGTTCGGCCAGGACGGCTAGCGGACGCAGAGGATCGGACGAACCCGCCGCCAGGCCGACCAGCAGCACCGCCGCCCAGATTGCCAGCGCCGCTCCGATACCACGGCCAAGCCGGCGCCACACCGAAGCGGCCACCGCTGGGGCCGAGAAAAGACCAAGCCCGGCTGCGGCAATCAGCAGCCACAACGCGCTCAACAGCATGGTCGCGGCCGCACCAAGCACCGGCCAGACGATCCACAGGGCCGCTGCAAGCAGCACCACGCCGAAAAACACCTTGACGCCGTCCATCCATGCGCCGGCGCGCGGCAGCAAAGTACCGGCGCCAAGACCGATGATCAGGAGCGGCACGCCGAGCCCTAGCCCCATCGAGAATAGCGCCGCGCCACCGAGCAACGCGTCGCCCGTATGCGCGATGAATGCCAGCACAGCAAAAAGCGGCGCGGTCATGCAGGCCCCGACCACCAGCGCGGACAACGCCCCCATAACAGCGACAGCGGCAAACTTGCCGCCGGAACGTCCAGTCGACGCGCGCGACACGCCATCCTGCCAGCGCTGCGGCAACGCGATGTCGAAGCCAGCGATCAGCGTCAAGGCGAAAACGGTCAGCAATACACCGAATGTACCGAGCACCCACGGGTTCTGCAGCCACGCGCCAAGGCTCTGCCCAACGAGTGCGGCCGCAATACCAAGCGCCGTGTACACGAGCGCCATGCCGATCACGTAGGCCAGCGACAAGGCAAAGCCTCGGGCACGCGTCACCCGCGCGCCTTCGCCAATGATGATTGCCGACAGGATCGGGATCATCGGATAGGAGCACGGCAACAGGCTGAGCACGGCGCCGGCCACGAAATAGAGCCCGATGATCGCGAAGAAGCCACCGCCTTGCAGCAGCGATTGCGCATAGTCGGCGCTGGTGGCGCGCTCATACCACGACGCGCCGGCGGCTGCGGATTGCTGTGTGGCGGCGGTAGTCGCCGCGGCGCTACCGGCCGGCTGCAAAGCCTCGCCGCTCACGTGGTACACGCGCTCCATTGGCGGATAGCAGATGCCTGCATCGGCACAGCCCTGAGACGTGACGGCCAGGTCGAACGGCCCCTGGGCCTGTTTCACCGGGATGCGGATCGTCAGCTCATTGCGATACGTCTCAACGTTCTTGTTGAAAGTCTGATCGAACTTGACATGACCGGCTGGCAATTGGGGCTCGCCAATCGTCGTCGTGCCGTTGCGGGTCGCGAACGCGAAGCGCTCACGGTACATGTAGTAACCGTCCGCGATCTTGTACGTCACGTCGACTTCGCCCGGCTTCTCGGTCGCGCTGAATTTGAAGGCGACGGCGGGATCGAGGAAGTCGTCCGCAGCGCGGGCAAGCGTGCCGAACTGCGCGAAGATCAGGCAGCCGAACAGGAAGAAGACTGCGCGCAACGCGTGGCGCGCACGTCGATTGAGACCGTTAAACATGGAGAGGACGTTGGGTTTCCGCAGAGATCCATTGGCCGTACGCGGCCGATGCCGTAGCTTGCCACGAGAGGATTTCCGGCGTGTCGTAGGGATGGTGCGCCTGAATGTATTGTTCAAGTTCGAGTGCACGTGCCGCGCTGGTCTTGAACAGCAACTGGATCTCCTGCGCTGTTTCGACCGCGCCCTGCCAGTGATAGCTGGACTGCACCGTGCCCAACTGCGTGACGCAGGCGCATAGCCGCGCGGCCAACGCATCTGTGGCGAGCTTCTGAGCCACGGCGGCATCCGGGACCGTGGTCAGAATCAAGGTCACATTCAAGCTCACGCTCACGAAGGCTCCAGACACGCTCAATTCAAGTGCCAATATCGTATCACCTAGCCTTGCGAAGCCGCAGACGCCCACGCAGCAAGCATGCGGCATTTGGCCGCCGCGATCGACATGCCGCAGTGAAATTCGCCGCCATAAACAAAAAAAGCCAGGCTTGGTGCCTGGCTTTTTCTTCGATGCTAAGAAGCTTACTCAGCTTCTTGCACTTCAACTTCTTCGACTTCCGGACGGTCCAGCAATTCGACCAGTGCCATCGGTGCGTTGTCGCCGACGCGGAAACCGAACTTCAGGACGCGCAGGTAGCCGCCCGGACGGGTAGCGTAACGCGGGCCGAGGACTTCGAACAGCTTCGTGACCGAGTCACGATCGCGCAGGCGGTTGAACGCCAGACGACGATTTGCCAGCGACGGCTTCTTGCCGAGCGTGATCAGCGGCTCGACGACTTTACGGAGTTCTTTCGCCTTCGGCAGCGTCGTCTTGATGACTTCGTGCTCGATCAACGAGTTGGACATGTTACGGAGCATTGCCAGACGGTGGCTGCTCGTGCGGTTCAGTTTCCGCAAACCATGACGGTGACGCATGTTAATTCCTTTGATTCAAAGTTTTGGTCCAGCTCTTCTATCGCGCTCGGTCTACCCTCGGTTTCCCAACGGTGACGAGTGCACGGGCCGGTAGTGAAAAAAGACAAGACGCGGATTTTAAAGGAAAATCCGCGTCTTTGCCAGTGCAGCGGCGGGGTCTTATCCCGAGACTACTACTCGACTTACTTGTCCAAACCTGCCGGCGGCCAGTTTTCGAGTTTCATGCCGAGCGTCAAACCACGCGACGCCAGTACTTCCTTGATTTCGTTCAACGACTTGCGACCCAGATTCGGGGTCTTGAGCAACTCGTTTTCCGTGCGCTGGATCAGGTCGCCGATGTAGTAAATGTTCTCAGCCTTCAGGCAGTTCGCGGAACGAACCGTCAGTTCGAGATCATCAACCGGACGCAGCAGGATCGGATCGATCTGCGGCGCACGCGACGGCGCTTCCGCCGTTGCTTCGGTGCCTTCCAGTGCAGCGAACACCGACAGCTGATCAACCAGAATACGCGCCGATTGACGGATCGCTTCTTCCGGCGAGATCACACCGTTGGTCTCGATGTTCATCACGAGCTTGTCGAGGTCGGTACGCTGTTCGACGCGCGCGCTTTCAACGGCGTAGCTCACGCGGCGAACCGGCGAGAACGACGCGTCCAGCACGATACGGCCGATGATCTTGGCCGACTCTTCGCCATAACGACGCACATTGCCCGGCACATAACCACGGCCCTTTTCGACCTTGATCTGCACGTCGAGCTTACCGCCCTTCGACAAATGCGCAATCACGTGATCCGGGTTGATCACTTCGCAATCGTGCGCGAGTTCGATGTCGCCAGCGGTGACAACGCCTTCGCCTTCCTTGCGCAGCGTAACCGTCACTTCGTCACGGTTATGCAGCTTGAAGACCACGCCCTTCAGGTTCAACAACAGGTTGACCACATCCTCTTGCACACCGTCGAGCGTCGAATACTCATGTACGACGCCTGCGATCGTCACTTCGGTCGGCGCGTAGCCGATCATCGACGACAGCAGCACGCGCCGAAGCGCGTTACCCAAGGTGTGGCCGTAACCGCGTTCAAACGGTTCCATGACCACTTTCGCGTGGCTCTCACCAAGCGATTCAACAGCGATGATCTTGGGCTTCAACAAACTGGTTTGCATAGGTTTTCCTTTTCAATACCCTCGGCTCGTTACACCGATAAGGCTGACCGGTAACAACCTGAAAATAAACAGCCGAGACGCCCCCTTGCGCAACGCAATCGGGGTGCCCCGGCCGTTAATCCGATTACCGCGAATACAATTCGACGATCAGGCTTTCGTTGATATCGCCAGCGATGTCGCTGCGTTCCGGCTTGCTCTTGAACGTGCCTTCGAACTTCTTCGAATCGACAGCGACCCAGCTCGGCAGACCGCCTTGCTCGGCCAGCGACAGCGCTTCGAGAATACGCGCCTGCTTCTTCTTTTGTTCGCGCACTGCGACGACGTCACCTGCCTTCACTTGCATCGACGGGATGTTCGACACCACGCCGTTCACCGTGATCGCCTTGTGGCTCACGAGCTGACGTGCTTCAGCGCGCGTCGAGCCGAAGCCCATGCGATACACGACGTTGTCGAGACGCGATTCGAGCAATTGCAGCAGGTTTTCACCCGTGTTGCCCTTCAGGCGGTCGGCTTCAGCGAAGTAACGGCGGAATTGACGCTCGAGGACACCGTAGATGCGCTTCACTTTTTGCTTTTCGCGCAGCTGCGTGCCGTAGTCGGACGTACGTGCACCCGACGTGCGGCCATGTTGGCCAGGCTTGCTGTCAAGCTTGCACTTGTCAGCGAGCGAACGACGGGCGCTCTTCAGGAAGAGGTCAGTGCCTTCACGGCGGGACAGCTTGGCCTTAGGGCCGATATAACGTGCCACGTTGATTCCTTCTATGATTGATCACACGAATGCATGCACTCGCGCTAGTCCGAACCCTTTGGGTCGAACGGTGGGCTTAGTCAATTCAATAGCGCAAGCAGCCTGTGGTCGCCGGCTTGAACACCGGCGGCAACAGGCGCTAGCGAAAACAGCGTCTTAGATACGACGACGCTTCGGCGGACGGCAGCCGTTGTGCGGGACCGGCGTCACGTCGGAGATCGCGGTGATCTTGATGCCAAGACCATGCAACGCGCGCACCGCCGATTCGCGGCCAGGACCGGGGCCCTTGATACGCACTTCGAGGTTCTTCACGCCGTATTCCATCGCCACGCGGCCAGCCGATTCAGCTGCCACCTGGGCTGCAAACGGGGTCGATTTGCGCGAACCCTTGAAGCCCTGACCACCCGACGTTGCCCAGGCAAGTGCATTGCCTTGACGATCGGTGATCGTGATGATGGTGTTGTTGAACGACGCGTGAACGTGAACCACGCCCTCGGCGACGTTCTTCTTGACCTTCTTGCGAACGCGTTGCGCCGCGGAGTTGTTCGAAGCCTTAGCCATTACGTTTTCCTGTAACTGTCAGTTCCGCTTACTTCTTCAGCGATTGCGCTGCACGACGCGGACCCTTGCGCGTACGGGCATTCGTACGCGTGCGTTGGCCACGCAGGGGCAGGCCCTTGCGATGACGCACGCCACGGTAGCAGCCGAGATCCATCAGGCGCTTGATGTTCATCGTCGTTTCACGGCGCAGATCGCCTTCAACGATGAACTTGCCGACTTCTTCACGCAGCTTTTCGAGGTCTGCGTCGTTCAGGTCCTTGACCTTCTTCGAAAATGCCACACCAGCAGCGACGCAGATGTCGCGCGAGCGCGTGCGGCCGATACCGTAAATTGCCGTCAGGCCGATTTCGGTATGCTGGTGATTCGGGATGTTAACCCCTGCGATACGAGCCATTGTTTTTCCTCAAACAAAAAGCGCAGCAAAAAGCGCGGCGTTCAGCCTTGACGCTGTTTGTGGCGCGGATCAGAGCTGCAAATCACGCGCACAACGCCTTTGCGCTTGATGATCTTGCAATTGCGGCAAATGCGCTTAACCGATGCCATCACTTTCATGATATTACCCTTTTTTCAAATCACTTCGCCCGGAACACGATCCGCGCACGCGACAGATCGTAAGGCGTCAATTCAACCGTTACCTTGTCGCCCGGCAAGATTCGGATGTAGTGCATCCGCATCTTGCCGGATATGTGTCCCAATACGACATGGCCGTTTTCCAGCTTCACCCTAAAGGTAGCGTTAGGCAGGTTTTCGATGACTTCACCCTGCATCTGGATAACATCGTCTTTGGCCATAAGTCCTTTCAACGCATCGGGACGCCGCCGCCTTTGAAATTAGCTTTCTTCAGCAGCGATTCATACTGTTGCGACATAACGTACGACTGCACCTGCGCCATGAAATCCATTGTGACGACGACAATGATCAGCAGCGACGTTCCACCAAAATAAAACGGCACGTTCCAGCGCAGTACCAAAAATTCAGGCAGCAGACAAACAAACACGATGTAGATCGCACCAGCCAGCGTCAGACGCGTGAGAATGCGGTCGATGTATCGCGCCGTTTGATCGCCCGGGCGGATGCCTGGGACGAAAGCGCCACTCTTTTTCAGGTTGTCGGCCGTTTCTCTGCTGTTGAACACCAGTGCGGTGTAGAAGAAGCAGAAGAAGACGATCGCCAACGCGTACAGCAACACGTACACGGGTTGACCGGGCTTAAGGGCTTCGGCCACGTTGTGCAACGTGTCTGCGAACCAGCTGGTACGCGACCCCGAACTAAACCAGTTCAGGATGGTTGCCGGGAAGAGAATGATCGACGATGCAAAGATCGGCGGAATCACGCCCGACATATTCAACTTCAGCGGCAGATGTGAAGACTGTCCGCCGTAAATCTTGTTACCGACTTGCCGCTTGGCGTAATTCACAAGAATCTTGCGCTGGCCGCGTTCGATGAACACCACCAGATACGTCACACCGGCAATCAGCGCGACCACGATAATCGCCGAGATGATGCTCATCGAGCCGGTTCGCACCAGTTCGAAAAGACCACCGATTGCGTTCGGGAAACCCGCCGCAATACCGCCGAAAATGATGATCGAGATACCGTTACCAAGCCCGCGTTCCGTGATCTGCTCACCCAGCCACATCAGGAACATCGTGCCGGTCACCAGCGTCACGACCGTCGTCAGCCGAAATACCATCCCCGGATCGATCACCAGGCCCGGCTGATTTTCCAGTGCGACGGCAATGCCGAACGCCTGGAATGTCGCCAGCAGGACCGTAAAGATACGCGTGTACTGCGTAATCTTCCGTTGACCCGCCTGCCCTTCCTTTTTCAGCGCTTCCAGCTGCGGCGAGACAATCGCCAGCAACTGCATGATGATCGACGCCGAAATGTACGGCATGATCCCCAGCGCAAAAATCGTGAACCGCGAAAGTGCACCACCCGAAAACATGTTGAACATGCCAAGGATGCCGCCCGACTGGCTTTGGAACAACTTTGCCAGCTGGTCCGGGTCAATACCCGGCACCGGAATGTGCGCGCCGATTCGGTAGACGATCAACGCCAGCAGCAGGAATACTGCACGCCGACGCAGATCGCCGAACTTCGCCGCGCTGCGACCGGGTTTTGCGAGACTCGGACTGTTAGCCAAGTACCTTCTCCGATGCAAATGCTAGTGACGGCAAATAACTTGCGCGTTACTCGGCAAAAGAGCCGCCGGCTGCTTCAATAGCAGCGCGCGCACCCTTCGTCGCACCCAGACCCTTCACAACGATCTTGCGCTTAAGCTCGCCCGTCGCGATGATCTTGGCGCTCTTGATCAGCTCGCCGAGCAGGCCGGCTTGCTTCAGAGCCAACAGATCGATTTCGTCGACCGGCAGCTTTTCCAGATCAGAGAGACGCACTTCACCGACGAATTCCTTCGTCAGCGAGGTGAAGCCACGCTTCGGCAGGCGACGTTGCAACGGCATTTGACCGCCTTCGAAGCCAACCTTGTGAAAGCCGCCCGAACGCGACTTCTGACCCTTGTGACCGCGGCCAGCCGTCTTGCCCAGACCGGAGCCGATGCCACGGCCGACGCGACGCTTAGCGTGCTTCGAACCTTCAGCCGGCTTCAGGTTATTCAATTCCATTATCAACTCCTTGAGTCCTGGTCAGCCGCTTAGCTGATGACCTTAACGAGGTACGAAACCTTGTTGATCATGCCGCGCACAGCCGGCGTGTCCTGCAACTCGCTAACCGAGTTGAGTCGGCGCAGGCCCAAGCCACGCACCGTTGCACGGTGCGTTTCACGGGTGCCGATCAGGCTCTTGACGAGCTGGACCTTGACAGTTTTATCAGACATGGTGTCCACCTTAGCCCAGAATATCTTCGACGGACTTGCCGCGCTTCGCCGCGATATCACCCGGCGTCGACTGCTTACGCAGACCGTCGAGCGTTGCACGAACGAGGTTGTACGGGTTCGTCGAACCGTGGCTCTTGGCCACAACGTTCTGCACGCCCATCACGTCGAACACTGCGCGCATCGGGCCGCCAGCGATCACACCGGTACCGTCCTTCGCCGGAGCGAGGAGAACCATCGATGCGCCGTGCTTACCGTGCACTTCGTGTTGCAGGGTACCGTTCTTAAGCGGCACCTTGAACATGTTGCGGCGAGCCTGTTCCATCGCCTTCTGAACAGCGACCGGCACTTCCTTCGCCTTGCCCTTGCCCATACCGACGCGGCCATCACCGTCGCCGACCACGGTCAGTGCGGCAAAACCGAGAATCCGGCCGCCCTTCACAACCTTGGTCACGCGGTTGACCGAAATCATCTTTTCGCGCAGGCCGTCGTCGCGTTCGTCAGCCTGAACTTTCGCTTGCATCTTTGCCATGACGAATTCTTCCCTTAGAACTTGAGTCCGGCTTCGCGCGCCGCATCAGCCAGCGCTTTCACGCGGCCGTGGTAACGGAAACCCGAACGGTCGAAGGCGACGGATTCGATGCCGGCAGCCTTAGCCTTTTCTGCAATGCGCTTACCGATCAGGGTCGCAGCGGCGACGTTGCCGCCCTTGCCAGTCTGATCAGCCAGTTGCGCACGCACTTCGGCTTCGAGCGTCGACGCGCTGGCGAGCACCTTGGTGCCGCACGGCGAGAACACTTGCGCATAGATGTGCGTGTTCGTGCGATGCACGGCGAGACGCGCGACCTGCAGCTCAGCGATCTTGATACGCGTCTGACGAGCGCGGCGCAGGCGAGATTGAGTCTTATCCATGATTGCGCACCCTTACTTCTTCTTCGTTTCTTTGAGGATCACAACCTCGTTGGCGTAACGCACACCCTTGCCCTTGTAGGGCTCCGGTGGGCGATAGCCGCGCACTTCTGCAGCGACCTGGCCAACTTGTTGCTTGTTGATCCCCTTGATCACGATTTCGGTTTGCGTCGGGGTTTCAGCCTTGACGCCTTCCGGCATCTGGTGCACCACGGGGTGCGAGAAACCCAGCGACAGGTTCAGCTTGTCGCCTTGCGCCTGTGCGCGGTAACCGACGCCAACCAGCGTCAGCTTGCGCTCGAAACCCTTCGTCACGCCGTTCACCATGTTCGCAACCAGTGCGCGCATCGTGCCCGACATCGCATTCGCTTCGCGGCTTTCGTCCACCGGCTCGAACTTCAGCGTGCCGTTGTCGTTCACCACCTTCACGAGGCTGTTTGCAGCCTGCGAAATCGTACCCAGCGGGCCCTTGACGGTAATGCGTTCGTCGCTCAGGGCCACTTCTGCGCCTTGCAGCGCGATCGGGCTTTTACCTACTCGAGACATGTTTCTCTCCTTTCGGCCTTAAGCGACGTAGCAGATGACTTCGCCGCCAACGCCCGTTGCACGCGCCTTGCGGTCCGTCATCACGCCCTTCGGCGTCGACACGATTGCCACGCCGAGGCCATTCATGACCACGGGGATGTCGTTACGGCCGCGGTACACACGCAGACCAGGCTTCGAAACGCGTTCAATGCGCTCGATCACCGGACGGCCAGCGTAGTACTTCAACACGATGTTCAATTCAGACTTCGCACCTTCGGACTTCACTGCGAAATCATCGATATAGCCTTCGTCCTTAAGGACCTGCGCAATCGCAACCTTGACTTTCGACGAGGGCATTGTCACCGAAACTTTCTCAACCATCTGCGCATTGCGGATGCGAGTCAGCATATCGGCGATAGGATCACTCATGCTCATTTACGTTTCTCCTATTACCAGCTCGCCTTGGTCAGGCCAGGGATCTCGCCGCGGAACGCGATTTCGCGAATCTTGTTACGCGCCAGCCCGAATTTACGGAACGTGCCACGCGGGCGACCGGTAATTGCACAACGATTGCGCTTACGGGTCGGGTTAGAGTTGCGCGGCAGTTGTTGCAGTTCCAGACGTGCTGCGTAATGCTCTTCGTCCGACTTGCTCATATCGCCGATAATCGCTTTCAGCTCAGCACGCTTGGGAGCGTACTTAGCGGCCAGGCGAGCACGCTTCTTTTCACGTTCGATCAGTGCCAGTTTAGCCACGGTAACCTCAGTTTCTGAACGGGAACTTGAAGCTGGCGAGCAGAGCCTTTGCTTCGTCGTCGGTCTTCGCAGTTGTCGTGATGCTGATGTTCAGCCCACGCAGTGCGTCGATCTTGTCGTAGTCGATTTCGGGGAAAATGATCTGCTCTTTCACACCGATGTTGTAGTTGCCGCGACCATCGAACGCACGACCCGACACGCCACGGAAGTCGCGCACACGGGGGAGCGCAACCGTCACGAAACGGTCCAGAAATTCGTACATTGCCTGACCACGCAACGTGACCATTGCACCGATCGGATAGCCCTGACGGATCTTGAAGCCAGCGATTGCCTTGCGTGCCTTCGTGATCACCGGCTTCTGGCCTGCGATCTTCGTCAGGTCGCCAACGGCGTTTTCGATGATCTTCTTGTCAGCAACCGCTTCGCCAAGGCCCATGTTCAGGGTGATCTTGGTGATGCGCGGCACTTCCATCACGGACTTGTAACCGAACTTCTCGATGAGGCCGGGTACAACCTTCTCTTTGTAAAACTCTTGCAAACGAGCCATTTTTTTACTCCGCAGCGTCAGGCGCTCAGCACGGCACCGGTCGTCTTAAGGAAACGGACTTTCTTGTCTCCCTCGACCTTGATGCCTACACGCGACGCCTTGCCATTCGCGTCGACCAATGCGACGTTCGAAATTTGCAGCGGCATCGTCTTGGCTTCCACGCCACCCGTCGTACCCTTCATCGGGTTCGGCTTGACGTGCTTCTTGACGAGGTTGATGCCCTCGACAATTACCTTGTCTTCGCCAACGGACAGCACGACGCCGCGCTTGCCTTTATCTTTGCCGGTGATGACGATAACTTCGTCACCTTTGCGAATCTTGTTCATCGCGACTCCTTACAGCACTTCAGGTGCCAACGAAACGATCTTCATGAATCGTTCGCTGCGCAACTCGCGCGTAACAGGCCCGAAAATACGGGTGCCAATAGGTTCGAGCTTGGCATTCAACAGCACTGCAGCATTGCCATCGAACTTGATCAGCGAGCCGTCCTGACGGCGCACGCCCTTGGCGGTGCGAACCACCACGGCGTTGTAAATTTCGCCTTTCTTCACGCGCCCGCGCGGCGTTGCTTCTTTGACGGTCACCTTGATGATGTCGCCAATGCTGGCATAACGACGCTTCGAGCCGCCGAGAACCTTGATGCACATGACTTCACGCGCACCGGTGTTGTCGGCCACTTCAAGCCGAGTTTCGGTCTGGATCATGGTTTATCTATCCCAACTTAATCCGGTCACACCACCATGGCGTACCCGGTCAGTCTTGGTCCCGTCAGCCAATCGGCTGCTTGGGTATGAACAGCAGCGACGGCAAACGAAACCCGCCATCGCAATCCGGTGAATCCTTCGGAACAGACTGGCGCCTGTACCGCTTCCCCCACCAACTTCGCCCGCGACGGGGCTCCCATAAAAGAGGGAAGACCGAGATTATAACAAATAATCTCGGTCTTGCAAGCGAAACTTACTGCGATTTCAACTACTTCTACAACTTTGCGGCGTCAGATGACGCGAGCAGCCTCGACCAGGCGAGCCACAACCCAAGCTTTCGTCTTCGAAATCGGACGCGTTTCCTGGATTTCAACGAGGTCACCCTCGTTGTACGTGTTCGCATCGTCGTGCGCGTGGTACTTCTTCGAACGCACAACGTACTTGCCGTAGATCGGGTGCTTCACGCGGTGCTCAACCAGCACGGTGACCGTCTTGTCCATCTTGTTGCTGACGACCTTGCCGACCAGCGTCCGCTTGAGCGAGGTTTTTACGCTATCGTTCATTTCTGGTTCGCCTTCTCAGTCAGGACGGTCCGCACACGTGCGATGTCGCGACGAACCTTCTTCAGCTGGCTCGTGTTCGTGAGCTGCTGGGTCGCGAGTTGCATGCGCAGGCCGAATTGCGCCTTCAACAGGTCCGACAGCTCCTTGTTGAGCGCGGCCTGATCTTTCTGGTGAAGTTCGGAAGCCTTCATCATTTGCTCCTTAGGCGCCGAGCTGACGCACGATAAACGTCGTCTTGAGCGGCAGCTTAGCTGCAGCCAGACGGAACGCTTCGCGTGCCAGCTCTTCGGTTACGCCGTCCATTTCGTACAGCATCTTGCCCGGTTGAATCTCTGCGACGTAGTACTCAGGGTTACCTTTACCGTTACCCATACGTACTTCAGCCGGCTTGTGCGAGATCGGCTTGTCCGGGAAGATGCGGATCCAGATGCGGCCACCACGCTTGATGTGACGCGTCATTGCACGACGTGCCGCTTCAATCTGGCGCGCGGTCAGACGACCACGACCGATAGCCTTCAGGCCGAATTCACCGAACGACACCGCGTTGCCGCGGGTAGCGATACCGGTGTTACGACCCTTCTGCTCTTTGCGATACTTTCTGCGTTTCGGTTGCAGCATCGTTATTCTCCAGTCTTCCCGCCGTCGCCGGCACCGCCAGCACGACGGGGAGCGCCACGGCGTGCACCTGCCGGGCCACCACCTTCACCATCGCGACGCGGACGGCGATCGCCACCCGGACGTGCGTTACGGCGCGGACGCTTTTCTTCGGCGACTTCTTCAACCACCGGTGCGTCGTTGCGGCCGAGCGTGTCGCCCTTGTAGACCCACACCTTCACGCCGATGATGCCGTACGTCGTCTTCGCTTCCGAAGTTGCGTAGTCGATATCAGCACGCAGCGTATGGAGGGGCACGCGACCTTCGCGATACCATTCCGTACGAGCGATTTCGATACCGTTCAGGCGGCCAGCGCTCATGATCTTGATGCCTTGAGCACCCAGACGCATTGCGTTTTGCATCGCACGCTTCATCGCGCGGCGGAACATAATCCGGCGCTCGAGTTGTTGCGTGATCGAGTCAGCGATCAGTTGCGCATCGGTTTCCGGCTTGCGGATTTCTTCGATGTTGACGTGGACCGGAACGCCCATGCGGCGTTGCAGTTCCGACTTCAGCAGCTCGATATCCTCGCCCTTCTTACCGATGACGACACCCGGACGCGAGCTATAAATCGTGATGCGCGCGTTTTTCGCCGGGCGCTCGATAACGACGCGACCAACCGAAGCGTTTTTCAGCTTCTTCTTCAGGTATTCACGAACACCGATGTCTTCCTGCAACATCGCCGCGAAATTGTTGTTGTTCGCGTACCAACGCGACGCCCAATTGCGGCTGACGGCCAAACGGAAGCCAGTCGGATGAATTTTCTGTCCCATCGTATGACCCCTTAATTCCCGACCGTCACAGTGATGTGACAGGATTGCTTCTCGATGCGGTTACCGCGGCCTTTAGCGCGCGCAGTAAAACGCTTGAGCGATGCAGCCTTGTCGACCATGATGCTCGTTACTTTGAGCTCGTCGATATCGGCGCCTTCGTTATGCTCCGCATTCGCGATCGCCGACAGCACGACCTTTTTCACGATTCCCGCAGCCTTCTTCGGCGAAAACGTCAGAACGTTCAGCGCCTTGTCGACCGGCAAACCGCGGATCTGGTCAGCCACAAGGCGCGTTTTCTGCGCCGAGATGCGGGCACCGCGATGAATTGCTTTCACTTCCATCATGAGCCCCTTATTTCTTAGCCTTCTTGTCGGCTGCGTGACCCTTGAACGTCCGGGTCAATGCAAACTCGCCAAGCTTGTGGCCGACCATGTTTTCCGAGATGTACACCGGAACGTGTTGACGTCCGTTGTGCACAGCAATCGTCAAACCGATGAAATCCGGCAGAATCGTCGAACGACGCGACCAGGTTTTGATCGGCTTCTTGTCACGTGCAGCGGCTGCCGACTCAACTTTCTTCAGCAAATGGGCGTCGCAGAACGGACCTTTTTTTACAGAACGTGCCATTGCCTACTCCTTAACGCTTGTGACGGCGCTGGACGATCATGCTCGTCGTGCGCTTGTTGCTGCGGGTGCGATAACCCTTAGCAGGCGTGCCCCACGGGCTCACCGGATCGCGACCTGCAGCCGTCTTGCCTTCACCACCACCGTGCGGGTGATCGACCGGGTTCATTGCAACGCCACGCACCGTCGGGCGGATACCGCGCCAGCGGTTCGCGCCAGCCTTACCGATTTGACGGAGGCTGTGCTCTTCGTTGCCAACTTCACCAATCGTCGCGCGGCATTCAACGTGAACGCGGCGGATTTCACCAGAGCGCAGGCGGACCTGTGCGTAGATGCCTTCACGAGCCAGCAACATCGCCGACGTACCAGCCGAACGCGCCATTTGCGCGCCCTTGCCCGGCAGCATTTCGATGCAGTGGATCGTCGTACCGACCGGAATGTTGCGGATCGGCAGCGTGTTACCTGCGCGGATCGGAGCTTCCGAACCCGACATCAGTTGCTGACCAACCGTCACACCCTTCGGAGCGATGATGTACTTGCGCTCGCCGTCTGCGTACAGAACCAGCGCGATGTTCGCGCTACGGTTCGGATCGTACTCAAGACGTTCGACCTTTGCCGGAATGCCGTCCTTGTTGCGACGGAAATCGACGACACGGTAGTGATGCTTGTGACCACCACCCTTATGACGCGTGGTGATGTGACCGTTGTTATTACGGCCGGCGGTCGTGGATTGCGAGTCGAGCAGCGGTGCGAACGGCTTGCCCTTATGCAGATCCTTATTGACCACCTTGACCATCGCACGGCGACCCGGCGAAGTCGGCTTAACTTTAACGATTGCCATGATTACTTGGCCTCCGCTTCAAAGTTGATTTCCTGGCCGGGCTTCAGGCAGACGTACGCCTTCTTCACGTCCTTGCGCTTGCCCATGAAGCGGCCAAAGCGCTTGGCTTTGCCCTTCGAGACCAGCACGTTGACGGAATTGACTTCCACCTTGAACAGCAGCTCGACTGCAGCTTTCACTTCCTGCTTCGTGGCATCGGGCGCGACTTCGAACACAACTTGCTCGTTCTTGTCGGCCACCAGCGTCGCCTTTTCGGAGATCACCGGCGCGAGCAGGACCTGCATCAAACGATGATCGTTCTTGCGAATCTCGCTCATGACAGCAACTCCTCGATCTGGGCGACCGCAGCCTTCGTGATCAGGATCTTCTTGAAGTAGATCAGCGACAGCGGGTCGGCGTAACGCGGCTCGACAACTGCCACATGGGCGAGGTTGCGCGACGCGAGGTACAGGTTTTCGTCAACCGTGTCGGTAATCACCAGCACGGAGTCGAGACCCATCGCCTTGAATTTTTCGGCCAGCAGCTTCGTCTTCGGCGCTTCGAGCGTCAGCTCGTCAACCACCGAGATGCGGCCTTCGCGAGCCAGCTGCGAGAAGATCGAGCAGAGGCCTGCGCGATGCATCTTCTTGTTAACCTTGTGCGAAAAGTTTTCTTCCGGCGAATTCGGGAAGATCCGGCCACCGCCGCGCCACAACGGGCTCGACGACATACCGGCACGGGCGCGACCCGTACCCTTTTGGCGCCACGGCTTCTTGGTCGTGTGCTTGACTTGCTCACGGTCCTTCTGCGCGCGGTTACCGCTACGGGCATTCGCTTGATACGCCACCACAACCTGGTGAATCAGGGCTTCGTTGTAATCGCGGCCGAACACTACGTCCGACGCGCTAACGCCTGCACCTTCCTGACCATTGGCATTCAGGAGCTTAAGTTCCATTATTTCGCTCCTTTCACGGCACGCGTCTTCACGGCCGGCGTAACGAATACCTTGCCACCCTTCGCACCCGGAACGGCGCCCTTGACCAGCAACAGCTTGCGGTCAGCGTCGATACGAGCGATTTCGAGGTTTTGCACGGTTACCGTATCGTCACCCATGTGACCGGTCATGCGCTTACCCGGGAAAACACGACCCGGATCCTGCGCCATACCGATCGAACCCGGCACGTTGTGCGAGCGCGAGTTACCGTGCGATGCACGGCCGGATGCGAAGTTGTAACGCTTGATGGTACCGGCGTAGCCCTTACCGATCGACACGCCTTGCACGTCGACCTTTTGGCCTACTTCGAACAGGTCGGGACCGACCACGGTGCCGTTCGACAACTCGGCAGCCTTGGCAGCATCGATCTGGAATTCTTTGAGGATTTCACCGGCTTGAACACCGGCTTTGGCGAGATGACCGGCCAACGGCTTCGTCACACGCGATGCACGGCGCGTACCGAATGCAACCTGCACGGCGGTGTAGCCGTCGGTTTCAACAGTCTTGATCTGCGTCACGCGGTTGTCGGACACGTCCAGCACGGTAACGGGAATCGAATCCCCTTCTGCCGTGAAGATACGGGTCATGCCAACCTTGCGACCTACGAGTCCAAGGCTCATCGTTTTCTCCATTCCCGACTGCGATTGGTCGGGGCTAATTTACAAAATGCCGGTGCCGTTTCGGGCGTGAAATCACGCTGCAGCACACCGACTTTTTTGCGCAAATGCGCGAAAAGCCCACTATTATAGCGAGGCTTTTCGTTTTCCGCAAGCAATCAATGACTTAGCGTTGCCCGGCACGCCAGGCAACCGCTACAAGCCTTATTGGAGCTTGATTTCCACGTCCACGCCGGCCGGCAGGTCCAGCTTCATCAGTGCGTCGACGGTCTTGTCCGTCGGATCGACGATGTCCATCAGACGTTGGTGCGTACGGATTTCGAGCTGATCGCGCGACGTCTTGTTGACGTGCGGCGAACGCAGGATGTCGAAACGTTGAATGCGGGTCGGCAGGGGCACCGGACCACGAACGATTGCGCCAGTCCGCTTTGCCGTGTCGACGATTTCAGCTGCCGATTGATCGATCAGGCGATAGTCGAAAGCCTTCAGGCGAATGCGGATTTTCTGGTTCTGCATGACAATTCCTTGGAAAGAGCGAGGCGGTATTGCGCCGCCAGATAGTAAAAGAACGTAGAGCCGGGCACCTGCTATGGCGCTGGCGCCCGGCTCCGGGCACCACTTACTGCAACTTCAACCCTCGATTTTACTCGAGAATCTTGGCAACCACACCTGCGCCGACCGTACGGCCGCCTTCGCGGATTGCGAAGCGCAGACCTTCTTCCATCGCGATCGGGTTGATCAGCTTCACCGTGATCGACACGTTGTCGCCCGGCATGACCATTTCCTTGTCCTTCGGCAACTCGATCGAGCCCGTCACGTCCGTCGTACGGAAGTAGAACTGCGGACGATAGTTGTTGAAGAACGGCGTGTGGCGGCCGCCTTCGTCCTTGCTCAGCACGTACACTTCAGCCGTGAAGTGCGTGTGCGGGTTGATCGAACCCGGCTTCGCCAGAACCTGGCCACGCTCCACGTCTTCACGCTTCGTGCCGCGCAGCAGGATACCCACGTTGTCGCCTGCCTGACCCTGGTCGAGCAGCTTGCGGAACATTTCCACGCCCGTGCAGGTCGTCTTCACCGTCGGCTTGATACCGACGATTTCGATTTCCTCGCCAACCTTCACCACGCCGCGCTCAACGCGACCCGTCACCACCGTGCCGCGACCCGAGATCGAGAACACGTCTTCC
>NZ_CAJNBA010000011.1:0-165214 GCF_905220735.1 Paraburkholderia aspalathi
CGCGTACTGATAGGGCTGCTCGGGCAACGGCCTGAGTGCCGGGCGATCGATTTCGTCGAAGACGCTACGGCGTGAGCCAGGCAGCTTCTTGAAGGGCCGGTTGTTCAGATCGCTCAGCAACGCGGCGATCGCCCGGTTAGCCTCGCCCAGGCTGAAGAAGCGCTGGTTGCGCAGGCGGGCGAGGACCCATCTCTGCACCAGGAGGACTGACAGCTCCGCTTTCGGCTTGTCCCTCGGTTTTTTACTACGAGCCGGGATGACGGCCACGGAGTAATGCCTAGCCATTTCCTGGTAGGTTGGATTGATGTCCGGATCGTAAAACCCCGACTTGTGCACGCCCGATTTTAGATTGTCAGGGACCAGTATCTCGACCAGACCGTTATAGAACGCGAAGGCGCGCACGTGCGAGCCGATCCAGTCTGGCAACTGCTGGGTCCACGTGAGTTCCGCGAAGGTGAAGCCGGACACGCCGAGCGCAGCGACAAACAACTCGGCCTCGCGGATTTCACCGGTGTCCGGGTTGATGATGCCCAGCTTCTTGCCCGAGTAGTCGACGAACAGCTTCTGGCCCGGCACGTGCGTTTGCCGCATCGTGACCGGAAGCCGCTGTGCCCATTCCTGGTAAGCCTTGCAGAACCAACTGTAGCCGCAGCCGTCTGGATGTTGCGCCTTGTATTCCTGCCACAGCAGATCGAGCGTGACGCCTTTCCTGCCGATCTCGCGATGCACCGCCGGCCAGTCCGGCATGCCGCGCGCTGGCTCGCGCCGCGCCGGCGGCGGATACAGCCTTGCCTCGAGCGCCGCGTCGTCTGTCAGCAGTTCCGGTGGCAGCGGCCAGCTCAACCCTGCCAGCCGCGTGCGGCGCAGGTAATGCCACACCGTCGTCGTCGAGGCACCGACCGCGTCGGCGATTTCCCTCTGATTGCGGTCACACTCGAAATGCAACCGCAGCACTTCCCTGATTTTGCGCATGGTCAACCTGACATTTGCCATTCGGCACTCCCGACAAAACTGTCGATCGTGCCACCGTTGACCCGCGTCGCTACCACCCGAAATTCTTGTTCGCGATGGCGTGGAAACCCTGTTCTTTTTGCCGTGGAATCGGCGTTAACTTTGCCGTGGAATTCGTGTTCTTTTTGCCGTGGAATCCCTGTTCACTTTGGCGTGGAATATTCAAGTAAGCCGGAGAACTCGACATGGGAGCGCAGCAGAAAACGCAACGCGTCCTTGGCGACGGAAGTCTGGGTGAAGCCCGGAGGACTGCCGCCCGAGGGGCTGAACCTATGGCGGCGAACCCCGAACCTGAAAGCCCGTCGGCTTGTGACCGACTGATGGAGGAAGTCTGCGAGCGGGGAAACCTGCGACAGGCGTTGAAACGTGTGAAGGCGAACAAGGGCGCGCCGGGCGTGGACGGCATGACGGTTCAGGCACTACCGGCGTACCTGCGTGAGCATTGGCCGTCGATAAGGGACACGCTGCTCAACAGCACGTACAAGCCCCAACCGGTGAGACGGGTCGAGATACCCAAGCCTGATGGCGGTGGCGTGCGCAAGCTCGGCATTCCTTCTGCGCTTGATCGATTCGTCCAGCAGGCGGTCTTGCAGGTGTTGCAAAGGCAGTGGGACCCGACGTTCTCGGATGCCAGTTACGGCTTCCGCCCGGGACGCTCGGCACATCAGGCAGTGGAGCGCGCGCAAGGCTACATTCAGGCGGGACATCGCTGGGTTGTAGACCTGGACCTCGAACAATTCTTCGATCGCGTGAGCCACGACATCCTGATGAGCCGGGTGGCAAAACGGGTCAGCGACAAACGGATGTTGAAGCTGATCCGTTCCTTCCTGACGGCGGGCGTGCTGGAGAACGGGATGGTTGGCGCAACGGACGAGGGTACGCCCCAGGGCGGCCCCCTCACGCCATGGACGCAAAAGATAACTTTGGTCGGCATGAGGGCTTTGCGAGGATCCGAGGGGCCGGGACGGTCCACCGCTTCCGCCGGCTGATCGTGCGGCGGTGGGAATCGAATGGCGAATGGTGATGCTGTCGTCGGCCACCACAACCTCCTTGACGAGCAGTCTCGTGATGCGCTGACGGTCCTGAACGTCGAGGGTCTCGGCATGGCTGCGCAAACGCTCCAGGAATGCCGTCAGCGTTTCCGCCAGCCGCAGATAGGCGGCCTGGTCGACCAACTGGGCGCTGAGCGAGCGAAGCTCGTCCTGCAGACGCTGCTCACGTTGTCGCATCGCAGGCATGCGCCGCCGTAACTCGTTCAGAGAAATCAAGTCCTCCTGGTACGCGGTGAGCACCCGGTCCATACGTTTTTGGACTTGTGCCAGATCCTGCGTGACGCTGTCCTGCTGACGCTTGGTCGGACTCGAATTGCGTGCCGTCTCAAGGCGCCGGTTCAATTCGGTCTGGATGAGGGCGGGATCTTCCAACAGGCGCACAATTTCTGACCATACGATGTGCTCCAGCAGATCCAGTCGGATGGGGCGTTGCTCACACTTAGCGTGGCCGTCGTAGCGCCAGGCGTCAGCACCCAGGCAGCGGTAGTAGAAGATCTTGCGTGCACTACTGCGTGTCGAGGTCCGGTATAGGGCGTAGCCGCACTCGCGGCAGTGCACAAGACCTTGGAGAATACTGGGTTCGATCGTCCGACGCGAGGCGTGCTTCTTGTTGCTTTCCAGGCGCTCCTGCGCCAGGGCGAACGTATCTGGATCGATCAAGGCGGGAACCGGAATCTCTATCCATTGATCACGCGGCAGTTCGTGATTAGCACTGTTGCGCGCGGGCAGGCCACCGCGCTGGCGCAACGTCCGGTTGTTGGTGCGTTCTCGCGCGGCCTGTTGTGTCTTGCCGAAGCAGGCCATTCCGTGATAGGCAGGATTGCGAAGGATTGCCCAAACCGTAGAACGCTCCCAGCGTACTGCGCCCTTCCTGGTCGGAATTCCCAGCTCGTTCAATCGGCGCGTGACAGCACCGATGCTCAGCCCCGCCACCGTGTACAGCTCGTAGATCTGGCGAACTACTTGCGCCTCGGCGTCGATCACCGCGTAACCCGCTGCCTGCTCGTCGCTCTTGCGTTCGTAGCGGTAACCGTAGGGTGCGCCACTTAACACGCTGATCTCGCCTTGCCTTGCACGGTGCAGCTTTCCTCGCCGCGAGCGTTCGAGGATCTGAGCACGTTCGTACTCAGCGTTTTGCAGAGAACCGCAAAACGCTGATGATGCGGAGCGCGGAATTATGCAGAGCCGCACCGCCAAAGTGGCGGCGCAGCTTGCATCTCTGCAGCACAGCGCTGTGCATTATCCCGGCTCGAACAATGAGGCGATCAGCGCGTCCGGCGCCTTGAATCGACTTAACGCGATCACTTCCGCAGAGGCCCGGTTTCATCGGCTGGGCCAACGGTGTTAAATCCGCATGCTGCAATACGGCCGGTTGTGCCGCCATCCCTCGATCGGCCTCACTTCTGAAGACTCAATGCGTTAATCAGTTATACGAAGGAAATGGTCTTGCACACAGGCGGCGCATACTTGTTCTGCCTTTTAACCAAGTGAGGCCATCATGCTGGAAACACACTTGAAGTCACCTGTAACGCGCGAGCGGCTCCGCGCGGGTCCCGCCGCAGATCACGTCGACGAGTTTGCCGACTGGCTCGAGCGCTGTGGGTATGCCCCCAGTAGCATCGACTGGATGCTGCGCTGCCTCGCCGGCTGGACAGATTGGATGCTCGCCAGCGGGTTTGGCGCGCAAGAACTGCTGCCCGGGTTCGAGGCGTGCAAGGTGGAACTCGACAAGAAGCGGCATGTTCCCTACAGTCGCGGAGCCAATCGCCAGTCGTTGACGGCAGCCTCGGTGTTCATTCGATTCCTTCGACACGAGGGCAAGCTTGCGCCCGCCGTGGCTCCGCCAGCTGCCTGTGACCTTTGGCCTGTGCTCGGAGAATTCCGGTTATGGATGTACAAGCACCGAGGGTTGACTGAAACGACGCTCGACATCTATCAGCGGACCCTGAAGGGGCTGTGCACCGCGCTCGGTGATGACGCGCACGCCTATTCCGTCGAAGCGCTACGGGCCTTTGTCCTTGACCGTGCGCGTCCTCACGGAATTGAAAGTGCCAAGAGCATCACTGTCGCCGTACGCTCTTTCCTTCGCTTTCTCGGTGCCACTGGACAGTGCCCTGAGGGCCTCGAGCAAGCCATCCCTGGTTTCGCATGCAGGCAACTCGCGGCAGTCCCCCGGTTTCTCCTTCCAGAGGATGTCGAGCGACTGATCTGCTCTTGTCCCGAGGATCCCAACGGGTTGCGCGATAAGGCAGTCCTCCTGCTCCTGGCCCGGCTCGGGCTACGTGCCAGTGAGGTCGCTCAGCTCAAATTCGCCGACATCGACTGGCGACGAGGGGTTGTTACCGTCTGCGGGAAGGGACGTCGCCAGGAATTGCTGCCTCTAGCGCAGGAGGTCGGCGACGCGATTTTGCTTTATCTGAACCAGGGCAGGCCACCGTTGCAAGTACCTGAGGTATTTACGACCGTTTTGGCTCCGCTTCGTGCGTTGACGCGCGCCGCTGTCACACACATCGTGCGCAGCGCATTGCGTAGGGCGGGGGTCAAATCGCCAATCAACGGCGCCCATGTTCTGAGGCACTCAGTCGCCACTGCAATGCTGCGTCAGGGGGCGTCCCTGGCGGATGTCGGTGCGGTCCTACGACATCGCTCTCCTATGACGACAGCTCATTACGCCAAGGTGGACTTCGGCCTGCTGTCGGAAATTGCTCAGCCGTGGCCGGGGGTACCATCATGTTGATCGCCGATGCTGAACATTACGTTGCGCTTCGTCAGACCCTCGGCTTCAAGCTTCGTGAGGTATCGATGAACATCCGGGCGTTCGCGAGGTTCGCGACTGCCCGTGGCGACACTCACATCCGCGTTTCCACTGCGGTGGACTGGGCAACCCAGGGTTCCTCTCCGAATGTTCGGTACATCCGGTTGCGAGACGTTGTGCAGTTTGGCCGCTTCCTGCACGCCGAGAATCCGGCCCATGAGGTCCCAGTCAACCTGTTCCATTTCACCAAGCGGCGGCGCTTGCCCTACATCTACGCACCCGAGGAACTGGCGAAACTGGTCGAGGCAGCTAACCACCTGCGTCTGACGTACCCGCTTCGACGCGAGGTCTACGCGACGATGTTCGGACTTATCGCTGCGACCGGGCTCCGTGTTTCGGAAGCACTCAACCTCAGGCTGGGTGACATGATGCCCGATGGCATCCTGCGGATCCAAAATGCCAAGAATGGAAAAAGTCGCCTCGTCCCGTTGCACCCCACGGCGGTGACCGCCCTCAACCGATACCTCGAAGCGCGCCGCCAGCTGGCGGTGACGGACGACCACGTATTCCTGTCGGCGGGAGGCCTACGGATTGCCTCCAGCACCGTGGGGAGTACCTTCCACCGGGTAACGCGACTTGCCGGGATTGCTCCAGCACGAAGCCGCAAGCCGCGCATCGTTGATCTGAGGCACAGCTTCGCAACACGAGCGCTGGAGCAGTGCTCGACGCGACGCGAGGCGGTCGCCCGTCACTTCGTTGCACTGGCGACGTACATGGGCCACACGGACATCGCTAGTACCTACTGGTACCTGGAGGCCACCCCGGAGCTGTTGACCGACATCGCCGCCGCAGCCGAAGCACTGATCGCCACGACGGAGGGCATATGATACCCATCGCACCGTTGATTACCAGTTTCCTGCGCGAGCACATGCCGGTCGAGCGCGGCTACAGTCTTCACACATGTGAGACCTACGCCCACGCCTTTCGCCTTCTGTTCATCTTTGCCAGCAAGCGCCTTGGGATTCGGCCCTCACAGCTGTGCATCGAGCAGATCGACGTCGCATTGATTCTTGCCTTCCTTGCCTATATCGAGGAACAGCGCGGCAACTCGCCGGCGACGCGCAATGGACGACTCGCCGCAATCAAAGCCTTCTTCCACTACGTTGAATTCCGTGTGCCCTCCGCTCTGGAACAGGCGAGGCAGATTCACGCCATCCCTGTAAAGCGGTACGACAAAGCGCTCATCCAGCATCTCACGAACAACGAAGTTCGTGCCATCATCGACGCTCCAGACATCACAACACGCCTCGGGATTCGGGACCGTGCAATGTTGCACCTCTGCTTTGCCGGCGGGCTACGTGTTTCCGAATTGGTAGGGCTACCGTTAGAGAACTTGTCCCTGCAGCGAACGCCGAGCATCCGCGTTCTCGGGAAGGGTCGGAGGGAAAGATGCCTTCCACTCTGGAAAGCGACCGCCGCAGATCTCCGAGCCTGGCTTGCAGTGCGAGGCCAGGTTCCGGTCCCGGAGCTATTCGTGAATGCGCAAGGAGAGGCAATGACGCGAGCTGGCTTCGAGTATGTCCTCGACAAACACTCCCGCACCGCCGCGAAGAAGTGCGCCTCTTTGAAGGGGCGCTCGGTCTCTCCTCATCAGCTCCGACATGGCTGCGCTATCACCATGCTTCAGGCCACTCGGGACATCCGCAAGGTAGCCTTGTGGCTTGGCCATGCTGACATTCGCACGACCGAGATTTACCTGCGAGTGGATCCGTCGGAGAAGCTCGAGGCTATGGAAAGGGTATTGCCGCTTGGTTTGCGCCGTGGGCGATTCAAGGCGCCGGACGCGCTGATCGCCTCATTGTTCGAGCCGGGATAATGCACAGCGCTGTGCTGCAGAGATGCAAGCTGCGCCGCCACTTTGGCGGTGCGGCTCTGCATAATTCCGCGCTCCGCATCATCAGCGATCATGCCTTGGAATTGCAACAGCAACTGATCTTCCGGCGTTCCCGAGTGCGGCGCCTTGATGAATATCACCGCCACGTGATGGCGTGCCAACTCCTCAATGAGCAGAACCTGATAGGCATATTTGCGACTCAGACGATCGGGCGCGAGCGCCAACACCGCTTGAATCTCGCCACCAGCCGCCAGATCGCGCACCCGCTCCAGTCCTGGCCTCACCAGGCTTGCGCCGCTGTAGCCCTCGTCCTGGAAGACCCACTCATCCGGCACGCTGTAGCCTTCGCTTCGGGCAAACTCCACCAATGCCGCCGTCTGACTGGCGATGGTCTTCTCCTCCTTCTGTTGATCGGACGATACCCGGGCGTAGATCGCGGCAACCTTCATCAGTCTCTCCACTCAGTCCAGTTTGCTCGCCTGTGCGGCGCACACGATCCGGCACCAGGATGTCATAGACCTGCTCGAGCTTCTTTGCCAGCAGGCGATCAAACGCATATTCCAAGTCAACGTGACGGCTGCGTGAGCGGCGATCAGCCACGCCCGCCTGCCGTCGCTAGCAAAGCACAGACCGCACGCGTGAGCGTTTCGCCCATCGTTAAGTCATTGGCCTGCGCGTACGCCCGCAATGTGACAGCAACGGCTGCAGGAACCTTCAGCGTGATGGGAATGGTGGGCTCGGCCACGACTACCGGAGACGACAGGTGCTGCGCCTCTTGCAGGTAACGGTAGGCTTGGCGCCGCGAAATCCCGTGTTGTTCGGCCATGGCTTCGACGGCCTCGTTGAGGCTGCGACCGTCGGCAAGCAGATGAAAGGCGGCATTCAAACGCTGAGCCCTTTCGGAGAGAGTTGAGCGCGACATATGACATTTTTATATTACTTCTTGTGACGCAAATCAAGGACTGAATCGGAACGGCACAACGAAATCTGCCGCTCGAACTCAAAGTTATCTTTTGCGTCCATGGCGTGCCAACTCCTCAATGAGCAGAACCTGATAGGCATATTTGCGACTCAGACGATCGGGCGCGAGCGCCAACACCGCTTGAATCTCGCCACCAGCCGCCAGATCGCGCACCCGCTCCAGTCCTGGCCTCACCAGGCTTGCGCCGCTGTAGCCCTCGTCCTGGAAGACCCACTCATCCGGCACGCTGTAGCCTTCGCTTCGGGCAAACTCCACCAATGCCGCCGTCTGACTGGCGATGGTCTTCTCCTCCTTCTGTTGATCGGACGATACCCGGGCGTAGATCGCGGCAACCTTCATCAGTCTCTCCACTCAGTCCAGTTTGCTCGCCTGTGCGGCGCACACGATCCGGCACCAGGATGTCATAGACCTGCTCGAGCTTCTTTGCCAGCAGGCGATCAAACGCATATTCCAAGTCAACGTGACGGCTGCGTGAGCGGCGATCAGCCACGCCCGCCTGCCGTCGCTAGCAAAGCACAGACCGCACGCGTGAGCGTTTCGCCCATCGTTAAGTCATTGGCCTGCGCGTACGCCCGCAATGTGACAGCAACGGCTGCAGGAACCTTCAGCGTGATGGGAATGGTGGGCTCGGCCACGACTACCGGAGACGACAGGTGCTGCGCCTCTTGCAGGTAACGGTAGGCTTGGCGCCGCGAAATCCCGTGTTGTTCGGCCATGGCTTCGACGGCCTCGTTGAGGCTGCGACCGTCGGCAAGCAGATGAAAGGCGGCATTCAAACGCTGAGCCCTTTCGGAGAGAGTTGAGCGCGACATATGACATTTTTATATTACTTCTTGTGACGCAAATCAAGGACTGAATCGGAACGGCACAACGAAATCTGCCGCTCGAACTCAAAGTTATCTTTTGCGTCCATGGCGTGCTATCACCGTTGTTATCCAATCTGATGCTCGACGATCTCGACCGGGAACTTGAGCGACGCGGGCTGCGTTTCGTGAGGTACGCCGACGATTGTAACGTCTACGTACGCAGCGAACGCGCGGGTCAGCGGGTGATGGCGGGGCTGAAAGCCTTCCTCACCGGCAAGCTCAAGTTGAAGGTCAACGAGGCGAAGAGCGCGGTGGCCGAACCTCACACGCGGAAGTTTCTCGGATTCACCTTCCTTACCCGTGGACACGTCAAACGGCGCATCGCGCCCAAGGCACTTCTTCGGTTCAAGGAACGAATCCGGGAGCTAACGCAACGCACACGAGGGATCAGCATCGAACAGTTGATGGAGCGGCTGAAACGCTATCTTACAGGGTGGCGCGGTTACTTCGGCTTCTGCGAGACGCCCAGTACGCTACAGCGGCTGGATGAGTGGGTGCGACGCCGTATTCGCTGCGTGTTCTGGAAACAGTGGGGGACTAGCCCCAACCGCTTCAGGGAACTGACAGCACGCGGTGTCGACCGGAATCTGGCCGCCCAAACGGTCGGCTCCCCACACGATGCATGGCGGCTGAGCAACAGTCCCGCTCTGCAACGCGCGCTCACCAATCGCTATCTCGGCTCCCTCGGTCTTCCATCGTTACGCACATAGCCGGTCAACCGATCCGAACCGCCGTGTACGGACCCGTACGCACGAATTGGTAAGACCTCCCCCGATCACCGGACCGGCACCGTCTGGTGCCATCATGGCTGGTGCTACACAACCTTTCGGGAAGGGGGAAGTCATGGACAAGATTACTCGTGTTGGCGTGGATCTGGCGAAGAACGTCATGCAGGTTCATGCGGTCGACGGCGCCGGACGTGTCGTGGTACGCAAGGCGATTTCGCGCGAACGGTTCGTGAGCTGGTTTGCCAATCTGGAACCGTGCCTGGTCGCAATGGAGGCATGCGGCGCGGCGCACTACTGGGCACGCAAGCTGCGCGCGCTCGGACACGACGTGCGCCTGATTCCACCGCAGTTTGTCGCACCCTACCGCAAAGGCGGCACTCACGTAAAGAACGACGCAGTCGATGCCGAAGCGACCTGCGAAGCGGCGAGCCGCCCCCACATGCGGTTCGTGCCGGTCAAGTCACCCGCGCAGCAAAGCGTGCTGGTGCTTCACCGCATGCGCACAGGCTTTGTCGAGGAGCGCACCGCGCTGGTCAATCGATTGCGCGGGTTGCTGGCCGAGTTCGGCGTGTTCCTGCCGCAAGGTATCGACCAGTTGCGCAAGCATTTCGTCGACCGCGTTGAGGATGGCAACAATGAGCTGGCAGGGCCGGCGCGCCAGGCCTTGATGCATGGCTGGGCGCAATGGCAGGCGCTGGATGAGGAGATTGCCTGGTTTGACAGGCAGATTGCCGAGCACGCCAGCCACGACCCGCAGGCGCAGCGTTGCATGGACGTATGCGGCGTAGGCCGGCTGACGGCATCGGCCACAGTGGCGACGGTGGTGGATGCACGGCAGTTCAAAAACGGGCGGCAGATGGCCGCCTGGCTGGGCCTCGTGCCCAGGCAGAAGAGCAGCGGCGGCAAGCAGCGGCTCGGGCGCATCACCAGACAAGGCGACGACTATCTGCGCACCTTGCTGTTCCAGGGCGCGCGCTCCGCAGTCCTGACAGCGCACCGACGTGACGACCGGCTCTCACGCTGGATCGTTCAGTTACAAGCGCGCGTGGGCTACTACAAGACACTGGTCGCCGTGGCCAACAAGCACGCGCGTATCCTGTGGGCGGTGCTCGCCAAGGCCGAACGGTTCGATCCATCCCACGCGCCCGCTCGCTATAGCAGGGCGGCGGGCGCGTGAAACCGAAAACGGAAGATGCCAACTCACCATGAATTGACTTTGTAGTCGAAGACGCAACAGGTAAGGATAGCGACAGGTCAGACCGGCAGCAGGCGAACTCGACACACCACCAGGCGGGCGCGACACGCGCAACGCCGTCGCACGAAAGGAGTCCCGCTGCGCGGTTACTATCCGGGCTCGGGCGCGCAACGACAGCGCCCAGCAAGGCCGTTTATAGGTGCGCAGTCTGTCTCGCCGCCGTCCCGTGTCCCTGTGGGTCTCGACTGGCAATGCAGGAGCTCAATGAATGATCCACTAAACCCAGCTTGCAAAAACGGGGAGGTCTTTATAGGTGGTGTGGGAGGGGTCGGGCCGCGAGGCCTGCCCCTATCCCGATTCCGTGCGGCTGATTAACGGCGTATTGCCACAGTGAAGGGCGGTGTGTCCTTCAGCCAGTTCCGCACTTCCGCTCGCACGCTGAAGTGCGGTGCCGCGAGCCACCCGGCGAACTCAGGCCGCAATTCCAGCCATACGCAGTCGGACAGATCAAATTCCTCTTCGATCTGTGCGGGACAATCGTCACGCAAATAGGCATATACCACGTGGCGACCATCCCAATACGCGACCGCGAAATCCGTCAACTCAGCGACGCTGCCGCGCGGCAGGTCTCGCAGCAACATTCCAAGCTGGTTGGTGAATGTTTCAGGGGTTAGATCACCCATGATTTCCTCCGTTTGTGCCCGTCGACATGTAGCAGGATAGGTGCCGGATAGCGCCGGCGAGACGGAAAATTACGCGGCAAAGACAAACCGTCAACCGCTCATTTGAGCTATACTGAATGCTCATATGCGGAGAAGCGAAATCATGACAGTGACCATACATCGCAACAAGCGCCCGTCTGCTGGGAAGACCGCTGCTGCCGTCGTCGCGCAGGCAGTCCGGCCTGCTGTGGCCCGCTCGCCGCGAACGATCGGCGACTTCGTGCGGATCTACGAAGCAGGGCCAATGGAGCGGATAGAACTAATCAAGAGCGGAATCAGCGCCGATGGGCTGGTTGATCTCGCGACGTCGATGCATACGACGAAAGACCAACTACTCAAGCGGCTTGGACTTCCCCGCGCGACGGTCGATCGGAAAGCTCGTGCCAAACAGAACCTGTCCCAGGAGCAATCCGAGCGCGTTATTGGCCTAATGAAACTCGTTGGACAGGTTAAAACCATTGTCGAGCAATCAGGCGAGCCCGAAGGCTTTGACGCCGCTCAATGGGTTGGACAGTGGCTTGAGCAAGCGAACGGCGCGCTCGGCGGCATTCCTCCAGCAGAGCTGATGGACACCGTTCAGGGGCAGGAGGTTATTTCCGGCCTGCTTGCGAAGATGCAGAGTGGAGCATACGCGTGACAGTGGCGATATGGCGAATCGCAAGCGACACCCCTGATTACACTGCCGATGACCTGTCTGGCGAGGGTGCCAAGCGGACGGGCGGCCGATGGAACCGGGTTGGTATGCCGGTGTTGTACTGCGCGTCCAGCATTGCGTTGGCTTGTCTCGAAACGGTTGTGCATTGGAACGCCGCAGGCTTGCCACTGAACCGATATCTGGTCCGGATCGATGTGCCGGATGACGTATGGAGTGCGGCGACGATTGTGACGGCGGACGCGGGGCCGGTCGGGTGGGACGCGATACCAGAAGGCAAGGTCAGTCTGGACCTGGGCGATGGCTGGATCAGCGCGAAAAAGGCTGCGATCTTGCTCGTGCCGTCGGTCATCGTCCCGGAAGAACTCAACGCCCTCGTCAATCCGTTGCATCCAGACGCTGCCAAGCTCACCGCAACGAAACTGCGCAAATGGATCTACGACAGCCGGATCAAAAAGTAGGGACACACATGAATAATCTGAGAACGCGGCAAGAGAACGGGACCGAAAGACGGAGCGGACGAAGCATGAATCACCATGAAGCGAAGTCGACCCTCGAGACGCTCGCGCGCGGCGTCGATCCCGCTACGGGAGAGATCCTCTCGGAACAGAGCCCGTTCAACAACCCGCAGGTGATCCGCGCGTTGTTTTTTGCCGCGAAGGAACTCGAAAAGCTAGTCCAGCCAGAGCCGGCGGGGCGAGTCCAGCGTGAACGGCCAAAGAACGCCGGCCGAGCATGGCTGCCAAAGGAAGACAAAGCGCTGCTTGACGACTTCGATGCCGGTATGTCGCCCAAGGAACTCGCCGCGAAGCACGGTCGCACTAAGGGGGCCATCGATTCCCGCCTCGTGCGTCTCGGTCGTGTCGACGAATGAATGCCGGCGACCGCGACCGGCTTTTCTGGATGCTTGCGGCAGTTGGTCGAGCGAGGGCGCATCGCGCAGATAAGCTGAAAGCGCGGATAGTTAGTTGCGTTTACGATTGAACCATTGAGAACATCTCTCGCCGAACAGGAGACCCTATGACGCAGGTATGCCAGCGATACAGCGCGGGACCTGAATACGATCGGAGCGCTCGATGGCAAGATCTTCGCCGCGGCTGGCGCACCTCGGACCGGACGTATATGGATTCGGCCTGACGATCGGCCGCATGCGTGTCCCGTTGATGGTCCGTATGAGCGAAGGTGAACAGGTGCAGGACCGGATATCCTGCCGTCCCGGCAGCGTCGCTCTTCTAGTAAAACTGCCGTTGCCGGAGGTTCTTCATGTGTGGACGTTATTCCCGCGGCCAGAAAGATCTGTTTTACGTCGAGCCACTGATGTCTGATGTTGGAGATCGGCGATTTGCCGACCATGCAGAGATCTTCCGGCCAAGCTGGAACGTCTCGCCGGGCACCAAGCAGCCGATCATCGGGCCTGCCGGCCCGCGCCTCGAAATGTGGGGATTCCGGCCGGCGTGGGCGGTAGCCAGAAAGACCCCGATGATGATCAACGCTCGACTCGACAAAGCCGCGTCGAGCACGTGGAAATGGATGTTCACTTCGGGGCGAGTGCTTGTTCCGGCCGATGGCTGGTATGAGTGGTTGCCGGTCGAAGGCAAGAAACAGCCCTATTTCATTGAGTCAAACGACGGGCCTCCTGTCTATTTCGCCGGCTTGAGCAGCGTGCGAACAGATGCAGCTCCGTCAGAGACGCCGGGTGCTGTGTTCGGCTTTGTGGTTGTGACTGCGGCGGCTGACAGCGGCATGCTTGACGTGCACGATCGGCGGCCTCTTGTGCTGACGCTCGAAGAAGCCAAGATATGGCTTGACCCGGCGACGACGTTTGATGAGGCGGTGCATCTGGCGAACAGCGCAGGAAAGTCCTCGGACGACTTTCATTGGCACAAGGTCACGCCAGGCGTGAACCGGACCGGCACCGATAGTCCGACGTTCAACGAGCCGATAGACGACCAGTGAACATGAACAAAGGTACAAACATGAAGCACGAATACTGTGTCCAGACAGATATCCTCGAGACCGTCGTCGCGTCAGCGCCGGTCGAGCTGCGGCACACCGCGCTGATTGCTAAGCTCGCGACGCGCACCGAATTCCGCTCGGCGGCCTACGTGACATCACGCGACACCTACGGGGCATCTCCCGGGCGGGTATTCGACGAATCAGGTACGCTGGTCGCGGACAACTATCGCGATTGGATCGGATCCGAGATTGCCGCTCACAACGGCGACGTTGGCGCTGTGTGGGAACGGTACAAAGATAAGGGCTACCTGCTTTCCGAGGTCCAGCCGGTACTGCATTTCTTCGCCCATGACCGCGGCGGTGCACAGGACAACTTCACCCAGTTGCGCATCTTCACGGAGACCGAGGCTATCAGCCGTAACCTCTTCACAACTGAGAGCTGGAGGCAACCGGAGCACCCGAACGAACTTCTCGTCTCTCACAATTATCTCGGTGAAGAGATCGAGCCGCGGCCGCTGGGCAGCGCGCGGTACAGGCTCTACGACGCGATCGACATGCCGACTTTCCTTCGTGTGGCCGACGCCTGTACCGACGTGGAACGGCGCACTGCCGCCGACCGTCGGCTTAGATTCACTGACTTGCAGACCGGCGAGTCCAGCTCTCAATCGTTCGCAGAGATCCACCCGACATTCGACAAATACCCGCACAAATCCCGGCGTTTTTTTGATGACTGGTCTGAATCGAGTGCGGGTGCAAGCGGCGAACGGATCTGCCGGCGATGGGTGTTCGAGCCGCAGGATACGGAGGGGCACCGATCCGACAAGACCCAACCGCGTCATCTCTACTTCATTCCGCAGTGGGGGCACAACCGCAAGGTGGCGGCCGTCGAAAAGACGCGCAACATGGACGACTACGCGCTGTATGGCCGATTGAACAAATTCGGCGAGCGAATCGGCGTGCCGTTCAGCTGGTATTTCTACGGTCTGCACGGCAACCTGGTGAAGTCGGTCGTGATGGATCGCATCGTCGCTGCTGCAGAAGGCGGACTTATCGTGTTGCCGGAACACGATTACCGCGTATTGAAGCGCTGGCAGGACCAACCATACGGATTCTGAGAATGCCAACACAAACGCTGCCGCCTGTACCTGACGGCGTGTCGATGTACTTCTATATGAAATTCGCCGCAGGCAATGAAACTTTCGGCGACGAGTGGTACAGGTTCAGGACGATGAATGATATGCCGCCGTGCCTCAAGCATGACTATCCGACGC
This sequence comes from Paraburkholderia aspalathi, assembly GCF_905220735.1. Taxonomy (NCBI): domain Bacteria; kingdom Pseudomonadati; phylum Pseudomonadota; class Betaproteobacteria; order Burkholderiales; family Burkholderiaceae; genus Paraburkholderia; species Paraburkholderia aspalathi. The sequence continues at coordinate 15,085 of NZ_CAJNBA010000011.1, forward strand.
GGGATATCGAGTTCCGTGTGCCCCCGATCTGCAAGGGCTTCCAGCTCATCACGATAGACCTGCAGAGCGCCCTGGACACGATGCCACCGAATGAACGTCTGCACTTGAATCCCGCGCGCTGGAGCCGGGTTCGTCGCGATCTGAGCGAAGGATGGTGCTACACGCCATGGATGGGAGTGGAGCAGGGGAAGGCTTCGTTGACTGATGGCCGTCACCGGATCGTCGCGATGATGAAGTTCCTGCAACTCGAGTACGCGCCATTCGCGGTGCCACTTCAACACGTTGAAGCGGTGCGGGCGCAACTGAAGACCGGATAGATTTCAGCTTTAAAGACTGCCTGCGCCGTAGGGAATTTTCACCATTAAACGCTGACCGTCATCCGCATTGCCCGCGCGACACTATACCTATCACACCCTGGCGTGACTGCGCCCCGAAAGCTGGCCGGATGCCGGTTGTCCACGAGTACCCAAACACCATGACTGTTATCAGAGCTGTTACCCATAATACGGGCGCCGTCGCGCAAGCCATCCTGACCTACGCGAATCACCCGGGACTGAAGGAACTGCGTCTTGCGGTGACGCGTGCCTACAGGTACGACGAAGACGTGCCGGAAGGTAACTCCAACAATCTGCTGCAGAACAGCCCAATTCTGCAGGCTGTCGCCGTCTTTGACTTGCCGTACACCGTCAACAACTCGATTGCTGTTGTTATCGACTCGCCGGGATTGTCCATGCAACGTGACGCGCGTGCCGGCGAGGTGAAACATCTGACGAGCGACCTGTTGAAGTTGAATCTCGCCCCCGGCAAGCTGACTTAGGAACTGTCAAAAAATAACTTTTACAAGTTGACGTGTCCGGATAGTATGAAGGGATGGATGAGAACGAAGCTGGAATCGCAGAGAAGTTCAGGTCATTGAGTGAGCTGTTAGATGAACAGCAGCGGCGGCTGTGGGCGGCCACGGAGGCTCGCGCGTTGGGCTATGGCGGGGTAAGCATCGTTGCGCGAGCGACCGGACTCACGCGCCCGACGATCGCTGCAGGACTCAAGGAACTCGACGATGCGAAGCGGCCTGCATCGACAAAGACGCAGCGGCGTGTGAGACGAGCTGGAGCGGGGCGTCCGCGAGTGACGCACGGCAATGCAGAGCTGCGTCCGGCGTTGGAGGAACTGGTCGAACCGACAACGCGAGGAGATCCGATGTCGCCGCTGCGCTGGACGTGCAAGAGCGTGCGGGTTCTGGCGTCGGAGTTGACCCGCCAGGGCCACCCGGTCAGCCATCAGAGCGTGAGTGCGTTGTTGCAAGAAGCTGGCTACAGCCTGCAGGCCAATCGCAAGACACGCGAGGGTGCCTCGCATCCGGATCGCAATGCGCAGTTCGAGCACATCGCCAAGCGTGCCCGGCAATTTCAGCGACGCGGCCAGCCCGTGATCTCGGTGGATACCAAGAAGAAGGAACTGGTCGGAGACTTCAAGAATGCCGGGCAAGAGTGGCATCCCAAGGGGCAAGCGCCCCAGGTGCGTGTGCACGACTTCCAGGACAAGGAGCTGGGCAAGGCCATTCCCTATGGCGTCTACGACCTGAGCGCCAACGCCGGATGGGTCAGCGTCGGTGTCGACCACGACACGCCGGAGTTTGCGGTCGAATCGATCTGCTGTTGGTGGCGACGCATGGGGCGCAAAACCTATCCCGGCGCAACCGAGTTGCTGATCACCGCCGATGGAGGCGGCAGCAACAGTTCGCGCGCACGGCTGTGGAAGGTGGCGCTGCAGCGCATGGCCGATGCCACAGGGCTGAAGATATCGGTGTGCCACTTCCCGCCGGGTACCAGCAAGTGGAACAAGATCGAACACCGGCTGTTCTGCCATATCACCGAGAACTGGCGCGGCCGCCCTCTCGTGAGCCACGAGGTGATCGTCAACCTGATCGCCGGCACAACCACCACGAAGGGGTTGCGCGTGAAGGCCGCGTTGGACAAAAGACCCTATCCGACAGGCGTACAGGTTGACGACTCGACGATGGCGTCGCTGCATTTGAAGACCGACAAGTTCCACGGCGACTGGAACTACACGCTGTCTCCTGCTGCGTCGGTTCCATCTGCAAAATCATCCATCAAGTCGCGCGCAAAGCTGTAAAAGTTATTTTTTGACAGTTCCTTACGCTGTCGTGCCCGTCGACGCGACGGACCATCTTCCTGCCGAAAAGGCGTGGCAAATCATTGCCGCGGCCGACTACGCCAATTTTACGCGCACCGACGATGAAACCGAGCTGCACCGGCGTATGCAGTAAGCGGTCTGGAGAGATAGGACCATGAAAGATTTTCCAGCTCCCAAGCATCCGCTGATGACGCTGCTCGACAGGCAAATGGTTGAGGCCTGTGACGTGACTGCCATGGCCGAATTTCTCCTGCCAATGACTGAGACCCCGGAGTCGATCCGCGAATACGCGGGCAGGATCGGGTTCGCATTTGAAGGCTATGACGACGACTCCCGGGAGTTGTACGTCATTCCCGAAGTGCGCCGCTTTGTACGCACACTCACGCGAGTCTTTCCGTACTGGTTCCACTTCTGCAACAAGGTCGACGAGTCGCTATTCGTCGTGATGGCCTGCCTGTTGCCGATCGCCAGTTCCTCGAAGAGTGCCGGCGAAGTAACGTCGCACTTTGAGGCCGGCAATCTCTCCTCCGTGATTCACAAATTGTTCACGGCCGTCAACGGCCTGTACGCGCACCACGGCTTGACGAATGAAGAAAACGACCTGATGACAAGTCAGGTCAGCAGCTACATGAATACCTACATGAACGGGTGATTTGCGTCGCGTGGTTCGCGAGCGGCGGCCGCCGCCGTTTCGCGGGTGAAGGTCGACGCCCAGCCGCTCGATCGCGCAAGACGCATCAGGCGTGCGCGTTGGCCAACTGCGTCACTGTACGCGGCGCCCCGCGCATGGCCCGCCCATGCGGGCTGACGAGAACCGGCGACGGACGCAACTCGACTGAAACGCTGCCGTTCATTGACGGGCCTTTTCGTTTGACAACCTCCACGCTGACACCGCCCTCGCACGGCCGAACGGTTAGACGCAACTCGGCGGGTGACGAATCGAGCGCTCTGGCCAATGGCCTCACCACAAAGAAAAGCATCTCGCTGGACCTGGCTGCAAGCTGAAGACGTCTGAGCGACTCCTGACGCAGGTGTTCCTGCCAGAACACGAGCGCGCCACAGGTGCCAGCCTTCAGAATCTGCTCTGCTGCCCACAGTGCATCGGCGGTGAGCTTCGGACGTACCAGAAGCATTTTGTCGACCGGCAACCCGATGTACTGCAGCGCGGTCGCGTTGAGGACGCGCGGCGGCTGCAGGACTGCGACCGAACGCTTACTGACGGTGGCCAGCGCTGGCGCAAGTAGCCTTATTTCCCCCGAACCGGCCTGCTGAACACACAGCTCAACGAGCGCGCCTTGAGGCCAACCACCGCCCGGCAGTTCCGCCGACAGCGTTGAATAGCCAGTATCGACTGTACGCCCGCTGGCTCGGCCAAGCTGCGAAGCCCGCCACAAGGACGGGTGTATCTCATCGAGGGAAGCTGGAAGCGCACCCATAAGTCACCCTGTATATATATACAGTATTATGCGCTTTTCGGTGGACAGGGCAACCCCGCCCTTGGAAGGGCCAAAAACCGTATTCCGCGTGTCAGGGCGCGCGTGCACCGGCATTGCGGGCGCTCGACGTAATTCTCCAGATCGTTGAGAATAGATGTGCACCAGCGGACAAAATGCGCGGACAACCACAGGAAACGCCAGCCCACACAACACCACGTGAGATCTGTCACCATGGCGAAGAAAAAGAAGAGCGCGAGAGAAAAGGCGAATGTAGGCATCTTGAGTTGGCGTGCTTCGGGCGAGCCTCATGCGACGAAAAGTTTAACAAAACCATTCCGCAAGCCCTCAACTGAGCAAGAGAGCAGGCAACCGGTCGAGACGCAGGCACCACTCGTCGAGTCGATTTTTCGATGTGACCTAAGACCCTCCCCCGCTCAGAAGACGGTCCTGGACTCCCTGTTTTCTGGTCCGCTCCTTCTCAAGGCGCTGCTTTCGAAAGCAGCCCAGAAGCCGCAAACGTCTCAAGAGGCCTCGATGTTCCTGTTGGAGCATCACGAGGAACTTCAGCCTTACCTTTTTTCGGGCAACCGCAGCGAGTCGGTCGACTTGCTAAAGAAGCTGATTATTCAGTGGGCTGCCCGCGTTCCTTCGCTGATCGAGCTTCAATTTTCCGGTGACTGCTCCGTCTCAGCGTCCAATCAGGTATTTCTGCCGATCCCCCGACTCGGGACGGTGGCAATTCAGAATGAAAGTAGGATGATCGACGCACGGCATCGCTCACACTACAAACCCGCCTTCGCCCTCGTCCATTCGACACTCGGCTACCTCATAGAGATCGTTTTCGTTCGTCGGGATAGCCGGCCACCCCCCACGGCAAGCGTTTTTGAACCTCAGAAGCTGGCTCAAAAGGCAGCGCCACGCGCACAGCTGGCCAGCGAGCGGGTCGGATTCGACAATTTCCTCATGCTTTTCGACAACGCGGTGAACCAGAGCTTGATGAACGAGCTGCGGATCTCGCGGCGGTTCGCGACACCGGATTTCGCAGCCCTTGAGGGGAAAGAGGTACCGGGCGGTCTCCCGTCGCTAGGGAAACGGCGATAGCAGCTGTGTCAGTCTTGGTGTAATCCGATACTCCCCGGAACCGTCACCTGCCTTGCGAGGCAACATGAATTACAACGACCGTCAGCACTTCTTCAAGTACACGACTGCCGAGACAGCCAAGTTGATCGTTAGCTCACGCAAGCTGCGTTGGAGTTCACCGTTACTCTTCAACGATCCCTTCGATCACCAAACTGGATTCGATTTTCCGTTTACCGGCAAGGAGTTCTCCGAGGCATTCCTGGAAGCCAGTCTGCGGGCTATTTTTGGGGATGCACCATTTAATCCGCCGCATCAAACCAAGTACGGCGACATATTGCGCATCGCACGAGCGAATAGGGATCGGTGGCCGCGTGCCAAGTTTGAGACAGATTTACAGGCGGCGACAGCAGAGATGGCAAGCATTTTCCCCGGCTTATCGGAAGAGCTAAATGCGAATCTCGCCGAGCAATTGACGCGGTCCAGGGTACTCTGCTTGACCGAGCGAGGCGACAATCTGGTCATGTGGTCGCACTACGCGAATTCCCATCGTGGTGTCGCGTTCAAGTTCAGGCGTCTTGAGCACGCCGATCATCGGTTTCTGGTGGCGCAACCTGTTCAGTACAGCGACGAGTCTGTCGGCTTTCTTGGCTTACAGGAATATATAGAAATGCTTTTGGGACTGGCGAAACATGACCTCCTTCCCCGCGTCTGGGACTTGGCTTTCCGCAAACATGCTGACTGGGGGTATGAGCATGAATGGCGTGTTCACGTCGCCCTGTTAGCAGGTGATGAGACCGGCTTCGGATATTCCGATGATGAGGAACCTACCGAGCTATTCGAAGCAATTTACTTGGGATGTCGTATGGAGCAACCGAGCGCCGGCGAGCTTGTTCAGTTGATCCGAGAAAAGCTGCCACAAACAAAGATCTTCCAAGCGAAGAAGCGAACTGCAGGGATCGGTTTAGACTTTGTGTCCGTGGAGCCATGAAACGATTGAGGAGCGACTGTAGTGCACTCTGAGCTGAAATAGCTGGACCGGCCGGATTTGTGACTCAAATTCATTAGATTCGCTCGATCGCCCTCGCGGCCTCGACGCGGGGTCCAGCCTAGCTCTTCTGACGGAGGGCAAGCGTAGGAGCATGGTCTCGGAGGGATTCCTGACACGCCCCCAAAAAGCTTGGTCTACCAAACCGATCCGCCGTCCAATGCAATGCGGCGCTTTCTCGTCTTTCATCCCTAGCTTTGTGGGTCATACGCGACCGGCCTACGCCGCATAATCCACGCTGTCGGGCGAGTCTCAGCAATTCGACATTCGCGATTTTCCCTGCTGCCCAATCAATTCCGTGCTTTCAGGTCTAGCTAACTGCGCGCTAGTCCAACGAATTCCGTCCCCCGACAGTTATGTGGTGCGCGACAATTAGGAAGTCCGCTTTTGCGACAACTATGATGGCCGGTGGTGAGGAGTCGAAGGCGGCGTAGCCGCCGTAGACGACGAGCCATCGGCAGCGTCGATTCGGCGGGGACTTAGGATGATTGGCTGCAGCTAAATAGCGGTCAGTCAATGCCTGGAATCCACATCACCGATCGACAGGTTCATCTCTACATGACCAAGCGTAAAGATCACACACAGGAAGTTGCCGCCGCGAAAGCAGGTATGAGCGTGCGCACGGCGCGTCGCGTATCCAAAGCGGCGGAGCTACCCTCGCAGAAGCCAGAGCGTGAATGGCGGACCCGGACAAACCCATTTGCCGATGTTTGGGATAGCGAAATCGTGCCGTTACTGCGCTGTTCGCCGAAACTCAAAGCCATCACCCTTCTGCGCAAGTTGCAAGAAGACCATGCCGATCGGTTCCCCGACGGAATGCGGCGCACGCTTGAGCGGCATGTCAGCCAGTGGCGTGCGCTCGAAGGGCCCAGCAAGGAAGTGTTCTTCCCCCAGACGTACCAGCCCGGCGTTCGAGGCCTGTCGGACTTCACACATATGGAGAAACTAGATGTGACGATCGCCGGTGTGGCGTTCGGACACATGCTTTATCACTTTGTGCTGGCGTTCTCACGCTGGGAATACGCCAGCGTCGTTGACGGCGGAGAGAGTTTCCAGGCGTTGGCAGCAGGATTGCAGAACGCTTTATGGCAGGCCGGCGGCTGCCCCAGCGAGCACCGCTCCGACAGTCTGTCGGCAGCTTTTAAGAACCTTCAGGAGAAGGACGACTTTACGGTTCGCTACGCGGCGTTGCTTGAGCACTATGGCATGGAAGGCACGCGCAACAATCGTGGCTTGGGGCACGAGAATGGCAGCGTGGAATCCTCGCATCGCTACTTGAAGGACGCAGTTGATCAGGCGTTGGAGTTATTCCATTTCTAATTCAATAGTGAATCAATGATCCACGGCCACGCGACGATGGAATGAACCCGTTGGTGATCCAGTTCAAGGTGGCGAAGCGAGTCGCACAGATGGTGTTCGAGCGCATCGATACTCTCGAATACGCGGTTGTGAAAGGACTTTTCGCGCAGATCGTCCCAGAGATGTTCAACGGGATTGAGCTCGGGCGAGTACGGCGGAAGTGTGAGCAGGCGCAGGTTGTGCGCCAGTCTGAGTGCAGCACTCTGATGCCACCCGGCGCCGTCGAGAACCATCACGATGCGCTCGTCGGGATGGCGCGCGCAGACCTCATCGAGAAACAGCTGCATGCAGGCGGCGTTGACGTGCGGCAGGATCAGCGAGTCGAGCACGCCATCGGTCACCGAGACAGCCGCATAAGCGTAGGTGTACTCCTGCGTCACCATGGCCTGACACAACGGACGAACTGGTTTGGGGCACCAGCAACGCCGCGTATCGGAGATGCGACCGAAGCGCGCTTCGTCCTGAAACATCAGCCGGATCGGCCCTTGTCCCGGCCACGCGCGGTCGATTTCGAGGAGGACGTCGGGAAGTTTTTTTTCCAGGCCTCCTGGGCGGCCACATCGGCTTTGGGGTGTCGCTTGTCAGGCGCGAGCTTGCGCCAGCCATGACGGTGTAGCAGGTTGTAGGCGGAGGCCAGGGCAACCTTGCGTCCGAGCCGTTCATCCAGCGCCCGCTTGATCTCTCCGACCACGAGGATGCCGCCCACCTTGGCCTTCTCGAAGAAGGGCGCAAGAAAGGTCGCTTCTTCTTCCTGCGTCATATTCTCGCGGCGTCGACCGCCCGGCCTGGGGCGGTCGACTTCGGGCATCCCGCCAGCCAGAATGAAGCGCCGGCGCAACTGACAGGCCCAGCCGACCGATATGCCGATCGCTTGCGCAGTCTGCGCGAGAGTCAGACCGAATTCGAGCGGCAACAGTACCGCTTGAGCCTGCCGCAACTCATCCACCGTTCTGGCCTCGACAATGAGTTTCTTTGCACGTTCAAGAACCTCACCGCCTGTCGCTTGACGAACCATCGCGCGCACCTCTACATGGAAGGTGTGCTTATTATTGCACTATTGAATTAGAAATGGAATTACGTGGTCATCGCGATTTCGATGATCGGCCGGCCTACGAGGAGTTTGTGCGCGGCGTGGTGATGCGCCGCAACCGGCGCAATGCTGCCGCATTTCAAGTGGAGCGTGGATACCTGAAGGAGTTGCCTGAGCATCGTACTACCGACTTCGTTGAGGACGAAGGGCGCGTGACGCGCAGCGGCACTTTTACGGTGGATGGCAGCCTCTACAGCGCGCCCTCACGCCTGATCGGGCATCGCTTGAAAGTACGCCTCTACAGCGATCGGCTTGACTGCTATCTGTCCGGAGCGCTCGTGCACAGCACGGCGCGAGTCAGGCGTACAAGCGCAGGTCGCGGGCGTGCGATTAACTATCGACATTTTATCGAGTCACTCAAACGCAAACCGCAAGCCTTCAGGGGCCTCGTGTTTCGTGACGATCTGTTTCCGCGTGAGGCGTACCGCCGGACCTGGGAGCGCCTGGATCAAGCACTGAGCCCGCGCAGCGCGTGCAAGGTCATCGTGGGCCTGCTGGAGCTTGCCGGCAATTACGGCGTAGAGGCAGAACTGGCCCTGCAGCTTGAAGTGCTGCTGGAACTCGGCGAGCTGCCCCGATCTGGAAGCGCTCTTCGCACAATTTGCTCCGCGCCAGGCCGAATGTCCCATTGTGTTAGTCGAGATGCCCGACGCCTCGATCTACGACGCGTTGCTTGACGAAGAGGTGCCAGCATGAGCGCACCAACTTACGACACCGGCAGCATGGGACTGATGCTCAACGAATTGCGTCTGCCGACAATCGGTCGACTGTGGTCTGACTTTGCCCAACGTTCAGATAAGGAAGGCTGGCAAGCCTCGCAACTGCTGGGCGCATTGTTCGAGCATGAATTGGCTGAACGGGCGAAACGCAGACTGGAACGTCATCGAGTCGAATCACAATTGGATCCGACCAAGACTCTCGCCACGTTCGACTTCAGCGTCGTGCCCATGGTATCGAAGGCACACGTCATGGCGCTGGCCACCGGCGATGCGTGGCTCGAAAAAGGTGCCACGATTCTCCTGTTTGGGCCGCCCGGCGGAGGGAAAAGTCATCTTGGAAGCGCCATCGGACACGCCCTGATCGACGCGGGATATCGGGTCCTGTGCACCCGCACCAGCGAATTGGTGCAGAAGCTTCAGGTGGCACGAAAGAGCCTGCAATTGCCGTCGGCACTCGCCAAACTCGATCGTTTCGATCTGATTATCCTGGACGACCTGTCCTACGTCAGAAAGGACCAGGCTGAAACCAGCGTGCTATTCGAGCTGATCGCCGAGAGGTATGAAAGAAAAAGTCTTCTCATATAAGTTATTTGGAATTGGAGTCGTGCTACGTTAGAGCAACGTTTTTGTTGAGGTGGCACGCAGGACGTATTGAAACGAGATTACGCAGGGTTATCCACGGGGCCGCCGCCCGCTTTTCCATAGCAAGAGGCGAGCGGCCCGGTGGATAACCCGTACCGAAAGCGCTGCCGCATTTCATGTTTGTGCTGAATCGTCGTGTGTAACGAGGCAGCATCCCTCGCGAGAGGAGCAAATCATGGTTGCAAGCAACGCCGTCGTCGAACCAGTCTGGGAACGATACCCGCTCATCGCCTCAAACTCTTATGCTCGACGTTGGATACAGAGTTGCGTGATGCTCGGCCTGGCAAGGAATACGGTTGCGGCGTACATGTACGCCGCAGAAGGCTTCCTTCGCTTTGCACAGGACCGCTCCGTTGATCTGCGCAGCATATCGCGCGAAACCATCGCGCAGTATGTCGGCGACCTGCGGACCCAGCCAAGACGAGCGAATGCGAATGTGATTCGCATCGACTCAGGCGGTTTCCTGTCGAACGCAACGCTGCAACAGCGTCTTACCGCAGTCCGGCTACTGTTCGAGTTTCTGGTTGACGAGGGGCTCATCAGGACCAACCCCGTCAGCCGTGGCTGCTATACGGCGGCCAGCCACTTTGGCGCGCGCGGCGAACGAAGCCTCATCCAGAGGTTTCACAAGCTGCCGTGGATTCCAACGGAGGCGCAGTGGACGGCCCTGCTGGCTGTGGTCCGCGACGAACCGAAGCGTAATAGATGCATGCTTGCGTTTGCCTATGATGCGGCGCTTCGTCGGGAGGAACTGTGCCAGCTTCGGGGCAGCGATCTCGATCCGGCCCACCGGCTGCTACGTATCCGGGCAGAGACGACAAAGGGGCACCGCGAGCGTGTCGTGCCGTATTCCGATACTTCCGGCGAACTGCTGCGCGACTACCTTCGACACAGGCATGGCCTTGCCGGCGATCGGCACGCCTTGTTCCTGTCCGAATCACCTCGCAACCATGGGGCGCCGATCACGCTATGGACGTGGTCCAAGGTAGTCCGATCCATTGCGCTTCGTGCCGACGTTCCGGCGTTCTCGACCCATACGCTGCGCCATCTTTGTTTGACCGATCTGGCCCGCTCGGGCTGGCAACTGCATGAGATAGCCCGGTTTGCAGGTCACCAGAATCTGGAGACGACCAGGCAATACGTGCACCTGTCCGGACACGATCTGGCCGACCGGTTCGCAAAGACCATGCATCAGATCCATGCGTGGCGTATCGACGCCCTGGTTTCTGTCGCCGATACGGAGTAACGATGATGAACTCTTCCCGGGCTGCACGCACCCCGAAGCCGGACGCCTGTTTTTGGACGTGGCCGATCCAGGTTACCGACTATGATCGCAGAAACCAACTGACGGCTGCGGAGCGCAAGGTGTTGACGCGCGAGCTTCCTCTTGCTATGGCCAGTGAGCGGACGGTGAAGGCGGTCCTCGGCAAGCTGTCCGGTCTTAGACGTCTACTCGCTCCAATCGACGACGCGCTCGCCGTTGTCGACAGCAAGCGTCTATACAACGATCGTGTGAGGCTGATGCTCCTTCAGTGCTGTGCAATGCGAAGGACTACTTTCTGGGCATGGGACGCGACGGTGTGGCGAACTGTCCTGGGGACCACGCAACAGGCGTTCTTCGCAGCGCACCACCCGACTCCCCGCGCGGGCGGTGAGCGCCAAGCGTTGATGGCGGTTGCCTACCTGCTGCACTGTTTCCACGACATTCCCAGCCTGGGCGAAGTGAAACGGGTTACGCTGGCGGAGAAGGTCTTCGGCAAGCAGCGAATCGCGGATACGCTGCTGCGCGTTACCGAGATCTCGGCAGCGTGGGGATATCACGGTCCCTGTAAACCGTTGATGAGTCTGGTCGCAGAACTCCTGCTCATCAACCAGCGCCCCGAGCTTGAGTTACTGACGGCCGAGTTCATCGAATCGATCCGCAAGCGCTGGCAGGACTCGAACTATCGCAGCTCACTGTACTTCCAACTCTTACGCATACTCGCAGCGCTCGGGGTCATCTCTGCCGAACCAAAGATCCGCAACCGGGTCGACTGCGAACGTATTCATCGAGCCAGAACCGCCGGCCTGTCCAGGGATTGGGTTCTCTCAGTAGAGCGGTGGGAGGCAACCAGCACGTTGACAGCGTCCAGTCGCAGGCATCTTCGCGACACGGTCCTCAAGGCCGGCCGTTGGCTGCAGGATACCCATCCAAACATCACCCGCGCGGACCAGTGGACCCGAGAATTGGCGGCGGAGTACGTGGGCGCTGTGGCGCGTATGAGTGTTGGCGATTACGTCTGGAGGACCGCTGGCCTGGAACCGAAGCTTGGCAAACCGGCATCTGCCCGATCGAAGAACTTCTTCCTGGGTTCGATGCGGCGGTTCTTCGCCGACCTGCAGGAGTGGGAGTGGATCCCGCGACGGTTCGATCCGTTTCGGGCCTTTGCGACGCCGCGCTCGATCATGGCATTGATCGGACCGGCACCGCGCACCATCGCCGATGACCTCTGGGCGAAACTCCTCTGGGCTGGCCTGAATCTAACGATCGCCGATCTTCCTGGTCACGGCAGTGCCCCGAAGGGACGTAGCAATGCCACAGGCGCCATGCTTCGCAACGGAGGCTACTATCCGCTCGAAATGCTACAGGCGTTGAGCATCGTATGGCTCTTTGCAGGACTGCGTAGCGACGAGATTGTCCGATTACGCGTCGGCTGCGTGCGCAAGGAACCATCGATAGGACAACAAGGAACGCAGTGCTGGATGCTTGACGTTCCGGTTCACAAGACCGGGACGGCATTCATCAAACCAATCGACGCCATCGTCGGTGAGGCGCTAACCGCCTGGGAGCACCTACGCCCCACACAACCAGCCGCGCTCGACATCAAGACTGGCGAGCGAGTTGATTTCCTGTTCTCGTACCGCGCACGAGCAATTCCACGCGCGTACCTGAACAAACGGCTGATTCCTATGCTTTGCCGCAAAGCCGGCATTCCGCAGGCGGATGCACGCGGTCAGATCAGCAGCCACCGCGCGCGCTCCACCATTGCGAGTCAATTGTTCAACGCCCGCGAACCGATGACGTTGTTCGAACTACAGGCGTGGCTCGGCCATCGTTCACCCGTGACCACACAACACTACGTGACCTTCACACCAACCCGGCTCGCCCGAGCCTATTCGGAAGCCCAGTACTTCCAGCGAAACCTGAGGATGATGAACGTCCTCATCGATCGTCAAGCAATCGAGCATGGCCATGTGGACGAGCCGTGGCGATATTACGATCTCGGCCATGGCCTCTGCTCTTATGAGTTCTTCGATCAGTGTCCGCACCGCATGGCTTGCGCACGTTGTGACTTCTACGTTCCGAAGGAATCGTCGCGCGCCGACCTAATCCAATCGAAGACCGGCATGATACGAATGCTGCAGGAAATACCGCTGACCGACGACGAACGTGCAGCAGTAGAGGGCGATCAGGAAGCGGTAGACCGCCTGCTCCGGCGCCTTGAGACCACACCGACACCGGATCGGGCTGACTCGCCAAGACGAAAGAGACATTGATTTGAAAAATCGCTCAATTCCACATAATAACGGCCAATCAGCCATTCTCAGGCTGGAACGACGTGTTTCCTGACCCTGGCATGACCGTCGCCGCCATCGACCGCCTCGTTCACCACTCAACGATCTTCGAACTGAATGTCGAAAGCTATCGGCGGCGCAGCGCCAACGACAAGCAGAAAGAGCGGCGGCGCCAATTACCCCCCGACGAACAAAATGGAGCGACAACTATAGCCAACTGACAGCGACAATTACCCCCGTCGACCGGACATCATAGTTGTCGCGCAGGCGGTCATCGTAGTTGACGCTATCCAGTTATGTCCTCTATGTTCGCCGGAAGCGCGCTCATTTCCATCCCCACTGTATGTACAGTATGGGTATGCAACAGATTCCCCGTAGCGTCCAAGCGCATGCCAGTCACTAAAAAACACGGGCACATGTGCCTTCATATGTAAGCGGTGTTTTCTCCACACTACGAAGGAAGCGTGAGGATCAGCGGTCCGCTAAAACGGCATATCGTTGTAACGCGGCGCGGCCAATGACCGCTTCACAATCTTTAGCCATTCCTTCAGTTGCTTCATGTCTTCGAATACGAGCAGGTCATGTTCAAGGGCGTGGAGGCTCTCCTGCAGCGAGAAGATATCAGCGGCAAGATTGCGCATGATGGTGGCGGGCGACACCTCAATGAAGGGTGGAATTCCGTAGCTGTGCTTGAATCCGTTCTCGACATGCAGGATTTCGTGGTCGAGTTCACCGACCTGTTCCTTTAGTATCTTGTTGTAGTGTTTCAACCGGTCTTCGCCGATGTTGTTGATGGCGCTTTGGTCGATATGTTCCAGCTCCAACTGCAACTCAAGTAATTGCAACAGGCTGTTTTTGCTATACGCCTGATTGGCCCTTTGCATGAGAGCGGTCTTGCGCTCACGTTCCTGCGGATCAGTTTCTCGATCAGGATGCAGAGCGCTGGCTAGTTTTCGGTAGACCTCGCGAATCGATAAACTGAGCTCTGCCTGCTCCGCTTGTTCTCGTGCCTCTGCGGCGAGTTGTTTAGGGGTCTTTTTTCGTTTCACGCGGCGTTCTTCACGAGCTTGGTTTTCGACGGCATCTTGTTTTCGGAGCTGCTCCATTTGCGCCTGCGCGCGCTGCAGCACATCCTCGGGCGAACTCATGTCAACGTCGTCGCCTAACTCAACGCCGAGCATGGCCTCGAGCGCCAATTTCATATCGTCAAACTCGGCGGCAGCTTCACTGTCAAAGTCAGATTCGCTGTAACGGTTGTAAATCGTTTTAAGCTCCGGATCATCGCTCTCGGCGACCAACTCCCCCGCCAAGTCGCTGATCAGGTCGGCAATCGTGCGCCGCTCGGATTTGGTCAGCCCCTTCATATCGTATGTTTGGTCCAGGCGATAAACGAGCTTGGTACGCAAGTCGATGGAAGTTTGCTCAAGGGGCGCGAACTCGCTAAGGTATTTCCGATGGAAGGCAGGCATTGCAGCCTCCCAGGCACTCAGCCGGGCACGCCGCTTTTCGATCTGCTTGATCAGCGTGTTGAATGCCTTTTGCCCCTTCGACAGATGAGCCTTATTGTGGTCGGGAGCAATGCTGATGGCCCTGAGATTTGTCCTGGTCATAGGATGATTTCCGCTGGTCGTTGCGAGAGAGCGAGCATCCCGCTATTTTAACGGAGGTCGCTATAGCCGCGTTGGTTCCGCACGCGGCTATAGCGGAGCACGTGCACGTCGCGATCAATGATCGACTCATGCCGGCAGCGTGTCGAACGCCGATTGGACCCCAGAGCGTAGTCTCTTCAGACGTGGGTTGTCACAAGCTGCGTGCGTTTGGCGAAGTTAAACGGCAATAAGTCGCCGATGTCAGCCCCCGGCGCTCGTTGCGGCAGCTCGTTGAGCACATGATGCAGATAGGCATAGGGCTCGACCTTGCATGCCCGGCAGGTCAGCACGAGACTGTAGACCATGGCGCTCGCCTTTGCGCCCGCGACTGTGTCAGCGAAGAGCCATGAATTTCTCGCTGTTGCAAACGGCCTGATATCTCTTTCGAGAATGTTATGCCGACTCCCGGATTATGCCGCGTCGTAGTCGCCCATGGTGCAGGGCACGCCCTCGAATAACGATTGAGTCGGCATAATCCTATGATCTCTCTAGGCTGGCTATTGCGCTGGCCAGGAGAAATCACATGAAGGCGAGAAACTCAGTCGGCTCATCCGACGGACTGCCGGCCCGTCACGTTGATGCATTCCTTGACCGTCTAAGGGCGGCGCGATATTCCGAGGTCACGCTTGGCAAGAAGCGAAGGGTCTTGGCAGCCTTCTCTCTCTGGATGAAGAGCCAGAACATCGACCTGGCCCATCTCGACGAGTCCGACGCCGCCTTGTTCATGAAACGCCTGAGCAATGCACCGGCTCCCCGAGTTCAGTTTGAGCTTGCGGTATTACGGCTGTTTCTTGTCTATTTGCGTAACGAAGGAATCGTGCATTTACCGTCGGTAAACTGTCAGTCGGCGGTCGCCGATATACATGACCGTTACGTGGATTACCTGAGGCAGGAACGTGGGCTGGCAAAGAACTCAGTGCTCGTCTACGGACCATTCATTCGCGACTTCCTCGATTGCCAGGATGTCGGTAACGGCACTGTTTTGCCCGATGCATTCGACGCCGTAACGATTCGAAATCACTTGCTTGCTCGCAGTAGAGGTCGGTCCGGCGAGTACATGCGACTCATGACGGTGTCCCTCCGCTCGTTTTGCCATTTCTTGTTTCTGCGTGGCTATACGCCACATGACCTGTATGAATCGGTACCGACGGTCCGCAAGTGCCGGCAATCGTCCGTGCCAACATTCCTCACGCCTGAGCAAGAAGAAGTCATCATTGCTTCTACTGACCGATCAACTCCGCGCGGGCGCCGCGACTATGCCATCTTGCTGTTGTTGGCTCGGCTCGGGTTACGTGCCGGAGAAATTGTCGCGCTTGAGCTTGGCGACATCCGCTGGCGGTCAGGAGAACTCGTTATACATGGCAAAGGACGAATGGTTGAACACGTACCGCTTCTATCCGATGTTGGGGAGGCGCTCGCCAGTTACCTTCAAACAGATCGCGGTACAAGTGCATCCCGACGGGTCTTCTTGCGCATGTGGGCGCCCCGCGTTGGCCTAACGGGTCCAGCCCCCTGTGTCAGGCTACTTGTCGTGTGTCTTTCTTGAAATAAGAATGTCTGATCTGGTTTCCAAAGTTGGGTTGGGTTCGGTTTTTTTGCTTCATTTTTCGAACATCCTTTCCGGAATTAGGGGGTGGGTGTTACGGGTGGAGCGCAGCGGAACCCGCCCCCTCAGGATGCCAGGTTTGGGATTTCTGTTCGCATCGCAAAGGCGCACACGGCGTTCATCGTCCTGCGGCGGGACTGGTTGTCGTCTCTAAATATCGATCTCATATATAGAGGCAGCAATGACAGCAAAGCATTCTGAAGCGTTTATCGAGCAGGCCCTGGTCAAGGTATTTTCACGCGGCGACCGATCGGTTAAGTCGGTCGCAGAAGACCTGAATGTCGGCTACTACACGTTAAAATATTGGATGAAAAGGAAATCTGTGACCAAGAGCGGTGTGCCGGCGACGCGAGAGAAACGCCCCCAGGACTGGACTGCTGCAGAGCAGTTGGTCGCTTTGCAGGAAACCCATGGCTTGTCCGGGGAAGCCTTGCAGGCGTGGTGCCGCGAAAGAGGCATATTCGCCCATCATCTGACAAGCTGGCAGACCGCCTTTTGTGCAGGCGGACAAGAGTCATCGGGCACCCGCGAAGTACGGACGTTGAAAGACGAGAACGTGAAGCTTAAGCGCGAATTGATACGCAAGGACAAGGCACTGGCGGAGGCGGCTGCGTTGCTGATTCTGCAAAAAAAGTTCCGCGCGCTGTGGGAGGACGAGGCGCAATGACCTGCCTTCCAGAGCGCGAGCAGGTGATGGCCATGGTGGCCGAGGCGATCGTTGCAGGTGCACGCCAGGCGCGTGCCTGCAAGGTCATTTCGCTGAGCGAACGCACCTTGCAACGCTGGCAAAACGATCAGGCTGCCGGTGCCGGTGCCGGCGATCGCCGGCCGGCACGGGTACAGTCGCCCAAAAATCAGCTGAGCATGCTCGAACGCCAGCGCCTGCTGGCGATTGCCAACTCGCCCGAATTCGGCCATCTTCCGCCAAGCCAGATCGTGCCCCGGCTGGCCGACCGCGGGCAATACGTTGCCTCTGAATCGACCTTCTACCGCGTGCTGAAGGCCGAGAATCAGCTCAAGCACCGTGGTGCTGAAAGGCCGGCAAAACCGCGCAGCAAGCCGCGTGCGCTGTGTGCGACTGCGCCGGCCGAGTTGTTCAGTTGGGACATCACCTATTTGCCGACACAGGTCAAGGGGATCTATTTTTACCTGTATTTGTTCATGGACATTTTTAGCCGAAAAATCGTTGGCTGGCAGGTCTATGAAGGAGAAAGCAGTGAGCTGGCAAGCGAAGTGATGCGTGACATTTGCGCACGCGAAAACATCGCGCGCGATCAGGTGGTGCTGCACTCCGACAACGGCAGTCCGATGAAAGGCGCCACCATGCTGGCCACGCTGCAGGCGCTGGGGGTGATGCCCTCGTTTAGTCGCCCGGCGGTGAGCAATGACAATCCATTATATGTTGCGGCCAAAAGGATGTTGCGCGAGGCTATCGGTTGTCGTAAGTAGGCAGGATTTGGCGCTCTTGACGCAACATATCAATTGGAGTGTTCTGGTGATCCATCCATCAACTGGAGGTTCGCCATGTTTGAGAAACTATTGTTATCCGCGACGGCCCTGCGGCGCCATCAAGACGGGCCGCTCGCCGCCGAGCGTGAGCGCTATCTCCAACACTGCTCCGATACGGGTGCCACGTACTGGTCGATGCGGATCAAATGCAATGAGTTGCTATGGGCCGCCCGGCTGCTTGATGGGGATCTTAAAGACGGCTTCGACATGGAAGGGCTGGAGGCGCTTGCTGACCGGAGGATGGCGTTCCAGAGTGCACGTACGACAAGGCGAAGGTTTATCGACGTCACTCGTCCATGGCTTCGGTTTCTCGGGTGGTGGAACGAATCTGTCGATAATTACGAATTTCAGGAGAAGCTCGATCAGTACTGCTTGTGGATGCGTGACGAACGTGGCTTTACCGACTCAACCATTGTCGGTTGGCGATGCCGTGTTCGGGATTTCCTGATCTGGTGCGACGTAGGCAATCGTGAATTGCAACTTCTTTGGCCTAGCGACATCGATGCCTACTTCATCGATGACGTCGCTCATCACTGGAGCCGACGGACGGTCGCGACGGTCGCAGCCTTATTGAGGAATTTCCTGCGCTATGCTGCGTCGCAGGGATGGTGTCGTTCTCAACTGGCCGATGCAATACGTGGTCCGCGCATATACGCACAAGAGTCGTTGCCTTATGCTCCAGATTGGAGTGACGTGCAAAGGCTATTGGCCTGTACCTTGATCGATGCGCCCCAATATATACGCGACCGCGCAATCCTCATGTTGTTGTCCATCTATGGCATGCGTGCCACCGAGATTGCGACTCTGCGGCTTGATCAGGTGGACTGGCAACAACGTGTCATTCGGATATTCCGGCTCAAGCGAAGGCAACCCCAGGTGTATCCGTTGTTGCCGTCAATGGCAGAAGCATTGGCCCGCTACATCGACATCGTGCGTCCGTCGACACGGTACCCTGAGGTATTTATCGGACTGCACTCGCCTCAGCGACCACTGACGCGGGCAGCCATCTACAAGATCGTCAGTCGGAAGTTTCTAAACCTCGGCATCGAGGTCGTCCATCGGGGCCCGCACGCGCTTCGACATGCGTGCGCGACGCGACTTGTTGCCGACGGCCTGACGCTCAAGGAGATCGGCGATCACCTCGGTCATCGCAGTACAGAGGCAACCCACACGTATGCCAAGGTGAACCTCGCGGCGCTTCGCGAGGTGGGTGACTTCGACCTGGGAGAACTGCTATGAAACTCGCCACTGTCATCGAGGCCTATATCGCTTTACAACAGTCACTCGGCTTGCGCTCAAAGACTGCCTGGCGGTCACTGCGTCGATTCGGACGTCAGATGGGTGATGTGCATATCACCGACCTTCAATCAGAACGTGTCCTGAGTTACCTGCAAGGCACGGGTCCACTTAGCTCAAATTGGCGGACCAAGTACCGATTGCTGATCGGTTTTTATCGGTTCGCTATCAGCCGAGGGCATGTCGCAGTATCGCCACTGCCAACGACTCTGCCCAAGTTCCCGCCGCAACAAACTCCTTATGTCTATTCGACGTCAGAACTGCAGCGACTGCTCGACGCTACGTCCGTGCTGGAGAGCGCCCAGAGTCCGCTACAAGCACCGATGTTCCGGACCCTGATCCTGCTGTTGTATGGAAGCGGACTACGCGTCAGCGAGGCGCTGGGGCTGACCCTGCACGATGTCGATCTTGAACGGAGAATCATTACTGTCCGCAACAGCAAATTCCACAAGACGAGGCTGGTGCCGATTGGTCCGAAACTGACTGTAGAATTGACGACGTTTGCCGATCGTCGCCGCCGACTTCATATGCCAGACGGCGAAGATTCGCGTTTCTTTGCGTCTCGTACCGGAGCGCTTTGGAACTATCCGCGTGTCATCACGCTGTTTCAGCGCGTACGACGCGTCGCAGGCATTGAATGTCCACCGGGCGAGCTGCGTCCGCCACGAATGCATGATCTCCGTCATACGGCAGCCGTCCACAGAGTGATTGCCTGGTACCGATCCGGCCAGGATGTGCAACGTCTGTTGCCGCAACTGGCAACGTACCTCGGGCACGTTGAGATAAGCTCGACCCAGCGCTATCTGCAAATGACTCCGGAGTTGCTTCAAGAAGCCAGCCGGCGCTTCGCCAGGTACGCAGACTGCGGAGGCAATCATGATTGACAGGAATCTACTCGGCACATGGATTCGCCGTTTCCTCCTCGAATATCTGGTCGGTGAACGCAATCTGTCTCGCAACACGCAGGCGAGCTACCGCGACACGCTGACACTGCTCCTGCCATTTGCAAGCAAGCGTACTGGCGTCGCGATCGACAAGATGGCTGTCACCGATCTATCCCCTTCGGTCGTGCGGCAATTCCTGGACTATCTGGAGCGGGAACGGCATTGCACTGGCGTGACGCGCAACCAGCGCCTTGGGACCATCCATTCGCTGGCCCGCTTCATCGGCATGCGCTCACCTGTGCATCTGTCCTGGTGCACCGACGTTCGCCTGGTGCCATTCAAGAAGACGGACAAGACCCTGATCACCTACCTTGAAAAGGCCGAGATGGATGCACTGCTGCGCCAACCAGACCGGCATACCGTGCTTGGCTTACGCGACTATTGCTTGCTGCTGTTTCTGTACAATAGCGGTGCCCGGGCTGACGAAGCCGCACGCCTGACCATTGACCATCTTCATCTCGACGATCCACCGTCGGTGCGGATCCACGGAAAAGGCAACAAAATACGGATGTGTCCACTCTGGCCGATGATGATGCCTTTGTTAGAAAAGCTAATTAACGGACGCGGCACCGACCAGGTCGTCTTCCTCGGTCGCGCGAACAAGCCGATGACGCGATTCGGTATCCACCGTCTCGTCACCCACTACGCTGAGATGGCAAGCGATGAGATGCCATCCATACAGGCCAAGCGGGTCAGCCCGCACAACATCCGCCACACGACTGCCGTCCATATGCTGCGCAGCGGCGTCGACATCAATACGATCCGGGCGTGGCTGGGACATGTCTCGCTGGACACGACGAATATCTACGCTGAGGTTGACTTGGAAATGAAGGCGAAAGCGCTGGCAAGCGTCGATGTTTCCGGGCAACCGGCGGAACCCCTGCGACAACGCCACTTGCCGTCATTGATGACGTTTCTCAGGGGGATATAGCCAACATCTTCCAAAAAATATGTGCCGCCTGCACGCCAGGATCTCCCCCGGATACTGGCGTTCTGCGCCGCAGGTAACATATCTTTGGCCGCAACATATAAAGGGATATGTGATCGATCACATATCCCTTTTAGCGAATCCATCTTCAAAACGATGAAGTATCGGCCGAGCTATCCGCAGCGCCCGTTTGAGCACCTCCTGGGCGCAAGGCAATGGGTCGGCACGTTCGTTCATTGGTATAACGAAGAACACCGTCACAGCGCCATCGGCTTCGTGACACCTGCACAGCGCCACGCGGGCCTGGACACTGTGCTGCTCAGCAAACGGGTCGAGCTCTACGAAGCAGCCAGGCAAAGGCACCCCGAGCGCTGGAGTGGCGCCACGCGAAACTGGCAGCCGGTCATGATTGTGCACTTGAATCCGGAAAAACCGGCAACCCAAAAAGCTGACCGGAAGGAGCAACGTCTGGAACTCAAAACGGCCGCATAAATGCAACATTCAGGCGACAACTAGATTGAAAATTTCCGAGGGAAGGGTGCGATCCCGGTCAGATAAAAATTCTCGCGCCGAGTGTGCTTGCGAAATAGGTAGAAGCCGGCTTGCGCAAGCCTCATCTGTTCGTCGCTCACTGCCTGTCTTCGAGATAATTGCTCGATGAATAAGCCCCATAGCATTACACGGGCAACCTTTGCGTAATGTCCTTAGCATCAACTGGATAACGTTAGCAGTCTTACGTATTAATTGTCCTATGTTTTTATCTCGCAGCAATTTCTAAGTAATCTTCCCCGTTTCTCTATCGCCTTTTCAGAAATATACCGAGATGGGAGCTAGTGCAGCATCCGCATCAATTATGTCTACCCGTTTCCATCGCATTTTGTAGGATTCGGCGCTCGGTCTGAGTAAGTGCCAACACGTTCCAGTGAAAAATCGTCGGTTACCCTCGTCGGGAACCACGTTGGGGCGAAATTCGCCCATTAGTAACTTCGAACGAACAAGGACATCGCCGTCTAGCTGCTCCTCACCTTTCCTAGGAGTTTCTAGCGATATGTTGGCGACCAAGCGGGACGTTCTGCTCGGGGGTAACTGCGCGTGAACCCGGGGATGTCTCAACCGAGCGATCCGCTCCTGCATCAGCAACCGGTCGTCAAAGAAGATTGAAATTTCCGAATACGGATTGCTCCGATCCGTAGACGCAGGCATCCAATAGTAGCCGTCCTCGGTAAACAACGTAGCCCATTCTTCGAACTTTCCTTCATCAAGCAGACGCGCCTCTTGCGCCAGAAACTGTGAGACTTTTCCAAGCACGCTCATCCACGTTCTCCCACCCATTAAATGACAGAACTGCCGCTCTGCTAAGCTAACTTACCATGTACTTCTTCCAAGCTCGGTAATGCGCCCTGATGGCCGCTTCACTGGTACCGAAATCTTGGATAGCTCCTTCAAGGTTTTCGCCCGGCCTGTACCCTCTACCCAGAATGACCCATTCCGGCGACGTCCTCTGAAGACCCAACTGAACTCGGCGGAAGCACTCTAGATCGTCGGTCTGAATCAACGAGGCCGGCGAATGCGTCACATTCATATATCGGATCACTGCTCTGTTCATTTCTTCTGGAGCACCGACAAGCTCGATTGGATATACGCGCACCTCTGTTTTATCCACAGCTATAGGATGTACTACCCGAACATGCTGGCTGAGCATATGCAATATAAGGTTAGGCCAAAAAAAACCAGCGTGAAACTTCTCCTTCACAATTTCTGTTGCTCGGGCTTTGCCATGCGTGAGGACGAGTGACTCCATATACTTCGCCCATACAGGTCCAGTTCGTTCTTTCTCTGCCCCCGGTATCGGACCAATACAGTTGTTGCCGCTTGGAAGAACGTGCAGGCGAAGCTGGTCCCATGGTGACAGGGCCGCCGTGCCTTCAGCCAAGCTGACGCCATCTTGACCCTCCCTGCGCTGAAATTGCCGCTCACCTTGAGTCATTGTCGATTCATGACCATAAGGTGGATGGTACACGTCTCCCGCATTATCCGTCTGTTCCTTCCAGTTACCATAGTAAACATACCGGTGCGCTTTGCGTGAGACCCGCACCTGCCCCTCAGGAGCACGATCAACGATATCGTCAATCGTTGGTTTCATGAGGTTGATGTAATCCTCGAACGACATCAAAGGCACGTTCGCCGCGCAAGCGAAAATAAATCCGCGATAACTTTCCGTTTGGATAGCATTCATGCTGAACTCAGGCCCTCGGAGATCGTAGCATTCCGGGTATCCGTTTTTAAGTGGCGCCGCTAATAGCCTACCGTCGGTTCTAAAAGTCCAGCCGTGATATGCACAGCGGAAGCTCTTTCCCGTATTGCCAAAGTGCTCATTACAAACTAGCGCGCCTCGATGGCCACATCGGTTATACAACACGTAGACTTGTCCGTCACTGTGGCGGGATAGCAAAACCGGACGCGTACCGATCGTGGTGGTCAGAAAATCGCCCGCGTTCGGCACCTGGCTTTCGTGTCCGATGAATACCCAAGCACGACCAAAGATTTTGTCCATCTCCAATTCGAAGATGGCTGGATCTGTATAAAGGGTACGGTGGATCCTATCGTCTTGCACCAAGTCGGCCAACTCGTGGATCGGAGCAGCTGCGCTCATTGAATCCTCTCTTTCACAAATGCGACTCGACACCGTACAGCGACCCGATTTTGTTCATAGTATCGAGGAATACAGCGCCTCATCTCGCAGCACCGTCCCGCGATGGTATCGATCGGCTCGCCCAGCATGGTGCAGTCGCTCGGTCAACACTCCGGAATCAAGGGTGTCTTGACGCATCATCAGCGACGCGCAATACCCGCAATACCTCTTCGGCCTTTGCTCCCGGTCCCAAGGGAACCACACGCAAAGGGAAGCGGCTCGAATAAGGGCGCTCGTGCACCTATTGCTCTGCTTTGCTGCAGAACTCAAATCCGCGCCGTACGTACACAGGCCCTGTGCAGCAATTTGAACTGCGCTGGCCAACCAACTTCACCCTCAGTCACTGTCCGCGGCGACTCGCCATGGTATATTGAGGCAAAAAATCTGAAGCTCAGCCTTCTTTAAAGACCTGAAAATTGACTTGTCCTGCCTTCTTCTTTTCCAAATCAGTTCGGGTGTTTTTGACGCCTTTTGCAAACGCCTCCACTTGCAGGAGTTCGAGCAATTCATCACTTCCACTCTCAAACCAATAGCTTACTTCGCGCGGGATAAAAATCCCTTGGAAAGGGTTAAGTTCTGCGAGCAAGACATTCTGCTCTCCATAAAATCGCGCTTTCCCTTTTAGAACGAACCAGAACCCGTCCATCCCGGCATGAGAGTGGAGGTTGTTTTCACCCCCTTTCTTAATTACTTGTACAGCGGCAGTAAGTATGTCGCTCCTACACAAAGGAAAGATGCCTTTGGGTCGCTCCAATTGCGGCGTAATATAACTAAAAATTTTCGCCGATTTCTCTTGTAGAGAAGGTGTCTCAAAATCTTCTAGACTCAGTTCGTTCGCCATAGCTACGTCCTTCCTCAACAGTTCGGGGGATACCCAATGCGACTACATCGGTTACATCGTATTTCAAAAGACAACTGGCAAAGCCGGGCCGACGATGCGATTGCCGTCAAGTAAAGTCGATGTCCGTTCGCACAAATTTTGCCGACTGGCACATCGGGGTGTCCTTGTCCGATCCAATGCGCGGGCGCTTGACGGGGCAGGTCACAGGAGCCCAGCGGGTCTGTTTTAACTGGCGTCTTGTCGAGTTTCAACGCCTTGGCAACCGGCCGACCCCTTGGCCGCGTATCAGGCCAAGTTGCTATATGTACGTCGACGCGCCCCTTCAGGCCAAACTACCACTGGTTCCCTTCCGGACTTGGCATATCTCTGGGTTGCGTGCTCCTGTTCTTTGCTCCTGTTCTTGGTCGGACTCGCCCTGCTATCAATCTGGCACCGACTACCGTGCCCTATTCAAGCACGCAGCAGCAGAAAGCGAGTGCTCGCTGAAGATGCTGAGAAATCAGTCATTGGCACGTCACTCCGGCCTAACCATTGCTGCACATTGCTGCAAGAAGTCAATAAGCAGAACAGCGTCGATAGCAGACGGAAACCAGCCAATAGGATTGGGAAGCGCACGAGGCGCAACCAGCGCCAGGAATTCGACCCATGGCCCGTGCGCTCTGTCTCTGTCTATTCGATTTCGCTCCTGTCGTTCGCGTCCTCAAGGACGCTCAACTAGAACGGAGACCATCCCAAATCGCTGCGAACTGCTTACTACGTACAAAGCTTATGCGTCGATCTGGCAGATGAGAAATTGAATTGCTCAATACATCTATCGGATTGACCAATGCGGCGATTGGTTAGCGGCTGGTGTTACGGCAACTGGTGCGCGACAATTAGGAAGTCCGCCGATACGCCGGTTGAAGCTTAAGTTGGGGAAAAACTGAAAGCCGAAGAGGCCGGGCGCTTCGTGCCCGGCAAACCATCAAAGAGATGAAAAAGGCAAAACGACAACAATCGGTCGGGTAACATTCCTTCTTGAGGCAACACGCGCCGGCATCATAGTTGTCGCGCGGGCACCAGGCACCTCGACCGTCACCAAAGCTGAAGGCGGTCAGGGCAGCATTACCACGACTGGCAACAGTTATGCAAGAAAGCTGCTGACCGACGCGGCTTGGCGCAACGCCACCCAGCACGGGTGAGTTCGGACATTCAGCGTCGGCACGACCCCAAACTCAATTTCGCAACAGCTTCTTATTGGTACGACGATTGCCCATCAAATGGATACGTGCCCGTTGCACGGCGGATGGCGAGAACGGTAAGGAGTACGGTCAACAAACACATGTCTGAGCTTGCCCCCAAAAAACGAATCCCTTGCTGAGTAGGTAAACTCAAGCAAGGAGAGAACGATGACAAGCAAGGCAAAGCGAGCGCAATACACACTCGAGTTCAAGTTGGAAGCGGTGCGGCTGGTCAAGGCCGGGCAAAGCATGGCGGCGGTGGCGGCGACATTGGGTGTGGTGGAACAGACGCTGTACAACTGGGTGAAGGCTGACCGGGAAGGCAAGCTGACAGGAGCAGGCACGAAGCCTGTGAGCCCGGAACAGATGGAACTGGCACGGCTGCGTGCCGAAGTGGCACGCCTGAAGATGGAGCGAGATATTTTAAAAGCGCCGCGTACTTCGCCAAGGAGTCGACGTGAAGTACGCGTTCATCGAGCGCAATCGACGCCTCTGGCCGGTCTCGGTCCTATGCGAAGTGCTGGAAGTCAGTCCCAGCGGATATCATCAACGCCGGCAACGCACCGCGCAGGTCAAGCCGCACCGAGGCCGCGTGAGTAACGACGCACTGCTTGCGCACATCAAGGGGATTCACACGCAGGTCAAGGGCGAATACGGCTGGCCTCGCATGTGGAAGGAGCTGCTCACGCATGGCGTGCGCGTGGGCAAGGAGCGGGTTCGCAAGCTGATGGCGCAGCATGGCATTCGGGCTCGCCACAAGCGCAAGTACATTGCGACGACAAACTCGAACCACGATTTGCCGGTTGCTCCAAATCTGCTGGAGCGCAACTTCACTGCAACTGCGCCGAACCAGGTCTGGACGAGCGATATCACCTATCTGGCGACAGCCGAAGGGTGGGTGTACCTCGCGGTCATCATCGACCTGTTCAGCCGGCAGGTGGTGGGCTGGTCGATGCAGCCGCACATGAAGGCTGAACTGGTCACGGACGCATTGCGCATGGCGAGGTTCCGGCGCCGCCCTGAAGCCGGCGCAATCGTGCATAGCGACCGGGGCAGCCAGTATTGCAGCGGCCTGTTTCAGGACACGTTGAAGGCCTATGGCATGCGTTCGTCAATGAGCCGACGCGGCGATTGTTGGGATACGCCGACCGAAAGTCTGTGGGGTTCGTTGAAGGTAGCACGCATGCATGGACGGCACTTCGCCACGCGGCGTGCCGCAATGGATGAGGTGATTGACTGGCTGAACTTTTACAAGTGTGTTTCATACTGCCCAACCTCGCTATGTGCTTGATAAATCTAGAGAGCCCTGTTGTGCCATTGGTTTTGTGGGGTATCCGCGCCGTGCACGTGCCCTAGCCACGAGTTCGGAGACGGCATCCCCGCCCAGCGAATTGCGATTGAAGATCCACGGACCATTGGGCAACGGATGTTCGGCTACGATCTCGTTGCGCTCGACCGCAAGCCTGAGCGTTCCGGGGCTCACGCCGACGAACGCCGCAGCCTCGGTCAACGTCATCCATCCTTCAGCGGCACGTCGCTCGCTCGAATAGACAGGGATCTGATGGTGGCTACGCAACGCGGTGACTCGCTCCTGGGTCCAGAAGTTACCCCGGCCGGTTCGCAGGTCATTGCGATTGAGCACGCCAGCAATCACCAGATCCGGACAGATACGGACGAGCTGGCGCACGGCATCAATCGCTTCGCGTGACGTATGCGTGGTGTTCTCACCGCGACGCCGCCGTGGCACACGAATCTCGGTATGTACTCCGCCTTTCCAGTGGATGACGAGCACGATTTCGCTCGTTGCGTTGTCGACGTCGACCACGACTTCGTGGATCAGGGTGCGCACAATACGCTTCTTCAGTCGGGCGTCGGCCTGCGGCCAGATCGATTCCAACGCTGCAGCAAGATCGGCAAACTCATCGGGCTGGGCAGGCGGTGTCTGACCGGATGTGCGCGACTGTTGCTCGATATGCGATTCCACTTCCTCCACGCGCAGCAGCGCATCATTCCAGCGCCGCTCCAGTTCGTCGGCGACAAGCCGGTTTTGAGGATCAGCAGCGTCGTACTGTTTCTGCGCGCGTTGGGCGGTATAACGTGCCGCCTGCAGATCCCGCTGTAGCGCGGCCAGCACTTCATCCTGCTTCAGGGTCTCTTCTTCGCGCGCCAAGATTGCCGCCTCAATTGCCGCCGGTTGAACGACCTGCAAGACCGCCTCGGCGATGGCCGCGTCCGCGCGCGTGCCACCGAACGCAATGCAACGCGGTTGTCCCTTGTCCAGCCAGCCGCGATGACAGCTATAGCGCAAGGCGTCGTGCCTGTTACCCGT
This sequence comes from Paraburkholderia aspalathi, assembly GCF_905220735.1. Lineage (NCBI taxonomy): Bacteria > Pseudomonadati > Pseudomonadota > Betaproteobacteria > Burkholderiales > Burkholderiaceae > Paraburkholderia > Paraburkholderia aspalathi. The sequence goes on from NZ_CAJNBA010000011.1 coordinate 43,179, forward strand.
GTAGTGTAGCGTCAGCTTGCTCGCGCAGCGCCGACAGCGCAACAGCCCCGCCAGTAGGGCCTCGCCGTTCTTTGGGGCGCCAGCGTGTCCGGCCAGACGCAGGTTGCCATTGATCGCGCACTGGACCCGCTCGAATTCGTCCCACTGAACGTACCCGTCGTGGGCATTGGGAATGAGCGCAAGCCACTCATCCCGAGGTTTGCGGCGATCACGTTTGCGCGGTTCCCCGCCTTCGTAATTGATCGTGCATTCGGTCTTGCCATAGGCATACGCGCCACCGTAGATCGGGTTGGTCAGAATCCGGTACACCGTGCCGTAGCTGGGCCGTTTCCATTGGATTTCGCCGCGCGGCGTGCATGCCGGCAACCGCAGGCCGTGCTCCAGGAACCATAACAATGTCTGACGCACCGATCCAATCGCGCCGAACTGGCGGAACACCGAGCGAATGGCGCCCTGCACGCGCAAATCCGGATCCTTCTCCAGGCGCTGGTCTTCAGTCTTGCAGTAACCCACCGGCGCCGCGACGACGAGTTCGCCGCGTTTGGCCTTCTCCCGCCGAGCTTCGAGCGAACGCTGACGCAGCAGATCCAGCTCGTATTCGTTCAGGCTGCCCTTTAAGCCGAGCAGCAAACGATCGTTGCTCTGCCGTGGCGCGTACACGGTCTCCTGATCAACGAGCACCGTGTCGACGATGCGGCACACCTCAACCAGCTGCTGCCACTCGCGACTGTTGCGCGCAAATCGCGAAACCTCACGAGCGGCAACTGCGCCGACGTGCCCAAGACAGACCTCTGCCACCATCCGTTCGAAGCCCGTGCGCGTTTGTGTTCCGGCCGCAGAGCGCCCCAGATCCTCGTCGATCACTTCGATCTCGTTCCAGCCCAACTGATGCAGACGATCCTGCATCGCATACTGCAGCTTCTGGCTCTCCAGATTGTGGCTGACCTGGTAGGCCGACGACTGGCGGACGTACAGCATGGCCTTGCGTGTCAGATGCTGTGCCCGAATCTTGTCACTCATCGCCCACCTCCGGCTCGTGTACGACGGCGAACAGCCCGCGACGGTGTTGCCGCAGCAGTTGCGCCAGCAAGCGCACTGCCTCCTGCCGGACCTCCTGCGGCAGGTGCGTCCACTGTGGCGTCTTCGAAAAAGGATGAAACAAGTCGAGTTGAGCGCCCGGTTGCGGGCTGGTCTGGCGTCGCATCAGCACCTCCTGTACGGAGCAAAGGATGGTGCTCAGCTTGTACCATACCGCGCTGCGTGGCAGCAGGCGCCTGCGCCAGCAGGTGCTTCAGTTCCCTCAATGCTTCACAGCTGACGGTGGGAGACGTTGCCGAGGTGATGCGACAGCAGGCAACGGGATCGAACATCCATTGCGGTACCTCCAGCAAACCCGCCGTGTCTAACGGCTCTCGTCCACAGCGCAGCACTGACTCGGCGTTCTTCCTCTCTATCGTGGTGAAAATCCATACCGTATGCCCGTACCACGGGTGCCAACGATAGAGAACTTCCCTTGACTCGGTGATATGGGCGTTGTGTTGACGGCTTGTACAATGCACGCCGGTTACACTCGACACTCGACTACGTCAGTCCCATGACATTCGAGAAGAACTGGTTCGCGGCTCAGCAGGGCGAAGCCGCATAATTCCGCCAGCTATGGGATTCGTCGAACGGGGGCAAGGTCAGTCATCGGAGACACCGATAGGTCCATCGAAACAAACAATTTCTGAAAAGACGAGGAGCGGATTACAATTTTTCCAAAGGCCAATTCATCTGAAATTGCCGTCGCAGATCTTAACTTTGGTTGCAGATCTTTTTAAGGCGCCTCTAATAAATTGGTTTAGCGCATTTTCGAAATCGCATCGAGCATGTCTAAGCATCCCTGCTGGATGCAATTTGATTCCTACAATTGATGCTGGTCAACTTATTTTATGTTTGCGAAGATCAAATCAATCACCGAAGATACGCCGAAAACGAAATTGTATGAGCTTGTTGGCATTGATGACATGGCTCTCCCCGCTCACACTGCGGGAGCTCATATCACTATTCATATCCGACCAGATAGCGGCCCAGAGATCCTACGATCTTACTCAATCATCAATCCGCCCTCCGAAGTGGGATTTTACAGAATAGGTGTTCAGCGCGAACCGCAAAGCCGGGGTGGCTCTGCATACATGCACGACATTGCAGGGGTGGGTGACGTCGTGGAGTTTGACGGACCGAAGAATTATTTTCCACTGGCTACCGGCGCCCAGGAACACCTATTAGTTGCCGGAGGAATTGGCATCACCCCGATATTATCTATGGCAAGTCATCTAGAAACGGGTGGAGCTACATACGCCTTGCATTACGCCGCCAGAAGCAAGGAGAGCATGCCACTTAGAAGACAAGTGATGGAAGTTTGTGGGGAACACGCGAGACTGTGGTTCGATGACGGGGATTCAACGAATGGCATGAACCTCCAGGAAATCCTAAGCGCCTGGCAACCCGGGCGTCACGTGTATGTGTGCGGGCCGGTTGGGCTAATCGAGTCCGTGCTAGACATTTGCCGAAAGAACGGATGGCCCGAGTCAGACTTACACTTCGAACTATTTAAAAACCCCCAACCGGCGGAAGGAGTGATCGATCCACTTTACATCGAGCTGCGGCGTTCAGGCCTTACGCTTGAAGTTCGGACAGGTGAGAGCATTCTTGAGGCTATTGTCGCAGCCGGCGTCACGGCCGACTACGACTGTCAGATTGGCGAATGCGGTACCTGTGTGACAAAAGTTCTGGAAGGCAAACCTCTGCATCGAGATTACTACTTGAGCGAAAAAGAACGTAACGCGGGGAGATGCATCTGCACATGCGTGTCCTGGGCGGAAACATCTCGTTTGGTACTTGATCTTTAGACAAAGGATGCAACGATACCGTATCGATCGATAGTGTATCTGTCAGGCTTAAAGAGGCTATCGGATGCCCGCCTATTGTTAACGAGCAGGAGCATCAAAATAAATGTACACGTCTGGAGCAGAAATGAACGAAATCGAGACTTTAGTCAAAGACGATCGCGTCCACCGCGACGTTTACACGGATCCAAAGATCTTCGCATTGGAAATGGAACAGATTTTTGGTCGCACCTGGGTTTATGTCGGTCACGAAAGCGAAGTCGTCAACGTCGGAGACTTCGTAACCTCATTCATCGGCCTACAGCCGGTTATTGTGTCCAGGCATACGGACGGAACTATTCACGTCCTGCATAACCGGTGTGGCCATCGAGGTGCCATTGTATGCAATCAAGATAAGGGAAACACTGGAAAGAGCTTCCGGTGTGGGTATCATGGCTGGACATTTCGCACGAACGGCGAACTGTTGGCCGCCCCACTGAAGAACGGATACCCCGACTGCTACGACTTGGCAAAGAATGAGTTTGGTCTCGTGCCAATTAAGGTGGCTAATTACCGCGGTTTTCTGTTTGCCAACGCAGGCGACGACAGCCACGGGGATTGTGATATCAGTACTCATCTCGGCCCGATGAAGGCATGCATCGACGCGATTTGCGACCGTGCTCCGGACGGTGAATTAGATCTTTCCGGCGGGGTTCAAAAATACTATCTGCTTGGCAACTGGAAGACGCAGATCGAGAATTTAAATGATCTCTATCATCCACCGTACTCGCACGAGTCGACGGTCAATGAAAAAGATGGTCGGCAGTTCGTGCGTAGACCGGGTGACGGGCAGGGACCGCAAATCATCGATAGCAACCTGAAGAGATCAATCTGGGACATGATTGACATCTTCGCATTTGATGGCGGGCATAGCTATTGTGGGCCGCTCAACATGGGAGAAAGCGTGCAGACTGGTGATCCTGTTTTTGATGATTATAAGTCTGCCTTGCTCGCGAAGCACTCGCCGGAGCGGGTCGCCGAAATTCTCGTTGAGAAGTTCCATAATGCAATTTTTTATCCAAACCTTAACATCCAGCTACTGTCGAACCACATCAGGGTTATCCGCCCGATCGCGGTGGACCGGACCGAGGTACGCGTGTATCCGGTTAGACTAAAGGGCGCCCCGGAGGAGATGTTTCACGCCGTAGTACGTTACCTAAATATCACTCATTCGCCAGCGTCTCTTATACAAACCGATGATTTAGAGATGTTCCGACGAATTCAAGTAGGTATGAAATCGCACGGCACCGATTGGGTTGTCTTTGGTCGTGGATTCGGTCAGGACGTGACCGAGGGCAATGCAGCGAGAGGATTTGGAACCAGCGAACTAGCCATGCGTAATCAGTATAAGGCTTGGCGTAAATACATGTGCGGAGCAAACTAGAAATGGCAGACAGACCTCCGATTCTTGCGTCTTCCGAAGCACCTGACATTCGGGAAGTTGAATCGTTTCTTCGGCATGAAGTTGATTTGCTGGATAAGCGACAGTTCGATGATTGGGTGGGATTATTTGATTTGGATGGCTACTATTGGGCGCCGGCAACGCCGGATCAAGAAAGCCCGCTAACACAAGTATCTATTTTTTACGATGACCGCGCGCTGATGACCCAGCGAATATCGCGACTGAAGCATGAGCGAATCCACTCGCAGATCCCTCATGCGCGGACCGTACACTCGGTGACGAACGCCGTAGTTTCTCGGTTTGATTCGCACGCCGGCCTAGTCACAGTGTGCTCGAAATTCTTGATGGCCGAATACCGGCCGAGCGTTCCGGAAGGGATCGAGCGACTTTTTGCTGGCGATTACGTGCACGAGCTCGTCAGGTCAGAGATGGGCTTCATTATCAAAAGCAAGAAGGCGACGTTAATAAACTGCGACAGCACGTTTAGCCCACTCGCACTGTATTTTTAACGACGTTGACAATAAGGGACTATGAGGAGTGTTCTGCGGTCGTGGCGTTCGCAAGGCGAATTTAGGAGGTCGCCTTGCTTACGCAAACGGCGCGATCGGCGTACAAGGATTTGATGAGACCAATAATTTCATTATCGCCTTCTCCTTGGAGAACTTTGGCGTAATTGTTCACCGCTTTCTTAGGAACTTTTTGACGGCGCTGCTAAGCGCGGACGACTAGAGATACCTTCCCGTTCGGAGGATTCGACGCGCCCACAGAAATACTATGTCTGCTTATATTGATAAGTTTGGAGACAAGAAATGCGTAAGTCCGTCGATTATGAAAGAAGCCGGCTATTGAGTTTGCGATTTAATCAAATTCCGATAGGCAAATGGCGCTATATGATAATCCTGGCCCTCGGCTTGTGCATGACTGTGGAGGGTTTGGACATCGTTTCAATGTCGATTGTCCTTCCACACCTCAAAGCGGTTATGCACCTTGCACCGCATGAGGTTGGGATTTTGGCGGCAGCTTCGACACTGGGCATAGCCATATGCGCAATACCAGTGGGTATCCTGGCGGATCGTTTCGGGCGGAAAACGGTTTTGGTTTGGGGATTTGTCATATGCTCGTTATTTACATTAATGTCCGGGCTTGCGCCGACTTATCAAGTATTAGTTCTCTTCCGGTTTCTCTCCGGAGCGGGGATGTCCGCAATTTTCATAATGCCATATACTATCGTGTCAGAGTTGTTGCCCCCCGAAAAGCGAGGTTCTGCGATAGGTATGACCGACAGCTTGCTTGGCATCGGCTATCTGTCGGCGCCACTTGTGGGGATTATCTTATTCAGAAATTTCGAGCCGGATTTCGCTTGGAGATTGGATCTTGTTCTCTCAGGATTACCAATCGTCTTTATCTATTTTCTAATCAAATACGTTCCGGAGTCGCCGAGGTGGCTGATTTCTGCCGACAAACTCGACGATGCGGAAAAAATAATTAAACATCTTGAATACAGAGCGGGCGTCGTGCCGGGGGACGCTACTAAGGGCCTCGAAGACGAAGGCTTTGCCGTTTTCACGCCGATTCCAGCAAAAAGGTCGCTGGCGAGTGTATTCAAGATTATATTTAGTCGGCCGCTGATTTTTCAATGGTTGTCACTCGGTTGTGGCGCGTTTGGTGCTTTTGCACTGTTTTATGTTGCGATTGGGTATCTGCCAATTTTGTTTATTAATCGTGGGCTTACCTTCTCTAATTCGCTCGTGTATACCTTGGTAGCGACCGCATTTCAAATACCTGGAAAATTGCTCGGAGGGTTTGCCTCCAATCGTATTGGGAGGCGACTGACATTTATATATGGCGTGGTCTTGGCCACATTGTGTCTCGCAATGTTCATTAAATTTGTCGATCCAGTTTCAACACTTGTTTTCGCTACACTGTTTCTATTTTTTATTGCAGGATATGTTCCACCTTACAAACTTTGGTATGCAGAAACTTTTCCTACCACCGTTCGGACTACAGGGCAGACGATGGTGGAGGGGTTTTTTGGGCGGTTTCTGGGCGGTGTTGTTTGGATTTCCATCTTTCCGATGATCAGCAATTACTTCGATCAGCAGAACACCTTGATTTTTATGATGATCATGCTCGCTGGCACTGCGATCCCTGCAATGCTATTCGTCCCGGAAACAAATGTCCGTAAGGCGAGGGATGGCGCGCAAGCCATGCGTCGTTCGTCCAAGATTGAAGTTCCCTGATTGAATGGAGTCACGTACCGATTGTTATTGCTTATGGCTTTGCTGTGTGATCCATATGACTGACAGACTGGGAAACGATGATGAAAACGGTGGTGCCGCGCTCGCACTGGATCACAATTTTGCCGTCAGGGGTCGGTTTTGCATGTTATGAGGGTGAGGCAATTCTTGACGGTATCTCAAGGGCGGGCAAAAAAAACATACCTGTCGGTTGTGCCAATGGCGGGTGTGGGATCTGCAAAGTAGTGGTCAGAAGGGGAATATATTTCAAGTTAGGGGCAATGAGCCGTGCACATGTTAGCGAAGACGATGAAACACGCGGCGTCGTGTTGGCTTGCAAGGTATCCCCGCAGTCACCTCTTGATCTGACCTGTATTGGGAAGCTTGAGAATCGAATTTATCGTCACGGGATGCTAAATCGGGAAGGTGAATGAGGTGTTTCTGCTTGTAAGACGATTTGCCTGGTTGTTGCGAAATTAGTTTAAGAACGGCTGTAATGGGTGTATGGGCATATACGTCATAGCGAACCTTCGGACGACGAAGCGAATGCAGCCTGGCAATAAGGTGCTCGACGGAAGCCGCAAATGGTGCGGAAAGGTGTGGTTGCTAATTGATCGACTAGGGAGACTGACATGGGCGTCATGAGGATCGGGCATATCAGTATCAGGGTGATGGACATCGAGGCGGCGGTCAAACACTATGAGAACGTGATTGGCATGAAGACCACGCACCGGGATGAGCAAGGGAATGTGTATCTGAAATGCTGGGACGAGTGGGATAGATATTCGGTGATTCTCGCGCCGTCGGATCATGCGGGCATGAATCACGTAGCGTACAAGGTTGAAAGGGATGCGGATCTTGACGAGCTGAAGGCTCGCATTGAGGGGTACGGCATTGGAACCGCGATGCTGGCAGCAGAGGCGCTGCCGTTTGTCGGCCGCGTGTTGCAATTCTACTTGCCCAGCGGCCATGAGATGCGTCTTTATGCTGAGAAGGAGTGCGTAGGAACGGAGGTGGGATCGACCAACCCCGATCCATGGCCGGACGGGCTTCGCGGGGCGGGAGCCCACTGGCTGGATCATTGCCTGCTCATGTGCGAAATGAATCCCGAGAAGGGCGTCAACACTGTCGCCGAAAACACCCGGTTCTTCATCGAGGCACTGGATTTTTTCCAGACCGAGCAGGTGACGGTTGGTCCGGGTGGGGCGATCCAGCTTGCCTCGTTCCTGTCGCGCTCGAGCAAGCCCCACGACATTGCCTTTGTGGGTGGTGAACGCCCGGGGCTGCATCACCTGTCGTTCTTCCTCGATTCGTGGCACGACATCCTGAAAGCCGGCGACATCATGGCAAAGAATAGAGTGCGCATCGATGTGTCGCCGACGCGCCACGGCATCACGCGAGGCGAGACGATTTATTTTTTCGACCCGTCAGGCAATCGTAACGAAACATTTGCCGGACTAGGTTACCAGGCGCAGCGCGACAAGCCGGTCATCACGTGGACGGAGGACCAGGTGGGACGAGGCATTTTTTATCACACAGGGGAGATGTCCGAATCCTTCACAACGGTCTATACGTGATGAAACGGCGCAGCTCAAGATGTCGAGGCGTGCCGTATATGGCGCAGTCGCTGTTGGGCATGTGAAAGGCCTTGTGTTCCGAGGAGCGGTGGCGCCTCAGTCTGAGCGATGCAATAGAACGAACCGAGGTGACAGGCATGAGTGACGAAAGCTGCGCGCGAGACGACTGGGCTGGGAGGCGGGGCATCGGGCGGTCGTGAGAGCGGTAAGGAAGGCGCTTGAGTTGGACGTCAGGATCAATGTGGCGGGGTGGTGGACGCAGGGGGAATCAGCTGGCGTTTCTGCGCATGTCCGGCTCACTGCTGCATTCCGTCAGCATCAGCGATGACAAAGCGTATACGGCCGTGATTTGGGATGGCGACCAGCGTGGCATGACGAGCTTCACGCTCACTCTGAAGCCGTCCGGCAGGACTTCCGGTGCTGTCACGGCTTGTCGCGCTCGGCGGTGGACTTCCGATTTATGTGGCGAATGAGGTGGTCGGTGGCATTGGCGTTTCAGGCGCCTCGGAAGAAGCGAGGCGTATGCTCAGGCGGCCCGAGCAGCGGCGGGACTGCTTCGAAAGTTAGATTTTGAGGAAATTGTGAAAGCGCGAAATATCAGGAATTTCATCAACGGCGAGTACATCGAGACGGGACGCTGGTTCGAGAAGCGCGCGCCGTATGATGGTCACGTGGTCGCGCGTGTCGCGGAGGCAGGGAAGGCCGAAGTGGATGCCGCCGTGCGTGCGGCGCGCGAAGCGCTCCATGGCCCATGGAGCAAACTGGTGGTAACCGAGCGCGTCGAGATGCTGTACGCAGTTGCTAACGAGATCGATCGACGCTTCGAAGATTTCGTCGAAGCCGAGATGACCGACATGGGTCAACCCGCCCACTTTATCCGCCATGTAGACGTGCCGCGCGGGGCGGCCAACTTCAAGCTGTTCGCTGACATCATCAAAAACGTGCCGACCGAATTCTTTGAGATGGCGACCCCTGACGGCCGTGGCGCGTTGAATTACTCGGTGCGCAAACCCGTCGGCGTCGTGGCGGTCATTTGTCCGTGGAACTTGCCTTTCCTGCTGATGACCTGGAAGGTTGGGCCGGCGATGGCATGCGGCAACACGGTGGTCGTCAAGCCTTCGGAAGAAACCCCGCAGGCAGCGGCCTTGCTGGCCGAAGTGATGACCACCGTCGGAATCCCCAAGGGCGTATTCAATGTGGTCCATGGATTTGGCCCCGACGCGGCGGGCGAGTTTTTGACGACCCATCCGCAGGTCAGCGCGATCACCTTCACTGGAGAAACGCGCACGGGGGCCGCCATCATGAAGGCGGCAGCCGACGGAGTCCGGCCGGTGTCGCTCGAGTTGGGCGGGAAAAATGCCGCCATTGTGTTCGCCGACTGCGACAGGGACGCGGCCATCGAAGGCACGCTGCGTTCCGCCTTCGCGAATTGCGGCCAGGTGTGCCTAGGCACAGAGCGCGTGTATGTCGAGCGGCCGATTTTCGATGAATTCGTCAGTCGCCTGAAGCGCGGAGTCGAAGCGATGAAGCCTGGCCTGCCGACTGACCCCGCCAGCGGTATGGGCCCGCTGATTTCGCAGGAACATCGCGACAAGGTGCTGTCGTACTACAAAAAAGCGGTTGAAGAGGGCGCGACGGTGGTTACGGGCGGGGGCATACCCGAGATGCCAGAGGCGCTCAAAGCTGGCGCATGGGTGCAGCCCACCATCTGGACCGGCCTCGGCGACGACTCGGTCATCGCCCGCGAGGAGATCTTCGGCCCGTGCGCGCTAGTCATGCCATTCGACAATGAGGCAGAGGTGATCCGCCGCGCCAACGACAACGACTATGGGCTGGCCACGGCCATTTGGACCACCAATCTGTCGCGCGCGCACCGCGTGGCCGCAGCCATTGAGGTCGGCATCGCATGGGTGAACTCGTGGTTCCTGCGTGATTTGCGCACCCCGTTCGGCGGGGTCAAGCAGTCGGGTATCGGTCGCGAGGGTGGCGTCCACTCGCTGGAGTTCTACACCGAACTCAAAAACGTTTGCATCAAACTGTGATCATGGACAAAACTCAAATCACCCAGCTTGGCGACGCCCTGTATCAGGCACTCACCACGCGATCCGCGCTTGACCCGCTGACCGACCGCCACCCCGATATGACGATTGAGGACGCCTATCACATTCAGCAGCGCATGATCGAGCGTCGTGTGCAGGCCGGTGAAACAATCATCGGCAAGAAGATCGGCGTGACGTCGGCGGCCGTGATGAACATGCTCGGCGTCTATCAGCCGGACTTCGGATACATGCTCGATGGCATGATCTACAACGAAGGGCAGTCGATAGAGATCGGCACGCTGATTCAGCCCAAGGCCGAAGGCGAAATCGCATTCATCCTCAAGAAAGACCTGATGGGGCCGGGGGTTACCAATGCGGACGTGCTGGCGGCGACCGAATGCGTCATGCCGTGCTTTGAAATCGTCGACTCGCGAATTCGCGACTGGAAGATCAAGATTCAGGACACCGTAGCGGATAACGCGTCCTGTGGCGTATTCGTACTGGGTGATCAAGCTGTCGACCCACGAAAGCTAGACCTGACGCTGTGCGGCATGGTGCTGGAGCGCAATGGCGAGATTATCGCCACTGGCTGCGGCGCGGCGGCCCTGGGCTCGCCTGTCAATGCCGTAGCGTGGCTGGCCAACACCCTGGGGCGCCTGGGCATTGCGCTCAAGGCGGGCGAAGTGATCTTGTCGGGCGCGCTTGCAGCGATGTTTCCGGCGAAGGCGGGGGACAGTTTCCGCGTCAGCATCGGCCGCCTGGGCAGTTGTTCGGTCCGCTTTCACTGAGCGCGCTTAGGAACCCGCCGCGCTGGCATGATCGGGCGCTGCGTGTAACAGTCATGTTGATATGAAGGACAAGATTATGAAAAAGATTAAATGTGCGTTGATTGGTCCGGGCAATATTGGTACCGATTTGCTGGCTAAGCTAAAGCGCAGCGCGCTGCTTGAGCCGGTGTGGATGGTGGGCATCGACCCGGAATCAGAGGGTCTGAAGCGAGCTCGTGAGCTGGGCATCAAGATCACAGCGCAAGGTGTCGACGGGCTACTGCCGCATGTGCTGGCCGATGGTGTACAGATCGCGTTTGACGCCACCAGTGCATATGTTCACGCGGAGAACTCTCGCAAGCTCAACGCGCTAGGCGTGATGATGATTGATTTGACGCCGGCGGCCATTGGCCCGTACTGCGTACCGCCGGTCAATCTGAAAGAGCATCTGGGCAAGCGCGAAATGAACGTGAACATGGTGACCTGTGGCGGGCAAGCCACCATTCCAATGGTCGCTGCAGTCTCTCGCGTGCAGCCGGTGGCTTACGGAGAGATTATCGCAACCGTGTCAAGTCATTCGGTCGGTCCCGGCACACGCAAGAACATTGACGAATTCACGCGGACCACCGCCGGCGCGGTGGAAAAAGTCGGGGGCGCAAGGGAGGGCAAAGCCATCATCATCATCAATCCGGCGGAGCCGCCGCTGATGATGCGCGACACGATTCATTGCCTGACCGAAACCGAGCCGGATGAGCAGAGGATTATCGAGTCGATCCACGCCATGATCGAAGAAGTCCAGAAGTACGTGCCCGGTTACAGGCTAGTCAACGGTCCGGTGTTTGACGGCAGGCGCGTGACGGTCTTCATGGAGGTAGCGGGCTTGGGAGACTATCTGCCGACTTATGCCGGCAACCTCGACATCATGACCGCCGCGGCGGCGCGCACGGCAGAGATGTTTGCCGAAGAGATGATCGCCGGTAGGCTCGAGCTCGAACCCGTTGTTACCTGAACCATCCAGGAGAATGAAGATGAACTTGCATGGAAAAAAGATTACCGTCCACGACATGACGTTGCGTGACGGGATGCATCCCAAGCGGCATCAAATAACGCTGGATCAGATGAAAGCCATCGCCCTTGGCCTGGACGCTGCTGGAATTCCATTGATTGAAGTCACACACGGCGATGGGCTCGGTGGCTCGTCGGTGAATTATGGCTTCCCAGCGCACGGCGATGAAGAGTATCTGGGTGCCGTGATCCCGCTCATGAAGCAGGCCAAGGTCTCCGCTTTGCTAATACCGGGCATCGGCACCGTTGAACATCTGAAGATGGCGAGGGACCTAGGCGTGCACACCATCCGCGTTGCCACGCACTGCACCGAAGCGGACGTGTCGGAGCAGCACATCGCCTTGGCGCGCAAGCTTGAGATGGACACGGTGGGCTTCCTGATGATGGCGCATATGAACAGTTCCGAAGGGCTGGTCAGGCAGGCCAAACTGATGGAATCTTACGGTGCCAACTGTGTGTACATTACCGATTCGGCCGGCTACATGCTGCCCGATGATGTCAGGGGCCGCCTTGGGGCGGTGCGCGAGGCGCTTAAGCCGGAGACGGAACTGGGCTTTCACGGTCACCACAATATGGCGATGGGAATTGCCAACTCCATTGCGGCTGTTGAGTGTGGGGCTACCCGCATTGATGCCGCCTCGGCCGGTCTCGGCGCGGGGGCTGGCAACACGCCGATGGAGGTGCTGGTTGCCGTGTGCGACCGCATGGGAATTCAGACCGGAGTGGATGTGTGGGCGATCCAGGATGTAGCCGAAGACTTGGTTGTGCCGATCATGGACTTCCCGATCCGGATTGACCGCGACGCGCTGACCTTAGGCTACGCGGGAGTGTACGGTTCGTTTCTTCTGTTCGCCAAGCGTGCCGCACAAAAATATGGAATCCCGGCGCGCGAAATTCTCGTCGAGTTGGGACGTCGAGGCATGGTCGGCGGTCAGGAGGACATGATCGAGGACACGGCCATGACGCTGGTTAAAGCGCGCGTGGCGCAGGCGCAAAAGGCGGCGGCATGAAGCTCGATACGCCCACCATCGCGCGTCTCGCCGAGCATCTCGAAGACTGTGAGCTGCGCGCGGAGGATACGCTCAAGATTACCGGCGAGTATCCCGAGATGGACTGGGAAGACGCTTATGCCATCCAGGACGAGATCCGCCGCCGCAAGATCGCCCGCGGCGGGAAAATCGTTGGAATGAAAGCAGGCTTGACCTCGCATGCCAAGATGAAGCAGATGGGGGTGGCGAGCCCGTGTTTCGGATTCCTCGCTGATTACTTCTCTGTACCAGATGGCGGTACGTGCAAGACCGCAGAGCTGATCCATCCGAAGGTGGAGCCGGAAATCGCTTTCGTGACCAAAGCGCCACTCAGAGGTCCGGGCTGTCATATCGGGGCGGTGCTGGCGGCGACCGATTTCGTGATGCCGGGGATCGAAGTGATTGACTCGCGTTACCGCGACTTCAAGTTTGATCTCAAAAGCGTGGTGGCGGACAACACGTCGGCCGTGCGCTTTGTGGTGGGGGGGCACGCGCTACCCGCATCCGGGGTAGATCTGCGCACCGTAGGGATCGTGCTGGAGAAAAACGGTGAGGCGGTGGCGTTCGGAGCAGGTGCCGCAGTGCTTGGTCACCCGGCTGCGGCTGTTGCGATGCTTGCCAATCACCTCGGCGCGCGTGGGGGGGAAATTCCGGCAGGCAGTCTGGTCTTTTCCGGGGGGATTACAGAGGCCATTTCTGTTCAGGCAGGCGATGCCATCACCCTTCGGGTGCAGGGTATGGGCAGCACGGGTTTGAGGTTCATCTAAAGGAGGTAGCTATGCCGATCGCGCAGTTGTACATCGTTGAAGGCAGGGATGCGGAGAAGAAGGAGCGGCTGATCGCCGAGGTCACCGATGCGATTCACCGCGCGATCGACGCGCCAATGGAATCTATCCGCGTAATCATCACCGAAATGCCGAAGCAGCACTTTGGAATCGCGGGTCAAAGCGCCACGAAACGCGGTCGCTAGACTTTCGCCGTCGGAGAACCTCGAACGGCGCCCATGCGAGCGCGTCAAGCAACATGTTGATCTGACCTTGCAACTAGACCCTTCAAAACTGCGGAGTAATTCCGATGAACAATCCAGCAAATCCAGAAATTGGCGACTCAGTGGTTGCTGCCGGTATCCGCACTAATGTGCTCGATAGAGGAGACGGCTTTCCGGTTGTACTCGTTCACGGTTCCGGTCCGGGAGTAAGCGCCTGGGCCAACTGGCGTACCGTTATGCCGGTACTTGCGGCGAGCCGCCGCGTTATCGCGCCTGACATGCTTGGCTTCGGTTTTACCGACCGGCCGGCGGCTGCGAACTACACCATGGATGCGTGGTTGAGTCAATTACTGGGGTTGCTAGATACACTTGACGTCCCGCAAGCTGACCTGGTGGGTAACTCATTCGGGGGCGCACTGTCACTCGCGCTCGCGATTCGCCATCCGGAGCGCGTGCGACGTCTTGTGTTAATGGGTTCTGCTGGCGTCGAGTTCGAGCTTACGCCCGCGCTGGATGCGATCTGGGGCTATGAACCGTCGTTCGAGAGCATGCGTCGCATCATGGACTATTTTGCATATGACCGGACCCTGGTTACCGACGAGCTAGCCAGACTCCGTTACGAAGCGAGCATCCAGCCTGGTTTCCAAGAGTCGTTTTCTTCAATGTTTCCGGCGCCCCGTCAACGCTGGATTGCCGCTTTGGCAAGTCGCGAGGAGGACATCCGGGCACTTCCGCACCACACGCTAATCGTTCACGGACTCGACGATAACGTGATCCCGTTGAGTAACTCATTGAAGTTGGCCCAGTGGATTTCACGCTCCCAGTTGCACGTATTCGGACGCTGCGGTCATTGGACACAGATCGAACACGCAGCGCGTTTTGCGCAGTTGGTCGGCAATTTTCTTGCCGAGGCCGATTCCGAAATGGAAAAGTGAAGTGCGTGGAATGACTTCAGCGGTTTTGGAGCCGCAGAGCGGATTTGATGGCAAAGCGGCTTGTGACTGCAAACCCGTGCGGTAACTTGGCTCGACCACAGAAAAGGTCTGCGTCATGGTCTGCTGGCAGCGCCCTCAAACATTAAAACTGGAGACAAATGTGATGGATCCCGCAATATCTCATCAAAGAACGCGTGTGTTACTCGCTCGGCTCGATCGACTTCCTATCGGGAGAGCGACCTACCTCATGTTTTCCGCAATCGGTCTCGCGACGATGACTGAAGGTTTAGACATCGTATCACTCTCGATCATTTTGCCGCATCTGAAGACTCTGATGAGTCTTGCGCCGCATCAAGTTGGAATGCTTGCGGCCGCTTCGACATTTGGCATTACCATCTGCTCGTTGCCGATCGGTTACCTTGCGGACCGACTTGGTCGGAAACGAATGCTGATGATTGGGTTTGCGGTGTGCTCGGTCTTCACCTTGCTTTCCGGCCTATGCCCTAATTACACGACACTGTTGGTATGCAGGTTCCTGTCAGGGGCAGGAATGGCCGCCGTGTTCGTGATGCCTTATACGCTCGTCGCGGAAATGGTCCCGGGTAACCGTCGCGGAAGCGTCATCATCCTGGCGGAATGCTTCCTTGGCTTGGGCTATCTGCTTGCTCCGCTTATGGGAATCATCCTGTTCGGCGCGTTCCAGCCCGCGCTTGCGTGGCGGCTTGATTTGTTGGCATCTGGTATGCCGGTAATCTTCATTCTCTTTCTGGGACGCAACGTTCCAGAGTCTCCTCGATGGCTGATCCGGGCAGGGCGCCTCGATGAAGCCGAATTGATTATCGGGAAATTCGAGCACGGACATCCGATTGACGTACCAGTGCGCAGAAGCGGAGATTTTGCGGACGCCGACCGCCCGCTGCCTGTATCGAAGCGACTATCGTTGCGTGCAACGCTCTCGATTATGACGTCTCGCCGCTTGCTGGCGCATTGGGTGTCCCTAGGTTCCGGCACATTCGGTATCTTTGCCGTATTCTTTGTTGCGATCAGTTATCTTCCAACTCTCTTTATTAATCGCGGAATTTCATTTTCGCATTCTCTTGTCTACACGCTCATCGCGACGAGTTTTCAGATTCCCGGGAAAATCGTTCTGAGTCTGCTCAGCGATCGTATTGGTAGGAAGTTGCAATTTCTTGTTTGCGTGATCTGTGCGTCCGCTTCCTTGGTCCTGTTTATAACCCTCACAGACCGTGTTTCGACCATAGTGTTCTCAACGCTTTTCCTGTTCTTTATTGCCGGCTCGGCTCCATCCTACAAGATCTGGTACGCAGAAATTTTTCCGACAGAAATCCGCACGACCGGACAAAGTTTTGTGGAAGCGTTTTTTGGCAGGTTTTTGGGCGGAGTGGTTTGGATCTCGGCTTTTCCGCTCATCAGTCAACAGTTCGGGCAGACGAATACCCTGATTTTTCTAACTGTTGTACTTATCCTTACTTCCCTTCCTCCGATTTTCTTTGTTCCGGAGACCTGTGCTCGCCCCAGTAAGCCGGTGGTCCCCGATTTTTTGACTCAGGAGGGGGGCGTCGAATTCAAACAGTAAAGGAGATCCGCATCACGGTTTTTTGGCTGGTTGGTTTGACATTGCCTGCCTGAGATTGCGAGGCCAAGGCTGATCGGGTGCTTGAGAATATTGAGCATTAACGGATATCGCCAAATGCGCCCGCATCTCAGCGAGACAGAGCATCGTGTCGACGTCAGCGTATCCGTCAGATCGGATCTTCAAGCCGCGAAACCAGCGTGGGTGATCGCAACGCCGAGACAGTTGACCGGGAGAACATGCAATGTGGGGACTTGACCAATAGAGCGACTTCCGCGACTGGCCGAACAGAAGTACACAAATTAGGTATTGGAGACAAGTCATGAAAAAGAAAGCTACGCTGTTCCTGGCAGTATGCGCATTGACGAATGTAGTGCATGCGCAGACCAGCGTTACGTTATATGGTGTGTTTGACGAAGGTCTTGATTTTGGCACGAATGTCAGAGGGGGGACTAACGCGAAGACGCTTCGCCCCATTGCCGGAGGCAATCGTTACGCACTCACTTCTGGCGCCCTGCAAGGGAGTCGGTGGGGGCTCAAGGGGCAAGAAGACCTGGGTAGCGGCTTAAGTGCCATCTTTCGCTTGGAAAGCGGCTTCGATGGTTCAACTGGCAAGTTGGCTCAGGGAGGTGCCGAATTTGGGCGTCAGGCTTATGTCGGCATCGCAAGCCGGCATATCGGGACCCTCACTCTAGGTCGCCAGTACGAGACCACGGGGGATTATTCTTCTCTTAACTTCGGCCAGCAACTAGGGGGTGTGTACGCCACGCGTCCTGGCGATCTTGACAACGGTTCTCATTCCGTGCGAGTCAACAATGCGATCAAGTACACGAGCGTAGATTACAACGGATTGAATTTTACCGGCCTATACTCTCTGGGGGGGGTAGCGGGCGCTGCCGGTCGAAACCAGATATATTCTATGGGTGCCGAGTATAAAGGCTCCTCGTTCACAACTTTTGTCGCGTTTTTAAGGGTCTCCAATCCGAATAATGCTTTTTTTGGTGATAATCCGTCTGGCACTGGTGTAGCTGGCAACAATATGATCGGCGCCAGTCCGGTGTATGGAGGATACTCATCTGCAAATGCTTACGAAGTTTTGTCCACCGGTGCCGGATATGTTTTTTCGTCCGCGCGGGTAAACCTCATTTATTCACATACCGATTTCAAAAGTCTGGGTGATGTTACGAAGTCGGGGCCAAATCTACTCGGTTATACAGGTAATGCTTCGTTCAATAGTTTTGAAATTAACGGTACCTATCAGATTACTCCGGCGGTCGCGATTGCAGCTGCGTACGATTACACGTCCGGAGCGCCAGTCAGCAGTCGTATCGCTGGCATAAATGCATCGGGGGCGACTTACAACCAAATAGCAGGTGTTGTTCAGTATCGCCTATCCAAGCGTACGGATGTTTACCTTCAGAGCATTTATCAGCGGGCATCCGGGAATGATTCTACGGGCGGCCCCGCGACGGCCCAAGTGGGCACGTTCACGGCATCTTCCAATGACAGGCAATTCGTCACCCGTATAGGCTTACGTCACCTGTTTTGACTTGTTGCAGCGTGAAACTTGAGCGTAATGAACTCAAGAAAAATTACGAGATGAGCGTGAATGGAAAAGTCCGATATGGCTTGGGTTGCCGCAATCGAAGTCAAGGCGGGTGAGCGTAACGTCTTATGCCTTCCTTCGTTCGGCATTTCGGTCTAGAAGGTTAGACGGCGGCGGCCGTCTCTTGCGATGGCTGGAGCTGTGCAGTCTGGCACGGCGTCGAGGCGGGCCGTGATGTCGTTTGACGGTTGTCGCGCGCTGCAGAGAGCCGTCAAATTAAAAGTAGACCCGTCCCGAAGCAGACCCGTCGGTGTCGGGTCTGCCGTTCAGAACAGATGGGCGATCCAGGAAGCGCCGTTGCCGCTCGAGCGTTGCATCGCCGCCGAATCCCGCGGTGGAAGAAATGCGCTGGCGGGAGTAACTCGCAATCCTTGGTTCAACGTGGGTGGTTAGCCCACGTCTGGGTAAGCAAGTCGTGAAGGGCGCTTTAGGTCGCGGGCACAGGGTGCTCAGGACCAGGCAGGAAGAGAGGATAAGTATGAGCTTATGCGCCCCGTTGTGAACTTTGTGCTCCTTGGGCTGTGGGGCCGAGCCAATCGAGACGCTGGCGGGTTTGTGTATGCGCTCGGGACGGGCTTCCGTTCGTCCGCTTCCGTTTATTGAAGTCGGACATGAGAAGCGGACCATGCGGGGTTGAAGGAGGTGCCTTTTGTTTACCGCGACCGTGCCCGATGCACCCGCCGTGGCTGTCGGCCCTTACACGACGACCATCGAAGACTTAGATAGGACCTTACGCAAAGCGCATTGGGACCGACGGATTTTTGAGTTCTCGGCGGAGGAAATCATCGAGCATCTCATGTTTGACGCAATAGAGTGTGCGCCCGGTCTGTCGAGCAACGTCGGCCAGACGAACCCACACCAGCGCGGCACTGGTGATATGGTTGCGCTGGATGCGCGCCTTTCGGCATTGGTAGCGCTCGATGCCAGTCAGCTGCTTGGCTTCACGGTGAAGCTGCTCGATCTTTCCAGCGCAGAGTGTCGCCTCAGACGAGTCCTGAGTCAGGTCGTTAGTGACGACCCAGTCGGTGCGGTGTGTGGACACCTCAACCCGGAACAGCTTCACCTTGTGAGGTTTCGGAAAACTCTCAACCTTGACCGTCTTGCCATGAGCAAGATCGAATTCATTCCACTGCAGCGAATCGAGGTGCCGGTACGGCGACTCGCCGCCAGAGTCGTCGGCCAGCCGGTTGTTGCGCAGCGGGCAGTAGTATGTTTTGCCCATCGACTCAATGAGCCGCATCAGATCGCGCGGGGCGTACCAGGTATCCATCAGGACGCGCCGGAAGGGCAAACGCTTGTGATGAATCGCATTGCTCAGCATGTCGCGCACGTAGCCCAGGCGGCTCAGGTGTTTCGTCATGCCCTCTCGACATACATTACGGAACCTGGCTTCGCCTCGGGTCTACGTCGTTTCGTAACAATCCGTTTCCGCCTTCAGGCGCGGCTTTTTGCGTAAGTCCGATATGTAGAAAGTCAACAGAAAAACAGGGAGAAGAATAATGGCAGGTGAAAGAAAGAAGCCGCACTTTTCGCGTCGCGACGTTTTGAGGGGGGCGCTCGCAGGTGCAGTGAGCTCTCTGCATTATCGTAGTGTGTCAGCCCAAACCGAACCGTGGCGTATCCCAGGGCACGTCGCGCAATCATATGGCAGCCGTTCGAAGTTCGAGAGCGCAGTACGTTATGTCGTTGGCGCACGCTACCCAGTACCTTGGGCGTCCTATTCACCGATCGAAACATTCTGCGGCGCCATTACGCCATCGTCGCTTCACTTTGAGCGCCATCACAATGGTGTTCCGGACATTGCTCCAGACAGCTATCGCCTGCTAGTCGGTGGTCTCGTGGACAGGCCGAGAATATTTACGCTAGACGACCTTAAGCGTTTTCCGTCAGTATCTCGGATGCATTTCATAGAATGTGCTGGCAACAGCACTGAGTGCATCGGAGATCTCAAGCCTGACGCCACCGCCGGGCAGCTTCACGGTCTGTCATGCAGCAGTGAATGGACAGGTGTGCTGCTATCGACGCTCATGCGCGAGGTTGGCGTACGCACGACCGCAACTTGGATGATTGCCGAAGGTGCTGACGCTGCGCTTTTAGATCGGAGCATTCCGATAGAAAAGTGTTGGGATGACATCCTGGTCGCTTATGGACAAAATGGAGAGGCAGTTCGACCCGAACAAGGTTACCCCATTCGTCTAGTAGTCTCTGGCTGGGAGGGAAACATCAACATCAAGTGGCTACGACGACTTGAGTTTCTGGACAGACCGGCAATGACCCGTGAGGAAACCGTAAAGTACGTGGACCCTATGCCCGACGGTACTGTTCGACAGTTTTCCTTCGTTATGGAAGCGAAGTCTCTCATTACGTTTCCATCAGGCATGCAGAGACTGCCCGATCGGGGGTTCTATGAGATTCAAGGAATCGCCTGGTCAGGACGAGGCCGAATCAGTCGTGTGGAAGTAAGTACCGACGCCGGACGAACCTGGCAGCTTGCCGAGCTGCAAGGTCCGGTCCTGCCTAAGACGCATACTCGGTTCCGCTCTCCTTGGGTATGGAATGGTCAGGAAACGGTGATTCAAAGCCGGGCTACCGATGAGACTGGCTATCGTCAGCCGCCGCGAGCCGTCCTTCTCAAGGTCCGTCGGCAAGAGGTGACTGGCATGAGTCAGCATTTCAACGGGATTCAAAGTTGGCACATCGGAGCCGACGGACAGGTGAGGAACACATATGCGTAGGAAATTGATTATCTTCGCTTGCTCGGCAACAGTACTCAGTGTGAGTACCTTTTCTGCCACCGCATGGGACACGCCGGAAAGTTATGGATTCGGTCGACCGCCCCCCTCTAGTGAAGTCACGGCGTGGAACATTACCATAATGCCTGACGGGACTGGGCTACCGCCTGGACGTGGAACGGTAGCCAAGGGAGCGGCCACCTACAGCACGAAATGCGCCGCCTGCCACGGCCGTACTGGATCAGAGGGTCCCTTCGAGACTCTCGTCGGCACCAAAAGCCTCGCGGAAGAGATCAACGCACACGAAAAGCCAAAACGGACTATCGGGAACATGTGGTTCTCTGCGCCGGTCCTGTTCGACTACGTGAGACGCGCAATGCCTTTCAATGATCCTGGGTCATTGACAACGGACGAACTGTACAGCCTGACTGGTTGGTTGTTGTATCGCAATGGACTTCTCAAGGAAAACCAGACAGTGGATGCAAAGACCCTGAGTAATGTGAAAATGCCCGCCTCTCACATTTTTGTTGAGGACCCGCGGCGGCCGTGGCTTGTCCGCTAGTGACATCCTGATTCTGTGCATAAGCCTGCCCCCAAAAAAAAGCGAATCCGTTGTGGACCGTTTAAACTCAGCAAGGAGAGTCATGATGCGTGACAAGCTAGACGCGATAAACGCTCAGGTACTCGTTGGAGGGGAGCCGCTCCGGCTGGGGGAACTGGCGCGGCTGAATGTGGAAATGGCTGGCCTGAAGATTGGCGCTCTATATCCTGGAAAAGACAGCCTTGGCTAACTGGTGCGCAAGGTATCAACATAATTTTGGGCACGCTGGGGGCAATACCCACGCCGCCTCCCCCTCGCTTTTGAAATTTCACCTACGTAAAATGCCCGAAAACACTACTCTTGCTGCGACCGCTCGGCCGGCGATATCGGTGCGCTTCGTTATGACGGGGTTACTTTTAGTGATCTTGCTGGCCGCCGTCGAACAGACGATTGTTGCCGTCTCGTTGCCGGCCATTGCGGCCGAATTACATGGGATGAATCTGGTAGCATGGGTAGTAGCAGCCTATTTAATAGGGGCTACAGTGGCTACTCCTATTTACGGCAAATTGAGCGATATTTACGGTCGCAAAGCGACGATGACTTCCGCTATTTCGCTTTTTTTACTTGCATCAGTGGCCTGTGCGCTAGCGCAGACCATGCCGCAGTTGATTGCATTCCGCTTGTTGCAGGGTTTGGGGGGCGGGGGGCTCATTTCTGTCGCACAAGCCACTATTGCCGACGTCATCTCGCTGCGCGAGCGCGGCAAGTATCAAGCCTATATCAGCGCGGTTTGGCTGGTCGCAAGCGCGGGCGGGCCGATTGCCGGGGGCTATCTTACGCAGCATCTCTCATGGCATTGGATTTTCTGGGTCAATTTACCCATTGGTATAGTCGCGCTCATTGTAATGCGGAGTTCATTGCGCCACCTCTCAATCAATCCAGTTAAGCACAGCATAGATTATATCGGTGCAATATTGTTTGCCTCCGGGTTGTCGTCTGTGCTAATCGCTCTCACGCGCATTGGTCAGGGTGCGCCAGTGCGCGACCCCCGAATTATATTTTTACTGACCGGAGGTGTCTTAGCGGTCATGGTTTTTATATGGCATGCACGACGCATCTCAGAACCAATTATTCCGTTGCGAATGTTCCAGAATAGAACGGTTTTTATATGTTGTGTTGCCCAATTTTTAGGGTATTTTCAAATGTTATCAATGTTGGTGCTGATACCGCTGCGGCTGCAAATGGTCAGCGGCGTTGCACCCGAAATCGCGTCCTTGCGGTTGTTGCCATTGACGCTCGCCGTGCCGTGTGGTGCCTTCGTGGCCGGTCGCCTGATGAGTGTGACTGGCCGCTACAAACCGTCACAGTTCGGTGGTGCAGTTGCAGTAACCCTCGCCGCAGCTGGATTGGCCTTTGTCGATCCCGAGAGAATTGCGTACATGGCGGTCGCCATGGTCATACTGGGATTGGGGATTGGCCTGCAGTTTCCTACGTCAATGGTTGCCACGCAAAACGCCGTGCCTCGATCGCAGACAGGCGCCGCAACGGCATTAGCGTCTTTTTCGCGTATGCTTGGGGGCGCGATCGGGGTCTCCGTTCTTACCTCCGTGCTTATCGCGTTCCTACGCAACCTGATGCCGCCTGTTGCAACGGGGACGGTTGATGTGAACACAATGCTTAGTACGTTTCATTCCATTGACTTTGGCACCAATGGGGCTGTTTTGCGCGATGCTGCGGAAATTGCATTTAGAAAAGTATTTGTTATAGGCGCTGCGGTCTCCCTGATTTCGCCGCTTCTGATTTTGAGAGTGCCCGAACATCAACTGCGTGGTAATGCGGAAACGGCGGTTCCCGCTGAGTAATAAACTGTATTAGCCGGGGCTGGACATGACAGGTCGACGGAAGGCGAAGTAATAAATGACGCATTTGTCCTGCTCATAGACGGAAGAGTCTGCGCGACTGCAGGTGGCGGATTTTGAAGGATTCTGAAAATGCAAGCAGACATGGTAAAGTCATCTTCACAACGTCCTTAATAAATTGCAAAACCAGATCAAATCGGCTTTTTGCTTTCTTGCGCTTAATGTGACGATCGTGATATCAAGCGGCGGGAATTCGATCGGTAGTTCAAAAACGTTGATCGGAAAAAACCGCGCGTAATGTATCGCGAGAGAATGAGGAACCAGAGCAATGAGATTACTATTGATCACGAGCTCGGGCAGCAAACTAAAATATGGAACATAATATTTGATGTCCTCAGCGCTCCAACTCTCTTTTAGCACTTCTTCCATTACGGTCGCTCGACCATCGGTACGGAAATAAGTGGCGACCGGACGGGTAAAGAATTCTTCTGAGGTCATGCGTGGGCCAGCAAATGACCGGTTAGCGCACTGAATCCCTACAATATAGTCTTGGAATAAAATTTCTTTATTAAATTCCGGGCTGTATTTGTCTATACCGCTAGCCTTCCAGTTTGATGACCGATCCGGAAATATCAGAAAATCCAGTTCTCCGGAACGTAGGTGATCCGAGTTTCCGCGTGGCGTGCCGGATACTTTAATCGATATTCCCGGGGCGATGTCACATAGGACTTGTCTTAACTGCGGAAAAAGAACAGCTGCATAGTCGGCCACGTAGACGTGGAACGTCTTTCGTGAAAAGGCGGGATCGAATTTTTCGTTTTTGAATAGATCTACGGTTTGAGCCATAATCAGCTCTAATTCGGGAAGAATATTTTTTGACTTTTCCGTGAGGATCATTTTACGACCTTGACTGACCAATAATTCATCGTTTAGTAAAAAACGTAGCTGGCGCAGCGATCCACTGACGGTGGATTGGGTGAGGCACAGTCGACGTGCCGCCTGGGTTACACTCGCACACTTGAGTAGCTCCAGCAAAATTGGCAGCAGGTTCAGATTGAGTCGCCGAAGAGCGTTCGAGGAGTCTGACATTGGGCCTCTTTGAGAGACGATTTTATAAAGACGTCTGTGATCGCTGTAATGTATCCAGCAGATTATGTCGCGGGCAAGCTAGTGAAAGATTTTATGAACGGGAGTCAGTGGCATTGCGAAGCGAATGCGTAAATTTAACAGACTACGGAACTGATGTAACCCGGCATGCGTGCGGGGGATATCCCAATGGACTTTCCCAAGCCTGTAGACGCCGACTTAAAAGTGACCCGGGCAATCAGCCTAACCTGCCGCTTTTAGAGGCAGAGGTTTAGATTTAGAGGACGTTAATGGAATAAATAAAAAATTGAGCAAAGCACCCCGATGTTCGCTACTTTTTAGACTTTCACGGACGCCGGCATACCGAGATTTGTCATTCTGTTCAGTGCAGACACACTGATCCATACCTCGGTCTTTTGCTGTGGCAGCGCTCGGGCCTTCATGGTGTTACCGAAAATGCGCTTGTAGCGTTGCACGGCAAGCTCGGCATAGTTGCGCAGGTTGTAGCCCGTGATCTTCTGCCAGGCGAGGCGGCCCTGTTGCGCAATGACTTGGATATGGTGGTCTCGCTGCGTATCGCCAGCGGCTGAACAAACGGCTGTCTTGTGCGGTGGAACGACCACCTGAGCGTTGGATTGATGGTTCAGAACAGCTTGTGGGGGTTAAAAGCCGGAAGCCCAGATTTGCTGGAAAGTTTTTTAATTCAGCGTGTTAGGTGCTCTCGTCTCCCGGAACGAATGGAATAGCTCCTTGCCGGAAAGCCTCCTCCTGCAACGCGCGCGGAATCCGGCGCGCGTCGACGATCATGCCGCTGAGCTCGATGAGCCATGCGATTGGATTCATCGCGATCTGGCTGGGACGGGACCAACGTGGATCCATCTGGCTGATCTTGAGCAGGTTGAGGATAGTGCTTGAACGGGCCGAACCGGTCTGGACACTCAGTCCAAAATGCTGGCAAAGCGCATCGGCACGTATGTGGGGTTGCTGGGTTGTGTCGAACAGAAAATTGACCCGCCCGATGGCGTAGGCGACACCGCACGCCCATGACCGTGCCGGACCGTTCACGAGCGGAGACGGTCTTTTGCGGCACAAGGTGGCAACGAGGCGACGGCAGAGGTCCCGGTACTCGTCGGTCAGGTATTGCGAGCAGAATTCGTCGGTCAGCGTGGTAATTTCGTGATATCGGTCTCGCAGGGCCTTCGGCACGCGCTCGTCATGGTCAGGTGGCGTCATGGGTTCAAATGATTGTAAGCGCGAGTTTAAGCACACCGAATGGAGAATCGTTTGCAAATGTCGATCGAGCATAGGGGCATCGCGGCGGTCGATGTTGACCGGCGATGTCTGCGATGGAATGTCGTGAGCGCGTGTGGCCCCGGGAGCCGCACTTGGTTGCGAGTTCAGCTCGAGTTCGCTTCGGCCTGTCGCTTAGCATAGACGAAGGGCAGCAAGTCGCGGATGTCGGCATCAGGCGCGCGCTGTTGTTACGTCCCGGCCTAAATTAGGGTTGTCGTCGCGAGCTATGTGGCGTGAGATTGCGAGGGGCGTCGCGCACTAAATGAGGAATGGAATGGGCCTCGTTTAGTGCGCGACGGCGGCGCTAGATTGGAGGGTCGGTTTTACGGCGCCAGGGTTGATCGGGATCCATCGTCTCGCGATAGCGTTTGTCGGAGTCGCGACGCAGTTCGTGCTCGTATCGTTGTTCGCATACAAGGGCGAGGCGGTAGAGGAAGTCGGTCAGAGCACGAGCACAAGAATCAGGGATACCGTCGGGGAACAGCGTGTCAAACTCGGGCGTCATTTCAACTCCTCGATCGCCTGTTGTAGCAGTTCGTCGGGTAGATGGTTCAATCCTTTGGGCACGGCCATCTGCATAGCGGTGCGCAGAATCCGCCCCGCTTGCCGGGGCAAACCGCGAGAGGCCTGGCGAAGTAATTCCAGGCCAGATTCGGCCAGCAACGTATGACTGCAACCGGCGCTCTTCAATGCGTGTTGGATGAACAGGGCGAAGCGCTCGCGTTCGATCACGGGTTTGAGTTGAACGCGTGCCTGGATACGTCCATATAAAGCTGCGTACGGCGCACGCTCGAGCGTTTGGCCCAGACTCGGATGGCCTGCGAGCCAGACAGTGAGCAGGTCGCGCGAATCGAAGGCGAAGTTCAGGAAGGCCGGGAAGTCGCGGAAGAATTCGAGGGGCAGGTTCTGCGCTTCGTCGATAATCCAAACGGGCAACAACTGTTTGCTCTCGACGAGCTCCTGGATGCGCAGCTTCAGATCCCGCCACAGGTCGGCACGCCGATAGGCCGGCTCCAGACCCAGCGCGCGAGCTAGGCTGCGGTACAGATCGATGCGCCCGAACTCGGTTTCAGCCAGATAGATGACCTGATATCGATGGGGATTCAAGGCAAGTGCTGCGTGGCGTAACGCGGCAGTCTTGCCCACGCCGGGCTCGCCCGTGAGCAAGCCAATACCGGGACTGTGCAGTAGCCACTGGAAGCGTTCGTTAAATTGCGCCAAGGCGCCGTCATCCCACAACTCACTATGTTCTTTGGAGAGCGGCGCGCAACGTAGACCGAAGTGGGGGTCGAGCCAAGATAAGCGCAAAATCCTATCGCAAGCATTTTGGCCATGCAGTTCGACGAGATTATGCTGAGATGGAATGATGTCGTCGAGAGAGTCTATTGGTCCGAGAACGCCTCGCGGATCTGCCGGGCATGCTTCACTTCGTCGCCATGCAGATAGACGGACGTCATCGCGATCGACGAGTGGCGCAGGTTGTCCCGCACCGTGGTGAGTTCCGCGCCGCAGGCGAGAGCGTGAGATGCATGAGAGTGTCGTGTGCAGTGCGTACTGGCGCGTCGCAGCTTGTCCGCCATCGCCAGATTATCGCCCTGAATCACGTCGGCAGCCTGCGCGAAGAAACGCTTCATGATGCTCCAGAGACGCGATCCGGTAATGCCCGCCGCGCTATCCTGCTCAAGGCTGCCGATCAGCGGTGTCTGGGGATTCCAGCGCGCGGGCGTGACCGGTAACCGTCGGTGGATCAGATAGCGATCGAGCGCGTTACGCGCTAGAGGCGGCAACGCCACCTTGCCGGGCTTGCTGCCTTTACCGATCAGGTGCAGCCACTGATCGCCGTGCGCGTCAGTCTGGATGCCGCCGAGCGTGGCGCCCACGAGTTCACTCGCACGCAAACCCGTCGCATACGCAAAATCGAGTAAGAAACGTAGCCGTTGCGCCGCTGGCACCTCCCAGCCGTACGAATGCTCAAGGCCATCAGCGAGCGTGCGTATCAGCCGCCATTCGCCGTCTGCAAAGCCTCTTGAAGGGTCCATTGCTGTGGTACGGGTGTGGCCACGGACCTTGATGCCGGCAAACGGATTGGCGAGCACATAACGCTGCGCGATCAGCCATCGAAACAGTGCGCCGAGCACCGACAGCGCGTAGGCAGCCGAACGGGCGGACAGTGCGCGTACAAACGGCCGCCATTCTGGTGACGATCGCGACCGGGAGGGGCCAATCCAGCGCTCTCGCGGCGCAGGGCGCCTCAGGAAGCCACGATATGCGATCGCATCATCGGTCGTGAGCGACGAGAGTGCCCGCTCGCGCTCGACGATCGCCCACAGGATCAAGCGTTCCGCTTCCTTGCGATAGGCCCGTTGGGTGGCCGCCGATTCGTGCAGCGACAGCCACGCCTTATGCGCAAGTCGGTAACGATTCTCTGATACTCGCAGGCTGTGTTAAAGCGGACACCCGCACAAACACAGCAGAGGATCTGCACGATGACAGCAAGAAGAACGACCATCCGGCAACTGCCGTTGACCGAGGTCGTTGACCGCGACACACCCGGCGCGACGCCGGTCAGTATCACCACCCCCGAGGGCGGCACCATCTATCACACGGTCCCGCTCGCAGACCCCGACACCGGCAAGCGACGCGACACCCGCCCGAAGTGGATCGCTGGCACCTTTCCTCTCTTTCCCGTTGTCCGACTTGCTGACGGCGCGCCGTGGGCTGAGGCGAACCTCTGGCTCATCGATATGATCGAGTCGAAGTCGTCGCCGAGCATGCTGACGTTCGCCAGCATCGCTGACGACCTTGTAGCCTTCCGTCGTTATCTGGATGACGAGGGTATCGACTGGCTCGTCTTCCCTGTGAACAAGCGGCAACGTCCGACCTACCGATATAGCGGCTCGATCAAGCTGGCCGTGCAGGCCGGCGAGCTGTCTCCGGGCGTTGCCAGGCGTCGTATGGGCACCGTGGTGCGCTTTTATCGCTGGATGATGACCGAAGCAGGCTTTCGACCCACGAACGCGCCGTGGGTCGAATCTGATCGTTTCATTGAGTTCAAGGACCAGAAGGGCTTCAGCAGCGTGATCGAAGTCAAGACCACGGACCTGTCGATCAGTGGCCGGCGCGCAGAAGACCCGTGGGACGATCACATCCAGGACGGTGGTCGCCTGCGCCCGCTCCCCTCTGCCGAGCAGTCGGCGCTGCTTGAATCGTTAGCCACACTCGGCAACATCGAGATGACGCTCGTTCATCTGTTCGCGCTGTTGACAGGCGCCCGCATCCAGACGGTACTGACCGTGCGTGCGAAACACGTGATGCGCAAGCCTGACGGGTTTCACGGCGACGACATCCGTCTCGCCTGCGGGCCAGGTACCGGCATCGACACGAAGGGCGGTGTTAAGGGCGTGTTGCACGTTCCGCGCAGTTTCTATGAGCGGCTGTACATCTACGTGCACAGCGATCGTGCGCGCAAGCGCCGCCAGATGGCAGATGGCGGCGATCACTTCGACCAGGCGCTCTTTTTGAGCCATCGCGGTGCGCCGCTCTACGAGGATCGCGCGTCGCGCGACCCGCTTACCTCTGGCCCGCGCGTGCGCCGTCACTTCAAGACCGGGCAGGCCGTGCGCCAGTTCATCAGGGACAAACTGTTGCCCATGATGCGTGTGCGGCTCGACAACCCCAGGTATGAGTTCAGTTTCCACGACCTGCGCGCGACTTTCGGGCTGAACATGGTCGACGCGATGACGGCGAACGGGACGAAGTACACGCGGGCGCTCGACCAGTTGCGGCAGTTGATGTGGCACGTACACCCTTCAATGACTGAACGCTATCTCGCTTACCGCGATAATCGCAAGCTGTTCGACGCTATACAGGACGGCTGGGGAGCACACCTGTCGACGCTGGTCACGCGCACCCTCGACACTGTGGAGGCAGCATGAACCGCCAGTACGAGGAAGTGCGCATGCCGCTCGCCGAGGGCACGACGCTGCTGCATCCCGAACGCGCGCTGCTCCGGTGGGAAGGCATGAGCGGACGTTCCGATATCGGTCAGATCTGCTATCTGACGCGCGACACGTCGAGCCCGCAGCGCACGCGACGCACTTTCGACCCAACAAGCTTCTGCAGCGAACGCGCCAGGGTCGTGCGTCTGCTCGTGACCCAGCTTTCCAGGCGTATGGCCCTTGGCGCGAGGCGTCCGGCGACGATCTCCATGGATTTGCGCGTCGTGCTTGATTTCGTCAACTGGGCCGACAGCCAGGGCTTGCATCAGGTGCTCTGTGACGAGAAGGCTACCGCGGAGGCGGTTCATCGGTACTTCCGTGAGAGGCGCGAACAGGTCTCGCTGGGCAACCTGAACCGCAATTCCGTCGCCCACTATCAGCGCAGTCTGTTGTCGATGCTACGTGAGTTCTTCCGAAGCGACGACTTCTGCGCCGACGCGAGGGTGCTGCGCCACCAACAGGATGCCTGGGTGCCGACGGCTGTGCCTGACGCCGAGGCACAGGCTGCCCTGCTCGCGTGGGCCGACGCGCTCTTCAGCAGCATCAGCACGCTGGTGCTCGACTTCAAACCGTACCCCGTGCGCGTGACCACGGTGCGAGGTGAGAATCTTTGCCTCGTTCCGCACATCTACGGCCGTAGTGACGGCGACGACTCGCGCGGCCTGATCGGCTGGAATCTGGAGACAGGAGAGCCGCGCACACGGGAGGAACTCAGGACACGGATGGTTGAGGCAGGGGCTAACAATCCGCGTGAGCGTTCGTGGAACATCGCCAGGTTAGCGGCTAAACATCTTGCGGCGGCGAACGCGGACGCGCAGTCGTCAATCCGACGCTCGCATGCTTCGATAGCGGCCTCTTGCTTCGCCGCGCTGTTTCTTGCCGAAACGGGCATCAACCTCGCGCAACTGCTAGCCATGAAGTGGAGTCCGGAGCTTGCCACGAGCCTGCAGGATGCGTCGGTTGCGCGTCAGAAGTTTCGTCAGGTCAAGTACCGGGCAGGCGGGAAGGAGATTACGTTCACCGTCTCGCTGGGCTTCATGCCGAAGCTCAGGGCGTATCTGGCGTTGCGCGAGTATCTGGTGCAGGACGCAGAGTGGGACGCGTTGTTCGTCGTGGTCGGGCATCATGCACAGTTGCGGCGGCTAACGGGTCTCTCAACCAAATTCCTGGAGCAGCTTTACCGTCGACTCGACACGCTCGGGATCGTGCTGCCGCGCATTGGCGCGCGTCAGTGGCGTGCGGCGAAGCAGGATTGGGCGGTGAGCAACCACGGCCCCGTCATCGCAGCCAGGCTGATGGGGCACTCGATGGAGACGGCGCTGCGCTCGTACTCGAACGGCACGGATGCCGCGCACAAGGCTGAGATGGGGGCGTTCCTCGCTTCGGTCGAGAAGACCGTGCTGGGGCTAGGCAACAACCCGGCGGGCAGCATCGGGAGCGCAGTGGGCATCTGCATCGGATTCCACAAGCCTGCGCCGATCGCGGCTTCGGTCACGGTACAGCCTGACTGCCGCTCGACCGAAGGGTGTCTCTTCTGCGACCAGTACCGCGTGCACGCTGACGCGACCGACATCCGCAAGCTGCTGAGCTGCCGTCACTGCGTCAGACTCGTGTGCGGGCGTGCTGACTCGATCGAGCAGTACGACAGATCGTTCGGTGCGGTGCTGCGACGCGTTGACTTCCTGCTCGACGAACTGCGCAGGCGGGATGCCGCGCTGGTCGAACAGATCGAGCATGACGTTGATATTGAGGGGAATCTGGACGCTTTCTGGTCGGCCAAGCTCGACCAGCTTTACGAATTGGGAGTGGCATGAACAACACACTGATCGCGCCGACCGCTGAGCGGCCCGGCTGGTATCGGGTCGAGGACGATACGGTCGTCACGCGCGACACGTCCGGGAACACTGTTTCGCTGTTTGGTGACGATACCTGGGACATCCGTGCGTACGCGGTTGGGCCACGCAGCACGCATCTCTAT
This sequence comes from Paraburkholderia aspalathi, assembly GCF_905220735.1. NCBI lineage: Bacteria > Pseudomonadati > Pseudomonadota > Betaproteobacteria > Burkholderiales > Burkholderiaceae > Paraburkholderia > Paraburkholderia aspalathi. Next base: position 74,831 of record NZ_CAJNBA010000011.1, read on the forward strand.
TCCAGGAGCCACTTGCCTGACGGCGTGAGTCGCGCGCTTTCAGAAGCAACCACGCGTCAATGGAAGCAGGTCATGTACTTTCTGATGCACGAAGCGACCGATATGGTACCGGCGTCCGGCACGCTTCAGGCTCGTTCAATCAACCTGAGGGAGTTCACGTTCTTTGCCGCCGCACGTCAGCTTACGCTCTACGAGGGCCTGTCCAATGTCGCCGTTGTTCTGGACTATGCGGCGCAAGCCGGAATGGAGTCGAAGGCCCAACGCCTTCATTCGATTCTGGTGAAGCTTCACCGTCTGGGCGTCGAGACCACAGGGCTGCGCGTACCGCTGGTCCAATTACATAAGCCTCTGCTTAAACGCTGGGCGCAACACGCTGGATACTCGCAATACCCTGCCATCCCGACGCGGATCTACCAGCACTTCCTGTCGACCTGTCAGCATGACCTCGGCATCGCTGAAGACGTCGCTGATGTTCTGTCGGACTACCTCGCACGCGTATACGCTGGGGAGAGGCCTGGTGTCCCTGCAGAACTGGTAAGTACTGCCACGCACTTCCGGTGCGAGGACCCCCGTTACGTCGTGTCGTCGCTTGTGGCGTCGATCACCGCGCTATGTCAGCTTGTCATCCTGTCGTTCACCGGCATGCGCGCGGCAGAAGCAGAGACCCTGCCCTACAACTGCCTGAGCGAGTCCCGTCTGGATGGCGTGACGCACTACACCATCGAGGGCGTCACGACCAAACTGTCGGGCGGTCGTCCCAGGCGCGCGTGCTGGGTGACCAGCCCGCTCGCTGCCCGCGCTATCAGGCTCGCGCAACGCCTGTCGGGCGAGGCGCACCGTGCGCACGGCGCGCAAGGCTACGCCGAATCGACGGACGGTTCGCACCTGCTGTTCTGCCGGATGGGTCTGCCGATAGGTCCGCGTCATGGATACGTGGCAAACCGGGCGGCAAGTAAAGTAGCTAACTATATTGAAGCCTTTCGTGAGCGCGTCTTTCCGACGATCACATTCGAGGACATCGCCGAGTTGAAGCGTGTCGACATGCACCGCGCGTGGGAAGACGAGCCGAAGTACGCACTCGGGCAGCAGTGGCCGTTCACTCGCCACCAGCTTCGCCGGAGCCTAGCCCTCTACGCCCATCGGAGCGGCCTCGTGACGCTACCTACGCTCAAACGTCAGTTGCAGCACCTCACGCACGAGATGAGCACCTACTATGCGCGCGGCTCGGCGTTCGCGAAGGGTTTCATCGACACCGACAAGCGCCACTTCGCGAAGGAATGGGCCGAGACGCAGGGCCTGTCCGAGTATCTCGCGTACGCCGAGCAGGTGCTGTTCGCTGACGAGCGGCTGTTCGGCGGGCACGCAGCGTGGACGCAGAGCCGTGCCGTGCAGGCCTCGCCTGTGTCGGTCTACTCGCGCGAGCAAACGATCAGAAAGTTCGAGAAGGGTGAACTCGCATATCGCGAGACGGTGCTGGGCGGCTGCGCCAGCGTCGAGCCCTGCAGGTCGACACCGCTCGACTGGATGCGTCTGGATTGTCTTGAATCGAACTGCCGTAATCTCATCGTCGTGCCGTCGAAGCTTCAGCGAGTGATCAAGGCGCAGCAGGCTACGGTCGGGAAGCTGCGCGCAGTTGATGAGACAAGCGTCGAATACCGTATCGAGGCACAGACGCTGCAACGACTGCTTGACGCGCAGGAGAAACTGATCAAACCGGAGGCAACATGAGCGACGCCATGACCGACTACTACGCCGCCCTTGAGCGGCTGAAGAAACGAAAAGGAGTGCGTATCAACAATGACGCCGTGGCGATCGAGGCGGGCCGCAAGAAGGGCAGCATCAAGAAGTCACGCCCGCAGTTCACAGCACTGATTGACGCGATCGATGCAGCCAACGCGGTAGCCGGGCGCCCGAAGCTCGAACTGGCCGAGCGTCTGGACCGGGCGAAAGGCGACGCGAAGGATCTGCAGGCACAACTTGACGAGTCACTGGCTCGTGAGCTCGCACTGCTGCGTCAGGTGTTCAGCCTGCGCAAGGAACTGGCCGCGCTACGAGGCGGTAGCGTCCTGCCCCTGCACCCGCGCTAGATCGGGGCGGGCGTTTTCGCTCGAAACGGGCACTTGGGCTGCTTCACCTGCGTCGACCTGGTGCTAGCGAAGGTTCCCGCTACGGGTCACCCGGCGTAGTGACCCATCAAATTCGATCGTGGTTCTGTGACACCGCTGAACGGGTCAAGAAGGGCGGGCGAAGCGCGGCGAAGTGAACCCTTGAAGCGCGATGGTTTGACACGCTCTGGCATGGTCGGACACCCGGCTTTATCGGGCTTCCGACCATGCGAAACCTGGGGTGAAAGATGGACACACAGACGGTCGATCTGTCCACTTTTTCGGCTGATCCGATGGACACTCCGCAGACTGCTGATTCCAGCATTTTCAAGGCTCCGGCTGATGTCCATTGTTTTTCTCTTGCGCGTAACGCCTGCACCGCTTCGTAGTCGTTGGTTGCGTTGAGCGTGCAGGTGTGCGGCGGCGCCCTGAAACTGCCGTGTGAGCCATCGACTTCATTCGGCAAACTCAACCGCTCCCATGGCATGACCACGGCGACACGGGTCACCGCGATCAGTGCGTGCGCCCGCTCCGTGAGTAAGGGATGTGCGGCGAAGAAGGCTTCGATCTGCCTCGCACTGGCGGGTCCCAAACCGGGAATCGCACTCCACCAGCGACGCCGGCGTGGAACGCGTACGGTCAGCTCGGATAACGTATCGATGCCATGTGCGCGCAGCGTGGCAACGGCACGCGCAGACAGCCACAAACCGATGTCGTCGGTGATCCGAGGTGCCAGCGGCGGCGACGCACGGAGCACTTCGATCGCGTACGTTACCGCCTTGGCCCGTTCGAACCGTTCGGCAAGCGGGTGCTCAAACAGCGCTGCGAGGTCAGTGCGCTGACGGCTGCGAGCGAACGCGATTAGCTGTCGTCGGATGCGGCCCAGAATGCTGCGCGCCGACTGGCCGGACACCTTGTGATCCGGCAGATAGCGGGTAACCGCCGCACGGGTTGTAATCCCTGCGTACCAGGCACGCAGTGCCGCGAGGCAAGCCGCATCCGGGAACTCCGGTGGATGAGGGGTTCCGGACGATGGACGCATTTTCATGACGGGTCGTTCATCCCGGCAAGCGCAGTGTTCGATTCATGCCGCGTCAACTTCCGGCCAGCAGGAATACTGATGGGTCAACGTAGTCGGACATCAAGCGGTTGGCCTGCGCCAGATCAAAGTCCCGCGGATCGAATTCACTACCCAGCCATTCAATCAACTCGGCGCGTTCTGCGTCTCGCTTGCCAGCCAGCGTCTTCAACATGTCGGCATAGCCCCATGGCCCCCCACAGTCTTCTGGCGGGCAGGCATTGCGCCCGGCGGTGCAGCGCGGATAGCGGGTCCCCGGCTCAATCGCAACAGCCTTCTCGATGACCACCACGTGCTCCCAGCCATCACCAAAATCGTAGTTGTAAATGAATCTGTCGCCGGGCTGGCATACCGTGTCGAGCCGTACACCCGCCTCGTCCTGCATGTCATCCAGACCATCATCGAAACCATCAACATGGGTCATGCCGTAGCGTACGTCGCCCAGGTCGAATTCATGCAAGTGCGAATTCGTCCAGCCCATCGCCGTCTGGATGACCTGATGGAGATCGGCCAGTGTGATCGTCGACGCTACCTCAATCCGACGCCACACTTGAGGCTTGATCTCACGCAGGCTGAGTTTGATTGCCCAGATCTGCGCCTGTTTCTTAACCATTGCCACCTCCTTGTCGTGCCTTGCGTTGCCGCCCGGGCAACATATTAGATGAACGAAGGCCGCCGAACGTCCTGCGCAAGCATAGGCATCGACGCGTTTTCATGATCGACAGTTTGTGTCCTAGACGACCTACTGGAGATAAGAGAGGTTATCTCCATAGCATCGTGCATGCACACGATTGTAACGCGATACCAGGATGGGTTTGTCCTGCAGAGGACCTACCTGTCACTCCCCGGCATCCTCAGGTCGCAAGGCTTCCAGCGGCAACAGCGTCTCGCGGATCACATAAAGACCGGCGAGACAGGCATCCAGCTGGTCAATGACGTCACTGACCTGATCGACAAACGGTTCATGTTGACTCGATACCGTCAAGCTGGCTCCGTTCAGGATGGTGTGAGCCATACCGTGCAGTCGCAACAGGTCATCACGCAGCGACCCGGGATCAGACAGCCGCGCGCGCAGAACGTCCAGTGTGCCAACCGCCGCGAGCAGCCGCGTTGTATCGTATGTTCTTTCCAGGACGTTGAGCGCATCGGCGGCAACCGCGCCGTATGGCGTATCTATCGTGTCTGTGATGGACATGGTCAATGAGCTTTGCGTTATCCGGGCCGCGGCGCCGGTCCTTCCCGATCGGCAGCACGGGCTGCCTGACCAAACAGCGCATCACTCAGCCAGCTCTCCAGCGGCCGGTCCATGCGCAGCTTGTAATCGCCAAAGCGCTTCAGATTGTGCGTCGGATACGGGCTCAGAAATTCAAGGTCTTCAGGCCTGATCGATACGCCCTCACTGACCATCTCGCGTAACGCCTGCATCATGTCGACCGTGTTTTGCAGGATCACCGCCGAGGCAACCAAGTCATTGTAGCGAAGGCGCTTCTGCTGTTCCTCCGGCTCGTTCTCCGCGATCACGTCGCCACCGAACGACAACCACTTCGCGAAGCCGTTATACGACTCAACCTTGTTGGTGGTTGCTGTCACGTCCTGTCGCATTTCCCGGCTGCCGATCCATTCGAGCAGAAACACAGTGCGCACAACGTTGCCCAGCTCGCGCGCAGCAAGATACAGGCGGTTCCTGCGGCTCTCCGAACCGAGCCGGCGAAGCAGCAGAGGCGAGGAGATCGTGCCCGCCTGGATCGACAGCGCGACCTGCATCAGGTCCTGCCAGTGCCGTTCGATCAGTTCCCAGTCGATCGTCGTCGAGAATAACCGGTCAATGTGTTTGTACTTCGTGCCGTCGTCCGGACGAAAGAACTTGAGATCCTTCCAGTTGCGGATGCGCGGCATCAGATTGATCCCAAGCAGGTACGTGAACGCGAAGACCGCCGCCGACTGCCCTTGGGTATCCGAATGAACCGTGTCGGCCTGCACGGAAAGACCGGCCTTCAGCAATCCTTCGATGACGTAGATTGCCTCCCAGACGCCCGGCGGGATAAAGTGACGGAAGACCGCAATGTAATTGTCGGCGACGTGCCGGTATGCGACGGCGCCCATCTTACGGTAGCGATGGTGGTAACCGGTGAGCAGGTTGTTTTCGTAGAAGTCGTATTGCGTGCCGTCGGCGGCGACTGTCTTGCCGTCGCCCCAGTGTTTCGGCAAATCGAGACGCAGGTAGAGCTCGATAAGTTCGCGCTGTGCAGTTTCGAGTTTGTCCACGCTCATGTGCCGCCGGTTGACGAACGACATCATGTGCGCTGTCACATCAGCGTCGAAGTGTCGCGCAGCCTGCGTCGGCCCGAGGTTGCAGCCCATCGCGAAGATCGTCAGCAGATACCGTTCGGCCGCCTTGCGGATCTTCGGGTCACTCCCAGAGAGTGGCCCGAAGTGCCGGGTAAAATGCGTCCAGTGCTCGATGTTTGCGAGTACATCGAGCACGTTACGCGTCTTGAGCCGGTCGTTCAGCCGCTGCTGCAAGGTGATCGCACTGGCCGGAATGTCCTTCGCCACCGTGCGGCGCAGAACCGGCTCGTTGTCTGCGCCAATCGTGACGTGATCGCGTTTGGCCGGGAAATCGTCGTCGAGTTGCTTCGCCTTATCCGTGAGCCACTGGCGCAGGTGTGCGACGAAATCCTTCGCGTTCCCGGGCAAACCGACCTTCTCGCAGTAGTCCGGCAGGCGGCGTTCGCATTCACGCCACGGCAGCATGTGGACGCGATAGTCCTCGAACGCATCCGAGCCAGTCACGCATAGATCTCCGTTACGCAGTTCCTCGGCCATGAACGAGAACACACACAGTTCGAGATAGCGCCGGTTGGTTGGTGCGCCCTCACCATGTGAGCGCCTGACAAGCTTGTGCCAGCGTGGTGTCGCAAACCCGAGATCTACCTCCGTATCGATCCATTCCCGGTGTCGCGATTCGTTCTCCAGTACGATGCTCAGTGCGTCGAGCAACCCGCGCGCCTGACTGGTCGACTCCCATGTGAGTGCATGGGCGAGCCGCATCGTGACCGAACGGTGAGCGCGAAAATGTTTCCACAGCAGCGGCAGGTAATTGCCGCCGCTAAGGGCACGCACCGCCGCGCAGCTTTCACGCAGCGGCTGCAGGTCACCCGTGGGCGCCAGCCATTTGCGAATCGACTGCGCGATGATCCTTTCGTCGTAGTCTTCGTCGAGAATGTCGACCACACCATCGAGCAGCCCGACGAGCGTCTCCATCTGTGCCTGCTGGGCGTGCTGGATTTGTTCGAGTTCGTCGCGGGCGCGCTTGTGAATCGCACCCATGCGCCGGATGAACATGTCGGCAAGATCGTCGCGCGTACGTACGCGCATGTGGTTCCACAGCGAAACGATCAACGCGTAGCGTTTCTCGGGCAGCGTTTCCTTAAGATTCGCAGCGTCCAGGCTCATCGCCTGCAATGCCAGCGAGCGTCGTTTGGACGCCGGAATGCCGGAGAGCGCAGTCGTGAAATCGCCTAAAGTATCCATCCAAGCAAGATGATCGATCAGCCGATCAAGATGCTGGCGCGAGGGACGTTTCGCGTGTCGCTTGATTTTGTTGTACGTGGTTTTCTGGCTGGCAAATTCGCGCTCAAGCAGTCCATCGAGCACGCACTTCTGCTCGGCCGTAAGGCGTCGCGCCACGCGGCGAAACAGGCTGGTCTGGGTCTTCGCGTGAATCTGTTCAGCGATTCGGTCCAGCGTCGAGAACGCGGGCAGTTCGAGTTGCTGTGCGATGAGCTCGTCCATCGTCGCGTTAATGATGTCGACGGGCTGGTCCAGCGTGGCGGCAGCAGCATGGGCGGCACGGATGGCAATTTCGCTGCCGTCGGTACCGTAGTACGGTTTGATGCCCAGATAGTCGCGGATTGACGCATGGTGCCGGAACAGCGTCACCGAGGAGCGGGTGTCGTAGGCCAGCCCGATAGCAGCGTCAATGCCAGAAGTCGTGCGGATGTAATCGACCACGGCTGCAGGGATGCTATCGAGCGCCGGGAAGTAATGCAGTTGCTGAAAGACCTTGAGCAGTACCAGCAGACCCAGCCGGGAACGCTCACCGCGCGCGGATCGCCGGATCCAGTCCAGTTCTTCCGGCAACGGCGCGTAGATCGCCTGCAGTTCCTGGGTCGAGAAAGCCTTCGGAAAACGGGGATACGCAGTGCGCTCGATGGTAGCCATGCGAGTCATCCTGATCGCAGAGGGCCGCTCAGATTAGCGCAAGAAAAAAATTAATGACTGGGTGAAATTCGAATAACAGCGCCGGTCTATATAACTAGAAAGCTTATGATAGGAATTCACGTTCATCGTGGCTTGACCCCCGCTACAGCCGCGCTGAGGCGATCGCATGCCTACTCCTGAACATACCCGGCTAACCGCACTCGGAGCCCGCTGGATGAAGCGGCAGGGCTTCGATGTGGTGGGAACGGAGATCGTCGCTGCTGGAAGTCGAGAGCAGCCTGACGTGATCGGTTTTCGCACGGTGTGCTCGGCCCTCATCGAGGTCAAGATCAGCCGCGGTGACTTTCTCGCCGACGCACTGAAACCAGAACGGCAGATTCTGGGATCAGGTTTGGGGGTGTACCGCTTCTATCTCTGTCCGCAAGGATTGATCGAGGCTGACGAATTGCCTCCGAAATGGGGATTGCTGTACGCGGCAGGTCCGACCGTGCTGGAAGTCGTCCGGCCGCTCGGGAACATCTGGCCGGGACCGGGGGAAGCTATCGGAAATTGGGCCGATTTTCAGCACACGCCCGACGCAGCAAAAGAGCGGGCGATCCTGTTTTCTATCGCGAGGAGGCTAGCCAACAGACAGCCCATCTCCGTGACCTAGGCAAAGCCATGAAACTACTCAGAGACAAGCGTGCGTGGCGCCGATTCCTGCTGAACGATTTAAGCATGCCAAAGCGGGACGCGGACAACGAGCGGGAGCCGAAGGAATATCCCTGCTTTGCGTACGCTCTAATTCGCTCGTTTGGGTACGAAGAACTCGGGCCGCTCTACCTGTACGGCAGGGATGTGGAAAAGATGATGGCAAGGTTGAGCGCGGCTCGGCCTGCCGACGCTTGATGTGGAGCTGGACGTATATGCACGCCGAGAAGCCTTCTGCGGCCCGTGTGGCCCGGCAAATTAACGTGACTGACGTTGAAATCGCCGGCACATGGATGCCGTGTGAGTACATCGAGGATCGATCTGGTCGCGTGCGCGTTGTCATGCTTGCGGACGTCGACTTTGACGAACCTGCGCGCAGCGCCGTCTGGCATCTGACACTCGCTGCGTCTGTAGCGCACCGCTTAGAACAGATCGAGCCTAGCCGCAAGCTGACGGTCCGCATAGCCATGGCCGATCGGACAGTCGCTGATTGGTCTTTCCAGCAACGCCTGAAGCGTCACCTCCTTACACGCGACGAATAGCATCGGGGAAGCGCGATGGGACAGTGGACAATCGAGAGCGAGTATTGCATGTCTCATCCTAGCGGGTGGACGATCGCGAAGTACAACGTGAAAGACGCTCACGTCTACATGCTGTGGCAAGGCGACACGCCCCATGGCAGGTTCGACAGCCCTCAAGCCGCAATGAGAATACATACGACGCTTCTCGGTGCGGCGGTTGCACCGGATCAGCCTGGTGCGCAGCTTCTCACCAGCAGCGAGTAGCAGCAGATGGAGCAACCGCGCTTTTCGCCCGGTGCCTGGCCGTATAAACTGCGCAGCGGCGGCAGCAATCTCACCCGTTTTGCGCCGCTTATTCATGGCCTCTGCCGGCATTGAAAGGCGATGGACGGCCTAAACATCAAAACATCGATATTGATGTTTTGATGTTAGAATGTTGTACATGATGTGACGCGACGCAGTGCCGCTTGATTCTACGCGTGCATCAACGAATTAAACCAACAACTTAGACGGCTCGACCGTCACCAGACCAAACGAGGACACAGCCCGATGAAGTCGATCAATCAAACCAACACGAAGGTCGGTTCGCGCCGCGATACGCTCGCGCGCTTCGCTCAACTGGCGATTGCCAGTGCTGCCTTTGCGATGCTTGGAGCTTGTGGTGGCGGTGGCGGTGGCAGCAGTGACACCAGCTCGGCCAACACCAGCACGTCCGCCGGCGGCGTCAACCTTCAGGTCGTGTCATTTGGCGACAGCCTCTCGGATGTCGGTACTTATGCACCGGTAATTTCCGCGAGCTTTGGCGGTGGCCGCTTCACGACCAATCCCGGAGAGGTGTGGACGCAAAAGGTCGCTGAATACTATGGCGGTGCGCTGAGCGCTGCCTACCTCGGTGGCTTCGGCCAGCCTCTCGCTGCTTCGACGGGGCTTGGCTATGCACAGGGCGGTGCGCGCGTGCAGGATCCGGACGGCGAAGGGCATGCCCCCACGGGTACGGCCAATGCCGACTACTCGGCCGCGACAACCGTCCCGGTCACGCAGCAGGTACAGAACTACCTAGCCGCGCATGGCAGCTTCAACGCCAACCAACTCGTTCTGGTTAACGGTGGCGCCAACGACATTTTCGAACTGGAGCCGACGATTCAGGCTGCAGTTACAACGGACGTGGCTGGTGGCATGGACGCGGCCGCAGCGATCCAGAAGGAGGCAACGGCCAGCCTCGGCCCGGTCGCACAAACTTTCGCTGGCGTCATCCAGCAGATCGTAGCGGCGGGAGCGACGCACGTTGTCGTGTCGAACGTTCCGGACATCGGCCAGACCCCGCTCGGCGTCACGGGTGGTGCGTCCGCGCAGGAACTGTTGACCGCGCTCTCGACCGTTTACAACGCCGCGCTCGCGCAGTCGATCCAGAGTCTCGGCCTGTCGTCCAGCAAGGTCATCCAAATCGATGCCTTCAGCTGGCAGGACGGCATTAACACGACCTATCAGGCAAATGGCTTTACCGTGTCGAATACCGGCACGGCCTGTAACCTGCAATCGATGGCCGCCAATGCGACCGCTTACGGCACACAGAACCCGAGCGTGCTGAACGGATTGACCCCTGCGCAATATGGCGCGTCGTTCGCATCGGCGCTGTTCTGCTCGCCCCAAACCTACACGGTGGCAGGTGCCGACCAGACGTACATGTTCGCAGACAACGTTCATCCGACGACGCACCTGCACGCGTTGTTCGCACAATATGTCGAGCAACAGGTCGCCAAGAGCGGTCTGGGCAAGTGATCCACCGGGCATGAAACGAAGACGGTAGAGAGTCGGTTGTCGCAAAAGAGAGGGGCGCTCCAGGGCGCCCCTCTCTCATTCTGCTCGTCGGCTAACCGGCTGCAAAACCGTGCGTATAGTAAAACCAGAAAGCTCCCGGCCCAGCCAGGAATAGCGGCCACGACTTCAGGGAGAGACGCCAATCCACCGTCGACGGCCACGCCGCAAAGATCAGCTGCGCGAGCGCGCCCCATACGGCCAGATCCCACGGCCAGAATATATAGCCGTTGCGCAGACGGACTGCCGCAACCGCCACCGCTATGCCATACCCAAGCATCGGGGCAAGGCTCGCCGGCGCAGCGTTCCACCAACGCACATTCTCGAACAGCACGCTGCCAAACACATAAGAGCCGTCCTGCGCCCTCCGTGGCCACACTGACAGACTCACGGGCCGTGCGAAGGTCACGAAACCGAGACAGAAGTGCAGAAGCTCATGGGCGAGATTTCCTGGTAGGGAAACGAGGGCGAAAAACGCATTGCCCCGTGCGAAGCGAGCGAGCAGGACCGCACCGAGAATTGCCGGCGTGAGATAGGCCGCGATCGCGCGGATCGCAACATGATGAAAAGCTGGGAAGTGGATCACCGGAGCAGCGTGCCAACTAAAAAGGACTGAGGTAGGGCAGGACAGACTTTCGCATGCGAAAGCCTGTTGTCTTGACGGTCACGCTGCTCGGGACGAAACCGCTGCGGGCGGGATCGCGGGGATGATGTCGCCGGCGATCCACCGCACGTGTTCCAGATCGCTCTTATCCGTCAGATCGTTTAGAGCCATCATATAGTCCTCTGACGCGTTCGACGGCACCAGGTACATCGCTGTGTGCTTGTTCTGCGTATCGCTCAGGATGACGCTTGCCAGCGGCTTCGAGGCGGCCAAATTGTATCGCAGCCCCTTCACGAATCTGCGTTGCGAGCTGATCAGCGACTCGATGAGGTTCTTCTCATCGACGTTGGTGAAGGGGATCCAGTGCTCCGTCGTAACCATGAGCGCCATTTCCTCAATCTGCGCCACACCGCTACGATCAACACTGAACGTTGCGATGGTAACCAGGTGGATCTCCGGGAAGGCATTCCACAGGCTGACCTCGTCCTTGAAAACCTTCAGCTTCTTGTTCAGATCCTCGCTGATCATGAAAAAGAAGTCCGGAACCTGCTTCAGGACCATCTTCTTGCCGTAACGTGCCGCGGTGACTTCCTTGACTTCGCCGATAACGATGAAAAGCTTCTGACCTGGCCGGTCTGACTGTTCGACTGCAGCGATGAAAGCCTTACGTCGCTGCGTAATTTCATCCTTCTTGTCCACGTAGAAAGGCTCCGGCACATACAGGGTGCTGGGTAGATGCAGGCCCTTGGTGAACTTACCCTGCGCTGCGCGCGTGAGGTACTTGTGCACCGTCGCCCAACTGCGCTTTCCGTGCATGGCAGGGTTCCAGTGCGTCAGGTGCGACGCGTCCCACAGGAAATGCAGCAGTGACCGTATCGTCAGCTTGGAGCTATCCGCCTTGATGCTGCCCGGCTCCGAATCGGACGGTGCGGGCGGTGCCCGGCCCGCAATCTTGTTGAGGGCGAAATCGAGTTTGAGCATGGTCTTGCCCTCCTCGGTGTCTTCCTTGATTGCGTGCCCCATCACCTCGCCCAGGCCGCTCAACTCAGCAGGCGGCTCGTACGAGTCGCAGTCCGCCGAGTGTTCCGCACCGGACTCAGGCATCCGCTTTATCTGAAAATGCCCCGAGACCTTCGAGACATACATTGGCGCACCCGGCCTCACGCAAAGGCAAAGCGGGCGGATCTTCGTGTGGTGTACGCGCCCGAGCGCGGCCTGCAAGCCCGGATCATCCTCAGCGTATATCTTTCCGTCGATCGAGTATCGGTGCATCTCCAGCTCCCCGTAGTGTCACTGCTATGTGGGCCTCTGCTGACTCCGGCGGGCCCGCTTCACCGGATTCATAGCCCATCTATGGAGCGTTTCTGAGTGTTCTGTTGCGCGGGCTCCTGCTGACGGCCCTGATCGAGCTCCTTAGTGGAGTCCCGCGTACGGTTCGGGTCCGGCGTTAGCTTGCGCTCGTTCGCCCGGTATTCCAGCTCCACGCTATTGCCAACATGCACCTCGCCACTCAGCTGAGCCTTGGTAAAGCGCACAGCGTCCGCTCGGCCTGTCTGTACGAGGACGTGGGTGTCCGTGACTTCCACGACTTTGCCGGTCACGTCGGCACGGACTTGGCTCGCATCCGTAATCCGTAAACGCGTCTGCGTATGCTGCGGTTGGCCGGCTTCGGCGGAATGGTCGGCCGTTAGAACAGGCGCTTCGCGACCTCCTGCCGCGCTTCCTCGTTCTCGTGCATCTCCTTGATGCCTTGCATTGCGCTGTTGATCCACTTCGAGGTGGTCTCGCGGTGGGAGTCCAACGGCTTGTCGGTAGGCGTCCTCGTTGATTCGTCCGGTTTCCCGGTATTGCTCGACTCGGGCTTCGAGTCGTTGCTTGATGTGGTCATACGGACCCTCCGATTTCAGTACATTGATGTTGTCAAACCCCTGCAGATTGACCGGGTTCGCCCGATCGCGGACGTCGATGATGTCCAGCAGCAGATTATTCCCAAAGTATGCGCCAAGTTGCTCCAGTGACACCGGCAGGCCGCCCTGAATCTTGGCAATCGTCGCGATGCTCGAGCCGCGACCCTCCTCATAGAAGCGTCGTAGCGTGTTATCCAGCGCATTTTCTGAGCGCGCGTGAACCACGATGATGTGCGGGATGAACCCGGCATCGATCGCGTGCTGGATTTTGTCGACGCTTGTCGCGAACGTTGACATCTGCCCTTCGAAAACCATGTGCGCGGCGGGAGGCAGAGCATTCTCCTTGAGCACCATTGAAGTCTTGCCTGCACCGGGAGAACCGGTCAGGAAAAACACGACGTCGCGCCCCGACTCGCGGGGGACCCGCAGGTTCTCTGCGAATAGGGCCGAAGAGAGCACTGCGGCCGCATTGTGAACCGGATTGTTGAACCGGTTGCGTGATTCGCGCGACGCGCTGAACTCCGCAAACGTTTCCTTGAACAGATCGGCCGCGACATACCGACCATCAAACGACCGCGCGTCGTGCCGGTATGTCTCGATGTACTTCTCCGGATCGGCCTGCGCAGATTCGATCGCTCTTTCCTGCACAAGACGTCTATCCGGTTCATCGAAATTCACATACCGAATATTTTCAAGCTGCATAGGCACACTCCGGTCCTTAAAACCACTTAATGGCTGGACTTCGTCGAAAAACCACTGTTTGGGGAAAACCGCTTATTACCGCAATTCGAGCGCGCGTACGCAGAAACCATCTGAACCGACAGCCCTGTCGCAGCTGCCGCTTGAACTCGACGGCGCGTGGTGAGCGATTTTGTGGCGTCCTTGGGCAGAAATTGTAGTGCAACCGTGAGGCCACGCGAAGTCTTTGCACTGGTTCTGTCACCGCCGCATATCGTGCATCACGATCACCTAAATTTCGATGTGGTAACGCTACGTCAGATAATGCAAGTCATTGAAAATTAAATTATACTCACTACATCACATGATACAAGTTAAGAACGTGGCGCGGCCTATACGGGGGCACAATGACGCGAGACCATTCTCTAAAAAAGCTGTTCAGGAACCGCACACCGATTTTGATCGGTGCAGTCGCAGGTCTTCAGGTGCTGGACTGGCACAGCACACTCTCCGCCCCAAGGGGGCGCTTCGAGACGAACAAGCTTCTGAGCTGGCTCAGCCACTGGACGAGCTTCGTGTTCGTGATTTCCGCCGTCAAGCTGTTTTTCATCACGGTCCTTCTAGTGGGCTTCCTCTATTGGCGCAGGCACAAGGGCGTGTACGACTTCGAGTTCACGATCTGTCTCTGCGTGGCAGCCTTCGTCTACAGCGCGGTGGTAGTCAACAATTATTCGTCATAACATCAATATTGATATTTTGATGTTGCGATGTGTATGATTGATCCGGACTGACTCGGCAAGGTTCCCGCTCTCGCCGCTGCAAAAGGAGAAACGTCCGGCGTGCTCGCTCGCTTCGGTATCATTTCGGGATCTAGCAACCGGGAGCGAAAAATGACCGCCATTGTTGAACAAGATCTGAAGGACGCAGCTGGGGCCGGAACGATCAAGAATTTTGTCGTCGAGGAAGTTGAGGCAGGGTACGTCCTTCTCACTATTTTCAGTCGATCCAATGCCGAACACATCCTGTACACCCAGCGCAACCGCGCGCGTACGTGGGCAAATGTGAATTCGCTCATTGAGTTCATCCTGCATTACAAACCCGAGCTGCCAGAGGTGACGATTCGCCTCATGAGGCGCTCTCACCCTACTTAGAGGATTCATGCGCCGTCTCTTGAAAATTTCTGCAGCACTGATTTGCGCCGGTTACGCCCTGTTGGCTCATGCAGGGTTTTCCGAAGATCTGGTCAAACGATTCCCTGCCGCGCAAGGAGCAAAGATCGAAAAGGCGTTTCCGGGGTTCTGGTCCGTCGTCAAGGGCAGCGAGGTCTTCTTTGTCCGCGATGACATGTCCGTCCTGATTTCGGGCAACGTCATCGACCTGAAGACCAACCATTCGATTACGAACGACCTGGAAGAAGCGAACCGTCCCAAGATCGACGTTGCCCAGCTCGACACCAAAGATGCGATCAAGTTCGGCAGTGGTTCCCGACGCCTTTACGTCTTCTCCGATCCGGACTGCCCGTACTGCCGGATGCTTGAAGGCAGCTTGACAAAGCTGACCGACGTCACGGTCTATATTTTCCCCTTCCCACTTGCCCAGCTCCATCCGAACGCCCCCGGCGTCGCCGAAGCGATCTGGTGCCAGGCTGACCGCGTACAGGCGTGGCACGACTACCAGAACATGGCTCAGTTGGTGAAGGCCGACGCGCTGCTCCCCGCATGGCACGACTATCTGCATGCGCACAAGCAGCCGGAACAGCCGGTGTGCGACAACCCGATCGCCCGCAATCTCGCCTTCGGTGAAAAGTGGCACCTCAACGGCACGCCGGCCCTGGTCTTCGAAGATGGAACGCTGATTCCTGGCGCGATCCCCGCAGAGCGGATCACGGCCCAACTCGCCAAATCCCACGCCAACATAGCGACGGCCGCCAAATGAAAACCCTCATTACCGGATTGCTTTCCCGTCTGGCCGTGCGCGGCCAACACACGGTTCTCCACGCCGGCGTCGTCACGCTCATCGCGACAGCGGCTTTCATGATGTACACCGCTGGTGAAATGGGTGCGATGGGGCCACTCATCATTGCGTTGTCTTTCTACGTCGTATTCGCCGCCGTGACGATCGAAGTCGTCCTCGGCGTGTTCACTCTCGTCAGAAAATTCGCGCAGGGTGGCCTGCGTCGCTACTCGTAATGATTCGCTTTCTCGCGCCTCTCTTAGTATTACTAATCGCAAGCAACACAGCGCGGGCGGATGCCGATGCGTGCTTTGTTCACGCTGCGCAGCGCCGTCACCTGAACGTGAACCTGCTGCGTGCGATGGGACGGGTCGAGTCGAATTACAGGCCGTATGTGACGAACCCGAAGACGGGTGCGATCGGCGAGATGCAGATCATGCCGTTTCATCTGAACTGGCTGAAGAAATACGGCATCTACGAACGTGACCTCTACGACGAATGCACGAACATTAATGTCGCCGCGTTCCTTTTGTCCGACTTCATCCGGATGTACGGCAACACGTGGCGCGCGGTCGGTGCCTATGGAGCCGGTATTGCGAAAGATAAGGAACAGGCTCGGATCGGCTACGCGCAACAGGTGCAACAGGCGTACGAACGTATCACGTATCACGTGACTACCAATCCCGCACCGGCTCGCGAATCACGCACCGTTTCCCCGGTAGAACCAGCAAGACCAACGATGGTGGTACAGCAATGAAACAACCAATTTTGATTGCAGTCGTGCTCGCTGCATCGGCGCTGGCAAGCGTAACGCATGCCGAAGACCTTGGCATCAAGGCACAAACCTACGCCCTCGACCGCGACGCGGGGGAACAGATCAAGGACGTGATGCGCCAAAAACAGGCGAGTGGCGAAATGGCCCAGTTCTGGAAAACCTATCGCGACCGCACGATTGACTCGATCAAAAATCCGCCTCCTCTCGGCATCAAGAGCGACTACACCGCACGGACTGAGTTGCGCCCGCTGCAGTTCGTGATTCCGGAAGACTACAAGGACCAGAGCGGCCGCGTAATCGTCACGCGCGGAACCGTCGTCGAGCCGCTGAAGATTATGCCATTGACGTACGGTCTGCTGTTCATTGACGGCAACGACCCCAAACAGGTTGAGTACGCGATCAAACGCAGCGAGTCAGAGCCGCTAAAGATCGTTCTGACCGCTGGCTCGCCGTATCTCATGCGGATCAAGTACCGAAACGTTCCTTGGCACGGCGGCATGGGCGTGCCGTTCTACTTCGATCAGCGAAAGATGATCATCAGCACCCTTTCGAAACTCTACGGCGTTGAGATCAACAGCGTGCCGGCCGCGTTGTTCCAGCAGGGCGACAAGCTCGCGATCCAGTTCGGCATGGGAGCATCCAATTGAAATATCTGATCCGTCTTTGGTTTGCTCTCGTCGTTGGCTTCGGGCTTTCGGGTGGCGCTCAAGCCCAGCAGATCTGTAACGGCAGCTTTCCCAACCTGATTACCGATGTCTGCTATGACTGCATTTTCCCGATCTCGATCATGGGCGGGTTCATCAATCTCGGCGTGTCCGGCGACGACTACGACACGGGCGTAAGTGGGTCGCCGATCTGTATCTGCGCGAACAACCTTGCTATCGGTACTCCTGTGTCCTTTTGGGAGCCGCGCTACATGGTCGACACAACGACCAAGCCAGGGTGCATGCCTCTGCTCGGCGGGATCGACATTGACACGCCGTACAACTCGGCCGAATACGGAAGCGAGAACTTCACGACCGCGCCACTAGGTGGCAAGAGAAAAGCCGCCTTCATGCAGGTCAATGAGTACATCAACCCCGTTATGTCGGCGCTTGGCGTGGTTGTCAACAATCCATGTTTGGATAGCCGTTCTTTCGACGTGCCTTTCCTGAGCTGGGCCGACCCGACGTGGAACGATGACGCGCTGTCGCTCATGCTCACGCCCTACGCATATCCGTTCGCCGGTGTGGCAAGCGTAGCTGCAGAGCTACCTGACGCAATCTCCGCCACGTTCGGCTTCCCGATGGAAGTCCTGTTCTGGGTCGCCGGTGCGTGGGGCCCAATGTATCCGCTCGATGGCAACGTGGCAGTGGCCAATACACAGGAACAGGTGTCTCACCTGATGGTTGCCCGCATCTTTGCCAAGCTCCATGCGGCGGGCGCGCAGCAAACCTCCGCAGGGCAGGATGCGCTGGATTCTTGCGGCGCTCTCGGCGTCCCGGAACTCGTGATGGACAAGCGCCAATACAAGACCAATCGAACCTTCCCCTTCCCCGACAACATGTGCACGCCGATCGGCCGACCGTTGGCGTTTCAGGAGATCGGCGCGTCGCGTCCGCAGGACAAGGATTACGGCTATTTCATCTTCCAGCGCAAGGACTGCTGCGCAACCACGACCATCCAGTAAAGGCACAAGCATGAAAAAGCTGATCGCATTTCTCGCACTCGCTGCCGCCTCGATGGGCACGCATGCTGACCCTTCGCTTGTAGACGCGATGACGGCCCGCTGGAACACCTTTATCTTCGTTTCGACGCAGATGCCGCGAGAGTCCCTGCTCGAACTCGCCCGTGAGGCGAGCCAGGCGCACGCCGTCATTGTGTTGACCGGTTTTGGCGGTCCAGGCAATACCCTGACCTCGACGCAGAAGTTCGCGGCCGACGTCAATGCAATTTGCTGTGGCAAGCAGCCGGCGCGCTGGATCATCGATCCCAACCTCACCAAGCGCTATCACGTCACCGCGGCACCCACTTTTGTAGTCGGTCACGGCAGCAGCGATAACCCCGGCGAATATTCGAAAGTGTCGGGCGAAATGAGCCTCGCGCAGGCCCTAAAGTTCTTCGCACAGGACTCGAAGCTGGTTTCCGCAAGCGACTACGCGAAGCGTCTCTATTACGCTGCATATGGCAACAGATATTGATTGTGGTCAGTTCTTCCAGTGATTAAAATAAAGATATGAACAAACACAAATTACTCATCTGGATCTGTGCCGCAACGCCCGCGAGCGTGTTCGCGGCACTTCCGAATGACGGGGTCACCTTTGTTGCGCATGGACCTTACGCCGCGGGTGCGGCGACGGTCCAGCCTGCGAACGGTGGGGTGTACGTCTACTCATCCAAGCCCGTAGATGATGGCCGGCGCTCGATGCGCTTCATGGTGGGCAAGCCGTCCCGGCAGACCTATGATCTCTTCAGCGCTGAAGAGGAAACGGCGCTGTACCAGGTACGTGCGGACAAGCTTGCAGCAATTGCGGCCGCTCGCAACCGCGCCCGGCTGCGCCACGTGGGGTTTCATGCGCACCCGAAGCTGAACTGGCCCAAAGTCGTCTTGGTGCGGGACAAGACCTGCGTGCCGCAACTACCGTTCGCCAGCTCGGCCGACTGGAAGGAACACCTCGTCTGCTGGAGCGCTGGAGACGCCCGTGTCGAATAGGTCATTCCACATTCCCAAACACGGCGGGGCGGAAAGCGCGTTTCTCGGCGTGGAGTTCCAGGACACATACATCCTGATTGTTAGTGTGTTTGTAGCGCTGGTTGCCGGGCGATTTTATGGAACGGGTGCCTACCTCGGAATTCCCTTTGTCGGCTATCACGCCAACCGCAAGTATCTGGAATGGCGCAGCACGCGGCTCCCGGGTTTCGTGACGGTATTCCTGTTCAGGTTCGGTCTGGCGAAATACTCCAAAGGCTTCAACTCGCAGCGCACGGTGTACGTCGGAGACTCAAAGGTCATCAATCCCGGCTCTAAACGGCTGCTCAAAAGAATCCTGCCTGACGGGGAGTAAGAGGAAAGCTATATGGATCTTCCAAATCGCAACAAGTCTGTCGCCGAGCTGCGCAAGGACAACAACAAGCTGATCACGGCCGTGATGTGCGTCGCCGTCGCGGCGTTGCTGATCTCGGCAAAGTCCTTCTTTCAGTCCGATGTCGTGATCAATCAGGTTCCAGGCATGCCTGATGGCGCGAAGATCGAAAGGAACGGCATGGACGTAGGGGCGATGCAGGCATATGCCTACGCCGTCACCAACGCACTGGCGTCGATCAATCCGAGCAACGGCGATAGCGTCAAGAAATTCGTTCAGCCATTTCTTTCGCCCGCCTGTTACACCAAAGTCAGCCAAGCGATCGACAACAAGGTCGCGTTGCTCAGCTCACAGCACGAGCTCGGTAGCTACTACTTCGTACTTCGGGGCTTTGAGGCCGACGACAAGCTGGGCCGCGTTTTCGTGAGGGGAGATCTGCATACGGTCAACGCGGCGAAGGACACGTCCGAGTCCTACGTTTTCGAATATCCGGTGCATTTTGCCAAATACCAGATGATCTTCGACGACGTCACCTCTTACTCCGGTGACAAGGTGCACAACTCCAATTGGATCCAGGCGCAACAAAAGAAATGATGCAGACAACTAACCGCTATCTGGCCGCGCTGCTAACCGCGTCGATCGGCCTCTCAGTTGCCGGCGCCGCGCACGCAGACGGTGCCCCTGCCGCTGTCGATTTTGGACAACCGGCCCCAAGCGTCACGAAACCCGCCGAAGCAAAGCGCAAGGTCGTTCATACGGCCCATCTGAAGGCGCGGGACCCGCTCACCGTCGACCCCAACATTGCAGTTAAGGCGACCCTGCCAAAAGAAATCGATCTGCCGGGGGTGCTGAAGGTGCCGGGTGAGGGCATGGGCGTACTCGATCCGACCAAAGCTCGAAAGATTGCTTGGACCAACGGTGGCGTGCAGACCGTGTACATGAGCATCAACGAGCCGAACCGCATCCAGTTACCGTTCAAGAATCCTTATATCGTGCAGACGAGCGATGTGAAGGTGGATCACCGTGCCGTCAGCAACAACCTCTACGTGTATTGGTTGACAGTGCCAGCACAGGCGCGGCCGCTCTACATTGAACCGCCGGGCGGTGGTCCGTCTCTCGGGCTCGAACTTGTCCCCAAGGACATCCCGGGTCAGACCATCCTGGTGACGGACGATACGGGCATCGTGTCGGGTCACCAGAAGCCCGCGGGCAGCAGCAGCGATTACATCAGCCACGTGCAGGACGTCATGGCAACGATCGCGCTGGGCCATGCGCCGGACGGATATTCGCAGGTCGACGTGAATCTTCCGCCTATCGTGATGGACGGCCTCGCTCTCACCGTTGGCGAGCGCTACAGCAATCGCGACGGCGACATCTTCGTCTACACCGTTCGCAATCCGGGGCAATCCCGTGCGCTTCTGAGGGAGCAGGAGTTCGACGGTGCAAATGTCCTCGCCGTCTCGATCTTCCCCAAGCCGCTCCTGCAGCCCGGCGAGCAAACGAAGGTCATTGTGCTTGCCCGCAAGCGTGAGGAACAGTAAGCATGGAAATGCCATCATTCATTCAGCAGAAGCGGCAGGAATGGGAGGACATGGATCCCAAGTTTCGCTACCTGCTGATCGGCGTTACTGTCATCGGTACGGCCTTCATCATCTATCAGCGCATTGTCCATCAAGTGCCTACGCCGTCGACCACTGCCGCCTTGCCCGCGCAGGTAGTGCCCGCGACTGCAGGTTCCCCGAGCACCCCTGCACCGCAGCAGGCGGGGTTTAACCAGACCATCGGTGTCTTGCCCACGTCGCCGCGCAATCAGGGGCTTGAGGATCTGACAACGCAAATCGACTCCCTCAGACAGCAGGTGGCGGCTTTGCAGCGCGCGCCAGGCACTGGGACCCCGGGTGGCGGTTCGATGGGGTTCGTGCGTGTCGTCAACCAGCCCGCGAACGCCGCGGCGCCTGCTGCTGCAAGCGGCGCCGACGCGTCATTGAATAACGGTCTCGGCAAGGATCTGCCCGCATCTGTGAGCTTCGACCAGCCCGGGTCGCGCGCGGGCAAAGCGGGAGCAGGGTTGCCGGACGGAGCCGCCGCGCCCATGGATCCTCCCGCGCCCATGCCGCTGGCACGTCCGATGATGGTCTCAGATCCGGTCCTAAAGACGTCGTTGGAAGACGATGCCGACCATCGGCCCGACCTGGTTCTCCCAATGTACACAGGCGTCGAGGCGGTCATGCTCTCGGGTATCAATGCGCGTCCGAGCGGATCGAGTGGCGGGGCGGTCGGTAGCGTGACCTCGGCGATCGATGTCGGTGCACCGTTTGTGTCGCGCGTGAAGGGCGTCGCGATCATGCCTAACTCTTGGAAAGCATCCGATCTGGAAAACTGCTTCATCGGCGGTTCCGCGACTGCTGTTCTGAGCGCTGAGCGCGCATACGGCATTGCGGACCACGTTAGCTGCGTTTTCAAGAACGGCGACGTCTACGAGGCACCGATGAAAGCCTACGCGCTGGATGTTGACGGCACGCTAGGCCTCGCTGGCAAGGTGGTCAACAAACAGGGGGCCATGCTGATGCAGGCCGCGCTAACGGGTGTGGCCGCTGGGCTCGGTTCGGCGCTGGCCCCCACCGCAGTGCCTTCATATAACACCAATACGGGCAGCGGCTCGACCCAGGGCTTCACTTACCCGAGCCCGAGCTATCTGGCCGGCACAGCAGTGGGGCAAGGCATTAATCACGCCGCTACCGAACTTTCGCAGTTCTACCTTAATTTCGCCAAAGAGACCTTCCCCGTCGTCGAAGTTACCGCGGGCACGCGTGTGACATGGATCCTTAAGGAAGACATCGTACTGAAGAGGCGAATCGCCAAGAAGGACACTGACCAATGAACCAGACACGCTTTTCCAACATCTTGGCTGCGACGGCGACCGTTGGTCTACTCGTGGCTCTCTCCGGCTGCTCGACCGCCTTCAACCCGATTGGGTCCAATTCATACGACTGCAACCGCAAGCAGGACCCCAGCAGCAAATATTGTCACAGCTTCAAGGCCGTCGAGTCTTCCACAAACGGCGAGCTTCCCGATAGTCGATTCGACGCCGAGTTGAAGTTCAGCCAGTACGACAAGGATACTGAGATCGCACCCGTGGGCGACAAATCGCATACGGGCATGAAGTCCGGTGGTGGCGAGGCACTCGTCATCGGCGCGGGGTCGCTTCCGCTGCTCGGCGGCCTCGATCCCGCTCCGCAAGAAGGGGCGCCGGTTCGCCAGGGGCCCGTAGTACAGCGTACGTGGATCAAGCACTTCGTTGACGACAACGACATGTTGACTGGCGACACGACCGTCTACAAGGAGATCGTGCCGACCCATTGGGCCGGATTCGATGGTGGCGATCCCGCCGGCGGAACGCGAGGCAATTACCCCCACAAGACAGCAGAGACGAAGATCGTCGCCGATACCAAGGCCGCGTCCGATCCCTCTCCGCGTACCGATTTCATCCAGCCGGGCAGTCAAACGTCGGCGAGTGAAAGTAGCCCGGGCACCTCAATGCCGAATTCAATGCCACAGTAATAAGAGAGGAAACCAATGAAACAACAAGCCGCAGTAAGCCCGCTGACCACGTCTGACCGCTCGTTCCGCCCCGCTGCCATCATCGTGCTTGCCATGGGCGCAATGCTCATTTCGGTCGGTGCGCTGAACGGCGGTACGGCACTCGCAGCCAGCGCGTGGGACACACTCGTATCGACCATCCAGAGCATGCTGGGCAGCACGCTCGTGATGGCGCTGGTGCTTCTTTCGTTGATCGTCACGATCTGGCAACTGGCACACGGTCAAGGTTATCGAAACCTGACGGTTGTGCTGGGCATTCTGGCCGTTGCTCTTATCGGGCCGTCGCTTATGACCACGGTGGCAACGGCGACTGGCGTGCCTGCGACCACCGACCAGGTCCAAGTAAGTGCCCTCGATCTCGCGCATTAAATCCCCGCGGCCTTTCGCATACGAAAGGCTCTCAAGCGCGGCGTGACCCTTACCGGTCACGCCGCGTTCCGCTGACGCCGAGAGAGATTCACCTTGACTGCTACCACGCAAAAGCTGCAAAAAAGACGGGCCAGTGACATGGTCAATCTCGAGACCTACACTTCCGACACGAACCTGGTTATCAGCAAGGCGGAAGCTGAGAAGCCGTATGTAGGCGCGGTCTATCGGATGACCCCTCTCGCCGGTGGCGGGGGAGAGTTCAGCACGGTTGTGCAAAACATCTTCAAGGCCGTTCCGGATGACTCCGTCATTCAGGTCAGTCTCATCGTTCACCCCGATCATGAAGCCCCGGAGACCTTCGCCAAAGGCAAGCTCTATGGTGGCCACGTGGTCCAGGATCTGATCGGCCGTCATAAGAAGCTGCTGAAGTCGGCTTTGACAACCGGATCGCTCATCGACATGCCGATCCTGAACAAGCGCACAGTCGTTATCTCGCTCGCAATCCCGAGCCGGAAAGTCGACAGTGACGTGCTGGAAGATGCCGAACACCTGCACAACGAGTTCTACGCGAATCTGAAAGATTGCGGCTTCTACGATGCCGAGGTTCTGAGTGCGCCGAAGCTCGTCGGGGTGTATCGACTGTTCGCCGATATTTTTGAACCGCAGGGTGAAGTTGAACTCGACCAGCTCGTTGATCTGAAGTATCAGATCTACGGCCCCGACCAGAATTTTGACTTCCGTGATTCCCGTGTGGGGATCTTCAATGAGAAGACCTATTGCACGGTTGTGACCTGTAAGTCATACCCGGAAAACCCATTCCACGGGATCATGAATCTCGTCAGCGGCGCACCCTTCAACTCCGGTACGACCAAGGACGGCGGCGGCAAGCGTATCGATACACCGTACATCCTCACCACAACCGTGCGCGTCGCGAGCCAGCGCAAGGAATGGACGCGTA
This sequence comes from Paraburkholderia aspalathi, assembly GCF_905220735.1. NCBI lineage: Bacteria > Pseudomonadati > Pseudomonadota > Betaproteobacteria > Burkholderiales > Burkholderiaceae > Paraburkholderia > Paraburkholderia aspalathi. The sequence continues at coordinate 99,170 of NZ_CAJNBA010000011.1, forward strand.
TGGAAAGCGCGATCAAGTCGCGCACCGCAACGCAAAATTTCCCTGTGAAGCTAGGCGTCGAAGACGCGTCCGCCAAGCTGAACGATCTCCTTGAGCTGAAGAAGCAGGCGGCCGAAGACGGCAACAAATTCGTCTATGCGTCGACCAACGTTTTCCTGTTCGGGAGGAAGCGTGAAGACGCTGTTCGTGCTGCTGCGACGGTCAAGGGTACGTTGAACAAGCTTGGTTTTGACGCGCGGGAAGTAATAGGGAATGGGCTTGTGCGCTGGGCGCAGTCGCTGCCGTTGAACTTCTCATCGACTATCGCCAACAAGGTCGACGGCGAAGCTGTTATGGCGGCATCGGAAGTCGGGTGCCTCCTGCCGGTCTATGGCGACGCCCTTGGCAATGTCAACAAGCACTTTCCTACGACTGGCGCGTCCTACATCACACGGCGGGGAAGCGCCCACTATTTTGATCCCTTCATCAGCAACTCCAACTTTTGCGGTGTGATGGCAGCAGAATCGGGTGCCGGCAAGTCCTTCAATCTGCAATACATGATTGACTGTGACCTGGCCGAAGGCACGAACGTGGTTCTTTTCGACAATGGCCGAAGCTCCAAGAAGTATTGCTATTCGGTCGGCGGGGAGTTCAACGAGTTCGGCGGTGCGTCGGGTTTCCGGCCGTCTCTCAATCCGTTTACTGGCCTAACCGACGACGAGTTCGACGACCAGCAGGAAACGATTACCGCCCTGCTGACGATGATGGCGTACGACAACGAGGAACAGGACCGGGGCGCCCGTATTGCGGCCAACGAAGCCGTGAAGGCTGCGTGGGGCCAGCAGGGCAATAAGGCAGAAATCGCGACCGTCATCGACTGCCTTGAGCGGATCGTTGCATCAGCCATCGAAAATCCCATGAAAAGCGAGCCTGTGACGGCGGCCCTGAACCTGATACCCCGCCTCAAGGCCTTTATCGAATCGCCGACACGTGGAGTGTATTTCCGCGGGCCGAGCACACTGAATCCCAAAAAGCAGCTGACCGTGTTCGAACTGGCCAGCCTGGGCGACGACGACCACCTGAAGCGCTGCGTGCTGTTTTGCTGCCTGAACGTCTTGATGACCCGAATCCGGACGGTGCAAGGGCGCAAGCGTATCTACGTCGACGAAGCGCAGGACTTGCTCAAGGTCCCGTCTGCTGCTGACGCGCTGGAGGGGCTCTACCTGAAGGGTCGGAAGGAAAAGCTGGCTGTCTGGATCATTGTTCAGTCGCTCATGAAGGTCTCTTTGTTCCCCGCCGGCTCGGTCATTCTCCGGCAGTCGGCATGGAAGGTGATCATGGCTCAGAAGTCCGAAGAAATCGACGCCGTGATCGACCAGAAGGTGATGACCGCTTTCGCCGAGGACGCGTATTTCAACCGTCTGCTGAGGAGCGTCGAATCCAAAAAGGGATTCTGGAGCGAGATGCTCATCATGGGCGAGAAAACCTACGAGGTAGCGCGCCTGTACGTCGATAAGTTCACCGCGACCCTCTTTAGTTCCGAGGGCGATGACAAGGACGTCGTGTTCAAGCTGATGGAAGAGGGCATGGACGTGCTCGATGCCGTCGCGAAGGTCATGGGGGACACGAAGGCACGGCGCGCGGAGTGGATGAAGAAGGCCCTAAATCTGTGGACGGATCACGACGGTCTGACGCCCAAGGAAATCATTAACGAGATAACGGAGTTGCTCCAATGAAAAACTACTTCACCGCCGGAGACCTTCCGTATTCAGTCGCAATCATGCTGTGCCTCGCGACGTACCTGATGGGGCACCAGGCCGCTACGCCTGCAAGAAACGTGGCGATCGTGGAGAAGGGGGCCGTCATTCTGGAAGCCACACTCGACCGGCCAAACCTCTCTGAAGCGCAGATTAAGGCCCAGGTGAGTGGGCCGATCAAGGCAGTGCTTCGCCGATACCAGCAAAGCGGCTACGTGGTGATTGACACCAGCCGGAACGATCAGGGCGACATTACCGTGGCCGCCATGCCGTCGAACACGATCGACATCACGAATGAATTGCGTGTGGCCGTTCATCTTCCGCTTCAGAAGCCAGCTCCGGCAGCAGCACCGGCTACGGCATCCAACGCAGCTATCGCGAGCAACCATGAATAGCGCGGCACCTGTACCCGATGACAGCTCGACGCCCTGCAACGAGCGAGGGAAATTCGCCGCGTTTCTTCTCGGCGTGCTTCTACTGGTTGTCTTGTTCTGGAGTAAGCCGATCGTCACACTCGGGTTCGATCCTCAAAGCGAGCGCTGCCTGCCTGACCTGCATCTCGCATTGCTTGTTCACGAGGCTCCGCAAACAGTCCGCGACGGCGACCTCCTTTTCTGGAGGCCCAGCGGCGCGCTCGCTGGATTCAAGGAGCAGTTCATCCTCAAGCAAGTTGCTGGCGTACCAGGGGACCACGTGACGATCAGGGACGGCAAGGTCGAGATCAACGGAAAGGTTGTAGTTCAAGGCTTTCCACTGGCCCGCTTCTATCACCGAAGCGCGAACGATTTCAATCGTGATGAAACCATTCCACCCGGGGAATTCTTTATGGTCGGTGTGCATCCCCTGTCGAATGACTCTCGCTATTGGGGTTATTTGGACGCGCACCAGGTAGCAGGTTCCGCCTACGAACTTTTCTGACCACGACGATATGCCCGGCCGCCGAAATTCCGTTCTTGCCTTGCTGCTTGTCGTCAGTTCACTGGCGGCGTCTGCCGTTGCGCTCGCGCAGCAAGTTGCTCCGCGCGGCGATGACTATGGCGATGCCTTCTTGAACTACCAGCCTTACGTCACGCCTGGCCAGACGCCCGACGTCGAGTCCAAGACAGCGCCGCAGGCCGCAGCGCCCGCTCCGGCCTCTGCAACTAAGCCGCACGACAAGCAAACGGTCGACGTCGCTTTCCTGCGCCAGGTCTACCCGATGCTTGAAGAGCGTGCGATCAACAACCCGACGGACGACAACGTCTCCGCCTACATGTACACCAAGCGCATCGTGATGGACAAGGCGCAACGCTTCAGCGAGGCCGTTACGCGGGTGCTGCACGAGGATCCTGTTCTGGATGAAAACAATCGCGTCCCCTATGCGTCGACAGGCGCGCTTTCGGTACGAAACGCCGACTATCAAGCGCAGCAAAAAGCCGTACAGGAGCTTTCTCAAGTCGGCGGTTTGGTCATATTCGTAGACAGCTCCTGCAGGTTCTGCGCGATGGAGCTTCCGGTTTTAGGAATGCTTAAAAATGGCTACAATCTTGAGTACGTTGTGATCTCGCTTGACGGCACAAAGCCGAAGGGTTTCAAGGGAAGCGTAATGCAGGACAACGGGCTTTTTCACAAGCTCAATCTCAAGCTGACACCGTCTATCGTTTTCGTTCCTCACCCCAAGTCCTACGACGGCTCGGTTGATCCAAACCAGTATCTCGTCGTGTCGCAAGGCTTCTACGCGGAAGACGAGTTGATCAAGCAGATTGCGTATGCCGGTCACGACACGCGACTGTTGAGCGCTGACGTAATGCGCGATCTGAGTGTATGGGATCGGGGTGTCGCGACTAACACTGACCTGCAAAACCTGAAGCTGGACCCGAACAAGCCGGGTACGTTCAGAGACACTCTCCAACCTTACTTGCTCAAGCAGTATTAGGAGTCGGCCATGCGTGTAAAACATTTACTGGCGGCCATCGTGCTTATGGTCGCCCCGATTTTCGCCTTCGCGGGGATTTTCGCGGACCTCGGCTCGATGGTGATGAGCAATTCGACCGCTCCAAGCACGATGAGCACGAAGGACCGGGTAGGCGTGTTCATGGGCGGTTTCACCATGCGTACTCCAATCCAGTCGGTGAATCTGATTACCTTCGATCCACCACGCATTGACGCCGGGTGCGGCGGGATCGACCTCTATGGCGGGTCTTTCAGCTTCATTAACGGCCAGCAGTTGATACAGATCTTCCGTACGGTTGCCGCCGACGCGGCAGGCCTTGCGTTCAAGGCAGCGATCAAGGCTATCTCGCCATCGCTCGACGCATTGATCACTGAATTCCAGACGCTGCTGCAAAACATGAACAACCTGGCAAAGAATTCCTGCCAGATGGCGCACATGCTTGTCGATCCGGCCGCTTCGGCATTGTCCAATGCGGTCAACGGCGACGGCAATATTGCCGGTACGAACTCGAACATGTTCTCCGACGCATTCAGCGGTCTAACGAGCTATCTGTCTCAGGCAAACTCGTATCTGAAGCAACAGTCTGCCAACAACCCCAAGAGCGGCAATGCGCTGGTGAAAACCGTCGTTTCGTCCGGTGCGTCATCGATCATGGGGCTGGCCGGCCTGGGCAACGTCGACGGTAGCACCGATGATGCGACCAATCCGAACAGCCTGAACAACGAGATTCTCTACGCACTGCTTGGATACAACATTGATGCCGTGCCATGCAACAGCTACAACGGGTCCGGACAAGCGCCGTCAACCAGCACACCGTCGAATAACACGGTAGGACAGGTCACCTGTTCTGGACCGGCGCTCATTACGCTCGATGACATCATTAAAGGTGGCGGCACCGGGTCGCTGAACCCCAATACACCGTTGTCGCTGTATCAGTGCGTCAACCCTAGCGGAAGCATCACGGGCGGTGTCGACGATCAGATCTGTACGCAAATGCGGGTGATTTCGTTCAACTATCAGGGTATCCAGGGTTGGGTGAATACGATGTTGTTTGGTTCGCCGGACCCTGCATCGTCCATTACCGGAACCTCGATCGTCGGACAGGTGAACGGTGGGCAGTCGACACAATTTTCGGCGTCGCAAATCCAGTTCATGAATCAGGCTGGCGTGCCGCTGGCGGCTTTGCTCGCCAAGACGTCGAACCCCAATACGCGTATTGCGATCGCTGAACGACTTGCACCACACATTGTTGATTGCGTCGCATCACATGTAGGGGAAGTTTTGTACAAGGGCACAAACCTTATCCAGACGACGACCGGCTTTGACATCACCAAGGACGAGAAGGATCGTATTGCACAACTGCGTGGCGATTTTCTGGCCAAGGAGACCGCGTGCAATAACAGCGATGTGTTGTTCAAGATCGTCTCTGAAATTAACGAGGACACGCGGTTCACGGCCTCTAATATCAAGTAACCGAACGGGGCGTTTCAGTGGCTATACCTACCTTAACCTACTATTCGGTAAGCGCAGACCTCACGACGCTGAGCGCCGTCCTCAACGGCGTCGCGATGATCTGCCAGCAGAACGCCCTAATATGGGGTTTCGCGTTCGCCGTGGGGCTTTGGCGTCTGCTCTCGACCGCGACCAGCGCCGCGCTGAAAAGCGCGAACGGGCAGGGGGGTGCGGTGCTCGCGTCGGGGTCGATGAGTGCCTTCATGCCGTTCATTCTGGCGATGACACTTACCAACCCGATGCTGCAGGGAACTGTCCAGGTCGAGTCGACCATCAACGGGGCCGTGACTGAAGTTGATCACGTTCCGCTGGCGATCTCGGCTATACCGGCCTTCGGCAGCGTGCTGTCCCAGAACCTGAACCAGCTGTTCTCTACTGCCTTCCAGAACGTCGACGCCGAATATCCGGCGATTTCGGCCACGGCCAACGGCTTTCTTAATCCGCTGAAAGTGCTGCTGACCTCCCGCACAGCCATGGTCCGACTGGGTGGTGTCGATTCAGAAGTGAAGACTGTACTTGCCGCGTGTCTTGGCCCTGACTCGGGCGTGAACTACGCGAATATCCAGAATCTCGTCATGAACGCCGGCAACACCGGCGCGACCACTTCACAATCGATCCAAATCAACGGAACGAACCCGACAGCGCTCGGCGCGCTGCTCTATCAGGCGTCTCTCAATACAACAGGCATGGTCAACGATCCGGGCCTGAACGCCACGAACATGCTTTCGTGCTCGGCCGCTGCCAATCAGGTCGCAACCGACATCACGAACGCGCTCAACACCGTCGAATTTACGCGCGTGATCCAAGGCGCGGTCAACGGTATGGACACACCTGTTCCAGGAGCGGATTACAGCTTTAACACCGTCGCCTCGCAATACAACGCGGTCACTACCGCGAACACGCTGGGCGGTGTGTTTGCCGGCGGCACGGGGCAGTCGAACGCCGAGTTCATGAATCTGATTTTCTCGGAAATGGTGCAGAACAACCTCAACTGTTTGCGAGCGACCAGCGACACCCTGACCGAGTGTGAAGCAACTGCGCTGCAGGCTTCAGAAGTGGAGCGTAACAACCTGCAGCAGGCCGCGAGTGAAGTTCCTATGCTCCGCTATGCCGGCAGCTTCGGGAACTACCTGATCGCCCTGATCATCGGGCTCGGACCCGTCATCGTTATGTTCATGATGTTCGCCGGGGTTGACGCTGGCAAATGCGTCAAGACCGCTGCTCACATCATGGTCTGGCCGCTTCTCGTCGTGAACGTTGGTGCGGAGCTAGTCAACGGCATGCTGTGCATCGATGTCGCAAATTACCTTCAGTCGATCCGGCAGGGTGGGTGGCTTTCCCAAGCGACGACGCTTGCTGCCTACAAGGAACTCAGCCTGCAGATTGGCGTAGGTTCGCACATCATGGCCAGTCTGCCGGTCCTGATGAGCCTGATTTTCGGCCTTGGTGAATCCTCCGCAATGACCAGCGTAGCCACCACGATCGCGCCCAAGAGTAAGGACGTCGAGGAAAACCTCGCGCCGACTCCGGCATCAACTCGACCTATGTTTGAGAACAGCTCGGTCGGCACGATCAGTCAGCTGGGTAACGGTTCCGGCAAGCTGGCGATGCAGGGTAGTCTGGACGCCGTTTCCACAAGTTCGACATTTGGTAATTCAGTGCGGGACGCAGGGCGTGTTCTAACGCAATCCGACACGCGTAGCCAGGCGATCAGTGAGGGACAGACGAACCTTTCTGAGTGGCGTGAGGCAATGAGTTCCGGGAACTACAGCAAGCTCGGTATCGACCAGTCAATTGGCCAGTCAGTCGCGACGAACTACAACAAGGAACTGCAGGCAGCGAACCAGATGCACTCCGGTAGCGGTCTTACCGGTCTGCGGAGTAACACCAATGCAACGGACGCCGGCATGGGCGGCAGCATCGGCGCAAGCACCGGAAAGATGGGGGGGATTAGCCTGTCCGCCGGCGCTCATGGCGATACCAGCACGTCCGCGCAAGACTCGCTTCAGGCCAATCAGGATCGGGCACGCTCGGAGAACTTTAACAGCTCGGTCGCTCTCTCTAAGGCGCTTTCTGACACGATGTCGGAGCATCAGAACACTAGCGCGGGCAAACAATCGTCAAGCGATCTTTCGAGAAGCATGAGTACGCAGCAGTCCTATCAGAAGACACTCAGTGAGGTTCAATCGACCAGCGACGCCGCATCGCAAGGCGTACACGAAAGCTCCAGCTTCGTGGACCTCAGCTCTAAAATCGGTTCTGAAGAGATCGCGTGGCAACAGAAAGCCAATCCGGAATACGCGTCCTTCCAGGCCATCGAAGGCCGCAAATTCAACGATAACGGGGCAGCCGGTAAGTATCTGGCCACCGCATCGGCCGACGCGCAATCCGGTTCGACGAGCCGACTTGTGGGTGACTCGGCGGGGCAGGAAGCGATCAGCCGCCATCGTGCGGCCGTCATGCTCGCGCAGGACCCGACAGCCAAACCAGAGGACAGGCTTGCAGCGGCCCGTTATCTGACGGAGGAAGGCCGGGCCATGCAGCACATGCGATTCGACCCGACGAACACGGCTCCGATGAACATGGGCATCGCAGCACCCGCTGACCACAGCCGCGTAAATGCCGGGGGATTGCAGGGCGCGGCCAATTCGCGCACTCCTGGAGCGATCGTGCCCGCCGTGCCGGCGAATCAACGCAGCGCGTTCAATACGCCGGCCGCAAACGATCCGGCAGCGGCGCCGCAGCGACATGCGCCTGGGGTTGCGCATCATGCATCGCCGCCTGCCGCACCGCCTATTGCCGGAGTGCCTAGCCTGCCCACAGCGCCTCCACCCAATTTCAATCTAGCGCCCGATCTGAGGAAAGAAGTCGAGACAGGTGTGCCAGCCGCTCAAGGCAGAATCGATAAGCAAGTCACTGCCGCCGAGCATCAGGCTTCCGACTCGGGCCTTGATTCGAACGGGCACGGCACGGTGGCTCGAACGGCAGCAAACGTGGCAGACAACGTGGTCGACGCAGGCAGGTCAGCGGGTAGTGCGTCGCGTACACGTCTTGGCAACGGCAATCCTCCGGCGAAGGCTGCGCCCGAAGCTCCCGCCGCTAAACCAAAGTCACGTTTCGTCAGACGCGGCCCAGGTTAGGCTAATCCTTGATGCGTGGGCCGCGATGTTGCAGTAATTTTCTTGACCGACTTTCCGGTTTTTACGATCGAGAGCTATTTCAAAACAGCCGGGACGGGTTCGCCTCCCGACAATCACCAACGGGAAGGTTTCCTATGAATCAACAAGCTATGTTGACCCAGCTTTACGCTGCTTGGACTGTTGTCCGCCATCTTGCATTCTGGGCGAAATGGGCGTTCTACACACTGTTCGCCGCGCCGAGCGTGATGCTCTGCGCCGCGCTGGCCCTCTACAGCGGCTTTTCGTTCTCGACGATTCCGCGCGAGTTCTATCAATACGCGGCAGACATAGCCAAGTATCCGGCGGCCCAAGACGGGTACTTGACTGTTCAAACATGCAATGACCTTCAAGCCAACCAGTTGGCGAGCGCGAAGGAGTCCGGGGCCACGCTGCCACCAGCAGCGATATGCAAAACCTTCGGATTCTCGGAACGGCCGATTGAAAAACTGACCCTTGAAGCCAGCAAATACTTGTGGTTCGGCTACGTGATCGCCGTGTTCATAACAGCCTTTTTAGCTTCCATGCTCGGCCTCTTCGAATCAAGTCGTCGCGCCTTCCTGGCGTCGGCCGGCGGTACTCGTCCGCGATCGGCTAAACCTGCGGCTTAGCGGAGGCACCGTTTCCGTTGCGCGGGAATCCAGCTGCAGTTCTTGGTTGACTGTCACTTAATACCAGAAAACAGCAACGCTCGCGCACATACCATTGAGACAGGCTCTTGGTAGGCCGGTTAATGAAAAGGGCATCCCATGATGAAGTTGGAAATCACGATCACGGCAACAAGAGCCGCACCGGATCCGGGTCTCCCGAGCCATTTGTTCCCCGGTTCTGGCACAGACGGCGCAGCGTTCCGCGTCACTTCAGGCGCTATTCCCGCAAGGCAGGAGATCGCCGAATTGCTTGGCGAGGCGATAGTCGATGCTCACTTGACCGACTACAACGTAGAGACCGGTGAAGGATACTTTGTTGTGGTCGATGGCGACGCGCCTGAAGTGGGAGCGGTTATCGATCTTCGCGGCGAAAGCGACGGTTCACATGTCGAGGATCAAGACCGCACCCCCTCCGAGGTCGTTGTCTACCCGGCGATCGGCATTGAGCAGTTTTACGACGAACTGGATCGCCACGACTGGTACTGCGGCTTCTCCGATGACTGGTCTGTGGAGAAACGAGGCGACGAAAACAGGAAGCGGCTGTTGGGCATCGCGAACCAACATGGACAAAACTATTTGGCACTCTACGAAGCGTTCTCACAGCATTACTTCTCGGGCGAGCCTTGGAGCAGTCCTAAATGGGACAAGCCCGGCCGGCCGGTCGATGGCGTCCTAATACTCCCATCTGAACCGGTTGCATTAGATGCAGCGCATGTTGTGGACCAGCAAAGCGAGGTAACAGTAAGCGGCGAACACGACTCTGACCACGACGGCTACTTTGGCTATCGCTCCGCGGTTGCGGAGACTGGCGAACGCCCATTGCTCTTCGAGGACGTCGCAGATTCGGATTTAAGTGTTGCGTTGTTCGATGGGCGTGTCTTTTCTATGGAGAAAGTTGTGAGCGAGGAAGACGAGAAGAAACGGCTACGTGTCAATAAACGGGTGGAAACTGGTGTAGTAGTAGCGATAGTCGCGGTCGTTGTTTGTATAGTGACTAATCCGGTCATGTCACTGCTGGCCCGCCATACCGCTCTGGGTTATGCAGGCGTTGCCGTCCTGTTGGTAGCCGCGGCTCTTGTCGTGCGTGAAGCCCGAGCCGTTGCGCGGTCTATGGTGCCATCAACACCACTGCGGAAAATCGACTTGTAGCCAGTCGTTCGTGCGTTAATGGAAGATTTGGTGTTGCGTCGCTCAGCGGCCCGGATCTGTTGCGCGAAATCGGCTCACGGGCCTTGATCGACCTTCGGCTGACGCCATTAAAAAGCAACGCTCCAAAACATACCAGTTTGGTTGATAATTAGGGTTATGTAAACTTGTTTAGGAGTCCGAGTAAATTGACTCGAACCAACACGCACTGCTGACGCAACTTTAGACCGCGTGAGGCGACGTGCAGCGTGAAACATTGCGCTATGTTTTTTTAAACTGAACGAGGCTGTGTATGGGATACAAAGTTCTAGATAGCTACTCCTGGAAAACTTCCACGCTTGCGGTGGAAGCTCTTGAAGCCCTCGTGAGCCAAGCGCTTAAGAAAGGCGCTACGTTGGTTGGTGGCGTCACGGTGTTGCACGGTGAGCTTCCGGCCGACACTGGACTTAACCGCGATGCGCCGAAGTCGCGCCAAGGGTTTCAGGCTTTTCAAGCCGTAGTGCTTCCAGACCAAGGTAGCGATTGAGCGTTACGTTGCTCGATGGCCGGTTTCTGTTGGGCGACATCCGGCCGCGAGCTTTGAGCCACCGTTACCGGATGCTCGAAGAATGCGACACCTGGAAAGATGCCAAAAATGCCGCCATTAATCGTTATATCAAATGCGAAAACGGACGGGTTTTGAAAGAGCCCGTTTTGTGATAATGTGAAAGCAAATCGACGTTAATAAGAGGTGAAACATGGCGAGCTTTAAAAAGGTGGCGCTGAAAGTCCTCGACCTGATCAAACGCATTCCGATCGCAGAGGGTCCGGCCGCGTACAACGGCGGTAATTCCTATGGCAGCCGGTCAAAGCGCGTGAATCACAACGGGGTCGGGCTTGGCGCTCCGGGTCCCAAAAACAAGTTCGGCATGAACGGCCGCTCGGGATACTGAACGGGGGCTGATCGGGTGCGGCCCGGCTGTCGCCGCCGAACAGAAGTCAAAATAGCAAAGGGCTGGTTTTCGCATGCGAAAACCAGCCCTTTTTCTATCATGCTGCCGTCTACCAGTCGAACGCAGCTTCCTCCAACACGGACTGCACGGCTCCGGCCGTTCGCTTTTTCAACGCACTGCGCACCGTCGAAGGCTTGACTTTGTAGAGGTCCGCGATCGAATCGATTGCCATGCCTGAATCGAACAGCTTCAACCAGGTCTCCAGTCGCTGCTCCTTGACGTCCTGTATGGTCAAGCCCATTGCCTTTCGAAAGCCCGCCTCGATCGCCTTCTGGCCGCGTTTCTTCGCTTCCGTGTACGAGAACTTTCGCTTGCGGTAGAGCGTGTTCAAAACAGACTCAGGCTTGACCTTGTACAGCGACGCGACGAGGTCGACACTCATGCCGGATTCGAGCAGGCGGATCCACGTGTCGTAGCGGATTTCCAAGACCTGACTCGCCGTCATGCCCAGCTGCTTGCGATAGGAGAAGACCTGCATGTGCTTCGCGCCGATGGATTCCGCGATTTGAGTGTCGGCGACGCCCTTGCTCAGACCTTTTTTAATAAGTGATTTTTGTTCGTCAGTCAGCATAGCGGTCCATCGGGAGCATTTTTGATGCCACGTACGGAATGAGACTTTGCCATGTCACGGCACACCGGAACAGACACAAGCATGGCAGAAACCGACAGATCAGATCCGCGGGAAAGCAACTTACAAGACGTTTGGACCATGTGCGGAGCACCGCTACCCGGATTAACCCAGACATTACAAATTAATAACAAGGAATCGGACCCCAAAAAAGGTGCCGGAACAGCCTTGTCACTCTACAGCGTCATTTAAACTTCGAAAATAATCTCGCTGTGACGCCCGTCGCACAAGGCGTTCACTGAAGTTCACTAAACTTCAGACGCCAGACCGGCGGGCGCAATAGTATAGGATTGGGCATGAGAATACTGTTAATAATTGTAATGTAAGGAAAGTGCAAACGCGGCGCAATGGAGCACACTGCGACGAGATGGCCACTGCCCTTCGTGACCTCTGGCCCGACACGCCGATGGGGCTTGTCACCGCGCCATGGAGATGATTCCGTTCACCAACTGGCTGAACATCGCGGCGTCCCCGCCTGTAAATTCCGGTGTCACGATGTAAGTCCCCGCAACGGAAACCGCAGGTGTGTTTGTGATTTCCAGCGACTTCTGTAGCACCAGCAGCGATTGCAGACTGTTCTTGAGCGTATCGGAGTGCGACTGGACCAGATCCGGAACCGAGACGGGCACATGCGCCGCGCGCCCTATTCTGTCGATGCCCGCCCAATTGAGCGTGGACAGCCCTTTGTCCTGCACGCCTATAAATGACGCTTCAATAAAGTTATGTATGTACGCTGGGTAATACTTTTGAACCGCGAGATAACTCAGCGCGAATTGGACTCCATCGGCTTTATTTACGAGCGGGGTAAAAGAAAAAGTCTTTTCGCGCGGCAGGGTCGCCTCCAGATTCTTAAAGAACTGGAAATACATACGGGAGAACGGGCAGCTTGGTGAAAAGAATACCCGCACGGTTTCCTCATCCCCCGCGACGGGCTTGACCTGCAGATACGGCTTGAGCTGCTCCATGCCGGCCGGAACCTGGGCGTGGGCAGCGACCGACAGCAGTACGGCGACTGCAAGAATCAGCGGCGCAAATTGCTTCATATCAGACCTCTTCCGCTTCGATAACTTCGGTGATGGCGTCGACCTTTGTCCGTTCGAGATATGCCGCGAGCGGTTCATTGCTGCCAGCATCCGCGGCCCGGTGGTAGGCGTCGATGGCATCATCAACCTGGAGGAAGTTCAACCCGTGTGTTTTGGACAGTCGGATGCGCAGGCTCGGATGTGCCTCTGCATCAATGTTCCCTTCCAGTTTGGTGACGATTTCCGCCATGGTTGACCCGTAGGCCTGCACGGCACGAACGCCAGCCACCGCGAGCGGTTCGAACTGGTCCTGCTCGCAAGCGGCGCGATAGATCGCAGAAGTGTCAACCCGGTCGGCCTGCAGCAACCCCTTTATTTCAGGGGTCGTCGTGATGACCTCAAGGAGCGCAACCTTCCCCTTCTTGACGCCATCAGTGACCTCCGTGATGGTGTCTCCGAGATACATCCCGTTGGACTTCAGCCAGAACTGCTCATCCCGGCTCAGCCTGCGGGTCGTGGTTACGCCCTCGTAGCGGTCGATGAGCCGCTGCGCGACCACCAGTTTCAGCACCTGCGCAACCCGATACGCGTCCCGCACCTTGTCCTCGGTCAGATCAATAGCACGGGAATACGTCTCGAAGCTGCTGTTGGTGTGAAGCGTTGCCAGCACCAAATGGCCCGTTTGCGAAGCCTGCAGTGCGATCTCCATAGTCTCCGAGTCGCGGATCTCGGACACCATGATGATGTCCGGATCCTGACGCAGCGAAGACCGTAACGCACGTTTGAACGTAATGTTCCCGCCGACCTGCACTTGCGTGATTGGCCCGTCGCCTCGAATGGCGATTTCGACGGGGTCTTCGATCGTGTGAATCGCCTTCAGCGCATCGTTCAACCAGTCGAGCATCGCGTTGAGGAGCGTCGTCTTGCCCGATCCGGTCGGGCCTGTCACAAGGATCAACCCGCTCGGTTCCGAGAGCGCGCGTAGGATTGTCCGCATCAGCGCATACGAGAGACCCAGCTCGTGCAGTTTTGGCGCTCGCTGCGGATCAAGCAGCCGACACTTGAACGAGAAGCCGTTATACGTCTTTGTGTATTCGACACGGACGTCAACCATGTAGAGCGATTCGCCCTCGAACGGTCGCAGCCCATGAGCGCGAGCAAAATCGGCGGGTAGCTCTAGCTCGAAACGGGTAGACGCAATTTCGGGGGTCGTGGCGCCCTGCGACGTACCGCTCAGCTGGAACATCTTGGTTTCCCAATGCCGGCCAATCGTCCCGCCGTTATATTTGAACTTGAAGTTCTTGAACCCGCCCGGGGTACGGATATTGACGAAGATGTCAGGCGATTCCCGGTGACCACGCCCGCTTATGTGGACGTCCGACGACTGCGTGACGATGGCCCAGACGAATAGTTGGCGTATGGACTGCTCAACCGGCGCCTGCTCACTTGAACCCTCCTTCACCATCATGATTGCCCTGCGCTGCTCAGGCGTCAGAGCGTCCAGCCCCTTTACTACAGGTATGCTTGTATCGGCCATCCTAGACCCCGGTAACTGTTCAGACTCGTTAGATTGTTGCGCTTTCGTCAAGCACTCGAATATTGATTTGAGTCGGCAATGGAACTGATTATAATTTAACTACACTTCCCTCTCAACAGAACGATGCAGACCAATGACCCGGGTGTTCTCCGTCCAGTCGCCAGGTGCTCAAGCGCCATCGTGGCAGCGCTTTTCTGTAGCACGGCATTTGCCCAGGGCATGCCGACGACACCAGAGAGCGTGAAGGGGTTCGCCGATTCGACCTTCAATTCGGAAGTTTTCAAGGGACTGGTGCAAAACTATCAGCATCAGAATTCGGCGGTCGTCAACAGCGTGAACGATATCGCTATGGCGCAGGCTAAGGCTGCTTTGCCGAAAGCCTCGGAATACGGCAACAGGATCCGCTTTGGGACCCATAACGTTGTGACCAATGACGGTGAAACCATCGTTTCATGGATGATCCAGTTGACAGGAGCGAACGACGCGCAACGCAAGGATTTTCTGACAAAGCTTGCCAATCTGGCGTCGCAGCGCAATCCCGAGGCGATGACCTTCGAGGGTTTCGTGTCCGAATACGGCCTTTTCGGAGAACCGCAAAGCGTCCCGAAAGCCATGGACCTGTACCGGAACGCTGCCGCCTTCAACTACCAGCCAGCGATTTACGATCTCGCCGTCGCAACCGCATATGGCAAGGGCCAGCGTGCAGACCCCGGCGGGGCTTCGGCACTGATAAGTCAGGCTGCGACCATCGCACCAGACGCGTCGTACCGGGTTTGCGGATTCGGGGCTTTCCTGAGCTACCGCCAAGGCGATCAGCAACAGGCACTGACGTATTCGCACTCGTGCTGGTCCGATCTCGCGGGCATTCCGAAAGCGCTCTACAACGATCAGGTCACGCCAAACCAGCGCGTCATGCTGCTACGCGCGTCGATTGCCACGGGCGTTGACGATGGGTACGGATTGCTTGAGCGAGTCACTCACGACGCCGGGCCGGAACCTCAGTATCTGGCGTGCAAATACATGCTGGTCGACAAATACCGCCGCACGCTGAACGGCAACACGCTTAAGGATGACGCGGTGACGTGCTACCGGCAGTCCGGCACAGCACCGGCTGACCCCAAAGACGCACTTCTAAGGCTGAACACGGTCGTTCCGGGGATTATCGGGTTCGTGCCTACGGAGATCCGCGCACTCGAAAAATTGCGTTCCTCTAACAAGTTTCACTACGCGTGGAGCGTGCCGTATCTGCCGTTCCGCCAACAGGACGTCGATCTATTCTCACCATTCGTAAGTCATACAAAACAATAAGGGCCAACAAGAAATGAGACTGACCATCTCTGCACTGGCCGTCAGTGCCATTGCGTTCGCAACTCCAGGGATTGGGCACGCGGCTGATGACTCTCCAAAAAGCGTACTCACGCAAGCCTTCGTGGAAGGAAAGGCAAATGCGGCTCTCGATGCTAACGGACAATTTGCGGCCCCTATCGCAGCTGTCAAGAAGCGGACCGGCAATGACGGAGCGGTGATGATATACGCCGCACGTATCCTGACTTTCAAGGAACAGCCGCGTTGCGGCCGTGTCGCCTACGTCATCGCGCAGCCCAGCGCTCACCTCGCATGGCCAGATATGGGTGGCCAACTGAACATCTGTGAAGACGGTCAACCGCCGCTGCGCACGTGCGCGGGCCATCCGGACAGGCTTGTCTTGGCCAACAGCCTGTGCCCGGACAGATCCGCACCAGTGGACACCGCTGAGGTTGCGGCAGCCATTCAGGCGGCCGTAGCTGGGGGCAGCATGACGCCCGAGGACGCATCAAAAATGGTTCGTGCGCAGCACGGCGGCGCCACGCCTGGCGCCAAGGGGCAATAGAGATGAAGCGACTGCTCCCACTACTCCTCGCACTCTGCGCACCGGTCGCTTTTGCGCAAAGCGCGTCCGACGTGGCCAACGGGACAAGCTTTGCCAACTCGATCGCCCCTACCTCGCCCTCTCAGATCGTTAATCCCTCCGGGGTCAGCAGCGCCTGGTCCGGCAGCACGACGACGCCAACCACCGTGCCCTCAGGCTTCGCCGGGTTTTCCAACCCGAACACGTCATCGTCGGCGTTGACCGCAGCAAAGTCTGGCAGTCTGACCGCGCTTGGCAATCAGGCACAGGTCGACTGCGCCAGTTACACCCCGGGCAGCGATCCGTACCAGAACCAATATTGCGCCGCGGTGAATTTCCTGAACAACCAGTGCATGCAGCCCACAACCGGCGAAGCGTCCGTGCTCGGAAAGACGGGCACGGCGCAGGGCACCTCCGCTAACTGCGCGGGGACGTACGGTGCTGGTCAGTCCCAGTTCGGTTATGGCAATCAGGTAACCTCCAGCGATCCCATCTTTTCGGGGACGCAAAATCTTGTAAACACTGCGACAAACACACTCACACAAACGTGCTCGACCCAAACGGTCGTGACAACGCCGGCGCAATACGCCACCAATACCTGCGTCGTGTCCACCGACGAGGAAGACGATTCGTGCTCTCAATATCTGAACACGACGATCGTCAACTCCATCAATCAGGCTCTGTCGACCACAAACTGCCCGGATGGGGGCACCCTGCAGGGCAATGTGTGTGTGCATACCATCACCTACAACCCTACGATCTCCTGTCCCGCTGGCTATATTCAAGATAACGTGAATGAGTGCGTCCAGTATTCGCAATTGGCCGGCACGCCGTATTGCCCAGCTGGGACGACGCAAAACACGACCAGCACCGGCACCATGCTGTGTCTTGCACCACTGATGGGTTGCCCGTTGCCGAATTCCTACGAAGGGATGCCGCTCGAGGCGGTGGTGTATTCGCTCGGCAACAGTTGTCTCGGTGACTACCTGCCGCTGCAGTCATGCCCGTCCGGCTATACGTGGGACGGTTCGGCATGTACCCAAACCAACACCGTGGGCGTTACCTATAGCTGCCCGAGTGGCGGCTCCCTGCAGGGACAGACGTGCGTCTCGACCACGACAACATCGTCCACAACCACGTACAGCTGCCCGACCGGGCAGACCTTGAGCGGGACGAGTTGCATCCAGAAGACCGTAACAACGAGCTGGACTGACACGTGTGGGACCTATGAGAAAAGCGCCGGTGTTTCACTTGGGGTGCCACAAAATTGAAAACGCTTAATCTCGCGTCTCGGCTAACGCAATGGCGCGCACTAGCTGTCATCCTCTGTGTGCTCGCGATGGCCCATTCCCCGCGTGCGCAATGTCAAACCTACGCTGCGGGCGCCTGCTCTGAGGTGCCTGGCTCTCAGACATGTATCGACACGACACCGTGTAAGACCGACTCCAACGGTCAGCAGGTATGCCTCTCTACCGCTTCGCTGCCCTCTGGCGCGCTCGCGGTGCCGTACAGTTGCTGGCAGTATTCGTATCAATACGCCTGTACGGGCACGACGACGGATACCTGTGCGCAGTATCGAAACAACTCCGCCTGCGGCGTCAAGGGCAGCGTGTGTAACGACACGATCGCGGAAACCGGAAAGTGCGATGAATGGACCTACACGTACTCGTGCCTCACGCAGGCGCAACAGACCGCGCAGCAGATGAGCTGCACCAGCGGTCTATTCAATGATGGGGGATTCACGACGCCGGCGAACAACAACAACTCGTTCGCGCTAGGCGCGCTCGGTCTGGAAATGACCGGCGAGGGCCAGACCTATACGGACGGAAATACCATCTTCGCCGGGGTCGCCGAGAGTTGCCGGAAAGGTTATGAGGGTATCCAGAACTGTTGCAAGAGCACACCGGGCGGCCAGACCAACTCGGCAGTGATGAGTGCGGCGATCGGCGCAGCCGCTTCAGTCGTCAAATATGCTGGAGAAAAAGCGATCGACTTGGCATCGCCCTACGTTTTCGACGCCATGTACACAAACGGCATTTTCTCGCAGGCGCTGACCGATAACTTCACGACGGCGTTCTCGATCAACGCCACTGATGGAGGCGGAACGTTAGGGACAAGTCTGGCGGCGAACGGCGTTTCAGTCGGTGCTTACGGGTTCACGATCGGGGAGGGAACGATGTCGAGCGGTGTGCTCGGCGGCAACATGGAACTGGCGACCTTCGGCGACAATGGCTACCTCGCATTCAACCCCTACGTGTTCGCCGCAATGGTCGCGATCCAGGTGATCGAACACCTCGCGCAGTGCTCGCAGGGGGAACAGTTACTCGCGTTGCACAAGGGATCAGGCCTGAGCACCTACATCAACGAAACGTGCGCGAAGAGTGTGTTGGGTTCCTGCGTTCAGTACGTCGACAACTATTGCTCCTTCAACTCGCTGCTTTCAGAAATCATCAACATTCAGGGTAAAACCCAGCTGGGTCTGCCGCTCGTTGGATGCGGTGGCTTGACACCCGCGCAGATCACTGCAATTGACTTCACGAAGATCGACTTCAGCGCATTCACGTCGCAGATGACGAACCAGGCACTTTCAAACCTGCCGAAGAACATCAGCGGCAACTACTCAACCATCGAGCAGAACAGCTCAAACGGATCCTCGCAAAAAACCGGTTCATCGGTTCTTCCTACCTACTAAACGGCCCAATAACCATGTCGAACACCAAACTGTTTATCCGCAAGGTCCTGATCGTGATTGGCTCAATCGCGCTTGTCACTTCGCTCGGGTTCTCCGGAGTGATGTACATCGGAAACAGGTCGCTCGAAAGGACAAACAAGGAACAGTCCGACAAGCTCGCCAAACGCGACAAGCAGATCGACCAGTTGAACAGAACTAAAACGGACGACGAAAGCCAGCTCGCATCGATGCGTGACCAACTGCATTCACTGCAGCCCGATTACGACACGCTCAAGCAAAGCGTCGGTGCGTTCGCAACACAGGCGGCCGCATGCGAGACCATCAAACAGTCGCTGAATATCAAGAGCTAGGAGACCAGAATGAAGCGATCAAGGGTTCTGGCGTCGTTCGCCGTTGCCGTAGCCGCGCTGGGGGGATCGGTCGGACATGCGCAGCCGGTCGAACTCGATACGGACGCGGCGCATATCATTGTTGTGCGCCCTATCGACATGTGGTCCGGTGACACGTCGATGCTCGACGCGACGCTCAATGCCGTTCGTGAACGCAAGGTCTCGTACGACGTAAAGCTCGGCGGTACACGATATCGTGGCAGTCCAGTTGTGCTGCAAGGCGTGAGCGACAATCCCGTAACGCTCGGTGTAGAGACAGCGCTGAAGGAACACGATACCAGTCTCGTCAGGAACAGCGCGTACCTGTTTCATGTGCTGGGCGAGGCGACGCTGTCGCCTGCGAACTATCCCGTCTTCGCGAAAACGCAGGGCGAGTATTACGAGCGGTTCGTCCTGCGTCAGGGTGATCCTCACACCCTACCGGACAGCGTGCGACTTCGAAATTTCGCGGGCGACGTCCTTTCGGTCGGTGCCTTGTTCATTCCAGCGCATGCTTTGGGCGCCGGCATGGGCGCGCAGGTGATGGCCAACTCGGGCCTCGCGGAGGATATAGGAAACATCCCCCGGCCGGCGCGCTCGGCGTTGACCCCATCACCGCTTCCCGCACTCGACCCGGGCGCTTACACGGAAATCGACGTTCGACGTGTCGAGTTCAAGCCGGACACGCCTGGCGAAATCATCATCGCGTACAAGACTGACAAAACACCGCAGGCCGAGCAGGACGCACTCATCAAGGCGATCGTCTCCGTGACGGGCGCCGATACCACGCCCGAGGCAGTACAGAAGTCACGCCAAGGGGATTTTGAAAAGCGCGTCGCCATTTGGGACGCATGTGTAGCTGATGGAAAATGCCAAAAGGAGGCATCTAATGAACCAAAGTGACAACGCAAAGAAAGAAACCTTCGGCCAGAAGGTTGCGAAGAAAAACGGCTGGATCACGTGGGCGGCTTTTGCCGCGATCGCGATCGCGGCCGTGATTACTCTCGCGCAGCACCACTAAGCGCTGGGAGACCAAAAAAACGGCCCGCTGCAAAAAAGCGGGCCGTTTTTCTTTAGGGGGTCGTCCAAGGTGCACAGAAGGATCAAAGCTCCAGGATCTGCCCCTTGTCCTTGACCTTTTCCGCCGGCGGTTGCTGCACGCCCGAACGACCCGTACCCTGCTGGTGACCCGGATCGCGGCCCTGGTTGAGGTCTTGCTGGTTCGTTCGAGCCTTGTTGCGTTCCGGCTGTTTTTCCATCTCTATCGCGGTTGTCTTCTCGACCTCCGCCCCGGCGTTCCTCTTGAGCGTCGCGAGGTCCGAAGTGACGATTTCGGTGTTGTCCTTGGCTCGTGACGCGGCAACGTACGCAGCCTGTTTGTTAAAAACTATTGCGCCAGTGCTGCTGACCGCGATGATTTCTCGATCGTTCGTCGCGCCCTGCTCCTTGTACGAGGTGTGTGCATATGCGTGGTCGATAAACCGCAGCTCGTGGTTCGTCAGATATGACTCGGCCCGATCTGCATCCGGCCGGATCTTGGCTCCCTTCTCATTGTGAGTCCATCTGATTTTCGCTCCGTTGGCATCGATTTCGGTAATCACGCCAGCCGTGCCGTTTGCAATCCGCTTCCGGTCCTGATCTTTCAGCCGGATGATCGCGCGGGTTTCTATGCGATCGCCAGCCGCGTATTCTCGGTCCTCAAGCTTCGCCGGTGAAAAGTAGTCCTGCCGCTGGGGATTAATCTCGATCCTCTTGCCCTGGGCGTTCACTGCGATGACTCGGTTTGCGTTCAAGTCGTACCCGACGACAGAAATGACGTCGCCTTTCTCGACACCGATTTCGCGGTACGTCTTGCGATAGATCAGCGTATCGACCAACTTTCCCCGAAGCATCACCGCCTGCGTTTGCTCTGCCTCCGTCAGTTTGGGATCGTCCAGGTGGCGTTTCGGGAACGACTTGTCTGAGATGAGCCCTTCCTTTGCAAGCAGGCCATGGATCTCGGCGTTGATCGCCTTTCGGTCGTTGTTCGTGATGGCCACGACGCCAACCTTCGGGTTCTCGCGGCCTCGTGCCTTCAACTCAGTCATATTGGTCAGATAGCGTTCCGCGACCTCCCGGGCCAGATCGGCTTCGTCGACTTCGCGAGTATCCAGCCTTCCGATCGCAGTCGCATATTGGCCTGCCTTCATGTCCAGCAAAGCCTGCTTGGTTTGTTGGGTTGCCTTGTCGAAGCGGCGTGTTTCCTCCAGCACCGAGACTTTCATCCCGGAGTTTTGCGCCTGCTCGAACGCCCTGCCGGCGGCCACACTGCCATGCTGTTTGATGTCCCCCTGGAATACGACGCGCGCGCCGATCTCGCTCGCAAGGTTCGATATTTTCTCAGTATCAAATGCACCAGTCAGGGAAGATTCGTCCATGACGATCAGGGTCTTTCGGCCTTCAGCATTGCCAAACCGCTTGAGGTTCGCCAGCTCGGCCTGTTTCGTCTCGTACTCATGTCTTAGCTCACTGCCTGGGCCGTCCTTCTCCAGATAGAGGGTATTCCGCGCCGCAACAGCTTCAACAGTGCCGACCTGTTCGAATGTCGTAAACCGCCGTCCCAGCGATTGCGCGACCTCGACCCCGGTGCCCAATGCCCCGGCGCGAACACGCTGGCCGAACGTAGCTGCGTTCTCGCGAGCTTCCACTGCCGCGTCACGGTTTCGATTCGCGACATCTGTCAGCATCGTGCCGATCGCATTGCGGAAATCATCCGGCGATCGGAATACCTCGCCTCGCTGATGATCGAAGGTGTAACGATGCTGGCCGTATTCTATGTCCGCGCCGGCGACGTCTAGGCGACGCGATTCAATCCTCGAAGCGGAGGTTTCACGGATCTTGGTATCCGCATTGATCGCCGCGCGCAGCTCCTCGAGCCGCAGCTCGGTCGCCTTGATGCGGTTCTCCTGGGTGGCGAAGTAACCTGCGACCGTGTCACTCTTGATGCCACTCGCGGCTTCCAGCTCCTTCGCCGCCGCTGCTGACGTCGCCACGCCGATCACTTCCCAGCCCTTGGCGGTCGCTACGTCGTTCACCATGGCAAGTGCCGCGGTCTTGCCCGTACCCGCCTCGCCCTGGATGCCTTGGTAGGTGTCCGGGTGCATCAGGACGTTATAGGCCGCTCGGACCTGCTCACGCGAAAGCTTGAACGTGTCACCGGTCTCCAGTTCCATTTTTGCTTCGAACGCTTTGACCGCTGCCACGAACTCTGCACGATCCGTGAGAACCCCGTTCCCCTTCGCCATGCCAGCGCGGATGTTCTCCGCAAGGCGCATTTCGCTGTCAATTGCCTTGTGGGTGGTGTACATGAGCGCACCATCTTCGTCAGTGCCGCGCTCGACAATCAGATGATTTTTGACGTGCTGTTCGACCGCCCAATCAACAGCATCGATACCGCCGCGGCTGAATTTCACGGCGGTCTCTTCCAACTCGGCCAGGCTGAATGACTGCTCGCGCTCCGTCAGATGCTGAATAGCCCACGAAACCGCACGCACAGCGGCCTTACGCGCGTTCTCTTCGGGTTCACGAGCACGTGCCGTACGCGTACTGGCCGCAGTCGACCCCGGCTGCTGCACCTGTTCCGTTGTGGCTGCTTGCCCCCGGTCGTGCGCCTGCTGGTGAGCCGAATACCCGGACCGCTCCCTCGCTGCATTCACAACATTCTCGACCTTTAAACCGGCCTGCTGGGCGGTCTCCTGCCAGATCGCCTGAAGCACGTCGCGGGGAAGCTCCTGCTTCGCCGATCGACTATCCAGCGCAGCTGCCTGGCGCGCATCGAAACTCGCTTCGCCCGGTTCAATACCACGCTTGACCAGCGCGTCCTTGATCTGAGCCTTCCGGCTCGCATAGGTCTCTATATGCTCGGCCGTAAAACCCTTGATCTCGAAGTCGACACCGTTCTTTGCATATTCCAGCTCATATCCGGCCCGCTTCAGACCTTCAGCCAATTCGGCCTTATAGATGACGTCAGCCTTCGCCCGCAGCTTGAGCATCTGATCATTTGTGAGGCTGCGCCACTTCTTGCCGCTCTCGTCGTAGACCGCTGAAACGATAACGTTGTGGCTGTGGATCTGCGGTTCGTTTTCACGGTTCGTCTCGTGCAAAACAGTCGCATACAGCAGATTGCCTGCCTGAACCGGCTTGTTGCGCCCATTCTCGTCCTTGACCCGGATGACAGCCGCGTGCTTTTCCAGCCATTCCATTGCACGGCCATTGGCCCGCAGGTGGGCCTCCACAACGCGATCATCCTTTCCTACCAATCCGGCTATCGAGACGCTTTTCGAGGGCGATATCGTGAAGTCCATACCGGCCCGGCGATCGTCGCCCTTGCTGTTTTCCGCCAGATTCTGGATCTCACCGGTCTCCGGATTGACCAGCTTGCCGCCAAGGAAATTGACGAAGTCCTCGCGCTCGACGTCCTTTCCCTGGATTCCAAGAATCTCTGCGCCACGCCCCTGCCAATGCGCAGACGCCTTCTCATTGACGTAGTAGTTGTCGGCTTTCTGGCTCGCGTCCTTCGTGAAGGATTTGTCGTGATACCGGGCCGCGTTGCCTACGCCCGACCCGGCAATATGCGTCATCGAAATCATTGCGCGTCTCCGTAATCCGCAAAGAAGGCCTGTGCAGTGAAACTGGACTCTCCGGGATGAAGGGAAATCGGGATACGAACCTGCTCGCTGGTCAGACTGCTACCGTGCGCATATTCGGTGGGACCGAGCACCAACGTGCGCACAGTCCGTGTTCCCGATTTGAGGAAAATTCGCAGACTCGGATACGCGCTCGTCGGAGCGCTACTGCGCAACTTGATGCCGACCAACACACTGCCGCCTTCGTGCGAAATAACGGTCAATTCACCCACGGTTACCCGGGCGATGCTGGCACTCTCATCGACAAATTTGATTTCCTTGATCGAACCAAGGTCGGAGTCGACAAGCATGGGCTGGCCCGCGCTGCTGGGCGACAGCCAGTCTGAGCTGACCGCCCTTACCTGCTGGAAAAATACGGTAAACACCGCAACGGCGAGCCCGCCGATGATGAACAGCCATTTGTAGAAAAGCGATTTCATTGGAATAGCCCCTCGTCGTCCGCTGTCGATGTCTCGCTCTGCTTGCCTGCACTCTTGCCCGGCTTAGCGGTAGCACCGCCAACCTTCTCCAATTCCCCCGTCTCGGGGTCTTTGACGATCCATATTCCCTCGCTTTCTATCGCCTGCTTGGCCGCCTCAACTCGAGCTGCCTCCGCCTTCTCCCGCTCAGTCTCTGCGCGCACGCTCGCGAGGGCATCCTGCCCTTCCGCGCGAATAACCTTGAACCGCGGATCACGCGGTGGCGTGTCCTGAATCGGTTTGAACCGGGCCAGCCGCGGCCACGGGCGATACCACTTTGGCAACCAATGCCGGTAGTTGACGAACGTGGCTGGATAGTCGCCCGGGAGCCGGATATATGCCGTGCAGTTCTTCATCTGGCCGATCTTCGACGGCATGACGAGCCACTTTTCCTGCTCGCCCTGATTCAAATTGCCACCATCGCGCCAGTCACTCACAGCAAGAGCCTGACCATTAGACACGACCGCCATATCCCTGCGGCCGAGGCGTTCAGCCATGCGCTTGGCCATGTTCGGTTCGTTCGCCCGAAGCATCACGACCGTGTTAAAGCAGTTCAGCACCGTCTCGCCCCGATCCTGCCCCATCGACGTCACCAGCTGCTTGTCGCTCTGGATACCCGCTGACACGCAAACACCGTATTTCCGGAGTTCTGCCTGCACCTCATCAAGCTTGATGTCACCCAGCTTTGCCACCTCGTCGAGGAAGTACCAATACTTGTCCTCATGTACGATTTCCTGCTTCGCCGCGATCAGGCCGAATGACACCGTAAGCAACAGGCGATAGAGCGGCGTGAACATCGCTTGCGTGTCATCTGTGCTGAGAATGAAAAAACGTGCGTCGTCTTCGCGGTTGATGAAATCGCGAATTGACCAGGTGCCTTCCTGTACGGCGGAAATGCCGTCGAGGTAAATGGCGATTGAGCTGATGACCCCCTGACGTTGGCCCTTAGAATCGCCCCCGACAGCAGAACTCGCAACGGACTTGCGAATCAGCAACTCCATTTCGTCGTCAGGCATGTCTAAAAATGCATCGGCAATCAGGCGAGTGTGCTTCGCACCACGTTGAGCGAGCCGCAGCAGAATGACGGAAAACAGTGCGCGTGCCGCATCTTCAAAAAATGCGTTCGCCCCGTGAACGACGCCGGCCTTCGGCGGCAAGAATGCCTGCGCCAGCGTGTTCGCATCGTATGCGTAAACCAACTCCGAAAAGATCGACCACGGCACAGACCCAAGCAGCGCCGGATTGAAAAAGTAGTCTTTTCCGGGCCGATAGTAGGCGCGGAAGTATTCTCCGCTTGGGTCATAAATGATGGCCTTCCGCTTCCGGGCGAATGCCTGCTGCATCAGGTCATGCTGACCAAGCGACTTCCCGGTGCCCTGCGCGCCCTGGAAGAGAATACCTTGCATCGGCGCCGAGCTTGGCAACAGGACGTCCAGGACGCTGTAGTCGCCAGGCTCCTCCCGCTTGACCTCTGCTGAAAGCTCTTTTGGCGTGACCAGATCCTTGGCACCGTCGAGCCGCTTGTTCTCCCGAGCCTTCCTGCCCAATGTACTGAGCGAGCGCCAGACGAGGATATACCCAAGAATGGCGAGCGCGATGGCGGACCAGACAACATACTCAAATATCGTCACGGGCCTCGACAATGCCACGGTCACAGTACGGAATTGCGACGGCGTGAGCATCTGAACCTCGTCGCCGTCTGCCTTAACGACAGTGAGCACCTTCATCTCTCCAGCCTCGTCGCGCATTTTCCATTTTCGCGGGGTCATCGGATCGACCATGTGCGAAACGAGATTCTCTTTTACGAGGTCAACGTCCTTGGGCGAAAGGTAGCTGAGCCACAGGACAAATGGAATAATCAACCCGGGTAATGCGCCGGCCCATAGAGCCATTGAAATCGCATGAGTCGTCAACTTGATGCGCGTCAGAAACAACGCACGACCCGCTCCAGCGTCCGAAATGATCTTTTCGCTCATGCGCCCTCCCCGACGATCTGCGACCCCATCTGCCTTTCCTCAAGTAACCGGTATTCCGCAAGTTCGGCTGGAAGCAGATCCAAAAGTGAATCGGACCTCGCGCCAAAACTGTCACGCCAGCTGCGATCGGGCATCCGGACGAAATCGCACATTCGCGTCGCACCCGACTCCTCGACGAACAGGAGGTCGCACGCTTCTGCAACCGCCGCTCCAACCCGTGTGTATTCGTAGTGCATGACTACCGTTTTGCCATCCAGCGACGAGTAGACGGCGCAGTTCGTCGCGTACTCTCCGGCCAGAAGTTGCTCACGGTGGTTGATCGACTGGATCTCAATTGGTAGAAACATTCGCACCCCCTTGATCGAAAGTGCCTTTGTCATAGGTCGAGCTGATGTTGTGCCCGAGCTTGACCGCCTCCTTGATGTGATTGCGCATTTGCGCCTTGATCGCATCGTCGAGTGTCGGGCCTAAGCCGACCGGTAGGGCCGCAGAAACGACTGCGCTCGCGGCAAGGACATTCGACTTGGTGACGAGATCTATCAGGGCTTCGATCCGATCCATCAGCGCGTCATTTCGGCGGTCAAATTGCGCCAGCCCGTCGAGGACGAACATGTGCGCAAGCGCGGATTTGGTCATTCCTTTGGAGCGAGCAAGCGCCGTCAATTGCTCGTTATTGTCCTCGTCTAGGCGAACGCCGACGACTCTTTCACGCATAGAACCCCCGATGCAAATTTGAATGTTTTCGTTCGAAGCGTTAACAAACGTTAACGCCGTACTACTAACTGATTCTATTAGCTTTTTTCCTTGAATCTGCTTGGTCTGTTGTCTTTCGTTTTTTGTTAATCGCTAACGCAAATTATAGCGTTAAATCATGCTCTTGCGATGGTTTTGACGCATGCACGTTACGTGCGTAATGTGTGTGCTCTTAGGAGGGGCGGTTTTGACTTTTTCTAGTACCTCGGAATCCTGGGAAAAGGCTCGCCCCACCCGCGTCGTGAAATTCCGGGAATTGATTTTCCCGCGTGAAAAAGCCATGATGCTTGGGCGCACGCTAACCGGAATTTCACGACTCCAACCTCACTATAGAGAAACCTAAATGACCAAGCAAAGTGAAGAAATGAAGAAGCCCCGAGGCCGCCGACCGGCAGTGTCTATTGGTGAGAAAATCGCCGAGGCGGAAAGGCTCCTGGCACAGTTGAAGGAACAGGCAAGACACGAAGAGAAGGCGAACCTCGAAAAGAACCGGAAGGCGATTTCCGATCTGTTCAAGTCCGAGCGTCTCGACACGATTGACGTAGAGGAATGGCGCAAGGTAGTGCCGCAGGTGAAAGCGCTTGTCGGCCTGGCCGTGCCGAGCGAGAGCGAGCAGCCGGCCGCCGACAAAGGCGCGCAGGTTCGGGAGAAACCGGTCGCGCAGGCCGCGTAGCAGTTTCCACAAATCCACGGCACCGAACGGACGGCCGCGATTCCCATGAATCGCAAGAGCCGGACGCCGCGAGAGTTGTCCACAACGTAGTTTGTTGTGGGCAACTCGGTGGAGCGGGGGGCGGTGGAGCTTGTGGTAAGTGTGCCGATTCAGGACCGTTAGCCCCGGGTAGACCGACGACCGCGCCCGGTCGCATGGCGAGTGGCTTCAGCCACGACCCTCGCGACCGGGCGCGGTTTCCATTCGTAGATGCCCAAAGCGCAGGCGACCACGGAGCCGGCGCGAACGCGCGATAGAGCTTCATTCCGGGCTGGCACAGCCGGAATCTGGATTGTGCTTTTGAGACGGTTGCTACCTATCGTTTAACTCCGGAAGATAACGGAAGATCACCGCCGGGGTTCGGTCGGGTCTGGTAGGCGAAGGAGCGCGAAGCGCTCCAGAGCGTGGCCACGCGAGCGTCGAGCATTGCAAGGCAATGCGATGCGATGCGCAGCGGATACTCGTGCGGTAGATCTGGCGAGCGGCGCGCAAGCGCCGGAAGGCAGATCGGACGAACCTATTGTGAGCAAGTCATTGCTCACAATCACGAGTGCTGAGCCCGGCGCGGGTGGGGTGGCTTTGAAGCGCAGCGGAGAAGGCACCCCACCCGCGCCGATTCGCGCAAAGACCTCATTTGGTCAACGTCGCGCCCGGATGATCCCGCGACGTGGCCGCATAAATCCTATTCTGTCCAGCAGGCTGCGCATCTGCGCTTTTTTCGCATGCGCAATTTTCCCGCGACAGCGTGTCCCCTAGAAAGTGATCGAACTGGCCGCTTGATCTGCGAGACGGTCAGTAAGGCGGTCGTTCTGCCCCACTTCAAAAGCTGATTTCAACATCGGCTCGCGTCTGATGAAGTCTGTTGCTCGGTCACCGCGATGCACGCTCTCATAGGCAAGCGCCTGGGCGTCTAGCAGGTGTTCATCGCCAAGCGCGCAGCGGAACCGGGCAAGTTCGGTGCGAGCCAATAACTGAAGATCGAATGCGCTCAACATGCCAGTGCCTTGTGGGAAAGAAAGACGATAGCCGGGACCGCTCCGGTGCCGGTCCCGTCGATCAGATCTGGTTAGTGCTCGAAGCATCCGCACGGGCAGGTTTGCGCCGTGAGGCCGTGGGTGCAGTATCCGTGCGCTGCCATCTCCGCTTCGGCGGTCGCGAGTTCGTCCGGCGTAACGTAATCAAAGCGCTGGGCGATCACGGCGATGGCGGGGCGCATCTCGGGCGCGAATTCCAATAACATCGCCTCGACCGTGCCGCACAACAGTCGCACATAGTATTCATGCGAGAGGCCGCAGCGCCTAACGGCTTCGTCCGCCATTTTCGTAATCCGCGCGTGGGACCGGTGGAAGGTTTCCGCGTCGATTTCTGGCACCGTTGGGGCCACTGCCGCTATCGATGAGGCCGCGTCGCTTTCCGAATCTTGCCCAGCCTCGGCGCGCATCTGGTTCGCATCATCCTCGGCATTCTGGCGGTCTTCGGCGTACTCCGCGAGAAACTCCGTGTATTGCACCTGTACGTCTGCGCGCTCGGCGTAGCCGTCACTCCAGCGCTGGATCAACTCCGGAACGTCAGAAATCAGGTACGGCATCGTTGAGTCCGGATAGCAGGCAAATCCGAGTCGCTGCGCGCATGCCCCTGCTTCGTCGGCCAGCACTTTTACCGCGCCGGTCTGCGCGCCTTCGCTGGCGATTATGGCGATCCGAAAATGCGCCCACGTAGTGCGAGCCTCAAGCGCGAGTGTGAAAGTATCTTGCATGTCGCGGCTCCTTAAATTGCCAAGGGAGACCAAGTTCCCGGAGCATGGCGATACAGCGTCAAGCGCTTTTTCTCGCCGTTCACCATCGTTTCGAGACGAACTGCGCGCACGTCGTCCTCGGGGCGACGCCACGTGTGCATCACGTGAAACGTGGCGGAAATGTCGGCACCCGTGAAGTGGGCGGCAATGCGGCGAAGAAGCGTATTTTTCATGGTGATCGTGTCTCGCTGAATCCTGTTGTTACGCCTCATTTGCGAGGCGCGCTTGCGCTCAGAGGTGGGCGGTAGAGCGAATCATCTTGACGGTCTGAGGGAGCCGCATCGTGCGAGCGATGCCCGTGCGACGCACGACGCGCTGTGCGTGGCCTTCGTCGCGCACTGGCCGGAAGATCCACCGTCCCGTCATGTATTCAATGCGGACCGCGAGACCACTTTTCGGCGCACTGCGGTGCTTATTCATGCGCGCTGCGTTGCTGTCCTGCCGGGGCCAATCGCGCAACATACGGGCGTAACGAGTGGTATTCAGAACCCTGCCGCGAGTGGTGCGGCAGCGGATATGCCGTTTTTCCGTCAAGAGCATCTGCTTCTCCAGTTTGGTTTTTAGGCTGACCGGAACCCTAGATTCGAGTCCCGGCGTGGGTTTTGTTTTTGCCGAGCCGGCGGCTGCTACCGTGCTGCCGCCGTTCCCCTGAGTTCGTTGTCCCGGCGACAAAGGAGCCCGTAGACGCGGCTGTGCAAGGGCGTGCCCGGAGGCCGCACGCGGAGCGGAGCCGAAGGCGAGCACCGAACGGGTGAGGACACGGCGAAGCGAACCCTTGCGCGGACGTGGCGGAGGGCTACTGTCGCGAAAAGGGCAACGAACTCAGGGGAATGGCGCTGGTGGCCTGGTCATACGAGAGGCAAAGAATGCCGCGCGGCGAGCGCCCTCATGCGAACGCAGTTCGCATCATTTCAGGGGGTTGGATGTCCAGAAGGGACGCACGTCCCTTTTTGGTCGGCGTCAGCCGAAAGGCAAGCGCTGAAAGCCCGAAGGGGCGAGACCCGCAAGGGGCTCGATGCGCAGCTCGCAACGCGAGCGAAGCACGCCATAGCGGTTTCCGGGCCTCGCCCGGAAATGCCCCTCGCCTCTTGCCCTTTGCTTTTGCTATTGACCAATATGCCGCCGGCGGCACGCTTGCGGTGGCCAGCGATCGAAACGCGGAATCCACGAGATTCAAGAGGCAACGGCTAGCAGCTCACTGCGGACAATGATCGGATAAACGCACCCGGTTGTTGCGGCCGCGGGCCGCAAAAGACTTGTCTTCTCGGGCGGTCGATCTGACGATCGCACTTAGGACGGAAATGACGTTGATGCGGCGGCGGCTATCGAGAGTCTCGATGTGCGCGATTGCGCGAAATGCAGATGCCGCGGAATGGCTGCGAAGCTGCCAATTGTCACTGGACCCGCTGCGGCAGATGACGACGTGGGAATGTAACCGCGTCGTCCCGCGTCAGCGGGAGGCGTTCCGTTCCTGCCGCTTGCGGCACTGTTGGGTGGCCAGCGCCGGGGCGAAGCCCCTAGAGCGTACCTTCTCTGACTCCGGAGCGGGGAGTTTGCACGTAGCGTGACAGGCACTACCCTGGCGCGCTACGTGCCCCGGTCCGGCTGGATGCGACGGCCTCTGAATTTACGGCCGACAAGAAAAAAGGCCCGCATGGGGCCTGGTCTCTTAAACTTCGGTTCCGCCTATCCAGACAGTGCCAAGATAGGCGTCAGCCCCTCCCCTTTGCGCGACCGTCCGCACAATCTCCGCGCGGTCGATCAGGGCAAACAGCGCCTCGTGTGTCCAAGGATCTCGCGGCGCAATTTCAGCTAAGACTGTGCCGCTCAAATCTTTGAGCAAAAAGGCTGCCTGCTCGCTTCCGGTCAGCAAGTCGCGTTCTCCTGCTCTTGCCGCCTGGGCGATCAGCTTGATGCCGGAGAGGCTGACGTGGACGAGAGCCGTCAACGCTACCGGGTCAGTCGCGTCGTCGGTGTCACCCCACGCTTTGATGGTTCCGACAGCAGAGCATGCAACGCATGCCCCGCCATTCTCGTCGCGCAGGCTCTGCACACTGTCCGCCCGGTACGACGACGTACAGCGGTCGCAGCGGTAGAGGTCTGAAAGCGCTACGCCTGCAAGCGGCTTGCCGGTGAGCGAGTCGTGCAGCTGCTCCGGGTCGAGTATCGAATTGAATCGCATAATTTCCTCAGTAACCGAGCCAGTCGAGTACGTCCCTACCTTCATATTCCGGGCGATCGCCCGCTTCCGCAAGAAATCCCTCCCAGCCTCCCTCGCAATCGTGCTTGTCGATCTCCGCCTTAGCTTCCGCGCGGGTCACGATTTCCTCGCACGCATCCTCGTAACACAGTCCACTCATGATTTTTTCCCCACTGGCGAAAAATGAAACGTGCGATCGGCTGCGCTAACAGCACTGGAAAATTACCGTTCAGCCAGCCTGCGACGAACGAAACGTCCGAACCGCCGCGTTAGAGTCAACTGCACAAACACCTCGTCGTTCACCCAGCCTGCGGCGAATCCTCGCCACCAGTTTGCCCAACGGCCCCACTTGCTGTATGTGCAGCCCCAGTTATCTGCGGCCTCTTCGCCCATGCAAACGCTCCGACAGGCCGCTTCAGTCGCCTTCATCAGTTTCCACGACAGCATTTCGCCACCCGCATTCAGCGAGCTATAGCCGTCATCGGCGTCGAACTCAACGCCGCTCGCGCAGTGGTTGCTTGTCGGCGCGTCGTGCTCGTAAGCTTGGGACTCTGTGGGGCACATACGGCTCTCGCTCTTTACGCTCATACGGTTGATGACGCGGCCAAGGGTACGCATACGTTCCCCGGTATCCGCTGCAAGGTAGTGGGTCAGCGCGAGAGTATACGGGCGACCCGCTCGGTCGATATCCTCGATGGTCTCGTGTTCCAATGTGCAGGCGATTTGCATTTCTGGTCTCACTCAGGCTGCAGGATAGGCGAATGCTGCAGCGAATGCAGCGGCTTGAACGGGCGTGAGCGAGGCCGCGTCGACGTCGCTCCAGCGCTTGAAAATCATCAGCCCGTAAATGTCAGCAAGCGTGCGAGCTTCGGCACAAAGCTTCGGTGCCTCGTCGCCCTCGGGGGACGGCTTCCGGTTACGCCAAATATTGATTGCCGATTCGATTTCATCGATGGTGATGCGCGGCATGATCTGTTCTCCGGGGATAGTGTGATGTGTAGACTTACGCGGCGATCCACGTGAGGGGCTCACCTGAGCGGACGTCGAACCCGATCGGCCCAGAGTTGTCTTCGTGGCTGTAGACAATGGCGCGGGCCTTCGCTCCTGCCGACTCCAGAAACGACAGGATTGCGCGGCGGTTGCACTTCCCGCGATACGGTGTGGTGTGGATACCGTCCGGCACTTCGGCGGTGATAATCACGTCGTTGCTCTGGATCAAAAGATCGAGGGACATTGCGCGTGCGAGGATATTCATTTCGGTGCCCCTGTCCGTTAGACGTCTGTGAGATGCCAGTCAGATTCCCGTTTCTCTGCTGCGGAAATGGCTTCTTCGAGGGTCGGCAGGGCGTCGCCGTAGCTGGGTTCACAGTCCCCGCCCTGATACGACACTTCGAGTCCGGGACAAAAGCCTTTCGTCCTCTTGACGACGCTTGCGCGGGTTTCGCGCAGACCGTCCAAGTCGCTGCTCCACGTGCCGATCCAGACCGTTGCGCCTCGCGCGTGGTCTTCGGCCGCGACGTCCCAAGCGTTGTTCCATTCGGCGGTAAGCACCGGTACATCCGCAAGCAAGTGCGGAAGTTCCGCGTCGGCGTGGAAAGCCGCGATACCGCTGTCCATTGCGCTGATTTGCGCCTCTGTTAGGTAGTCGCCTGCGGCGTCAAAATTCCCGGCGATCAGGGCAATCCGGTGAAGCGCCCACTGTGTGCGGGCTTCGAGGGCATGAGAAAGAAAGCACATTTCGACCTCTCCTTAAAGGGGCATCAGGGACCAGGAGCCGGGGGCGTGACGGTAGAGCGTCACCCGTTTCTTTTCGCCATCAACCAGCGTTTCGAGTCGCACGGCGCGCACGTCATCCTCGGGACGTGTCCAGCGGTACATAACTTGGATATCTGCATTGATCGCGCAGCCCAGGAAGTGAACTGCGACACGGCGGAGGAGATTCGTTTTCATATGCGTTCCATGCGGTTAGGGTTTCAGGCTGACCGGGACCCAAGATTCCGAGTCCCTTCGTAGGGGTTGTTTTTGCCTGATCGGCAGCTGCTACCGTGCTGCCGCCAGTCCCCTTAGTTCGTCGTCCCGCGACTAAAGGAGCCCGTAGCCGTGGCCGTGCAAGGGCGTGCCCGGAGGCCGCACGCGGAGCGGAGCCGAAGGCGAGCACCGAACGGGTGAGGACACGGCGAAGCGAACCCTTGTTCGGACATGGCGGAGGGCTACGGTCGCGAAACAGGACGACGAACTCAGGGGGCTGGCTACGGTCGCCGGATTCCGCGCGAGGGCGAAAACGCCGCGCGGCAAGCGCCTTCATGCGAACGCTGTTCGCATCATTTCAGGGGGTTGGATGTCCAGAAGGGACGCATGTCCCTTTTGGTCGGCGTCAGCCGAAAGGCAAGCGCTGAAAGCCCGAAGGGGCGAGACCCGTAAGGGGCTCGATGCGTAGCTCGCAACGCGAGCGAAGCACGCCATAGCGGTTTCCGGGCCTCGCCCGGAAATGCCCCTCGTCTCTTCCTCTTTACCGTTGTCGCTGTTGCTGTTGCCCATGCGGCTGCTGGTGGTGGCCATGATGGAGACGCAGCAAAACGCACAGCCGAAAAAAAGGCGCGAACAGACCATCGATCTGCATGCGCCCTGGAATACCCGGCAAGTCGTCAGTGCTTCATACGTCGGCCAGCTGCTCCACGCAATCCGCTGCCGGCGGACGTCGATGTTTCGACGAACCCTTGCGGACCCCCATCGGAAAGCCCTGCAGGTGATCGTTGGCCTCTCGGAGGATAGGCTGCAGCTCGGTCCAGACATCGGCGCCGGCGTCGACCCCACGTCGATGCTCTACGAGGATGGCCTTCATGATCTGCGCCAGAATGTTCAGATGGCTGCGGGTCAGCGGGTCGAGCCGGGAGCGGCCACTGGCAAGCAACAGCCGCCACTCGTCCACGCGGACTGCGAGCGTATTCCATTGGGTCGCCCGTATCGGTAAACCGTTCAGCAGGCGGGCTGATAGCACCTGCGAAAGGATGACGGCCGCGTTCAGTGCCGGAGGCAGCTCGACCTGCTGCAAAGGACGCTGGGGCGTCGGATCGTTCCAGTTAGAGCCCATGACTTTGTCTCCGCTCAGATCGGCCGACACGTGGCAAGGCGGGACTGGAAGTGCTGCTCGAATTCCGCCGCCCCTGCCGTATCGTTCCACTCGATCACGGCGTCCTCACTGTTCGAAAATGTGCCGTCTTTGGTGTAGTTGATACTGCCCGTCTGAATGCTGCGGCCATCGAGCACCATATCCTTGTCGTGCATGATCTTGTACTGGTCGGTCGCGCAAACTGTCGCGCCGGATCTGGCGAGGTACGAAAGGCCCCGCTGAATGTATCCGTCGCGGTCATTCGCAATGTTCTCGTTATAGTCGACGACGACGGCCACGACGACGCCGTTACGAGCCTTCTGCGCGAGCGCTTCGAGTAGCGGCCGATATGTCAGAACGTAAGCCAGCATATGAATCGACTGGTGCGCGGAATACACCCCGAACATCACCAGCGGCATACCGATGCCGTCCGGCGAAAATGCGTGCCAGTTCTCACGCGTTGAGGGTGCTGTAGCCGTATGCGTTTGCACTGCCTCCTGAACCTCCGAAGTCCAGCTGGGCGACGCTATCGCGCTTCGACACGCGAGTGTGGCAATGACGGAAATCAGGGCGATGCGTGCTCTCATGATTGTTGGAGTCCTGTGGTTATGCAGCACGGCACGGCTGCGATGCTGGGGTGATACGCGTGGCGACGTCCCGATCGCGTTCCGCTGCGCGCTGCTTACGCGCGCGATGTGCGTCGCGTTCGGTGTCGATGTACATGCGGTTCTCAATTCGCGATCGCTCGCACGCTTCATCGATGACGTTGGATAGCTCGTTATCGGACAAATCTGCGAACGCTTGAATCGATATGCGTAGTGCCTTGGTCATGACGCCTCGTCCGGATGTCTGCAAGTGAGCGCTACTCGAAGTCCGATGGCCGGGGAAGGCCCGGCAGGATCGTGGTGTTACTGCGCTGCGGGTTCGTTAGCACATAGACGTTGTGATTCGCGCGCAGAGCGAAGCGGGAAACTACGGCGCCGCCTTGTTCGATCGCGATCAGGTTGCGTGCCTGTTCGTCTAGAGTCATTTCAGACCAGTCGCCGGTCGCGTGACGCAAGGCAAATTCGATCTCAGAGCGGCCAACGCTGGCCAACTGCGCGCGGACAAGCTCGCCGGCGGCCAGCTCGCCCGTCGCGAATAGCGGCTTCAGCTCGACGGCGCGAATAATCTGGCCCGTAGACCCGACCACGTAACACTGAGCCTCGGGCGTGCTCATCGCGGTCAGGGAACGGGCTTCGTCTCGCTGTTCAGACGAAAGCTCATGGAAATAGCGCAGTGTGGGCATGATTGCCTCCATCAGAGCCGCACGTTGAGTGCAGGCAGATCAAACGGCAGGACGCTCGCGACGAAAGCCGCAACGCGCTCGCGGCCCTCCGCGTTCGCCAGGTCGTTAAAGTCGGTGGGGCTTCCGGCAACGGATTCGAAAGACGGCAGCAAAGCGGTGCCATGAAGTGCGTTCGCAGCCTCGCGCGATGATTCGAGGCCCTTGTTCCGCTGCACCAGGCGGACACCGTTGTCGTCTCCGTTTGCGACGATATGCGCCGTAACAGACCGCACGACGCCCTGAGCCGTCTCCAGCTCGAGCTTGTACTTGCCCCTCGGCGACTGGTGCCAAACTCCATCGGCGTGGTAGCCGGCGAGGCTTACCTCACGCTGCAGCGAATCGTTCCCGGCAATCACCTTGACGATTTCGGCAGGTGCAAGACCACGCGGCATGACAGGCTCGATTTTCGCGAGCGCTCTCTCGAGAAAGAACTGATCGTTATCCCCGCAGACGATCTTAGGCTGGGCCTTTGGAAGCCGCGGCCTCAGCGCTTTAGCCACCTCGACAAGATTGCCAGCGTCAAAGCAGACAACCACGGGCAGGCCTGTCGATTCGAAGAGGCTGGCACCGGTCGCATAGCCCTCGACCAAAAGCACGGCTGGGCACGCGCAAAGTGCTGCGACGCTGTCCGCCCCGATGAGGTGGAAAGTGCCTTTCTTGCGTGCGCCGCTTGCGAAGAGCTTCAGACCATCCGCCCTGTCGGAGATCGCCTGCACTGTCCGGAGCTTCCCGTCGATGTCGCGCGCGGGAATCACGAGGAAGGATTCCTTGCTGCTGCGAAACGATTCGAGATTCAGCAGTGCGGCAATGTCATGTTGACCGTTTCGAGCAACACGCACGCCGTATGCGCCTACCTTCTTGCGGACGCAATAGCCGTGGTGCGATGCGTCCGGTTGCGGGAGGCTGGCCAGAATTCTTTCGGTCTTCTCGGCGATCGCGGCCTGTTCGCGGTCGACCTCGCGTTCACGCGCGATGACGCGTTCGCGCTCCCGTGCGTTCAGCACCGCTCTTTGCTCGGGACTGAGACGAACGCCGTCGTAATGCCATGAACCCTCCCTGCCGAGAAAGTTGCGGATGTAGCCCTTCGGGACCGGACTTAGGCTTAGGATATATGCGCCCTTCTTCTGGCCCTTCGCGCCTTTGAGTAGGACGTTGTGCCACTTTCCATCGGCAACCGGCGTCTCACGTTGCAGGCCGTAGTCTTCCATCGCGTCCGCGAACGACGCGAGTACCTCCGCCTCGTTCAACCCGACCGCCTGTAACGCGGGGCCTTCCAGGAGCCACTTCGAGAACGGCGATCGGTCAGCCGATGCGGGGATCCAGCACACCCGTTGCTCTCTGTCCCACTCTGCACCAAGCGCTCGGGCCTTCGGAAGATCAGCGGTCGGCACGGCCAGAAAGAGACGCTGCCCGGGTTCCATCAGCTTTGCGCGCTGGGCGACAGAAAGCTGCGATGCTGTGCCCCTTACCGCATCGCGGGGCGCGACGCGTGAATGGCGAGCGGATGAGAGCGTTTGGGCGAGTGCACGGTCTTCTGCGGCGGAGTTTCGTTTGCTCATGGTGGCGTACATATCAGGTCCGGTCTGTTGGGTTATTCGGCAAGCCACTTGCGAAAATCCGCGAGCTTGGCGCGTCGACCTTCAGCAACACCCTTCTGGTACGCGCGGCGATAGATACTCAGCGCCTGCTTGATCGAGCCGATATCGGCATCGCGGGCAAGCGTAAAGAGCAGAGTTTGGGTTTCAGCGCCTGCATCGTCGTGGACTTCAGTGCGAAACTCGGTCCGGACAATGAATTCCGGGCCACCGTGTTCAACGATGACTTCTGCTTTGCCGGATGCCTGCTGATCCATCACCACCTCCTATTTTTTGGGCTGACCGGGCCCCTAGATTTGGAGTCCCGGCGTATCGTGTTTTGCCGAGATAGCGGCCCCTCTCGAAGCTGCCGCCGTTCCCCTGAGTTCCTCGTCCCGCGACAAATGGAGACATGCTTGAGCAGCGGTCAAGGACTCAAGCGCGGGGTTGGTGCGGGCAGTCGCGTAGCGGCAACACGGCCCTGCGCGCCTTGACCGGTGTGATGGCGTGGCTAGGGTCGCGGTGGTGGACGAGAAATCAGGGGACGGGGTTTCGGCAGGGAGATCCGCCGAGGCAAATCGCCACGCGGCGAGCGCATTTTCGCGCAGCAGGCGCGACTCGAAAGCGCGTTCGAAAGAACGAAGAGCGCAGCGTAAAAAAAGCCCCGCGTGAGCGGGGCTAAGGTGCTGCTTCCGAGGCACAACTACGACAACACGGCAGCACAGCGCGTGAACGGTGAGACTTTTCGGGAGCGCAGCGAGCGATAGGCGAGGCGCTGACAGCCCCGACCGCAGGGAGAGGGGCGAGACTCCAGCGGAGGCTCGACGCCTAGCCCGCGCTGTTGGCGGGCGTAGCGCAACATAGCCGGTCTTTGCGTGGCAAAGACGCCCCGAAAAAGGCGTTTCATTCATGCTCTGATTCGTCAAGCATCACCGACCAGCGGGGCATAACCTTTTCAAACCTTGACGCAAACCTGTGCTCGACTGCGAGCCAGCATGCGAAATCCATCAGGCACACGGCGGACAACCCGAAATAACCGATCATCACGCGCTTGACGATGAACCAGTTACCTTGCGCGGCGGAGCATCCCTGCGGCGGCGTCAGACTGAGATGCGAAGCCAGGGCGGGACTACACAAGTGGACGGCAGTAACAACGAACGGCGCAGCGATCCAAATGAGCGCACCGGTTGACAACGCCACGAGCGACCAGGCGAACAGTTCGAGAATTGTCGATCGGACAAGTTGGCGCCCGACAATATTCAATACTGCTGCGGACTGCTCAGTCTGTGTCGGAAGGCGTCCGGCGAGGAAAACAAACACGATCGAACAGAGCATTGGGGGCAGTCAGGCAGTTGGCAAGAGCAAGCTATTGGAACGGGCTATAGCGGCACACGCATCAGCGCAAACCGGAATGCAAGGCAATTCCGGCTCGTTAGCATTCTCTGCATCGTCGAAGACGGCAACTTGTCGTCTTGCTTTGGCATCGACACGTGAATCTAGGTGGGCGGAAAGCGCCACAAGCCATCGTCGAATTTTGAGCAGAGCCATGAGATTGAGACGTGGGAGTTTTATGGGCGAAGTGCCGGTCAGACGCGCGCGCATCGCCGCTTTAGCGGCGAACGCAGCGCGCGTCGTTTCGGTTTTCAGCATTGAGAGGTTGGTCATCCTCGGTCTTTCTTTGTGTGGTTTTAGTTTCTTGTCTGTTCGGTCACGAACAGACATCTATATTTTAATCAGTTAATTCACTGACTACAATTTATATTTCACGATCGCTCGCGAACCGGGGGGAAGGGGATCCAAGGGGGAACCGGGTACGGGGTTCCCCCTTTTGGTCGGCGAAGCCGATGCCTTTTCCCGCCGCGGCTTTCCGACGGTGTGGAGCGCCGGCAGGCGCGCACCGGAGGAAAGCCGCGGCGCACTTCGGGCGGGGCACCTGGGGCGAATCCACGTTGTCACAGGCAAAAAAAACCCCGCTGCTAGGCGGGGCGTAAAGGGTCCGAAGACCCGTGGGGAGAGAACTGGTATTAGGCCGCTTGTCGTACGGACTTGAACGCTGCCGGGTTGGTCGGCGGGAACGGCCACGCTGCTGCTGGCGTAAGAGTTACGGGCGCGGTGCTGACCGAGCGCACGACGGGGGCCGGTGCCGGGTCAGTGGCGAGTGCATGCGGCTCGAAATCTGCTGCCTTGGGGAACGGCCACGGTGCGGAGTGGGCACTCGCTTCGCTCACCACTGCTTCGCCGGTTTCGGTGGTAGGGTTGTCAAGCTCTGCCGGGTGCGGTGCGTCACTGGCCGATGGCGCTCCCTCGTCGTATGCGTCGTCCTCTTCCTCATCATCGCGCGAGTAGTGCGCTACCTGATGGACTTCCGCAGCGGCCATGAATTCGGGCAACCAGTTTTTCCCAGCAAGCAGTTTTTCTGCTGCCTCTGCGGCGTCGCCCTTCTTCATCTTCGCGAGTCGCTTGCCTTCTTCTGGCGAGACCGCTTCGCTCACCACGGCGGCGATGCGATCCTTCGACACGTGGTTCAGATAGCTCTCGCGGGTCGGTTGCCAGTAGGCCGACAGGTTGAGGTCAAGCGCGCCTGCAATCGCGTTGATCGCGTTGGGACCGGCAT
Organism: Paraburkholderia aspalathi; assembly: GCF_905220735.1. NCBI lineage: Bacteria > Pseudomonadati > Pseudomonadota > Betaproteobacteria > Burkholderiales > Burkholderiaceae > Paraburkholderia > Paraburkholderia aspalathi. The sequence goes on from NZ_CAJNBA010000011.1 coordinate 139,653, forward strand.
CGCGACTCACACCGTTGATGCTCAGTGCAGTGCAGACCGACAATAGGTTCAAGAGCCGGTCTTGCGGTTGCTCTAAGAGCCACCCGAAAAGCTCGTTCGGGTTCGATGGCAGCATCTTGCGCCACGTCTGGACGTATTCACGCAGTCCGCTCGCGTGTTCGTTCCGTTCCAGTTCGGGGGCAGCCCGGCTCATGTCGTGAAACGCCTCTCTGCTGCTGACCTGCACAACACTCGCGCCGTGGAGGTAACCGGTGTATAGGAAATCAAGCACAAGCTTGTGCACGATGGTGGCGAGCGCAACGTTCGGGTTCATCGCGAGCGCCGACTGTACCGCTGCCGTGCGGTGAGCGGTCAGATTCAGAAGCAGCTTTTCCGAATGGACGCCCTTCGCCTTCTTCGTCAGGCTACGCGGAACCTCCGCGCCGCTCGCCTGCATCATGGTGAGTGCTTCCTCCCGATCTTCACGGCGAACTAGGCCGCGATGAACCGTGAGGCCGCCGCTGTGGTTGACGTAGACGATCGCGCCGCTGACCTGTCTCTGCGCGGACGTGAACTCGCCCTCGCGTTCCTCCATTTCGGCCAGTTCGCACGATAGCTTGTTGTCCTCGGCTTCGAGCGTTTCGACAGCCTCGTCGCTCAAGTGACCTTCCTCGCCTTCGTCGGCGTCGTAATGCGCTTGGAGCTTGTCGGTGACCTCGTCGTAACGCTTTTGGAGCGCTTCGAAGTGGGCCTGTTGCTCCGGCGTGAGGGGGGCCGGTTCGGCATACAGTTGCGTGAACTGGTTATGCTCGTCATGATCGAACTTCGGACGCGATTCGACCCATGCCCAGCCCTCGGCCCCGATGGTTGTGGCCTCGCTGGTCACCTTCTTCTCAAACACGCGCATCAGGACTTCACGGTTGAGAATGAACCCTTCGTTACCCTCCGAGAACAGATCGCGTTCCACGAGGCCGCCTGCGGCCTCATATGCCTCGACAGTAACGAAGCGCACCATGCCGTCGTTAAGCGAAAGCTTGTCGCCTTTGAGGCGAGCGCGAATCTCACGCGGATTACGCGCCCACTCGTTCTGCGCGCCGAACCAGACGGCCTCCTGCTTTTCGTGATCGTCGGTGAGTGCCAGCGCCTGAATCTGTTCAAGCTCCATTTCGTCATCAGCGAACAGGTCGAACAGCTTGGGCGACACGCTCGCCAGTTTCAGATGACCGGCCACGGTTTTCGGCGTGACCTTGAAGACCGCCGCGATGAATTCGGGACTGCGGCCCTCGTCTGTGAGAGCTTTGTAGGCGATGAACTGGTCAGCCGGATGCGGGGGTTTGCGCAGGTCATTCTCGGTGGCGCTGGCGAGGATTGCGTCCGCTTCCGAAATGGTCTTGCAAGGGACCAGATCATCGAGCGTGATGTCCCCGCGCTCGACGTTGACCAACAGACCAAGGCGTCGCGTCTCGCCAGCGGCCACGCCGTAGGTCTGTGCCTTCTTCGCGCGCTTCTTCATAGGATGGACGACGAGATTCTGAAGCAAACCGACCGCCCTGATGTTGTCCGCGAATTGCAAGATGGTCGCCTCGGTGCGCGGTTTCTGGCGCTGGTTGTACGGCGACGCGACCAGCAACCGGAGGGGAATCATCTCAACTCCCGACCCGGCGCTGAGCGCGTTCGGCAGTTCGACGGCGGGCGCGTTGTCCGTTGCGTTCACGTTGACATCTTGGGCGTTCACGGTTTCCATAGCGGTTCCTTTAAAAAAGTTGGGTGTTACCGGTTGAGTGGGACCGCCGGGCCCCAAGATTCTGAAGTCCCGACGTAAGTTGTTTTCCCGAGTCGACGGCTTCCTTCCGAAGCTGCCGCCGTTCCCCTGAGTTCATCGTCCCGCGACAAAAGGAGCGCGACGCGCGAGACGGTCAAGGAGTCAAGGGCGTGAGCTGGTGCGGGCAGTCGCGAAGCGACAACACGGTCACGCCCGCCTTGACCGGCAAGTGCAAGCAGCTACTGTCGCGAAGAGGACGGGAACACAGGGGACGGGGATTTCGGCAGGCAGGGATGTCGCGAGGGGAAACGCCCCGCGCGGCGAGCGCGCTAACTGAGCCGCTGAAGGCGGCGAAGCTGGGGGGGATGGCATGCGCCGGGGCAAGACCGCAGAGCGGCGCAGCCCCAAGAGCGGGCGTCTCTGGATCCCGGGGCGCGGAAGTTGGCGGCTTGCGTGCCTGGCGTTAGACAGGAACGCAAGGTGCCGCGCCCTGGCTGGATTCCGGCCGCCGGCGACTGCAGGCGCGTGAGCCTGCGTGTCCTTCGGTGGTTGGGTCAGTCGCCAGAATAAAGCTGCTCGGCGACCCTGTCGGCTTCAGGCCGCTTCGCCCAAAGGACGTCCATGCGTTCGAAGGCGACTGCTTGGGTCGATACGTTATCGACAACGATTCCGTCGCACAGGACGTTAAACGAAACGACCATCACGCCCAAGGCGTTAGGGGTTTGGATGCGCTGGCTATCAAGTATCAAGACTTGCTCCGGTTCAGTGAGTTTGAGGTCGATGGCGGTCCTCAAACAGCAACGTCAAAGTAAAACCCGCTTTGCCTTGCCTCTTCCCACGCGGCACACCAGAGGATACAAACCTCTTCGGGCAAGGATTCAAATGTCTCAGCGACGACGCCGATGTTCTGAAGCGTATCAAGCATTGCCATATTCGCGTCACAGAAGTCGTGTGAGTGACAAACAAGCGGGTCCGCCTGCCTCCGATTTCGCTCGACTACGGCCTCCCGCTCGGCACGGTCGAGCCAGTCGGCCAGAATGGCGGCGAAGCGTTTCGCGCAATACTCGACCACGTACCCGTAGGTCGCCTCACTGGTCGGTAACGACTCGTCGCCGATGGGCTTAAGTGCGCCGTCCGCTCCCACAATGCAGGGCATCCATCCCGCATCAGTTTCGACCGCGACCGGAACCCCGGGCGCTACAGCGCCCAGGACCGGTCCGTCTAGCGTCTTCGCAACGCCTTTCAATTCCGCTCGCTTCATCATTCTCCTTTCGAGTGAGACGGGCGCTGCATGCTCGCCCGCCCTGTTTTCCGATCATCCGAGCAGTCCCGCCTTCAACTCGTCCACCGAGTCAGAAAAAGTGAATTTCTTCACGCGGCCCGCGTCATCGAACAGGATTAGCAACTGCTTTTTGTAAACGTCTGCGCCGCGTGCGAAGGCAGAAACGATCGGCACGAAGTTGATAGCCTTGGGCGTCGCGCGGGCATACTCGTAGGACCACTGCTCGACGCCCATTTCGTTGAAGCTGACCTTGGACGGCGATCCGAGCTTGCTCTGAATCTCTGCCTTGGTTGTCTTCCCTTCGGTGATCTGCGCGTTGATGCTCTCCGCGCTCTGCTCCTTCATGGCGACATTGCCGACGCTAGTTGCGCAACCTGCGCAGAGCACTGCTACAGCGATAGCGAGAAAAAGTGATTTCATGGTGAAGCCTCCTGTGTGGTGGAAATGGTGAAGCGGCAAACCAACTACGAAGTCTGATGCGACGGCACTATCGAAGACGCTCCGTCACATCGCATATGCCCTCAATGAAACGGCCCCCAATCGAGCCACCGGAAATACGACTACCTTCTGCGGTGAAGCCTGCGTCCAAAGTTCCAAACAGCCCGCGATAGCACGAAATAACCTCGTCCAACGATTCGCAGGCGGGCGGATCGTAGTGACGCACGATGCGGAGGGTTCCGCATTCGGTCGTGCTGTACACCGTGATCTGGTGATAGGTGCCCGCTGCGATAGCTTTCGCGATGGAGCGTCCCTCCTTGACCATCATTGCCTCCTGTTTGCGGTTCAAAGCTGACCGGAACCCTAGATTCCGAGTCCCGGCGTAGAAAGTTGTTTCCGCTGAGTCGGCAGCCTCTCTCGTCGTTGCCGCCGTTCCCCTGAGTTCGTCGTCCCGCGATCAAAGGAGACGCGGACGTAGCTGGGTCAAGGGATCAAGCGCGGGGTGCTGGGGCGGGATGGAGCGACTAGTGACTGACACGGCCCCGCGCGCCTTGACGCAGCGCAGGACGCGGCTACGGTCGCGAGAAAAGGACGGCGAACGAGGGGGACGGGAATTCGGCACAGAGAGGTCTGCGACGAAGCGAAACGCCCCGCGCGGCGAGCGCGCTAACCGAGCTGCAGCAGGCAGCGAGGCTGGAGGGGATGGCATGCGCCGGGGCAAGTCCGCGGGACGCGGTGCGGCCCCAAGAGCGGGGATATATATGTCCCGGGGAGAGGGTCTCACCCCGGCTCGAGTGCTAGGCCCCGCCCGAACCGATGGTGCAGGATTCGAACGGAAAGCAGGGCCGCTCGCCAAGCGGCCCCGGCGGCATGCTATGCGGCCGCCTTTGGAGCAAGCGCGTCAAGCCGGCGAACGGCATTCGCGTGGTAGACCGGATCGATCTCGATCCCAACGTATCGGCGTCCGACCTGGTGCGCGGCGGCACATGTCGAGCCAGATCCGGCGAACGGGTCGAGCACAATATCCATCGGGCGGGAGAAACTCTCGATCAAGGGAGCGAGAGCGCCTACTGGCTTTTGAGTTGGGTGCAAGCGGTTGCCCGAATATTCCCATGGCATAACATCGGGCAACGGTTGCGCCGGCAGCGGAGGATTACCCTTGGCAAGTAGATACGCCGACTCATGCTGGTAACGTAGGTAACGGCTCTTCGATGCGTAGCCTTTGTTAAATACGATATGCCCGATGACGCGAAAGCCCGCCTTTCTCCAGGCGTCAAAAAACAAATCCACCTTGGTCCATCCGTAGAAACTGACGCAAGTCGTGTCGCGTCGCAACACTCGATGCATCTGCGCGAACGCGGGTACAAGCCAGTCATCGTTCTGGTCGTTTGCGATCGACCTACCGCTGCGATCTTGGTAGTTCACGAGGTACGGTGGGTCCGTGACGATTAAATCGACAGATCCATCTGGAATGGAGGGGAAAACGGAAAGGCAATCGCCCAAGATCAAACGGCCCATGGATGCGCTCCTGAGAGGTGTGGGAAAGTGAGCAGCACCGATCAACCACTGGGTTTCGGTACTGCTCGGCGCATCAGTGCGGTCGCCCCGAAGCCGGGGTCATGGGACGTGGAATAAACGGCCGTGGTACACGGCCGCTTTATGCCGCGAAAGCCCTTGAAGGCATGGGCAGTGCTGCGAGAATTCTTGCGCAGCGCTGTTCAGCCGGCCACGGCGCCGCGGCGGCAGAACGTGGGTGCCGGGCAGTGAATGCTTGGTCTCTCGCGCTGTCCGAACGACACCTGCGCGTAATGCTCTGCGTCGGTCGGAGGCGAAATGTGTGTGGGTGCGAACGACAGAGAGCAGCCTATCGACTGAGCCGCGACTCGCGGCGAAGCTGGCGGGGATGGCATGCGCCGGGGCAAGTCTGCAGGACGCAGCCTCAAGAGCGAGATCTACATGCACCGGGGCGCGAAGCCCGCGGCTTGCATGACGGGCAGCGCAGCGGCCAGGCGGGCAAGGTGCCAGCGCATCCGGCTGGAGGCCAGCTGCGGTACCGCAAACAACAACGCCGACATTCGGACGGCGTCGAGGTCCTACAGCGAGTCCGGAAGCTCTAGGCGACCGGTGTCGTACATATGCAGCATAGACAGTAGGTAGGTCGGGTCTGCTGGCCACATGCATCGCTGCCAGTACGCAAGCAACGCACGGCGGATTGGCTCGGGGTAGTCCCCTGCCCGCTTGCGCGCTCTGCGCCAGTCGTTCGCGCGACTCTGGCGATCGGTGAGCGTCTGACGAATGCACCGCTCGCGACGTTGGACCATTTCCTCATCGGCGGATATCTGGTCCGCCTCGATCTGGTCCGCAAAGAGCGGCATCGATTCGCGTTCGATCCGCTGCTTTCGGGCGAACGCAGCGCGCTTGCGCGATGTGTCCCGAAACTCGTACCGCTCGTATCGTTTAAAGCGCATGGCGCTTTCTCCTCTGGGTGAGCCAAGGACTCACCCCGTTTCTAGTGGGTTAGCTGGTGAATGCAGGGTTGGAGCTGGCTTGAACGTGCCTTGTGATGGCGCGCTTGGCTCCCACTAAAGTCCTGCGAGGCTTGAGGTCGAATCCGCTTTCGGGCGTAATGATCTGCGTCTGGACGTGCTCGACGTTGTTGACATAGGACAGGTGGATGTAGTGGCCTTTGTAGGCAACGGTATGGAACATGTCGGTCAGTCCTGGACGGGCACGGGGAAACCTGCTTCGGCGAGTTCCGCGCGGGCCTCGTCGTCCCACACTGCTGGCGACTCTCCTTCGCAGCGGTAGGCGTAGTCGAGCGCCTCTTCGCGGGCATCCATTCCCAGCGCATGGACCTTGGCGGCGACCTCGCGATACGTGCCCAGATCGTGGGGATTACTCTTGGTGTAGAGGGTGACGCCTTCGGGCGGATCGCCCAATGCACGTTTGATCTGGTTGATGAACGCCTTGCATTCGGCTCTACTACGTTCGGGGTAATCGGGTTGCCCGACCTGCGCGCTTTCTTCATCACACGGTGATGACCCGATTTCAATAATTTCAGCCAAGATGTTTCTCCGTCGATGCAAGCAAGTACCAAGCGATAGCGCCGATCAAGCTTTCGGCGCTGTCATCATTCGCGGCCGCAAAACCCCGGTCATGCAGTGCCGCCACCACTTTGTCGAACGCGTCGTCAACCGCTTCCTTCCGTGGGTTATCCATCATTTCGTAAAGACCGTGATGCAAACGGTCCTGCTCCGTACAAGACATACGTTCCTCGCTATCGGTGTGGGCTGACCGGGCCCCTAGATTCCGAGTCCCGGCGTAGAAAGTTGTTTTCGCTGAGTCGGCAGCCTCTCTCGTCGCTGCCGCCGTTCCCCTGAGTTCGTCGTCCCGCGATCAAAGGAGACACGGACGTAGCGGGGTCAAGGGATCAAGCGCGGGGTGCTGGGGCGGGATGGAGCGACTAGCGACTGACACGGCCCCGCGCGCCTTGACGCAGCGCAGGACGTGGCTACGATCGCGAGAAAAGGACGGCGAACGAGGGGGACGGGAATTCGGCACAGAGAGGTCTGCGACGAAGCGAAACGCCCCGCGCGGCGAGCGCGCTAACCGAGCTGCTGCCGGCAGCGAGGCTGGTGGGGATGGCACGCGCCGGGGCAAGTCCGCGGGACGCGGCGCAGTCCCAAGAGCGGGGATGTATATGTTCCGGGGCGCGAGGTTGGCGCCTTGCGTGACGGGCGCAGCCAGGCGGGCAAGATGCCGCGCTCCGGCTGGATCGCTGCGGCGGTACCGGAACCAACAACGCCGACACTCGGCCGGCGTCGTTCATTCCCGATCCTCAGACGCTGCCACGCTAGGCAGGGATGCTCAGTGGTCGGCAGTGTCCGCGTCGAGCAAGCGAATCGGTTTCGGTGCCGTTATCGCGAGCAGTTCCGCTACCTCGATCAGCGCCTTTTGCTCGGCATCGCTCAAGCCAAACGCTTTCGGCCACGCCTTGGCCAGCGCGTCGAGCGCTGCACGCATGCGCTTGTGCATTTCATGCGCTGCGTCCGCCTTCTCGGCAAGTTCGATGAGACTGCGCAGAGCGTTGCCTCGGCCCGTATGGGTTCCGTTCTCGAGCGCTGCCAACAGGAGAGGCATCAAAGCCGTCCATGTAGGCGTCACGTCTATGTGCTTGACGCGCGTCGCGTCGGAACATTCGGTCTGTGCTTGTTGTTGCATGAGAAACACCTCGCTGGGCCGCCTGAGCGACCCCGTTAAAATCAAGTTAAGAAGTAATCGGCCTGCGCCGCTCGGGATGCTTGGCGGCCATATACGCGAACCGGTATGCGCGTAGCAACGTCGAGAACAGACCTTCGTAGCGGTCTGCTACATGCACCTTGAAACCCTCTTCATCCCGATGGATCAGCACGTCAGTGCCGTTGACGTCGAGTTTGAAAATTCCGTTGATCTGGCCGGGTGGCGCTTTCATGACCTCGACGCCTATACGTCGCGCAGCGAGACAATCGGCATGACCGAATGTGTTCGTCGCATGAGTCCAGCCAAAACGCTCCGGGTCGCGGTGCTGGCGGTACACGCGTTCGAACAGCGACGAACCAATAAGGTGATAGACGTCACTTGCGTGCTGGCCGCACACCTCGCAGGCTCCAAGGCGATCACTGGATTGCCCGGTTGTCTTTAGGGTGTAACGGAACACCACGCCCTCGGCATCGTGGATGGTCGTTTCGATTGGGGCGCGTTGGCTCATGCCGCTACCACCTTCGCCAGACGCTCGGCTTCCTTTTTCAGCGCATACGGCAACTTGTTCGCGATCTGGTCATCGCTCAGAGTTTCGAGCAACGTTAGAACGGTCGCGCCCTTCTCGTTCACCATGATCGTTTTTTCGCCCTCGTGGTCTCCCCACCGCGGACCTGCCCTGCCCTTGTAATCGCGGTGCTCGTGTCGATAAATGAGCGTGAGCTTCTGCTTGCGCGAAAGCGTTGCCGGATCGATGGGTCTCACTGCGTCGGACATGGGTTTTGCTCCTTAAGGTTTGAGCTGACCGGGTCCCGAGATTCCGAGTCCCGGCGTAAAAAGTTGTTTCTGCTGAGTCGGCGGCGTCTCTCGTCGCTGCCGCCGTTCCCCTGAGTTCGTCGTCCCGCGATCAAAGGAGACGCGGACGTAGCTGGGTCAAGGGATCAAGCGCGGGGTGCTGGGGCGGGATGGAGCGACTGGCGACTGACACGGCCCCGCGCGCCTTGACGCAGCGCAGGACGCGGCTACGGTCGCGAGAAAAGGACGGCGAACGAGGGGGACGGGAATTCGGCACAGAGAGGTCTGCGACGAAGCGAAACGCCCCGCGCGGCGAGCGCGCTCACCGAGCTGCTGCGGGCAGCGAGGCTGAAGGGGATGGCACGCGCCGGGGCAAGGCGCGGGACGCGGCGCAGTCCCAAGAGCGGGGGTGCATGGTCACCGGGACGCGAGGTTGTCAGCTTGCGTGACGGGCGTAGCCAGGCGCGCAAGGTGCCGCGTCCCGGCTGGATTGCTGCAGCGGTACCGCAAACAACAACGCCGGCACTCGGCCGGCGTCGGGTCAAGCTTCGCAAACATTGTCAGTTGGAGGCTCCGCGTCTGGGCCGGAATTGTCCTCCGCGACCTCGATGAGGCCCTGATCCAGGGCGTCGGCAATGATCTGCCTTTTCTCGTCGTCGGTATCGGCTGGACGGCCATCCCTGAGTGCGCGGACATCGAAGCTGAACCCTGACCCTTCGCCCTCTGCAAACGAAGTAGTGAACCAATATTCCATCTGCCCCTGATCCACGTCGTCATCGTGGTAACAGTGGTACACGTTCACGCCGTTATGCACCGTGAACCGCTCGGGACTTTCAAACACCTGCCGATAGGGCATGTTTTCTCCTCTAAGGTAATTGACTGTGTTGCGGCTGCCCGCTATCCAGTCCAGCGGGCGACGCGATCAAACCATCATCGAGAACAGGTCCAGTTGCTCCACAGACGTCGCGCTGGCGGCTATTGGAACGGCGCGCACGTCTGGTGGCGCTGCTTCCTCAACAGATTCGAAATCGCAAAGTACGACCTCACAGACGGGGGAAACGCCGTGCCATTTGCCGCGATACGATTCCGTGTCGATCCCGCAATTGACGTCGAGCGAAATCCCGGTCTGATCTATGAATTTCCGGCACTTCTCCCCCACGCTCTGGCTGAAGCAGGTAACACCCGAATAACGAAAAGGCGCGGACGGCTGGGGCACGATGAACGTGCCGTGTCGAGCGATGCGCGAAGCCAGTTCGATCACTTTGTATTCGAACTCTGCGCCCCTATAGCGGCCTTCGTAATCCGCCTTGATGCGGCCAAAGGGCGGGTTCGAAATCGCAGCGTCGAACAGCTCAAACTCCTTCCACCAATCACCGAACACGTCCGCGTGAATCCATGTTGCATCGGGCATCACCTTGCGGCCAACACGCACGTATTCCGCGCAGCGCGCTCAACGCACACGATTGACTTCGCCTTTTCTTCGCACGCATGCGCCAGCGAACCAATCCCCGCGCACAGATCAACGATCGCCCGGCAACCGCTCGGCACTTCAAAGGAAAAATCGCGCGCAAGGCCCCATGGCGTGAAAAACGCACCCATCGCGCCGTTGTCGTGAGTTGCGCCCTCCTGAAAGTTTTCGAGCACGAACAGCCGTTCATCCTCCGTCAGTCGACGATCAAGTGCGACGAGCTTGTTTACTTCCGTCATCAGCTTCGTTTGTGCCTTTGTCAGTTTCATATTCTTCCCCTATGATTTTCGGTTTTGGTAGCCATACCGTCGCGCGGCTTGCTGTTGTTCAGTTGATGTGCCGCGCAGTGCCAAGGCCATAAAAGCCACGGATGCCGAGAATCTCCCCGGCCATGTCTGCCAGTGCAAAAAGACTCGGACCGCTCGCGTATTGGCAGTGCCACGCGCCAAGCAGCGAAAAAGAGACGGACTCCCTCGGACGCTCGAAATCGGCACGCAAATACGTGCCCGGTGCGGGGCCAGTGAAAAACGACCCGGTTACCTCGATGCGATCGAATTTGTGTGGATAGATGCACCGCTGGTAATCGGTGGCTTCTTCGGCTTTGATCATTGCTGTGTCCTTTAAAGCTGACCGGAACCCTAGATTCCGAGTCCCGGCGTTAAGGTTGTTTCTGCTGAGTTGGCGGTGTCTCTCGCCGTTGCCGCCGTTCCCCTGAGTTCGTCGTCCCGCGATCAAAGGAGACGCGGACGTAGCTGGGTCAAGGGATCAAGCGCGGGGTGCTGGGGCGGGATGGAGCGTTCAGCGACTGACACGGCCCCGCGCGCCTTGACGCAGCGCAGGACGTGGCTACGATCGCGAGAAAAGGACGGCGAACGAGGGGGACGGGAATTCGGCACAGAGAGGTCTGCGACGAAGCGAAACGCCCCGCGCGGCGAGCGCGCTAACCGAGCTGCAGCAGGCAGCGAGGCTGGAGGGGATGGCGCGCGCCGGGGCAAATCCGCGGGACGCGGTGCGGCCCCAAGAGCGGGGGGGCATGTTCACCGGGACGCGAGGTTGTCAGCTTGCATGACGGGCGCAGCCAGGCGGGCAAGGTGCCGCGTCTCGGCTGGATGGCTGCGGCGGTACCGGAAACAACAACGCCGGCACTCGGCCGGCGTCGGTGGCAACTTACGCGCGTTCGCGGGTTACTGCGTGGCGGCCTGATCGGGGTTGATGACGTGGATTTTTCCATCAGGCGAGAGCGTGAACTCACCCGCGCCGGCGAGGCCTGCGGGCTTCGTCGGCTGGTAGATGTAAATCGCGCCTGGCTTCATGTTTCCGTGCGCCTGTGTTTGTGGTGGCTGCATCTGCGCGCAGGCGCAAAGCGCGCTAAGAGCTGCAATCGAAGCGGTACGGTATGCGGTAGCCAGCATGTTTTTATCTCTTGATTTGCGGCCGCGAAAGCCACGGCCGCATCTACAGTTAATTATCGATCGTCAGGAGCAAGGTGCGAACATTCGTGCCCGATACTACAAACGTTCCTTCTGGTAGCTCTTCCCACGTACCGCTTCGAGCCTCAACCAGCGGCAAAAGTTTTTCCTTCTGGCGCGGGCCGTTCGCACAGATAGCAACCAGACGCCCGCCCGGTTTTAGAAAGTCGAGCGCGTGTGAAATGTGGGCGATATCCTGGCCATTTGCGAACGGCGGATTGATGATTATGCGATCGAACATCCCCAGCTCAGCGCCACACGTCAGGAAGTCCGCGCATACGACCTTGATATCGCTATACGACGTAGCGAGCGTTCGAGAAAGCGTCTGGTTTATCTCGACGGCTGTAACGCTGATAGTGCTACGGTCGATAGCCTCAAAAATCGCGTCGAGAATCCGCCCCGTTCCGGCGCTGAACTCGCCGACAGACTGCCCCGGCTCGACGGCTGCCCTCTCTACCATGCGCGCAGCTGTGACAGCGGGCGTCGGGAACAGTTGCGGCGCGCTGACAACTTGCACACCAGATCGCAGCAAATCACGCAGGCCGTCGAAGACGGGCTTTTGATCTGGCGTTTGAACAGGGGCCGCGTGCTGTGCCGCGTGTGGCTCAACGCTTACCGGCTCCCGTTGGCGCTCAAATGTGGCGGGCGCGGGCGTACCGCTTTCCGGCGCGGGCAGGTCGACGCGCTTCGCGTCCGTGACGAACACCTGCGCCAACCTGTAGCCGGCGCCAGTGACCAGCGCGCGACGTACGCGGTGCACGCCGTGTTTGTCGTTGCTGCCAATCTTCCGGATGCTCTTATAGTCGTCCGGCCGGTTCTTCCACTCTGCAGCAGTCATTTCGAGAAAACCCTCACCGGGGTAGTTCACGAGCGGGGGCTGCTTTTTCTTGGCCTTCAATGCTTCCGTGTCTTTCGCTTCCGGCCCGCGGTAGTCCTTCACTGCCTCGATGCCATATTTCCATTCATTGCGCCAATGAACGACAGCGGGCGCGCTGGTCGTCACGCTATTGATACGCCCGCTTGCGCGATTGACGCGTATCACGACCAGCCATTCGTCATCGACAAGCACGCGTCCGCCTGGCTTGATGTCGTAGCGGTCGGACACAAGGCCGCCCGTTTCATCCAGCATCGCGCGTTCGTACGCGAGCCGGTTTTGCAAATGCAAGATCCAACGCTGACGCCAAGCGATGTTTTTGGTGTGCACTGAAATGCAATGCTTGCTCGCCTGCTCGACGGTCATTTTGTCGTCGGTCAGCAGCGAACAGATCGACGTGCCCCAGGTCTTACCCTCCTCGTAAATCGAAACGTGGTCAAACGCTGCGATGCGCTTGGCCCGCTCCATCGTCAGGCCTTCGGCCTGCCATTTCGTGAGGTTCTCGCTTGCTTCGTTGCTTTCGCGCTGGTGTTTCCGAAGGTCGGCCTCCAGCGTCTTCATGCGGCGATGACGCACGCCGGGCTGCTGCTTGTATTGCGCATGGCGCAGTGCTCCGGATGCGCGACGTGTCCAATACTCGGACGTTTCCCAAAGATTTACCGCACGGCGCATGCCGCTTTCGATGCGCTCGGCGTCGCGGCGTGCTCGGCGCTCGCTATGATGTCCAACGAGAATAGGCTGTCCAAGCGGGATATGGCCCGTGATCGCCGCGACACCCTCGCGCGCGGTGACCGCCTCGGTGGCTCGCTTTTCGCTATAGTCTTCGAACCGGTCCGCTCTATCTTCCGCCCGATCTACCAGACTCATATCTTCGTCGCCAACTTCACCGCAAAGCTCAAGCAGAAGGTCCTCGCGCGCGGGTGTCCACATCGGCGCGACGAAAAGATCCTGCTTTGGCGCGAAGATGAAACCGGCCTCTTTTACGCGAGCGTATAGCTCCGAATCCAGACGTGAAGTCGAATACAGGCGCAGCTTGTTATCTTCCGGCGAATAGGTGGCGCTGAGAGTTTGCATTTACAGTTGTCCTTAAGGTTTGAGCTGACCGGGCCCCTAGATTTCGAGTCCCGGCGTAAAAAGATGTTTCTGCTGAGTCGGCAGCCTCTCTCGTCGTTGCCGCCGTTCCCCTGAGTTCGTCGTCCCGCGATCAAAGGAGACGCGGACGGAGCTGAGTCAAGGAATCAAGCGCGGGGTGCTGGGGCGGGATGGAGCGACTAGTGACTGACACGGCCCCGCGCGCCTTGACGCAGCGCAGGACGCGGCTACGGTCGCGAGAAAAGGACGGCGAACGAGGGGGACGGGAATTCGGCACAGAGAGGCCCGCGACGAAGCGAAACGCCCCGCGCGGCGAGCGCGCTAACCGAGCTGCTGCAGGCAGCGAGGCTGAAGGGGATGGTACGCGCCGGGGCAAGTCCGCGGGACGCGGCGCAGTCCCAAGAGCGTTGGTGCACTTCACCGGGACGCGAGGTTGTCAGCTTGCGTGACGGGCGCAGCCAGGCGGGCAAGGTGCCGCGTCTCGGCTGGATCGCTACGGCGGTACCGGAAACAACAACGCCGGCACTCGGCCGGCGTTCTTCGTGATACTCGCGGTTATGCGAAGTCGCTGCTCCAGATCGCGAGCCCCTGCTCGGCAGGGCGAACAAAGATAGAGTGTCCCGTCATCGAATCGTGATAACTGGCGATACAGGCAAAGCCCTTCGTGTTGTATTCCGCCTGATTGTGGGCAATCAGCCGCTCACGCGTTCCGCCTGGACGGTTAAGCCGATCGGACTTGTAATAGCGATCCATCGCCTCGGCCACGTCCGCGACCTGACTGATCAGCGTGTACGTCTCCCAATCCGGCTCGTAGTAGCCCTTCTTTGCCCGCGCGGCCTGCTCTGCCTCGAATGCGTCGAGTTCCGCGAGGTATGCCGTATCGTTGAGATCGACGCAGCGCGTCAGTAGCTTCTCTCCGTTGAGAATCTGGCGGCTGTCTTCAGAAAGCCTGAGATCTGTCGAGTCGAGCGGGCGACGCCACGACAGATCCCGCATGCGCATCTGATGATGCAGGCGGGCGTAACGGCATTCGCGTTCGTGAAGCTCCTTGGCTGCGTTCATACTAAGTTTTCTCCTTCGCCCGTCGCGGGCAGAAATGTTGCCTTGGTCCAATCCACGTCGACATACTCGGAGCCATCCCATACCTGCAGAGCCTCTCGCTTTGGATCGCGTGTACTTCGAGCAGCTTCATCCATAGCAGCTGCATGGTTCTGCGCGCCAAGCATGATCCAGGCGTAAGGCCCTTTGAGCCTATAGCTGATGAGACCATGCACAGCCAGCGGGCGGTCGTGCATGGGAATCGTGGACATGTGCATTGCGTATTGCTCCAGTGCGGGGTTTACTGAGTGTGTCCACCGGAACCCTAGATTCCGAGTCCCGGCGTTAAGGTTGTTTCTGCTGAGTTGGCGGTGCCTCTCGTCGTTGCCGCCGTTCCCCTGAGTTCGTCGTCCCGCGATCAAAAGGAGACGCGGACGGAGCTGAGTCAAGGGATCAAGCGCGGGGTGCTGGGGCGGGATGGAGCGTTAAGCGACTGACACGGCCCCGCGCGCCTTGACGCAGTGCAGGCTGTGGCTACGATCGCGAGAAAAGGACGGCGAACGAGGGGGACGGGAATTCGGCACAGAGAGGTCTGCGGCGAAGCGAAACGCCTCGCGCGGCGAGCGCGCTTACCGAGCTGCTGCAGGCAGCGAGGCTGGAGGGGATGGCACGCGCCGGGGCAAGTCCGCGGGACGCGGCGTAGTCCCAAGAGCGGGGGTGACCTTGCTCCGTGACGCGGTGCTGTCGGCTTGCATGACGGGCGAAGCCAGGCGCGCAAGGTGCAGCGGCACGGCTGGATGCGGTCCTATGCACTCGCGGCACCGAAAACGAAATCGCCGGCGATCGCCGGCTAGGATTGAGGGAAATGTGGTCGTTCAGAACAGAGCGAGCTGCTCCAGTTTCTTGAAGTCGATCGCAACCGGTTCGGTTGCAGGAGCCCTCACAACCGGCACCGGATCACTCGGCTGCGGATCGATCTGCGGGACATGCTCCGCATCCGGGGGATTGAGCAGGGCCAATGCCTCTGTCTCCGCCCTCTCGCGCTCAGTTTCACGAGCGAGACGGGCTCGCCATCCGCCAAGGATATGCGCAGGGGTGTACCAATGACCCCACTCTTCGAGGGAAAGAGCGTTTCCGTGGACAACAACCCCTGGGATGTGCAGCAGGGAAAGTTGCAGGTAAGCCATGTGAACGCATCGGGGATCGATGTCGACGCAGATTGCATGCATCGAATTCTGATAGTTGATCCCGGCATCGAGCAGCGCATCGGCATACGCGATCACCATTCCGCCGGCGCCGCATGCGGGTTCGTTCAGACGAAGAAAGCCCTTTCGCTTCACTTCGACCCCGTCTCCGACCAACACCATCGCCATCAATTTTGACACTTCAAACGGCGTAAAAAACTGGCCGGTCCTCTCGTTCCCAAGCTCGAACATCATGTAAAGAGACCCGAGCACGTCTGCCAGTCCACCACGGGGCAATCCAGTCTCTTCGTTGAACGATCCGGCTATCCGATCCTCGTAGCAGAGAACCAGTTCGCCAAACATCTGCGGGAACAGGGCCACCTCCTCTTTCTTGTACTTGCCCACGATATCGAGGTAACGCGCCTCGCGCCTTTCGTAATGCACCTTGTCGACGGCATTGCTGATCGACAGAGCCGAAAGCTCTATGAAGTCTGAAAATACCTCGTGCGTGTGGCGAGCGTAGCTAAGGCTGCGAATCATCTTCGCCAGTGCCGTTTGATGTTGCCCGGCCGTGGTGTCATGCTTGCGTACTGCGCTTTTGTTTGCCATCTCGTTACCGAATTGATTTGAGCTGACCGGAACCCTAGATTCCGAGTCCCGGCGTAAAAAGTTGTTTCTGCTGAGTCGGCAGCGTCTCTCGCCGCTGCCGCCGTTCCCCTGAGTTCGTCGTCCCGCGATCAAAGGAGACGCGGACGTAGCTGGGTCAAGGATTCAAGCGCGGGGTGTGGGGCGGGATGGAGCGAACAGCGACTGACACGGCCGCGCGCGCCTTGACGCAGCGCAGGACGTGGCTACGGTCGCGAGAAAAGGACGGCGAACGAGGGGGACGGGAATTCGGCACAGAGAGGTCTGTGACGAAGCGAAATGCCCCGCGCGGCGAGCGCGCTAACCGAGCTGCTGGCGGCAGCGAGGCTGGAGGGGATGGCACGCGCCGGGGCAAGTCCGCGGGACGCGGCGCAGTCCCAAGAACGTTGGTGCATGTTCACCGGGACGCGAAGTCATCAGCTTGCGTGACGGCGCAGCCTGGCACGCAAGGTGCCGCGTCTCGGCTGGATTGCTGCGGCGGTACCGGAAACAGCAACGCCGGCACTCGGCCGGCGTCACAAGGTGATAGGCACCCGGTCAAATGCAGTTACGCGTCGTGTACGGGCGCTTCGTGCGGCTTCGGATCCGCTTCCTGCCAACACCATTCACCGGCCCCGATCGAATAGGTGACAACATCGTCGTTACCCACGCGGATTTCTTCGGCTCCGTACACGATTTCGTCGCCTTCGTTCGGGTCCAGCGCAACGAACACGTCGCGCGTTTCGTCGTACCTGAGACTGTCTACAAGCGGGATCAGGCGCATCGCCACTTCGCGCGTAAAGTACGGCATCAGCCAGCCGTTCCAGCGAACCCCATCGCTGTATGCGGGCAACGCGATTCCATCGTCCATCCACGCGCCTGCGACGGCGACTCGTGCGAACTGGGGTTGCGCAGCCACCGTGAATTGCACGTCGAATTCGGCTCGCGGCATGCGACAGACAAAGCCACCCCCTTCGGCAAAAAATTCGACCGGGTCGCCTATCGTCGCAGCTTCGACACGGTAGCCTCTTCCGTTCTGATAAATGGCCTTCTCGGTTTGCGATGCCTGCTGCGCATGTTCCATGAAACTCCCCTTACTTTGTGGTCTGATTTGATGACGGTGCGCTATGCCCCGTGTGCTTCCTGCGGTGCATGGGTGCTGCGAGCCTGCGATATGGCCGGCGGTATACGCGGTGCGTCACGCAAGGCATTTATCAGCCGAGCAACGGCGGGCGTCGGCGGGTCGCCTTCGCGGCGGCCAAAGCTGCTGATCCGGGTGTCCACGTTTGCCGCGAAGAACTGGACGGCCACGCGTTTGGGTGGCGAATCAAGAATGCCCGCCTCGGGGTACAGCCGATCGAGCGTTACCATCTGGCGAAGAACCAGACGGCTGATGTCGCCCCACGTGCGACCCGGTGCTCGCCTCCAGAATGCAAGCGCATCCGTAACGATGGTGTTCAGCAGGACGCGGATTTGCGCGCTGCGAACTGGATCCTGCGTATGAAGCGGCCAGCGCTCCGGGAGCGTCAGACTTGTCGATTGGTTACGTTGCATGATCGGTCGATGTGTAAGTGAAGCGCTTGCGAGAAGCGCCCCAACTGATTGGTCAGGAAAAGTGGATCGCGTGCGCGTATTGCGTCACAGGTCGGCCCACGCTACGTCCGCAGTCACTTCACGGCTCATGCCGAACGAGCAAGATACGGTGTGTTTGATGCGCTCGCGTTTGCCGTCGATGGTCAGCGTGCCCTTGCCGAAGAAGCGCCCAAAGAGCGCGCGCTGCTCGGCGGCCAGAAGCGTCCCGCTCCATTTTTCGATGCGACTACCGGTGCGCTTAACGAGGAATAGGGCCAGCTTTGCCGCAAGTTCGCAACGATTGGCCTGTACCGTCAGCAGCGGCTCGGCATCGCGAACGACCGGAGCGAGCTTCGCGTCGCGGAAGGTGCGCTTATACGGCGCAGGGCCATAGGACAGCGCCCAATCGACGGCGTGCTGTACGCGATCCCGCGCCTCGGCGGGTGTGCGTGCGAGCTTCGACTCGTACTGTCTGGCGTCGCGCGAAAGGCGAACGTCGAAAAACTCCCGACCGGGGCGAGGTTCGAAACGCATCACGTCGATCTGATAGCGCCCTGCCTTTCCGCCGCCTTCCCAACGCTCAACGAGTTGCGCGCTCATGCTGCCTCCGCACGCTTGCCGAACAAGGTCAGTGCGATTGTTTCCAAACGCCCGATAGCGTCGATAACTTCGCCTCCGTTCGCCGTGCTCGCCGTGATGTAGTTCGCAGCGTTACGGGGACGGCCTGCGAGGTCACGCGCGACATGCACCTTTGCGACACCAGCAGCTACGAGTGCGCGCCGTGCAAACTCGGCAAAGGTCGCAGCCTCACCCAACGCCTTGTCGTCCTTCATCGTGCGAGTGCGGATGCGTTCGATCTTTCGAACCGCTGCGCGCAGTTCGTCCAGTTCAGCGTTGCGGCCATCAAACGTGACGCGATGCCCGAACGATTGCGCGCTGTGGCCGGTGACCATCGCTCGCAATTGAATGGTTCCCAAAAACTCGTAACCGGTCGCCCCGATAACAGAGCGTTGCAGTTCGACCACCAGTTCGGTCAAGCCCTGTTCCTGCTCAACAAAGACGATTGTGTGTGATTCGGGTTTTGTGTCGCGTCGTGTCATGGCATAGCTCCTGTTTTTGCTGACCGGGCCCCAAGATTCGGAGCCCTTCGTGGGGGTTTCCTTTCGGCGGGCGCTTCTCGGTGACAGCGTTGCCGCCGTTCCCCTGAGTTCATCGCCCTGCGACTTCGAGAGCCGGTTGAGGCCGTGCGTCAAGGAGGCAAGTGCGGGGTGTTGGGGCGGGCAGGCGCGCAGCGCCAACACGGCCACGCACGCCTTGACGTCAGGACGATCCGGCTAAGGTCGCGGGTATGGGCGGTGACGGGGAATGGATGGCACGCGACGTATGCGCAAGCGCGAAAGGCCCGCGCGGGAGCGCCCCTTCGCGGAGCAACGCGACGCGACTGACTTGGGTGGCGAGCGCCGGGCGAAGCCCTAGAGCGAACCGCCGTTGTTCGCCGGGACGGGGAATACGCAAGGGGCGCGACAGGCGAACGCCTGGCGGGCAACTTGCCCCGGCCCGGCTGACTGCCAGCGCGAAACCCTCCTCTTTCGCATGCGAAAGGGACGAAGAGCCCAGCGGGCTCCGCGTCGTGGTGTGCGACCTATTCCGCACGCTGCTCGATCAAATCGAATAGGTTGCTGCCGTCGAGTTCGATAGACTGGGTCCCGGTGAACAGAGAGTGCGAGGCGCGGATCACTTCGCTCGGGCCAATCTGCGCGAGCGCTACCAAATCCTCGTGACTCAGCGGCACGTCGACGGACGTGAACTTCACAATGCCTTGCGGCGACTTGCCGTGCGACCAGGGCGTCATGGTGACGTCCATCAGAGCGATCGTCCTGCCGCTCTTTCCAACGCAGTGCTTGCCCGCCACGTAAGTGAGTCGGGACATTTCTTCGCGGAGTTTCGCTTCGGAGACTGGCCTTACTGTAGCCGTGCGCGCATCGACCACGTAGCAATCGCGGCTAGGCCCCGTCTTCAAGGCCGCGTCCAATTCCTCGTTCATGCGCGGATGGCGGCCGAGTTGAACAAGATGAGTGCCGCTTTCGCGGATCACCCATCCGTACAAACCGGTCGCGTAGGTGCGCTGCAGATAGGCACGATCGTGCTCGTAAAAATCAGCCTTGTAGTGCTTAAGCCGGGCGTCTGGTCCTTCAATCACGCTGCGCATGGCTTCAAACACGCGCTCGACGCGTGCAAGGTGCGCTGTGGTTTTCTTGGCCGTTGTGATGGCGTCGTTGGCGATGGCTTCGGCCGACAGCGTAAGTTCGATTTGCATCGATGTGCTCCTGTTAAGCGAAAAGAGGGATTTGAGTGTTGGCGACTTCTTGCGCATCAGCGGAAAGAACACTGCTGACCCATTCGGGTTTGATCTCGTCGGCGTCCCATGAGAGGGCGAAAACTTTCAGGCAGGTCGCGCAACAACGAGCGCGGTACTCGTCGCGCTCGACCGGCGCATATACGGCGTGATGGCCAGTGCTGCCGTTGCGCGCTGCGCCGCACAGCGTTGCACCTGCAGCCGGCCCGGTATGGGTCAGGTGGACAGGTTGCGGCGTCTGCGAGGCATCAGGCTGCCGCTCAGCGACGGGCGCATGGTCGACGGTCTGCAGGTGCTTTTCGTAGCCTGCCCGCTCCGCTGCGTGACGCTTCGGAAACGAGATACCGGGCACGTGCTCATGCACGTAGAAATACTCGCCAACCGCGATGCGCTGGTTATGTCGCAGCCGGTGGCTTGACGCATGGTTTGCGCGCTGCTCGCTGGTGTAACGTTGGAAACTGCGCGTTGCCGGAAAGCGCTTCCTGTAATCGTCAAACGTCATATGCCCTCTGTTGGTTTGAGCTGACCGGGCCCCTAGATTCCGAAGTCCCGGCCCAAAAGATGTTTCTACTGAGTCGGCGGTGTCTCTCGCCGTTGCCGCCGTTCCCCTGAGTTCGTCGTCCCGCGATCAAAGGGAGACGCGCACGTAGCTGGGTCAAGGAATCAAGCGCGGGGTGTGGGGCGGGATGGAGCGACTAGCGACTGACACGGCCCCGCGCGCCTTGACGCAGCGCAAGGCGTGGCTACGATCGCGAGAAAAGGACGGCGCACGAGGGGGACGGGAATTCGGTAGAGAGAGGTGCTTGCCGGCGAAGCGAAACGCCGCGCGGCGAGCGCGTCCTCGCGTAGCAAGCGATAGCGCCGCGGAGCGACGTTCTGTCGAATTGATAGCGCAAGAGAGCGAAGCTCGTCATGCGTGTGGTGACGTTCACCGGGGCGCGGGACTGCAACTGGCGTGTCAGGCGTAAGCCTGGCAAGCGAGTTGCCGTGCCCCGGCTGGATGCTGCTCTAGGAAAGACGGTGTGGCCCGCTCACGCGGCGGCATACGAAAGGCCCCTGCTGTCCGGTGGAACAAGCAGAGGCCAAGGTTGAATATAACGTTGAGGGCTTCAGCCTATTCGACGCACGACGTGATCCCCTGCATCCAGTGTCAGCGACTCCCCGACTTCGAGACCGCCGATGCGGTCGACGTCGTCGCTGTCGTAGCCGAGGGACTCAGAGAAAAATTCCGGCCTGACAATGTGCGTGCCGGGCGTCGCGTAGGACTCGCCCCAAGTCGCTTCGTACGTGCTCGCCTCTCGCAGAACCTTGGCCGCAGCTTCCGGAAACTTCCTCCTGAGCGCGGGATATTCGCTGAGCGCCGCTGCGCTGGGTAACGTCATCCTGTCACCAAAGTTGACCGCATCCGCTGAATGAAAATACAGCGCGTTGTTCACTTCGCGCTCGTGAGCCTGCAACAACGCAGGGACGCCCAGGTGATCGACAAAGCCGAGACTTTTCCCCCGGAAGTAGACCTCGGCCGTCCTGCCGTGATTTTCAAGCGGCTTCACGCTGGCTTCGCGGCAGAACGCCTCGAACGTCAGCTGCTGCGCGTGGGTGACTGGCGAGACGGCGTTGCATGATTCGGACATTGCTTTTTCTCCTGCGACATGTCGCATGTTCAGCGCCAACGGCGCGCAAGCGGGGTGACGGTCCATCACTGACCGTCAGGGCTGGTAGCTACTGCGTAATCGGTTCGGCCGGCGCCTCACGCTGCCGCCAGCATTTGCACCGTCGGCGCTTCAGACATCCGGGCGAGCTTCATCACGTGGGAGTACGCGTCGCCGGCACGGCTAGCCGCGGTAAACAGTGCGTTCTTGTCCCTTCTCAGGACGCGAAGCCAAGAGTCAAGATAGGACGCGTGATACTCGAGCCGGCCCTCGTGCATGCCGATGCGTGCCAGACAGAAGGCGGAGCCAAGTTCGGCGACCAGTTCCTCGAACGCATATGCCTCGTCACCAAACCGGCCGCTGAAGTCCCGCGCGAGTCGCGATCGGTGCCCGGTCCAATGCATCAATTCATGCGTTGCCACATGGTAGAAATTCGCCGCGCAAGCGAAGCGTGTGCGCTCCGGCAAGAAACACTCGTCCGTGCTCTCGCGATAGAAGGCGCGCTCGCCAGTTTCGATGATGCGCGCGCCCGAGCGCTTAAGGATCTGTTCGGCCGCATCAACGGGTTCAAATTCGTCAAATCGCGCCGCGGGCGCAACACCGTCAATCTCTTCGACGTTAAACACACTGAATGAGACCGGGGCTGGGAAAAATTCGACTTCGCCAGTCTCCGGGTCGACACGCTCAACCTTATTGAACCGCACCAGACGGCAACCCTTTGCCCCGCGACGCACCTGTGCGCCGATGTCCAGCGCCTGGTTGTATGTCATCCACTCGTTACGCTTAAAACCGCGATCCGCACCCTCAAGCCAGAGCAGAAGAATATTGGCTCCGCTATAGGCGTTTTTCGTCGCGTAGTTAACCGGCAGACCACCATTGGCGCTGCGCGCCCAAAGCTTCGCTGGCGACATCCGGCCGTCTTCGATGGCCTTCACAATGCGGTCGGTCAGTTCCTGCTTGATGTCAGTGCTTTTTACGGTTCTCACGCGTTTCATGGTTGGCGGTTCCTTATTTCAGTTCGTGGACAAGGTGGCAGTTCTGACGATGGGCGACCTGCTGCGCGTGTTCGACGCTGTCGCAGTCAATGAACGTTCGCGCGACGGCGCCCGAGCGCCCTCCCCCTACTTCGCGCCATTCGTCGGACACCATCACGTACGGCATGCCGTAACGATCCAGTCCGTAATAGGCGATGCTGTATCGAGCTATGGTCATGTCACACCTCTCAATGCACGCCGGGCCCCTAGATTCCGAGTCCCGGCGTAAAAAGTTGTTTCTGCTGAGTCCGCGGCGTCTCTCGTCGTTGCCGCCGTTCCCCTGAGTTCGTCGTCCCGCGATCAAAGGAGACACGGACGTAGCGGGGTCAAGGAATCAAGCGTGGGGTGCTGGGGCGGGATGGAGCGAACAGCGACTGACACGGCCCCGCGCGCCTTGACGCAGCGTAGGACGTGGCTACGGTCGCGAGAAAAGGACGGCGAACGAGGGGGACGGGAATGCGGCACGAGGAGCCGCGGCGAAGCGAAATGCCGCGCGGCGAGCGCCTCATCGCTGTGCGCATAGCAGCACAGCGACACTTCTTCGCCGTGCAACGCGCGGGAAGGGCAAAGCCCTAACCGCGCGCGAAATTTTCGCCGCGGCGTGGCTCTCACGCCGCGGCTAACCAGGTCACGTCGTCAGGCGTTGATCGGCTGCAGATCGGCCAAGGCGATCCAGCTCTGCGCCGGAGCACCGGGTTTGACGTCGAGCATAGCGATGCTCGCGGTGTCGCCGCGGGGACCGTCGAACAGCTCCTCTATGCGCGCCGGCCGTGCCGGAAGGTCCGGCCTCGCACGGTAGACAACCTGGACGGTATCGCCGACGACGTATGCACCGAGCCGACGATAAAGCGGCTGGCCGTTTTGGTGGAACCCGACCACGTGGCCGTCCGACTTCGCGATTGCCCGAAGATACGCGCCAAGTTGTGACCGCTGGTAGCCGATGCCACCGCTCGTTTCGTCAACGCTCGCGTCCGAAGCCACACGCCCGGTCCTCGACAGGTGCGACACGGCGGCTCGCATCACCCGCCGATATTCCTTGCCGCCGACCAGCAACACGTTGCGAGCTTGCGCGGGCCAACCCTCGCACAAGTAGCTCGGGAGATCACTCAGCATTGCGTTAGCACGCTCCGCTGTCATTCGCTGTTCGTAAGGCGCGATGACCGTATCCGCGCACACAAAGCCGTGGCGCGCCGACAGGATCATGACCTCGGGACGTGCCACGCGCGAGACATTCGCACGGAACGTGCTATACATCACGCCCTGATAGAGATCGAACGCCCGCGCCGGCCGCTCCAGCTTTGTCGCAGAGCAGGCCATGATGATGAGATACTTTCCAGCATTAATCATGAGAAGTCCTGATGGATGGCTATACCTCATCCGTCTAGTCGAATGCGTGATGCCGGTCACTCCCCCACCAACTGCATCTGCTCGGCAACCGGGACGGGAACAATGGGAATGCCAGGGCTGCGCGAATCGAGCGCATTGTCCTCGTCCCTCAGCCCGTCGGACAGCAACGCAAACCTGGCACGGTCGGCATCTCTGCGCTTCACTCGAAAATTGGCATCGACAACATCGTTCACACGCGCCCACTGGTTCCATGCGAAGCTGCGACCGAGGCCCACTGTTGTCGACGTACTCGGAAAGCGGTCAGCGCTTCGTACAAGCTCCTCCCAGCTCGCACCGAATTCGACGGTATCAAACCGGCTGTGTCGGCCAGTAAGCGCATTTCGCTCCATGAGCAACGCCCGCTCGAGAAGGTCAGGATGATATGCGGCCAGCCAATACAGTTCCCATTGCTTCGAGGCTGGACAAAAGAAACACGCGGACTTGACCGGCACCATCGCAGCGCCGATTGCTTCGGTGATGGCGCGAACGCAGTCCCGGCGAGCCCAGCGCACAAGTTGCAACGGGTAGACGTAATCGAAATCGGCGTCTGACGGCTTCAGGCCTTTCGATCGGCGCATGTCGGCCCGGCCGCAGTCGTAACCGATCAGCTTGACGATTCGTTCTCCAGCTGCCCGAGTTGACATCCAAAGCGGATGCGGCGGCCTTGCATTCGGGCCAGACTTCGCGCCCTTCAGAAACTGGTCTTGCGGTGATTGCTTCCATTTGATGCTGCAGGATTTCATTCCGAATGCCAACGAAGGCAGCGTCTCATTTGCGAGGCAATTGCTGTATAGGTCGGAGTAACCTGTTGATGCGAGAGGAACCTTGCGGCACACGTTGATCTGAGGCCAACCCCATGAGAGAAGAACCTCGTTCATCTTGTCCACGTGCGCGATGGTTTCCTCTTTTTCGCCACCGGTGTCTGCAAATGTAATCACGTTGGGAGGCAGGTCCGCCGCACGAAGCGCGACAAGCATCGCGGTCGAGTCAACGCCAGAACCAAAGCACACAGCCAGCGCGCGTCCAGCCAATGCATCGTGCAGGGCTTGTCTCTGCGATGGCGATAGCATCGTGTGCGGGTTTGCCGTCCCCAGACCAAACTGATGCCGCGTGCCACGCTGCTTGTCCGTGTTGTTTTGCATCGTGTCCTCACAATCGTTCCAAGCTGACCGGGCCCCTAGATTCAGAAGTCCCGGCGTGAAAGAAGTTTCTGCTGAGTCGGCGGTGTCTCTCGCCGTTGCCGCCGTTCCCCTGAGTTCGTCGTCCCGCGATCAAAGGGAGACGCGCACGTAGCTGGGTCAAGGAATCAAGCGCGGGGTGTGGG
>NZ_CAJNBA010000012.1:0-128427 GCF_905220735.1 Paraburkholderia aspalathi
CCGCTTTCTTTTGCCTACTTTTCTTTGCGGCGGCAAAGAAAAGTAGGTGCCGCCCCGCACAGGGGCAACGCTAATAGACCACTAACAAATCAAGGAAAGGCCAAAGCCCCAGGAACATGGCCAAAAAAGCGCCGCAAAGGCAAAAAAACCAAAATCACTTCCGTAAGGAATCCAGATCAACAACAAACCGATACTTAACATCACTCTTAAGCATCCGTTCAAAAGCGTCATTGATCCCATGCATAGGAATCACCTCAATATCCGAAGTAATCCCATGCTCGCCGCAAAAATCCAGCATTTCCTGCGTCTCAGCAATCCCACCAATCAACGACCCAGCCAGCCGGCGGCGCTTAAAGATCAGATTGAACACCTGCGGCGACGGATGGTCATGCTCCGGCGCTCCAACCAGCGTCATCGTCCCATCGCGCTTGAGCAGATTCAAAAACGGATTCAAATCATGCTGCGCAGCCACCGTATTCAGAATGAAATCGAAGCTATTGGCATGTGCGCCCATCTCCTCAGCATTCTTTGAAATGACAACCTCATGCGCACCAAGCCGCTTGGCATCTTCAATCTTCGACGGCGACGTCGTAAACAACACGACATGCGCACCCATCGCACGGGCCAACTTCACGCCCATGTGACCCAGGCCGCCAAGGCCGACAATCCCGACCTTCTTGCCAGGGCCGGCGCCCCACGTGCGCAGCGGCGAATACGTCGTGATACCCGCGCACAGCAACGGCGCCACACCCGCCGGGTCGAGGTTCTCCGGCACGCGCAGCGTAAATGCCTCATCCACCACCAGCTGCGTCGAATAACCGCCGTAAGTGATTTGACCGTCAACCCGGTCCACGCCGTTGTACGTGCCGACAAAACCGTTTTCGCAATACTGCTCGAGACCTTCCTCGCAACTCGCACACGTGCGGCACGAATCGACCAGGCATCCCACGCCCACCAGATCGCCTGCCTTGTACTTCGTCACGTCCGGACCAACTGCCGTTACACGGCCGACAATTTCGTGGCCCGGCACCACCGGGAAAACCGTGTTCTTCCATTCGTTGCGTGCCTGATGCAAGTCGGAATGGCACACACCGCAAAACAGGACTTCCATCTGCACGTCATGGGCGCGCAGTTCGCGGCGCTGGATTTCGAACGGAGCGAGCGGCGCGGTCGCGTCGGTCGCTGCATAGGCGTAAGTCGTGCTCATGGGTAACTCCAGCAAAGAGGATGACGTCGCAAGGCGCCGGCGATGGGCGACGCGCGTCGCCGATGCGGCCAAACCTTGTCATGGACCGGGATCAGGGCGCAGGCGGTGGTCGACGCTTTCACCGAAACGGTGAACGGGTAACCGAGCCCGGCGCAGCGTGGAAATAGATGATCCGGTAGGGTTCCCATAGTAGGGGCCGGGAGCAAACCGGGGAATACCTGAATATCTTGAAGATTTGCCTAAAACTCCTGGCGATGAGCGCAGTAGGTCGTTTGGTGCTAAATTTCAAGCATTATTCTCTTGCGCGTCACTATACCGTCATGTCAACCCGTTCCGTTGAACCCGCCTCGGTCACTCATGATCCGGCCGAGCGCGGCCAGTCCGCTGGCGGCCCGGCCGATTCCGCCCAGCAGCGTCTGGTCGACCTGTTCGATTTGCTCGCGCCCAAACCGGGCGTGACGCGTTCGAGCTTCGAAGGCGTCAACCTGTTGCGCGCCAATAGTCCGATGCCGCGTATGCCCGTGATGTACGAGCCGAGCATCGTGATCGTCTGTCAGGGCCGCAAGCGCGGTTTTCTCGGCGATCAGGTGTTCCAGTACGACGCACAGCAATACCTGGTGCTGTCGGTGCCGCTGCCGTTCGAATGCGAAACCGAGGCGAGTCCGGAAGAGCCGTTCCTCGCGATCTCGGTGCGCGTCGATCTGACCATGGTGGCTGAGTTGCTGATGGCGCTGAACGAAACGCAAGGCGCTACGCAGAACGAGCCGCTCGGCATTTATTCGACGCCGCTCGACCCGGCTCTCTCCAATGCCGTGCAGCGTTTGATGGACGCGTTGGCCTCACCGCTCGATGCGCGGATTCTGGCGCCAGGCGTAGTCCGCGAAATCTGTTATCGCGTGTTGACGGGCGAGCAGGGCGATGCGATTCGCGCGGCGCTCACGCATCAGAATCATTTCGGCCGCATCGCCAAGGCGCTAAGGCGTATCCACGCCGACTATCAGGGGCAACTCGACGTCGATACGCTCGCCTCTGAAGCCGGCATGAGCCTCGCCGTTTTTCATGCGCAATTCAAGGCCGTGACGGCGACCTCGCCGATGCAATACGTGAAGACCACGCGTTTGCATCACGCGCGTTTGCTGATGGCGCACGATGGTTTGAATGCAGGTGCGGCCGCGGCACGCGTCGGTTACGAAAGTGCGTCGCAATTCAGCCGCGAGTTCAAGCGTCTGTTCGGCCTGAGCCCGGTTGATGAAGTCAAGCGTATGCGCACCGTGTACGACGCACCGCCGCCGCCGCGCGTAGTCAAGCCGGTCCCGCGTTATGTGACCGCCGTATAAGCGCGCGTCCTCACGAAGCGTTATAGCCCGCTGAACCAGTTGTACCCCTGGTCTTCCCAATAGCCGCCAGGGTTCGTGTTGGTCACGAAAATCGCCGCGATGTGCTTCGGATTCTTGAAGCCCAGTTTGGTCGGTACGCGCAGCTTCAGCGGGTAGCCGTATTTGGCCGGCAGCGGCGCGTCGCGGAAATCGAGCGTGAGTTGGGTTTGCGGATGCAAGGCGGTCGCCATGTCGAGGCTCGAGTAATAACGGTCCGCACATTTGAAGCCGACATAGCGTGCGCTCAGATCGGCGCCGATGCGTTCGAGGAATGTGCGAAACGGTACGCCACGCCATTGCCCGATCGCGCTCCATCCTTCGATGCAGATGTGCCGCGTAATCTGCGAAGCCTGGGGCAAGGCGCGCAGTTGATCGAGATTCCACGTGCGCTTGTCCGACACCAGACCCGACACTTCCAGTTGATACGTCGAACCGTCGATATCCGGCGCGTCGAACTCAGGATAGAACGCGTTGAACGGGAACGGGTCGGTGATCTCTTTCGCCGAGTAGGTCGGCGCGAGCTTGTTGCGATCGAACAGCCACCCCTGCACGCGATCGTTCCAGCGTGACATGGCCCACAGCACCTTGTCGACCGAATCGCCGTCCTGCATGTTGCAACCCGAGAGCATCGCCAGCGCACCGATCGAAAGCGACGAGCGCAGGAACAGGCGCCGTTGCAATCGTTCGATTTGTGGTTTGTGGTCGGCGAGGACAATGCGCGTGCCGCGCGAGTCTTTGCGTTCTGCGTCGCTCATGCTTCGCTCCTTTCGTGCGTGGACAGTCGGGCGCGGCCGGTCAACATCGGCAGCAACGTGCGCGGCACCAATAGCACCAGCGCCAGATGCACGACGACGAAACCCACCACGCCCGCCATCGCGACAAAATGCACGCGACGCGCGAAATCGAAACCACCGAATAGTGCGGTAAGCCACGAGAATTGCACCGGCTTCCAGATCGAAAGCCCCGACGCCACCAGCAGCACGCCAAGGAACAATACGAAGAGATAGAGCGCACGCTGCACCGCGTTATATTTGCCGGTATCGTGCGGCAGCTTGAACTGCATCGCCAATGCGGCATCGTGTACGACGTCGCGCGGATAAACAGGCAATAGCTTGCGACGAAAATGCCCGCGCCCGATGCCATACGCCAGATACAGCAGGCCGTTCGCGCACAGCAGCCACATGGCCGCGAAGTGCCATGCAATCGAGCCGCCCAGCCAGCCGCCTACGGTCGCCCACACCGGAAACTTGAACGGAAAGAAGGGCGACGCGTTATAGATCGCCCAGCCGCTCATCACCATGCAGACCATGGCAAACGCGTTGATCCAGTGCGTAATTCGTACGACGAGTGGGTGAACGATGAAGCGCGCTTGCGGTTCGGGCATGGTCAGAGATGATGAAACAGGGAAAAATATGAAAGCCGCGTCATTGAGGCACGCGGCTGTTCGAATGGCTAAAAAGCGAACGGTCGAAGAAACGCCGTATTACATCGGCGGCGTTACACCGTGCTCGCCCGCGGAGATGAAATTAGCCGCCATCGAGCCATCAGCTTCCTTGTGGGCGAACAGCACGACCTTCGCACCTGGCACCAGCAGCGCGCGATCACCCGGTTCGAGCGCGACGATAGGCACGTCTTGCGGAATCACGATTTTCTTTTCGCCGTCCTTGTACTTGACCGTGATCGTGCGGCCGTTGCTAACCACGAGCGAGCCCACCGTGCCGTTGGTCATCGTGCTGTTCGTGCCGAGGTCCCACGGGCGATGACCTTCGCCGGAGCCACGCATGCTGGCGGGGAATACGTGCACTTCGAGCGCCTTCAACGAGCCGTCGGGCTGCGGGATCGCGGCGGTGCCAACATAGCTGTCCGGCTTGATGTCGTTCACGTCGGCAATCGTCACGCCGCGAATCGGCGTGTCTTTGGCGAGCTTCACGTCGACGTCCTTGCCGTCGCGCGTGTGGACCTTGAGCACATCGCCCGAGAGCGATGTCACGGTGCCACGTACGCCGGTGGGCGCCGCGGTCTGAGCTTGTGCGGCGGATCCTGCTGCGAACAATGAGGCGGCGACGAGCGCGGGGGCAACGAAGGCGCGCATCGCATTAGCGGAGACAATCTTCATGAGTCTGCTCTGGGTGGGTGAAAGATAGCGTCAGGTTAGGCGTGCGATCGGCTCCGCCAAGTGACAGATGGATGACAAAAACGTCATGAACGGCGCGCCGCAGCCACGTAGAATGGCCGCCATATCCACGTCCACATTCATGACCCACGCCCACGGCGGCGCTCGGGGTCGGAAACCAGGCAATGAGCATCCTCGTCATCGAAGACGACCCGAAAACCGGCGACTACCTGAAGAAAGGCCTGCGCGAAAGCGGCTATGCGGTCGACCTTGCGCGCACCGGCACCGATGGGCTGCACATGGCGCTCGAGCACGCGTATGACCTCGTGGTGCTGGACGTGATGCTGCCCGGCATCGACGGTTGGGAAATCATGCGTGCGTTACGGGCGCGGCGCGATCTGCCGGTCATTTTTCTGACCGCGCGCGATCACGTCAGCGACCGCATTCGCGGTCTCGAGCTCGGCGCCGACGATTACCTCGTCAAGCCTTTCTCGTTCACCGAGCTGGTGTTGCGCATCCGCACGCTGTTGCGCCGCGGCGTGATCCGCGAGAGCGATGTGTTCGAGATCGCCGACCTCAAGCTCGACGTGCTGCGCCGCAAGGTGACGCGTGAAGGCGTCGAGATTCCGCTGACCAATAAGGAATTCATGCTGTTGCATCTGCTGGTGCGCCGGCAGGGCGAGGCGTTGTCGCGTACGCAGATCGCCTCGGAAGTGTGGGATATGAACTTCGATAGCGACACCAATGTGGTCGACGTGGCGATCAAACGGTTGCGCGCGAAGATCGATCATCCGTTTGAAAAGAAGCTGATTCATACGGTGCGCAGCATCGGCTACACCTTCGGCGACGGCGCATGAAACTGTGGACCGAACGTTCGTTGACGGCTCGCACCACGGTGCTGTTCGCCTCGATCGCGTGCGTGGTGATCGGCACGTTGGGCATGTATTTCTACCACTCCGCCGAGTTGTCGTTGCAGCGCCGCGCGGACGTGGTGCTCACCGGCCGTGTCGAGCATTTCAGCCGCATCGTGCACGACCTCTATTCGGTCAGCGACTTGAAGAGCCGGCCGTTGCTGTTCGAGAGCATGCTTGGCGCGGAGCAGGACGTGCTGCTGTTTCGCCGTCCGGGCGAAGCGCCGTTTATCGACGTGAACCCCGGCAATGTCGCGGTGCCTGCGCTGCAGGCCGGCACCGCGGAGCACTTGCCGACGCTCTCGGACATTCGACAGACCATGCTGCCGGACGGCGTGCCGGTTCATTGGGCAATCGCTACCGTCAAAGCGCGTGAGGATGGCAGCGAAGTCGAAGTGATCGCCGCGCATCCGATGACCCAGGAAATGCGGATGCTGGCCGCCTACCGCAATCGAATCGTGCTGGCCACGCTGACCGGCATGCTGGCTGCCACGCTGCTTGCCTATTACGTGCTGCGCCGCGCGTTGCGGCCGGTGCGCGAGATCGCCACGCGGGCGGCGCAGATCAGTCCGGCAAGTTTGTCGGTGAGGCTCGACAGCGAGGCCGCGCCAGCCGAATTACGCCAGCTCACGCATGCCTTCAACGCCATGCTCGACCGTCTTGCCGATGGCTACCAGCGCCTCTCGCAGTTCTCCGCCGATCTGGCGCATGAAATTCGTACACCAGTGGGCGCCTTGATCGGCCAGACTCAGGTCACGCTCGCCAAACCGCGCGACGTCGATGAATATCAGCAACTGCTCGAATCGAATCTCGAGGAGCTGAGCCGCTTGAGCCACATCGCGGAGAACATTCTGTTTCTCGCGCACGCGGACCATGCGGCGCTTTCCATCGACCGTGAGCCGGTCGATCTGCGCGATGAACTCGTCAGGATCGCAGACTATTTCGAAGGCCCCGCCGATGAACGCGGCATGCGCTTTACCGTCGAGGCCCAGGGCGTGGTGTCGGCCAATCCGATGCTATGCCGGCGGGCGATCAACAATCTTGTCGTGAATGCGGTGCGATACGGCGCGGACGATACGGTAGTGCGGTTGAGGGGCACACAGGACGAGCAGGGCGCGACCGTGGTGGTGGAAAACGACGGTGCGCCAATTCCCGGTGAGCAACTGGACCGCCTGTTTGACCGTTTCTACCGCGGAGATGCAGCACGCAGCGAGTTCACCGAATCGAGCGGGCTGGGGCTCGCGATCGTCAAGGCAATCATGCATCTGCACGGCGGCACGGCGCGCGTGGTGTGTCCGGTGCCGGGCGTGGTGCGCTTCGAATTGCGCTTTCCGGGCGCTTAGCTTAGCGGGTTGTTTGCGTGGCTGACGTTGGGTCCGGCGCATGGCAGCACACGCAGAGCTTGTTGCCATCGGGATCGCGAAAGTAGGCGCCGTAATAGTCCGCGTGATACTGCGGTCGCAAACCCGGCGGACCTTCGCAGGCGCCGCCGTGAGCAAGCGCCGCAGCATGCGCGCGATCGACCGTGGCGCGGTCCGTGGCCAGCAGGGCCAACATCTGGCCGTTGCCGACGGTGGCAGGACGACCGTCATGGGGCCTGCTGATCACGAACAGCGGCCGCGGCGCGTCTGCTGGCATCCAGCCGGCCCAGCACGCATCCTCATCACGGAACTTGAGCCGCAGTCCTAGTGTTTCCATCAGCACGCCATAGAAGCCGAACGCGCGCTCGAAATCCGTAATGCCGACGAATACGTGGGAAAGCATCAGTGTCGCTCCTCGTTTGTTTTGCAGGCCGACCCAGGCCGGGCCGGATACCGTTACAGCGCAAACCGGTAATGCCGATACCGGGATGATCGCGCAACTGGTTGCGGCAGCGCGCGGCGGATACGATGAAACATCTCATCCTAATCGTCGGGAAAACCGCTATGAAACGCTTCCACATTGCTTTGGCCGTTACCAGCCTCGAGGCTTCCATCGACGATTACAGCGCCCGTCTTGGCCAGCCGCCCACGGCCGTGGTGCCGGGCCGTTACGCGATGTGGCGAACCGAACTGCTCAATTTTTCGATCAACGAGATGCCGGACAAAGGTGGGCAGCTTCGGCACGTCGGCTTCGAGGACGACTCTGTAGACGGTTACTCGAGCAGCAAGGACGTAAACGGCCTCGAATGGGAGCTGTTTTCGGCGGAAGAGCAGGATCGGCGAATCGTCAGCACTTACGGCGAGGCCGTGCGAACCGACAAAGGCTGACATGCTTTTCTGCGTGGATGCAACCTGAATGCCTGTGCCTGATGGTGCCTCGCGCGACCCGATGTGCCCCCATGCTCTTCGGCACAGCTTCACGACCGCCGCCCTATACTTGCTGAGGGGCTTGACGAGCCGATGCCTTTCACAGCGCTTTGCCGGCCCGGCAAAGCGGATCCATTGTCCTCACTTCACCCAGGGAGTCGCGCCATGGTCAAACTCGCTCTGTACGTTCGTCTTGAAGCCAAACCCGGCAAGGAACAGGATGTCGAGGCCTTTCTGCTGAGCGGCTTGCCGCTCGTCGAGGAGGAGCCTGCTACCAGCGCCTGGTTCGGTCTCAAGCTTGGACCGACCACCTATGCCATTTTCGACGCTTTCCCCGACGAAGCTGGCCGCGAGGCGCATCTGAACGGCAAGGTGGCCGCTGCGCTAATGGCGAAGGCCGGCGAGCTATTCGCCACGCCGCCCAGCATCCACAAACTCGATGTGCTGGCATCCAAATTGCCAGGCTGATTGAGCTGCCAATCCGCTGACACGGCGCGGCCTTTTCAACAATCGAATTACACCGTACCAACGTGCGAGGCCGTCGGGCGTTAGTCGCTCGACGCGTCCGCAGACGGACGGTTCGCATAGTGCGCGTGCTTTTCCTCATACATCAGCAGATCGGCGCGTTGCACACCGGCTTCGAGACGGTCGCCGCGCTGACATGTCGCCGCACCCATCGAAAGACTCAGCAGCGAGCCCGGATAAAACTGGTTGTTCAGATCGACCAACTGGCGGATTGCATCGACCATCGCGGCGCCGCCACGCTCGTCGGTGTCCGGCATCAGGATCGCAAACTCGTCGCCGCCGATGCGCGCGGCGTGAAACGGCGCGTCCGTCGCTTTGGCGAGGACTTCGCCGGCTCGCCGTAACAGCGCGTCACCGGCCGCGTGGCCGAGCTGGTCGTTCACGCGTTTGAGGCCATTCAGATCGGCCATGATGATCGTCACCGGCCACGGACCCTTGCGCTCCAGCCGGTTCAGTTCATCCACGTAAAAGGAACGGTTGCGCAGCTTGGTCAGCACGTCATGCTTGCCAAGGAACTCCAGATAAGCTTCGGCCTTCTTGCGCGCCGTGATGTCGGTGAGGGCCACCAGCACCAGGTCCCAATTCTTTTCATGACCCGGTAGTACGGAGAACTGCAGGTGCACATGCACCTCGTTGCCGTCGAGCGAATAGTTGAGCACTTCGCGCTGCTGGAACAGCTTGCCGTCCCATAGATCGATCAGCTGCTCGCGGAAATGCGGCCGCATATCGTCGCGGAAAACGTCCGGCAGGCGCGCCAGCAGCGTTTTCTTGTCTTTTGCCACGAACATGTCGAGCGTGTGCTGGTTCACGTCGAGTACGTGGATTTCCTGCATGCAGCGCTCGACAAACTCGGGATGCACGTCGGTAAACACGCGGAAATCGCTGATGCCGGCGGAGCGCGCGTCGTCGAGCAGACGCTTGACCGCGCTGAAATCTTCCACCCACAACGAGACCGGCGAATATTCGAACAGACCGCGCACATACTGTTCGGCGAGCGTCACGCGATGCCGCGCGCCTTCGAGTTCGGTAATGTCTTCGACCGATACGAGCACGCGGTCCCAGCGGTCTTCATGGCCGGGCAGCACGGCGCCCTTGAGCAGCACGTCGAGGCGGCGTCCGCCGAGCGTGTAGTTGACCGTCTGGCTCGTGAAATGCGCCTGGCCAGCCCACAGTTGACATAGCTCCTCGAGGTGAGTCTTGAGCATGTCGTCGCGGAACACGGAGGCGAGATTGCTGGTGAGCGCGTCGAAATCGGCGGCCTCGAATTGCGTCAGCGTTTTCTGGTTGACCTTGATGACGCCGATGCTATGTGCGCATTCGGCGACAAGGGCTGGATATTGGGCGAAATGGGCACGCAGATCGGTCACGCCTTCTGCCCGCCATTTGTCGAATAGCGCGCGCACGCCGCTGAAGTCTTCGAGCCAGAGCGAGACAGGCGCGAGTTCGAACATTTCGGAATCGTCGTTGGCGGGCGCTGAGCCGCTTCGGAGGGTGTCCTGCATGAGATTCCCGTGGTCGGAGTTCCGGCTATTCTAAAGCGGCTTGGATTCGGCTCAAAAGAAAGACGCATGGCGCATATTTTTCGCGCCGATCCATTCACGAAGATAACGGCGTGGTTCGCAGGGACTTTAAGCTGCGCGGCGGCAAGTTCGCAACCGGGTTTTTTACTTGCGAGCTCAACTGATCGCCCGCCAGCAGGGCCACGGGAGGCTTGTTACACTCACTCGTCGCATCCCCCGTCTCTCGTCGCCTTAAGAAAAAACACCCGTCATGAAGCCATCCCTGCTGGTTCTGATCCCCTTGAAAGACGCAAGCCGCGCCAGTGTCGAGACTGCTTTCGACGTCGTCTATGCCCCCGATGCCGGCCAACGAACCGCCGCGATCGCCGCGCACGGCGAGGCGATCCGCGCCGTGCTGACTAGCGGCACAGCGGGGCTAGCGGCTGCGGAAATCGACCGGATGCCGCAACTCGAGTTTGTCAGCGCACTCGGCGCCGGCTACGAAAACCTCGCCGTCGATCACGCTCGCTCGCGCGGCATCGTACTCGTCAACGGCGCGGGCACCAACGATCACTGCGTGGCCGATCACGCGTTCGCCTTGCTGCTTGCGGTGGTGCGCGACGTGCCGCAACTCGATCAGGCCACCCGCAAGGGCGCCTGGCGCGACACGTTGCCGATGCACCCCAACGTGTCCGGCAAGCGGCTCGGCATAGTCGGGCTCGGCAATATCGGCGAGAAGATCGCGCGGCGTGGCGCCGGGTTCGATATGGAAATCGGTTATCACAACCGCAAACCCCGCGAAGGCTCGCCGCTGCGCTATTTCGACAGCGTGCAGGGTTTGGCGCAATGGTGTGACTTTCTGGTGGTCGCGACGCCCGGTGGCGCCGGTACGCGTCATCTGATTGACAAGGCGGTGCTGGACGCACTCGGGCCGGACGGTTTCGTGGTCAACGTCTCGCGCGGCAGCGTGGTGGATACCGCTGCTTTAGCGGATGCGCTTGCCACCAGCGCGATCGCCGGCGCGGGTCTCGACGTCTATGAGAGCGAGCCGCATCCGCCTGAGGCCTTGCTGACGCTGCGCAACGTAGTTCTGACGCCGCATGTGGGCGGCCGCTCGCCGGAGGCGATCACGGCTTCGGTCGACAATTTCCTCGCCAACGCCAGACGGCACTTTGCCGGCGAGGCGGTATTGACGCCGATCTGACATTTGAAGGCAAACTGAAACCATCAGCCCAGCGGATAGTTTCTCTCACAAATCGCGATTTCCCTTGTAGGCTCGTGGCGAATAGGATGGTCGGTATCAAACCCACCTCGCTTCGACACAGCCGGAGCCGCGACGGAGATCCCGCATGGAACATCACGCCCGCACGCAGGACGAACGGCTCGAGATCAAGACGACTACCTGCTACATGTGCGCCTGCCGCTGCGGCATCCGCGTGCATCTGCGTGAAGGGGAAGTTCGCTATATCGACGGCAACCCCGAGCATCCGCTGAATCAGGGTGTGATCTGTGCGAAGGGCGCCTCGGGCATCATGAAGCAGTACTCGCCCGCGCGCCTGACCCAGCCGTTGATGCGCAAGGCCGGCGCGGAGCGGGGCAGTGCGCAGTTCGAGCCGGTGTCGTGGGAGGTCGCGTTCGACGTGCTCGAAAAGCGCCTCTCCGCGATTCGCGCCACCGATCCGAAGAAATTCGCGCTGTTCACCGGCCGCGACCAGATGCAGGCGCTGACCGGCCTCTTCGCCAAACAGTTCGGCACGCCTAATTACGCGGCGCATGGCGGCTTCTGCTCGGCCAATATGGCGGCCGGGATGATCTATACGATCGGCGGCTCGTTCTGGGAGTTCGGCGGCCCCGATCTCGACAGCGCCAAACTCTTCTTCATGATCGGCACGGCGGAAGATCATCACTCGAATCCGCTCAAGATCGCTATTTCGAAGTTCAAGCGCGCGGGTGGGCGCTTTATCGCAATCAATCCGATCCGTACCGGCTATGCGGCGATTGCCGACGAATGGGTGCCGATCAAACCCGGCACCGACGGTGCGCTGTTCATGGCGTTTCTGCACGAACTGATCGCGGCCGACGCCTGGGATCACGAGTTCGTGCAGCGTTATACGAACGCGGCGGAACTCGTGGATCTCGATGAGGCCAGCGAAAACTTCGGCCTGTTCGTGCGCGATCCGGATAGGCCGGTTGGCAATCCGCTGTTTCCGCAGAACCATCTCTGGTGGGATGCCGCAGCCGCGCGCGCCGTGCCGCACCATGCACCCGGTGTGACGCCCGCGCTCGACGGCCGCTATACGCTCGCGGACGGCACGCCGGTCACGCCGTCGTTCGCCTTGCTGCGCGAACGCGTGGCCGATTGCACGCCCGAGTGGGCCGCGGAGATTACGGGCATTGCCGCGGACACGATCCGGCGCCTCGCTGGCGAAATGATTCAGACGAGCCGCGATCACCGGATCACGCTGCCGATCCAATGGACCGACGCGTGGGGCAAGTCGCACGAGACCGTCACCGGCAATCCGGTCGCTTTTCACGCGATGCGCGGGCTAGCCGCGCATTCCAACGGCTTCCAGTCGATCCGCGCGCTGGCGGTGCTCATGTCACTGCTGGGCACGATCGACCGCCCTGGCGGCTTTCGTCACA
This sequence comes from Paraburkholderia aspalathi, assembly GCF_905220735.1. Taxonomy (NCBI): domain Bacteria; kingdom Pseudomonadati; phylum Pseudomonadota; class Betaproteobacteria; order Burkholderiales; family Burkholderiaceae; genus Paraburkholderia; species Paraburkholderia aspalathi. Next base: position 12,563 of record NZ_CAJNBA010000012.1, read on the forward strand.
AATCGCCGTTTCCTCGTGCGGTGCCGCCATCGGCGAAACCACCGAACAGCCCGGATGCCGTCAAGCCGAACACGCCGCTTGCCACCGGCCCGCTCGGCTGGCCTGCCGCGCCCGAGGATCTGTTCATCGACGAACACGGCGGTCCGGTTCGCATCGACAAGGCCTTCTCCTGGGAATATCCGCTTGCCGTGCACGGCGTGATGCATAGCGTGATCACCAATGCCTGGCGTGGTGACCCCTATCCCATCGACACGCTGCTGATTTTCATGGCCAACATGGCCTGGAATTCGTCGATGAACACGATGAAGGTGCGCGAGATGCTCGCCGACAAGCATGCGAACGGCGAGTACAAGATTCCGTTTCTCGTGGTGTGCGACGCATTCCAGTCAGAGATGACGGCTTTCGCCGATCTGATCCTGCCGGACACGACCTATCTTGAGCGGCACGACGCGATGTCGATGCTCGACCGGCCGATCTCCGAATTCGACGGTCCGGTGGATTCCGTGCGCGTGCCGGTCGTGCCGCCGACGGGTCAATGCAAACCGTTTCAGGAAGTGCTGATCGAACTCGCTTCGCGCCTCAAGTTTCCGGCCTTCACGACAGCCGAGGGCACGCGCCGCTTCCGGGACTATCCCGACTTCATCGTCAATCACACGACGACGCCTGATTCCGGCGTGGGCTTTCTGATCGGCTGGCGCGGCAAAGACGGCGACAAGGCGCTGGTCGGCGAGCCGAATCCGCAGCAGTGGGAACAATATGCAAAGAACAACTGCGTGTTCCATTACCGCTTGCCGGAGACGCTCCAATACATGCGCAACTGCAACGGGCCGTATCTCGACTGGGCAGTAAAAAACGGCTTCCGTAAATTCAACGAGCCGATCCTGATCCAGTTGTACTCCGACGTCATGCAGAAGTTCAGGCTTGCAGCGCAAGGCCGCAGGAGCGGCAGGCAGCCGCCTGAACACCTGCGGGCGCGGGTCGAAAAGTATTTCGATCCGCTGCCGTTCTGGTATGCGCCGCTCGAAAGCGATTCGACCGATCTCACGCGCTTTCCGCTGGCCGCGGTGACGCAGCGGCCCATGGCGATGTATCACTCGTGGGATTCGCAGAATGCGTGGCTGCGGCAGATTCATGGCGAGAACTATCTCTACATGAATCCGTTGATGGCAGCCGAAAACGGCATTGCCGACGGCAGCTGGATCTATGCCGAATCGCAATGGGGCCGCGTGCGCTGCATGGCGCGTTTTAGTGAGACCGTCGAGCCGGGGACGGTGTGGACCTGGAATGCGATCGGCAAGGCGTCGGGCGCATGGAACCTCGGCGCGGGGGCGAACGAATCGCAGCGCGGCTTCCTGCTCAATCACCTCATCACCGACGAGTTGCCCGGTCGCGACGAAGCCGCCGCGCGTCTCTCGAATTCGGACCCGGTGACAGGCCAGGCCGCGTGGTACGACGTGCGCGTGCGCATCTATCCGGCGGAAGCGGACGCGCGTCATACGCTGCCGCAGTTCGGTGCGATGCCCGCGTTGCCGGGATCGAACGGAGTGATATCGCGGGTCGTGCAGACCTATTTCGCGGGGCGCGGCGAATTCGCGGCACGGCTGCGCGGTGCGGTGGGGCGCAAGTGATGCAGGATTCGCACGCGAGCAAGGCGAAACCCGGGCACGGCAGAACGGCGGGCAGCGTGCGAATAACGCAGTAAAGCAGCAAGGAGCCTTTGATGACTCAGATGGCCTTAGTGATCGACCTGAACGTGTGCGTGGGATGCCAGGCTTGCGTGACGAGTTGCAAGGAGTGGAATACGTCGGGCGAGTCGGGCAGTCTCGCCGATCTCAATCCGTACGACGCCGATCCCTCCGGCACCTTCTTCAATCGCGTGCAGAGCTTCGAGGCAGGCAGCTACCCGAACGCCGACACGATCCACTTCCCGAAGTCGTGCCTGCACTGCGAGGACCCGCCGTGCGTGCCGGTGTGTCCGACCGGCGCCAGCTACAAGCGCAAGGAAGACGGTCTCGTGCTGGTTGATTTCGACAAGTGTATCGGCTGTAAATACTGCGCGTGGGCGTGTCCGTACGGTGCGCGCGAACTCGACGAAGCGCGCAAGGAGATGACCAAGTGCACGCTATGCGTCGATCGCATTCACGATGAAAACCTCTCCGAACGCGACCGGCAACCCGCGTGCGTGCTCGCGTGTCCGACTTCAGCGCGACTGTTCGGCGATATTCACGATCCGGAGTCGGTGGTGTCGAAGGCAATTGAGGAACGGGGTGGTTATCAGTTGATGCCTGAGTGGAACACCAAGCCGGCGAACCACTATTTGCCGCGCATTACGACGTCGGCATCGGGTTGCGGCAGCGATGCATGCTCGTGCAAGGGCGCGGGCACGGCGCTTGAGACGCCCGAATCGCTCGAATCACTTGATGCGCAACTCGAACACGGCCAACTGCATCTTGCGTCAATGGCGACGCGCATCTAAAGGACCTCGCGATGAATCCGGCTTTTTCAGTGGTTTTTCTCACTACATTGAGCGGCGCGGCGCAGGGCCTGCTGATCGCGCTCGTCGGCGTGGAGACGGCCGCGCATCTGGGACTCGTCACGGCGCCCGCGGATGTGTTCTATGTCACCGGCGCGGGCGTGTCGGTCGTGTTGGGTGTCCTCGGGCTGATCGCCTCGTTTTTCCATCTCGGGCATCCGGAGCGCGCATGGCGCGCGGTCGCAATGTGGCGGACGTCGTGGTTGTCGCGTGAATGTCTGTGCCTGCCGGCGTTTCTCGCCTGCGCGTTTTTCTACGGTATTGCGCACGGGTTCGGCGCGCCGTGGTCACTCGCGATAGGTTGGCTCGGCGTGCTGGCAAGCGCGGCGCTGTTCGTCTGCTCGGCGATGATCTACGCATGCCTGCGCTTCCTGCAGGAATGGGCCACGCCGCTTACGCTGGTCAACTTCGTGCTGCTCGGCTGCGCGTCCGGCTTCACACTGGCGACGGCGCTGACCGCGTGGTTCGCGTCCGCGCTGACAGTGGGGCTCGCGGTCTGTGCCTGCGTGTTGACGCTCGCGGGCTGCGCGAGCCGCTCGGCATCGCTCGTGCGCAATGCGCGCTTACGGCCGAAGTCCACTGTGCAAAGCGCGACGGGAATCCAGAACCCGAAGCTCGTGCAGATCTCGCGCGGCTTCACCGCCGGCGCGTTCAATCTGCGTGAGTTCTTTCACGGCAAATCGGCGGGGACGCTGCGTGGCGTCAAGTGGGGGTTCCTCGCGGCTGCGTTTGCCGTGCCAGTTGTGCTGACGGCGCTGGGCGCGGGCCTGCATCCGATCGGGGTCTCACTCGGCTTGCTGGCCGCCGCATGCCTGGTGCAATACGCCGGCCTCGTGGCGGAACGCTGGTTCTTCTTCGCCGAAGCGAAGCATCCGCAGAATCTGTATTACGCGCGAGTCGGTTGACGCGTGGGTTGCCGCGGCCGTCCGATATCGGCGGCCGCGTCTGCGTTGCGGCTAGCTGTCACTTACCCGCACGCGCCGACTTCACCACACGCGGTACAGAAGTCGCAGCCATCCTTGCGAATCACCGCATTCGCTCCACACGAGCCGCATTTGCGGCCGAGCATGGTATGCAAGCCTTGCATACCGCCGGGTTGCAGCAAGGCGGCTTCGTTAGCCTCGCCAGGCGGCGGACGGATGCCGAAATCCGCCGGTAACGCAGTCTCGGCCTTCATCTGCCCGCGCGGCAAACGCGCCAGCATCCGCGACGGCACCTGATTGCCTTCGGCATCGAGAAAGCCGCGACGATGCAGAATCTGCTGGATCGCAAAGGCGAGCGCCGCCACTTCGGAGTCATGCCAGCGCGGCGTGCGGTGACCGTCGAGACGTTGCACCTCGCCGAGCCGCACCTGCCCACGATCCCATGACACCTTGCGCATATCCTGCAGGTTGCGCGCGACAAAACCCCCGCGTGCCGCGAGCGACAGCGAACGCATCGTCGCCGTGATCCATTGCTGCGATTCGTCGCGCTGCCCGGTCGGAATGAAGAATTCGATGGGGCGTTCGATCGTGACTTCTTCACCGCCCAGCCGTCCCGTCACTTCGATGAACGACACCGCCACGTAAAGCGACTTCTTGCCGGCTTGTGTCAGGTACTCGACCTTTTCGATGATCGCCGGCAATTCACCCTTGGGCCGGTGATCGATCGCGATCCGCAGCGGATCCTGATCGGTCTCGGCCAGCGTATCGTCTGCCTGCGGCGGAGGGCTGACGCTCAGCACCGCGCCGAGCGTTTCATTCGGGCGGTAGGTGGCGAGGCCTTTGAGGCCGTTTTTCCACGCGTCGAAGTAGAGGCTTTCGAACGCTTCGAACGGATAATCCGCCGGCACGTTCACCGTCTTTGAGATTGACGTGTCCACGTACGGCTGCACCGCGGCCATCATGTCGAGGTGGTCGCGCGCCGACATTTCGAGTGCGCTGACGAAGTAGTCCGGCAGGTTTTTTACATCGCCGCCGAGCTCGCGATAAAGGCGATACGCGTAGTCTTCGACATCGAACGACTCGCGGCCCCCGTCGGCCATCACCTTCATGCGCGTGTAGGTCCACGAGAAGGCCGGCTCGATGCCGTTCGAGGCGTTGTCCGCGAATGCGAGACTGACGGTGCCCGTCGGCGCGATCGATAGCAAATGGCTGTTACGGATGCCGTCCTGGCGTATCGCGTCCTTGATGTCATCGGGTAGGCGCGAGGCGAAGGTGCCTGCTTCCAGATAGCGTGCGGCGTCGAACAACTCGAACGCGCCACGCTCGCGCGCCAGTTCCACCGACGCCCGATAGGCCTCGTCGCGCATCAACTGGGCGATGCGCACCGCGAAGTCGCGGCCTTCCTGCGAGTTGTAACGCAGGCCGAGCATCACCAGCGTATCGCCTAAGCCGGTGAAGCCCACGCCGATGCGCCGCTTGGCACGCGACTCGTCATATTGCTGTTGCAGCGGCCATAGCGTGACGTCGAGCACGTCGTCGAGAAAGCGCACCTGGATGCGGGTGCGCTTGGCGAGCCCGTCCCAGTCGAACGAAGGCTTGCGGCCTTTCATTTGCGCGAACGGATCGACCACGAAACGCGTGAGGTTCAACGGTCCGAGGTTGCAGCAGCCGTAGGCCGGCAGCGGTTGTTCGCCGCACGGATTGGTGGCGCGGATGGTTTCGACGGCCCGTAGATTGTTGTCCTCGTTCATGCGCGAGATGAATACGATGCCGGGCTCGGCGACGTCGTACGTGGAGCGCATGACGCGGTCCCAGATCTCGCGTGCCGGCCGTTCGCTATAGACCCACAGGCCGTCCTCGCGTTGCCGCACATCGCCTGCCGCGCGCAGCGCAGGCGAAGGCTCGGCACGGTGCACGAGGGGCCAGGGCTGATCTTCTTCGACAGCGCGCATGAATTCGTCGGTGACGCCCACCGACACGTTGAAGTTGTTCCAGCGGCCTTTCGAATGCTTCGCCTCGATGAACTCGATCAGATCGGGGTGATTGCAGTCGAGCACGGCCATTTGCGCACCGCGCCGCGAGCCGGCGCTTTCCACGGTCCGGCACGAGGCGTCGAACACGTCCATATAACTGCACGGTCCGGACGCCGACGAACTGGTGGTATGAACGCGGGCGCCCTTGGGCCGGATCGCGGAGAAGTTGTAGCCAACCCCGCCGCCGCGGCGCATCGTCTCGGCGGCTTGCAGCAGCGCCACGTAGATGCCGGGCAGGCCCTGTTCGTCGACCCCCTGAATCGCGTCGCCGACCGGTTGCACGAAGCAGTTGATGAGCGTGGCGGCGATGCCCGTGCCCGCTGCGCTCATGATGCGCCCGGCGCCGAGCGCGCCGTGCCGCAGATTGTCGGCAAAGAGCGCTTCCACCGACTCGCGCAGGGCTTCCGGTTCCGCCTGAGCGACGCCGCGGGCGACGCGTTTGAATACGTCGTCGGCCGACTGCTCGTCGCCTTTGGCGTATTTCTCGAGCAGGACGTCCAGAGAGAATTGTTGCGGTGCAACTAGCGGGGCGGGAGAAACCGCTGCGGCGCGGGGTTCGTGCGTGTCTTCTGCCATGGTGTCGCCTCTCGTTTGCCGCGAGACGGCTGCGGCGCGTTCGAATGGGATGCGGGGCATTCATTTAACGCTGCGCGTCTGACAGGCGTGGTGGCCTGGCGCATCGAGGGTCACCTTAACGCACGTGGCCCGGGGCCGCAATCGGGCTTTTGGGGGCGGGACTGCAGAGTGGCTGCCGGCCAATGCCAGCGGCCTTTCGCAGCAGCCGTTATGACATACAGGCAGTGAGTCGACGAGCGGCGCCGGGCGTGTTGGAGAGCGGCTGAAAAAGCAGATAGCGCGACGGTGAGCCTGCGCCAATAAATTTCGAAGGGGGCCTACGACGGCAGCGGCCGTAAGCTCACGTCAGCCACATGTCGTCGAGGCAAAGGCAGAAAAACTTCAGGCTTCAACCAGTTCGCCCAACACTTCAGCACAAATCATTGCAGAAGCATTCGAAGGCGCCGGCCGTTCAGCCGGTTTGAACACCGCGTCGCCGCGGCGAATCTTGCGGCGTGTCACCGCGCACGTTCCCGACGTATGCGCCGAGCGTCGCCGCCAACGCTGCTCGCCGTAATGACAGCGCCCCGGTTCGACCCAGCGGATCACCAGCGTCGTGTCGGAGCGCTCGAGAATTTCGATGCGTACGCCATTGGTTCCGTCAAGGGGGATGGACTCTAAGGTCATCATCGTCGGCTCCGTATTGTGGTGTGCCGAATGTAGTCCCGCGCGCGGCGGATAGCCATTGTGCCGCGGTTGAAACACTGTTCCCCAAATAGCAACAATGAAACTTGACATTCGCGCTTACCCGAAACGGCGGGGCTTTGCGGGCGATATGCGCGGTGAATTTGCGATAGCGTGGATTTTTGCAACGCAGTGTTGTACGCAGTGCGACGAGCATGCGGCCTGCGAAGGGCGCCGGTGCTTCCTTTAAGATGTGGTTATTGATGAGCAACCGTGCGACGCAAGTGTAGCGGGTTTGGATTTTTCTGGTCGGCACGCGCGCATATCCACAAGAACTCAAGAGCCCACATGATTTCACGCCCCCCCGTAGCGCCACCCGAATCGCCGACACCGCCTGATTGCCTGAAAAAGCAGAAAGCGGCTTCACTCGTCCTGTATATCGCACTCGTGTTGCTGGCGCTGTGGGTCGTGCGCGATTTCATTGCGGTGGCGGCCTGGGCCGGCGTCATTGCGATCGCGCTGTGGCCGCTTTTGCAAAAGGCGGAAGGCTGCCGCTGGCTTGCGGGCCGCACGACGCTGATCGCCGCGGCGCTAACCCTTGCGATCGCATTGCTGGTGGTCCTGCCAGTGGGTATCGGCATTGCCCAGGCGCTGCGCGAAGCCCATGACATGAATGAGTGGTTCAAGGCCGCGCAGGAAAACGGTATTCCGATGCCGGACGTCATCCAACGCTTGCCGTACGGCGTGCAACAGATCTCAGCCTGGTGGCAGGCCAATCTCGCCCAGCCGCTGCGCGATTCGGCGGCAATGAAGGGGCTGCACAGCACCACGGTGATGACGCTAGGCCGCCACTTCGGTGCGCGCGCGGCGCACGGCGTGATGGTGTTCGCGTTCATGCTGGTCACGCTGTTCGTGATCTTTCAGGCGGGGCCGCGTCTGTCCGGCTCGCTGATGAAGGGCGTGCGGCGCGGCTTCGGCGAGGACGGCGCGCAGTTGCTCGCGCGCATGGCCGCGGCAGTACGCGGCACGGTGTCGGGGCTGGTGGTGGTCGGGCTCGGCGAGGGCGTGCTGATGGGCGTCGCCTATTTCGTGACCGGCTTACCGCACGTCGCGCTGCTCGCGCTCGTCACGGCGATTGCCGCGATGCTGCCGTTTTGCGCGCCGCTCACGTTCGGCCTCGCGGCCCTGTGGCTGTTCTCGCAAGGCTCGGTGGCCGGGGCCATCGGGCTTGCGGTGTTCGGCTCGGTTGTAGTGTTCGTCGCCGAACATTTCGTGCGGCCGGTGCTGATCGGCAACTCGACGCGATTGCCTTTCCTGCTCGTGCTATTCGGCATTCTCGGCGGGGCGGAGACGTTCGGTTTGCTCGGCCTTTTCATCGGGCCCGCGCTTATGACCGTTCTGGTGGTGCTGTGGACCGACCTCGTGCAATAGTTGCACGCACTTGTTGCACGCACATTGCCGGCGCAATCAGGATTGCTGATTTGCCGGCTTATTTTTCCTGATTACTTGTCCTGATCGCGCGCCGACTGTTTGACGCAGCCCAGCGTGTATTTCAGCGCGGCAGGCAGTAGTGCGCTCCAGACATCCCAGGTGTGGCCGCCGTCGATGATGCGCAGCGCCGCCGGATTCCCCGCCAGCCGAAGATGCGTGTAAAGCGATGACGCATCGGCCTGGATCGCCAGGTCGTCGTCGCCGGCGGCGATGAACATCGGCAGGCGATACGGTTGGCTCATGTAGCGTTCCCATTGCGCCGGATAGTTGAGCGCATGCCAGACGTGCGGATCGAACTGCCGGTCGCCGAACACGCCAACGCGGCGCGCCGCCGAAGCAAGCGGCGGCTCGTTTGCGTAGATCGCGGGGCTTAGCAGGAGCGCACCGCAAAAGTGCTCGGGTTGGGTCATGGCGTAGCGCAACGCGCCGAAACCGCCCATCGAAACGCCGCCGATCATCCGCCCGCTTCGCTGCGTCGCGACCGCGTAGCGCGTTTCGATCTCAGGCAGCAGATCGCTGAAGAACGCCGTCTCCATCTTCTCCTTGCGATCAACGTACCAGTCCGTGCCGCCCTGCGGCATCACGATCGCGACCGGTGGTATCTCCTTGTGCTCGATCAGTGCGTCGGCCGTGGTTTGCAGGTGGCCTTGCGTGAGCCAGTCGTTGGCGTCGCCATTGTTGCCGTGCAGGAGGTAGAGCACGGGAATGCGTGCGGCGTCGTGACGATAGCCGGTGGGCAGATAGATCGTGTACGCCCAGTCGCGGCCGAGCGCTTCGGAATGGAAGCTTCGGCTGATGACGGTGCTGGCGCTCGCCGGCGCGCCGACAGTGGTGCATAGCGCCAGGAGCGCGGAATGTAGGAATAGACGCATGTCAGAGTAAGAGGCCGCCGCGCAGGTCGCGCGCGGCCGTCATGCTATCAGGATCGGCAGTGAAAAATTGGCAGGCGGCAACACAGCAAAAGCTCGCGCGCGCATGCGCACGCCGCTTACTCAGGGCGACGTTCTGAGACGCAAGCTCCAGAGGTGCGTCGCGAAGCGCTTGAGCGGCTCAGATGCTCTCGCAACGGCGAACAGCGCACCGACTGCACATGCATCCGCTATCAGCCCGAGGGGATAGTTCAGATAGCCGTCAGTCGCCGCATACAGCACCGAATCGACGACCAGCGAAATCACGGCGCCCGCGATAAAGCACAGCAACCCTTTACGCCCGATCATGCCGACCCACGGCATCCATTGAGCGAGCTTCCTTGCCCAGCCGAGCTGGATCAGGTTGGCGACGAGCCAGGCAATCGCCAGAAAATTGATCGCGCGCAGATAGGAGAGATTTTGCTTGAAGCTGGCGTCAAGCGGCTCGCGTTCGATAAAGAGTTTGTAGTAGGCCGCGGCGGCGACCACGGCGAACGCCAGCACGCTGACCAGCCAGCCGAGCCGGTGTGCGCTGATCCGCTGATAAACCGGCTGGCAACGTGCCAACACGCCGAGCACGAACAGAAACTGCCAGGCAAACGGGTTGAAGTCCCAGTGCATGTCCGGCGCGGCGGGCAGGTAGGCGTCGATCGCCGGTGCGCCTGCCCACAGCGCAACGCTGCCGGCCAGCAGCAGCCATGGCTTGCTGCGCGCGAGCGGCAGGATCATCGGCACCAGCAGCGCGAAGAACGCGTACATCGGCAGCACGGAAGCGAGGTACGGCTGACGGCGGAACAGCAGGATGTCGCGCAGGGCGGCCACGGGGGTATCCATCAGATCGTCGAGATCCGTGGTGGCGAGATTTGGGCCGTCGATACTGAACGCGGTCAGCACCGCGCTGACCAGCAGCATCAGGCCGGCCGTGATGAGGAAGGCGCGATAGATTTCGAGCGAGCGCCGCAGGAAGCGGCTGCGCGCCGTCGCCTCGTTACGCCGTTCGGCGAGTGCCGCGTAGGCCGTCGCCGTGGCGAAGCCTCCGAGGAACACAAAGACTTCGGCCGCATCGCACAGCGCATAGGCGTGCAGCGTAACGCGCGACAGAATGCTGCCGCCGATGTGATCGACGACGATGATCAGGAGGACCAGCCCGCGGAAAAAATCGAGCTCGATCAAGCGGGATTGCGACTTTTGCATTGTGTAGTGCCAAAAGCAGCCCCGTGCGACGGCGCGCTAGTTCAGCGCAGCAGGCGTCTCACGAAGCTTTTGAAATTGGATTAGGTGTTGCGGCGGGCGGCGGACTGATGGATGCGCGACCCGCGGGGCGGTCATCCGTGTCGCCGCTTGAACCGGCCATGCCAGGCGCGGCTGCAGAGGCCAGTAAAAATGACCCATTTGAGGGCGCAGAGTTCCGCTGCAGCGCCGCAAAAGCTTTCGATTATATTTCCTTCCATGACAAAACTGCTGCGAAACCCGCAAGGCCGACGCGCCTAATGCGACACCCAGCTTAAGTCCCGACGGCGCGGCGCCGTTTACCTGAATAAGCGTTGCGAAAAAAGGGGCTGCCCCACGCAGTGGAGATTTCGCAACGTTTTGAGATATGCGCGCGACACCTGATGGACGGCGACGTAACGGCGTGTGAGGATTTCTTCAAAGCGCGTCGGGGTCGCTAAACGCCTCGAGAAGCGTCAATAAGAAAGCGGTCGGATCGAGTTGTCCCATTACTCGAGCTCAGGGAGATCTTCATGAACAAGCAAGTGTTCGCGCTGGCTGTCTCCACTGCTTTGTCCGCCACTTCGTTAGCGATTTTCTCCCTGCCTGCTTTTGCCCAGACGAGCGTGACGCTGTACGGCGTGCTCGATGAAGGCATCAACTACACCAACAATGTCGGCCGCGGCCATGTCTATGAACTCGCGAGCGGCTATGCGCAAGGCAGCCGCTGGGGTTTGAAGGGCGCCGAGGAGCTGGGCGGCGGCCTGAAGGCGATCTTCCAGCTTGAAAACGGCTTCGACGTCAGTTCCGGGCGGCTCAACCAGGGCGGCCGGATGTTCGGCCGCCAGGCGTTCGTCGGTCTGAGTTCGGAGCCATACGGCACCTTGACGTTCGGCCGCCAGTACGACTCGGTGGTGGACTATCTGGCACAGACCACGGCCAACGGCAACTGGGCCGGTTCCCTGTTCTCGCACCCGTACGATAACGACAACACCGATAACTCGTTCCGTCTCGACAACAGCGTCAAGTACACCAGCCCGTCGATCTCGGGCTTCCAGTTCGGCGGCGTCTACAGCTTCAGCAACGACACCGGCTTCGCCAACAATCGCGCCTACAGTTTCGGCGGCCAGTACACCTATGGCGGACTGCTGGTTGCCGCGGCCTATCTGCAGGCCGACAATCCCGGCAACGGCTCAAACGGCGCGATCACCGCGAACGACGCCAGTTTCATCGCCGCCCGCATGCGCGTGTTCGGCGGCGGGATCACTTATACCTTCGGCCCGGCCACGGCGGGCTTCGTGTACACCAACTCGAACTATCTGGATCCGACCGGCAACGGCTATCTCGGCGTGACGCCGCTCGTGCAGCCGGGCGTGCTGTTGAACTCGCTGAAGTATCAGAACTTCGAGGTGAACGGCAAGTATCAGATTTCGCCAGTGCTGTTCGTCGGCGCGCAGTACGTCTACACGATGGAAACCTACGACGCCACGAGCGGCGGCGTGAAGCCGAAGATTCATTCGTTCGGCCTGATGGCGGACTACAACCTGTCTAAACGCACCGATGTGTACATTCAGGGCGAATACCAGCAGGTGACCGGCGACCCCACCTATTCGATTCTGGACGACGCCTTCACGCCCGGCACGCAGTCGCCGTCATCGACGTCGAAGCAGGTCGTGGTGCGCGCGGCGATACGGCATAAGTTCTAGGAGATGGCAGGGCTCGCCGGTGGTGGGCTGAATGATGACTGCTGAGCCCTGGCGCGATGGATATCGCTTCCCGTACGACGGGAGATCAATTCATCACGTAGTTCTGAATCAGAATCCCGACTGCCACGCCGGCGGGAATGCCGAACGTTCTACCGCGAATAGTCGCGGTTAGATCTTCATCGAGTACGAAACTGCAGCGGCGTTCACGCCAGACGGTCTTATAAGCCAATGGTTTTGCATCGACGATAACGAGCGAAATGAGCACGGTGAGGATGACCTGTTCCAAAGCATGCAGTTTCGAGATAAACGGCGAAAAATCACCAGCATTGCACAGCAATACCATTACGACTGCAGCGATCAGGGCGCCGAAAAAGAAGCCACCCATGAATCTGTTCGCTGAATTAAGAGAATCCACTTAAACCTCAAATCATTCGCCGGCTTTATGAAGCTGACGAAGTAAAAAATATACTGACGGAAATGGTTTGCCCGTTCAAAGACCTGCCTCGCAATGACCGGGAGGCAGGTAGGCTTTAAAAGGACCCGTAAGGATATTTTTTTGACGTTCGCCGACATATCGTCCTTTTCCCAAAGTCGCGTGGGATTAGTCTGAAATGCCGCGGCTTGTGGCGAGGCAACGCTTACGCGCAGAACAGATTCAACTTTGCGTACTGCAACAACATGATTGTCTTCCCGTCGACGATCTCGCCGCGCTCGACCATCGCCAGCGCTTCGTTCACCGGTAGCTCCAGCACCTCGATATCTTCGCCCTCGTCGGCAATGCCGCCGCCCGCGCTGACTTTCGCCACCGCATCATATTCAGCGACGAAAAAGTGCAGCTTTTCTGTCACCGAACCCGGGCTCATGAAGGCTTCGAACACCTTGCGCACTTCATGCACGCGGTAGCCGGTTTCCTCTTCGACTTCGGCGCGAATCCGTTCTTCGGGCGAGGCTGCTTCCAGCAGACCCGCCGGCGCCTCGATCAGCATGCCGTGATGACCGTTGACGAACGCCGGTAGTCGGAATTGCCGCGTCAGCACCACAGTGCGGCGGCGCGGGTCGTATAGCAACAGCGTCGCGCCGTTGCCGCGATCGTAGGTTTCGCGGCTCTGGCGCTGCCAACGGCCGTCCGCGCGTTGGTAGTCGAAGGTGGTTTTCTTCAGCACGTACCAGTCGTCCGATAGCACTTTCACGTCGACGATCCGCACCCGCCCGGCGATTTCGTTCATGGCTCGCATCCTGTTCCATTGGGAAACGCGGTCTGCACCGCATGCAATTTATGGTATCGTGCAATATCGTGCAAAAACAAGAATTTTCGTGCAAATTGCCAAAATGCTTCCGGGATGACCACCGTGCTCACGTCGCAAAGAAAACAGTTGATCCTTGACGCGCTCAAGCGTGACGGGCAGGTGATCGCCAGGACCTTGAGCGTCGAGTTCGACGTCTCGGAGGACACCATCCGCCGCGATCTGCGCGAGCTCGCCGCCGAGGGGCAGCTTCAGCGCGTGCATGGCGGCGCCTTGCCGGCGTCGCCGGCGGCGGTGGATTTTGCCGGGCGCGAGCGCATCGAATCGGCGTCGAAAGCGGCGATCGGCCGGGCGGCGGCGGGCATGATCGCGCGCGGGCAGATTGCGTTCATCGACGGCGGCACGACGGCCGTGCAACTGGCGCGTCACTTGCCGCGCGATTTGCGGGCGACGATCGTCACGCACAGCCCGAGCATCGCCGTCGAACTGGCCGAGCACGCCGAGCTCGAGGTCATCATGATCGGCGGGCGTCTGTTCCGGCATTCAATGGTCAACGTGGGCGCGGCGGCCATCGAATCGCTCAGCCACATTCGCGCCGACTTCTACTTCATGGGCGTCACGGGTGTGCATCCGCAAGCGGGCCTGAGCACCGGGGATATGGAGGAGGCCTACGTGAAGCGCGCGCTCGCGGAACATGCGGCGGAAACCGTGGTGCTGGCGTCGGCGGAAAAACTCAATGCGGCGTCGGCGTACAAGATCGCGGACGTGTCGGCGGCCAGCACGATCGTCGTCGAGCGGAACACGCCGGAGGTGCTGACCACGCCGTTCGAAGCATTGGGGATCACGATTCTGCGCGCTTAGTTAAGTACGTTTTAGTAAGTACGCTCGCGACAAAATAGCGGCCATCGTTGATCAGCGACAGATAACAGAAAGTGCAATAAACCCACTGTTATAACGATTCATACCCAATCCGTTATTTGCGAGATAGCTGACAAAAAATGACGCACCGTGCGTCTAAACAGCGAGATAATCCCGGCCCTTGGCCCTCTGTCGGGCAGGGAAAAGGCAACTCACGGTAGTTCAAGGTCAATCAGATCGACTGCGGCAGCCGAAGTGATGGCTACTGCACGTCGCCGGTACGCCCGGGCTCAAGCAAGCGCCCGCGGTTCGAACACCTCCCTCGTGGTTATCGCCGTCCAGCGCAGGTTCGCCACGCGCGAGCAAGCGTGTGGTCTCGCGCGAGACCTGACGTTTTCCACGATCGTCCTGCTCACGAGTTGCCGCTGTGTTCACTAAAGGAGAAGTCCATGGGGAAACTCGACCTTTCGCGTCGTAGTTTTCTGAAGGCCAGCGTGTTGGCGGGTGTGTCGGTGTGTATCGCGCCGATGGGCAGCCGCGCATTTGCTGCGTTGTTCGAAGACAAAATTCTGACGCCGGTTCAGTGGGACGCCGCCGATGGGCAGGCGAAATTCCGCATCGACGGTATCGCCAAAGTGACGGGCTCGAAAGTGTTCGCGCGCGACATCCGCGCCGCCGACATGCCGCACTGGCCGCAGCAGCAATCGCATGCCTTCATCCTGCGTACGACGCAAGCCGACCGCAGCTATGAAGGCTTTGACCTGTCGCTGCTCGGCGACGATCTGAAACCCGACCGCGTGGTGACGGCGGCCGATCTGGTGCGCGACGGCCTGATCTTCCCGGCCTTCTACGGCGACGACATGTTGCTGCCGCCGGGCAAGACGCCCGCGTATCTCGGCCAGGCGGTCGCGATCCTGATCTATCACGACTTCGCGCGCTTCCGCTTCGCAAAAGACAAGCTCAAGTTCCAGGATCAGATCATCCGTTACGGTGCGCAAACCGGGCCGCTCGAGCGCGATCCGTGGGGCACGTTCCGTTTCGTGCGCGTCGGCGGCAAGACGCCGTATGACGACGATATCTTCTCCAGTCTGAAAGACGCGCCGGTGTTCCCGAGCATGATGCGCAAGCACCAGCCGGTGTGGCCGGACGGCGTCGAACACGGCAAGCTCGACGAGCAGGGCATGTTCCACGCCGGTCAAATCCAGCAGGAACTGGATCATCCGTCGGCGGACTGGCTCGTCATGGAGCGCGAGTACAACACGCAGTCGATCGACACGGCCGCGCTCGAACCCGACAACGCGAACTGCTGGTACGACGCGGCGACGCAATCGCTGCACATGGTCGTGCCGACCCAGGCGCCGTCCGAAGTTGCCGACAGCGCGGCCGGCATGGTCGCGAAGTGCGCGTTTCCGGTGAAGAACCTGTTCATTCACCCGTGCTACACGGTGGGCTACGGTTCGAAGGATCACTTCAACGTGCCGTTTTACGGCCTCGTCTGCGCGATGTATGCGGACGGCCGCCCGGTGCGTCTTGCGAACGATCGCTACGAGCAGTTCCAGACGTCGTTGAAACGCCATGCGTTCAAGATGAACTACCGGATCGCCGTCGATAAGAACACCGGTCTGATGCAGTCGTTCAAGGCCGCGATGGAAGCGGACGGCGGCGGGCGGTGCAACTTCTCGCCGTCGGTGGCGATGGTCGGCGCGACGGCTGCGCAATCGATCTATTACTTCCCGAAGAACGATCTCTCGGCGGTGGCGATTGCTTCGCGCGCGATCGACGCTGGTTCGGCACGCGGTTACGGCACGCTGCAAAGCATGGCCGCGACCGAAATGATGGTCGACGAAATCGCCGCGCAGCTGAAACTCGATCCGATCGACTTCCGCCTGAAAAACGCGTTGCGTTCGGGCATGAAGAACACCCAGGGCGCGGTACCCGCAGGCGCGATTCGCGTCGACGACGTGTTGCAGAAGGCGAAGGTTCACCCGTTGTGGGTGAATCGCGTGAAGCGTAAGGCCGAGTTCGAAGCCGCGCATCCGGGCAAGCGCTATGGCGTCGGTTTTGCGTGCGTGCAAAAGGACTTCGGTACGGGCGCGGAAACCTCGTTCGCCAAGGTCGAGTTCAGCGCCGACGGCAAGATCGGTTTGCAACACACGGCAGCCGAAATCGGCACCGGCATGTCGACCTCGCAGGCGATCGCGGTCGCGAAGTGGCTCGGCAAGCCGGCCACCGACGTGCATGTCGCGATCACCGATTGGCCCGATCTGCCGGTCGTCACGAGTGGCGATCCGTACATGATGTCGCAAGCGGACCAGGACAAGCTGGCCGCGAATCCGCGCTGGTCGCCGGGTTATGCGTCGCCGTCGAGCGCGACGAATTCGGCGTTCTATTTCACGCACAGCACGCGCGAAGCGGCACGCGTCGTCTTCGCGCACGGTCTGTGGCCGGCGGCGATGGCGATCTGGAGCCAGGGTGGCGGCGGTGGTCAAGCCGCGCCGCTGGTGGTGCGCATGGAGGACGCGCGGTGGGTCGACGGCAAGCTGTCCGCAGCGGGGCTCGAAGCGTTGCCGTTCGAACAGCTCGCGAAGAAGGCACACGAGTTGGGTCTGGTCACCGGCGCGACGGTGCATGTGTTCAATCGCTGGCAATGGACCGAGTCGGACTTCGAGATCGACGGCAATGTCGAGCGCCTGCCGCTCGATGGGCTTGCGCTGAGATATGGCGACAACGCTTCGGCCGATAAAAAGAAACTGCAAACCACGCCGAACCATTACCGCGTGCTCGATCGTCAGCGCGTGTTCATACCGCCGGTTCAGCGCAACAACGCGGCCGTGACGTATTACAGCGCGGTCGGCACGCTGGTCGAGTTGTCGGTGCATGAAGCGAGCGGCAAGGTGGATCTACTCGCCCATCACTCGATCATGGAGTGCGGCAATCAGCTCTCGCCGCAACTTGTGTCGGGCCAGCTGCAAGGCGGCCTTGCGATGGGCATCGGTCACGCATTGCACGAGCATCTGCCGCTCTATGAAGACGGTCCTGGCAACGGCACCTGGAACTTCAATCGCTATCACTTGCCGCGCGCGACTGATGTCGCCGTCTGGACCCAGACCGGCGAAGTGCTGCCGCCGCTCACCGAGACCGACCCGCCGAAGGGCATCGCCGAAGTGGTGATGATCCCGGTGGTCGGCGCCATCGTGAACGGTATCGCGCACGCGATCGGACATCGATTTACCGACCTGCCGGTCACCCCGCAACGTATTCAGGAGGTGCTCGCATGACGGCCCCTACTCAAACTTCCGCTAGTGCTGCGAGCGCCGCTGTTGCCTCGAGCACCGTTTCTGGCGCTTCCGCTTCCGCCGCAGCTACCGTGGCCTCCGGTCCCGCGGGCGCTGTTTCTGGTGCTTCTGGTGCCACGGGCGTTGCTGCCGCCGCGCCGGCCGCAACCGTAGTCGAGCGTCCGTTGACGCATTTCCGCACGCTGCCGGTGTCGGTCAAGGTGAACGGCGAGATCGTCGGCCCGACCGACGTGCCTGCCGGTCTGATGATGATCGACTTCCTGCACGAGTATCTGCACCTGACCGGCTCGCGACTCGGCTGCGGCCAGGGCATCTGCCACGCGTGCGTCGTGATCGTCGACAAGCCGGACGGCACCAGCGAAGAAGTGCGCACCTGCATCACGGGCGCGAATTTCTTTCATGGCAAAACCATCCGCACGATCGAAGGCCACGCGAAGCGCAACGAGGCAGGCGAGGTCGTCGAACTGTCGCCGATCCAGCAGAAGTTTCTCGAACACTTCAGTTTTCAGTGCGGTTACTGTACGCCCGGTTTCGTCAATGCGGCGACCGTGCTGATCGAACGTCTGAAGCGTCAGCCGATTGCCAAAGACAAGGTCGAGCAAACCATCACCGAGGCGCTGAACGACCATATCTGCCGCTGCACGGGCTACGTGCGCTACTACGAAGCCGTGAAGGAGGTTGTGATGACCACGCCTGGCCTCGTAAAGGACGCGGCATGATGACTCCCGCGATGAATGTGCGTCGCGCGTTGCTGCTGCTCGGCACGGCCGCTTTGCTAAGCGCTTGCGGCAAACAGGACGACTCCGCCGCAGCGATGCAGGCCGCTGCCGCAATGGGTCCGCAATCCACCGCCGCCGATCCGCTCGCGCGCGGCCGTTACCTCGTAAAAGCCGCCGATTGCGCGGCCTGCCACACCACGTCGGATGGTGCGCCGTTCGCCGGCGGCGTGAAGCTGGCCTCGCCGTTCGGCACCTTCTACGGCACCAACATCACGCCGGACAAGGACCACGGCATCGGCAACTGGAGCGCGGACGATCTCTACAAGGCGCTGCACGACGGCGTCACACCGACGAAGCAGTTGTATCCGGCCATGCCGTACACGTCCTACCGCCAGTTGTCGCGCGCGGATAGCGATGCGATCTACGCATACCTGATGGCGCAGAAGCCGGCGGCCGTGGCGAACCACGAGCCCGAGTTGTCGTTCCCGTTCAACATGCGCTTTGGCGTGCGCTTCTGGAACTGGGTGTTCCTGAAGGACACGTTGCCGGATGCGTCGAAAGGGCAGTCCGCAGATTGGAATCGCGGACGCTATCTGGCGAGCGCACTCGGCCATTGCGCCGAATGTCATACGCCGCGCGGCAAGTTCGGCCAACTCGACGGCGCCAAATCGCTAACGGGCGCGGCGCTCGGCAGGATCGCCGCACCGGACATCACGCCGCATGGTTTGGCAGCACGTGGCTGGACCGCCGCGGACCTGCAGACATTCTTCGCCACGGGCATTGCGCCGCAAGGCTCGGCTTTCGGCGAGATGTATCCGGTGGTGCATCTGAGCAGTCAGTACATGACGCATGACGATCTGCGCGCGATGTCGACGTATCTGCTCGGCGATCAGGGGCCGGCGCCGCAACCATTGCAATCGGTCTCCGCCGATGCCGCGCAACTCGAGGCGGGGCGCAATGTGTATCTCGCGGTGTGTGCGGGCTGTCACGGACTGAGCGGCGAGGGCAAGCCGCACGTCGCGGTGCCGATGCACGGCAACTCGACAGTGCGTCAAAGCGATGCGCACAACCTGATCGTGGCGATGCTCGACGGCATCGGAGCGCAGGATTTCCCGGGCCTCGAGCGGATGCAGGAGATGCCGGGCTTCGCCACGCAACTCAGCGACACGGAACTCGCGCAGCTTGCTAACTATCTGCGTGCGACGTACGGCGGCCAACCCGCCGACGTGACGGCCGATGCGGTGAAGGCGTTGCGTTAAAGCATGCCATGCGTTGGGCGCTGGAAATGAAGCGCTAATCGTTATGTAAGAAAGAGCCGGTGCCGATATGGGCACCGGTTTTTTTATGTGCTGGCCACCAGGCCACCAAACCGCCAGGCTAACGATTGACGTCTTCTCACGCCAATCCTTGTGTCTCCCGCGAATGGCGCGCAATGAACTCGCGCCTAATGGTCTGCTCAAACGGTATCGCGTCGTTGCTGTCTGGCGGCGCGCAGTACGTTTCGCCGTAGACCGATTCGATGTCCTTCACGGAGACTTCATGAGCAATCTCGAAACGCAGGTTCTTCCTCATCATAGTGACCCTCATTCGGTGGGCGCGCCGCTGGCTTGCGTACAGGGTACGATCAGCAAGGTTTTCCTCAGCCCGGAATTTCACCACGCCGCCGAACATCAGCAATTCGTCATCAAGATCGACAGTGTCGTGAAGTTCGACGGCGGCACGCAGAACCTCGTCGGTACCGAAGTATTCGTTGCCGTGCGGTACGGCGACAGCGAAGGGCTCGCGCAGGAAATTCCTGGTTTGCAGGTCGGCCAGCCAATCGAGGCGCAAGGCGAATACATCGCCCAGGCCAGCGCCTATCCCACCGCCGATAACAACAACCCCGTTCTGCCGGTGCTGCATTTCACGCATCATCCGGTCGGTTTCGTGTTGTACCAAGGTCATACCTACAGCTAGGTCAGGCCAGTCGCTGCGGCCGGGCGGACGCACGTCTGTCCGGCCGCTCGCCTGCGCATTTCCCCATCTTCGCTTCCCGTCTCGCGTACCGGCAATTCAAGTTTTTGCAGCGTTCTGCCGATAAGCAAGCGTTATCGTCCGTTCGTCGGGTGGTGCGGCCGTTTACGGGTCTTCGCGATCATGCGCGTTGAGACGCGAGGCCGGCACCGCGCGTGAGGACTGGTTGTGGACGCAGCCGTGTCTGCATCACCGTACGTAAGGTTTGTATCTGTTTGTGTGGACCGGGACGTTTTTTGCAAAACGCACTTTACAATTCCGCGTGAATTTTAATCGGCAATCTGGCCCTTTTCGCGGAAGATCGGCTGTTTTCGGGCATCCGGCGTCTGGGCATTCAGCATCTGGGCATCCAGTAAGGCGAAAGGGATTGGGTTGGACGGCAGGGCACGGGTGGGCGCCGCACGAGGCGGCCTCGCTGTGTCGCGGCAGAAAGCAGCGCTTCGTCAGAATGCGCGCATCGCACGCGACAGGGCAGCATCCGGCTCGCCAATAAAAAGCAGGAGTCGAACATGTTGGGAAAGCGTTTCGACAGAACAATGATGGCCAGTCTGGCTGGCGTGTGGGTCGCGCTGGCGGTCAGCGGTTGTGCGAATGTGGGACAGCAGGACGCGCAAACTGGCGCGGCATCGGGCGCATCGGCTGCGTCCGGTGTGCCGGCAGCGGCTGCCGCGCCGGCCTCCGGTGCGCTTGCAGGTTCGTCGGTCCAGTCGGCCGCCGACGACGGCACGCCGCTTAAGAAGTCGCCGCCGTTGGTGTATCGCGTCAAGCGTGGCGACACGTTGGCGCGCATCGCGCAGCATCATCATTGCAGTGTCAGGCAGTTACAGGCGTGGAACGGGCTCAAGCCGTCCTCGCGATTGAAGCTTGGTCAGGTGCTACACGTCGCATCGCCGGAAACGGTGCGGGCAGCCAATGCGGCAGCCGCCGCTGCGAAGGCTGCGGCGGTGTCCGCGCCAGCTGCTCCGCTTGCCGCGCAGCAGGCGCCGGCGGCAACCACTTCGCAGACAACGGCGCAGTCCGCTACGCCATCAGCCGCGCCTAGCGCCGCCGAGGCACGCGAAGTCGCGCAGCAAACTTCGCGGCATGCGAACGGCGTGTCGCTGGCATGGCCTGCAGGTGGCCGTGTAGTCGAAGCATTCCAGCCGGGCGAAACACGCGGCATCGAAATCGGCGGCAAGCCCGGCGATCCGGTGCGGGCCGCGGCCGACGGCAAGGTGATGTACGCCGGCACCGGTTTGAACAGTTACGGCAGTCTGATCATCGTTCAGCACAACAAGGACTTTTTGACCGCGTACTCGCATAACCGCAAGCTACTGGTCAAAATCGGCGACATCGTGCGGCAAGGCCAGCAGATTGCCGAGATGGGCGATGAGAACAACTCGCGCGTCTCGGTCGGCTTCGAGTTGCGCCGCGACGGCAAGCCGGTTGATCCGATGCCGTATTTGCCGCAAGGGCGCGGTTAGGCGCGCCTAAGAATCAGCCGGCGATTTTTCGCCAACACCAAACAAGCAGCGATCCCGGCCAGTCATTTGCCGGGATCGCTGCTTCGTCACATCCTCGCATTCGGGTCCTCCGGGTCCTCCGGGTCCACTACCGGGCAGATCAGACCGGCCACCCATAACGCGCCTTCCTTCAATCGAACCAGCGCAGCGCCGCTGCAACGATCGCTTCGGGCGCATCTTCCTGCACCAGATGACCGGCCTTGGGCACCGCCTGAAAGCGTGCCTCGGGTATGACTGCCGCCAGTTGCCGGCCGCGTTCGAGCGGAATCCATTGGTCGTCTTCGCCCCACAGGATTTGCGTCGGGCAACGCATCTGCGAATAACGTGTTTCGACCGCATCGGTATAGCGCTGATCCATCTGGGCGATCTGGCGGTAGAACGCGGCTTGTCCCGTTGCGTCGAGCCACGGCGTCACATAAGGCGCGAGTTCTTCGTCCGGAATATCGCGAGCAATCGCGCCGCGCACGTACGCCTTCACGACCGCTTCGTGGATATACGGCGGTAGCCCGGCGAACGCCGCGCCGTGTTCGCGCACGTGCTGCACGAACGGCGAACCCCATGGCGCGACTGCCACCGGATCGATCAGCGTGAGGCTGCGATAGTCGCACCCATCAATGAGATGCGCGCGCAAGGAAGTTGCACCGCCGAAATCGTGCGCGATGATGTCCGGATTCGTCAGGTCCCAATGCGCGAGCAATTCCGCCAGCAGCACGTTCTGTACGCCGAGCGAGACGTCCTGAGCGTCGCGTTGCTCGGATTGGCCGTAGCCAAGCAGATCGTAGTAATACACTGTGCGTACTTGCGCGAGATGCGGGGCGATGCGATGCCACACATACGAAGAAAACGGTGTGCCATGAACCAGCACCAGCGGCGGGCCATTGCCGGTCACGCGAAAACGCACGGTTTGATCACGGAACGTATAGCTTTCAGGAAGCGGCCAGTTTTGCATGATGATGAGCGTCGCGAGAAAGTCTGCTTACCTTAGCAGGGTGCTCCGAAGCGCGCTGACCGGCTTTTCGTAGCATGCTCCGAGTGCCTCCCGCAAAAGCTCACCTTTGTTTTATTCAGCAAAGCCAGGCAAATTGAAAAGATTGTGACTCACGGCGTTGCTGGATTGAACGGTGGGTGACGCGGATATAGCGCACTGTTACGAAACGCGCATAAATCACCTTGAAACAAGGTATTTTTGTGTTGGCTGGATTCGGGAAGCCTGGTAATCGTCGAGGACGCGTCGATTCGGTATTCAACGAAACGACGCGTGATTGACCAGAATGTGCGCGCAGCAATGGTGAGCGAATTCGGGAGCCGAAGCCGCAATCAATACCGGATGGCGCGCTGCTGCGTTCCACCCCAGCGACAACCTTCGGCTAACACCAACGAAGCCCAACGAGCCCCAGACGAAGTAACGCGCCGCCGGCTACTTTGCTTCAGCGCCACGCAGCAATTGCGAAACCTGGCCGTGGTGATGCAGGATCGCCGGGTCGACTTGCAGGAGCGGCAAGTAGCGCGGCAGGAATGCGTTGTTGGGCTGGTCGGGAGAAAAGAGGCCGGAGACGGCTTCGGCTGCGGCGAGCCGATCGGCGGCGTCCGCTTCTTTGTCGTCGAGAATCTCGTCGACGTTGGCAATGACCGTGGAGAGCGGCGTGAGCCAGCGGAACGCCGAACCGTTAATGAGCACCTGCAGGAAGGCCGCCGGGGTCACAGGGCCGAATTCCTTTTCGTACGCCGCGCGCTCGTGATCGAGAATCGATTTATGCAGCGCCAGTAGCGGTTTGCGAATTTCCGAGAGGAATTGAATGCATTGCTGGTCGTTCATCTTGCCGCTCCTTCGGATAGTCAAACTAATGCCGCAATGGTAACGCATTGATTTGAATCTCGTTTCACTTCCGGCAAGCGCCGCCGCGAAGTCCTTTTCGCCGTGTGAATGCGCACGCGGACATGTCACGTTGTCGGCGAACTTCTTTATCCACGGCTACAATTTCCGGGTCCCTTCCAGTGCAAGCGTGCTGCGCATCATTTACTGTACTCATTAACCCGCAATTGAACAGTGGCCGCATGACGTATTAGCACGGCGTGTCGAATAAACACGGCAAGTCTTTGCGTTTTGGTTCGACGTCTCTGTCTAAACAGCCTGACAAACAATAAACCCCACCCGGAGCCGCCCATGACAACGTTCAACATTAACGGCCAGACTCATACCGTCGACGCACCCCCCGACATGCCCCTCCTGTGGGTCTTGCGCGACCTCGTCGGCTTGACCGGCACCAAGTTCGGTTGTGGTATCGCTCAATGCGGCGCGTGCACCGTGCATCTCGATGGCGTCGCGGTGCGCTCGTGCGTGCTGCCGGCAGCGGCCGTCGGCGATAAGAAAATCACCACCATCGAAGCGGTCGGCAGCACGCCGGCCGGGCAGAAGGTGCAGCAGGCGTGGCGTCAGCTGGACGTCGTGCAATGCGGCTACTGTCAGTCCGGGCAGGTGATGTCGGCGGCTTCGCTAATCGCGAGCAACTCCAATCCAAGCGATGCGGATATCGACGCTGCCATGGCCGGCAACATCTGCCGCTGTGGGACGTACAACCGCATCCGCGCGGCGATCAAGCAAGCCGCGAAGGGAGCCTGACATGTCCCAGGGATTGCTCGATTCACAAAACGACGCGCAACCGCCGAAAGGCGGCATCTCGCGCCGCACCTTCCTCAAATTCGGCGTCACGGTAAGCGCGGCAACCGGCGGCGGCTTGCTGCTCGGCTTCAGCATGCCGGCCGTCAGTCAGGACCAGAAGGCCGGCAAATCAGTAATCGGCGGCGATGGCGATGAAGCGCCACAAAGCGGCGTGTTCGCGCCGAACGCTTTCATCCAGATCGACACCGCGGGCAAGGTCACGCTGGTGATCCCGAAGGTCGAAATGGGGCAAGGCGTCTACACATCGATCCCGATGCTGATCGCCGAAGAGCTCGAAGTGCCGCTCGATTCGGTCACGCTCGACCACGCGCCGCCGAACGAAAAGCTCTTCATGGATCCGCTGCTCGGCGGCCAGCTCACCGGCGGCTCGACGTCGATCCGCTATGCCTGGGAGCCGATGCGCCGGGCTGGCGCGACTGCACGCACCGTCTTGATCAGCGCCGCCGCGCAGCAATGGCAAGTCGATCCGGCGAGCTGTCATGCAGAAGCCGGGCAGGTGATTCATGCGGCGAGCAATCGCAGCATCGGCTACGGCCAGCTGGTGACGGCCGCAGCCAAACTGCCCGTGCCGCAGAACGTCAAGTTGAAAGATCCGAAAGACTTCAAGGTGATCGGCACTGCGGTGAAGCGCCTCGATTCACCCGAGAAGGTCGACGGCACGGCGATGTTCGGACTGGACGTGCGCGTGCCGGACATGGTCTACGCGGCCATCGCGAACTGCCCGGTGTTCGGCGGCACGCTCGCGAGCGTCGACGATACCAACGCGAAGAAGATTCCCGGCGTGCGCCAGGTCGTCAAAGTGGATAACGCGGTCGCCGTGATCGGCGATCACACGTGGGCCGCCAAACGCGGTTTGCAGGCGCTCGATATCAAATGGAACGAAGGCGCGGGCGCGCAGATCGGGATGAGGCAGATCGTCGACGATCTCGCCAAGGCTGCGCAGCAAAACGGTGCGGTGGCGCGTAAAGACGGCGACGTAAACAACGCGTTTTCAAACGCGAAGACGCGCGTCGACGCCGTGTATCAGCAGCCGTTCCTCGCGCACGCCACGATGGAGCCGATCAACTGCACGGTGCACGTGCGGCCCGACGGCTGCGATGTCTGGCTCGGCTCGCAGGTGCCGACGCGGGTGGTGGACGCCGCGGTTGCCGTCACCGGTTTGCCGGCTGACAAGATCGTCGTGCACAACCATCTGATTGGCGGCGGCTTCGGCCGGCGGCTCGAGTTCGACATGGTCACGCAGGCGGTCAAGATCGGCAAGCAGGTGTCGACGCCGGTGAAGGTTGTCTGGACGCGCGAAGAAGACATCCAGCACGACATGTACCGGCCGTATTACTACGACAAGATCTCCGCCGGCCTCGACGCGAACGGCAAGCCGATCGCGTGGCAGCACCGGATTGTCGGCTCGTCGATCCTGGCGCGTTTCGCGCCGCCCGCGTTCAAGAATGGTATCGACCCGGATGCGGTGGAAGTCGCCTCGGATCTGCCGTACGACTTGCCGAATCAGCTGATCGACTATGTGCGCCAGGAACCGCATGCAGTACCGACGGCGTTCTGGCGCGGCGTGGGGCCGACGCGCGGCACCTTCGTGGTCGAGAGTTTCATCGACGAGCTCGCCACTCAGGCGAAAATCGATCCGGTGAAATATCGCCAGGATCTGCTGGGCAAAACGCCACGCGCGCTGAACGTGCTCAATACGGCCACGCAGGCGGCGAACTGGGGCAGCGCGGTGCCGAAGGGGCAGGGGCGCGGCGTGTCGGTGATGCATGCGTTCGGCAGCTTCTTTTCGATGGTGGTCGACGTTGCGGTCGATCAGGGCGAGGTGGCCGTCAAGCGGGTCGTGTGCGCGGTCGATTGCGGGATGGTGGTGAATCCGAACACGATCGAAGCGCAGGTACAGGGCGGCATCATCTTCGGCATCACGGCGGCGCTCTACAGCGAGATCACGATCAAGGACGGTCGCGTGGAGCAGAACAACTTCACCGACTACCGGATGCTGCGCATCGATCAGGCACCGCCGATCGAGGTGCATATCGTGAAGAGCAGCGAGGCGCCTGGCGGCATCGGCGAACCGGGTACGGCGGCGCTCGCGCCGGCTTTGACGAACGCGATTTTTGCGGCGACCGGCAAGCGGCTGCGGCAATTGCCGGTCGGCAGTCAACTACAAACCGCCTGAGAGCCCAACATGAAAAACACACTCAAGGGTTTCGGTGCAGCGCTGTGTGTGGCGTTGCCGTTCCTCACCCAAGCTCCGGTACAAGCGGCGGATCAGGCACTGGTGCAACGCGGCGCCTATCTTGCGAAGGTGGGCGATTGTGTCGCTTGCCATACGGCGCCGAAAGGCAAACCGTTTGCGGGCGGCCTGCCGATGACCACGCCGATGGGCCAGATCTACACCACCAACATCACGCCGGATCAGCAAACCGGCATCGGCAGTTACACGGAAGAGGACTTTGCGAAAGCGATGCGCGAAGGCGTCGCGAAAGACGGGCACAACCTGTATCCGGCGATGCCGTATCCGTCGTATGCGAAGGTCAACGACGACGACATGAAAGCGCTGTATGCGTACTTCATGAGCGGCGTCGCGCCGGTGTTGCAGGCGAATCGCGAGCCGGACATCAAATGGCCCTTGAACATGCGCTGGCCGTTGAAGTTCTGGAACATGGTGTTCCTGGAGAAGGGCGCCTATCAGGACAAGCCGGGCAAGGATGTCGCGTGGAATCGTGGCGCGTATCTGATTCAGGGCCTGGGGCATTGCGGCTCGTGTCATACGCCGCGCGGCATCGCGTTCCAGGAGAAGGCGCTGGACGAAAGCGGCAGCGCGTTCCTGACGGGCGGCGTGCTCGACGGCTGGTTCGCCGCGAACCTGACGGGCGAGCACAACGTCGGCCTCGGTCGCTGGAACGATCAGGATCTGCAGGCGTTCCTGAAGACCGGCGCCAATCGCCATGCGTCGGCATTCGGTTCGATGACCAGTGTGATCAACAACAGCACGCAGGGCATGAACGACACCGACATCGCCGCGATGTCCACCTACCTGAAATCGCTACCGCCGGCGGGCGGCAGTGGCTCGCCGCCTTATACGTACGATCCACAAGCGACGAAGGTATCGCTGAACCGTCCCGCGAACGATGCCGGTGCGCGTGTTTATACGGCGTATTGCATGCACTGCCATGGTGTCGACGGACGCGGCTTTGCGCCAATGCTCGCGCCGTTGGCTGGGAATCCGAACGTGCTGGAGAAGGACTCGTCCTCGCTGATCAATGTGACGCTGAACGGTACGGAGGATCTGGTGATCGGCGGCATTCCCGCGCCGTATCCGATGCCGAAGTACGCACCGGTGCTCAACGACCAGCAGATCGCCGATGTGCTGACCTTCGTGCGAGCCGGGTGGAATAACGGTGGGTCGCCTGTCACGGCGGGCGACGTGGCGAAGTTACGGAAGTCGACTCAAGCGGCTCGATAGAAGTATCAGGCTGACAACAAAAAAAACGGCAACCGTGTAAAACGGTTGCCGTTTTTTATAGACCCGCAGAAAAGATAGCGTTAGCGGTGCTGCCCCACCTTCTGCCGCTTCTCCAGCACCCGCGCGTACCAGGTCAACGGGAAACACATCGCGAAGTAAATCATCGCGACCATGCCGTAGATCGGGAACGGGCGGAATGCTGCGTTGGTGATCATCGTGCCGGTCTTGGTCAATTCCGTGAAGCCGATGATCGAGGCGAGCGCCGTGCTCTTCACCACCTGCACGAGGAAGCCGACCGTCGGCGCCACGGCGATCTTCAGCGCCTGCGGCCAGATGATGTAGCGCAGTTGCTGGCTGAACGTCATGCCCAGACTCGCGCCCGCGGCCCATTGACCACGCGGTACGGCTTCCACGCAGCCGCGCCAGATATCGACCAGATACGCGCTGGTATAAAGCGTCAGCGTGACGATTGCCGCGACCCAGGGCGAGACATCCACACCCAGCAAGGGCAGGCCGAAGAACGCCAGAAACAGCTGCATTAGCAGCGGCGTGCCTTGGAACACTTCCACATACACCACCACGATTCGCCGCAGCCACGGTAACGGCGACACGCGCATCGCGAGCAGGATCAGCCCGACAATGCCACCACCGACAAACGCGATCAGCGACAACAACACCGTCCAGCGGGCGGCGAGCAACAGATTGCGGGCGATGTCCCACAGCGTGAATTCGACCATGATCAGCGCTCCGTCGGCAAAGTGCGGGCGGCGGTGCGCCACATCAGGCGGGTGCGCCAGTTACGCGGCGCGCTGTCGCTGCTGCCGCCGCGAGCGACGCGGCCCGCGAAGAGGCCACGGCCGAGCCGGTTCATGAGTTGCCGCAATACGATCGACAACACCAGATACGTCGCGGTGATGATCACGTAGCTCTCGAACGAGCGGAAATTGCGCGACTGGATGAAGTTGGCCGCATAGGTCAGATCGGGCACCGAAATCTGCGAGACCACCGCCGAACCGAGCATCACGATCAACACCTGGCTCAGCAGCGCGGGAAACACGTTGGCGACCGCCTGCGGCAGCACGACGTAGCGAAATACTTGCCGTCCATGCAGGCCGAGCGCTTGCGCCGCCTGCACCTGACCGCGCGGAATCGAGTCAATACCGGCGCGCACGATTTCGATTGCGTACGCGCCGAGATTGACGGTCATCGCCAGAATCGCGGCCTGCACCTCGTCGATATGAATGCCGAGGCTCGGCAGGCCAAAAAAGATGAAGAACAACTGCACGATGAAGGGCGTATTGCGGATCAACTCGACGTAAGTCGCGACGACCCAGCGCGCCCACTTCGGCCCGGCCACGGCGATGCTCGCGCCGCCAATACCGACGAGACCGCCGAGGACGGTGGACACGGCGGTCAGCCCCAGCGTGACGGCGACGCCGCGCGCGAGCAGTCCCGCATAGAGGCCGAAGCCGCTGAAATCGAACGCATAAGTCATAGCGTGGCGCTCATCGTGTGGTCAAACTCCGGCGCGGGCCGGCCTTGCCGGTCCGCGCAATAAAGGTTCAGAGGTCGGCCGGCAGCGGCGCACGCAGCCATTTCTGCGAAATCGCGTTCATGGTGCCGTCCTTGCGGGCCTTGGCAATCGTTTCGTCGACTTTTTGCTTCAGACGCGGCTCATTCTTGTTCAAACCGACGTGATCCGGCGAGCTGAATAGCGAGAACTTCTGCTCGGGATCGTTCGCCGGATGACGCGCGAGAATGGTTGCGCCGACGTCGTTGCCGACTACCATCAACTGTACCTGACCAGAAAGAAACGCCGAAATTGCGCCGTTAGGATCGTCGAATCTTTTGATGTTCGCGCTGGGGGGCGCGATTTTGGTCACGCTCAGGTCTTCCAGCGTGCCGCGCGCAACCGAAATCGACTTGCCGGCGAGGTCGGCGGCGTTCTTCACGGGCAGCGTTTTCGGGCCGAAGACGGCGAGGTAGTAGGGCGCGTAAGGCTGCGAGAAGTCGATCACCTTTTCGCGCTCCGGCGTCTGGCCGACTGAAAGCAGCATGTCAGCCTTGTGGTCGGCGAGGTAGGCCATGCGGTTGTCGCCCGTCACCTGCACGAGTTCGACCTTTGCGTTGAGCGACTTGCCGATCAGGTTGGCGACGTCGATGTCGTAGCCCATCGGTTTCATGTCCGGGCCGATCGAACCGAACGGCGGGTAGTCTTCGAACACGCCGATGCGAACCGTGCCGGACTTGGCGATGTTGTCGAGCGCGTCCGCATGCGCGGCCGACGAAAAGGCGCACAGCGCGCCGAGGCCGGTGAAAGCGAGCGTCGCGGCGAGGGTGGCGAAGACACGGCGCGTGTTCGATTGAGCAACTTGGGGCTGATTCATGGTCTTTCCTCTGTCGAAAACTCGGTATTGGAATGGGTTTCAGTGAACGCTTCAGCGACGCGTTTCGGTGCCTTGCCTTAGCGACACGTTTCAGTGCGCCGCACGGGCGGCGATCAGTTTGCACGCATGCGGTGGCAATTCCGCGAACACCGGCATGCCGAGCGTGAGGCCCGGCGTTTCGCGCGGTGTGGTCGCGGCAGTCAGCGTGAATCCTGCGCAATCGATCGTGGCTTCCAGCGACGCCCCCACGTCACGGATAAAAGTCACCGTGCCGGCGAGCCGGTTCTGCCCGGCGTCACTGGACGCTGTTTTGACGCACACGTCTTCCGGTCGGATCAGCAGACGGATATCGCTGCTGGACTCCGGCATCCGCGCCGGTTGCGCAACCGCAATGCGCGTTCCGCCCGGCAGACTGACGCTGCCTGCGCCGTCGTAGCTGACCGGCAGGATGTTGCCGAGGCCGATGAAGTCAGCGACGAATTCGCTGACCGGATCGCGATAAATATCGAGTGGTTTGCCGACCTGGGCAATCCGGCCTTTCTCCATCACCACGATTTCGTCGGCCATCGTCATCGCTTCGCGCTGGTCGTGCGTCACCATGATCGTCGTGATGCCGAGGCGCTGTTGCAGCAGGCGGATCTCGACCTGCATCGCTTCGCGCAGTTTGGCGTCGAGTGCGGAGAGCGGTTCGTCGAGCAGCAGCAGTTTCGGTTGCGAGGCGATCGCACGGGCAATCGCCACGCGTTGCCGCTGGCCGCCGGAGAGTTGCGTGACCGGCCGGTTCGCCATATGCGGCAACTGGATCAGCTCCAGCAATTCTGTAACACGGCGCGCTTGCGCGTCTTTCGCCGTCTTGCGCAACTTGAGCGGATACGCGACGTTCTGCGCCACTGTCATATGCGGGAACAGTGCGAGCGACTGGAACACCATGCCGAAGTCGCGCTGGTTCGCAGGCAGATGCGTGATGTCGCGGCCGGCAAAATTGATGCTGCCCGAGCTCGGCGTTTCCAGCCCCGCGATCATCCGCAAGAGCGTGGTCTTGCCGCAGCCGGACGGCCCGAGAAAGCACACCAGCTTGCCGTCGGGCACGCTCAGATCGACGCTGTCGACGGCATAGGCCGCGTTGAAGCGCTTGGTCACGGCCTGCAAGGTCAGATGGGTCATCGAATGCTCCAGCAAAAAGGCGTCAGCGCAGCGCGAATCGAAAGGGCGGTCAAAGCGCCACCCCTTCGTCGCCGATCAGCTTTTCGAGCAGCCAGATCAGCGCGAAGTCGATCGCGACGATGAATACGGCAAAACAGAATACGGTCGGATCGAGCGACGACACCGTGCGGCTGTAGAGCCACACCGGCAGCGTCATCGTGTCGATGCCGTACAGGAAGAAGGTCACCGTGAATTCGTTGAACGAGACGATGAACGCGAACAGCATGCCGGCGAGAATGCCGGGGCGCATCAGCGGCAGGATCACGTCGATCAGCGCGCGGCTCGGGCTCGCGCCCATCACGCAGGCCGCTTCCTCGAACTCCGGGCCGATCGAAGCCACCGATGCC
Source organism: Paraburkholderia aspalathi (assembly GCF_905220735.1). Lineage (NCBI taxonomy): Bacteria > Pseudomonadati > Pseudomonadota > Betaproteobacteria > Burkholderiales > Burkholderiaceae > Paraburkholderia > Paraburkholderia aspalathi. The sequence goes on from NZ_CAJNBA010000012.1 coordinate 44,320, forward strand.
GCGCAATTTTTTACGGTGAACGGCAGCGCCAGAATCACGTGCGCGATGATCAGGCGGAATACGCCGAGTTCGATCGGCAGCACGTTGAACACCAGCAACAGCGACAAGCCGAGCATCACCAGCGGATAGACGAGCGGCAACGCCACCAGTTGTTCGACCGCGGGTTTGCCGCGAAAACGGTAGCGGCTCAGTGCGTAAGCGGCGGGCACCGAGACGAGCGTGGCGATGACCATCGTCGAGAGCGCGACGATCAGGCTCGTGCTGAGCGCGGCGCCCATTGAGAGGGAGTCGCTTGCGTCTGGCGAGACGAAGCTGTGCCACGCCGCGCGGTACCAGTGCAGGCCGTAGGCGTGCGGCGGGAATTCGAGCGTGTCGGCCGCGCTGAACGACATGGTGATCATCGTCAGGATCGGCAGTGCGGCGAGGAACAGCACGATGGCGGCGAGCAGCGCGGTGGCTTTGCCGAGCTGGCCGGGCATGGTCATCGGCAAACGCGGCAGGCGCAGGGATTGAAGTGGCGTGCTCATGCGTGAGGCTCCTCGGCGAGACGTTGTGTGCGGCGCACGAGGCGCTGCGACAGTGCCATCACGGTAAGTGTCGCGACCATCAATACGACGCCCGATGCGGAAGCGGCAGGCCAGTTCAGCAGGGGCGCCACCTGGTCGTGGACCAGCACGGCGAGCATCGGCACGCGGCGTCCACCGAGCAGCAAGGGCACGGCGAAGGCGCTGGCGTTATACGCGAACACGAGCAACGCGCCGGACACGAGTCCCGGCATGGCGAGCGGCAGCAACACATGACGCAGCGTTTGCCAGCGTGTCGCGCCAAGCGTGGCGGCGGCTTCTTCATACGAACTCGAAACCGCCCGCATCGCGCTCGACAGCGGCAGCACGGCCAGCGGAAACGCCGTCTGAATCAGGCCCAGCAACACGCCGTGTTCGCGATACAGCCACATCACCGGGCGGTCGACGAGGCCGCCGCCAAGCAGCGCGTGATTGAGCAGACCGGCCGGGCCGAGAATGATCAGCCAGCCATAACCTTGCAGCAGCAGATTGACGAGCAAGGGCAGCAGCACGCCTGCGAGCAACAGCCGCCGCGCGAGCCGCGACTTGGTGCGCGCCATCGCGAGGGCGACGGGAATCGCCAGCAGCACGGCGCAGACCATACTTTGAAAAGCGAGCCGCAACGTGAGCCACAGCGACTTCAGGAAATAACCGTCGATGAGATCGGCATAGTTCTGCAGCGTGAAGCCGCGCCATTCGTTGCCTTGCGTACCAAAGCTCATGCGCAGCACGACGAGCGCTGCCGCGCCGAGAATGGCGAGAAACAGCAGGATCGGCGCGAGCAGAATCCAGGGGCGCGCTTTCGCGAGCGCCGAGGATGCCTGCTCGTCCGGTGCGCGGGAAGCGGCGCCGGGCGAGCCGGAAGCCGCGCCCGACGCATCACCCGACGCAGCGTCAGACGCCGATGAGGCACGCCGCGAAAAACGCGCGAGCATCGCGGTCATGCCGAGAAAATTTCGGTGTAGCGTTTGATCCACGCAGGCTGCACGACGGCGAGCGCCTTGTCGTCATGCAGGATTGCTTTCTCGGCGATCTGTTTCGGGCTCGGCACGAATGCGCGGCTCTCGGCCGGAATCACCGCTTTCGAGTTGACCGGTCCGTTCAGCACGTCGGCAGCCATGCGGCCTTGCACGCCGGCATCGAGCGAATGGTTGATGAACGCGTGAATCAGATCGCTGTCGGCGGGGTGCGACTTCGGGATCACCGTGAACATCAGTTGCGTGGCGAAGCCTTCCTTCATGCCGTAGGTCACGCCCATCTTGTACTCGGGCTTGCGGATCTGTTCAGGGAAGAAGGCCGGCGAATAGATGCCGCCGATATCGAGCGAGCCGGTGCGGAACAGATCGGCTACCTGATTCGGGTTCTCGCCGAGCGTCATCACGTGATCTTTCAGTTCCATCAGCTTCTTGAAGCCCGGCTCGATGTTCTGTTGCGAGCCGCCGTTCATTTTCGCGGCGATGATCGCGAGGTCCACTGCTTCGGCCCACTCGGGCGGCGGCAGGAACAGGCGTCCGGCGTACTTTGGGTCCCACAGTGCTTCGTACGAAGACGGCGCCGTCTTGACCGTCGACGTGTTGTAGATCAAGCCATCCGACCACAGCAGATAACCCACGCCGAAGCCGTTCGCGCCCGTGCGGTATTGCGGCGCGACCTCCTTCAGGTTCGGCAGCTTGTCGAGATCGGGCTTCATCAAGAGACCCGCGTCGCCGAGACCCGCCGCGCCGACGCCGGCCAGCGTGATGACGTCGTAAGTGGGACGATCGCCCGCGGCCTTGACCTTGGCGACCATGCCGGAGGTGCCGTCGGCGCGGTCGGCGATCACCTTGGCGCCGGTCTTCGCCGTGAACGTGGCGGCGATGTTGCGCAAGGCGGCGGCGCCGGTGTCGTCCGACCAGGTCAGCAAGCGCAGTGTCTTGCCGGCGAAGTTGTGCTCCTGTGCCCGCAGATTGACGAACGGCATCGGCAAACTGGACGCCGCGAGTGCTGCGCCGATTGCCTTGATGGCCTGCCTTCTACCCCGTTTGATCTCTTGCATGGCGGTCTCCTGTGTTGAACGCCTGTTGCCTGGTGATATTCGCTCTGACCGCTGCCGCTGCATCGCCCATTTGCGCTGCCTGCCTTACTCAACCCCACGTACCCAACCTCACTCGCTACCGGCTGCGTTGCGTGTTGATGCACTCTAGGTTTGTCAAAATCCCTCAACAAACGAAATATGCGCATGGAGCGCATGACGGAATCTCATGGGCTGGCGCTTGTGCGACGCTAGCGGCGGCTTGGCTGCGATCCGTGGGAACGCCAATCCAGTGGCGTATCGGGGTTAACGTCCATGATTTTTTCGCGCGGGCGGCCCGCTGGGAGGTATGAGGAAAGCTCGGTTCTGGTGCGGTGTCTGGCGGCATCTGCCCTGAGTCGGTGCAAGCGGGCGCGCTCAGGCCGGAATTGACAGCCCTGTCATGAGCGAAATGCATGCATATTTGCTCGCGCGCAACGCGTGAAAAATATTCTTATCGCGTATCCTGTTGGTTCAAGGGGCGTGACGGCACGTAACGCCGCCTGCCCGCGCAATGACTTTTCCTGATCCCTGACCGGACTCATCCAGATGCGACGTCTCCCGCCGCTCAATGCGCTGCAGATTTTCGAAACCGTGGCGCGGCATCGCAGCTTCACACGCGCCGCTGACCACTTATGCCTGACACAGGGCGCGGTGAGCCGGCAGATCATCGCGCTCGAGGACTACTACAAGTTTCCGCTCTTCAAGCGCCATGCGAAAGGCCTGACGCTGACCGCCGAAGGCGAATTGTTGCTGCCTGCGGTAAAGGAGAGCTTCGCGCGTATCGAAGAGATATCGCTGCGGCTCACGCGTCAGCGTACCGATCTCGCGCTGAAGGTGCCGACCTGCGTAATGCGCTGGATGTTGCCGAAGATCATGCGCTTCCAGGCCGAGTATCCCGAGCTGCATGTTCAGATCACCACCACCTGGCAGCACGACGTCGACTTCCAGCTCGAGCCGTTCGACGCGGCGATCATCTATGGCTCGTCACCGGGCGCGGACGTGCAGGCGGTGCCCTTATTCGAGGAGCGTCTGACGCCGGTGTGCGCGCCGGATCTGTTGAAAGACAAACCGTTGAACGCGGTGGCGGATCTGGCGCGCCACACGCTGTTGCATCCAACGCGCGACCATCGCGACTGGAAGATGTGGCTCGCCAGGGTGACCGAGGTGGATGCCGCGAATGCGCCGGCGATTGACGCTGAGCATGGCCCGAGCTTCGATACGCTCGACATGGCGACCAACGCCGCTTTGCAGGGATTCGGTGTCGCCATTAGCGATCTTGCCCTGATCGACGAAGACGTCGCGGCCAAGCGTCTCGTGCGGCCGTTCGATACGGTGCTCAAGACCGGCTGGCGGTACTACTTCGTGTATCCGGATTCAGTCGCGCATCAGCAGAAGCTGAATCTGTTCCGCGACTGGATTGCGGAACATTGGGAGGAGTAAGGCAAGGGGCCGCTCGTTTGCGTAGAGCGTGGCCCCGAGCTTTATCGTCACGGCGCGAAGGACAGAAACAGATACGCCGCGAACAGCGACAGATGCACGGCGCCTTGCAGGATCGTCGTGCGTCCGGAACTGAGCGTCAGGGTGCCGACGATCAACGTGAGCATCAGCAGTACGGTTTCCTTGCCGTCGATGCCGAGTATGAGCGGCTGAGCGGTCCAAAGGAACACGGCAGCGACCGTCGGAATAGTCAGCCCGATACTGGCCAGCGCCGAGCCGAGCGCGAGATTCAGGCTGTTCTGCAAGCGATCGGCGCGCGCCGCGCGCACGGCGGCGAGCCCTTCCGGCAGCAGCACCAGCGCCGCGATGATAATGCCGACCACCGCCGGCGGCGCACCCGCGTTCTTGACCGCGGTTTCAACCACCGGCGAGAGCACTTTCGCGAGCAATACGACGGCGACGAGGCACACCACCAGCAAGCCGCCCGCTGCCAGCGCGACACCGATGCTCGGCGGGGCGGCGTGGACGTCCTCGTCGGGAACGTCGGCAAGAAAGTAGTCGCGATGCCTCACGGTCTGAACGAACACGAACACCCCATACAGCACCAGCGACGACACCCCCGCGAACGCCAGTTGCGACGATGACAGAACCGGGCCGGCGCTAGTCGTCGTGTAGTTCGGCATCACCAGAGTCAATACGGACAAGGACGCGAGTACCGCCAGCGCGGCCGCCGCGCCACGACTTTGAAAATCCTGCTCGCGATGCCGGATGCCGCCCACCAGCAGGCAGATGCCCACGATCCCATTACAGACGATCATCACCGCGGCGAACACCGTGTCGCGCGCAAGCCCGGCCTTTTCCGGGCCGGAGGTCAGCATCACCGAAACGATCAGCGCGACCTCGATCACCGTGACGGCCACCGCCAGCACCAGGGTACCGAACGGCTCGCCGACGCGATGCGCGACCACTTCCGCGTGGTGCACCGCTGTGAACACGGCGGCGCACAGTGCGACTCCGATCAGCGCGAGCAGCAGCCCGTTGCCCGGCACGGCATACGCGATGCCCAGCACGATCCAGGCAACGAAGGGCGCGGCGATGGTCCAGCGGGGCAAAGCGGTCGCGGGCGTAGTCATTCAGGACTTCCTTTAGATGCGTGTTCTTGTTGCTTGTACGGGACTGATGCGGCGTGCACGCACGGTGTCGACGAGACCTGGGAGCGAGCGAATATGCTAAACCAACTTGTCAACAACGTGCTCTAACGCGTTAAATTATAAAGGATAATTCTAGGCGGTCCGGATTTCGTCATCCGGCACTACAGACGATTGTGCCGACGCACTGGCGAAGGTGACAAGGCAATCGGCGGCTGTTCCGCATCTGAAGGATTGAGTGACGCAGGATTGCGCGGCCAATGCGGCGCGGTTTTGATGAGTGAAACACCATCGGCAGACTAAAACTGCCGGGTTGGCAGCGTCAGGCGTCAGGGAAAGAAACCGGATGTTTCGGTCCGGACACACCGCCTCGTGATGAAGCGGTGCGTCCGGGTATAGCGTTACGACTGACCGACGCGGTTTATTGGCCGACCGGACGGATCGAGAGGGCGTTCTTGACCGACGTCACGCCCGGCACGGCTTGCGCGGCCTGGGTTGCCAGGTCGACTTGCGGCTGCTCAGGCACTGTGCCGGCCAGCGTCACTGCGCCGCCACGTGCGCGCACGGTGATGTTGGTCACGCTCAGGCCCTTGGTCTTCGACAGCGCGCTGCGCACTTTACGACCCAGTGCGCGGTTGGCCGCCTTGTCCGCCTTGGCGCTAGGGGCGGACGAAGCCGCGGGAGCCGCCGGAGCTGCAGCGTCGCTGCTTTGCGCGTACGCATTGATGGACGCCAGAACGATCAGCGCACCGCCGACCATCTTGATTGCCTGGAATGCTTTCATTCAACTCTCTCCTATTGTCATGAATACGACGGCCCCGGGATGGGCCGGTGTACTGCACCAGCGGGTACTTCGGGATCAAATCTGAATGGAACGTTGCTGCGGTCGAGCGACTTCTTGCAATCTATAAGCGGATCAGGCGCGCCTAAGCACACGCATGCCGGCAAAGGCTGTCCTGCAAGCCGGAAACACACGATACTCCAATTAGTGCCATGGTGAATGCGTCGGTGCCTGGAAATGAGGTTTTGGTACAACGAATGGTCCGATGAAGGCAGGCCGATGGCGCTTCGCCGCTTGATGCGGCGCGGGTTGCACGCCCGTTGGCGTGTCCGCTGCGCGGATAGGCCACGCATCTATCGAATCCAGTGCATTGCGCTTAACGACTCGTCCGGATTGCATGCTGAATCAGCCTCTACCCATCCTCCCATTGCTTCGTGACGATTTACCGCTCGATACCGTCGCGCTGGCGCGTTTCATGATTGGCAAATATCTGGTGCACGACCTTCCCGAAGGCCGTATCAGCGGCCGCATTGTCGAAACCGAGGCGTACCCGCTCGGCGATTCGACCAGCCACGCATTTGCAGGCCGGCGCCCGTATAACGGTTCGATGTTTCTCGCTCCCGGCCACGCTTATATCCGGCTCACGTATGGGCTTTCGTACATGCTGAACATGTCTGCGGAAGCGGAAGAGGTTGGCGCGGGTATTCTGATTCGCGCGATCGAGCCGCTGGAAGGTTTGCCGCTGATGGAGGCGCGGCGGCCTGGCGTGCCGCTGCGCGATCTCGCGCGCGGACCCGGCCGGCTCACCATGGCCTTGGGAATCGATCAGTCGTTTGACGGCCGCGATCTTTGCAGCGGACATGGCCTGTGGATCGGTGTGATCGAGACGGGCGATGTGCCGATCGGCGTGACGACCCGCATCGGCTTGTCGCGCGAGATGCATCGGCCGTTGCGGTTTTTCGAACCCGGCAGCGCGTTCGTTAGCGGACCGCGAAAATTGCTGCTGCCACCGCATGCCGAGGCGTTGACGAGTCCGTCAATCTGACCATTAGCGTCAGGCAGCAATGCGGCAAAACACGTTCTGTGGGGACGCATTTTCGAACCATCAGACAGAAAGGTTACGATCCCGACAATTATTACGGTAAAACGAAGCCTTCAATCGTCTTTGGCGGTAAGTTTCGCCACACTCTTGCGTTTTGAACAATTATCTATCTCACAATTAAGGGTTTTCCCGCGATGATTGGGTGACTAGACTGAAATCACTCGCTTCTCACATGGTGTGGCAAGCGAAGCTAAAAAACAGATCTGGAGGTAAGTCATGAAATCGCTCATCAAGGCAATCGCCGTTGCAGCCGTTCTCGCCGTCCCAGTAGCTTCGTTCGCTCAATCGGGCGACCAGCCCGCGACCCGCGCAGAAGTCCGCAGTCAGTTGATTCAGCTTGAACAAGCGGGCTATAACCCGGCCGCCAGCAACGACACGAACTATCCGAGCGACGCTCAAGCCGCCGAAAGCCGTGTGCAGGCGCAAAATCCGGCAGTCGCGCAAACGCAGGAACCCGTCGCGGATACCAGCGGTTATGGTGGCGCGGTGAGCGGTTCGTCACAAGCGGGTGGCGTCTTGCAACCGACGTCCGGCCCGAAGTCGGTTTATTTTGGTAACTAAGTTTGGTAACTGAGTTTGGCAACCAAGTTTGGAGGCCGGCTGGTCCGGCCGGCAGTTGATGTGACCGAAGCGGGGCGTGCGTAAATTAGCTGAGCGCACGTTCCGCCGTTCCGCGAGCAGTCAGCAGTGTAATGCGGCGAGCCACATGCGCGCTTTATGCGGCGCGCATTCTCGCGGTCCACAATTCAGGAACCTCCGCTGCCGAAAGGTAGCTTCGCCCAACCTTTTTCAAGGATTGGGCTTTTTTTGCGCCCCGTTCAGCAGTGCGCGAAGCCCGCCGTGTGGCGCGACCTGCGATATGCCGCGAACCTCAGGGGCGTTCGCCGTGGATATAGAACTCGAGTTGCTGAATGGTGAATTGCTGTTCGGCGATGATGTTCTTCACCAGATCGCCGATCGACACCATGCCGACCAGGCGGTCGTTTTCGATGACCGGCAAGTGGCGCATGCGCCGTTCGGTCATCAGAGCCATGCAATCATCGGTGGTCTGGTCAGGGCGGACAAAGCGCACGGCTTTGCTCATGATGTCGCGCACCGGCGTAGCCTTCGACGAACGATCCATCAGGACGACCTTCCGCGCATAGTCCCGCTCCGTAACGATCCCGGCGATGCTGTCGCCGTCCGTCACGACCAGTGCGCCGATGCCTTTTTCAGCCATCAGCTTGATCGCGTCGTAGACGGAATCGTCGGCCCCGACGGTAAAGACGGTGGTGTTGTTCGGTTTAGTTTTAAGAAGCTGTGCAACGCTTGTCATGGAGCAACTCCGTTTCGCAGTGCAGCACGCCGATGCGGCGCGCTGTCGTGAGGGACAGGCTATTCCAGTATAGGCGCGGCGCGCGGCGGAAGGACCTCGGGAATACCTGTGGCGCGCAATGCGTTTAACTCAGATAGCCATGTGATGCGCGTTGGTTTGGCGCGCGGCACGCGGGCATCCGGGCGCGGTGTGCCGATTAGCGGTAAACTGCCGGTCCATACCGCATCCCAATTTTGCGGGTTCATGTCAGCACCATTGTCCAACGCCATGCTCACGTCTCACGATCCGTCGCAAGCAACAGACGGCGCACCCAGCGGCGAGTGCGTCGTCCTCGACGCTACCGCCACGCTCCCTACGCGCTACGGCACGTTTACCTCCTACGTGTTTCGCGTGGCCGATAGCGGCGCCGAACATCTCGCGCTCGTGATGGGCGACGTCGCAAACCAGTCGTCCGTGTTGACGCGCCTGCACTCCGAGTGCCTGACGGGCGACGTGCTCGGCTCGTACCGCTGCGATTGCGGCGAACAACTTGATCTGGCGCTGCGTTATATCGCGGCTGAAGGCTGCGGCGTGCTGCTATATCTGCGCGGCCACGAAGGGCGCGGCATTGGCCTGTCGAACAAGATTCGCGCATATGCGTTGCAGGAGCAGGGCCGCGATACTGTCGAGGCCAATCTCGATCTCGGCTTGCCCGACGATTCGCGTGAATACGATTCCGCGGCGGGCATTCTGCGCACGCTCAAGGTCACTTCGGTGCGCCTGATGAGCAACAATCCGGAAAAATTCGACACGCTGTCGAAGCATGGCATTCCGGTATGCGAGCGGGTGGCGCTGGCGATTCCGATGCGCGAGGAAAACGAGCGCTATATCCGCACCAAACAATTGAAGTTTGGGCACTACTTCGACGAAAACGAATAATCGAGACATGCACGCCGGCCACCGTTTGTTTGCAAACGGTGGCCGGCGTTGTGGCGTCGGTTTCGTCAATGTAGTGCGGCCTTGACGCGGTGATGACATCTCTGCGGCGTGTCTATGGCGTATCGAGCCGCGAGCCGCCGCGAATCAGAACAAGCCAAAGTCGTCGTTGCTATCCGGGATTGCGTTCAGCACGTCCCGAAGCGCTCGCCAGCCTGTCAGTCCCGCAAGACTTGCCCGGATCGCCATCCAGTGGCGGACGCTCATGGTCGCGCGCGTTCGCGAGATTCGACGCTCCACGATCTTCCGCGATTCCATCGATGCGCGCAGCAAAGGGCAGGTATGCATGTCATTCCTCCTGATACGAGTGCCGTTTAGCGCGCAGTGGCGTTTGCATTTGCAGCTGAAGTTTCAGCGACACGCGCCAGGATCGACGCAAACACGCCCTCTAGCGCAGTCGCGCCGAAGCGCCGCTCGCTGATCTCCGTTTCGACGTCGATGCGGCCCGCGTTATGCGCGTCGTACAGATCCGTGATGAGACGCGCGTGGTTCTCGCCGAGTCCCGCACCATGAAGCATGGCGGCCCATTCGCTGCGTGGCACTTCGTAGGCCGTGATCTGGCGATGCGCCAATGCACCGAGTGTGCGTGCGACATCTAACGCGCTGATGCGCGTTTCACCTTCGATACTCACCACTCGTGGTGACACCTTCGCCGGCCTGTCGTCGAGCAATAGTTCAGCGGCCAGCAGTCCGACATCCTCTGCAGCAACCGTCGGAAACATCTTGCTCAACGGATGATGCAGACTCGGCAGCACGCCTCTCGCGAGCGCGATCGGCAGCACGCGCGCCCAGTTGTGTATGTGTTCGGCTGCGCGCAGAAACGTCAACTGCGAGTCAATGGGCGCGAGTTGCGTTTCGAGGGCGTGAAAGAGCGTCGTGATGCCGGTGCCGTCAGGGTGTTCCGCGCCGTAGTCGGACAGCGCGAGCACCCGTTGCGGCGGGTTGGCGCGTAATGCGTCCGCGCTCACGTCGATCATGCGCCGCATCGTGGTTGCGGGATCGGCGTCTGCGTGCGGCACTGGACACAGTATCTGTACCGCGTATGCGCCCTCGATAGCGCGCGCGACCGAAGCCGGATCGAGCAGATCGGCGATGGCGATTTCACAGCCGATTTCCGCTAACGCCTTGCCTTGCCTCGCGTGGCGCACGACCGCGCGCACTTCGCGGCCCGCCCGGCGCAACGCCGCCGCACTCACTCTGCCTACATTGCCTGCTGCTCCAAAGATCACGTACACGTTGAGCTCCTTCCTGGGTCGGTATGCGGCCATCTTAGGGAGACGGCGACGGCGAAACGCGCGGGCACGGATCGTCGTGCGCAGATTCGGATGATTGTTTTTCTTTGTGGCGGCGCAGCACGTGCGTTGAAGCGGTGCGCGCCAAGCGAAAGAGCAAAAAACGCAGCACAATGCACACACATTGGCCGCCATCCACGAGGGAAAGCAATGAACGCCGTGACACCGATACCGCAGCCGCACAGTGGCTCCCGCATCGCGCTGCTCTCGAGCAAGACGCTCGGCTGGCAGGGCTTCGGCGCGGAACTGGTCAACGTGTCGGCCGGGCTGCACCGGATTCCGGCGCTCAAGCATCATCGCGTGGGTGTGCATGTCGGTGCGCCGGTCAAGGCGCGTTGCGTGTGCAATGAGCGCCGCTATTCGCGGATTCAGGCGCATGGCGATGCGGATGTGATTCCCGCGGGCGTCGACGGGCAGTGGACCGATGAAGCCGACTGCACGATTTTCAGTGTGTGGATCGGCGAAGACTTCGCGCAGCGGACCGTGGAACAGCTGGAATTGAAGACGAGCGAAGCGCGGCTTCGTCCGCAGTTCCAGATGCGTGACCCGCGTTTTCAGCATCTGGCCTGGGCGTTACGCGCGGAACTCGAAGCGGACGATGCGTCTGATCCGCTCTACGCCGAAAGCCTGTGTACAGCAATGGTGGTGCGGCTGATCGGCAACGCGCCGGCGCTCGACAAACTCGAAAACAAACGTCGCACGCTTGCGCCGAAAACTGCAGCTCGCGTGATCGAGTTTATCGAAGCGAACCTCGATCAGCGCCTCACGCTTGGCGAACTGGCAGTGCATGCTGAGTTGAGTGTCCCGCATTTCAAGGCGCTGTTTCGCGAAACGCTCGGTATGCCGGTGCATCAGTATGTCGTCCAGCGGCGCGTGGAGCGGGCGAGAGCGCTATTGCTTCAAGGCAGGTTGAGCGCGAGTCAGATCGCGCTGGAAACGGGCTTTGCGCATCAGAGTCATATGGCGCATTGGATGGGGCGGTTGTTGGGCGTTACGCCGCGCGAGTTGGTCAAGTCAAGCGCGAATCCAGGCAGCATTGTGGAGCTCGACGCCTTCAATGCCCGTCGCATTGCAACACCGCGATAGACCTTAAAAACGCACTGCAGCATAAGCAGTTTGGAGGACCGGCTCTATTGCCCTCGATCGATTTGTATAGCTAAATACGCGGACTTCGCAACCGGAGGCCGTCACATGTCGAAATCGAAGGGTTCTCGCATCGTCGCCTGGGCGATCGCGGCCGCTCTCGCCAATGCGCCGCTCGCTGTGCTTCTCACCATCGCCACTCCGGTTGCCATCGAGCGCGCAGTCGCCGCGACGTCGACCACCAGCGCCGATGATTATGCGGCAACCCGCTATCCCATCGTCCTCGTCCACGGCCTCACTGGGACCGACAAATATCTCGGCGTGCTCGACTACTGGTACGGCATTCAGTCCGACCTCCAGCAGCACGGCGCAAGCGTGTATGTGGCGAACCTGTCGGGCTTTCAGAGCGATGACGGTCCGAACGGCCGCGGCGAACAGTTACTCGCTTACGTGAAGCAGGTGCTGGCCGCGACCGGCGCGCAGAAGGTGAATCTGATCGGCCACAGCCAGGGCGGATTGACCTCGCGCTATGTTGCGGCAGTAGCGCCGGAACTCGTCGCTTCGGTCACCACGATCGGTACACCGCATCGCGGTTCGGAGTTCGCCGACTTCGTGCAGGACGCGTTGCAAAAAGATCCGACCGGTCTTTCGACACCGATCATCGGCGCGTTTGCGAATATATTCGGCATCCTGACGAGTAGTAATCACAATACCAATCAGAATGCGGTAGCCGCGCTGCAGACGCTGACCACGGCTAACGCCGCGGCCTACAATTTGCGCTATCCCAGCGCCGGCCTCGGCGCGCCCGGTTCATGCCAAACGGGCGCCGCGACTGAAACCGTCAACGGCAACACGCATCTGCTGTACTCGTGGGCGGGCAGTGCGATTCAGCCGACCTCCGTGCTTGGCATCCCCGGCGCCACTGACACCAGCGTCGCGCCAATCGATTCCGCCAACCTCCTTGATGCTTCGACACTCGTCCTGTACGGCACCGGCACGATCATGCTGAGCCGCCGGTCGGGACAGAACGACGGACTCGTCTCGGTGTGCAGCGCACTCTACGGCAAGGTGATCGGCACGAGCTATAAGTGGAACCATCTTGACGAGATCAACCAGTTGCTCGGCGTGCGCGGCGCGAACGCGGCCGACCCGGTGGCAGTGATTCGCACGCAGGCCAATCGCCTGAAGACGCAAGGCGTGTGATCGGATGCGGCGATTGGATCGGCAGCAGGGTAGCGCGCGCGGTCAGTGGCTGGTTTTCGTGGCGGTGGGTGCGGTGTCGGCCGGCGCGGCATTGTGGTTGAACCGCCCGCCGTCCGCGCATGATGCGTCAGCGTTGCACGCGGTGAATGCAGCGAGCTCTGCGCAACCCGCGCTTGCTTCGAGCAAGGACATGGTGGCCGGCACGTCGACTGCCGGCGCATTGCCCGCTTCGCTCGACGGTTCGTCGCCACCGCATTTGCCAACCGATGGCCGCGGCCACCTCGCGCACACGCGTGCGGTCCGCGATTTCTTCGATTATTTCCTGACGACGCAGAACGAAATCTCTCCCGCGACGCTCGATGCTTTGGTGCGTCGCCAGATCGCCGCGCAACTCGACGGCACGCCGGCCGCAGACGAAGCGGTGACCGTCTGGCAGCGCTACAACGCTTATCGCACGGCGCTCGACCAGTTGCCACAAACCTCACCGGTCCAAAGCCAGAACGGCGCAAAGCTGGACCTCGACGCGTTGCAGCTCTCGCTCGATCAGCGCGACGCCTTAGGCGCCCGCTTGATGGGCGAATGGAACGAGCCGTTCTTCGGAGCCGAATCGCAGCAGCAACATACGGATCTGGCGCGTCTGCGCATCGCGTCAGACGATTCGTTGAGCGCGGCGCAAAAAGCGGCGCGTCTCACCGCACTAGATGCGACACTGCCGCCGGAAACACGCGCAGCCCACGAACGGGCGCGCCAGCAACAGGCCGCACTCGACGCGATCAGTCAGGCGCAGAAGCAGGGCGGTTCGCTCGATACGATGCGTGCGCAGATCACGCAGACACTTGGGCCTGAAGCGGCGCAGCGCGTCGTGCAGATGCAGCAGGCTGACGACGCCTGGCAAGCCCGCTACGCGGACTATGCGAGCCAGCGCGCGCAGATCGACAAACAGGGTTTGTCGCGTCAGCAACGCGACGCGCAGATTGCGCAGTTGCGCCAGCAGTTCTTCACCAATCCGAGCGACGTGATGCGCGCGGCGTCGCTCGATCGCGGCAGCGGTTCGGCAAACTGAACCCGCTATCGCGACCTGACAAGGCATCTCAACCCGGCGCGGCGCCCGTCAATTGCGAGTACACGTCATGCGACAGTTGCAACAGCACCTTGCGATCGATCCCGCCTGACACCGCATAGCCGAAGTCGCCGTCGACCCAGTAGAACACGTTCACTGGCCCGTCCTGATACAGCTTGAACGCAGTGGTATTCGAATTCACCTGACGGTGCGAAATGCACAGCGTCACGCGCTCGCCATTCGGCCCGCGATACATGAACTGCGCGGTCGGTCCATCGGCGCCCGGCAACAGGCGGCCACCCGAAAGATTGAAACCGCTCTTCGAGAGCATCGGCGGATGCACGTTGGTGCCGAGCCGGTTTGACAGCCATTGCACGAAATCCTGCTCATGATCCGCAGTCATTTCGGCTGGACGGTCGACGGCGGGCATATAGACCACATGCGCCACCGCGGCCTGCCGCGCAAACATTTCCGAACTGTCCGCACTGACCGGGCGCGTGTTCGACTGACCGGCGACCGGCGCCACGACGTCCTGCCCCATATGCGTGCCGACGCCGATGCCCACGCCCAACACCAGCGCTGCCGCCATCCCCGCAAACTGCGGCCAGTTGGCGGCTATGCGCCAGCGGCGCCCACTGGCCAGAGGCGTTTGCAGACGTTTGGGCACGGGCTCGCTCAGCACGCGGTCATAGCGGTCATGAAACATGTTGTTCAGCGAGAAATAATCGCTGACGCGTGCGGCCAACTCGGGGTTCTGTTCGAGCGCGCGCTCCACCTCGACGCGTCGTTCGTCGGACAGCGTGCCGTCCACGTACGCGTGCAGTTCTTGTTCGCCGATCGGCGTGTGTTGGTCGCTCATCGCACCACCTGTAGTTTTGCACCGGGCTGCGTGCCCGCCATCAATGCCCGAAGCCGCTCGCGCCCACGAGACAGGCGCGACATCACCGTGCCGATCGGAATGTTCAGCGCCAGCGCCACGTCGGCGTAGCTCATTTCCTCGAGACCGACCAGCAGCACGACTTCGCGCTGCTCCATCGGCAGACGCTGCAGCGCGTAGTCGAGGTCGCGCATTTCCAGTGAACGGGTCTGGTCGGACTGCACGGCAAATTCGCTTTCGTGGACGCTGTCGTCGTCGACCGCTACGTGAACCGCGCGTGCGGAAGCCTTGCGCGCCTGATTGGCGAACACGTTGTGCATGATCGTGAACAGCCATGCACGCAGGTCGGTGCCCGGCTGGAACATGCCGGTACGGCCGAGCGCGCGTTCGAGCGTGTCCTGCACCAGATCGTCGGCGAGATCGCGATTGTTGATCAGCGCTCGCGCATAGCGCCGCAAGCGCGGCACATGCTCCATCAACTCGTCACGGACATCCATTTTCTATCCCAATCGTGGGGCTTCTCGTAGGCGCCGGGTGGGCGACCGTCGATTGAACCACCACGCGTATTCGAGGTGCAAACACACGTGGGCACATTTTATTCCGTTGTTTTTGTCGCGTTGCGCAAAAACCTGGAAAGGGCTTAGCGCATCGTCATCACGTCGGCGGCGCGCATCAGGCCGTGGGTGCGGGCGTCGCCGGCGACCACGAAGCGCTGCCATTGCACCGTCCAGGTCAGCAACCTGATCTCGCCGATGCGCAGGGCGGCCCACTGCGGCTGCGCCGGCGCCAGCGGTGCCAGCGAGGAAATCAGCACGACGGGGCGGTTGTCGCCGTTCAGATAAATGAATTCGGTGGCGCGTTGGAGTGGACCGAGCGATAGGACCCTTTGATCCACCAGTCTCAACCCGATCGCCGCGAGGTTGGGCGCGGACACGTCGGTCCGCGTCGGCGAGGCGGCAGAATACTGTGCGGTGGCGGTTTCCGCCAACGCCATCACGGCCGCATTGTTGAGTGCCTGCCGGGATACCTGGGTGGCGGCCAGCCAGCCGCTCGCGGCGATCAGCGTTAGAACGAGCGCCACGACAGCGTTCACCACCTTGCCCCGGCGTTCCCCGGCCTTTAGCCGCCCGAGTACGCCGCGCCGTCCTTCGGCGCGGGTCGAAACGGGTTCGTCAGTTGTTTGGAAGGCCTGCTGCATTTGCGCGTTGAGCCTGTCGTAGAACGCTACGCGGCGTGCTTCCGCCGGATCCTTGCCCAGATAGTCCTCCAGAAACGCAGCGCGTTCCGGCGTCAGCGTGCCATCGGCGTAGGCCTGAATGTCGGCTTCGGAAGGCGGTGAATCGGAGGGAGGAGCGGTTGAGGTCATGGTTTCGGCATTCGTCGGATTTCAGCTATCGAGTGGCGAACACACGCAGGTGTGAGTTTATTCCACGTTCGAAGTTTGTTTCTTACGAAGCGCCAAGGCAGGAATAAAAGCCGGAAACCCGTGGTTATCCCTCATGCAAACCCGCACAAAACTCTCTGGAGTTCATCATGAAGAAGATCGCTTTTGCCGCATTGTCCCTCGTCGTTTTCGCTGCTTCGTCGAGCGTTTTTGCAGAAGGCAAGACACGTGCTCAGGTGTACCAGGAATTGATCGAAGCCCAGCAGAACGGCCTTGACTATGTCACTGATACATCGTATCCGGAAGTCAATCCCATCTTCGCCCAGCAGGTCGCGCACAACAAGGAAGCACTCGCCGCCAAGGCGGCCGCCGCGAACCATGTCGCGAGCGGAGCCGCGACCGCAGGCAGCGTCAATTGACCGTATCGATAGCCGGCGCGCACACGGAACGGACGCGCCGGACGTCGAATGGAATAGATCGCCGAATTCGGTGTTTGCCGATGAGTGCATCTTTCCGAGAGTCAAGGAGTCGTCGTGACAAAACCATCCGTTCCCAACGCTGCGCCTCCATGCATGCCATGCCGGCTCGCGGCAATTGGCGCGGTCGTCGCGGTTCTTGCCGGCGGCTTCGCTTATACGGCGGGCTGGCTGACACCTGCGCGGCTCACCGCGCCCCGTATCATCAACACTTTCGAAGCGGTGGCCGGCCAGGCTCATCCCGGCTATCGCCGCAACCATGCAAAGGGCCTGTGTGTGGCGGGGTATTTCGACAGTAGCGGCGACGGTTCGGTACTTTCACGTGCTGCCGTGTTCGCGCCGGGCCGCACGCCGGTCATCGGCCGCTTCGCGGTTCCAGGGGGCAACCCGTCCGCGCCCGACACGAGTTCACCGGTGCGCAGCATGGCGTTGCTGTTCCAACTGCAGAATGGCGAGCAGTGGCGCACTGGGATGAATTCGACACCTGTGTTCGCGGTTCATACACCCGAGCAGTTCTATCAGCAACTGGTCGCGGCGAAACCTGATGCCGCGACCGGCAAACCCGACCCCGCAAAGCTGAAAGCGTTTTATGCGGCGAATCCGGAGACCAAGCCGTTTCAGGCATGGGTGAAGGCGCATCCGCCGTCGTCGAGTCTGGCGAACGCCGCGTACTACAGCATCAACGCATTCCAGTTCACCGACAGCGCGGGCAATACTCGCGCCGTGCGTTGGGCGATGGTGCCTGAAACGCCGTATGCATCGATCACCGATGCGCAAAAGGAAGAGAAGAATTTCCTCGAAGCCGATCTCGATCAGCGTCTGCAAAATGGACCGTTGCGCTGGCATCTGATCCTGACGGTCGCGCAACCCGGCGATCCCATCGACGACGCGACGATGCAATGGCCCGACGATCGTCAGCATATCGACGCCGGCACGCTGGTGATCGATCACACGACGTCGCAGGAAGACGGTGCCTGTCGCGATGTTAATTTTGATCCGACCATCTTGCCGGCCGGTATCCGGCCTTCCAACGATCCGTTGCTCGCCGCGCGCTCGGCTGCGTACGCGCTGTCATATAAGCGCCGCACGCGCGAAGAATCGTTGCATCCCGAGGTCCATCAAACGAAGTCGAACGGAGAGCGTTCATGACACAGACGCGTACCCATTTCAGTCCGCTCGCGCGACTCCTGCATTGGACGATGGCACCACTGATCATCGCGATGCTGTTTATCGGCGTGGGAATGGTCGCGACGGTGTCGCGGGCGCATACCACGCTGATCGCGATTCACAAGCCGCTTGGGATAGCGCTGCTGCTGTTGGTGATACTGCGCGCGGGCGTGCGTATCCGGCGCGGCAGTCCGCCATTGCCGGCCTACATGCCGGCGCCGCAGCGTTTTGTCGCCAGGCTGTCGCATCTCATCCTCTATGCGCTGATGATCGCGATGCCGTTGATCGGTTGGGGGATGCTATCCGCCGGGGGATATCCGATTACGCTATGCGGTCCCCTGCATTTGCCGCCGATCGCGCCGCATAACACGGAGCTGTTCGCACTACTCCGTGCCTTGCATACATGGCTAGCATTCGCGCTGTTCGCCACGGTGCTGTTGCATCTCGCGGCGGCGCTGTTTCATGGTCTGATCCGCCGCGATGGGGTGTTTTCGAGTATGGCGCGCGGCGGACGTTAGCCCTTCACCCGTTCCGAGCGTGGATCATAGGGCGCCTTCAGATGCACGGTCGCCGGCAGTAGATCGCCGGCTACGTCGATCATGTATTGACCGCTATTCAGATACGCGGCATCGGCGACGCCGTCCGGATTGTTGATATAGCCCATCGCCACCGGACAGCCGAGCGTGTGCCCGAACGCTGCCGAACTGACGAAGCCGACCGGCTTGCCGTCACGCAGAATGGCTTCGCCACCCCACAGCATGCGATTGGCGGCTCCGTCGGCGGTAAGCACCACCATGCGGCGGCGCAGCGGTTCGGCGCGCAATTTCAGCAACGCGTCGCGGCCGCGGAACGGGATGTCTTTGTCGAGCTTGCAGGCGAATGACAGACCCGCTTCGAACGGATTCGTATCCGGCGTCAGTTCGCGGCCCCACGCACGGTAGCCTTTCTCGATGCGCAAAGAGTCGATCGCGTAGTAGCCCGCGTTGACGAGACCGAAGGCCTTGCCTGCCTGTTGCAAGGTTTCGTACACGCTGACTGCGAACTCGACCGGCACGTAGAGTTCCCAACCGAGTTCGCCGACATAGGTGAGGCGGGTGGCGCGCAGCGTCGCGTAACCGAGATCGACCTCGCGGCTCTGGCCGAACGCGAACGCCTCATTGCTCCAGTCCGCCTTCGACACGCTTTGCAGCAACTCGCGTGAACGTGGGCCCATTACGGCAAGCACGGCGTATTGCCCGGTGACGTCGACCAGCGTGCAGTGTTTGTCGCGCGGAATCGCTTTTTCGATGGTGTCGAAATCGCGCGTGGTTTGCGCGGTGCCGGTGACGAGCAGGTATTGATCGTCGGCGAGGCGCGTGAGCGTGAAATCCGATTCGTAGGTGCCGCGCTCGTTGAGCATGCCGGTGTAGACCGTCGTACCTGGCGGTACGGCTACGTCATTGGCGACGATGCCTTGCAGCACGCTTTCCGCATCGCGTCCTTTGACGAGAAATTTGGAGAACGACGTCATGTCGAATAGCGCGACGCCCTCGCGACATGCGCGATGTTCGGCGCCGCTCCACGGTAACCAGTTCTGCTGGCCGAACGCGTAATCGATCTGTGCTTCAGCGGGTGTCGGCGCGAAAAAGTTGGCGCGCTCCCAGCCCATTTTGCTGCCGAAGCAGGCGCCGTCATCGCGCAGCAGCGAATACAGCGGCGAGCGGCGGAACGGCCGCGCGCTGTCGAGTTCGCGATTCGGCCACGGCATCGCATAGTGCAGGCCGAGCGTTTCCTTCACGCGATCATGCAGCCAGGTGTCGTTGCCGTTAAACCGCGCAAAGCGGCGGATGTCGACCGGCCACAGGTCCATCGTCGGTTCGCCCGCGACGATCCATTCGGCGAGCGCCATCCCCGCACCGCCCGCCGATGCGATCCCCATCGAATTGAAACCCGCGCCGATGAAAAAACGCCGCAATTCCGGCGCTTCGCCGAGCATGAAGTTGTTGTCCGGCGTGAACGATTCCGGACCGTTATAGAACTGCTTTACCTGCGCCGTTTCGAGCGCGGGCACGCGCTGCAGCGCATTTTCCATCAGGATTTCGAACTGATCCCAGTCGTCGGGCAGCAACTGGAATTCGAAGTTGTCCGGGATGCCGTTCATGCCCCACGGTTTCGCGTTCGGTTCGAAGCCGCCCATCACGAGACCGCCCACTTCCTCCTTGAAGTAGATGAAGCCGTCCGGATCGCGCATCACCGGCAGGTCAGGATGCACGCCGGCAATGCGTTCGGTGACGATGTAGTAGTGCTCGGCCGAGTGCAGGGGCACGGTCACGCCGCACAGACGGCCCACCGCTTTGGCCCACTGGCCCGCGCAATTCACGACGATGTCCGCGCTGATCGTGCCTTCTTCGCCGTCCTTGTTGCGCCACGCGAGGCCGCTGACTTCGCGTGCGCCTGTTGTGGCGTTTGCCTTGTCTTCGAGTGCGGTGCGCGTGTGAATCGCCGTGACCCGGGTGTTCTCGACGATGCGTGCGCCGCGCGTGCGGGCGCCGCGGGCGAGGGCCTGGGTCAGATCAGTGGGATTCGCTTTGCCGTCGCCGGGCAGCCAGACGGCGCCGAGCAGGTCGTCGGTGCGCATCACCGGCCATAGATCGCCGGCTTCCTGCGGGCTGATTACGTCGCACGCCACACCGTAGGCGCGCGCAACGGCGGCGGTGCGCTTGAGTTGCGTCATCCGCTCGGCCGTGCGGGCCACCGAGAGCGAGCCGCATTGCTTCCAGCCGGTCGCGAGGCCGGTGTCGGCTTCGAGTTCGGCGTAGAGGGCGGTCGAGTAACGGATCAGTTTGGTCATGCTTTCCTGCGCGCGCAGTTGGCCGACGAGGCCGGCCGCGTGCCAGGTCGTGCCACACGACAACTGACCCTGTTCGAGCAGAACCACATCGGTCCAACCCAGTTTGGTCAGGTGGTAGGCGACCGAGCAGCCAATGATGCCGCCCCCGATGATGACGACACGGGCGTGGGTGGGGATGGATGTGGACATGTGTGGAAATAGGTTGAATCAACGTGCGTAGATTGCGACAAAATTTGGCAAAAAGCAACGATCGATTTGGCTGATGTGGGATCAAAGGATGTCGCGGATACGTCGGCAACAGACGGCCGCGCTACCTTTTTATAACCAAGTAGGTTAATATCAATCGGAGGCAAGAGTGGAAAAAAATACGCCTCACTGCAAGTTGGCCGATGTCCAGGGCTTGGCGAGTGCAGGGAAGATCAGAATCACGAAATCGGCCGTGATCGGGGCTGCGGCACTCGGCTTCGGGCCTGCGGCGATTGTCGAAACGGTGATGTCCCTCGGTCGGCGTGCTTTCAGAAAAAGCATGACTACGTACGCGGACCATCGGGTCTGGCAGGACGTCTACTGCGCCATGACTGAAGCAGGCATGGTCTATTTGAAATTGACGGTGGTCGATGACGTCCTCGTCGTGTCATTCAAGGAGTGGTGAGCATGAAATGCCCGAACTGCGGAGCGGCCGAACTGGTGCGCGATACGCGCAATATGCGCTATGTCTACAAAGGGGAAACAGCCGTCTTCGAGGCCGTCACCGGCGACTATTGCCCGGCATGTGAAGAGGCTGTGCTCGACATGGACGAGGCGACCCGCACGGGTCAAATGATGCTGGCCTTCAACAAGGAGGTGAATGCATCGCAAGTGGATCCCGCATTCATTGCCGCCGTCCGCAAGAAGCTTGAGCTGGACCAGCGCGAAGCGGCGGAAATTTTCGGCGGCGGCGTGAACGCTTTTTCGCGGTACGAGAATGGCAAAACCAGGCCGCCGCTCGCGCTAATTAAACTGCTGCGAGTACTGGATCGGCATCCCGAGTTGCTGGCGGAAGTAAGGGCAGGTTGAGCTTTAGTGCGGGTTTAGCATGCCGATTGTGGATTTATATGGGAATGCGTTGAGATTTCTTGGCGAATTATGAGGTGTTTGCTAGACTGGGCACCGTCTCCCGGTCTCGATCCTATGTTCTCCACCCAACGCCAAGCCGAAATCCTGCGACTCGTCCGCGACGAGCGTACCTGCACGATCACCGATCTTGCCGGCCGCTTCGAGGTGTCTGACGAGACCATCCGCCGCAATATCAAGCCGTTGATCGCGGACGGCCTGCTCATCAAGGTCCACGGCGGCATCATGCTGCCCGAACGGCTCGACGAGCCGCCGTTCCAGCGGCGCATGGTGGCAAGCCGCGAAGGCAAGCAGGCGATCGGCGCGCGCATCAGCGAGCTCGTGCGAGACGGCGACTCGCTGATCCTCGAGGGCGGTACGACCTGCTTGCACATCGCCCAGGCTCTTACCGCGCGCTCGCGGCTCACGGTAGTGACCAATTCCATCGAAGTTGCTCGCGTGCTGGCGCCGCGCAACGGCAACCGGGTGTTCATCGCGGGTGGCGAACTGCGTGCTGACGACTCCGCTGCAGTCGGCGACAGCGTGCTTGCCTTCCTGCGCCAGTTCCATGTGCGCTACGCAATCGTCTCGGTCACCGCGATCGACCTGCAGGGCCGTTTCATGGACGCACTGCCCGCCGACGTCGCGTTTTCGCTCGCCGCCTTTGCGCAGGCTGAGCGGCGCGTGGTCGCGGCGGATCACGCGAAATTCGGCCACAGCGCGCTAGTGCATGCTTTCGGCGCGGATGCGGTCGATCTGCTGGTCACCGATGAGGCGCCAACGCCTGCGCTCGCTCAGGTGTTCGCGGCAGCGGGGCTGGAAGTGAGCGTCGGGGCATCCAGCGACCCCGCGCTCTGAGCGAAGCCAGGCCATCCGTCCCTTGCACCGCCTTCAAAGCCGTCTCCACAGCGAATTTCGTCCAACGCGTAAAATGGCCGGTTACCACGGGCAATCTATGCCGGGCTGAAACTGCGCGGGCAGTCGCCATTCATGGTCTGCCGCGCCGATTCTGCGTCCGCACGCTGTCGCCCCCGCTGGCTTGAAAAGGAATGGACCCTGATGTCGTCAGTTTTCTTCGATCGGGAACGGATTACGGAATGGCTGGGCGACCACACCGTCGCCAAGGCACGCTCGGTCGGCGCCGTCACGAACGTGAAATGGGATGGCGCCAAGCTCAGCGGCTATGTGCAGGGCTCACGGGTGCTGCCCTACCACACGCAGGTGCGGTTCCGGACCGATGGCGGCAGACCGTGGGCGCAGAGCGAATGCAGTTGCCCGGTCAGCCGCAATTGCAAGCATGTCGCCGCGCTGCTGCTCGCCGAGCTCGAGTATCACGACGAGATGGACCACATCACCAACGTCGACACTGGCATCGACTCCGATGAGCGCTCGTCCGCCGGTTACCCGCAGGCGTCGTCCGGAACAGCGATGCAGCCGCCATCCGGCGTACGTCCCGAACTGGTCAGCTGGCTCGAGCGTTTTCGCGCACGCGCCGAGGCCGCCGATGCAGTCGCCCAGAAGGCGGGCGCCGCACGCACCCAAACGCTCGCCTACCTGCTGAACTGGTCCAAGTTCCACATGCGCCACGAAGTCGTGCTGTACCGGGCGCACTGCAATCCGGACGGCACGATTGTCGAAGTCGACGAGCCCTGGGGCAATGTGGAAGCCGCCTTGCTCAAGCAACCCAGGTTTGTCTCCGACGAAGACCTGTCGATCCTGCGCGGTTTGTGGCTGGGCCGCTCGCGCGAGGATTTCGGCCAGTTCGTTCTGCGCGGCACGAGCGGCGCGGAGATGTTGCAAAAGCTGATGGCCACGGGGCGCCTGTTCTTCGAGTTCAAGCCGGCGCCGGGTCACGACGGACCGACGCCTTTGTCGCGCGGCGCCACCCGGCCCGGGCGGATCGAATGGGAACCGCTGGCGGATGAACGCCTGCGGCCAGTGCTGTGCACTGAGCCGCGCGCCACCATGGTGCTGCCCACCGAGCCGATCTGGTACGTGGACGGCGTCGCGAATGAAGCGGGTATCGTCGAATCGTCGTTGCCGTTCCAGCAGTTGCCCGACTACCTCGCCATGCCGCCGATCTCGCTCGCCGAAGCGCCGCTCGTCGCCTCGGTGCTGCGTGAGATCGCGCCCGATTTGCCGCTGCCGCCCACCCACGACGCCTCCGCGATTCGCGTGATCGACGTCGATCCCGTGCCGGTGCTCACGCTCAATAGCCACGCGCTGCCGTCGACGGTCAAGGCGGGGCAACGAAAATCAGAGGCTGTTGAACTGGCCGGCGTCAGCTTCGATTACGACGGCGTCAGTATCAATGTCGATAGCAGCGTCACCCTCGTGCCCATGCCGGGCGGCGACGTCATCCATATCCGCCGACGCTACGAAGCCGAAAAGAAGCGCTTGCTCGAACTGCGCAAGACCGGCCTGCAGAAAGTCCCGACCAGCCGCGTGTACGCGTCGCGGCTTTTGCCTGACACGATGCTCGGCCTGCCCGATGCCGAATCCTGGTCCGCCTTTGTCAACGACGCTGTACCTGAGCTCGTGAGCAAAGGCTGGCGCGTGACGATGGCGCCCGAGTTCCGCTACAACATCATCGAGATCGACGCGATCGACGGCACTGCGCAGCAGGCGGGCGACGGCTGGTTCGATCTGGAGATGGGCATCCGCATCGGCGAGCGCAATGTGCGGCTCGAGCCGCTGCTCGCCGATCTGTTCCGGCGCGACCGGCGCTGGCTCGGCGGGGCGCTTGAAGCCATCGCCGACGACGAACCGATCGAGCTGAAGACCGAAGAAAACAAGCGCCTGCGTTTGCGCGCCGACCGGCTGAAGCCGGTGGTGCGCGTGCTGGTCGATCTGTTCGACGCACTGGGCGGCACGTTGGCCGAAGGCGCGCCGCTGCGGGTGCCCTCCGTCGATGCGGGCCGCCTTGAAGCCTTGAACAGCACGGGCCGCTGGCAATTCCAGGGCGACGATTCGATTCGCCAGCTGGCGCAGCGTCTGCAGGCCGGCCCGGGCTTGCACGAGGTGCCGGTACCGCGTGGTCTGAAGGCGGAACTGCGTGCGTATCAGCAGCAGGGCCTGAACTGGATGCAGTTTTTGCGCGAACACGATCTGGCCGGCGTGCTCGCCGACGACATGGGTCTCGGCAAGACCGTGCAGACGCTCGCGCACATCCTCGCGGAGAAGGAAGCAGGGCGGCTCAACCGTCCCGCGTTGATCGTCGTGCCGACCACGCTCGTGCACAACTGGCGCGAGGAAGCGCGGCGCTTCGCACCCGATCTGAAAGTGCTGGTCCTGAACGGCCCGCAGCGCAAGGAGCGTTTTGAGCAGATCGGCGAACACGACCTGATTCTGACGACTTACGCGTTGCTGTGGCGCGATCAGAAGGTGCTCGCCGAGCATGACTATCACCTGCTGATCCTCGACGAGGCGCAGTACGTGAAGAATGCCAGCACCAAAGCCGCGCAGGCGATCCGCGGATTGCGCGCGCGGCATCGGCTGTGTTTGACGGGGACGCCGCTGGAGAATCACCTCGGCGAACTGTGGTCGCAGTTCGACTTTCTGTTGCCGGGTTTTCTCGGCAGCCAGAAGGACTTCACCAAACGCTGGCGCAATCCGATCGAGAAGAACGGTGACGGCGTGCGCCGCGCGCTGCTGGCGCGCCGCATCCGGCCGTTCATGCTGCGCCGTCGTAAGGACGAGGTGGCGAAGGAGTTGCCGGCCAAGACCACCATCGTCTGTTCAGTCGATCTGGAGGGCGCGCAGCGCGATCTATACGAAACAGTGCGGACGGCCATGCAGGAGCGGGTGCGTGCGGCGGTCAGCGCGCAGGGCCTCGCGCGCAGCCACATCATCGTGCTCGATGCCTTGCTGAAGCTGCGCCAGGTGTGCTGTGATCCGCGTCTCGTGCGGAAAATCAGGGTTGATGAGGCGCCGGGGGAATCAGGCGAACCGGGCGGGAAGCGCGGCAAAGTGGAAAAAGCGGAAAGGGTCGAAAAGGGCGCACGTGTCACGCGTTCGGCCAAGCTCGATTTGCTCCTGTCGATGCTGCCTGAATTGATCGAGGAAGGACGCCGCGTGCTGCTGTTCTCGCAGTTCACCGGCATGCTGGCGCTGATTGCCGACGCGCTCGAGGAAGCCGCGATTCCCTACGTCATTCTGACTGGCGACACGACGGACCGCATCACGCCGGTCGAGCGCTTCCAGCAAGGCGAGGTGCCCTTGTTCCTGATCAGCCTGAAGGCAGGTGGAGTAGGTCTGAACTTGACCGCTGCGGATACCGTGATTCATTACGACCCGTGGTGGAATCCTGCTGCCGAGAATCAGGCGACCGACCGCGCCCATCGGCTGGGGCAGGATAAGCCCGTATTTGTCTACAAGCTGATTGCCGCGGGCAGTATCGAAGAAAAGATCGTGGAGTTGCAGGAGCAGAAGGCGGGACTTGCCGACAGCATTCTCTCCGAAGACGCCGCCGGCGCCGCCAAGTTCTCGGACGACGACCTCGACGCGCTATTCGCGCCGATGCCCGAGATTGAAAGCAGTAGGTGAGAAGTGCAGGCTGCGCGCGCCGCGGAGATTCCGACTGCGGCGTGACGCGCCTCCAAAAGCGCAAGGTTCCCCGCCAACCCGTCAATCCCCGTTTGCTCGCTTGATGAAGCATGTTGAACTCCATGTGCACTGAGGGGAATTCGAGCGACCGTATAAAAAATATTTTTCTGTTCCCCTACGTTCTTCAGCATTCCGGTGTATTCCACCAGTCTTGATGACCGGCAGGAACTGGTATTGACGATGAGTAAACGCCTACGCAAGACGCGTGTGACGGTGTTACATCGGAGCGAATCATGCCGGTTGTTCGGAGTTTCACGCGAGGGCAATGGGAGGCACTTGGACGCAGACTGGGTGCGCTCCCGGAAAAGGGCAAAGATGAACAGCACCTCAAGGTGGGAGACGGCGTTAAATCCATTCGGACGCAAATTGGCGCGGCGAGGGAGAAGGGCTACACGCTGAATGAGTTGATAGAGCAGGCAGCGCAGGAAGGCATCGACGTGAATCTCAATTCCCTGAGATATGCGATGCGCCGCGCCGAGGGAAAGGGGCGCATTGGCCGGAAAAGCAAGGACGCAGTACGCGATCACCCCGCAGGGCCGGCACGGAGCAGGAAACCGGCTCAGAAAAATGCGGTACGCGATAAGCCGCTACGTGCCGGAACACAACAGAAAGGGGATGGGGGAGTGACCAGGTCGGGGCCCTGCTCCTCAGGTTTGGTGCGACGTTCCCGAATGCGGTCACACACGTTGTGCGCAACGGCTATTTCGGCGCGCCGGAAAAGTTCGCCCTGTACCGGGAATCAAATCTGCGCAAGGCCATTGAGGCGCAGGGTCAGTCGCTGGATTTCCCTGATCTTGCGGATCGCGTTGCCGACGAACTTCGTAGCCAGCGCCTGTCGATACGCAAGGCAGCAGAAATGATGCATATCGGGGAGCGTGCTGAATTGCTGCGCTGGCGCGCATTGCTTACCACGATGTTTGCCAGGATGGCGGCCGATGCGTGACCGGCAGACGAGACTACCGGATGCAATCGGCCGTCTGTTTCTCGACGTCACGGGGTGCCGGCATGCCGTTTCGCAAAGCTATGGAACGCTACCTGCCGGAGCGCCTAGGGGCAGGGCAGTCGGCGCGCGGAGTGCTCGGCAGCGTTCGCCGACGGCTGGCGAAGGTCGCGCGGCAGGTCGGCCGGCCGGAACTCGTCACGGTTTTTGCGCACCCTGACGGTAAGCGTTTACGGGACACGAAGGCGGTCGCGGACGCGATCGAGGTCCTGCGGCACGCGCGCATGCCGACTCCGAAGATCAGTGACGACATCGGCATCTGGCTGCCCGCGCGAGCGGTCGCTACCCTGCACGCGCACGGTATCTCGACGCTGTCGGACCTCACCGTATATTAGACGTCCCGATGGAACCGTTTTTCATGTCGCGAGATATGAATACTCCGTCAATTGTCCGTCGCCCGCGTGCATGGTTTCAGGCACGGCGCTAACCAGAATCATCTCATCGGCGTTAAGCGTTGCCTGACTTCGTTTGGGTTTGAACACCGCGTCGCCCTTATGGATATCCGTCCCGCTGAATGCACATCGCCCCGCTGTACGAGCCGTGACAATGCGCCATTCTTGCCCGCCACAGTGGCCGCGACGCGCGTCGCTCCAGTCGACCACCAGGAGGTCGGCCTTGGGCCGTTCGAGCAGCAAGATGCGACATCCCGTCGCAAAACACCGCGTGTTCTCTGTGTCCGCTTTACGCATCATCGATCGCCTCCGAGTGGTACCCTCTCGCACCGAAAACACGTGCCGTTAATCCATCACCGCATGCGCCGCGTCTTCACTGTTGACTCGCTTGGCGGGTCGAATAATCAACAGCAGCGGGATGACCACGATGCTCATCCACATCATGAATTTGAAATCGTCGATGTAGCCGATCATGCTGGCCTGCGCGGTGATTTGCTGGTCAAGCGTAGCAAGCGCGAAGGCAGAAGGCCCCTGACCCGAGGGGTGCAGGAGCGGGTTGAAGCGGGTGATGTGCTCAACCAGCGTCGAGTGAACGATCTGCGTGTGCTGCGTGAGCATCGTTTGCACGACTGAGATACCGATGCTGCTGCCAATATTGCGAACCAGGCTGAAAATAGCCGTGCCGTCAGCACGCATCTCCGGACTTAGCGTGGCGAATGTCAATGTGCTCAACGGGACGAACACGAAGCCGAGTCCAAGCCCTTGAATCACGCCCGGCCAAACGACGTTGCGCTCGGACAGAACAATCGTATAGCCCGCCATCTGCCAGAGCGAGAACGCTGTTAGCGCAAGGCCGATAAATATGAGAATGCGCAGATCAACGCGTCCGATTGATCTGCCGGCGATCATCATTGCGAACATCGTGCCTATACCGCTGGGTGCGACGACGAGGCCTGCTGTCGCGACTGGGTAGTTCATGAGGGTTTGCAGCATGGGCGGCAGCAGTGCGCGAGTCGCGAAGAGAATCACGCCCACCACAAAGATGAACACAAGGCCTGTGACAAAATTTCGATCGACGAGCAGGCGCCGGTTGAAAAAAGATGGTCCTCGCACGGTCGCCGTGTGGATGATGAAGAAGATAAAGCTGATCGCGCATGCGAGCGTCTCGCACCAGATTTCGATCGAGCCGAACCAATCCTGTTGCTCACCGCGATCGAGCATCGCCTGCAACGCGCCGATGGCGATGCTAAGTGTTGCAAAGCCGAAGAAGTCGAATCGGGTGTCCCGCCGCAGGAATTCGCCCTTGATATATGTGAACACGCCAAACACCGCGAAGGCGCCAATCGGCACGTTGATGAAAAATACCCAGCGCCAGTTGTAACTGTCGGTGAGCCATCCACCAAGGGTTGGGCCCAGGATCGGGCCGACCATCACACCCATGCCCCAGATCGCCATGGCCTGCCCCTGCTTTTCACGCGGGTTGATGTCGAGCAGAATGGCCTGCGACAACGGCACGAGCGACGCGCCAAATACCCCCTGGAGCAGACGCGCGGCAATGATCATCGGTAACGAAATCGAAACGCCGCACAAGGCCGACGCGACCGTGAAGCCCACAATGGAGGTGAGCAATACATTCTTTTTCCCGAAGTGGTCGCAGAGCCAGCCGGTGACAGGCGTCGCGATAGCCGCGGCGACGATGTAGGACGTCAGGACCCAGGTGATCTGATCCTGTGACGCTGACAAGCTGCCTTGCATGTGCGGCAACGCCACGTTTGCGATCGTGCTGTCGAGCGACTGGATCAGCGTCGCCAGCATGATGCAAATCGTGATGATGCCGCGGTGCGGCACCAAAGGTGCCGACGCCTGGTCCCTGGCCGTACCCGTCGGCGTGCTCATTGCCTCGTTCCTTTCTCTTCGCTGCCTGATGCTGCGAATTGTTCAAGGCCGTGCTGAGGCAAAAAAACGAAAGACTTGTTCTGGTATTTCCTTCCGCTCCCGGTCGGTTGCTGCATCGCGTGGCCGACGGTCGGCTTCTTGCGGTGCGAGGACGTGTCTTGCACTTCATTGCCCGGGCCTGCGCTGCCCTCGTTTTCTTGAATGATCCGGGCGATTTCGGCGTCGGCCTGATCGCCATACCTCGCAAAAACGTCGGTCTGGTAAATGGTGTTGGGCGCGGCGCCCAACTGGCCGCCTTGGTCGTTCTTGATCGTCACGTCGACGTTCATCGACAGGCCGATGCGCAGCGGATGCTTTTCCAGTTCCTTCGGATCGAGCCCAATGCGCACCGGCAGTCGTTGCACGACCTTGATCCAGTTGCCGGTGGCGTTTTGAGCCGGCAGCAGTGAGAACGCGGAGCCAGTGCCGGCTGAGAAGCCGATCACCTTGCCGTGGAACACCACCGATGAACCGTACACGTCTGCGGTCAATTCGACCGGTTGGCCAATGCGCATGTGTTGCAACTGAACTTCCTTGAAGTTCGCGTCGACCCATACGGCGTTTAGCGGGACAATCCCCATTAACGGAGTGCCCGGCAATACGCGTTGGCCGACTTGTACCGAGCGTTGCGCGACATAGCCTGTGACCGGTGCAGGCATGGTGTTGCGGGCAAAGTTTATGTAGGAGTCGCGTACTTTCGCCGCGGCAGCGCGCACGTTCGGATGGTCAGTGATGTCCGTGTTGGCGGTCAGTGCGCGATTGGATTGAAGCTCCTGCTCTGCGGCGTTGAGCGATGCTTGCGCGCCGCGCACCGTGTCCCGCGCATGCGAGATTTCTTCCAGCGAAATCGCACCGGTTTGCGCGATGGTCATGCGGCGCCGCAGATCGTCCTCGGCGCGCGACAGGTCCGACTGGCGCAACGCTACTTGCGCCGCGTACTGGTTGTCGTTCACAAAAAGCGTGTGCACCTGACGTACCGTTTGCGCCAGATTCGCTTCGGCCTGATCGAGTGTGACCTTCGAGTCCGCCGGGTCAAGCACCACTATCGCATCGCCGACGTGAACCGTCTGCGTGTCGTCGGCGTTCACGGAGATGACAGTGCCCATTACTTGTGGAGTGATCTGTACGACGTTGCCGTTCACGTAGGCGTCGTCGGTCGTTTCGTGAAAGCGCGCGATGAGGAAGTAATACAGGCCATAAGCAACCGCCGCGATCACAAGCACAATGATGAACAGCGTCATCAGCAGCCGGCGTTTGCCGTTGGTCGTCGCCTCCGGATCCGCGGCAACCTGAGTCGCTTGGGCCTGGGTGGGTGGATACGGCGGACTGGTTGGTTTTGCGGAAGTGACGGGATCTTCGGTGGTGCTCATGGCGATGCTCCGGATTTCTCAATGTTCGTCGCTTGTTCGGGTAGCTTTCGGGCTCAGTCCGCGGCAGTCGGCGTCGCTCGGCTTGCCGGCAGGGGTTGAGCGGACTGCGGAGCTTGCGCCACGCGAGCGTCGGTCGGCACGACAAGATCGACCTTCGTGGCGTCGAATCCACCGCCGAGCGCCTTGATCAGTGCGATCTGCATATTGCGGCGACTCATCCTCAGATCCGTCACGGTCTGTTCCGCCGCGAGCCGGCTCTGGTCCGCCGACAACACTTGCAATTGGGGAGAGAGGCCCGCCTTGTAGCGCACCACTGAGAGCTGGTAAGCGCTGGTCGAGGCCTCCAGCGCCCGCTGCGCGTCGGCTTGCTGCCGGTCGATCGAATGGATGGAGGCAACCTGGGTGGAGACATCGTTCAGCGCATTGACGAGCGTCTGGTTGTAGCCGGCAACGTCGTAGTCGAAGTCCGCATAGCGGCCTTTCAACTGTGAGCGCAAAGCGCCGCCATCGAAGATCGGCAGGTGAATGGCGGGGCCAAACTGTATCTGGCGGCTCCCCGCAGTGAAGAACTTGCCCCAGCCAAACGCGTCGAAGCCGGCGGTCGCAGCGAGGTTTACATCCGGGAAGAATTCGGCCTTGGCCTCTTTGACATCGTGGAGTGCCGCCTCCACCTGCCAGCGTGCGACGACGATGTCCGGACGACGCGCCAGCAGGTCGGCGGGAAGGTTGTCCGGCAGAGCGATGGCGCCGCCTGACGCCAGGACCGGCTGAACGATTTGCAGGCCGCGGTCCGGACCCTTGCCGAGCAACGCTCCCAATTGATAGCGCACGACGGTGATCTGGCCATCCAGATCGCTAAGATTCGCGCGGGTCGTTGCGATGTTGCCGATCGCCGTTTGTCGCTCAACGTTGGTGTCGAGGCCCGCGGTGACGCGGCCGTCGGTGATGCGGCCAATCTCTTCACGATTCTGGACTTCACGTTGAGCGATGTCGCGCTGGGCATAGAGGCGCGCGAGCTGGTTGTAGGCACTTGCGACCGACGCGGCGAGTGTCACGCGGGCCTGCTGCATATCAGCTTCGGTCGCTCTCTCCTGCGACACAGCCTGGCCCAGGCGCTGGCGATTCTTGCCCCACAGATCCAGATCCCACGACGCGCTCGCGAGTGCGTTGTTCTCGCTATACCAGGTGCCGCCGAAGGGCGGCGGGTAGATCGAGTTGGCCGAGTAGATCTCGCGGTTCCACGAATAGCTGGCATTGACCTTCGGGTAGAGCGCCGAACGCGAACTTTCGATATACGAGGAGGCTTTTGCGATGCGCGCCTGCGCCTGGGCGATCGACGGGCTGCCTTCCAGCGCCTCCGCGATCAGTTGGGGCAGTTGCGGGTCGCCGAACTGGTTGGCCCAATCGAGCGATGGCCACTGCCCACCCTGTGACGGTAAGCTCTGGTTGGACTCGTACTGACCCGGCGACGACATCTGCTTGTCGCTTCCTATACCGAAGTAATTCGCGCACCCCGTAAGGGCGAGCGCTGCCACCGCTGTGGTGACAGCGGCCCGGCACGACAGTGCAGGCGCGGACAGGGAAAGGGATTTCATCGCTCGACTTTTTTGAGTGTCAGTGGAATGTGATGGCGGGGTCTGCAACGGACTCATTACTCCCCGTTGCAAAAGCTGGTTGATGCATTGCCGGTTGGTCCCGATAGCTGGCTGTCGGCGTTGGCGAGCACGCGCTTCAACATGCTCTTAAGTAGTCCGACCTCTTCCGGTGTGAAACCGGACAACAGGTCGTCCAGCACGCCGCTGAAGATGGCCGGTATGCGTCGCTGGCCTTCCGGCGTCAGCGCAAGGCCCCTGGACGACTGGTCGGAACCCAAAGTGTTCATCTGCTTTTTGCTGCCTGAGCACGGGTTGGCACAAAAATGTCCCCGTGCAACGCCTATTCCTGGGTCAGGTTGCGGAAAATGCGAGTAGAACTCATATTTAGTGATGTCATAATATGACTGTCACTCGTATTTTGTCAAGCCGCCCGAAACCGCTAGTTCGGCTGGATTCATATGGCATTGAAAAACGTTCGGCGACTGTGCAGATTCTGCTTTCGTCGTTTGCGCCGTCTGTGAATCTAGAAACATTGCGAAGGCGATGTTCTCGCGCGACCAGTACAGATTTCACTGCGAGCCTAGATGCATGCTCGACAGCTGGTTCTGTGCGATGGTCATTGCTACGAGGGCCATAAACCGTGCGGTCGTGGCCAGTCGGAGTTTCCCAGCAGAGGGCGTTTTGACCGGCTGGAAGAGGCGATCAGACGTGCGATGCAGTGGGTCAACGGGCATCGCGCGGACAACCGAAACTGAGAGTCCGTGCGGACGGTCCTAGCCGCGAGCCGATGGGGTAGATCGTCAAATGGCGATGGCGGGATGCCACCTCGCCGACACTGCCCGCCGCATTCAGGCGAGCATTGAGATGATCGCGCTGGCTTCGGTCACAAAGGCCTGTCGTGGAAAGACCTTGTCGAGCAGGACGCGGTGGACCTCCGCATCGTTATCCGAGCAGCAGTCCCTGACTACGAAAAGGCGGTAATCCGCATCCGCTGCGTCGCAAAGCGTCGAGAGCACCACACCACTTGTGAGGATGCCGGTGAGCAATAGCGTGTCGATGCCGTTTGCTCGCAGGATCATGTCAAGGTCGGTTCCGGCGAAGGCGCTTACCCGATGTTTGGTCACGACTGTGTCAGCCGGTCCTGGTGCCACAGCGGGGTGAATCTCAATGGTTGAATCGTCTCCAGCTAACCGGCCTGAACTCCTGATTGCACTGAACGTCATGTTCCGCTCGCTCACCTCTGGATAGCCTGGCCGGAAGGCGACCACGACATAGATCACCATGATGCTGGCGTCGCGTGCGGCCTCCAGCAGTTTGGCGGTCCGGCTGAGAAGCTGCTTACTGTCTGTGGCGTAGCCGTCGACGACGAGTCTCTGGAAATCCATGACAAGCAGGGCGGCGCGTGTGCGATCGATGGGAAGCGGTTGGATCATGATGTCATTCTCCGTTGGGATTTGGATTGGATGCGTGTTCAAGGCTAAACATGAACAAAAGCATTCTCCACTAGGCGCTGCTCGCACATGGTGGGTTGCGGTTACCGTTGCCGGAGACCACAAATCCGGCTGTGCGCGCTCTGCTGCAGGCCGACACCGACACACCCTTTGGCCTTGAGCTATTGACCGGTCGAAAAAAAGCCGACCTGATCAGGGTCGGCCAAAGATTCTGGCGAATTATGGGGGAGGGGGTGCCAGAACCTTCCGGGGCTGAAAGATGCATCGGGATCATGCCCCGTGTAATGCCCCGTGTAATGCCCCGTGTAATGCGAGGAATACTCATATTGTTGGGCGATAATATGAGCATTCCTCCAGTATTGTCAAGCCTTGGGAAAGCATCTGAGCAGGGGAGCGGGGAGGTCTGCATTGCGGGCTTGAATATCGCTGTGAACCCTATGGCCACCAGGATCATGACCAGAATCACGCAGCCGCTTCAAACCTTTTGGCATAATCGAGGAACTTCATCAGTTTGTTATGCCCGGAACTTCGTGCGTGCGAAGACGCGAATGGGTAGCACCCGGGTGCTGAAGCGGCTGATGCCTCTCACCCAGCAAAATGAGAGCCAATCTCACATTATGGAACGACAATATGAATGAGACTCTGGTTTCGTCAAGGCGACCGAAGCCGCCTACCCAGGAGCGCGGAGAGAAGCGTGTGGCCGATCTACTCGCCGCAGCCGAGCAACTCTTCGCGTCGTCGGGCTATGAGGCTACAAGCATGAATGCAATTGCGAGCCTCGCAGGTTCTTCAATCGGCTCGCTGTACCAGTTCTTCCCCAATAAGGAAAGCGTCGGGGCCGCGCTGTTGAACCGCTACACGGACGAGATCGTCCTGTTATTGGATCAGTGGCAATTGTCTTTGCCCGAGACACCTATGGAGTTCGCAGGGGGATTGATTTCTATCGTGCATGGCTACGTCTCGAAACGCCCCGCGTGCAGGGTGCTGTCGGAAACTCCATCGGTGGTGGTAGCAGGATCATACGGGATGGTTCGGCTTTCCGCAGCGATTCAGGATCTGTTGACGACGTTCGATTCCTCGATCAGGCGCTCGGAGCTATCCGGAATTGCCTTGGCGACATACCTGATCCTAAAGGCGGCCCTGCAAGGGGCCCGGATGGTGGACAAGAGCAAGAGTGCGGCGGTCCGCAAAGAGATGCAGCAGGCTTTGGGTAGCTACCTGAAGGAACGTATAGGCAACGGTTCCAGAACGAACGCAGGCAGCAGCAAGGAGCCGCGATAGCCTGGCCAGACCGTTATTCTGCGTTGGTCAAATAGTGACTTATTGCAATCAAGCCGACGCGACAAAGGTGTTGTTGATCTGACGCACGACGCTGGGTCACCGAGGCCGCTTGCTATAGGACACATCCACATCATCCTTACGTATCGCTATGGGACCGTTGCGAACTCATCAGTTGGTCGAAGCTTGACTCAACCCAGTTGACTTTGGCGCCCATCTTCGCGGCGAGAGTGCGGGTCTGCATGGGCGCGCCTAGCACCTGCTCAGGCAAGCCGCTCTCGATGATTTGTCCCTGATCCATGAACAGCACACGGCTCGCGACTTCCCGCGCAAAACCGAGTTCGTGCGTAACGACGACCATGGTCATGCCGGTGCGGGCAAGATCGCGCATCACGGCGAGCACTTCGCCGACCAGTTCCGGATCGAGCGCGGACGTGGGCTCGTCGAACAGCATCAGCGCCGGCTTCATTGCGAGTGCGCGGGCAATCGCCACACGCTGCTGCTGGCCGCCAGACAGTTCCACCGGATATGCATCGCAGTTCCAACGTGTTCATTCGCGAAGGCAATCCGTTGCGCGGAATACTGGCGAAAGCGGGTCGCTATCTTGCGGACGGAAGTTGCCCTGTCGGCCCGCACATATATGAGTCTGCCTACTGGTCTGCGCAATGTGCCGCAGCCGCGGCGCAGGCCGTTCTCGAAGGTGCGCGCGAAACGTATGCACTCTCACGTTCTCCTGGTCACCACGCGCGCGTCGAAGCGGCAGACGGATTTTGCTACATCAATAGCGCGGCGGTCGCATCGGAATCCAGTCGTGGCGGGATTCGACGATGAACGCGGAGTAAATGAGGGGCACGGCTACAACGCGAACTTTCCGATGCCTCATCACTCGCCCGAATCGGTTTTCTTCGATCAGTTGGACAAAGCGCTGAACGTCGTGAGCCAGTTTCAGGCGGACGCGCTAGTCATCGCTTCAAGTGGATAGCGCAGTCGCTTCAGAACCTTGGCAATTATCGGAGCAAGCGTTTTTCGTGGCGTGAGAGCCTGCTTCATCGAAGGGCCAAACGGTTTTCGTCAGCTTCGAACTTTACTTTCTCCGCATTGATGCGACAGAACTCCCGACATTCACCCGTGCACGATACTGTCGTACTTCAAGCGAAAAGGTCATCCAGTCTGCGTCCGCGGAGTGTCAGTGTCCGACTCGCGGTGAGCCAGTCAAGGGGATCTGTAGCTGCCGTTGAAAGTCAATTGTCATCCGGGCGCCGCAAGTGAATATCAACGTCCGTGCGCACCAATGCCCCGCAATGTGAACCTCAGGTGGCTCGAATACGGATCGCACGGAATAAACACGCGTGCTTGATCGTTCAATGCGCAATGACGATGAACCGCCGGCGCGAAGGTCGAGGGCAAGGATGCCATCGACGCCGCTTGCGGGTTGGTGCGCTCGTTCAGAACACAAAGGGGTCGACGCGCGTTGCCGGTGGTTGTGCCGCGCGAGGACTATAGGCAAATCGTTCAAAGATCAGGAGGTGACATGCATAAGCTTGCAACTGTTTTCTCGCTTGCTGGAGCGGCCACGCTCGCACTTGCCGCGTGCGGCGGCAATTCGGGTAACAATATGCCCACACCGACCGCCGGTACATTCAAGTCGACCATTCTCGTGTCCAACGGCAGCGTCGCCGCGCCGCACGTCGACCCCAATCTGCAAAACGGCTGGGGCATCGCGTTCGGTCCGACCACCCCCGTCTGGGTATCAGACAACAATACGCAGAAGTCGTCGCTGTATGACGGCAATGGCGTGGTGCAGTCGCTCGTGGTCACACTACCGCCGGCCGCAAGCGGTCAACCCGCGAGTCCGACCGGTATCGTTTTCAACGGTACTACGGACTTCGCCGTCACGGCGAATGGCGCAACCGGTAACGCGGCATTCATTTTTGCCACGCTGGCCGGCACGATCGCGGCCTGGTCGCCTAAGGTGCTGCCGACGCAGGCTGTCACCGTTCACGATGACGGCGCGGGCGGAGCCGAATACACAGGCCTTGCGATTGCCAGCAACGCCGGCGCAAGCATGCTGTACGCCGCCGATTTCCATAACGGCAAAGTTGATATGTTCGACAAGACTTTCACGAAAGTCACGGTTGCCGGCGCCTTTAGCGACCCGAACGTACCTGCGGGTTTTAATCCGTTCGGTATCCAGGCCGTCGGCACTACGAT
This sequence comes from Paraburkholderia aspalathi, assembly GCF_905220735.1. NCBI lineage: Bacteria > Pseudomonadati > Pseudomonadota > Betaproteobacteria > Burkholderiales > Burkholderiaceae > Paraburkholderia > Paraburkholderia aspalathi. The sequence continues at coordinate 81,995 of NZ_CAJNBA010000012.1, forward strand.
TTATGTGGCGTATGCGAAGCTCGGGCCCGATGGTCACAGAGATCAAAGCGGTGCGGGCAACGGCGTGGTGGATGCGTTCGATACCGCTGGCCACCTGCTCAAGCGCATCGCATCAAACGGGCCGCTCAATTCGCCGTGGGGGATCGCCATGGCGCCGGCCAATTTCGGCGTGTTCAGCAACGACCTGCTGATCGGCAACTTCGGCGACGGCACCATCAACGCGTTCGATCCTGCGACTGGCGACTCGAAAGGGCCGCTCACACAGGCCGATGGTTCAAAGGTGACGCAGCAAGGACTCTGGGGCCTGGCGTTCGGCAACAACGCCGACAACCAGCCTTCCAACACGCTGTTTTTCGCGGCAGGTCCGACGGCGACGACGGGTGTCTATGGACGCATCGATTCGTCGATGTAGCCGGCCAAAGGTCCACAGGCTCGATGCAGTATCGTCAAGCGTGGCGCCAGAGACCGCGAGCGGTCCCATTCAGACGCCTGTGGTGGAGCGCAAAGGCGGTGCGAACCGACTTTGTCAACATGTCAGGATTGAAACGGAGCGATCGCCAGTGGGATTGTCATCTCCATCGAAGGAGCTCAAACTGGCAGGGCGCCATTCGTCGAGGGCGCCTGAAAAGATAATGAGCGCGTACGTCGCATGGCGACTATCGATGCAGGCAACATGCATGCGAAGCGTGGTTCTGCGAATACACTCAGCTCCGAGCCCGCAACCTCACCCGCGGTCAAAACCGGTAATCGGCCCTCAGCGTACCCGACTTTGCCGACGCACCTACAGATTTGGAGTCGCTCGTAGCGATAGAAACGAATTTCTGGATTTTCTTTCCTGCGGGAGCCGCTTTCTCTCGCGGCATCGTTCGAAAGATTGGCAGATATGCGATTCCGGATCATTCGAAGAACGTCCCGGTGTTCCGAGTTGGCGTCGTAGATCCGGCCGTCGGGAAAGTAGTTGACTGGTGTTTGTGGGATGCCCTATAACGAATGGCCGCTATCGACATACTTGAGCGACCGCTTCGGGTCCAGAGTGTGTGAAAACACGTCGATTACGTTGCCCGCTCTTTGCAAGGATCTCGCGAAGGCGGGCGATATTGATATGGCCACTTGCCAAGTCGATGATGACATTGTGGTCGAGCGTGAGCTTCATAACTCGGACCTACTTCCGACTGGATTCTGAGCACCGAAGGATACGCACTCACCCACGGTGTGCCGATGCTGCGTCGGTCCACGAAAGGAAGCAGAGCATGACGCTCCAAATCGCGGCCCTGCGAGCGCCGGCGCTGGACCACTCTGTGCGGCACTGTCGGTCAGACAGCGCGAGTCCCCCGGGGCTTTGCAGATCTCACCCGACCGCTTTGAGCTGGCCATGCTTGCATGGCGACATCTGCGATCGCCTTCAGCTTTTGCGGGCCGCCTCCGTCTCGTGCCTGGACGGCCATTCCGCGGGTCACGGCGCTGTAGAAGGCAGCGAGTGCAGGCACGTCGGTGTCAGGCGGTAAGTCGCCGTCTTCGACCCCCTTGCGCAACCGCTGCGCCATCATCTCTTCAGCGTTTGCGCGGTGCTCGGCCATCGTCTCACGAATAGAAGCGAGTTCGGGGGGCAGGTGAGTGCCGGCCAGAGAGATCATGCAGCCCGATGGGTGGCTGTCTCGAGTGAACTCCACGACGGTAGCATCGAGAAGCTTCTTGAATGCTTCTCGCGTGTCGGCCGTGCCGAACAGTCTGCCAGCGAACCAGACTTCGGACATGCTCAGGTATGCGTCAGTCGTTTCCTTATAAAGCTGCTCCTTGCTGCCAAACGAGTTATAGAAGCTCGAGGGGCTGATCCCCATGGCATGGATCAACTGGTCAAAGGAGGCGCCTTCGTATCCCTGCTCCCAGAAGAGCTTCATGGCTCGGTTCAGGGCTTCCGTACGATCAAAGGTTGAGGGTCTGCCGCGGCTGCGCCGGGGTTGGGTATCGTTTTTTGTAGTCATGGCTCCAAAATTAATTGACATGCTGTAGAGATGAACCTATTCTGCCATAACGGAGCGATCGCTCCAATAATCATATGCTTGCGAAAGGAGTCTCTGATGCAGCGAATTGTTCACACCAACCATGGCGAGCCCGCCGAGGTGCTCACGCTGGAAGCATTTTCCGATGCCCCTTCTCTTGTGAGCGGAGCGGCGCTTGTGCGTGTGTCCGCCGCACCGGTTCATCCGGGCGACTTGCTGGGCGTCTCAGCTTCCCCCGCCTTCGGGGCGGCTCCCTTCATCCCGAGGGGGGGCGAGTGCCCGGCGTCGAAGGTGTAGGGGTGGTGGAAGCGCTGGCCGCTGACATTGCCCCTTCACACCGGATTCAAGTCGGCACACGTGTGGCCTTCTTTCCCGTCAACGGTGCCTGGAGTTCCAGGATCGCCGCGCCTGTCCAGTCGCTGATACCCGTGCCCGATGAAGTGAGCGATGAGGTCGCAGCGCAGATGTTGGTCAACACGTTGACGGCACGCCTTGCGATGAGGGCTGGTCACAACGCGTTGCCCGAAGACAAGCGCGAAGATGTCACGGTTATTCAGACGGCTGCCAATTCAGCCGTCGGAAGGCTGCTCACTCATCTGCTCGTCGAAGCGGGCGTCAATCCGATCCTGCTCGCCGGCTCCGCGGCGAGCGCGCAAGCGCTTAAAGCTGCTCGCCCCAGCCTTTCTATCATCGCCACGGAGAACCAGGGCTGGAAGGACGAACTTCGCGCTGCGCTTGCGAACAAGCCCGTCTACGTGGCGTTCGATGGCGTCGGCGGTGCGCTCTTGCCCGACGTAGCGGGCTTCCTGGCCCGGGGCGGAGCGATCATTAGCTACGGCTCCCTGGGAGGAGCGGCGACGGACATTCGTTCCATCGCCCCTCAAGCGTTGACCATCAAGGGGGTGTCGTTGTTCAGTTGGCAATTCGAAGCTGCGACGGTACGCGAAGCGGACCTGGCCAAGGCGCTCGAGTTGGCACGCAACTTCCCGAGCCTTTTCCCAGTGGCGGAACGATATCAGGCGAGCGACTACCTGCGAGCGCTCGAACATACGTACCGCAGGGGAAGGGCCGGCATGGTGCTGTTCGCGTTCTAGCGCTACGTGTCCTGCGCAATGTGAGGCGCTCCTCGTCATGAGGGGCGGCCTCGTAGCGTTCACCCCGGTCTTTGCACTATTTCGAAATGAGCGCCGAGCGCCGAAGTATTGCCTCTCGGCTTTCCAGCCAAGCATCTTATGAAAGGACGCAAGCCATGCGTGCTATCCAGAACACCGCTTTCGGCGACCCCGTCGAGACTCTGAAACTCGTTGATCTTCCGGAGCCGGCCAGCACCGGCCCGGATGAAGTCCTGATTGCGATGGAGTATGCCCCCATCAACGGCAATGACCTGGCCGTCATCACGAATCGCTTCGCCTACTCGACTCCGCTGCCCTCGATCGTGGGCAACGAAGGCGTCGGGCGAGTTCTGCAGGTAGGCTCGAATGTCTCCAATGTGAAAGTCGGCGACCGCGTATTGCCCCCGCTTTATGCGTTGACCTGGCGTGAGCGCCTGGCGATCCCGGCCAAGGGGCTGATTGCGCTGCCTGCCAGCGTCGATCCACGTCAACTGGCCATGCTGCGCATCAATCCTCCCACGGCCGTACTTCTGCTCGGGCGCTTTGTTGACCTCAAAGAAGGCGACTGGATCGTGCAAAATGCGGCCAACTCCGGCATCGGCCGCACGGTGATCGCGTTGGCGAAGAAGCGCGGCCTGCGGACCATCAATTTCGTACGTCGTCCTGAACTGGTCAAGGAACTGGAGGAAGCTGGTGGGGACGTCGTTCTCGTCGATGAGCCGGGCGCCACTGACAAAGCCAAGGCCGCGGTCGGTCCGGGCGACGTCCGTCTGGCCATCGATGGCCTGAGCGGTTCGGCTGCGGTGCGCCTGATCGACGTGCTGTCGCAAAACGGTACGCTGGTGAGCTATGCGTTCACAAGCGGCGAGCTGGTCACTCCGCTCAAGGTCGTGGACCTGCATCTGCGCGGCATCGTCGTGCGCGGCATATACATCGACCTTCCCGAATATCTGCCGTACATCATGGACGCAATCAAGGAGTCTGCCGAGCTGATGGCTCGCGGCGAGCTTGAGCTGCCTGTGGCTGCCGTCTATCCGCTTGCGGACTTCCAAAAGGCCGTCGCGCACGCAATCAAGGGTGGCAAGGTGCTGCTCGACTTGCGCTCATCGAACTGACCTGGCTGTTCTACCACGTGCCGTGCTCCTGGACGAGCATGGCTTCATTGACTTACGTTGCCGCTGAGGTGTCGAAATGAAGATTGGTTTTATTGGAGCCGGTGCTGTAGCGCAGTCCATCGCCAGGAGTGCCATTCAAGCGGGACATGAGGTTCTCCTGAGTGCTCGTCGTGGGCCGCAGGCTTTGGGCGATGTCGTGGCCGGACTCGGTCCGAACGCGTCGGCAGATACGGTCCAGGAGGTGGCTCGGCTCGAGCTGGTCGTGCTCGCCGTTCCGTGGCTTCAAGTCCCGTCGGCCTTGGATGGGCTGCCCAATTGGGCGGGCCGCATTTTGGTGGATACCACTAACCCTTTTACACAACTGGAGCCGGAGCTCGTTCTGGCAGACTTGGGGGGCACGGGCGCCAGCGAGATCGTCGCGGCACACGCGCCAGAGGCTCGCGTCGTCAAGGCGTTCAATGCTATCCGCATGGAGCACTACGACAAGGGCCCGAAGTTTCATGACGGAAAACGCGTCATCTTCGTCTCCGGTGACGACAAGGACGCAAAGGCGGTGGTGACCGGACTCGTCAACGATTTTGGCTACGCATCAGTGGATCTTGGCGGTCTGGTTTCGGGCGGTCGCATGCAGCAAGCGGGTGGTCCGATTGCTGGCCGCGACTGGGTCGTCGCATAGGACTGCAAGGTATGCAAACCAATGTCGCGTTATGTCGGGAAGCAGAGCGGCTGGATGTCCGGTTGTCTTTGTGATCTGCCGTTGGCGGGACGCCACTTCGACTGTCGAGGCCAGAGGGGCCAGCCGCGAGCCACCTGGTCCTCGGACGGCAGATGTGTACAGATGGATTGCGGTGATAACGCGGGTTATCGCCGCAAAACTCGCCAAGGCATTGTGGAGCAGAGCAGTGGCGATAACACCCGTTATCGTGGCAAACCTCGGCGAGGCGTTGTAGAGCAGGGCGCTCTAAGCGGTGTTGGCGCGATTGCAACGCGCAGGGCACGGAAAGTCTGCTGGTCGGCCAAAGCCGCCGTTCGAACATCTTGGCTTGCACGTCTGCTATGCGCTACTGACCGGACGCTTACAACCTAACGCCTGCCAAAGTCCTGCCGAAATTCAGCGGATGCGTGCTCTCGACCCAAACGAGATACCCCGCGAAAATCCATGAACGACCGCTTTGGGCGAGCGGGCCGTCGCTTGAATTGACTGGATCAAACGAAGCACCGTAGCTATCTTGCTCAAAGGTCATGCCCCATTCCCGCTCGGACAGGCCTAACAACGAGCGAAGCGAGTGTCTCGGTGGCCTATCCTCCGGGGGCACCACGACGGGAGGACCAATGCGATCTATTTCCCGGGCTTGATTGGATCAAGCCCCGTCTTTTCGAATACTGCCGATGCTGTCGGCGTTCTCAGGTAAGAAATGAGGGCTGCGGCGCCTTCCTGCTCCTGCGCGTTTGTTGATAAGGCGGCGGAAATGACGCTTGCCTTCTGGACTTCTTGCGGGAGCGCCCCGACGTACTGGATCCCCTGAATGGCGCGAAGTTCACTGATCTGTTGCAATCCAAGTTCAGCGTCGCCGCGCTCAATGGCCGTTCCGACCAGTTCCTTCCCTTTGATTTGAATACTCCTGGCTTTCATTTGATGCGCGATGCCAAGCTTGGGGAACAACGTCTCAGTAATATAGGTGCCGCTAGCTCCTTCAGAGAATGCTACAGATTTTGCTGCGAGCAGTGCACTACGTAGTGCTTCCACAGTACTGACATCCGGCTTCGGCATGCCGACCTGGACCGCGACGCCAATTCGGGACGCAACGAGATCTGTGCGAGTGTCCGGGAGAAACTTGCCTTGTCTGATCTGTTCGTCCAGCGCAGGGCGGATCATGAAGCAGACGTCCATTGCTTCGCCATTCTTAATGCGCATGGGTAACGCGTCAGCGGACGTACCGTATGACGGCCCCCACGATATGACGAGGTGATTCCCGGTCTGCCGTTCATACCCTGGTCCGAGCTCCCTAAACGCTGCTGAGAGCGCTCCAGTTGCCAGAACATGAACGTCAGCGGCATGAACCGCATTTGACAATAGTGACGCGGTGCAGAGTGCGGCAGACACGGTCGCGCGTCGGAGCTTTGCAATGTTGATGACCATCGGATTATCCTTTTCTAGTAAAGCTACGGTTTTTTCAGGTGTCGAATCTCACTGCATGTACTGACATGCAGTGGCTTCAGGGAAGATGTCGCCGGCAGGAAGCACAAATTTGCGCATGCTCCAGCAATTGGTGCGGTCGGTTGGGAACCCGGCCGGACTGAAGATCCGCAAAACCATCCGGCTCTCAGAAGAAAAGCCCGCAACTGCACAGCGATTCTGCAAATATCCACACGAAATCCAGGAGGGGTACCATCTGCTGCGCCGACAAAACGTCGCCTCCTACAGGTTGCCGCTCCGGACGCCAATCGCGAGATGATCCGCAGACTTGGCCGCGGCGCTACGATGCGGTCTGATTCGGCATCGACAATCGACCTTTTCACGTTAAGCACGGCAATCCCACTGTCTATGGCGGACCACACGAATCAACAACCGCAATCGAACGCTACCCCATCGAATCGATCGCTCGAACGCGGGCTCGAACTGCTGCGCGCGTTCGGTCCCGGTGCAACGCTTCTCGGCAATGGAGAACTCGCGGAACGCACCGGCCTGCCGAAGGCAACGGTGAGCCGCCTTACGCGAACGCTCGTCGAGGCGGGTTATCTCGAGCACGATGCGGCACGCAGGGCGTACAGACTAGGCCTGCCCGTGCTCAGTCTGGCGCAGGCGTTGCGCAGCGGATCCACGGTACTGAATGCTGCAGGACCGCTAATCCGCGACACTGCCCAGGCAAAGCGCATCAATGTCGGAATCGCGGGCGCCGACCGGGAAGAGATGGTCTACCTTGAGTCCATTCGCTATAACCAGCGAGCCTCACTACGTACGATCGTCTCGGGACAACGCGTGCCGATGGAACTGACTTCGCTCGGGCGCGCGTACCTCGCAGCGCTGCCGCAGACGGAATTCACCGCCCTGATGGACGCGTTCAAGCGGCGCAAACGGAGCGGCTGGGAGCGTCTCGCGCGGGAGATCGGCGAAGCTGTAGACGATGTGCGCCGAAGAGGCTTCTGCGTTGCAAGTTGGCAACCGGAAGTGATCGCACTCGCGACACCCCTCGCCATTCCCGGACATCGTTTGCTGGTCCTGAACTTTAGCGTCCGCACGGCGGCGTCAAACGACAGCGTTGTAAGCGAACTGGCAGCGCCCCTGCTGGGTCTGCGCGACGAGATTACGGCCGCATGCGCGCGCCTGGAAGGCTGAAGACTGCAAGCTTCTCTTTCATTCCCGGCGTTCACTGATCGCGCGCGCTGGAATACCCAGCACCACCGCAAGACCGCCGAGTATGGAGACGAACGCAACCGCATAGAGGCCCACGGCGCTGCTACCGAAGTGCGTCGATGCGTAGCCGATCACCGAAGGAGCCGAAATCCCGCCAAACTGACCGAGGCTGCTAATGAGGCCGATGCCGCTTGCTGCGGCGGTGCTCGACAGGTACGCGGGTGGGATCGTCCAGAAAAGCGACAGCATGCCCAGATAGCCAGCCGTCGCGACGCAAAGCAGTGCTACCAGAATGCCTGCGTGATTGGCCGCCGCCGGCAAAAGCGCGACGCCCAGCGCGGCCATCAATGCGCTTGCCATGAAATGCCACCGCCTCTCCAACATACGATCCGAGTTTCGGCCGAGCAGATACATCGCGACTGCGCCGACCACATACGGAATCGCGGAAAGAAGCCCAATGTGCCAGTAGTTCGATACCCCGCTTTTCTGGATCACGCTCGGAGCCCAGATATGCACGACGATGCTCGCCCACGGTACGCTGAAGTATGCGAAGGTGAGGAAATAAAACTTCGGTTCCTTCAATGCGACCCAGATCGAACCATGAGCGCGTGCAGCCTTCGTTTGCGCGTCGCGGTTAAGCTCCGCGAGCAGGAGGGCTTTCTCGTCGTCCGTGAGCCAGGTCGCCTGCTCGGGGCGGTCCGTCAGATAGACATAGGCAAAGATACCGGCGATGACTGACGGGAATCCTTCGAGAAGGAACAGCCATTGCCAGCCGTTATAGCCGAGTAAGCCCGACATGCTGTTGAGTATCCATCCCGACACAGGCCCGCTGATGATGCCGGATACGCAGATCGCCGTCATGAAGATTGACGTGACTCGTGCGCGGCGCGCGGCCGGAAACCAGTAGGTGAAGTAGAGAATCACTCCCGGGAAGAATCCTGCTTCCGCTGCGCCCAGCAGCACGCGCGCGATGTAGAACTGGGTCGGCGTCTGCACGAACGCGGTGCCCGCCGAAACAATGCCCCATAGCGCCATGATCCGCATGAGCGTTTTTCTCACGCCGACTCGCGCGAGCCACAGGTTGCTCGGCACTTCAAAGAGCATGTACCCCACGTAGAAGAGCCCCACACCCAGACCGAATGCGGCGTCGGAAAGACCGATATCGCGCGAGAACTGCAGGTGGGCGAAGCCGATATTGGCGCGATCCAGATAAGCGAAGACGTAACAAACGAAGAGGAACGGCAGCAGCCGCCAGGTGACTTTCCTGTAGACGGCCTCTGTCTGCGGTTGCGCGACGGCGCTGACGTCGATTGGATTGGAACGGGCTGCGTGCATCATGTCTCCGGCTTGTATGGGCCGCAGGATCGTCGTGGCAAGTGTCCTGCGTTGGAATCCATTATCGGCGCCGAACGCTCGATGACAATCCGCCAATTCCATCCAGTGGAATTTATCGGGCCTTGGGATGAAATACGCTCCGTTCCACAGAGTGGAATTAACGGGGTGTCTTGGGCGGCAGGTGGGGCTAAGCTGCATTGGCAGATTGACCTTGTCAGTCGACTCCAATTCAACCATCGAGACACGCATGAGCACATCCACCATTCAAGTCACTATCGACTCGCAAGTCGCCATGATCGCGCTGAATCGTCCTGAAAAACGTAACGCCATCACCAACGAAATGCGTGCCGAACTGATCGAGGCGCTGGACACCGTTTCGCGCGACCGGGGGGTGCGCGCCGTAGTGTTGACCGGCAACGGCAAGGGGTTCTGCGCTGGCGGAGACGTCAGCGGTATGGCGCAGCGCATGGAAGCGCCCGCCGGCGAGATTGCGTTCAATGGCTGGTCCCGCCAGCAACTCGTGCATCACACGGTCAATCTGCTCTACTCGATGCCCAAACCGACCATCGCTGCCGTCAACGGGGCGGCCGCGGGTCTCGGTGCCGATATGGCGCTCTCCTGCGACTTTATCCTCGCGTCCCAGGAAGCGAGCTTCACGTGGAGCTACATCAAACGCGGGCTGATTCCCGACGGTGGCGGCATGTACTTATTGCCGCGTCGAGTCGGCCTCGCGCGGGCGAAGGAACTGATCTTCAGCGGGCGCAAGGTAGATGCACAGGAAGCGCTGGAAATTGGCATCGCGGATCGCCTGAGCGACCCGGAATCGCTCATCGCCGACGCCCATGCCTGGGCCGCCGAATTGAGCCAGGGTTCGGCCACCGCGCTCGCGCTTGGCAAGAGCATCCTCAACCAGAGCTACGAACTTTCCGTGCATCAGGTGTTTTCACAAGGTAGCCAGGCACAGGCCGTCTGCTACACAAGCAGTGAACATCGCGACTCGGTGCTCGCATTCCTGAACAAAACCAAGTGAGCACGAAGGAGATCGACGTGAATGCAATTTCAAAATTGATGCGCCCGGCGAGCGTAGCCGTAATCGGCGCATCGGCGGACGCAGCCAAGACTTCAGGGCGCCCGGTGGCTTACCTCCGGAAGCACAGCTTCGACGGCGACATCTACCCTGTCAATCCGCGTTACGACTCGATCGATGGCCTGCCCTGCTATCCCGATGTAGCGTCGTTGCCGCACGCACCGGATGTCGGCATCGTGCTGCTCGGCGCCGAGCGCGCCCACGTTGCGGTGCGGGATCTGGCAAACCGCGGGACAAGCGCTGCAATCGTGCTGGCGAGCGGCTATGCAGAAATTGGCGAGGAAGGCGCGAAGCGGCAGGCGCAATTGATCGAGGCAGCAGGGTCCATGCGCCTGCTTGGCCCGAATACGATCGGGCTCGTCAACCTCACCGATAGCATCACGCTGTCGGCAAGCGGGGCGCTGGAGACCGACACTTTTACAGTCGGCGGGATCGGCGTGGTGTCACAAAGCGGGGGGATCCTTGGCTCGCTGTTGTCGCGGGCGGCAGCAAGCGGTATTGGCCTGTCAAAGCTGGTGTCGACGAGCAACGAAGCAGATCTCGACATGGCAGACTTCGTCGACTATCTGGTTGACGATGATTCGACTTCCGTTGTCGCGCTCTACATGGAAGGGCTGCGTCATCCGGAACGATTCCGGCGTGCGGCGTTACGGGCGGCCGCCGCGGGCAAGCCGGTCGTCGTGTTCAAGATCGGACGCTCGGAATCAGGCGCACGATCGGCGGTCTCGCATACGGGCGCGCTGGCCGGTTCGGACCGCATGTATGACGCGCTTTTCAGCCAGGTCGGCGTCATTCGTGCTCAGAGGTTTTCCGATTTGCTCGACATCCCTCATGCGCTCGCTACGCGTCGCAAGCTCTCCGGGCGGCGGGTGGCGATTCTGACCTCGACCGGCGGTGCCGGCACGCTCGTCACCGACAGCCTCGGCATGGTGAACTTTGAGACCCCGCCTCCCGATGAAGCGACTGCTGCAAAGCTGCGCGCGCTCCAGACCGGCGATCATGCAGTGCTCGACCGCAATCCGATCGACGTGACGCTCGCGGGTCTGCAGCCGGCTCTGCTGCGCGGTGCGATCGGCACGCTACTCGACAGTCCGACTTACGACGCAGTCGTGGTTATCGTTGGATCGTCAGGCCTCGCGATGCCTGACCTGATGGCTAACGCGATCCGCGATTCGCTGCCCGGGAGTGACAAACCCGTGATGGCATTTGTGAGCCCTCACGCGCCGGAGATCACACGGTTGCTTAACGAGCAGGCAGTGCCGGCGTTCCCATCGCCCGAAAGCGTGACTAGCGCACTTGCGGCGATGTGGCAGCACGGCGAGTACATGCAACGCGCCGTGAATTTGGACAAACAACACTCCGAAGCAGACGTCAACGTGAGCGATCTACCCGCCGGATCACTAAACGAAGCGCAGGCGAAAGAGCTTTTTGCCCGCTTCGGTGTGACGGCGGTACGTGAGCGTGTCGTCACGAACGCGAATGAGGCCACGAGCGCCGCTCGCGAGCTGGGCGACAAAGTCGTGCTCAAACTGCTGTCGAACACGATCACCCACAAGAGCGATGTCGGTGGCGTCGCGGTTGGGGTCACAGCTGACAGCATCGGGGCGCGCCTGAACCGTATGCGGGACGACGTTGAAACCGCGACTGGCGTATCCGCGAATGCGTTTCTCGTTCAGGAAATGGTGGCCGGTGGAACGGAACTGATTCTCGGCCTTCATCGAGACCCGTTAGGCATAGCATTGCTGCTCGGCATGGGCGGCGTCACAGCGGAACTGTTCAAGGACACGACAATGCGCCTGCTCTCCACCGAAGTGCCGCTGTCGCGCGCAGACGCGCTCGCGATGATCCACGAACTGAAAACGTGGCCCCTGCTAGACGGGTATCGTGGACGGCCGCGCGCTGATATTGATGCCCTCGTAAGCGCAATCGTCGCCTTTGCGCGAATGGCGGTGCAGCTTGGCGGGCGTATTGTCGAAGCAGAAATCAATCCGATCTTCGTGCTGCCTGCGGGCCAAGGCGTACGGGCGGCTGACGGCGTTGCTGTACTCGCATCGGAGCCTCACGACGAATGACGAGGCTCTGGTCGCACTCGACGAAACATCCCCGTTCGCCGATCTTGCGCGTGCCGAGAGCGAGGTGGCAAATCCCACCCACATCGACCTCCCGATTGCCGATCGAAGGGCTCGGCGAGCGAACCATTTGCTACGTTCATTTCGACGAAGTGTGGTTCGCTCGCGTTTGAAAAGTAGGTGTGCGCGCCTACCGGTAACCAGGAAGCAAGAGCGTGAGAATGTGGCTTAGCAGAAACCTGATCTCGGCAACAGTCTGCAAGATAGCAATTCAAGAATTGCCTCAGCGCCTGGTGGATCATCGTTGTATCCCTTTCGGATACAACAGGATCGTCCTATCAGCGAAGCGGTGGAACATACCAAAATCGTAGCCAGTATCTGCGGATGATGAAATCGCGCTTCAGGTGCGCATTTCCGACAGTCTTGACTGCAGTAACGTACCAAGAAGCGGCAACCAACGGCTATGAAATGCTAAGGATCGACGAAGTCACGGATAGCGAAGGTTTCCCCGATCGATGCGATGTCGCGGTAATTGGCGGCGGCATTATTGGCGTCAGCACCGCGTATGAACTGGCGCGACGCGGCGTCCAGGTGGCTCTGCTGGAAAAGGGCGTCATCGGCTGCGAGCAGTCGGGGCGCAATTGGGGCTGGGTGCGTCAGCAGAACCGCGACCTCCATGAGTTGCCGCTCGCGATGCAGAGCCTCAAACGCTGGAGCGAACTAAGCGAAGAACTGGGCGAGGACATTGGGTTTCGTAAGGCAGGCATCCTGTACGGCACGGAGTATCAATCGGACATCGCGCAGTGGGAATCGTGGCTTGCACGCGCCCGGGAAGTCGGCTTTAACAGCGAGATCCTCAGTGCGCGCGAACTGGCAGCGCGCATTCCGTCCGGACGTGCGAAGTGGGCTGGAGGGCTGTGGTCTGGCACGGACGGCCGCGCCGAGCCGTCGAAAGCCGCGCCTGCGATTGCTCGCGGCGCGCAAGGTCTCGGCGCGATGGTGTATCAGAACTGCGCGGTACGAAGTCTCGACACGAGCGCTGGGCGTGTCTCTGGCATCTGGACGGAGCGCGGCCGGCTGGCAGCCGACACCGTCGTTCTCGCGGGAGGCGCCTGGAGCGCGTTGTTCTGCCAGCATCACGGCATCGATCTGCCCGCCATCAACGTGATGGGAACGGCGTTGCGAACCGCTGAGGCGCCGGGGGTCATTGAAGGCTGTTTCTCCGGGCCTAACTTCGCGCTGAGGAGGCGCTTGGACGGGGGCTACACCATCGCTGTTCCCGGCTACGGACGCGTGGAACTCGCGCCGCAAAACCTGCGGCATTCGGTGAAGTTCCGCACCATGTTCCGCAGCAAGCTGAAGAAAAAACTGAAGATTCGCGTCGGCGCCAGCTTCTTCCACGGACCGGAGGCAAGCGCAACCTGGCGCGACGATGAAGTCTCGCCGTTCGAAGAAACGCGGGTGCTGGATCCCCGGCCTGATACCGAATGGCTCGAACGTGCCCTGCAAAATGTGTCCAGCGTGTTTCCCGAGCTGGCGGGCTTGCGGATCGCTCATGCATGGGCGGGCGCGATCGACACGACGCCGGACCTCGTTCCCGTCATCTCGAAGGTTAATGCGAAACCCGGTCTTGTGATCGCATCCGGCTTCAGCGGACATGGCTTTGGACTAGGGCCAGGTGCAGGCATGCTCGCGAGCCGGCTGGTAATGGACGAGGCGCCGCAGTTCGACATTGAACCCTACAGACTGGCCCGCTTTTCCGACGGAACGAAACTGGGCAGCCCCGAAATGATGTGAGTCGACGCCGCGGGCGAGCCTATCGCGGCAGTCTGCCCCGGGAGATTGAACCTCCAGCACGATTCAACTGTATTGATTAGCGGCCGTTGCAGTTCGAAAAGCGGCCGGGTATCTAGATTGACCTCGTATGACGGAGAAGGGTCGCAGTACGCATTCGCTAGCGGTGGAGCCGATCATTCGCGAATGCCAACCTTCGAATGTCAGGAAAAGGATCCGTAGCGGCCAGAGCGACGTCGATCCTCGAATGACGGCCAAGGCCGAACTTCAGCCGTCTGAACTACCAGTCAATGCGGTGCTTTTCATCTGTTTCGCGATGACGACGATCGTCGTCCACGTGAAGATACTGACTGGTGGTCGTGAGCGACGCATGCCCGAGGAGAACTGGTCGCGACGCTGTGGGCGAAGTCCACCACATCGGCGCAGGCGGTGCTCGAGGCTCTGCGGATTGACGCCGAGGCAGAGAAGGCCAGCGCGCGCAACGAGGCAGCATCACTGCAGGCTGAGCTTGTGCGGACCGAAACGGCGCTCGAGCAGCGCACCGGCGCGTTGCTGGCGGCACAGGTGCGCATTCAGGAGCTTGAACAGGCGCAGGCCGCCGGGGAGGCGATGCGTCAGGCGCTTGAGGCTGAAGTCGCGCGACAGCAGGACGAGATCGGTGCGCGTGACCGGGCACTGGTGCAGGCGAGGGCCGATTTTTCGGTTGAACTCGACAAACTACGGAGCAGCGCGGAACTCGCAGGAGAGCGTTTGCGGGCTGCCGAGAAGCGGGCGCTGCTTGAGATCGAGCGCGAGCGGGGCGTGAGCGCGCGGTCCCAGAAGGAGCTTGAGGCGGCCGCGCGCAGGGCGGAGCAGAGCGAGACCCGGCACCGGGAGGAAATCCAGGCGCTGCAGGTTCAGCTTGGCGATGCGCGTCATCGTGTGGGCCTCGTGGAGGGGAATCTGGAAGCGCTTCGCAGTTCGAATGCGGCATCCACCAAGGAACTCGACGCGTTGAGATCGCAACTCGCGACCACCGTTGCAAACCAGACGGCGACGCGGAAGCGCCCGTTACCCTCCGTCGAGACCAGCAAGCCTCGCCGCGCTGCACCTAAGGTCGCGACGAGGAAGCGATCGCCATCCTGATTTTTTGCAGTTTTCTTCGGCAACTTGATGAATAACAAGAGTGAGACCGCTAGTACATGGCGCTTACGACGGCCGAACTGTCGCCAGGCGCGTGCCAGCGAACGGATCCCGACTCCAGTCAATCGCCGGACGTCCGCGGCTAGTCGATGTAGACGACTTCTCGACAGCAAAGTGGGCCAGTGACTGCCCGGCGCTTGTGGCTTGCCTAAGCCACTGAGGCATATCCCCCTTGCCATCCCAAGTGTCGCCGAAAGCACTGCGGTAACGTGCCGACTTTCGGTGCGCTCTTTCTTCGGCGATGGCCAACGCGACGTCGCCGACCTTGATGCCAACCTTAGCCATCTTGCGACGAAGGTATGCAATCATACTTTGGCGTTTTTGCTCATCCATGTCTGTTTCCCCTTCGAAATTCCAGCCTCGTAGCGGCCTCGTGTCGTCTCGCCGACGCGCGCTGCCACCAGATGATTTGGACATGCGAAGTATCCTGTTGAGAAAAGCTGCCGTCGATGTGCAATTCCTGAAAACACTGTTGCCGGCAGAGTGGCAAAACCGGCTGGCTCGTTCGTCTCAACCAGTTTGATCATGAAGCGTACCGAGACCGCGGCATCTGTGCCGGTGGATGTAACTCGTTGCTGCTGGTGCTACTGATGGGCCTTTCGACTGCGTTGTTACGCGGTGTCTACTCTCGATGTCTCGTCCACAATGAGAAGCAGTCGTCACCCTTCTAGGGGCGCAGGCTTTGTCGCGACAGTCGCGCGGCGATGATGCCGCCAATCGCGCCACCAAGATGGCTTGGCCACGATACGCCCGGGTAGAGGGGCAGCGCGCCGAGCAGCATACTCAGTCCGTAGCTACTGGCCACGAATAGGGCGACGAGAATCGAGATGATGCTGCGCGTGTAAACACCGCGTGCGACGAGATACCCTGCGTATCCGAACACCACGCCGCTCGCGCCGATGTGCACAGAATAGGGCGCGCCCAGCAGCCATGCACACAGTCCCGCGCCGAGGATGGCGCCGGCGGTCGCCTGCCAGAAATTAGCAATGCGCGGCCACATCGTGAGCCAGCCGAGCACTAGCAGCCCGCCTGTGTTGGCGGTGATGTGCCACAGCCCGGCGTGCAGCCACGGCGCAAACAGGATGCCCTGCAGGCCGCTCAGCGTGCGCGGGACAACGCCATGCCGATTCAGATGCAGGAAAGGCATCGAAACCGACAGGAAGAACGTCGCCCAAATGGAGCCAACAAAGACGGCGAGCAGCACGACCCGGGCCTTGAGCTGGTCGACGAATGAACCAGCGGCTCGCGATGGTGCGAATGAAACACCGGGTTGCGACATGTCCGATTCTCCAAAGATTTCGGCTCAGCCTCATTTGGTAAAGGACTACCGCGGAACTCGGAGGAAAGCCTACGTCTGATCGATACACTGTTAAAAGGCCAGTTCCTCAAGGCGGGCGGCCAGCTTCGTGAGCCGCTCTCGCTTTTCGGCATCGTAGGTATAAAGGTTGTAGACCCCCACGATACCCGGCTTGATGTGTCCAATTATCTCTTCAGCGACCTCGTTTGCGCATCCCATCGCGCCGAGCACCGTGCGCGCGGTACGACGAAGATCGTGTGGCGTCCGTCCCGTCACAGGGATTGGACGATCAGTCACCAGCTTGTTGTTTCCCTTCCAGTAGCGTTGGCAGCGGGCAATGATCTGCCGGACACTCGCTTGAGTAATGCATTTGCGTGACTTGGCTGGGCGGCGTCCCGGTTTCGGCGCAGTGTAAGGAAATAAATAGCTGGCGCCGTAAATCGCTCATCGCCTCCGGACGATCAACTCAGCCCGACCGACGAGCGGTACGCAATGCGCAGTCGCACGTTCTATGCGCTTGTTTTTCGTAGCAGTGATCTCGGGGCCAGTCAGTCACCGAACGGTATATGCACCGAGACCATGTTTGGCGTCCAGTACGGCGACGTGCCCCCTGGCCCGGCGTCGCGCGAGGGCGGGATCTTCGCCAGTATCACGGATGCCCCGTTTTGTCTCCCGCTGAACGACTGCGGCGGCGAGAGGCATTGCTGGCCAATCCCCGAGCTTGATTTGTCGCATGTTACCGTCGAGAGGCGATCGGTATCGGTACGTCCAAGTGCGTCGCGTCGCCGTAGCTTCGAGTCGTAAGCCGGGGAAGTCGTCGCACGCTATATGTTGTTGCGGCTGGAGGGGCTTGGCCCGTCTGGCGCCGAACTTCATCTTCGGTCTGATGTCGGTTTTCGGACTACTTTCAGTTGCAAAAAAAACCTACGCTAAACGTTACGCTGGCCGCGAAGTTTTGCAACGCGATAGCGCACGTCGCCACTACGTTGATTGATCCGATTTTTGTCATAAGCGATTGTTTTTAAAGTTGTTTTTGTGGTGTCTGTGTGTTTCGATGTATATCTGCAATCGCACCATCAAACCGATCTAACAATTCTTAAACGATTTATTTTGAGACTGTTCCTATACTGACTCGCAAATTGTCAAATCGCTGTTTCCTGAACGCCGGGGGGCACAGCCCGATAGGACAAAAGGCAGACGGGGCCAATCACCGTGCGAGCGAGACCAGCTGACTCGTATAACGACCCATTGAGGTCGATTTCAATAACAGGCAGAACCTGAGAGACGTCGGGGAAAATCCCATAGAGCGGCCCGCAGTGGCCGAGCCGGGCCGGATAGCTGCATAAGCGCATAAGTGCATCCGGGAAAAAGAACGGCCGTTTTCGATTATGATGATCTGCCCCTTCGGTAATCAGCGCGTTAAAGCCAAAAAATGCGCGCTAATTTCGAGACAGTGGAGCGGCAGAGCTGAACAGGGCGCGAGGCAAAGGACCGTTAATCGAAAAAGAGTGCAGCCGAAGATGAAAACAGGAAGCTGGATCGTCGGTGTTCGCACCGCCATCCCGGCCATCTGCCGGCTCACCGGCCAACAGTTACGAAGGACGATGTCGCGTTGCGGGGTTTTATGAGAATTGCAGTCCTGGATGACGATTCGGCTCAAGCCGATCTAGTTTGCCAAACGCTGTCTGCGGCCGGCCACGTCTGTCATGCTTTCGGCGCGGGCCGTGAACTGGTGCGGCAACTGCGGCGCCAGACCTTCGACCTGCTCGTGCTCGACTGGAACGTGCCCGACATGTCGGGCGAAGAGGTGCTGCGCTGGGTGCGCGAAAGCCTCTCCGAGCGCTTGCCGGTCCTGTTCATGACAAGCCGCGGCCGCGAAACCGATATCACCTCGATCCTCAACACCGGCGCGGACGATTACGTCGTCAAGCCGGTCTCTGCGGCGGTCCTGCTGGCGCGTGTCGGCTCCTTGCTGCGCCGGGCGTATCACCTGAAGCCGGCTGCGGCGAAAGAAGTTTTCGGCGAATTCGAATTCGATCTGGGCGCGAAGCACGTAGTGGTGCGCGGCGCGACCGTCGCCGTGACGCAGAAGGAGTTTGAGCTCGCGCTGCTGTTGTTCCAGCATCTGAGCCGGCCGCTCTCGCGCGCGCACATTCTCGATGTGATCTGGAAGCAGGCGACGGACATTCCGTCGCGCACGATGGACACGCACGTGTCGATGCTGCGCAGCAAGCTCGGCTTGCGCCCGGAGCATGGCTATCGTCTGACGCCGATCTACGGCTATGGGTACCGGCTCGAACGGATCGAATCCGGCTCGCCGCCCGCGGCGACCGAAGAACGCCCCGAAGCGGGGGATGCGTGACGGTTGCTTTCGATGGGGTAGTGTCCGGCCGTGCAGGTTCAGCGGGCTGGCGCGCCGGCGCGATGCTGGCCGCCGGTCTGATTGCAATGACGTGCTTCGCGCCGGTGTCGGCGGATGCGCAATCGTCGCGCGCGCCGAAGCCACGAAGCAAAACGACCGCGCCCGTCTATGTGTCCTACGTGACTCACGATGGCGACACGTTGTACGAAATCGCCGGCCGCTATCTGCGCGACTCCGGCGATTGGGCCATGTTGAGCCGTCTGAATCATGTGCCCGCGCCACGCCGCATGCCGGCCGGGATCACGCTGCGTCTGCCGGCCGACAGGCTCAAACAGGACCCCGAGTCGGCGCGCGTGATCGCGACGAGCGGTCCGGTGGAGCACGCTTTCGGCAAGAATCCTTTTACGCCGCTCACTGCGGGCACGACGCTCGGCGAGGGCGACCGCATTCGCACCGGCCATAACGGCTTTGTCACGCTGGAGTTGCCAGACGGCTCGCACATCACGGTGTCGCAGGACGGTGTGCTCGATATCGGCACGCTGCGGCGTACCGTGTTGACTGGCTCGGGCGATCGCGTACTCGATCTGCGGCATGGCGAAGTCGAAAGCCAGGTCACGCATGCCACCAAAAAGGACGACCGCTTCCAGATCCGCTCGCCATCGGTTGTAGCGGGCGTGCGCGGCACGCGCTTCAAGGTCGCCTACGACGGCGACGCCCAAACGACGGCGGTGGAAGTGCTGGACGGAGCGGTCGGCGTTGACCCGGCGGCCGTCAATGGCCGGATCGCCGCGCCTCCACCCGGCCTACCGCTGCAGGCGTCGGCGCAACTCGTCAAGGCGCGCTTTGGCAGTGTCACGCGGGCCGGCGGCGCGATCGGCGGTCCGGTGGAATTGCTGGCCGCGCCGTCGCTTACCGACCCGGCCAAAGTGCAGGACAGCAAAACCGTCGCGTTCGACCTCGTCCCCGCTGAGCGCGCCGTGGCCTATCGCGTCCAGATTGCGCGCGATGCCGATCAGCTCGACCTGATCCGCGATCTGCGCGTGAACGCGCCGCATGCCGACTTCGGCGATCTGGCCGACGGTACATATTTCGTGCGCATTGCCGCGGTCGACTCGAACGGCCTCGAGGGCCTGCCGCAGGTTTACGGTTTCGAGCGGCGCCAACTGGGTCTGAATGCGTCGGCAGGCCCACGCGCCGGCAGTCGCGATTACGAGTTCCGCTGGTTCGTCAGCCGCTCCACGGTCGAGACGCGTTTTCGCTTTGTGCTGGCCACGACTGCCGACCTGCGCCATCCGCTTGTCGACAAGACCGATCTGACGGGCGGCCAGATCGTAGTGAGCGACCTGCCGGGCGGCGTCTACTACTGGACGATCGTCGCCGAGCAGTTCGAAAACGGCCGCTTCTACGAGAAGAGCAGCGCGGTCCGCTCGTTTACGCTTGCACGCTGACGCTGGTAGATTCACGGGGCCGGGTCGACAACCGACCCGTTCCTTAGCTCTCAACCACGCCACGCCACGCCTTGCCGACCACACACACGCGCCTGAGCCTCGACCCGCGCGCCCGTCTCGGACGGCGCGCCGGCCGCCGCTTCCTGCTCGAGTGGGTGGCGATCGGCTGCCTGGGCATTGTGGTGATTCTGCTCAGTTCGCTCGGCCGGCTGACTGCCGGCGTCGATCATCTGGTCTACGACCGCTTTCTGAGTCTGCGCGCGCAACCGTTGCTGCGCGATATCGTAGTGCTCGAAATCGACAACGCCAGCATTGCGCAACTTGGCCGCTGGCCATGGCCGCGCAGCGTCCACGCGAGGCTGCTCGAACAGATTGCGAAGGCGAAGCCCGCCGCGGTGATCTACGACGTGCTGTTTACGGAAGCCAATGCCGAAGACGCCGAGCTCGCCCGCGCGGTCGCCCTGAGTCCCACTTATCTGCCGATGCTGTTGACGCCGCCGGACAGCGCCGGCCAGCGCGTCGCGGTCGAGCCGGTGGCGCCGCTCGCGCATGCGGCAGCGGGGCTTGGGCATATCAACCTTGAAGTCGATAGCGACGGCATTGTGCGCAGCGTCGCGCGTTTCGAGGGCGACGCGAATTCGCGCTGGCCGCAATTGATGGTGCCGGTCGCCCAGGATGTCGAGCGTGGTGCTCTGCAATTGAACGAGCGGCCGCCCCGGCCGTCTTCCCGCGAGGCGGCGCCCCAATCCGATGACCATGACGAAGGCGAAGGCCGCTTCCTGATTCCTTTCGGTCCGAACGCGCAGAGCTACGCGAAGCTGAGTTTCGCGGATGTGCTCGCCGGCAATGTCCCCGCGGACAAGCTGCGCGGACGCATCGTGCTGATCGGCGTGACCGCGTCCGGCTTGTATGACCGTTTTGCCACACCGGTGTCCGGTGAGCTGGGGCCGCTGCCCGGTGTCTATATCCACGCGAACGTGCTCGATACGCTGCTGACCGGTCGCGAGCTCGAACCCGCCCGGCCCTGGGTGCTGTTCGTGGTGTCGCTGGTGCCGCTCGCCGCGCTGCTCGCAGGCTTTCTGGTGCTTTCGCCGCGACGGTCGTTGCTGCTGACCGTCGCGCTGGGCGCGCTTGCCACCGTCGGCAGCGCGGCGCTGCTGTACGGCGCGCGGCTGTGGATGTCGCCGGTGCCGGCGATCGCCGGATTGATCGTGGTGTATCCGATCTGGAACTGGCGGCGCCTCGAAATGACGATGGCTTATCTGCGCGAAGAGCTGCAGCGCCTCGCCGACGAACCGCACCTCCTGCCGGAAACGCCACAGCGCCGCCGCGAGTTCGGCGGCGACGTGCTGGAGCAGCATATGGCGCTGATGGCGCAGGCTGCGCAGCGCGTGCAGGACATGAAGCGTTTCGTATGGGACAGCCTCGACAGCATGCCCGAGCCGATCCTCGTGAGCGACGTGGAAGGCATCGTGCTGATTGCAAACCATGCCGCCAAGGCGCATTTCGCGCGGCTTGGCGCGCCGCTGCCGGAAGGCCGGCCGATGCGGGCGGTGTTGGGCGGACTGACGCTGGTCAAGACCATCGACAGTGGCGCAGCGTCGGACGCCGAAAACAATCTTCTCGCGCATGCCCAGTGGCCGGCGCTGCTCGATCCTGCACGCAGCGAGTTCGCCGAGCTGATGGCGCAAGGCGTCGAGGTGCGCGACGCCGACGAGCGCGACCATCTGCTGCGCTATGCGAATTGCACGAACGAACAAGGTGAGACGACGGGCTGGATCGCGGGCCTCGTCGACGTATCGGCCTTGCACGCCGCCGAGCGTCAACGCGAAGACGCGTTGCGGCTGCTGTCGCACGATATGCGTTCGCCACAGGCTTCGATTCTTGCGCTGGTGGAGATCGAGCGGGCGCGCAGCGAGCCGGTGCTCGCGCGTGGCCTGCTGGAACGCATCGAGCGTTATGCGCAACGCGCGCTGACGCTCGCCGACGATTTCGTGCAGCTCGCGCGCGCCGAATCGCAAACCTATGTGCTCGAACCGGTGAGCATGACCGAGCTGTTGATCGACGCCAGCGACGAAGTCTGGCCACAGGCCCACGCCAAGCGCATCACGCTGCAAACCGATACGGCCGACGGAACCGATGCCGACGACGGCCACTGGATCTGCGCCGACCGGTCGCTGATGACGCGTGCGCTCGTCAACATCCTGAACAATGCGGTCAAGTACAGCCCACCGGATACACAGATCACGTGCAGCCTGACGAGCCTCGGCGGTCCCAGCGCTCCACGCGGCCTTGTGCAAATGGCCGCGCCCGCTGCGGCAAAACGTGTATCGTGCACGATTCGCGACGAAGGCTATGGAATTCCCGAGGAGCAGCAGGCGGGCCTGTTCGAGCGCTTCCGGCGCTTTCACGAGACGGAGCGGCCGGAAGTGGGCGGCGCCGGATTGGGTATGGCATTCGTCAAGACCGTCGTGACGCGCCATGGCGGCGACGTCGAGGTGGTCAGCGCGCCAGGCAAGGGGACTGCATTTACGATTTCCCTGCCGGCACTCGACGAAGCGCAAGCCGACGTGTCCACAACGCCACGCTTATGACTATGAACACTCATCTTATCGAAGCGAGAAGCCGGTGAAAGCGATATTGATCTGTGCCGCGCTCGCCGCGGCGAGTCTGACCGGATGCGCGGGTTTGAACGCCGACGTGCACACGGCGAATCCTTCAGCCGTGCTGCAGGGCGAGCGCACCTATACGATTGCGCGCATGCCGTCGCAGGATTCCAGCGCGGATCATCCGCAATTTGAAACCATGCTGCGCGATGAGCTGGCGAAGAACGGCTTCACCGATTCGGCGGCCAAGTCTGCGCACTATTTACTGTCGATTGCGTATGACACGCGGCCGGCCGCGATCGGCGTGGGCGCGACTGACTGCGCGCCCGGTGCGTGCGAACGCTCGCCCGCACCGCCGTTTTCGCTATTCGGCGGACGCGCTTATCAGCACGCGTTGACGCTGCGGTTCTTCGAGCAGTCGAGCGGACAGGAAGTCTACAAGGTGAGTGCGGCCAGCAGCGATCGAGATCCCGACCCGTTGCATGCGATGCCGGTGCTCGTGAAAAGCGCGCTGGCAAAATTTCCGTTCGATGCGCCGCCGGACTGGCGCGTGAAACTGCGGGCCGATCAGGCGGGCGGCGTGCCGGCTGTGGTTTCGCTCAAGCCTCTCCAGCCATAGCAGTCAGACGTCTGCGCCCGCATTACTCCGGCGCTTTGTCGTCTTCCGGCCAGCAATTTTCGAAAACGCACTCGGCAAGCGGCATGCGGCTCGCCCAACGCTCGGTTTCCAGCATCGGCTCGCTGTAGAACTGATCGACGTGGCCGAGACACAGAATCGCCACTGGCCGTGCGCCCTCGGGCATATGTAGCAGCGTGCGCACCGTGTCGACGTCGAATAGCGACACCCAGCCCATTCCCAGACCTTCCGCGCGCGCGGCCAGCCACATGTTCTGGATCGCGCACGCCACGGAAGCCAGATCCATTTCCGGCAAGGTGCGGCGTCCGAAGATGTGACGCTCGCGACCGTCCATCAGCGCCATCACCAGCAGTTCGCCGCATTCCAGCATGCCTTCCACTTTCAGCTTCATGAACTCTTCGCGACGCTTGCCGAGTGCGTCGGCAGTGGCGAGGCGTTCGCTTTCGACGGTTGCGTGCAGCGCGCTGCGCAAGGCCGCGTCGGTAATGCGCGCGATGCGCCACGGCTGCATGAAGCCGACGCTCGGTGCGTGATGCGCTGCATCGAGCAGACGTTGCAATACGGCAGGCTCAACCGGGTCGCGCACGAAGTGGCGCATGTCGCGCCGCTCGTAAATCGCGCGGTAGACGGCTTCGCGCTCGGAATCGTTAAAAGGCTTCGCCATGGAACAGGGCGGCCGTGAAGGCCGGGTTGGAGGGCCAATAAGCATGCATATAGGTTGCCACGATCGAGCCTGCGCGGAACACGGCCTCGCCGGGGGCATCGAGATTTGGCCGGGTGGCTGTACGCAGCGGCGTGAGCGGCGTCGTCAGCTTCGAGTAGTGAAACGTGTGGCCGGTCATTGAACCGTGCAGACTGTCGATCTGTTGCATGCCGAGCGCGGTGAAGCGCTTTTGCATTGTTGCATGGCCGGGCAAGAGGCCTAGCATCGGCGTTGTGGTGCCGCTCGTGTCCGTCAACTGTTCAAGCAGGTAGAGCATACCGCCGCATTCGGCAACGACCGGTTTGCCTGCTGCAGCGTGTGCGCGGATCGTTGCGGCACTGCGTGTGTTGCCAGCGAGCAATTCAGCATGCAGTTCGGGATAGCCGCCTGGCAGGTACAGGGCGTCGGCGTGCTCCGGCAACGCTTCGTCGGCGAGCGGTGAGAAGTAGTCGATGCGCGCGCCGAGTGTCTCCAGCAGCGTGACGTTGGCCGGATAGATGAACGAGAACGCGGCATCGCGCGCAATGGCGATGCGCTTGCCTTCCAGAAGACGCGGCGGCGCTTCTTCTATAGGCGTGCCGAATTCGACCGGCGGCGGCAATTCGGCCAGCGCGGTTTGCGCGAGCGCATCGGCGGCACGATCCAGACGCGCGTCCAGATCGTTGATTTCTGCCGCCTGATGCAGGCCGAGATGGCGATCGGGCAGTTCGATTTCGTCGTTGCCGCTGATGTGTCCGCACCAGCGCAGGTCTGGCGGCAAAGCCTCTTCGAGCATTTGCGCGTGCCTTGGTGAGCCGACGCGATTGGCGAGCACGCCGTAAAACGGTACCTCCGGCCTGAATTGCGCAAGGCCGAAAGCGACCGCGCCGAAGGTCTGCGCCATCGCTTTCGCCGAAATCACCGCGAGCACCGGCACGCCGAATGTGGTTGCCAGATCCGCGCTGCTCGGTGTGCCGTCGAACAGGCCCATCACGCCTTCGATCAGGATCAGATCCGCTTCGGCCGCCGCCTGCGCGAGCAGGTTGCGACAGGCGGTTTCGCCCACCATCCACAGATCGAGCGACAGGACCGGCGTGCCGCTGGCACGCGCGAGGATCATCGGGTCGAGAAAGTCGGGGCCGGTTTTGAATACGCGCACGTGTCGCCCCAGCCGCCGATGGTAGCGCGCCAGACCCGCGGTAATCGTGGTCTTGCCTTGGCCCGACGCGGGCGCGCTAATGAACAGGGCGGGGCACGCGGACATCGCTCAGAACTCCACGCCGCGCTGCGCTTTCACGCCTTGCTCGCGATACGGATGCTTGACGATGCGCATTTCGGTGACGAGGTCGGCGGCTTCGATCAGCGCGTCCGGCGCGTGACGGCCGGTCACCACCACGTGCAGCATCTCCGCGCGCCCGGTCAGTACCGACAGCACTTCGTCGAGCGGCAGGTATTCGTACTTCAGCACGGTGTTCAGTTCGTCGAGGATCACCATCTGATAGTCGCCGCTTTCGATCATGCGGCGTGCTTCGTTCCACCCTTTGCGCGCGGTGGCGATGTCGGCGTCGCGATTCTGCGTGTTCCAGGTATAGCCGTCGCCCATCGTGACGAAGTCGCAATTGGCGATCGCGCCGAGGAAGTCGCGTTCCGACGTATGCAGCGCGCCCTTGATGAACTGCACGACGCCGAGGCGCATGCCATGCCCAAGCACGCGCACGGCCATGCCGAACGCTGCGGTGGTTTTGCCTTTGCCGGTGCCGGTATTGACGATCAGCAGACCTTTTTCGACGGTGGCGCTGGCCTGCTTCTTCTCGTGGCCCTCGCGCCGGCGTTCGGTCATGCGTTGATGCGATTCGGGATCGGTCTTCATGGAAGGTCCTGTTCTTGAGTGTTGTTGTTTGTGTGTTCGCAGGCGAGGCGGGCGGTGGTCGATGCTATCGCGACGGTGATGCCGGCATGTACGGTTTTGCGCACGAGTAGCCGTGCGTTGGCGGTATCGGCTGCAAACGAGGCAACTGGGGTCATTGAGCTAATTGAGGCATGGGCCGCATCAGATTCGGTCGCCGCAGCGAGCAAGGCGCACGGCTCGCAGACGCCGTCTATGCCGAGATGCTCACGTGTGGCCGCCGACGGATCGTTCACGGAGATCGCCGCAATCTGCTCGCGGCTGAACAGCTTCAGCGGCAACGCATGACGTGCGCAAAATTCGAGCAAACCGGTTTCGTGAGCTTTGACGTCGACTGAGGCGATCGTGCTGATTTCGTCGAATGAATGCGAGCCGAGCGTGGCACGTACAGCCGTTTCGATTTCCTCGGCGGAGCTGTGCAAACGACAACCGATGCCGACGGTTAGCGTTTTCCTTGCGTGGCGCTGGGATTCGCTGCCGACTTTCACCGCATCCCGCGCCAAAGCCAGCGACGCCACACCGCCGATCACCACGATCGCCGGCGACCCGAGCCCGGCGCGCGAGACCGTATCGGCGAACTCGCCGAGCCGCGCGAGCGCATGCCGTTGCTCGGGGCGCGTGGCCGATTCGATCGCGGCGCACGGCGTATCGGCGCTCATCCCGGCTGCGAGCAATGTGTCGACGATTTCGTTCAGTCGCCGCATGCCCATGTAAATCACCAGCGTCATTCGCGTAGCGACGAGCGCGGCCCAGTCCGGCTCGCCGCTGCCGGCGCCGTGTCCGGTGACGAACACCACGCCTTGCGCGTGATCGCGATGCGTCACAGGAATGCCGATTGCCGCGGGCGCCGCAATCCCGGCGGTGATGCCGTTGATCACGTCGACGCTAATGCCTGCGGCATGGAGCGCTTCTTGTTCTTCGCCGCCACGGCCGAACACGAACGGATCGCCGCCTTTCAAACGGGCGACGCTGCGTCCCGCCCGCAAATGCTCGAGCATTTGCGCGACGATGCCGGCCTGCGGCGTCGACGGATGCCCGCCGCGTTTGCCGACATACACGACCAGCGCATCGGCGCGCGCGAACTGCAGTACTTCAGGATTCACCAGATCGTCGACCAGCACCACATCGGCTTGCGCCAACGCGCGCGTCGCTTTGAGCGTCATCAGTTCGACGTCGCCGGGACCGGCGCCGATCAGCCAGGCGCGGCTCATCGCAGCGTGCATGGCGCACGCCATGTCGTGACGAATGGGAGCGGCTGAGGCGCGAAGAGGCCGGAGGCGGCAGAAATTGAGGTCATGCGGTGCAACAGATTACGCGCGACGAAAAACGCCGCTCGCCGCGTTTCCCACAGGAAAACGCCAACGGCCGCGTCACGTCGTGCTTCAGCGCCTTCACATCCGTCCCTCGCGGATTCCGGCGGCCGGCAGCGTGACGTTCACTGCCTCCGCGTCTGGCCGGTATCCGGGCTGGCGGCCTCATGCGTTTTGCCTTCCCGTCCGGATTCGTCGGACAGTGGCATCAAAAACGCATGCGCGATGCGAAAGCACCGCAGGTCGCTTACCGTTGCGGGGACAGCACAGGTTGAGCGCAGCGAGCGCGGCCTGTTTCCCGTTTAACTGCACATGCGATCGCATATGCGGGCACCAAACGCGCGCATACGATAGCACACGGCAGGCCGCGCCGGCACTGTGGAAAGGCCTTGCCGAAGCCCGCGTTTCCTTGACGGCAGGGGGCGCTCGGCCTAAACTCGCACGCACTTTGGTGCTCGTGTGCGCGCTCGTGCGCATGCAGTTAAACGGGAAACAGGGTGCCCACCTGCAATGGACCGGGTCAACCTGTGCTGCCCCCGCAACGGTAAGCGAAAAGCGGTGCGTTCTTGAGCGCCGCGGAGCCGGCTTCGATGTCCACGCGCAAGGCCGCGTCGGCATATAACCACTGGGCGAGAAACCACTCGTCCGGGAAGGGGAAGCGGCGCTGTCGCCAGCCCGGATACCGGCCAGACTACGAAGAACGACCATCGCGGGGATGCGGTGGCGCGTTCATGACCTCATTCTCGTTTCCAGTTTTTGGTTGCCTCGGCAACGCCGTTGTCCGTCCCCGTGTTTTGTTAATGTCGTGGTTTGGGGTGTGTGCCCCGTTTGCCCGGCCTATACACGATGCCTCGGCGTGCACGAGCAACTCCTACGGATGGACCTCACGATGCAAACTCAAATGCGCAAGATCCCCGTCACCATCGTCACGGGCTTTCTCGGCAGCGGCAAGACCACGCTGCTGCGGCACATTCTTCAGCATGCGGGCGGCAAGCGCATCGCGGTGATCGTCAACGAGTTCGGCGAGCTCGGCATCGACGGGGAAATCCTCAAGGGTTGCGGCATCGGCTGCGATGAGAACGGCGTCGAGACCGAAGGGCAGCTGTATGAACTCGCGAACGGCTGCCTGTGCTGCACCGTGCAAGAGGAGTTTTTCCCGGTGATGGAAAAGCTGGTGGAGCGCCGCGAGCAGATCGATCACGTGCTGATCGAAACGTCAGGTCTCGCGTTGCCGAAGCCGCTGGTGCAGGCGTTCAACTGGCCGCAGATCAAGAATAGCTTTACCGTCGACGCGGTCGTCACCGTGGTAGACGGCCCGGCCGCGTCGAGCGGCCAGTTCGCCGACAACCCAGTCGCCGTGGATGCGCAACGCAAGGCCGATCCGAATCTCGATCACGAATCGCCGCTGCACGAATTGTTCGAAGATCAATTGTCGGCGGCCGATCTGGTGATTCTGAACAAAACCGATCTGCTCGACGAAGCGCGTCAAGCTTCTGTCGAAGCCGTCATCCGCGAAGAAATTCCGCCGCAAGTGAAGATCGTGCGCGCGCAGATGGGTCAACTTGATCTGCATACGCTGCTGGGCCTCGAAGCGGCGTCGGAAGAAACGATTCATCTGCGTCACGATCACCATGGTTCGGCCGAAGACGCCGATCACCATCACGACGAGTTCGATTCGGTGGTGGTGCACGCGAATGTTTCGTCGCGCGAAGCTGTGATCGCCGCGTTGCAAGGGCTCGTCGAAACCAACACGATTTACCGCGTCAAAGGTTTCGCGGCGCTGCCGGGTGCGGCGATGCGTCTGGTGATACAGGGCGTGGGCCGTCGATTCGATAGTTACTTCGACCGGCGCTGGCAGGCGGGCGAAATGGGCGCAGAGCAACAAAGCCGCTTTGTGCTGATCGGCGAAGACCTCGATCAGGCCGCGCTGCAACAGGCATTCGACGCCGCCTTGGGCGCCGTGGCGAGCGCCCAGCCGCAACAGGCGTAACCCTCATGCATCTGCTGCGCACCACGCCGGGCGGTTTTGTCGACGATACACAGGGCGTGATCCGGATCGATCAGCAGCCCGCCGATATCGTGGTGCTCAGTTCCGCGGATACCACGCTGTCATTGCTCGCGAGCGTGTTTCCGCGTCTGGGCGAGGGTTTTCCGAGCGTGCGGCTTGCGAACGTCACGTATTTGCGGCAACCGGCTTCGGTCGATTTCTATGTCGAAGACGTGTTGCAGCATGCGCGTGTCGTGGTGGTCGATCATCTCGGCGGCGAGGCGTACTGGCCGTATGGCATCGAACAGGTGGTCGCCCTCGCCGAGCGCAAGCAGCAGACGCTCGCGATGTTCTCCGGCGATCTGCAGGAAGACCCGAATCTGCTGGCGCGCAGCACCGCCGACGCCGAACTGTGCCATCAGCTATGGCGCTATCTGCGTGAAGGCGGGCCGCAGAATGCCGAGGCCTTCCTGCGTTTTATCGCGTACCGCTCGTTTGGCTGGGGGTGCGAGCCCGCGCTGCCGCGCGCGTTGCCTGCCGCGACGCTCTACCATCCTGAACGCGACACGCCGACCATTGCCGACTGGCAAGCGCGTTGGCGTGAAGACGCACCGGTTGCCGCGATTCTGTTCTACAAGGCGCATCTGCAGGCGGCCAACACAGCGGTGTTCGACGCCCTGATCGATGCACTCGAAGCACAAGGCCTGAATCCGTTACCGATCGCGATTACTTCGCTTAAAGACGCGATGAGCCGCGACGTCGTACAGCAGTTGTGCGCGCAACATGATGTCGCGCTGGTGCTGAATACAACCGCATTCGCCGCGTCTGCTATCGACGACCCTGAGCCGCTTGCGCTCGCTGGTGACGCGCCGGTGTTGCAGGTGATCCTGAGCGGCGGTAATCGTGAAGATTGGGTCAAGGACAATCAGGGGCTCAACTCGCGCGATATCGCCATGCATATTGCGCTGCCGGAAGTGGACGGCCGCATCATCACACGGGCGATCAGCTTCAAGGGGCTCGCCTATCGTTGTCCGCATACCGAAGTCGATGTGGTCCGCTACCAACCGGACCTCGAACGCGTCGGCTTTCTGGCCGAACTGAGCCGCCGCTGGTGCCGCCTGCGCACGCTCGACAACGCGGACAAGAAACTCGCGCTGATCCTCGCCAACTATCCGATGAGCGAAGGGCGTATCGGCAATGGCGTGGGGCTCGATACGCCGGCCTCGGTGGTCGGCCTTCTTTCGATGTTGCGCGATGAGGGATATCGCGTGGCCGAACTGCCCGCCGACGGTGACGCGTTGTTGAAGAGGCTGACCGAAGGCGTGACCAACGATCCGGTCGTGCGCGACTTGCGACCCGCGTTGCAAAGCCTCGCGCTCGACGAATACCTTGTGTACTTCAACGCGTTGCCGGCGGAAGCTCGCAATGCGCTGAACGCGCGTTGGGGCTCGCCCGAGCAGGATCCAACGTTGCGGCGCGGCCGTTTCATGATCGCGGGCTGGCGTTGTGGGCAAGTGTTCGTTGGCATTCAACCTTCGCGTTCGCGCGAGCAGGGCGACTACGCGAGCTATCACGACGCTGAACTCGTGCCGCCGCACGCCTATCTGGCGTTCTATTTCTGGCTGCGTCATCAGTTCGGCATCGACGCGGTCGTGCATGTTGGCAAGCACGGCAATCTCGAATGGCTGCCGGGCAAGAGCGTCGCGTTGAGCGATGCGTGCTGGCCCGATCTGATTCTCGGTCCGATGCCGCATCTGTATCCGTTCATCGTCAACGATCCGGGCGAGGGTAGTCAGGCGAAGCGTCGCGCGCAGGCCGTCATCATCGATCACCTGATGCCGCCACTCACGCGCGCCGAAAGTTACGGGCCGTTGCAGGACCTCGAGCGCCAGGTCGACGAATACTATGAAGCACTGATGGTCGACCCGCGCCGCTCGAAGCTGTTGAGGCGCACCATTCTCGCGACCATCGTCGAGCACAAGCTGCATGACGAGTTGAGTCTTGCGGAGCCGAACGGTCAGGACGATGAAGATGCGCTGCTGACGCGCGTCGATGCGTGGCTGTGCGAGTTGAAGGAGGCGCAGATTCGCGACGGCTTGCATACGTTCGGGCAGTCGCCTGAAGGTGTGCAGCGGCGCGATACGTTGCTGGCGCTGGGACGCTTTCCGGTCGGCGATGGCCAGGGCGGCAAGGCCGGTTTGATCGACGCGTTGGCGCGTGACCTGCTGATGGACCATCTATTCGATCCGTTGTCGGTGGATTGGGCTGCGGCGTGGGACGGTCCACGTCCCGAGGTATTGCAGCGGGTGAGCGATGCGCCCTGGCGGCATTGTGGCGATACACGCGAGCGTCTGGAACTGCTGGCGGCTGAGATGTTGCGTGAAGTGTGCGGCGATGAAACGTCCGGGACGGCGCCCGCAAGCGGGACTTTGCCGCAAGCCGAACGTGTGATCGAACGCCTGCGCAACGACGTATTGCCCCGGCTCGACGCCTGCGGTTCGCAGGAAATGCTGCATCTGAAGCGCGGCCTTGAGGGGCGTTTCGTGCCGCCGGGGCCGAGCGGTTCGCCGTCGCGCGGACGGCCTGACGTGCTGCCTACCGGCCGCAACTTCTATTCGGTCGATACGCGCGCAGTGCCGACGCAAGCGGCATGGTCGCTCGGTTTGAAATCCGCGCAGCAGTTGATTGAACGGCACTTGCAGGAGAACGGCGATTATCCGCGCGCGATCGGCCTCTCGGTATGGGGCACCGCAACCATGCGCACCGGTGGCGACGATATCGCCCAGGCACTTGCTTTACTCGGCGTGCGGCCGAAGTGGGCGCCAGGCAGTCATCGCGTGACTGACTTCGAAATCATGCCGATCGAGGCCTTTAACCGGCCGCGTATCGATGTCACATTACGCGTATCCGGCTTTTTCCGCGATGCCTTCGCGAACGTGATGCATCTGTTCGACGCCGCCGTGCAGGCCGTGGCCGAACTCGACGAACCCGAGGACCTGAACCCGATCCGCGCGCGTGTGCTGCGCGAACGCGATGCCCTGATTGCACACGGCATGGATGCCGCCGAGGCGCGCAAGCGCGCCGGCTGGCGCGTGTTCAGCGCGCGGCCCGGCGCGTATGGCGCGGGTCTGCAGGACATGATCGACTCGCAGCAATGGCAAACCGACGCCGATCTCGCGAATGCCTATCAGGCGTGGGGCGGTTACGCCTACACGCAGAAAAGCGCCGGCGAAGAAGCGCGCCAGGCGTTCGGCACACGCCTCGCCGCGATGGACGTCGTGCTGCAGAACCAGGACAACCGCGAACACGACCTGCTCGATTCGAACGACTACTACCAGTTTCAAGGCGGCATGGTCGCGGCGGTACGGCATCTGGCGGGCAATCAGCCACAGATCTATCACGCGGATCACAGCAATCCGGCCGCGCCGCGTGTGCGCACGCTGCACGAAGAGATCGCGCGGGTGGTCCGCTCGCGCGTGGTCAATCCGAAATGGCTCGATGGCGTGAAACGCCATGGCTACAAGGGCGCTGCTGAAATTGCGGCGACGGTCGATTATCTCTACGGCTACGATGCAACCGCGCGGGTGATCGCCGATCATCAATATGCGCTTGTCACCGATGCTTATCTGAACGACGTCGACACACGCGAGTTCTTGCAGCGGCACAATCCGCACGCCATGCATTCGATCTGCGAGCGTCTGCTCGAAGCGATGCAGCGCGGTTTGTGGCAGGCGCCCGGCGACTATCGCGCGCAAGTCGAACAGCATCTGCTCGCGAGCGAGCAGCAGATTGAAGGAATGCAAACATGAACGCTGCGACCCAACGGCCCGCCTTTCCCTTTGCCGCGCTGATCGGCCAGACGCCATTGCAGCAGGCGCTCCTGCTCGCTGCGATCGATCCGGGTCTGGGTGGCGTGCTGGTGAGCGGGCCGCGCGGCACGGCGAAATCGACCGCGGCGCGCGCGCTTGCTGAATTGTTGCCCGAAGGGCAATTGGTGAATTTGCCGCTCGGCGCAAGTGAAGACCGCTTGATCGGCACGCTCGATATCGAAACCGTGCTGCGCGACGGCTCGGTGCGTTTCTCGCCTGGCTTGCTCGCGAAAGCGCATCGCGGCGTGCTGTATGTCGATGAAGTGAATCTGCTGCCCGACGCGCTTGTCGATGCGTTACTCGATGCAGCGGCCAGTGGTGTGAATACCATCGAACGCGATGGCGTCTCGCATAGCCACGATGCGAGCTTCGTGCTGATTGGCACGATGAATCCGGAAGAAGGCGAGTTGCGGCCGCAACTGATCGATCGCTTTGGTTTGATGGTCGGGCTGCAGAACTGTTTTGAGCCGCAGGTGCGTCAGCAGATCGTCAAGGCGCGCCTGGCGTTCGATCTCGATCCGCAAGGCTTTCGCGCGGGATATGCCCAGCAACAGGAATCGTATGTTCAGCGGATTCGCGCGGCGCGTGAAGCGCTGCCGCAACTCGATTTCGACGATGCTGTGCATACGCATGTCAGTGCGCTGTGCATCGATGCGGCGGTCGATGGACTGCGTGCCGATCTCGTGATGCTGCGCGCTGCGCGGGCATTGGCGGCGCTGGAGCAGGCGGATGCGGTGACGACGGAGCATGTCGAGCGGGTCGCTGAGTCGGTGCTGATGCATCGGCGCCACGATCGCGAGGCGCGTGCAGGTGGCGACGCACGTGAGAGCGAAGCGTCGCGGCAGGCTGCCGACGCGGATGCAGCGTCCTCGTCATCTTCGCTGGATGCAACGCCAGGCGCTGCCGCCGGCGATGGCGATTGGGGTTACTTGCCACCGCAACCTGCTGGCGTCGCGCAGGTGAAAGGCGTCATTCCGCTCAACGCAAAAAAACGCTGAGCCATCGGAAGGGCGCCGCCGCTGACTCGCGCAGCGGTTTTCGATGGTGGCAAGGTGCCGGCGCAGGTCCGCGTAGCCGCTTACAGGGCGCGCCGGGCAAGCGCATTGCTTGGCTGCCGACGTTCGTCGCAAAGCGTCAGGACACGTTGCGCGCCGAGCATCTGCGTTTCGCGCGAGAAGCGCCGCAGGGTGGCGTGCTGCATTGCTTCGTGCTCGATTGCTCCGGTTCCATGCTTGGCGGGCAACGCCTCGCGCTCGCCAAGGGTCTGTTGATCGCGCTGTTCGATCGCGCAAGCGCCGCTCGCGCCGAGGCGGCGCTGGTGTGTTTTGGCGGGGCTGGCGCCGATCTGCGTTTCGGTCCGGCCGTGCCGCGCTGGTGGAATGAACGGTGGCTAAGGCCGGTGGGCGGGGGCGGTGGGACGCCGCTAGCGTCCGGTGTGTGTCAGGCTGCGCAGGTGCTGGAGCGCAGCGCCCGACGCAAGCCCGCGCAGCAGCGCTGGCTGTGGATCCTGACTGACGGTCGCAGTGGCGATCAGCCGGTGCGGCCGCGCCATGCGGACGAGGTGGTATTCGTCGACTTCGAGCGAACGGCGATACGGCTGGGCCGTTGCCAGACGCTTGCCGATGCATGGGGCGCGGCCCTGTTTACGCCAGACGAACTGATCGCCTGAGTCTGAGCGTCACGGGCGACGTGCTGCTGCACGTCTTTTTCGTGCGCTTATTTCAAACCGTTGGACCAGTACTGCACATCGTCCTGGCGGTCGAATACGAAGACTTTCATCGCCATCTGCTGAGCGGCGTCGAGTTGATCGAGCTCGAGCCCGTGGGTTGAAGGCTCGCCCGGCGCACTGCCTTTCTGCACGTTGCGGATGACTGCTGCGGTTTCGATCTCCGTTTGCATCTCCGCCGATTTGAGGCTGAAGGCGATGCGCAGTCGTTCGCCGACTGCACCCAGCGTCCATGAAGCGGCCAGCGACATGCCGAGTGCGCTGATGCTTTTGGCGAGGCCCAGACCGTCATATGAATCCCCGGTTTCGCCGATGCCGAAGCGCACCGGGAGGTGCGCGTGGACGCGGATCGACTTGCGTTCGCGCAGGCGGCGGATCACGCCAGGCTTTGATAGCACCACGTAGTCGAATGGGGCGCGGCACACGGACTCGACCGTGCAGACGAAACGAAACACGGCATGGCTCGCTATGGCGACGATCTCGATGTTTTCACCGAGGCGCAGCGGGAGGATGCGGCCGTCTTGCAGCGGCGGCGTGACGAAGAGCGCATGGTTGGGCGCGAAGCCGATGATGCGGCATGGATGCATCGGGGCGCCGCTGCCGAGTTGGGAGCGCACGCCGACTAATGCACCTATTGTCAGGTGCATGTCTTTTAGTGTGAGGTTGGCGGCTGTGGGTTGATCAGCCTGGGGCTCTGGTTGTGGGGCCTTTTCCAGCAGGTCGCCGCGGTGCGGGTGGAAGTTGGCGAAGAGGAATTGGCGCTCGTCCGTGGTCGCCAGGATGGTGCCGGCGGCGAAGAGGAGTGTGCCGTTGGAGTCTGCGATCGGCCAGTCGAGAGGGGTGCCTACCGGTACGGCTTCCAGAGTCAGTGACGGTGTTGGGGCCGTCGCTTGGGCTTCGGCTTGGGCTTCTGTCTGGTTTTCCATGGTCGGTGGCTAAATATGTGGCGGGATTACTTGTTTACGGCTGTGGTGGCTGGGAGCTTTAGGGGTTGTTTGCTTAGGGCTTGTGGTTTTCCTTGAATTGTTAGTGGTCTATTAGCGTTGCCCCTGTGCGGGTAATTCTGCTTGTTCATAGCGTGCGGTGATGTACTATTTAGCGCATAAATCCTTTATCAATCAACGGGTTAGCGTTTATAGTGCCTCGCCTGATTCACCTGTGTTCACGGCGTGAATTGTCCTGAAATTGTCTAAGGGAAAAACGCAATGGCCAACCACCAGAAATTTAAGCTCGACCGCGCCTTCATGCGCGCGCTCGACCGCACCAACCCACGCGAGTACGCCTGCAATGTCCTGCGAGGCTTCGCCGTGCGCGTCGCGGCGAACGGCACGGTCTCCTACACCTACCGCTATCAGGACGCGACCGGCAAGCCGAAGCGCGTCACGGTCGGCCGCTGGCCGGACATCGACCCGGCAGCAGCGCGCGAGGCAGCGAAGGCGCACGGCGCACTGACTGACCGCAAAGGCGATTCGCTCGCCGTGCGACTGGCGAAGTCCGAGGCGCGCACCACTGCTCAGAAAAAGGTCGGCACGATCACCCTGCGCGCCTTCCTTGCCGATCACTACGACGACTACCTGCGCACGCATGGCCGAACCGGAACGAAAAACAGCGACCTGATCCGCTCGAAGTCAGGCTTCGCGCATCTGCTTGATCGTGACCTGAGCGCCATCACGGCATGGGACGTTGAGAAGTGGCGCAGCGAACGCCTGCGCGCGGGTCGCAAGCCTGCGACCTGCAACCGCTACATCAACGCACTGCGCGGCGCGTTCTCGCGCGCCGTCGAAAGGGACATCATCGAAGCGCACCCGATGAGAAGCGTGAAAAAGCAGCGCGAGCCAGAACCGGACGGCGATCGCTACCTGATGCCAGAAGAAGAACAGCGTCTTCGCGATTCGCTGGATGCCTACGACGAAGCCGTCCGCGATGAACAGCGCAATGTCGCGCGCCGTCTGCGGCGCCGGATCGACATTGGCACGCGCACCTATGGCGACGCCACCAAGCCGGCCGTGCTGCTCGCGCTGAATCTCGCCTGCCGCCGCGGCGAACTGCTCAAGCTCGAATGGCGTCACGTCGATCTTGGCGGCGCGCGCGTGACGTTTCCCGGCATCAACACGAAGAGTGCGAAGTCGCGCGTGCTGGCGCTGAACCGTGAAGCGCTCGAAGTGCTCACCGCATGGCGCGCGCAGTGTCCTGCTGATGCCGTGTTCGTCTTCCCCAATGAAAAGGGTGACGCGCCGCTTTGCGAACTGAAGAACTGGCCGCGCGTGCGCGACGCCGCGAAGATCACGCGCCTGCGCTTCCGCTTCCACGATGCACGGCACCACGCAGCAAGCCGCCTGACGATGGCAGGTGTCGATATCTATTCGGTCTCGAAGGTGCTGGGTCATCGCGACACGCGCATGACGGCGCGATATGCACATCTATCGCCGCAACACATGCGTGATGTGATGGCCGCGCTCGACCAGCCGAATGTGAACGTCGACACCCCCGCAAGTCAAAAATCTGCCTAGGTGCTTTCCCCTACGATAAGCGGCCTCCGCCATGAGGTCCGCTTATATCTCACGCCGCGCGCTGACCACTGAAAAACGCGTCTTTTGGCAGCGCTGGCCGTTACCCCGAAATCTGGCGCGGCTTGATGCGTCTCGCCCTTCGCTCGAAACTTTCCGACAGTCAACGATAAATCTTTTTTTCAATTATTTTTATCTATCTGGACTAGGTCAATCCGAGCTTATATCTATCGCTGCTCGCGCGCCGTTTTCAGTGTCGACGTTATAAATCCTCGTTATCGTGCCGTTTGCTATTGCGCTTCGGAGTGGCTTAAATAGTCACCAGTGCGCGAGGCACGCGCGGGTCAAATCAGAGTACGTGAGGATGAAATGACGCAGACAAATAGCGAATATGTTCAGGAATCCCAACGAGGTGAACGTGACGGCCTGCCGGTGCTTTACACGGTGGTGGAACTGGCGAAGGCGAACCATGTTTCGAAGGGACTGATTTACAAGATTCTGAAGCAGCCGGACGGTCCGGCCTTTATCCGGCTCGGCGACAAGGTGCTGATCGAATCGCGTGAATGGGTCGCGTACCTCGCACGCAAGACGACGACGAACCATTCGCTTCTGCCTGAACCGGCAACCGTGAAGCAGCCGGAAGCAGACGCATCGAAGGATGTGCTGCACTCCCAGACCGCGCGAAAGGAGGCGCGTGCGGTGGCCGATGCACCGCGTCCGCGCCGTGGCCAACGCGTGAACAGGACGGCCTCCGCCGACGAAACCGAACCGGCATGAAGGGGACGCGCGATGACTGGCGAAAAAAAAACCGCCGAGGAGGTCAGCGGGTGCGGAGATGCATCTGACCTTGCGGAAGGTCGCCGACAGCATAGGCTACCCACGCCGACCCCGCAAGCTATCCGAGAACGCTTCGAACGGCTGATCGCGAAGGAACTGGCGCGCTGCGAGGCGTTGATGTCGCCTGAGCAGTGGCGCGAACATCGTGCATGGGTTGAGGAAAACGCGCGGGGTTGCCTGCTCGAAGCGATGCGCACTCGCGCAGCGCGAGGTGCGCTATGAGCGAGCCGACGAAGGCGGAACTCGATGCGGCGCGCACGTTATTCAACAGGCGGCACAAGTCAGCAGAGCCTGATTATGCCGACGATCTGGCCGCTGCGAACGACGCTGCGAACGACGCTGCGAACGACGCTGCGAACGACGCTGCGCGAGAGTTTACCGCTGAGCGCGCAAAGTCCAACGGCCACGGTCACAAGAGGCAGTCGAACAGCACCGAGCATATCGAAATCTGGACCCCGCAACCCGTTGAGATCGAGCACCTGATGAGAGAGCCACCGCCGCGACCTGCGTTCGTAATCGACGGACTGCTTCCGCCTGGTCTGGTGTTCCTCGCCGGCCGTCCCAAGCAGGGGAAAAGCCTGCTTGCACTCGGCATGGCGCTCGGCATCGCAACCGGCCTGACGTTCTGGGGCCGCGAGGTGCGCAAGGGTCGTGTGTTGTATCTCGATCTCGAATCGAGTGGCTGGCGGGTGTATGAGCGCGTGACAAAGACAGGCATCGACGTGCCGACCGGCCTGACCTTCTTTTTTGAATGGCATCGCGGCAACCGACAGGCGCTGATTGACCTGCTTGACGAGCGGCCTGACGTGCGCCTTATTGTGATCGACATCTGGCGAAAATTCTCGTTGCCGTTGCCGCGCAGCCTGGACCCATACGAACATGAACAGAACGAACTGGCGTGGCTCTCGAAGCTCGGCGCCGACCGGGGAATAACCGTGCTGTGTGTCGGCCACACGGTCAAGAATCCATCGTCCGATAACGATGTGTTCGCTGGTGTCGGCGGCTCGTCGGCGATCACCGGCAATAGCGATGCAGTGATGCTGCTGCGCCGCGAAGGCGAGAGTGAACGCGTGCTGTACACACAAGGCCGCGACCTTGGCGAAGCGTCCTACCGGCTACGACTCGATGACCGGCTCTGTTTTCACTGCCTTGGCGATGCGTCGCTTCACGCATCGGAAGCAGAACTGCGCTACCTGGTCGCGATTGCCGACGGGTGCCGGATGCCTTCTGAACTTGCCAGCCGGTTCGGTATCAGCCGTCAGGCCGTGCACCAGATGATTAACCGCCTTCGTGATTCCGGCTATCTCGCCCTCCCGGGTGGTATCCCGAGCCTCACACCGATTGCACGGCAGATGGTCGAAGCCTCTTTATAAGAGAGAGGTTTACTTCCTTTACATACTTCTTTTGCTTTCTCTACTTTATCTGCTTGTTTTGATTTACTGGCTTGACGGTACTTACGGCTTTGTATGTTTCATCAAGTGTCAACCTGTTTAACCTAGGAAAGCGACGAATTCGGCATCACCGTTTGACCACGCAGTTAAAACCTTGCGGAGAACACCATGAGCGAAAACGGTCATCAGATCAACGCTGTCGAGCGCCTGTTCGCGGCGGACGACCATCTGGCCGCCGCCGTTGAAGAACTGCTACCTGCACCGACGCGCGAGCGGCTGCGCGAGCTTCAGGCAAAGGGGCATCAGGTCGTCACCGTGATCTTTGGTCATCACGTGATTGTCCGCGCAGTTCTCGAAGGCTTCGCCTTGACGGAGATGTTTTTCACCGCAGACGGCGAACGCGGCGCGCGGGTTCATGGTTTTTCTGAAGACGCCGATCGGGAGGTACCGCCTGCCGACGCTGGCGCGTGACGGCGGCGCACGTGCCTACGTTCGATGATCGCGTCGAGACCTGCGAACAGGTGCTGCTCGACTGGTGCGAGGCAAACGGCGTGCGCATTCTCCCCGATATCGCAGTGTGCGAAAACAAGGCGGGTAAGCTCTGCGGCCATAACGGCAACTGGCTCGTCCAACGTATCCGCGAAGGCAGGAGCGTGCCGCGCTATCGCACGACCGGAACGCGACGCTTCTATCGGATTCGCGATATTGCGATCTGGCTGGAACTCGGCTATCCGGACGCGTTTTGATGTATTTCAACAATTCGATGCTGGTGCCGCGCATCGCGTTGCGGGAGGCTTCATGCATACCCCAGCGACGATACGAGAGAGGCGAACATGCTCACGCTTGAAACACGGAACACGCTGGCAGCGGTGGCGCGCGCGCTGGCAGTGAGCAAAGGCGACATGAGCGCAGCGCGCATGTTTCTGGCCGCACAGTTCGGCACGCATAACCCTGCTGGTGAATATCTGGCGCGTGCGATCACCGACACCGACGCATTGAACGTCAATGACGAGCGGCTTGCCGGACTCGGTGCGTATCTCGCGGCGCAGGTATCGCGTCTGTCCGTGATCGGAAAGCTGTCTGCGCTCGCCCCGCTTTACCGGGTTCCGGCCGATGCGCCGGTTCTCGCGCAGACGCTCGAAGCAGAGGCGCACTGGACACAGCAAGCCGCGCCGATCAGGACCAGCGCGCAGGCGTTCAGACCGTTTCGTCTTCAGGTTCTGAAAACCGCTGCACTGCTGCTATACACGCTCGAATTCCTGCGCCTGCTGCACCCGAACGTTGATGCTGCGATCATGCGCGATGCCGCCAATGCGCTCGCCAGATCCGTCGATGCAGCATTCTGCGATCCATTGAACGAAGGCACTCCGGGTATCGAACCCGCATCGCCATTTGCAGGCAACGCCATTGCAGGAACCGGCGACATTGGCCGCGATCTGACCGCGCTGCTCGATGGCTTTCCGGACGATTACGCGGCCGGTCTGGTGCTGATCATCAATCCGCTCGATGTGCCTGCGCTGATTACCCTCGGCTACGGACGTGACGCCACACTGACGGCGCGCGATGGTGGCTGGTTCGGCGGCTTCATGACCATTACATCGGCAGGCATCGCACGAGGCTCGATTGCCGCGATTGCACCCGGCGCGCTCGGCTATACCGAGACCGGCGCGTTTCTCGAATGGTCACAACACAGCACGATTGAAGTGACGGACGACGAAGGCGGCTCGCAGATCGTCTCGACATGGCAGCAGAACCTTTCCGCGCTGCGCGCCATTCTGTACGCGAACTGGCAAACGCTGGTGCCGGAGACCGCGCGGCTCGTCACGAACGCCATTCAAGCCTGAGGCACGCCATGCGACTGTTCAGACGGTTCCTGCACCACGCTGACATCGGCGGCGATGATGACGGCGACCACTACGGCAATGCACCTGCGAAGCGCGCTGAAGTCGATGCACTCGCGCGCCGGATGCAGGAAGCCTTCGATGAGGCGTTGCGGGAGATCAACGAGTGGCACGCGGCGCGCGGTGAGGCTGCTGTCACTGAGGATGAAGCCGACCTGCTGCGTCACCTGTTCGCCGATCTGATGGTCACGTCAACCGCCGACCTGGCCGGGACCGCTTTCGACATTGACGACCTGATGAAGCTGCCACGCGGCGAGACAGGAGAACCGCAGCCATGAAACCGACACCGGCCACCCTCTGCCGCCTGGACGATCCCGAGCGCGTGCTGAGCAAGCTGGTCGATGTCGATCCACGGATCCAGTTGACCGAGGCCGAACAGCGCAGCGCTGCCGTTCATAAGGTCGCATGGCTGATCGATCGAATCACGGCAAAGCGTGACGCGCAGGTCACGGCAGTCGCACTGCTCGAAACGGACGGACAGCGGCGCGTGCTGATCGAACTCAGCGGCGGCTATGCGCTGGTCATCCCTGAGACGACGCGGAAGCCTGCGCCATGAAAGCGCCGATCAGGATTGATGCAGCGCTCGCGGCGAAGATCGACTACGACGCCGCCGCAAACCTCGTTGGCGCGTCGCTCGCGGATGCACTGCTGCGCCTGCTTCATGAAATGGTCGCGGCGCAACGCGAGGCCGTGAACATCGCCGTCGTGGCCGGTCGCCTGCTCGCTGCGACACCCGGCACGGCTTGGACGGTCGTGAGCGACTAGAGCGAATGCTGCGAGGCGTGCGGCGCAGTGAAATATCCGCACGTAAATGACGAATGGAGTTGAAAGGCCGTGCGGCTCGCGAGGTGCTGCACGGCTCTTTTTTTGCCTGCCGCGTGTCGCCGCGCCTAGAATCGTTGCACGTGCAACCTGTCGGAGCCTGCGTCATGGATACCGGTCGTGAGGTGCTGAAGCGTGCTGTCGAGGATATAACGTCAGGTCGCGCGCATTGGGTGGCACGACCGCCTGAGCGACACGCCGCCGTGCTGCCTGTCGCTGCTCCTACACCTGAAGCGCGCCGCGAACATGATCGGCTGCGCAAGCGCCAGCAACGCGCACGTCGTCAGGGGAAGCCGCTATGAGCGGCGCACCGCTGGTCGCATGGATTACACGCGGCGTG
The DNA here is from genome assembly GCF_905220735.1 of Paraburkholderia aspalathi. Lineage (NCBI taxonomy): Bacteria > Pseudomonadati > Pseudomonadota > Betaproteobacteria > Burkholderiales > Burkholderiaceae > Paraburkholderia > Paraburkholderia aspalathi. The sequence continues at coordinate 124,672 of NZ_CAJNBA010000012.1, forward strand.
CGTGCGCAGGTCGAAGCCATCGCACAACGCGAGTTGGTGCTCTACTTGGGGAGTCAGGCCAAGGCTGGGCCACGAGAAGCCTTCTGATAGCGCCGACCGACGTACTTTTGGAAAGGGAGGATGGCTTCCTCCGTATCACCGATGATGTGCGTCATGGCTTGAGCCGCCTGCTTCGAATTAAGTTCTACGACGGTGGCCTCATCAATCTGATTCTTGCCCTGCTTAAAGCGGTCGGAATCACAAATGATGTAAGCGACTCTCGGCGAGATCGGATAGTAGAAGTCGGCATGCTCAGGCGCGGAAAATTCTGTTTCCGACACACACGAGTGAACGTTGACGACAGGCTGATCGGACGTGATGAAAGGCACTGAGGTGTCATTTATCAGCAACGCATGTCTCGCCTCATTCCGACCTGCGTATAGGCTCCATCCGAGGTTCATCCCGTACATGTAGCTCAAAAACCACCATGCGTGTGACGTAGCGTCGGCGACTTCGATCTCAAGGGTACTGCGCCGAGTTAGTACTTGGAGCGAATTATCGCGAAAAGTCTTAGTGCGGCAGAATTGTTGACCGACGAAGATCATAAACTCAACCATGCGCTGTTTATCCTCTAGCACATCGAGGTTTTCATCGGCTAGTGCGGCCAACACCGGTACTGCCGTTTTTTCGTGGCTGGAGTGGAGATTTTCGATCAGGTTGCACTTCGCGGCATTGAGATGGACTTCGACTTCCCGATCTTGAATCGCAGATTGGCGATAGGTCTCTTCAGCTTGTTGGATTTCTAGGAAATCGCGAAGGTACGACATGTGCCGCTGGTGGAGATGTTCGGGGCTTTTTCGAGAGAAGCCTTTAATCACTTCGACATGCCAATTCGTAAGCGCGGAGATCTTATAGAAGTAATCGTCGACAACAATACCCCGCACGCTGTCATGTGCAATTTTTCCAGCCTTGGTGGTATAGAAGACGTCTCTCGTGCCGCGCCCCCATCGGACAAGATAGTTCGCCCAGACGTGATGATGTCGCTTCTTGACTTCAAGGTATTTAGGCGACATGCTCGTCGATTCCTTGGGGCGTGGGTGGTAGCTGGTGACGATTAGTATCAAGCCTGCATTTTTACCAGTTATACCGGCAGAGCTTACCATTCGTGCGCGACGCTTAGGCCGAAAACTATCCCGTGAGGTCACGATAAACCGACACCCTGTGGAGTCTCACAAGTGTTCGAATGTCGGCAGCGACGAATGCCTCATCCTTTACGATTCGCGGCTGCATGAGCGAGCATTGCTTTCTTACGAGGGCCCAGTCGCCATGCCGAACCTCAATGCCGATGCGTTTCCCAATGCTCCGGCACCCTGACGACTGCACCTAGGTTCGCGGTCAGCATACCTTGCCGCTGGCCTGCGATGCGCTCACGCAGGCTCAAATTGACCCCCGATGCGTAACATGCGCCGATGCAAATAACTGTGCTGCGGGGTTTCCAGCCGAAAGCATTTTTTTCGATTCCATCCCCCTACTGGAAGGGTAGCCACTGAACGCGATATTCACGCCGCATAGATTCGTATCCCAAAAACATGAGCCGCCTGCGATCTGCTAGATTCACCGCGCTGAAAATGGCTGCATCAATATTCGATGCGGCCAACCTTATACGTGGGACTGTGCCGCAAACGAACGTTGCGGCATGTGATGAAAAGCCAATAACAACGAGCAGATTTCATGCAGAAGTGCGACAACCCGAGGTGTCCAGTCTGTTACCCGAACTGGAAAGAGGAAGAGGCCGCAGCAAAGAAACGCGCCGAAGACGACAAGCAGGACTGTATCGACTGCTGGCGCTTCTATCAGAAGAAGGCCGAGGCCATCGTAGCCGTTGACGATCCGATCGCACGCAACCGGCGTATCAATGCGGCCTACGCACAATTGTGGCTGGACGATCACCGCTTCCAGTGGGCGGGACTCGCTGCGTTTGCATCCAAGCAGGTCGGCTGCGGCCTGCTTAATGCCGCAGAGTTAATCAGCACGTCGAACCGGCAACGCAACGCCTATCAGCAATGGGACAGAGCCGCTTCGCCGCTTGAGCGCCTGTCTCCTTACGCATCGCCGCGCATGCCTGTAGCTGACCAGGCAAACGGCGAGGGCGCAACGAAGGTTTATCAGATGCTTGCAAAGGGCAACACGTCGCTGTTTCTGGACGTTTGGCCGCTGCACATGTTCTATAAGCAGTTTGGCTTGCAACGGTTCAAGCGGTGTTTGTCAGAACGGCAGCAGTTGCGTGGCTCGGTCGTATGGCCGATTGGTGCAGCCGTTCCTTTCGGCGAGGTGCAGCCCCGAGTCGTACGTGCGTTTGAGGCCATTGAAGCAGGGGATACGGCTGGAGGTGTCAAAATGTTGGCCGAGCATGAACAGCTCAATGTCCTACAGCGAGCGATGTACGACGATCCCTCCTTTGCCCTGCTGATGCGCGCTAACCAGTTCGCGTGGGCGCTGAATATTCCAACTGGCTCAGCACGCGAGATTCAGCTTGCACTCGCGAATCAGTGTACGGTGTCAGGGGCGAACGCACAAAAAAGTGAACTATTCAGTAAGCAGCCTCTCGCGAATCTGGCCGATCCCAATCAGCGCATGGCGTTCGTGATGCGCGCCGCACAGCGTTTCGATGACCTGTTACGCGATCCGCTTCAGAAATACGACGTTGAAAATTCCCTTTTTCTCATCGCGCATTCAAGGTAAGCATGCTATCTCGAAACATCAGGTGGCCAGGATATCTCATTTGCGCGGTAGTTGGCTGCGCTGCCGTATGGGGAGTGGTCGCAATGGCAAGGTCCACTGATGAAGTCGCACTGACCCTTGGCGAACCCTATGAGCAGGTGCGCGAGCAATCCCACTCGACCCTGCCTGCTGCCGACCCAAGTATGTTTTGGGGAGGATTTGTAACTCGCCCAGCTAGGTTGCGTTTCACAGCGCTCGGACATGGCTTCGTCACGCCATCCGCGAAATTCCTGTATGTCGGGGTGGACAAGCGTGGAAAGGTTGAATCGGTTACCCTTTCGCCGCAAGTCGAAACGCTACCGCTTGATGAATCAATGGCGATCCTCACGGACCTACAGAACCAATTCAGACAGGGTGGATGGAAACCGTTTCAGTCCTCGACCAATCGTCCCATCGAAAACACTCAGGCGATGCGTGATGCAATTCGAGCGTGCAACGCACCAACGACGCGATGGCAGGCCGACGACAAATATGAGGTTTCGCTCAATATCCGATGCTTTCGGACTGACGACCGACCAAACGACGAGCGCTACCTGATTACCCTCGATCTTGGTTCTCCGGTATTTGAAGATCATCCCGACGACTGATGCAGCATTCGAAACGCGGTCCTGATGCATCGGCGGTGGTGGCAATGGACCGCCGCAACCGCTGCGGCCTGAATCGCTGAGCGTGGCGGCGCTGGCAGTGTGCCGGACCTGCTCAGATAAAGGCACCGAAGTCGCAGGCCGTCTGAGGGCCGTTATCAGGGCCGCGCGAAAAACGCGCGAAGATTGTCCGCCGATTGTCCTGAACGCAAATAGAAAGGTTCTGTTTGCATCCGTCCATATCGAGCAAAACCTTTGCTGATAAGGCTTTGCGTGGCCAGCAATCATTTTTCGTAGATTTCCCTGTGCGGGGCGGCACTGTAGTGGTCAAGCAATCCTGGACACCGGCAAAGGGTATTTTTAAAAAGTCGAAGCTTCGTACCGCGTCGGCGGCATCCTGTCTGTTGCCGAA
>NZ_CAJNBA010000013.1:0-98672 GCF_905220735.1 Paraburkholderia aspalathi
GCGATCAAAGGGAGACGCGCACGTAGCTGGGTCAAGGAATCAAGCGCGGGGTGTGGGGCGGGATGGAGCGACTAGCGACTGACACGGCCCCGCGCGCCTTGACGCAGCGCAGGACGTGGCTACGATCGCGAGAAAAGGACGACGAACGAGGGGGATGGGAATTCGGCACAGAGAGGCCCGCGACGAAGCGAAACGCCGCGCGGCGAGCGCAACCTCGCGTAGCAAGCGATAGCGCTGCGAAGCGACATTTCTTCGCGGTGGTCGCCCGCCCCGAAGGGCAACGCCCGAATGGCGCGTAGTAGTCACCGTCGCGCCTTCGCGCGACGGCTGGTCAGTGCCGGTCCTTCCAGAAAAACGTTCCGCTCAGAGTCGCTCTTATGCATTGCGGCTATATCTCAAAATTAAACCGCATGAAACGCCTCTGGTTTGTCAATCTCTGACAAAAGTTCAGATTTATCTGATTGCCGACGCCGCTTTGATCGTGATAATTATCTAGGTTCCACGAATAGCGAGGCACGATGAAGCATGAGACGGAACAAGCTAAAAAAGGGTGATAAATCCTCGACGGGTGGTGTCGTCATTGAAGGTATGGAGTCGTGCACTCATCACGGAACGCCCTTGACCTTCGTCGGTGCTCTGGTGTCCTGCTCTGCATGTGGCTCAACTGGTCATATCGTCGCCCGAGGCCCGCGGTGGATCGATACGATGATGGGCAAGGAAGCTGCGCTGGAAGGCGATCTATGTCTCTGTAAATGCCATCCGACTCCCGTCATGATTGCGAGCCAAAACACGGCCTTTCATTCCTTTGAATCTCACGAACTCAAAGAGAAGGGCTTTGGTCCGACCGGCAATTCTCTCGTTGACGACTACAAAGGGGACTTTGACGAGCGGGTGCGGATTCTTGACGAAGGAGGCCGACCGCTCTGTTGCGTTCCCTACCATATCAAGACTGCGAGCGGCGCCACATTCAAGGGCCTCACGGATCTGTCCGGCTACTGTCCGCGTGTATATACCAAAGACGTGCAGCAACTGAGTATTGCCGTTGGCATGAAGGCACTGGAGCGGTGGGCCAAATGAGTAGCTATGTCTATCAGACCCCGACTAATGCCAAGCCAGACTCACGATACGATGTTCTCGGGCATCTCATGCCCGCCCGAATCTTCTTTTTTGTGGTGGTGGAAGAGCCTGGCCGTGATGGCTATCTGGTCCGTCGCTGCTACACCTCCATTGAGGATCCGTATCTTCAGAAGCTCCAACTCGACCCGCTCCAACTGGAGCGCGAAGTATTCCCGGAAAAGTACGGGCTTTGGGGCAAAGGTCCGAACGCGACGGCGAGCATTGCAGAGCACGTGATGGGCTACGAAAAAATCACACGGTATGCCTCTACCAGTTCCGAATTTCCCGAAGGTGCCGGCCGCATGCAGGGCAAGGTTATCTATGTGGATATCGCCCAAGCCAAACGTGCTGGTGCCAAGCTCGTTACCACTCAGGAAATCAAGCAGTCCCTGCAGCAGTATGCGCAGGAGAATCCGCACCTGAAGAATCGTATCAACAAGATCATGAGTTATGCGGAAGGGCTGGACAAGGAAGTGCTGGTCGCGGGCAATCCGAGCGTTCCGCCTTCCGGGATTTTTACCAAGGGTGGGCTGGCAATCACCTTGGGCTTTGTGAAGTATGCCCGTGTAGTTCAGGTGTTCGGTATTGCCTTCACGGGTTACGACCTTGCCGTAGCCTCAGATGAGTCATTCAAGACGAAGAGCATTCGCCCCATAGAAAAGGAAGTTGTCCGTCAAACAGGAGGTTGGGGTGGCGCAATCATGGGCGCAAGAATCGGTGCCTCAACCGGTGCCCTGGTTGGCATCGAGACCGGACCTGGAACCGTCATCACGGGGGCGATTGGAGGCATCATCGGCGGCGCAATTGGCTATTTCGGTGGTAGGGTTGCTGCTAACGAGATCCCGGACAGATAATCATGTTTTCATTTCTTCGCAGCCGTCGTCAGGAAAGGCAGGAAAAAGAGGCTCAAGCCAGCTTTGACCAGGGCCGTATCGCAGCCTTGGAGGGCGCCTTCGGTATGAATCTCGCTCACCTCAAGGATGTGTTTGAAGGCACGCCAGAGCACCTGAAAGACGAAAACACGCCCTCCTATCCGGGTGCCGTCTGGCTTGGCGATATCGGTGTCAGGGCGTTCGTGCAGACCGAAACCATTGAGCCCAATCGGGTTGACGCCTACATGGATCTGGTGCAGACCGGCCGACAGGCGCCTGTTCCACGTCATTTCATCACCAAGCCCCGTGTTGGATACGACCGTCATGTGCTGGTGTCGGCGAAGCCAGAGTTCTCAGGCGAAATGGTGCGTCTCCTCACCAATGACGTAGAACTACTGACTAAATTGGCTGCAGCTCGCTTCAATCCGCCAGTCCCGTGGGTAGCCTTCCCTGAGAGCGGCCCCTTGATTTTCGATCTACAGGGCGATACCCAATACTGGTACGAGCATGTTTGGGACCCGTATTGGGAAAACCTTAGCCTGGCCGAACAGTCGGACTTCCTCACGAAAAGGAAGCCTGAGCGCATAGAGGATTGGGAAGATTGGGTCGAAGCTATCAGAACCCGTGATCCGAGATATCGAGAGCAACTGAAGCAGGAATACCGGCATGAAGAATAAAACGCAATATATCGCTCCTGTGTCGTTGTGGCTCGTGGTCAGGAAACGGTTTGTGGAAGGTGGTGCGATATTCATTGAGCCTGCATGGGTCGGCTCAAGCAAAGCAGAAGAACAAGGGCCGGTCCTCTTCGCATCGCGCCTTCTGGCCGAAATCTATGCTCATATGCGAAACACCTATCACGGTCCGGACGACTCGAACAACTGGCGAGCCATTCCTCTATCGGATTTTGATCTGCTGGACCATGCGAAGGGCATATCAGGAAAGTTGAACTGCATGATGACGTTCGGCTTCACCATGGCTGATAGCGAGTCATTGATCGTGAAGACCGGTGCGCCCCGTATCCGATATGCGCCTCTGTCCTTTACCTTACCCGATGACATTGAGAGCATCACCTTCTCGTTCAATCAGTGGGTGTTCGCCTTCATGAAGGAAGAATGGACAGCGCTAGGCTTGCCCGAGTTCGAAAAAGATCTTGAGGTCGCTGACGAAATGGATCCGGTCACTTTTTCCCGCGCATTGAAGACTGCTATTGCCCTGGCCAAGGTGTGCCGAAATCCTCACGTTGGAGAGGACGCCTTTTGGGGTGTTTATAGCGTGCGAGGCGGGCAGTGGGTAGCCGGAAAAGATGTGGAATATATGGACCGAACGATCCATTGAGGTTCCGATTTTATCTACGCGGACCAACGCCAAACGTGCACGCGGGCCACGGCGCCGCTCCTTCGCGCGGCGATCGCCGCATGACAGTGTTTTGTGTCGTAAGCCCCATCCTCGCCGTTCGCCGATCCTCGAGCGCGCAGCGCTCGATCTTCCGTCACGCGCTGAAGCGGGCTGCGATGCGCGGCTCGATGAAGCGATACACCGCGGCCGATTCCTGCGTCGTGAGGCCCGCAATCAGCGCGTATTCGATACAACGTTGAGCGAGCGCCTTGTCCGCGTCATCCATCACGCGTAATGCGAACAGACTGCACACCATGTCTGGATGAACGATTGACGCAAGGACGTCGAGAAGAAGCGCGCGCTTCCCTGCCTTATCAAGCAGGATCGCTTCGATGGCGTCCGTGAAGGGATAGGGGAGCTGCGTGGCCATGAGAATTTCAAATAGGGTTCGACGTAGTATAGCTTTGCTGTCGGCCCGCGAACCTCAACGTTGAGCGTCAAGATGAGACGCCATCGCAGGTGATGGCAACCGAAATGCGCGTTTCACCAATCTGGTTGCAGTAAGAATTGATAAGGCGTTGTCAGCACAAATTAAGGCAATGGATCTTGCCAACGAAACAGACCTGCGCTTAAATAGCATTGTCCTGATGAATTGAATTTCGGTGCGTTGGGACAAACACTTCCTCCGAAAAGGCAGTAGTCGAAGGCCCGCTCTAACCAGCGGGCTTTTGGCTTTCTGGAGACTGCTGCGGCGAGTCTCGCAAACTGGTCGAGGCGGTTGCCCGCCGGCGACGCTGGATGCTAATATTGGTCAGCGCGGTGATGGCCCGCGCGTAAACGATTCCTCGGCCCCCTGGTGGGCGCTACGAAGCGAAGCAGCCATTGCAGTAACCGTTGTACGGGGGTTGCGAATCGGATCTCACCCAATCATCGATCGGGTAAAAACGGCTCACCTGTGAAGGTGGGCCGTTTTTCATTGGGGCATCGGCGTCGCCACCTGGCAATCGCTATCCCCGATAGCGCGCAGTGTGCGTCGCTACGTGAGACGGCCGGAGAGTGGTCCGATAGACACGAAGGTTACACCCTGGACTTCGACCTCGACCTTCGGTCTCCCTGGAGCGATTGCTACGCGTCGCACGTCGTTAGCCCTCCCCTAAGTTTCGCGAGCCCGTCTGCGGCCGTCGTGGCTTGCCAGCGAGGCTGAACAGACCCCGGCAGACCCCCTTCCCTGCAAAACTCGGTTCTTGGCCTGGGCGAACCATTGCGCGTCCACGGCAAAAGGCGAGCACACGAGCGCGTGGAGCCGGAGTCCGACTTGTCGGGCGCCGGCGACGTATCGCGCACTTAGGGGTGCGGGGTGCCGTAGGCGCCCCGTAGCCCTTAGTGCCTGCCGCACGATGTCGCTGGTACATGGTGGGGTTATTCCAAGCCTGCCCCTCTGGGGCCACGATTTGCTTTTGGGGGGTGTGGCCGGGGGGGTGGGGACGGCTTTAGCCGTCGAACCCGGCCGGGGGGTGCTTGCACCCCCCTCACCGAGGGTGGGGCGTTGTTCAAATCGCAGTTAAAACCAGTTAAAAGAAAAAAGTTAAACGCGCGCGCGTTTACGGCTTGCAGGACGCCCGTGTGGCGTGGGTTTGCGGAACGCTCGGTGGTGCGATAGACGCCTCGGCGGTGGTGAGATAGACGTGCCCGTGGTGGTGCGATAGACGTGCGAGCGGGAAAGTTATCCACAAAAATCGCTTAGGTGGCGCGAAAGACGCGACGAAAAAGCTTTCATTTCTATTCGTATGAAAATTGAATATCCCCTCTAATCAAGGGCATAACCCCGTCTAAACGGGCATTGGACGATCCGCCACCAGAGTGGCGGTGGTGCGATAGACGCGGCGGATGGTGGTGCGATCGACACTTTTCACACGCCTCAAATCCTGCATTTGGTGGTGCGATAGACACTCGCTCGTGGTGGTGCGATAGACGCATTTTGAGGACTTCTGTCGGGTGACACAGAAAGTGAAATCTGTGCCAGGTAAGTGAAAAACTGCTGACACGGTTAGTGAAAAAATCCGGGCGGCGGCACCCTACCCGACGGGAGGCTGACGTCCGCGACTGTCGCTGATCGACCCAACCTGCCACTCGTGAGCGTCTGCTATCGGGTAGCGAAATTTCTAGAGGTGGAGATAGATCACCACGAGCCGACGGCCGGGAGGAAATTGCCGTTATGGGATCCGCGGCTTCAGCGGGGTCGGCGGGCGAGATCCGGCAAAGGTGGAGACCCGGCAACGATGGCACGGGCCGATCAACCAGACTTCCTCGGAAATCGGTTCGATTGATGCCGGCCGCAAGCATTCAATTTTTCTTTTCGGGCATCGGCGCCCGCAGTTCCTCAAGCCTGGAGAGGAACAGCTTGAGAATCGGCGAGGTGTTCGACTTGCTGTAGCCGACCGCGAGGTCGATCGTCGGCACCTCACCCTCCAGCGGACGCCAGACCACGGACGGCGGCAACAGATCCTTCGCATAGGCGGGCATAAGCGCTAACCCGCGGGTGGACGCAACCAGGGACATGGCCATGGTCGTGCTGTCCACGCCGTGATCCAGTTTGATGTCGAGCCCGAAGTGGTGCAGATAGTCCTCGGTCACGGCGCGCAGCACTTTGGCTTTGTTCGAACCGCCGATGAAGATCTCGCCGATAAATTCCCGCGGGTGAATCGCTTCGCGGCTGGTGAGACGATGGTCGCCTGGCATCAGGACGATCAGCGGCTCGTGGTCCACCACCGCGTAGCCCAGGTCGAAGGCCGGCTCGACGCGGAGGAAGGCCACGTCGAGCTGGCCGCGGAATAGCGCCTCGGCGAGGTCGGGCGAATAGTCGCTCGAGACCGTGACCTGGATGCTGTTCAACTCGTCGCGCAGCACACGCATGGCCTGCGGCAGCCAGTTCATCTCGAGACCTGTCTGGAAGCCGAGGGCGAAGGTCTTTCTTGCAGGCCGTGCAGCCCTGCGCGCCCCTTCCACCCCGGCATCGACCTGCGCCAGCGCCAGCCGGGCATGGTCGAGAAAGACCTTGCCTGCAGCGGTCAGCTCGACGCCATGAACGCTGCGAGACAGCAGCTCGGCCCCGACCTGGTACTCCAGATCGCGAATTTGCCGGCTCAGCGAAGGCTGTGAGGTGCGGAGCCGGAGCTCGGCCGCCGTCGTCAGGCTGCCTTCCTCGACCACGGCTATGAAATAACGCAGATGCCTCAATTCCATGCCATTCCATGCCTGAAAGATATGCCCCTCAGCTTACAAAGTATTGTTCGCGGGCGCAACGGAAGCCTACTGTGGTCTGTGGCCGGCATGGATGCATTGGTAGCCGATAGATAAGCCAAGTCCTTGTTGTTCATCAAGTTACATCCATCAATCTGTCATCAGGAGTAGCGCAATGAACAAGCAAGTCGTTTTGATCACGGGAGCCCTCACAGGCATAGGCCGCTCCGCCGCGGTCGCCTTTGCCAAGAAGGGCGCGAATGTCGTCGTTGCCGGTCGGCGTGATGAGGCCGGCGAGGCACTCGTTAAAGAGCTGCGTTCTTTGGGTTCGGAGGTCGAATTCATCAAGGCCGACGTCCGCAAGGAGGACGACGTTCGCGCTCTGGTCGACAAGACCGTCGCACGGTTTGGCCGTCTCGATGTCGCGGTGAACAATGCTGGCACCCAAGGCCAGGTTGGCCCCATCACGGACCAGAGCGCGGAAAGCTATGCCGAGACGTTCGACACGAATGTTCTCGGCGTGATCCTGAGCATCAAGCACGAAGTGCGCGTCATGCAAGGACAGGGCAGCGGCAGCATCGTCAACATCTCCTCGACCTACGGGCACGAGGGTGCGGCGGGGGCCTCTGTCTATGGCGGCAGCAAGCACGCCGTCGAAGGCATCACCAAGTCGGTAGCGCTCGAAGTCGCTAAGGCAGGAATCCGCGTAAACGCCGTGGCGCCTGGTCCTACCGACACTGGCATGCTGACCCGTTTTACAGGCACGCCGGAGAGCAAGGCGGCTCTGGCGAGCAGTGTTCCGATGGGTCGTCTCGGCCTCTCGGAGGAGGTTGCCAGCGCGATCGTCTTCCTCGCGTCGGCCGAAGCTTCATACATTACCGGACACGTCCTCAACGTCGACGGCGGTCACAGTGCCGCCTGAAGACCGCAATTGCACGCAAGGCGATCGGCCAACGCACGATACATATCAAGTGAAGGGAGAGCCAAATGGCTAACGTGATCAAGAAACACAGCATTTCCTATGAGCTAGCACAGAAAATGGTGAATGCATCGGTGGCGAAAGCCAGAGAGCTTGGCGTCACGGAGAACATAACGGTTCTCGATGACGGCGGCAATCTCAAGGCCTTCGGCCGGATGGATGGGGCCCCGATCCTTTCCATCGAGATGGCGCAGAACAAGGCGTACACAGCGCTGTTCGGCGTTCCCACGCAGGACTTTTTCGACTTCATCCAGGGCGACCCGTCGCTTTTGGCCGGTATCCCTACGCTTCCACGCGTGGCAGCGTGGGGCGGAGGGTTTCCCATCAAGGTGAACGGAGAAGTGGTCGGGGCGATCGGGCTGAGCGGCGCGCCCACGCTGCAGAACGACATCGATTGCGCGAGAGCCGCCCTGGCGCTCGTAGCCGATGCGGCGCCAACCAAGTAACAACGATGATTCAGCGACTCGGGCACTTCAGCGCATTCCGTTTCCGAATCCATGCAGCAATCAGGAGATACGATCATGAGCAATCCTTCCGGAAAACAACGAAACGACAGTCGATCAATCAACTATGGACATGTTCCACACCTGCTCTCGGCGCACAGGATCCGTGCGGCGGAATAGCGGCAGGATTGAATTTCCTATCGTCGGGACGAGAGCCGTGGTTTCTGCTCTCGGATCGGTGAATTGTCTAACGAAGGAGAGTTGCGCTCATGGATAACGCAGAACTGGAAACACGCCTCACGGTCCTCCAGGACATTGAAGCGATCAAGAGGCTGAAAGCCGAATACTGTGACATTTGCGATGACGCCCACAATCCGGATCGAATGGCGGCGATTTTCGCCGAGGACGGGATTTGGGAAGGAAAAGGGCTCTGGCGGGCGCGAGGGCACGCGGACATTCGGAAGCAAGCCAAGGGCTTCGCCGAGCGCATCAGCTTCTCACAACACAACGTCTTCAACCCTCGCATCGAGGTGAACGGCAACGCAGCGCACGGGCGCTGGACATTCCTGGGAACGTTCACCTTCCGCAAAGGGAACCGCCCGGTCTGGCTCGCGGCATTCTACGACGACGACTTTGTCAAGGTCGACGGTGTGTGGAAATTTCAATACTTTCGGGCCCTTGTCCGCATGACCGCGCTCTACGAAGAGGGGTGGGGCTCAAAAGCCACAGTGGACGTGTTCTCCAATTAGCGCCGACGCCGCCAGCCCGTTACACGAGAAAGAAAGCAAGAAAGGGTAGCGACATGAACGATCTCCTGGAGCTTCTGTTGAGCGTTGATGCCGAGAATGACACTGTGGCGAGTGCCTGCTTTTTCGCCATGAGATTTGAACGCTGAGTGTCCGAATACGGCCGGTCCCTGGCCGCCGCACGGCGGGTTTTTTCACTTACTGCGGCAATGCGCGAGGTCGGTCGCCGTCGTCCAAAGTCAAGCAGCAGCCTGCTCTGGATCACCCGCTTTCATTCCCCGCAGCTCGTGAGGCAAACGTGGATATAAGTGATTGAAGTTTTCTCAAATCGATCGGTTTTAACACGTGATGATCAAATCCTGCCTCCTCGGACCGCCGTCGATATTCTTCCTGGCCATAACCGGTCAACGCGATGAGCAAGACGCCTGATTGTCCCGGTATTTTCCGAACCCGCCGGGCTACCTCAAAACCGTCCATGTCTGGCAAGCCAATATCGATGAGCATGATTTCCGGTTGGAAAGTTTTCGCAACCTCCAACGTGGATGCCCCGTCGATCGTTACCTTTACCTCGTGGCCATAAAGCTGTAAGCACATCTCCATGCTCTCGGCCGCGTCGAGATTGTCGTCAACCACCATGATCCGCCTTGGACGAACTATCAGCCCATGCATGTCGCCCGGTGGTTCTATGCTGTCAGGCGAGGTTCCGACTGGCATCGCTGGAAGCTGCACGACGAATCGACTACCCTTTCCGACGCCTGCACTGAACGCTTCAATCGTGCCCTGGTGAAGTTCCACGAGTCTATGCACGAGGGCCAGTCCGAGGCCAAGGCCACCTGCATGACGATCAAGAGAGCGCTCCGCCTGCACGAAGATCGTGAAAATGGACGGGAGAAATTCGGCCGACATGCCGATGCCGTTGTCGATCACCGTAAGCACGGCGCTTTGCTCGCGGCGCTCAACGGAGAGCGCGATGTGGCCGCCCGGTGGCGTGTATTTGATCGCATTGCTCAAGATGTTCGTCACGACCTGCTCGATTCGCATTGCATCGGCTTGAACGATCAGCGCGTCGTCGGGAACTTCCACGACCACCTCATGCCCGCGCAAATCGAATTCGGAACGCAGCCCTTCGACCGATTGCTTAACGACCTCAGCCACGTCTACCCGCGTGATCTTCAGCGGAATGATGCCCCGTGTAATTCGCGAGACGTCCAACAGATCGTCGACCAGGCTGATCTCATGCTCAAGCTGCCGCTCGGCCGTCGCGCGTGCCTTCTGCGAAATCTCGGGGCTTGCGTCCTTTCTCCCCCAGACATGGAGACCGTTGCGAATGGCCGCGAGTGGGTTCCTGAGCTCATGTGCCAGCATCGCGAGGAACTGGTTTTTATGGTTGTCCGCTGTTTGCAGCTGGTCCATCGCGACCGTCTGCTCCGTGACATCGTCCATGGCCAGTAAAATGAGTGCTCGCCCCCCCCACGCTACTCTTGAGGCGTTCACGCGCACCGTGCGAACGCCGATTTCCGGAAACGCGTGTGTCACCGTGAAGTCGCGAACATTCTCTTGGGCGGGGAGAATCTCCTCGAGCAACGTACGCAGAGATCCGCCACCCCATTGGCCGTTGCCCAAAGCGTAAAGTTTTGCACCGATTGTTGCGGCCGGCGAAACACGGAATTTTTGATAAAACGCTTCATTGACCCGTGTGATGCGAAGGTCGGATTCGAGAATGATCATCGGTTGCGACATCGTCTCGATCACCGAGTCCGCGTAGTCCCGCTCTTGCAGCGCGGTCGCGTGGAGCGTTTTCAGTTCCCCGTTGCGATACCTCAGCTCATCATTCGTCGTCGAGAGTTCCTCGTTAATAGACTGCAGTTCCTCTTTCGCTGTCTCCAGCTCCTCGTTCGTGCTTTGAAACTCCTCGTTGCTGGACAGCAATTCTTCCTCGCTGGATTTGAGCTCTTCCTGCCCGCTCTCGTGCTCCTCCAGTGTTGTGCGCAGTTGCTCTCGCGTCGACTCAAGTTCTGCCCTCAGTGCCGCGATCTCTTCGTCCTTGCTGTTCAGGCTACCCGCACTGAAGCGTCCGAAAAACCTACGCGATTTTTCTGCAGCGATGGCTCGAAGTGGTCCGCCAAGAATCGCGGGCAACACCCCATGCCGAGCGGCGCTCTGTTCGAACAAGACGAGAAACCACCGCCCGTCGACGTCATTCAATTGCAGCGGATGCACTTCAATCGTCGCTACTTTGACGCCATTCGCACCTTCTAAACGGACACCGCGCTTGAGGGATTGACGCCCGGTTTGCCGGGATTCGTTAACCGCTTGGCTCACCTGGACAAAGACTTCTGCCCGCGCAAGCCTCCTTAGATTGTTGCTTGGCGGTCCGTCCGGGTTGACGAGATACTGCGTGGTGTCGCCTCGAAACTCCACGATGTTGAAATCATCGTCACAGATGACGAAAGTCGGCGCGTATCGCGCGAGCACAGTCCGTTCCGCTTCTTCGCGTAAGCGTTCGGCTTGTGTCGTGACTCCGCGGTTTTCACTGGCTCGACCTGAACGGATTGCGCGCGCTGCAATCGGTGTCCTTGAGAGTAGCGCCGCCGCAGGCTCGCCAGCGACGACGCGCTTGCTATAGAGTTTGGTTCGCTTACTCTCGATCACGCTGAATAGCCGGGCAAATGAACCGACCGTTTCCGAGGGTCCCAGCATCAGCACGCCATTCGGTCTCAGGGCGTAGTGGAAAAGCGGCATGACCGTACGCTGCAATACTGGGTCCAGATAAATCAAGAGGTTCCGGCAACTGATCAAATCCATACGCGAAAAAGGCGGATCGGAAGCGACGTTGTGGCGCGCGAATGTACACACGTCACGGATGTTCTTGTCGATTCGGTAGTAATCGCCGTCACGCACGAAAAATCGCTGAAGCCGTTCTGCCGATACATTTCGAGCGATGTTTTCAATGTAACGGCCGGTGCGGGCCGTCTCGAGCGCTTCATCGCTGATGTCCGTGCCAAAAATTCGGACCGGGGTTGTCAACCCGTGGACACTCAGGTATTCGAACACGCACATCGCGATCGAATACACCTCTTCTCCACTTGAACATCCAGGTACCCAAATACGAATGGGCTCTTCAGTGCCTCGCGCGTCGAGAAAGCGCGGCAGAACGCGCTGAAACAACGCATCGAATGACTCCGGGTCGCGAAAGAACTCGGTCACCCGAATAAGTAGATCGCGACCTAACGCCACCACCTCGGCGGGCTCTGATCGAAGCACAGCGACATAATCCGCGATCGACGTGAGGCGACGCAGAGCCATCCGGCGCGATAGCCTGCGGTGGATCGTACCCAGCTTGTAGTGCGTGAAGTCGATGTTGCAAGCTTTACGTAAGAGTACAAAGACCGGCCGAAAACTTTGTTCCGATGGCTTGTCAACCCGCGCAACGTGTTCGATCTTGAAATGAGACAGATGAGGATGGGTGCCGATCCTCATGATCTCGGCACCGATGCGTGCCGGCGGCAGCACGAGATCGACACACCCTTGTGCAACTGCCGCGCGCGGCATGCTGCTAAATGCAGCAGTCGCATCGTCTTGGGCGAAGGTGATACCGCCTTCATCGTGAATGGCTTGAAGCCCAAGAACCCCATCCGTGCCGCTTCCAGAGAGGATGACGCCGATCGCCTGCGATCGTTGATCTTTTGCGAGCGAGTCTAAGAGATCGTCGACGGGCATTGGCGGACCCATCGATTTGTCGCGCGGCCGAAGACGAATTCGCCGATCCACAAGCGACATACTCATGCCAGGCGGAATCACGTACAAATGACCCATCTCGACGGGTATGCCCTCCGTCGCCTCCAGGACACGCAACGGAGTGTGCCGCGCGAGAATCTCGGGAAGGAGGCTTGGGCGATCCGGGTCCAAGTGCTGAACCACAAGAAAAGCCATCCCGCTGTCCGGGCGAATCTCCGCGATGAGTTCGCAGATTGCCTGCAAACCGCCCGCTGATGCGCCTATGCCGATGATCGGAAACGAACGTCGATCCACTTCATCTGGGACAGTTTCACCCGTTGTCATTTGTAATGTTCCATTGTTCGTTAATTTTCCCGCCTGGAAAGGTAGGCGTCGAGTTAAGGAACGAAGTCAAACCTGTCTTGAGCGCACGACGCACTGTGACATAGACGAAGGTATTTGCGTGAGTGTGGTTTAAGTATCGGTGAGTAATGCGCGCAAGCGACGCCCATCGCAGCGGCGAGAAGGCGGTCTCGCTTGGGTTTTGCGTACCCAATTTGGGTGTGGATTTGAAAACGGTGTTGCGCGCCGGATTACTAGTCGAGAACCACTTCTCACGCGAACGCCCGCCGGTAATCAGTCATCGTCAAGACCAACGATTAACCGAACGAAGCGGAGGACTGCACCAAGAGTTAACCAATTCTTTTGAACTCTAACGCTTCACGCGATCGTCTACCAGTATTCAGTACGCCATACTCGTCACGAGCGCGACTAATTCGGACGGCTTCTGACCCTTTTGGCAATACCCGTCAAACTCACTGTCTACGATATGGCGGCATACCTCGGCTTCATCCAACGCAGTGAAGGCAATGATGGCTATCCCGCAGGTACGCTCATCCCGGCGCAACGTGAGCGCAGCCTCAAAACCACTGCATCCAGGCATCGAGATATCCATAATAATGGCGTGAGGAATCCACGCAATTCCAACCGCAATCGCTTCCGCTCCCCCGAACGCCACGCGACATAGCATATTCTCGAACGACAAATAGGCCGCGAGCGCTTCAGCGGCATTGTGGTTATCGTCCACCACTAAAACACGCATTTTTTCGGTGCTGATCTGCACGCGCCGATTGGTCCAAAGATGATGCAGCTTGCTAGCGCCTGTTGGCATTAATAACTCCCCGAGTGCCACCAGCGACGCACCGGTCGTGCCCGCCAAGCGATAAATCCACAATTGAGCGCAATTCTTCGTTATCTAGATTCCCATTTTTTAAGCGAACGATATCACCACGTGATAAATGCGGACGGGTGGTATTTCGCAATCGTAGCGCTGCATCAGGCACGGCGAGTGCGTGCTACAACGTCTTGCGAAAGAATTGGGCTCAAATGAAAAGCGACTGGAAATCGAAAGTAGCAAAAGGCCGTACTCTTATGCTGTCGGCTCGAAACGCTGACCAAATACTTGATCACCTGGCGCTTATGGTTCGGCTAACTGGGCGCAGCGGTGGGCGAATAGCCCGTATTCAGGGGATGGACCTCAATTATTGGGCGAGTCGGATCATCACCGTGATCAACAAAACCGACCTCTTTTCTTCCCAGCAGGAGCGAGCAAAGCTGCTTCTGATCGAACTGCGATCTTCCGACCGAGCATAACGGGCGCGTGCTTCGGGACGGAGCGGTGCTGGAACTGTTAGCGAATTTCCCCTGCGAGGTTTCAACGATGTGCGGGTGTACGATGAGTTCTATTTTGCCCGTGGTCGAATGTGCGCGTCGGGCTTACAAGTTTAGTCCGGGACCCTGCCCCTTGCTCCATTGACGCAGAGAAGGAGGTGTTACCCATGATGCACGACTTCCTAGCGAACAACCGTGGCGATCTAATCGAGCGGTGTCGTGCGAAGGTGGCAACGAGACCGGCGCGGCGTGCGACCGCGCAGCAACTTCAAAATGGCGTTCCGCTGTTTTTAGAACAGCTCATCAAAACCCTCCGGATCGAGCAGACGCAGGAGCCAATGGATAGCCGTGCGGTCTCTGGTCCCGCGGGTGGCGGGACATCGTTGTCCGAGATCGGAACGTCTGCGGCACAACACGGACGAGAGCTGCTCGAGCTTGGATTTTCGGTCGATCAAGTGGTTCACGACTATGGCGATCTATGCCAAGCCATCACAGACTTGGCGTACGAGCGCGATGCGCCGTTTGAGGTAGATGAATTCAGAACCCTCAACCGCTGCCTGGATAACGCGATTGCCGACGCCGTCACCGAATTTAGTTACCAGCGTGACCATACCCTCGCGGATCAGCAAGCAGTTGCGGCAAACGAACAAGCTGGTTTCTTTGCGCACGAACTTCGTAACGCGCTTGGAACTGCGGTCCTAGCTTTTACAGCTGCAAAGGCTGGGAACCTGAGTTTGTCAGGTGCCACGGGATCGATGCTAGAACGCAGTCTGACGGCGCTGGCCGGTCTGATCGACAATTCCTTGGCAGAGGTTAGGGTAACTGCCGGACGGGCGGCTCGATCCGACCTATTCTCGGTTGCAGACTTTATCGCTGAAGTAACGTACGCGGCGCAGCTGGCGGCTCAGGTCAGGGGCGCACGACTCGCCGTTTCCCCAGTGGATACGGATTTGGCTATTAGTGGAGACCGCGATCTTCTCTATGCAGCGCTCGGGAATTTACTGCAAAACGCTTTCAAATTCACACACAAACACACCGAAGTGACCTTGAATGCATATGCAGTAGCGGACCGCATTCTGATAGAGGTTAAGGATCACTGTGGCGGACTTCCGGCGGGCAATGCTGAAAAGATGTTTTTGCCTTTCACACAGAACGGTGATGATAAAAGTGGGCTGGGACTTGGCTTGTCGATCGCCCGACGTAGCGCGGAATCAAACGGCGGAACCCTAAGTGTGTGTGACGTTCCTGGCATCGGCTGTATCTTTACGCTGAGCTTGCCGCGGCATGCGATGCCAAGCCAATAAACACTCTTCGTTATCCTTATATCTTCTTCCGTGAATCAGGCGTTATAACTACCAGTCCTGGACAATACAAACGCCTCCGCGCTTTCACTGAACTAGCCGATGAGTCGATATGCGTACGGACGGAACTTGTTAGAAATGCGGGAGCTATGGCAAGACCCCCTTGTTCCGCTGCCCAAGTTCGAAACGCCAGAATTGGAGGTACTAGCCGAACGCCTCTGATCGGCCGGTCCTTGCCCGTCGCTGACCGACGACAAGCAGACCGACGGGGCTGTGACCGGCTCTCGACTCCAGGCGCGTTGATGAGAACACAACGGTTTTTTCACTTACTGCGGCAGTGCGCGAGCGATATTTCACATTCCTTGGCACATGCCGGCCGCTCGGTGCCACTCTTCCTGAAAAATCGCCTTAAATTCAACGACGCATTTTTCACTACTGGTGACACCCGACAACTTCTCTGGCGTCACGTGGCAGAGTTTGCGATGGGGTCGAGGAATCCTGCTGGTGGCGCGATAGACGCGCTAATGGCGTCGATGATGATGCTGTCGGCCAGGTTGGTATCGGGTGTCGCAGAAAGTGAAATCCGTGCCAGGTGGGTGAAGAACTGCTGACACGGTTAGTGAAAAAATCCGGGTGGTTACGGCCATACCGTGCGCGTGCCCTCTGCGACTGTCCCGGAGCAATAGCGGACGAATTCAGCCGGGAACCTCGGGCGCACTGCCGGTATGCTCTCGCTTTAGACCACACCCGGATCGACGATGGCCGAGAAGACCCCTTGGGAACAAGCTGCGGCAGCCGAAGGCACGACCGATTCTGAACGGGCTCTGACGCACCTAGCCAAGAAGGCGTTCCTGAGCCTCTGGAGTTACTCGAACGTCTTCACCGACGAGGGTCGAGCCAACGGAAAGGGTGACGGCGACGAGCTGTGCGATCTACTGGTCGTCTTTGGCAATGACGTGCTTCTGTTCTCGGACAAGGACTGTGAGTACCACGCTGACACGGATGTGAAAGTGGCGTGGCCGCGCTGGTATAAGCGAGCGATAGAGAAATCGGCGAAGCAGTTGGCGGGCGCTGAGAAGTTTGCAAGGGCCTTTCCGAAGCGCATATTCCTCGATAAGAAGTGCCAGGCCCTGTTGCCTGTGCCGCTACCAGATGGCGCGGTCGCGCGCTATTTCCTGATCGCGGTGACACGTGGCGCGCACTTGGCCGCCCGACAGTTCTTCGGAGGTAGCAGTTCTGGCAGTGTCATGCTCAGTAGCGATATTCGAGGCAAGGAGCACTATGAGACGCCCTTTCACGTCGGTTTTCCCCTGGAGTCCGGACGGTTCGTACATGTCTTGGACGAGATGACCGTCGACTTGCTTCTTGAGGAACTCGACACTGTTCCGGACCTCGTGGCCTACCTCGCTTGCAAAGAGGCCTTCATCTCGAAGCCTGGCGTGCTCGTTTCGATTCCTGGGGAGGAGGAAATACTCGCCTGCTACATGACGACGATGCGTGACGGCCAGCACGCGCTGCCTGAGATCTCGGGAGAAATGATCTACGCGGCGCTTCCCGAAGGTGACTGGGGGACCTATGCGAAGAGCGCGCAGCGTGCTGCGAAACGGGAGGCCGACAAGGTCAGCTACCTATGGGATTCGCTCATCGAGCACCAGAGCAATTTCATTCGCGCCGGCACGGCGATAACGCTGCCGGACCAATCGCCGCAGCGGGTTGAACACGAGCGCATCGTCCGTGCGATGGCCCAGCAGAATCGGCTGGCGAGACGACAGTGTGGCGCGGACCTGCACTACGTCCTCTCGCGGGACGAACCACGGGGCGTGTTCACGCGGATTCATATGAACGGATCACCGCCGAAGCGCGCGTTCGTGTTCCTAGCAGCGAAACGGCCTGCGGACATGTCTTACGAGGAGTACAGAGAGAACCGCATACACTACCTGACGACGTACTGCCACGCAATCAAAGGGGACATGCCGACCTTGCAGGAAGCCATTGGCGTCTCCGCCGAGCCGTTCTCAGAGGGAGAAAGCTCCTTCGAGTTCATCTATGTCGATCACGCGATGCCGATGAGTGACGAAGAGAAGAGGGAGTGGAGGGACATGGCCGACGAGTTGGAGATTCTTCGGCCGAAAACGCAGTTTGCGTTCTACAAGGACACGACCAAGGAATTCCCGATACCGTTCAACTTCGGCCCCGAGCGTCATGCTCCGATCATGAGCCGTGCAGAACGTCGTCGGATGGAGCGCGAGGCCCGCAAAGTGGCCAAAAGAAACCCCCGCTGAGCGGGGGCAGGAATGCGGGGTAGACCTCCCCACAGTCCGTGCACACAGCCGGGCTTACAATGGGCTCAATGGGGATAGCCACGAGGCCAAACAATAATGAAAAAAATCGCCATCGCGTGCGCGATTGCACTATCGTCACCCGCGTTCGCAGGAAGCACCGCGACGGAGCTCGTGCAAGCTTGCCAATCGCTCAAGCGACAGGAGGAACGCAATACCTGCCTCGTGGAGGCCGTCAAGGCTGTGTCAGGCTCAACGCAGCAGGCAGCCGCACCAGTCGGGCCGTCGGTGTCGCCAAAGGATGCCGCTCGGGTGCGAGCGCAGCAGGTTATTGAGGCATCCCAGGCGATCCAGAGCATTGCCGCATCCGGAACATCGCTGCTGCAATATCAGTCCTTCGTGCAGCAGTTTTCGATTTTGCTCGGCCAGTACCGTGCTGCAGTCCAAACGCCGGATGAGAAAGAGGCTTCCGTCCTGCTTTCCGATGCGCTGAATGCCTACTCGGACGCCGGCGCCTACTGGCAGGCTGACAACGAGTTCTTTTCGCACAGCGATGCTCGGATCACGTACAGATGGGCGCAGCCGACCGGCTTGACCGGGACCCGCTACATTCTCGACCGATACAGCGTGCCAATTAGCAAGGCCGACCTATGGGGGATTCAGAAAGGCGCGCCTCTGGCCGAAGCGCTGTCGACCATTTGGGAATACGCGCAGAACAAAACGGATGCTGCCAAGAATGCGCTTGCGGGCATCGAGTCCCCGGCGAAGGCCGCACGTGACGCAAGAGTGAATGCTGCCGGACCGCCAGCCAAATTGGCTGAAATGATCGGGACGCCACTGGTGTGGACGGTAAAGGACGATTACGCGGGCGGAGCATACGCGGACCATGATCTGACCGCGCCGCGGGATAGCGAGCCGGCAGCTGGCAAGTCGGTGCCGATCTACGCGTCATATGGCAGATGGCTCCGCACGACACCGCTCGGAAAACCACCTAAGTGGTTCCGCTCCGATGACCTAAATGCGGCGACCGATATTCACTGAAGGGTTGGCGCCGTGATCGACCTTCAAATCACGCTGCATCAACGAGGACCTGCCGGATCTTTCATTTAAAGCGGCAGAGCAAGAGGGATATTTCACATTCTGTGGCGACTGCTGGGCGATAGGTGCCACTCTTCCTGAAAAATCGGTTTAAAGTCAATGATAGCCTTCTCACGAATCCTGGCAGCCGACAGTTGGCCGGGGCGCTGGTTTATGCGGGGAAAGCGACTGGCAGACTGGCACGGTCGGCGGCGAATCCCGATTACCGGAATCGCGCTGTTCGGCCAGGCGACCGCTACCGACGCGTGCACTTGAAACAGAGTGAGCTAATTGGGAAGCAGATCCAGTTGCGCCTTCGCGTCGGACTTAGAATCCCATCGCCGCAGCGCGTAGTACCAGTTCATCAGTTTCTTGGACAATAGTTCCTTGTGAATACCGGCGATGAGCTGCGCGTTCTGCTTCTGGTTATCACGATCGCACCTGAAGAAAATGACCATCGCTTTGGCGTCGTCAAGGGCGATATGAAATTCAGGCATGTTGTCGGCCACCATGGCGGCGACCACGTCGCGCCGGAAATACTTCTGAGCCTGCGCCGATCCCGATTTGGCGTATAGCTTGTCCAGCCCGATTTTGAACCACAGCTTTTCGCCGCAATGCTTCTTCGCGAGGTCATACAGCCGGCGCTCGAGCCCCTGTGCGAGATCGAAGTAACCCGGGTGGATTGTGAGCACCTTGCGATTGATCAGCGAGTCGAAGGTCCAGGTCGACAAAATCAACTCGACTTCGAGTGCGCCTTTCTTGTTACCCGTGTACGTGATGATCTTGTAGTTTTCGATCAGGCCATATCCGTAAAGACTCTCGTGGATGCCCTCCTCGTTGGCGCCAGGCCGTGACGCATCGAAGTTCGTTTCAACGATCGTTCCCTTCAGACGACGGCAACTGTCTACGATACGGGTATAGGACGCTCCGCCCGTACTCCGCCCCGTGTAGACAAGAAAGTCTCGGACCTTGAAACGGATGCGTCGGGAGATCTTGAGCTGTGCATCCGCGGCCTTGCAGATTTGAGTCGCCGCATAGACGAGAACGTCCTTATCAAAGATATTGGCCGCGCCGACCACGCTAGGGATGATTCGCACGATCTGGTCTCCGTTGCGATAGACCCTTACTCGCGTGTCTTTACCCTTCTGCAGTGAGAACAGCGGGAATTCGAGAGAATGCAGATCCTCACGTGGTTTCCATGTCGCGAGCAAGCGCTCGGCTGCGAACAGTTCGAGCTGCTCGGCATCATGGAATACCTCGTCCTGAGAAACCGACATCTCGGCGTCGTGCGTGTCACTGGTCAGGTTGACAACGCGTTCGACGGATCGAAGATGGTCCTTCTTCGTTTTGTGATGCCCCGGTATTGGCCTGCGCAGTGAGTGACTGCTTTCTTGTTCGATGGTACTCATTTGTCGCACTAACCCCTATGTCATTCTAGCTTGCTCGATTGCGTGTCAAGCGCTTTGATGATGGCGGTGACGGCAGACTGGATCTTTTTGGCGTCCTTGCCGCGCCTCGCTGTGGCGAGAAACGTTTCAAGCGGTTTGACTAGGTTATTCGGCATTTCGAAGCCATGCTTTAACCATAAAACCGCTAGATCTCCCTCGGTGGGATCCATCGTCAGATACGCCTGGTAATAGCGACCGACGATCGAACTGACTCGCTGCTTGGTGACGCCGAACCGCTGTTGCACTTCTATCGAGGGATCACCGTCGACGATCACCGCTTGCGCGATGTCCCGGGTCGTTTCGGCAAAGGGCTTGGTGCCCATCAGCTCGCTCTGCTCGCGCAGAGCCGCGTCAAGTGCCGCAAATTTTTTCCCTGTAAGACGGAACGTTGCCAAAGTGAATATCCGACACGATATGGTTGACGGGCCATGCAAAAGGGGCGTTTCCGCCCCTTTTTTCCTTGCATTAGAGAGCCCAATTGTTCGGCGCGAGAGGATGAATCTCACGCTCCGTATCGTACCTGAAATCGTCTGGCAAAACCCCTGCCTTGCGGCTCGGATGCAACGCATTCAGCAGCTCTATTGCGCTCCTTGAATTTAACTCAGCACTCAACCTGTTTATCATTTGCTCTGCGCGCGGCTGTCCCACGCCGACCAGCGCAGAGCACGCCAGCTGTACAAATGCGACCCAAAGCCTCCAGTCTGCGTCCTCCCCGCCCACGCCTGCGGCGGCCAGATCCGCCTGGAGCTGACGCAAGCGGTGGATTGAACCGGTCGATTCATGGAACAGTTCCTCTACTCGCCAGATGACGGTCCTCATGGGATCCGTGCTACCGGCTCGCTCCTGCTTCGGGCGCAGTGCGGCCGCTGCGTCCCGGGGCGCCTTCTGCGCCTGCGAGGCCAGCTGGACCGCCTGCGTCACCGAGGGTGCGGGCTCCTGCCGTATGGCCGGACCGCCGGCCTGTTCGATATGCGCCGCCGACGGGCCTGATCCTTCGCCATCCGTCGAGTTCGGGTTGCTCGGCGGGGTTCTGACTGATGGCAGGGGCACAGGCTCTTGCTCGGCGGCCGCCGGCGTCGACGGGCCGTCTTGGGGCGGGATGTCGCGCGAAGCAGATCGGATCTGCGCGAGTCGGGCGTCCAACGTCAAGCGTCCGAACCTCTCTCCGGCCCTCATGGCGTCGGCCATCTCACTGGCAAGATCTGCGTTCTCCGCCTCGATGTCATCCATCTTGTTCGCGGCCTCGACGTCGTCGAACAGACCGGCATCGAACAGCTCGCGCGTCACGGGTCCGTACTTCCGGAAACGAAGATGTTTGGATATCCACGACTCGCTACGCTGCTTGCCCTTAGGATTCGTCCACAGTCGCGCGGCCTCCTCGCGTCCAAACCGGTCGATATCGCTCGCGAGCCCCAGGGCCGTCTCTTTGGCCGAAAGCGATTTGCGATCGACATTCTCAGACACCTGGTACATCCGGATGGCGAGGTCCGGGGTGTTCGCGGGAAATATCTTGGCGGGGATCTTTTCCCATCCGTTCAGGATACTGCCTCGGACGCGCCGCTCTCCCCCGATCAGCTCGTAATCGTCTCCGTCCGTTGCCCGCACGAGGATGGCGGTGTGCACGTGC
This sequence comes from Paraburkholderia aspalathi, assembly GCF_905220735.1. Lineage (NCBI taxonomy): Bacteria > Pseudomonadati > Pseudomonadota > Betaproteobacteria > Burkholderiales > Burkholderiaceae > Paraburkholderia > Paraburkholderia aspalathi. Next base: position 21,852 of record NZ_CAJNBA010000013.1, read on the forward strand.
CCGACCACCTTCAGGCGAGCGGCGAATGCTTCGATATCCTTGAAGTCTAGGCGGTCTTGCGGCTTGGTGATGATCCTCGAGACGAGAATTTCCATCGTCATCGCGCCAGTTGCTTCCTCGATTGCCGCGGCCATTGCGCTGCCGGGCTTCATCTTCGATAGCTGAGCAAGGCTAGTCAGCTGTTGGCCATTTCTGAACTGCATAGTTGTATCCCTTACAGACCGATACGTTTGAACAGCAATTCGCAGACGGAGCGCATTTCCGCTGCCGCGCGCCGGTCGCTGTCACCGCGAGGGTTCTTCCAGACCGGATGTTCTTTCGCGAGTTTCGTGGCGGAACGCTCCTGCAACTCGACATCCAGCACGGCGCTGCCCCATTTCTGGCGAAGCGTAATTCTCTCGGTCTGGTCGTACGCTCGCCGCTTGTTTACCTTGTTGAGCAACACGCCGAGCAATTGGAGATCCGGATTGAAGTTCTCCGCGATGATTTGAGCCTTCTGCGTGAGATCGAGCAAGCCGCTTGTGGCGTCTCTGTCGAGGTCGCACGGCATCAGCAGGTAGTCGGCACAGATCATGCCGGCGAATAGCAGGTTGCTCATCGTCGGGGGCGTATCGATCACGCAAATGTCGTATTGATCGTCCAACTGCTTTAACGCGGACTGCGCGTGCTGGGCGCAATCGAGCGGCCACCCGAGTACCTCAATGAGGTCGTCTGATCCGGCGAATAGATCAACGCCCGGCGCGATCCGCATTGGCTCCGGGGCCTCCCCACTTTTGAACAGAAAGTGAGCGCTGCTTTCGGGAGCGATCGCAGGTAGCTGCACGCTGTCCCAATCGACGTTGCGTGCACGCAGCAGCGTTTCGTCAGACTTCGTCATCAATCTGTAGAGCATCGTTTTGGTGAGGTTTGCCTGCGGGTCGAGGTCGATCACGAGCGTGCGCAGGCCTCTTTCGATAGCGGTAAATGCCAAGTGCCGCGCCGTGGTGGTCTTGCCTACACCGCCCTTCTGGTTTGCGATTCCAACCTTGTACATATGTGTCCCTGTCTCACGCGTAGAGAGGCTGGTCGATCGGCTCGAACACGCGGCCCAACGTATTGAAAACAACCAGCCAGTTCGCCGCGTACAGATTGACGCGGGCGGACTGCGCGTCGGTGTATTGCCCCGCAACGCTGTAGTGACAGCCTTCTTGGAAGCACGTGACACGTGCGACTTCGCGTGCAGGATCGACATCGAAGCAGATCCACGACGCTGGATGGGTGCTGCCGCGCTCCGGCTGATCGTGGGCAATCTCAACACTCAGGTGACCGTCAACGGTCTCATCAACTGTGCAATGCACCGCCATATCACCGGCAACTCGCGCAGGAGCAAAGTGGGTTCGACTCTGCGTCTTGCCAAGATGCGGGATCAGTTCGGTAAGGCTCAGGTAGATGCGGGACTGCACGTTGTTCGACATGGAAAACTCCGATTTTTTGACGGTCCATTGATCTGCGATGTGTGGTTCGTCGCCACGTTCTAGGCATATTATTATTGGAAATGTTGACGGTCAATAGATCGTACAAAATTCGCCTGTTGGCCCCCTGGATCGGGGCATTCGCTTCCGCTAAAATGGTTCGTGTTTCAGTGCGTTCAATGCAACAGTCGGGCAGGCATCCGTAGTTGGCAACGGTGCGAGTCGAGTGGAAGATCGTTGCTCGACGTCGGAATGTGGTGGCGTCCCTTCTGGTGCCAACGGACGGGACTGCTGCAGTCGGGAAGTCTTTCATATCTGCGCCGCTGCGCGCACTCGGCACTAAATTACAGTACGGTCAAACAGTGATTAAAATTTCGCATGCGAAAGTGTGAATCGGATGGCGTCATAACAGCGGACCAGGAACGGATTGTTTCGTTGCTCGACTCCGGTTGCACCAGAGCTGAAGTTGCCGACCGACTGAATATGTCTGCTGCCGTGATCGGTCGGCAGATTTCCCGGATCAGAGAAAAAGTGCAATTGGGCACGTATGATCCTCCCCCCTTACCTATCGAACCCGCGTTGACGCGGTGATACACCAACATGATCCGTTTCGTTCTCTGCCTGCTTGGCGCTCTGTTCATTCAAGCCGCGGTCATGTCCCGGCTTGCGAATGGTGGTCCAACCGATTTCTTCACCAGTTTTGGCGAAGGGCTGCGGGCTTCGGTGAACTTCGACACCGGGATCGTCAGGAACGCGGCGACGTTGATTCGAGCCAGGCTCAACTGAGAATTTCGTCCTACGTTTGACCGCAGTACGATCATAGCGCGAATAGGTCAAAATGGCCTATTTTAGAAAAGTGGGGAGCATACATGTATGCCCCCTTCGATTAATGACGACCGTTACAAGCGCCTCCGCCTTCATTTGCGAGCGCTACGCCGTGCCGCTGGCCTGACCCAAGTGGAGCTAGCTACGCGCCTGAAGATAGATCAATCAAACCTATCTAAGGTCGAGCGAGGCGAGCGTTATGTGGACGTTCTCTTCTATCTTGACTGGTGCCGGGCCTGCGATGTGGATCCTGGTACCGCGCTCTCGAAGCTCGCGACCATGGACGTGTATTAGTGGATCGATGCTGCGGTCCGGGAGACCGTCTCGCGTGGTCACTGTGCAGGCGGAGCCCCTGCTACTCTTCTGCGGATGGTTGGGGTCACGCCGTGCCCCGACCAGACGGGACGCTGCCAAACTTCCCCGCTCCTGCGGCACGGAGCCTTTCCTTGATCTCTTTGAGATGTCCGTTAATGCTGCCCGTAAGTTCGCGTGGCCGTCCCTCGCCTTGATGCCGGGTGAGGGTTGGCACGACGCTAAGGCAGTGAGCTGCGAACGCCGCATCACGTTGGTCCGTCGCGGGCAGTAAGCGCCCTTCCCTCAGCCCTGCTGCGAAAGCCTTCGTCCATCCGCTGATCGCTGACCGCGATTGTTGCTCGGCGGCGTCGAAGGCCATCAGCGTGCTACCGTCAGTGCTAACGGTCAGGCGCCGGGTCGAATTGGTGTTGTAAAAGGTGCGGCCAGCACATCGAGCGATCGTTGCGGTCAGTTCGGCCTGGTCTGCGTCATGATGGACCTGTTGCTCTGCTCCTTGCCGGAGCACTCGAGCGCGGTGGGCGAAGTCGACCGGTTTGCGAAGAAGAGCGCGGAGATAGTTGATCGGTGCATGTGCTTTTTTGAGACCGGCCCAGCTGGCGTCGACAACGTCGGACAGGAATTTCCCCTGCGCTTTGGCTTCGGTCATGAGTTTGAAAACCAAGAACTCATGGAAACCCAGCGAAGTGAGGCGTTGGAGGTCCGCGGGAAGGGTGCCTGGTTGTCTCTTTTGAGAAGGAGGGTAAAGATCTTTATATATACCGCCGTCTGCCACATTGGCAGACCGGCGCTCCAAAGAGGCTTCAATGGCTTGCTTATCATTGGAGACAGCAGCCGAGTCTTGCTTCATTTCGACCGCATCCTGTTCGGTTGCGACCAGCCCAAGGATCTTAGCGGCCTTCTCGGTCAGGTGCAGGTAGGCGCGACCGAACAAGCCGGCGCTCCCGTAGCGCTTCTGTGGCGCGCGGGTGATGAGGCCGGCTGCTTCGAGGTCGTCTAGGCTGCGGTAGAACGTGCGCATCGATTGCATTGCTCGTCCCGTGAGCAGCTCGCGACGGGCGAATATAGCGGCATACGGCCGATCAGCGTCGACGGTGCGAGCGAGGGCAGCGAGCAGGGCGCGCGAGCGGGTTGACAGACCTTGTATGTGGGTCGCTCGATGAACGGCCCGGAAGATGATCCACGGCAGGTTGATACTGTCGGATGTGAACTCTACCAACGCGTCGCCGTCGGTTGCGGCGCATGAGGATTCAGCCAAAAGAGGGCGAACGCTACCCTCGCTGGCAACGGAATGTTGCGCGATAAACATGTCTACACGTCCATTTGAAGAAAATGGAAGGCATATGCTTGACTGTCTTTCGCGTTCCGCTACACTTCGAAGTGTAGAGTCCCTTGCCCGATTTGCCGTCGGGGAAGTGCAGCGGTAGGGCGAGCGACAGCAAGCCCAATGTTCAAAAGCCTTCGGTTACAGCCGAAGGCTTTTGTCTTTCTGCATCGTTGAATTAGTCCATGAGTCCTCGCTCAATTTTTCTAAGTCATTGATTTGTGGCGTCTTTCTATTAGAAAGATTTCGACTAGCCTCTTTCCTTCATCTTTGTCTCGATAAGCCGCTGTATCTCAATCGCCCAATCTGCGGCGCGAACTTGCTCATCCTTCGCAAAGCGAACCCCCACGATGCCGTTTCGCGTCGTAATTTCGCAGATGATTGTCTTGCCTTGCTTGACCCTAATCGTTTCTGCGGGGGGCGGTTTCCGGGCTTTCTCGCTAACAGAAGCGACTGCCTGTTCCTGGGTGAACTCGTCGTCCTCTACCAACCGGCGCACCGCGGCGATAACCTCCGCAGACTTCCCTTGCTGCGCTGCGGTCGCTAGCTTTTGAGCCGCGTTATTGCCGAGCCGGTGGGGGCGTCCAGCCAAGATGTCTTGTGCTTCGGGAGGCAGCGCTTCAAACGCGAAAATTCTGCTGACGTGTCCTTCGCTCAGCCCCGCACTTGTTGCAATCTCATGGCGAGTAAGGCTCGTGCCTTCTTGCAGACGCTTGAAGTTCCAAAACTTCTCGAAATCCGATAGCGATGGAGACAGCAGATTCGAGAAGAAGGCGGCGAACTCGACTTCACCTTCCTGCACTTCGATGACGTTGGCTCTGATCGTCTTACGTCCGAGTTCGCGATACACGGTGACCCGGTTGTGGCCAGCAACGATTTCATGAGTGCCGTTGGGCAATCTGCGAACCACGATGGCCGTGGCTAACGGATGCTTTGCAAGATTGCTCTTTAGCTCTAGAAACTGCTCTGGAGTTAGCTTGCGTCGGCGGCCCGGAACCTCGACAAGGGACTCCAAGTCGACTTCGAACGCAGCTGCGGAGGCGAGTTGGTTCTCGAGTTCCTTGATCCTTTTTTGTGCAGAGTGCAGATGACCCGCATAGATCATGTTTTCGCCAACTGCTGTCTTCGGACCTGGGCGCTTCTCTGCGGCGGGCGCGGATGGCGCTTCGTCAGCTTTGACGTTTCCGACTGTCTTCCTCAAGTGATCAGCAATACCCATTTTCATTCTCCAGACTTGACGTCGGCCCAAATCTCTTCGATTTCGCCGTGGACATACTCGACCAACTGGTCATAGGCCTCGCGGGCGCGGGTGTACGTTTGCGCGTCACCGGCGTAGTCGCTAACGTCGTACACGGACTTTAGTTCGGCATTTGAGTTGCCCAGCACGGCGGTCTTGGGGATTTCAACTGGGATCACATAATTGCCGTAGCTTTCGGACAACCATCCGCGAACGGGCACCGTGTGTGAGCTGTTTTCAACCTTCGACAGCACGATATTCAGAAATCGGTATTCCTTCTCCAGCCCGTAAGACGACAGTGCATTAACGATGTCATCGAACAGATTCCAGAATTGGGCAGACGATGCGAAGTCGAGCGGATCGGGGACGATGGGGACAATTATCCCGTCCGCAGCCATTAGCGCATTGATTGTCGTGTAGGAGAGGGATGGGGGAGTGTCCAGCAGGATCACATCGTAGTCCGCCCGCAACGGCTCCAAACCTGAACGGAGTACATCCCAAAATGCAAACTCGGGATTGTCTTTGGCTTTCGACGGCAGGAAAAACTCGGCGTTATAAAGCGCTGGCCCAGCAGCTACCAGATCTAAGCCCGGCCAATACGTTCGCTGCACGGCGTATCGCAGATCGGATTGGTCCCCTTCGAACAAGGCCTCAGCCGTTTGCTCTCTTTCGACATGCGCGTTGGGAATAATGCCGAATAGCTGCGTTAAACTCCCTTGGGTGTCCAGGTCAACCACTAATACTCTGTGCCCATAGAGCAGATTCAGCCCTTGCGCCAGAGAAATAGTCGTCGTGGTTTTCGTCGCCCCGCCCTTGAAGTTCGCAGCGCTGATTACCACGCCGGAAGCTCCCGCGGGCCTGCCGGCAAACTCGCGACAGAAGCCGAGCCACTCTTTTGTCTCCACCAACGAGAATTCGCGAGTGCGACCATTACCCCGCGATGTACCCTGCGGTAGTCCCTTTTGCTGGAGCAGGTACTGATAGCGGCTGCGTTCGATCCCGCATAACTGCATCAATTTTGTGCTGGAGAAGATAGGGGGCTGCTTCATCTCCTCTGGTTGTAAGGCGCTCATGCGAACCTTAGCAAGCACGAGTGCCGACTGAACTGCAAGCGCCTTAAGCGTCTCGCCGTTGGCGGGCCGCAGTTTTTTCTTCAGGTCAATTTGCATCCAGTGCCCCACGTGAGATGATTCACACCAGCCGAATCTACAGCTTGCATGGTTGATAGTCAGGTTAGTTCTTAAAACGCAGCTAACCCGAACAATAATCATCTTGCGGACGGCTTGCAAGTTAACTTTTTTGGGGTACGGATCACCCCGAGCCCACGTATTTGCTGGTTTACAGCGAAATTCCCGAGAAATTAGATGAGGTCACACCGTGACTGACTCTTTCAGCACCGGGGCTTTCGCATGCGAAAAAGCTACTCTGCTGCCGCCCGGATCGCATCGTCAAAGAACGCATTGAGCGCTTTGTAACGACGGGTACTGTCCATCTTGGTGTAGATCGTCGTCGTGCCAAGGCTGGCGTGGCCGAGGGTCGACTGCACGTCGCGCACATCCGCGCCGCTGTCGAGCGCGTGATTTGCATGGGTATGGCGTAGCCAGTGGGTGCTCGCGCTGCGCAGATCGTCGGCCGCGCCCGGATACGTTGCTTCGAGCCGGGCTGCCGCACGTTCAAAGATGCGCTTGTAGATGCGCCCGAGGCCGTCGGGGGTGAGGGGCTTGCCGGTTTTCAGATGACCGACAAGCGGGGTCGTTTTCGGGCAGTTCGCCAGCACGGTCGGCTCATGACGAGCCTGGAGCGCCCGCTCCAACTCCTCCATCAACCGCGCCGGCATCGCCACGCGCCGATTGCGGCGCCCCTTGCCGCGGACCTTTAGCTCCCACGCGTCATCCAGCACCCCGTCTAGCGCCGTGCGCGTCAGATCGCCCGTCGTCGCGGCGGCCAGCTCTGCCCGGCGCAGGCCTGTGGCATAGGCAAACAGCAGCGTAAAGTGGTCGCGCTGCTCTTCCGGCGTGTACGACACGCGCCGGGCCGTCTGCAGCACATATTTCCACTGCGCGTGTGTGAGGGTGCGGCCGGTTGCATCGATTTCATCGATGCCCTCGAACCTCGGCAGGCCGTGGAACGGGTTGCTGGTCAGATACTGCTCCTCGACCAGCCAGCTGCACATGGAACGCAGGATCTTGCGCGCACTCTCGCGGCTGCGTTCGTCAAGTTTTCCGGCAAAAGGCCGCCAGGCACGGTCGAAGCGCTCGACACGGCCGCGCCCGACCCAACGGTCGGCCGGTTGGGGATCCTTCAGGAACCCGTCGATGTACTCCGCACAATCCAGCGTATTGAGCGACGACAGGGGCTTGCGCTTTTGGACGATCGCCCAGAGCAGCAGGCGTTCAGCCTCGCGCCGATACGCACGAGCGGTGTGAACGCTCTTCGCGCCGCGAATCTTGATCCAGGCGGCGATCGCGCGCAGATCGGTGTCCAGTTCGGCCTGGTGCGCGGGCACGGGCGCACGGTTCAGGCCGCGCGAGCCGTCCAGCTCCGTCGCGACCCGCAGCGCCTCCATCGGCACGACCTCCGGCAGTGTCCCCGGACCTGTCACCAACAACGGCGGCCTGGCCAGCGCGGGGTGTCCGGCAAGGAGCTGCCGGCGTGGCGTGGTGGCCAGGGGCGAGAGGACTTGACCGAGCGAACTGGCGTTCAGCGCCAGCCAGTCCATGATGCGCTGCGCGCCCTTGGGACCAAGCTTGGGCACCTCGGTATGCCAGCGGTGTCGGCGTCGTCCAATTAGGGCCAGAAGGTCAGCCAGTGTCGCCAGGCCCGCGGACGCGAGGCGCGCGGCGACCACTGGCTCGAACCAGCCGTCGAGAGGGTGATCGGGTGCCGGATCCTGCACCAAGACCTTTTCCATGCGGGCAAGCGCCGCGGCTTGGCGCTGGCGCAGGCGGGCGTTACGGGCGATTTTCCGGTCCAGACCGGGTGAGGGCGGGGGCGGGAAGTCGCCCCGGTAGAGCGCGATCAGCTCCGCTTCGCCGTAGACGGCGTCCGGATCCACCTGCGCGCGGTAGACCTCGAGCGTCGGTACATCGTCGCGGCCGTGCAGCTCGGCAAGCGGAATGCTGCCGGGTTTCAGGCGCAGCAGGTGTGCCGCCTCGATGTCGCGCGCCCGGCGTGCCGCGATGGCCAAGGTGTCGCGCAGCGTCGTGAGCAGCCGCCGCGTCACCCGTACGTCCGTGCTGGGCTCGCCATAGGCGGCATGCAGCCCCTCGATCGCGGCGCCTTCGAGCCAGCCGCGGTAGAGCGCGAAGTGCTGGCGCGTGAGGCGGGGCGAGGGCGTTTTCATGACCGGTTCGGGTTCAGGCTTGTGGCGGGGTGCTTGTACCGGCGGGCTGCTGCTGCGGGAGCGGTTCACCGGTGGTAATCAGAGAGGCAGAGCGCCGGTCCAACTCATTTGGCTGAAGCTTCATCCGCAGGCGTTGAACGCAGCGCGGCCAGCTGGAAAACACCAGGCGGTCAAGAAAGTAGGCGGCCAGCGTCGCGTGTTCGACGCAAAGCTGCCAGTCAGTGTGCAGTTGTACCGGGCCCGGCACCGCTCTCGGAACGCCCCGGAACCGCGCCGATTGGTCCATGGGATCCATCGGCGCTTCCATGATGGCAGCGCGCAACGCCTGCTGCGCGGTGACGCCGTCCTCGAACGCCCGGTGCGTCATCTCGCACTGGAACAGGTGGCTGTAAAGGCGCGCGTCGATATCCGAAAGCTGGCCGATCACAGCGGTGTGGAGCGCAAACAGCCTTGGGCGCCGGTCAATGAGCTGGTTGAGCGCGGCCACGGGCCGTTGTTCGGCGGGCAACTGGCTGTTTGGAATATCGAACTTCGAGACGAGCCACCGCTCAAGGGCGTCACCGGCGGCAGCAAGCTGCTGCACGTCGGGCAGCACCATGCCGGCGGCGACGCGCCGGTCGCGGCGGCGGATCATGACCGCCACGATCCAGGCGCCTGCGATGCCGAGCAGGCCGCCGACGCCGTTCCCGGCGAGCGTCTGCCAGTGATCAAGCCGGTCGAGCCAGCCGTCCGGCGCTGCGGCGGGAACGGGCGTACACATCTGCGCGGCAGCGGCCGTCAACTGGTACAGCGTGCTCATGGCTGTGCGCTCCGGCGCGGGTTGCAGTTCATTCACGTCCTTGTTGTTCGTGGGTCAGTGCGACGGTGCTGGTGTGTCCGGGGGGAAGCCTTGCCGGGCGGGGATTCCAGCGAAGCGTAGCGGAACGCACAAAATCTGCCAAGCAAAATCGCCACTCGTGATAACTCCAGTTATCAGATGTGGCGATTTTCCATCCGGCGGCTAAATTTGTACTGCCTTCTGAAAAAGCCCGTATTCGCGTTTCCGGGAAGGAGGTCGCACGTTGACGGCGCGACCCGGCGACGTTGGCCCAGTGCTTGACGAGAGCGGGCACATCGCGTTCGACTTGTGCGGGATTGCAGTGGGATTTCATCAAGTTCGACGGCGCGACTATATGAATAATCGCAACGACTTGGTGAGGCGCTCGAACGGGCATGACTTAAGAGAGTTGCCGTGCAGCGGTCCCAATCGGACTGCGAACAGGCGAGGGCATGAAGCAGCTGACGCCAAGTCAACACAAAGCGGCGGTGCGCTGACTTAAGTCGCACGGAGCAACTACTGGCGAAGGAACTATCTATAAACAACCTGCCAACTCGGCGACGGAGGAGGAGGGCGCCTCCGCCTGCAAGTGGAGCGGCTGCTCGAGTGCCTTTGTTCACCTGACGTGCGTCACTGATCGATATCGGCGAGCGCTGGTCGCGGAGGGGCGCCAGGTACTCGAAGGATGATCGAAGCATTTCAAGCTCTCTGGCGGATATTCGGCGCTCTTCAATGACCGATCACAAGGATCAGCCATGATATAATAGGTCATGGCTGACAGAAAAATTTATGATGACCGCCACGCCATCGCGAAGCGCAGAGGTAACGGCGAGCTACGACGCGAGGTGTGGGTTGACGGAGCCGGTACAGTGACCCGCTACAACCTTGCCTACATCAACCACGACTTGCATCAGGGCGACAATGGCCGGGTGGTCGGCTACGACAATGCGCATGGCTTTCACCATCGACATTACTTTGGCCGCGTGGAACCCGTCGAGTTTGTCAGCTTTGACGACATCGAAGACCGGTTCGCACGCGACTGGACAGCGTTACGGAGAGAAACATGAAGAACACAGTGCTTGAAACGGCAGTTGGTACCGAGGCGGAATTTTTCGCGCGAGGTCGACGCATTGCGCAACGTGCCGATCGTAATGAGCGTATCCCGGAAGCGCACGTCGTCACTTTTGAAGATCCGGCTGACCTCGCGCGGCTGCTCACTGCTGCTCGGATCGGGCTTTTTCAGGCAATCAAAGCGGAGCCTGCGTCGATCACCGGCATTGCCACACGACTTCATCGCGATCGCAGCGCCGTTAAGCGCGACGTCGACGCGCTGCTACGCGCCGGCCTCGTGTCGGTCGAAACCGCCGTGAATGCCGGGCATGGCAACCACAAGGTCGTGCGAGCGGTGGCGTCGCGGGTCGATCTCCATGTACTCATTGCATGACGCGCTCGTTGAATGGACCGCGTCATTCGCAGCTTTGGAACCGAGAACACCGATCGATTGGACCTCCGCTAAATGGGGGGCCCTCAAGAAACGGACTTTTGCGTACCCTAAGACCGAACGGCCCTTACGCGGTGCCGGCGTCACGCGGGTCTTCGCCTCGCTGCAATGAGGCAATCAACGGACACGACACGTGCCCCCTGCGCGAATGGCACGCGCACACGAGTTGGGCGAGCACCGCTTCCATGCGCTGGAGATCGGCGAGCTTGTCCTGAATGTCGCGGAGCTTGTGCTCCGCGAGGCTGCTTGCCTCGTCGCAGTGCGTTCCATCTTCCAGTTTCCGCAGGTCTGCGATTTGGTCCAGGCTGAAGCCCAGCCGCTGCGCCGATTTGACGAACCGCACCCGGGTGACGTCAGCCTCACCATAGCGGCGAATGCTGCCGTACGACCTCTCCGGTTCGAGCAGCAACCCCTTGCGCTGATAGAACCGGATCGTCTCCACATTGACGCCGGCCGCCTTCGCGAAGGCGCCGATGGTCAGGCTTTCACAACCGTTTTCCATACCGCTTGACTCCGTACATAGGTACGGAAGTAAGGTTACGCTATTCATTCAAGGCTCGAAAGGAAAAGCGTATGGCTGAACAGCAGAACGGGCGCAGGGTGCTCTTCGCCGGCGGCCTAGCCGCGCTTCTCGCCTCAACCTGTTGCCTTGGCCCACTGGTATTGGTTGCATTAGGTGTCAGCGGGGCCTGGATTGGCAATTTGACGGTACTCGAACCGTATCGCCCGATTTTCATCGGCGCTGCGCTGGTTGCGTTGTTCTTCGCCAGGCGGCGCATTTTCCGACCGGCATTGGCCTGCAAACCCGGCGAAGTGTGTGCGATCCACAAGTGCGCACCGCGTACAAGCTCATCTTTTGGATCGTGGTCGCGCTGGTATTGATCGCGCTCGGTTTCCCCTACTTACTGCCCTTGTTCTATTGACCAGGAGTTCGTCATGAAAAAACTGCTTGCTGCACTCGCTGTTGCGATCGTCACCGTCCCGGTTTGGGCTGCGACACAGACCGTCAAGTTGTCGGTGCCCGGCATGACGTGCGCCGCCTGCCCGATCACGGTCAAACACGCACTGTCCAAAGTTCCGGGCGTCGAAAAAACGGATGTCCGTTTCGAACAGAGGGAAGCCATCGTGACGTTCGACGACGGCAAAACCAACGTCCAGGCGCTGACCAGGGCCACGACGGACGCGGGCTATCCGTCGTCGGTCAAACCCTGAAACTTTGGAGGTACTGCGATGTCGTTCGTCACGCGCGCGGTCGATAAGGCCGGTTTGCTCGGCAGCACCGAGTCGGCGATGGGCTGTGCGAGCTGCTTTCCCGCCATCGCCAGTCTGGGTGCGGCGATTGGTCTAGGCTTCCTGAGCCAGTATGAAGGGTTGTTCATCCACATCCTGTTACCGGCCTTCGCCGGCGTAGCGCTGTTCGCCAATGCGGTCGGCTGGCTCAATCATCGGCAGTGGCGCCGTACCGCGCTCGGCCTGATCGGCCCGGTACTGGTGCTGACAGCCGTGTTTGTGATGCGTGCCTATGGCGAGCGCAGCGGTTGGCTGCTCTATCCCGGTCTCGCCGTCATGCTGGCGGTATCAATCTGGGACCTGTTCTCCCCGGCGAAGCGCGTCTGTGCCACCGATACGTGTGATTCGGGCACGGGCACCGTCCGCGAGAGTTGAGCGGTCGTGCATCTAACCAAATCCATGAAAGAACGGAGCAAGCCCATGATGACCTTGAAGATCGACGGGATGACCTGCGCCTCCTGCGCCGAGCATGTCAGGCAGGCGCTGGAAAGCGTGCCCGGCGTGCGCTCGGCAGCGGTCTCCTATTCCAAAGCGCTGGCCGATCTGACGGTCGACGAAGGAGTCAGTCACGACACGCTGGCCACCGCCGTGACGACGGCGGGCTACCACGCCAGGGTTGCTGACCTGCCGACCCAATTCACCGGCCTGCTCGACAGGGCGGTGGCTGGTGGGAGGCGAAGCGGCGACGATGGTGCGCTGCGGGTCGCCGTCATCGGCAGTGGTGGCGCTGCCATGGCGGCTGCGCTGAAGGCCGCCGAAAACGGCGCGCAGGTGATACTGATCGAGCGCGGCACCATTGGCGGAACGTGCGTGAACGTCGGGTGCGTGCCCTCGAAGATCATGATCCGTGCAGCCCACGTCGCGCATCTGCGGCAGACCAGTCCCTTCGACGCGGCCATCACCGCGACGGCACCGGCTGTTGACCGGCCGCGCCTGCTCGCCCAGCAGCAGGCGCGCGTGGACGAGCTGCGCCACGCCAAATACGAAAACATTCTCGACACGAGCCCGAACATCAACGTCCTGCACGGCGAGGCGCGTTTCACGGAGAGCCATACGCTCACCGTGGCGCTGACCGCCAGCGGCGAACGGACGGTGTCATTCGATCGCTGCCTGATTGCCACGGGTGCAACGGCCGCAGTGCCGCCGATGCCGGGCCTGAAGGAGACGCCGTACTGGACCTCGACCGAAGCACTGGCGAGCGACGTCATCCCCAAACGGCTCGCCGTGATCGGCTCGTCGGTGGTCGCGCTGGAACTGGCCCAGGCATTTGCACGGCTGGGCAGTCATGTCACCGTCCTGGCCCGCCACACACTGCTCTACCAGGAGGATCCGGCGATCGGCGAAACCGTGACGGCGGCCTTTCGCGCCGAGGGCATCGAGGTGCTGGAACAGACCCAGGCGAGCCACGTGTCGCACGTCGATGGCGAGTTCGTCCTTACCATGAGCCACGGTGAGCTGCGGGCCGACCAGCTGCTGGTGGCAACGGGCCGCTCCCCAAACACTGGCAGTCTGAACCTGGCGAGTGCCGACGTGCAGCTCGACGAGCGCGGCGCCATTGTGATCGACACGGGCATGCGCACGAGCGCGCCGGATATCTATGCGGCGGGCGACTGTACCAACCAGCCGCAGTTCGTCTATGTCGCCGCAGCCGCCGGTACGCGCGCGGCGATCAACATGACCGGGGGCGATGCGCGGCTCAACCTCGATACGATGCCGGCGGTCGTCTTCACCGAGCCACAGGTTGCCACGGTCGGCTACAGCGAGGCGCAGGCGCACCAGGCGGATATCGAGACCGACAGTCGCACACTGACGCTCGATAACGTGCCGCGCGCGCTGGTGAACTTCGACACGTGCGGCTTCATCAAGCTGGTGATCGAGGCAGGTAGCGGCCGGCTCATCGGCGTGCAGGCGGTGGCGCCAGAGGCGGGCGAAATCATCCAGACGGCCGCGATTGCGATCCGCGCGAAGATGACCGTTCAGGACCTCGCCGACCAGTTGTTCCCGTACCTGACGATGGTCGAGGGGCTCAAGCTCGCCGCACAGACCTTCTCGAAGGACGTGACGCAGCTCTCGTGCTGCGCCGGATAACCCTCGGGGGACGACGATGAACCTTGCCCGCTACACGGCTGAACTGGTCGAGCGTCTGACGATGGGCAACCGGTCGGAAGGCTTTGCGGATCTCTTTGTCGTACTGCTGCGTGAACTCAGCAAGGGGGCGCCGGTTTCTCCTGCCGCGCTGGCCTCGTCGCAGGACTGGCCTATTGAGCGGGTGAGCTCGGCACTCGAACAGGCGGTCAGCACCGAGTGGGCGGCGATGGCAATGTCATCGGGTACGGTTTGACGTTGCGTGAGACCCCGCACACTTTCGAAGTCGGCAGCCGACGCCTGTACACGTGGTGCGCTTTCGATACATTGTTCTTCCCGGCGCTGATCGACCGGACGGCCCACGTAGTCTCGCGTTGTGCGGCTACCGGCGTGCCGGTCTCGCTCACGGTCACGCCGACCCTGATACAGGATGTTGCACCGGCGCGCGCGACCGTGTCACTGATCCTGCCGCAAGACACACCTGACATCCGCGCTGCATTTTGTTGCCATGTACATTCTAAGATCACGCATTGGAGAAAATCTTCGGTCAGGTGCGTGCAGAAATGATTCGCTTCGACTTGTCGCCCCATGTCATCAGCATAAAAATGGAAACTATTCAAATACTCGCTCATGGCGTTGACCGGGTTTTTACTTTGTAAAATGTCAGCGCCCGTCCAGCACATGACTGCGCATTGAAGGGGCTGGCCCAGGAGGCGGCGCCTCCGCTTTGTGCCGCGCTTGCGCCTCTCTTGCGAACAGCCCGACAAAGGGAAGCAGCAGCGTACTCTTCAGCAGGGTCGAGCCGAACCGACGACGGCAGCCACAGGTTTCAATCGGGTCCAAGAAAACTCCTTGCGCCGGTATCGGCCTAGGTGAGATCGGTCTCTTCCGTGTGCAGCGAAAAGATGCAGGCAAGATGCATTTCGCAAAGTTAGTTAGGGAACGACAGGTCGCTCAACGCATGACCGGGAACTCGCTTAAGGCGCTCCTAACACCCTTCCGTTCACCGTTTGACCGTACATTGAGTGGGGCGAGTCGTGGTATTTGGTGCGCGTTGCCTCGACTGACCCGGAATAACGCGGATCTTGTGGTCGATCCTGACTATCCATGAAAGTCGCGACGTCCCATGCTTGCTGATCCGTGAGTGTTCCGCCCAGGCCCAATGGCATGTTCGCCTTGATGAAGCCGGCGGCATTCTGAATCTCCCCCATTCCTGCACCCCAGTTAAAGGAATGCGCGCCCCATAAAGGTGGGAAAACAGTCTTTCCCCCGCTTGATTGGCCTTGGCCATCTGCCGCATGACACAATGCGCAATGCTGCGCGTAGATTTGGCTGCCACGCGTGTAGTCGGCCTTCTGCGCCGGTGGCGCAAGCTTCGGATAACCCTGGCCCGGCAATTTTTCGCCTACTGGCGCTCCTTTAGCGAGCCAGTAAGCATAGGTTTCCAGCGCAACCAGTACCGGATCGCCAAGCGGTGGTGCTTTGCCATTCATGCTGTAGCGAAAGCATCCTTGCATCCGCTCAGCAAACGAATTGACGTGACCGTTTTTACTGCGATAGGCCGGGTACACGAGGTACGCGGCCCACAGCGGACTTGAATTGGGTTTGCGTCCTGCGTCCAGATGGCAACTAGCGCAGTTCAATGAGTTGCTGTGGCGCGACGATCTGGATGAGAGACGCGCGACAATCAGCTTGAGAATGTCGCGGCAGGAATGATGATGCCGATGTTGATTGAGGCTGGCAAGCGTTTATTGATTGACGCGCGGTTTTGATTGACGCTGGCGACCGGGTGTCGCGCGACAATCAAGATGAGGAGTTCAGTCGTTGAGGATTACTGTGTAACGCGTGACGCTGCAGGTAGTCTGGCCGCGCGACAATCAGGATAAGAATGGGGTGGCGTGGGTAATGACGCTGGTGTTGATTGACGCCGGCGAGCTTGGGCTGCCAGCCGCGCGTCAATCTGGATGAGAACAGCGCGTCAGTCGGTGAGGTCGATGCTGTAACGCGTGACGATGGCTTTGAGCACGCGTTGTCCCTTCATTGTTGATCCTCCTGTGTCGGCGGCACGCCGACGTTCTTTGGTGTCGCTCGACTGGCCGGGCGTCCCGGGCCCTGCTGCTTGCGCTGCAGGGCCGTACGCCGACGGTAGCTTTCGACGTTCAGCTCGAAGATCGTCGAGTGATGGACCAGCCGGTCGACAGCGGCCACCGTCATGGCCCGGTCGGGGAAGACCTTCTCCCATTCGCCGAACGGCTGGTTGGCCGTTATGCAAAGAGAACGGCGCTCATACCTGGCGCTGATGAGTTCGAACAGCACCGACGTCTCGGCCTGATCCTTGCTGACATAGGCGAGATCATCGAGGACAACCAAATCGAAGCGATCCAGCCGATTGATGGCGGACTCCAGAGCGAGCTCGCGGCGCGCGACCTGCAACCGCTGTACGAGGTCGGTAGTGCGAGCGAAGAGGACCTTCCAGCCCTTCTCCAGCAGGCTCAGTCCAATGGCCGACGACAAGTGCGACTTGCCACCGCCACTCGGCCCCAGAAGAATCAGGTTGGTGCCGTTGCGCAACCAGCCGTCGCCAGCGCAAAGCGCCGAGACGTGCGCCCGGGACACCATCGGCACCGCGTCGAAGTCGAAGTTCTCCAGCGTCTTGCCCGGCAGCAGCTTGGCGTCCCTGAGGTGACGTTCGACCCGGCGTCGATCGCGCTCGGCAATCTCGTGTTCGGCCAGTGCCATCAGCAGGCGTGCCGCTGGCCAGCCTTCCGTGTCGGATCGCTCGGCGAAGCTGGACCAGATTTGCTTGATGGCGGGCAGGCGCAAATCGTTGAGCAGCAGCGAAAGGCGGGTGGCGTCGATGTCGAGACTCATGCTGCTACCTCCGTTGCCATGTCAAGCAGGGCTTCGTAGTCGCTCAGCGCGGCGAGCTGGATGTTCACCTCCGGCATGCTGCTCGTGGGCTCGACTTCGAAGCGCGAACACAGTGCGTCCAGATCGGGTAACTGTCCGTCGTCCAGACACTGCTGCAGTGCCTGGGCCAGTTGCGCTTCGCAGTTGTGCTCGTGGGCGAGGCTAAGCAGTTCAACCATGGTCCTGCATGCCTGGCGCTCCGGGAGCTGCTCGAGCAGGCGATCGAAGCTCAGGCGATAAGCCTCGCGCGGAAAGATCTGATCGCGATAGACCAGGTTGACCAGCGCCATGGGCTTGCGGCGCAGCGCATGGATGACGTGCCGGTAGTTGATGACGTGGCCGTGCTTGCCATTGGGGCCCGCACGGCCGCGCTGCAGTGTCATCAGGGCCGTGCCGCCCAGGAACAGCTCCAGGCGGTCGTCATACAGCCGTACGCGCAGGTGATGGCCAATCAGTCGTGACGGGACGGTATAGAACACCTTGCGCAGGACGAAGCCGCAGGTGGTCGTGACGTACACGCGGGTTTCCTCGTAGTCGCACGTACGCTGGACCGGAAGCGGCTGAAGCAGTGCCCGCTCGGCCTCAATGCGTTTGCCATTACGCGCGTTGATTCGACCGACGATCTCGTCGATGAAGCGGCGATAGGAATCGAGATCGTCGAAGTCGTGACTGCCGCGCAGAAGCAACGCATCACGCACTGCGTTCTTGAGGTGGCCATGAGGGCTCTCGATGGAGCCGTTCTCGTGGGCAACACCACGGTTGTTGCGTGTGGGCTGCATGCCGTAGTGGGCGCACAGCGCATCGTAACGCGTGGTCAGATCCTTGCGCGCGTCGGCATCAAGATTGCGGAACGCCGCCGACAGGCTGTCGCTGCGGTGCTCGCGCGGTGCGCCTCCGAGTGCCCAGATGGCGTTCTGCAGCCCTTCGGCCAGCGCGACATAGCTCTCGCCGCCGAGAATGACGTGAGCGTGCTCAAAGCCCGAGCAGGCCAGCCGGAAGTGATAGAGACGGTGGTCCAGCGTGACACCCGCCACGGTGATGCCCAGGCTGTCCATCTCGGTGAAGTCGGACAAGCCTAGCTGACCGGGCTGGTGTACCTGACGGAACATGACGTCACATTCCTCGCCATGGAGTGCGCGCCAGTCGCGAATACGCCGCTCGAGAGTGCGACGCACGCTGCCCGGGAGGTCGGGATGGCGCCGAAGCATCTCGTCGAGTACGGCTATCGGCCGGATGCCGGGAGCAGACTGGAGCAGCGGCACGATCTCGGTATCAAAGATCGCGGCCAGCGGATCGGCCCGGCGACGCCCGCGCGGGGCCTTCTTCTGCGATGGCAATCGCGGATCCTCTTCGATGCGATAGCCCGTGGCGACGCTGAACCCAGCGCGCGCAGCCGCCTTGGGCGGCCCCTCCTTGAGTCGGTACTTCATGTAGAGCCTCATCTGATGGTCGTTGATGTGTCGGCCGGGCAACTCAGCCTCCCTTCGCTACATGGAAGAGCTGTTCATACCCGATTTACCGCGACCACCGACAAGGCACTCCCGACGGGGGGAGCTCCTCGGCGCGGCGTTGCGGCAGCGGTTCCGGGCTACGCCCTCCACCGCTGCCGCAACGCCAGTGCTCTCATCCCGATTGACGCGCTGCTCTCATCTTGTTTGACGCGCGGCAGAGTTGCCGACATACTTCCCGGCGAACTCTTGCGTGTGCGTAAAAATCTGCTCGCCGAGCTTGATCGACTTGCCGAAGTCGTTGGTGGGCATCGTCGCTTCCGCGGGTGGCGTGAACGGTTTTGCAGGCGCGGAGGAAGGCGACTTTGCCGTGGCCTGGGGCGTCGGAGGGTCGGCTGCATATGCGATGCCACCGAGCGCACCGTACACGAGGAATATCCCGGTGTTTAATTTAAACGCTTTGTGCCACCAAGTTTGACGGATCATTATTTGCTCCCGACTGTTGCCGCGCTTGTGGGACTCGCAGCAATACCGGCGTAATAGGCGGCGACTGCCGTGATATCGGCGTCGGATAGTTTGCTGACCACCACGGGCATAAGCGCCAAGGGTCCCGGCGGACGCGCGCCTTTTTTCCATCCGTGCAATTGATTTTCGATATATATGGCAGGCTGTCCGGCAAGCGGTGGGAACACCGTGCCAACGCCAACACCTCCGGGTCCGTGACATTGGACGCATGCGGGCAGGCCTTGATCCCAGCGCCCACGGGTTGCAATCCACGCGCCGAGATCCGATGGCTTAACAGATGGGTTGTCATCGCGACGTATGCCTGTGGGCACCGGCAACGAACTGAAGTAGAGCGCAACTGCAGTGCGTCCATTTGACGACAGCAGTTTTGCGAATGGTTGCATGATCGTGCTTTGGCGTTCACCGCCCGCGAACGCCGACAATTGCTCGGACAGGTAAGCCGCGTTGACACCGGCGAGGCGCGGAAAGCCAGCTGCGGCATTGCCTTCGCCTTTTGCGCCATGGCAACTGATGCATGCGGCGACACCCTTGGCCGTGCCTTGAGTGGCGATTGTCTTGCCAACCATCATGTCGTCGGCCCGGGCGGCCACAACGGTGCCAAGGGTAAGCGTCACAACGCACGCTACACGAAACACTCTCGTCAATCTCGGTTTAACTGAATTGCCCATGTCTCCTCCTGGTGATGCTGTATTTCGTTTCCGTGGACCGGAAATCTTGGTCATCCGTTGGTACCGCTGGCGTCGATGAAAAAATGTTGGAATCTGCAGACCCTCGTTTTCCACAGCGGAAAGCCGGCCCAACGCGCGCGCTTAGTGGCTCATCGCATCGTCCTTTTCCGGCTCGAACTTACCGAATCCGTAGCGTTTAAAGATGTCGAAAGCCGCAGGCGAGCTGATAAACGCCAGCCATGTGCGAGCCGCCACCGGATGTGCTGCCCCCTTGACTTCGGCGCCGGCGTAGATTGCGGTCGTATTCTGTGCATCGGGAATGTCCACATGGCCGATGGCATGTCCGGTCTGTTCCTGGAACAACGCCTCGGATTTCCAGACGACGCCAGCATCCGCTCGGTCCTGCATCAGAAAAAGGGTGGTCTGCCGATGATGGATGTGGGTGAGTTCGGTGGTGCCGGCCCGTGCTTTATCGTCGTAGACCGCTTTCGCGAGCGCGTCGCCACCTGCCTTGATAAGCGACGACTTGATTTGTCGCGCGACGCCCTCGAACGCTGGGTTGGGCATCGCCAGTCGTAAGGCTGGCTGAGCGAGATCGGTCAGTGACGCGATGTTTTTTGGGTTTCCCTTTTGCACCATGATCGTCAACTGGTTGGTCACATAAGGGACCGCGGGCGCTGCAAGCGTGCCGTCTGCAATTAACTCTTTGACCTTCCCAAGCCCAGCGAAATAAGCGTCGGGCTTCACAGTCCACGTCATGTTGCCCACCGTGATCGTGCCGCCAGCCTTCATCTGCTTGACTAGAAGTCCGGGCGGAATGGTTTCCCAAAATATGCGCCCGCGGTACGCGGGGTTATCTTTCTCGAATTGTTCGACCAACGGCGCCATCGCGAAAAAATAGTTGCCGCCTACAAAGAGGACAAGTTTGGGCGAGCTCAGGTCGCCATGGAAATCGGCCAGCACATCGACTTGTGGAACGGTGAAATTCAACCCTCGATCAAGTGCGTCGTTGTTCTTACCTTGCTGCCACGGCGGGAATACATCATCAGAAGCGGATGCCGCCCACGTGCTGCTTTGCGCTCCGAACGAAGAAGCGGCGAGGACAGTCAGCGCGAGCTTTCGGAAGCGCACACGCGAGTCGGGTGAAGTAAGCATTAGAATGACCTTTTCATTTGGCGTAATGGAAGCCGACCTGCTGAAGCTCAGGTAACGTCCCCACCGCACCCGGCGTCACGATTGCGCTCGGGATGACGTGATTGGTCAACTCTGCGGCAAGTGCATCAAGGGGCAGCTTGTCAGGATTATTATTTGCGCCGATGAGCTTCTCGGCCAGCTCCCAAATCGCGTTGTGACACGATAAAAAGACGACGCCTCGTCGTTGCAATGCGGGAATGCTGTTGTCATGAGAAGAATACGCGCCATCAGCACGCTCATGCCCCTCGCCCTGCGCACTCGCTGGCTTATCTTCCAACAAAGAGTTAGTGGTCAGTTTGCCATCTGCCATTTTCGCCAACCCATACTTGTCCCACATCATCTGATCAAACAACGCCAGATGCGCGGAGCCATGGGTCGCTGACACAACCAGGAATTCCGGATGTTTGAATGACCAGATCTGAGCATTGAGCGAATTACGCATCAGGTTGAGCCAGGGTCCGCCGATCTCGGTGTTGTCCCACACTTGCCGTTCGCCCCCGCGATAGCCAAGCACTTGCGTCAACGCTTCGTGGTCCCACTGGTCGGGTTGTTCGAGGATCATCGGCACGGTTTTGAAATCACGTCGCCTTGGCGCAAGCGCCAAGGCCTTTGTCAGTTGCGCAAGTTTGGTGGCGCCCGTCGGCAAGAGTGCGGCGGCGTCGGCCGCGCGCGCCTGCGACTGACCGGTCGCGCTCAGAATCACCGTGCCGGCTGCGATGCCAAAGGTCTTTAAAGCGGTGCGTCGATTTTGTTGAGTCATGTCACTGTCTCCCAAGTGGTGGTTTCTAAAACCGGGCTGTCATGCGCCCGGTTGGGGTCGCGTCGTCAGGGCGTTGTCTTCCAGCCCCACTTGGCAAAGATGGCCGCACCTTGCTTGGATTTCAGAAAATCAACGAATTGTTTGGAAGCGGGCTGATCGGCACCACGGCGGGTGATTGCCACGCCAGTATCTCGATAGATCGCGTATTTGGGTTCTATCGGAACGACATCAGCGAGAGACGGATTCGCCACTTGCCAGATGTTCCAGATTAGCCAGACATCGATATCAGGTTGATCGACCCAGGTTTGCTTGGCGAGTGCGCTGTTCTTTGCGTAGCCGACAATATTTGCACGTAGTGCCTTGACTTGACCGATATTGCCGGTGCGGCCGGCCACGTCTTCCCACAACCCACCCTGTCCGGAGCCGTTCACGACCAGCACCTTTACACCTGGCTTCAATAAATCCGTAAAGCGCGCGATGTGTTTGGGGTTGCCTGGGCGCACAAGCATGGCCGCGGGGCGCAGGTAGAGCGGCTCAGCCGCGCTTGCTGTCAGTTGATCACCCATCGCGTCGACGAAGTCCGACATCATTGCTTCAGATCCGCTATAAATGACGTCGGCGTTTTCTTTGGCCTTGTCAATCCAGGCCGGCGTTGGGCCCGCGGTCACACTCACGGCGATACCGGTATTCTTTTGGAACGTGGCCGCGGCTTCCTTGATGGCAGGGGCCGGGCCACCCGGCCCGTACACGTTCAGTGTCGTTTGGGAATAACTGTTTGCCGACACCGCCAGTAAGGCAACGCCTAAGGTCGCACACAGTTTTCGAATTTTCACGTGATTCATCAATCGTCCTTCGAGATAGCAAGTGGGTAAAACTGCTTGAGTGCCTGGTCGAAGGTCGCTTTCGAAAAGGGACCCAGATGCGCGGCTAACAAGCGACCTTTATTGTCGTAGAACAGCGTGGTCGGAAAGCCCACCGCCCCGACCGCTTTCGCAACGGCACGGGCGGGATCAAGCAGGGAATTACGAATGTGAAGGTCATGTGAGACCAGATAGCTTTCAACAAGATTAGACGTTTCGCCCTGATTGACGAACACCATATGCACGTGTGGATGATCGAGCTGAGCTCGCGCGAGTACCGGCATTTCCGCCTGACACGGGCCGCACCACGACGCCCATAAGTTGACGACAGTCGGGCGCCCATCCCCTTTCGTGAGAGGCTGCGAGTCCCCCTCATGATTCATCAATGCAATCACTGGAAGGAATTCAGGCGTCTTCGAAAATTCGGCAGCGGCGTTGGCCACGCCCCAAACGAGTACGCCTGACGACAGGGCAACCATAAGAGGCTTGCGGATGGCAGGGGAACGGTAGAAAAAGCGGGCTGCCACGCAAAGTCCGGCGACAGCGCCGGAGATAAGATCGAACCCCAGGTCGCGAAAATCGAACATCTTCAGGAAATCGTCTTGGAAGTCGGGAAAGAAGCGGATAACGTAGGACAGACGAGCGATGAGCAACCCAACCCAAACGCTTGTGAAGATCGCTTTTTGAAGACGCGCCTCACCGCGACCTATGAATTGCGCAACACTCAACGCCACCGCGACGCTGAATATAAATATCAGCGGATGCAGGGGTAACGCGATGGGCCCGACGTTCATGACAACCCCATGCTTCTTGCCATCTACAGCGGCATCAAGCTATATCCATCATGTTGCAAAACGGTAATGGTCGTTAGCGCCGAGAGCGATCGCGTGACACCGGGCAGAAGTGCGTCAATCGTGAAGCCGTTTGCGATCAACGACTGCGCACATACGGACACTTCCACCCCTGCGCGCTGAATCGCTGCGATCAGATTCGCGTTAGGGTTCGGCGTTCCGTCGTACGCCTGATGGTGCGGATCCTGAAGGACGCTTGCTGTGGCCTCGCCATGGATAATAGCCACGCAGGTAAGCTGACTTAGGCTAACGCCCGACATGCTGTAGAGGTTTACAGCACGCGCTACGCGCTCAAGACCCGCATTCGTTGCTTCGCGGCTCTTGCTTGGGCCGCTTACGGAAAAGACGATTTTGTAGGAAGCATTCACATCCGGCAAATGGGCCGCGCCCTCAATCCAGTGTGACTTGCCGTACTCCACGATAGGGCCGGTAGGGGGCATGGCGGGTGTGTTTGTCATAATTTCCCCGCGTCGAGCCCGGTATTGAGTTGGTCGAGCGAAAGCGCACCGACGCGGCGCTGCCCATTAGCGAACACGATAGTCGGCGTACCTTCGATCCCCATGCCATGCGCGAGGGCCAGATTGCTGGTTATGGCGGATTCCTTGCATCCACTAGCAGAAGCAGGTTTGATCCCGCTGATCATCCAGGCATTCCACGCGGCAGATGCATCCTTCGAGCACCAGATCGCCTCTGACATCGGCTTCGAATCAGGCCTGAGAATGGGGAACAGGAAGGTATAGATCGTAACGTCGTCGAGCTTTTGCATTGTCTGCTCGAGTTTCTTGCAGTAGGGGCAGTATGGATCCGCAAACACTGCCATCTTACGGGTGCCATTGCCCTTTACGGTCTTGATAGCGTTGCTAAGCGGCAAGCTCGCGAAGTCAATCTTCTCGTCCTGCTGTAGCTTTGCTTCGGTCAGGTTTTTGCGCGTGCGACTCTCGATGAGTTGGCCAACCAGAAGGTATTTCGCACTCGCGTCTGTATAGATAATCTGTTTGCCAACATTGACCTCATACAATCCATCAAGCGGCGTCGCTGCGACTGACGTGACATCCACATCGGGCCCCAGGTTTTGGCGCAACGCAGCCTGCATTTGCGAGGCGCTGGGCGCATCCGCAGCAAAGCTTGAAGACGCGCCGATCAAGGTAGCAACGGTTATCACAACACCACGCTGTAAAGTCATCGTTAATCCGGAAAGTAAAATTTTCATCGTGCCTGCC
Source organism: Paraburkholderia aspalathi (assembly GCF_905220735.1). NCBI lineage: Bacteria > Pseudomonadati > Pseudomonadota > Betaproteobacteria > Burkholderiales > Burkholderiaceae > Paraburkholderia > Paraburkholderia aspalathi. Next base: position 46,473 of record NZ_CAJNBA010000013.1, read on the forward strand.
AAGCGTGGTACACCATGTACGCCGCAACTGAAATGATCATTGCGGAAAAGACAAGGTTCAAGGCTCCGCGCTTGCGCGAGAGATGGCTTGCCGCTCGTGTGCCAAGCAGCCCGCCGACAACGCCGCCCCCCACGAACTCAGCGGCTACCAGCCAATCCACTTGACCCGAAATCGAATAATTGACCGCGGTCGTAAGGCCAAATGATCCAACGGCGAATAGCGAAGTACCGATTGCGTCGACGATCTGCATGCGACCGGCGAACATCAAGCCCGGTACCACTAGAAATCCCCCGCCAATGCCAAAGAACCCCGACAGGCTCCCTGCACCGAGACCCGTTCCACACAAGCGCGGATAAGGTGTCGGATAAACAGTAGAGGCTGCTGCCATCGCTGGTCGAGGGCGGAGCATTAAGAACGCGACAAAGCACATCAGGAACGCGAAGTAGGTCAATAATTTCTGCCCATCGACGAGCTTGCCGATTGTCGACCCCAACGTTGCCCCGAGTACGCCGCTCGCAGCGAACGCAAAGGCGGGGCCCCAGCGTACGTGTCCGGCACGCGCGTGAGGGATCATGTTGATGTAGGCGCTTGCTGCCACGGCGAGGGCCGCAGTACCGATTGCGACGTGCGGGTTATGGACCCCAACGACATAAAGGATGAGGGGCACGGCGAGGATCGAGCCGCCTCCCCCGACAAGTCCCAGTGAAAAACTGACGAACCCGCCGCAGAGTGCGGCAGCAATACCCTGAGTGAAAGCAGTAGAGGCGAACATCTCAATTAGCCTTGACGCTTGGCGAGTGTCGATGGCTGGCCGCACGCGAGATTCGCTGGGATGGCAACGTCCATCATTTTCGGATTGGGCAGATGCAAGTTGTTCATGATGTCGACGTATTCGCTTTCCGTCTTGCCGGCAAGCCGCGGATTAAAGTGCCTTTCCTCGCCAATGCTGGATGCCGTCCAACCCTTGTAGTCGTGGGCCGGATAAAGTGTTGTCGTGTCAGGTAGCTTGAAGAGCTTATTGACAATCGAGTCCCACGATCGATGTGCATCTCCGCCTTGGAAATCCGTACGTCCGCTTCCGCGAATGAGTAGTACGTCACCCGTAAAGACAGCGCGTGGCGCGTTTGGATTCAGGACAAAGCTAAATGATTCATCTGTATGTCCGGGCGTGTAAATTGCCCTCAAAGCGATACCGTCAACCTGCACGACCTCATCTTCGCGCACGTGCTGAGAAACGCAGTGGGCCTGCGACAATTCGCCCATGATCGTCGTGCAATATGTGATGTCGCGCAGGTCCCCCAGAGCGGTAATGTGATCCGCGTGCGTGTGGGTATCGATGGCATGAACGAGCGTCAGATCCAACTCTTTGATCACTTTCAGGTACTGCTCGAGTTGGTCCTTGACTGGATCGATGATGACGGCTTCCCCCCCGACTCGAGAGGCAAGTACGTAGGTGTACGTACTTGATGTGCAATCGAAAAGTTGTCGGAAAAGCATCGCCTTATAACCTCATAAAAAACTCTATATTACTTTTGTGTATAAGCTTATATCTGGATAGAATATAGTATTGAAAGCGTCGAAAGTCAACTGGAGGAAGGGTTATGGCTACGAATCTGAGCGTTCGCACGTCATACAGCGTGGTGATTGTGGGCGGAGGAGCGGGAGGAGTAAGTGTTGCCGCGCGCCTTAAACGCATGAGTAATATTCTCGACGTTGCTGTGGTGGACCCGTCAGAATTTCATTACTACCAACCGGCGTGGACATTGGTCGGCGGTGGCCAGTTCGACATCGCCAAGACTCGTCGGTCGATGCGCGACTGTATGCCAGCAGGCGTTGAGTTTGTTCCCGGGCGCGTAACAGCATTCGAGCCGGAGCACAACGCGGTGGTGCTGGAAGGGGGAGCCAGGATCGGCTACAAATTCCTGGTGGTCGCCGCCGGCATTCAGCTCGACTGGGATGGCATCGAAGGTCTAATCGACACGCTTGGGAAAAACGATGTGACGAGTAACTACCGATTCGATCTGGCGCCCTACACGTGGCAGTGTATTCAGCAGTTCAAGGGCGGCACGGCGCTCTTTACGCAGCCCCCCATGCCCATCAAATGCGCGGGCGCTCCACAAAAGATCTTGTATCTAGCAGCCGACTATTTCCGAAAAAACCGGATCGCGGCGGATATCCGCTTTATGACGCCGGGTCCCTCCATGTTCGGCGTGCCGTTCTACGCGAAGGCGCTTGAGAGCGTAATGCGCGCTTACCAAGCGAAACCCTGCTTTGGTCAGAAACTGGTGCGGGTTGATGGACCATCAAAGACGGCGTATTTCGAAGTAACGACGGACGGCATCAAATCGGTTCAGGACACGAAGTTCGACATGTTGCACGTTGTACCGCCGCAAAGCGCGCCACGGTTCATTCGCGAAAGCCCGCTCGCAGATGCCGCAGGCTGGGTCGAAGTCGATAAAGCGACACTTCGTCACACGCGGTTCGCGAACATCTTTGGCATCGGCGATTGCACATCGACGCCAAACAGTAAGACCGCCGCGGCCGTTAAAAATCAAATGCCGGTGGTCGCCAAGAATTTGATGGCCGCACTCACCGGGCGCGGTGAAACCATGACCTACGACGGTTGCGCGTCCTGCCCGCTGACCACGTCTGCCGGCAAGGTCATGCTGGCCGAGTTTTGCTATGACGGCGTGGTCACGCCAAGTTTCCCGATGGATCCGCGCTCACCACGAAAGATTTACTGGTGGCTCAAACAATCGTTCCTTCCTTATTTGTATTGGAATATCGTGATCAAAGGCAAACGGTGGCCGCTCACGCACAAGCGCAGAGATTTTCCCGAGGCCCTACCGACAATCAACCCGTAAGTCGACGGTGCTGGGGTGAAATATGGCGGGTGCAGGAGAACAGGATGTTGCCGCTGTCTGGATGCTCAAACGCAATTGCGCGATCACGCCGAAGCAGTTTGGCGTGTTCTATTGCTCGCTCGCGACCGTCTCGCTATCGATCGCTGCCTTCTGGACAGCCTTGGGCGCATGGACGGTGCTTCCATTCGCCGGCATCGATCTGATTGCTGTGGGTAGCGCATTTTTGGTCTATGCACGACATGCGACAGATTACGAGCGCATTGTTATATCACCCGGGCATTTGATCATTGAAACTGTGCAGGCTTCACACATCACAGTGATTGAGCTAAACCCCCGATGGATTCGAATTGGTCTGGAGGACAAGCCTCGTCCAAAGATCGAAATTCGTAGCGCCGGACAGGTCGTTCTCGTGGGCACCCATGTGCCCGTGCATCAACGCGCAGTCATTGCAGGCGAAATGCGGCGGTGCGTCGCGCGGCTTGCCTAAATTAATTTGAACACCTGACATTGAAAAGCCGTACGGTTAACTGGAGCTACCATGAGTACCACCACGCACGATCATGTAGTTGGCCACGACGAAGGGCACGCCATCCCAACCGGATGGCGGCGGTGGGTCTTTGCGACGAACCACAAAGACATCGGGACGATGTACCTGCTGTTCTCGTTCGTGATGTTCTTATCGGGTGGGGTGATGGCGCTGGCGATTCGCGCCGAGCTGTTCGAACCGGGCATGCAGTTGATGCGCCCGGAATTCTTCAATCAGCTCACGACCATGCATGGACTCGAGATGATTTTCGGCGCGATCATGCCGGCCTTCGTCGGATTTGCGAACTGGATGGTGCCGCTTGAGATCGGCGCATCCGACATGGCATTCGCCCGGATGAATAATTTCAGTTTTTGGTTACTGCCCGTTGCAGCCATCATGTTGACGGCCACGTTTTTTATGCCCGGTGGCGCACCCGCAGGCGGGTGGACGATGTATGCACCGTTGTCTACGCAGATGGGCCCGGGCATGGATATGACGATCTTCGCCATCCACTTGATGGGAGCGTCATCGATCATGGGCGGAATCAACATTGTCGTCACCATCCTGAACATGCGTGCGCCAGGCATGACGATGATGAAGATGCCCATGTTCTGCTGGACCTGGTTGGTCACCGCTTTCTTGTTGATCGCGGTCATGCCGGTCCTCGCGGGGGCAGTCACCATGCTCCTGTTCGATCGGCATTTCGGCACATCATTTTTTAACGCCGCTGGCGGCGGAGACCCAGTGCTTTACCAGCACGTCTTCTGGTTCTTCGGCCATCCCGAGGTGTACATCATGATCTTGCCAGGGTTTGGCGTGGTGTCACAGGTTATTCCAGCGTTCGCCCGCAAACCTCTTTTTGGCTACGCATCGATGGTCTATGCGACCGCGTCAATTGCGATTCTGTCGTTCATGGTATGGGCGCATCACATGTTTGCGACCGGCATGCCGGTTACCGGGCAGCTGTTCTTCATGTACTCAACCATGCTCATCGCGATTCCGACTGGCGTGAAAGTGTTCAACTGGGTCGCCACCATGTGGCGTGGATCGCTGTCCTTTGAGACCCCGATGCTGTTCGCCATCGGCTTTATCTTCGTGTTCACCGTCGGCGGCTTTACGGGACTGATTCTTTCCCTCGCACCGCTGGATATCCAGATGCATGGGACCTACTACGTCGTGGCGCACTTTCATTACGTACTGGTCGCAGGGTCGCTCTTCTCGCTGTTCGCCGGATGGTATTTCTGGGCGCCCAAGTGGACGGGCAAGATGTATAACGAGACGCGCGGCAAAATCCATTTTTGGGTATCAATGATTGCCTTCAACGTGACCTTTTTCCCAATGCACTTTTTGGGCCTTGCCGGCATGCCGCGAAGGTACGCCGACTATCCGGCGCAGTTTACCGATTTCAACCAGATTGCGACCATTGGCGCTTTTTTCTTCGGGCTGGCGCAGGTGTATTTTCTCTTTGCGGTGGCGCTGCCCTGCTACGCCCGTTCGAAAGAGTTGTTAGACGCCCCGGACAAACCATGGGACGGAGCTGAGGGACTTGAATGGACGGTGCCAAGCCCAGCGCCGTTCCACACCTTTGAGAACCCGCCCGAAGTTGTTTGATGGCAATAAGCACAGAAACCCTTAACTACTGCGTATTAGACAATGAGCGACCTCATACCGAATTTCAAACAACCAACGGCTGACATTGCTACCGGTGGACAACCGTCCCTCGATCAGTTGGCCCGCGTGAGCGACTATGGCTTTCGGTCCATCTTAAATCTAAGACCGGCCACCGAAAATGCGGGACTCGACGAACACGCCGAGGTTGTGAGGCTGGGAATGAAATACCACCATCTTCCTGTCGCTATGGCCAACGATCTCACACGTAGCGCGGCAGCCGAACTTGGTCGAATACTCGGTGATAAGGCCAATCTGCCAATCCTGGTGCATTGCGGATCCGGAAATCGGGTGGGGGCCTTGTTTGCACTTCGTGCTGCATGGATCGACGGTGCGTCCACGGAGGATGCGATCAACATAGGCCAGCAATACGGGCTGACGAAAATGGAAGATGACGTACGTCGGATCCTGACAAAATAACAGCTTATTTAGATATGCATACGATCAAGGGATGCCAAAGATGATGATCGACTGGGTCAATTTCACGCCAGCGCGATCGCTGGCCGGGGGCGCGATGATCGGGCTGTCCGCAGCACTTTTTATGCTGCTCAACGGGCGCATCGCGGGAGTCAGCGGAATACTGGGCGGCCTTCTGAGCGTTGACGGTTGGCGCGAAGGATGGCGAGTTTCCTTCGTTGCAGGGTTGCTTGTCGCCGCGACGCTTTTCATGCTGGTGGCTCCGTTGCCGCCTATCGTCATTCGGTCAAGTACGTGGACCTTGGTCGTCGGAGGCCTGTTGGTCGGATTTGGCACGAGGGCGGCAAGCGGATGTACGAGCGGCCACGGCGTGTGCGGCCTTTCACGTGGGTCAATCCGCTCGTTGGCCGCGACGTCGACGTTTATGGTCGCTGGCTTTGCAACGGTATGGATCGTGCGGCATGGGTGGGGTGCATAGGATGCGAAACGTAAGTTCTTTCTTACTCGGGACGTTGTTTGGGCTAGGGTTGATTATTTCGGGCATGGCCAATCCGGAAAAAGTACTCGGTTTTCTCGACATTGGGGGCCAGTGGGATCCATCGCTCGGCTTCGTGATGATCGGTGCGATCGCTATTGCGTCAGTTGGATTTTATGCAAGTCGGCGGATCAAGAAACCACTCCTTGCAGAGCGAAAGCACCTCCCCGCACAGCAACAGATTGACGGACAATTGCTCGTTGGAAGCGCCGTGTTCGGCCTCGGATGGGGCGTCGCTGGATTTTGCCCGGGACCCGCGGTAGTTGCTGTGGGTGCGGCAAAGAGCGGGGCCATCATCTTTCTTGCTGCTATGCTCGTCGGAATGTTGATTTTTAAAAAGGTAAATGCATGGCGAGAGCAAACAAGAAATTCGAGAAGAGCGGTAAGCTGACGCACCCCGAAAACGTTGAATTCAAAAAAAGCCCGGCTTTTGCGGCCGGGCCAAAGAGAGTGATCGGAAGCGAGCGCTATGGGTACGTACGTCATTCGTACCAACTGCGTAGCGCCGCCACCGATCAATCGCGTGGTCGGTACAGGTTACTTGTCAACTGCAGACCCTCCTGCCCATGTTAGATGCTACGATGTGAGGCTACATGATTTTACTTAAGTAGTACTGAATGGTCCATTGGCTTTTCCCCTTGAAGCGATCATTGTCTTTTCCAAGCGACCCGCAGATCCATAGTTGACACACCCACCAAAGGATCTTCATAACGGACCAGAAGCCTTCATGTTATCGTTGGTTGCATGTTCTCGACTGTCGCGACGACCATTAATGATGCTGGTACCTGGAAAAAGAAGGAACACAAAGGATCGGCCCTAGTATCGCGGCCAAGGCTGTAATTGAACCCAGCCGTCTCGAAGTGAGTTCCGCTTCGGGTGGAAACGGCGAAAAGAAGAATCGTTCGGATAGGCGAAAGGTGTTTGGACGTCTACAGCCCCAGCAGGACTAGTATTCGCTCCTGCGGCTTCGGGCATTATCATCTGTGCGCTAAACGCGACCCACGTCATCGCAAATGGGACCAACAGCACCCGCGAGATGGACCGCATATAAACTCCGTGTCGACGCTTCGCGTGGAAGGGTCAAAGAGACGCCCGGGCATAGCAGGTAATGTTCGAGACATTGCAACGCTACTGAGCTTATCCGCAACTAACGCGAGGTGCAGTTGCTTGGGATGGATAGTGATTCTTATTGCCGGGTTGCCTACGCAACCGAGCAGTTGCATCGATTTGCGCCTCGACACGCTCCCGCGCGCTTAACTTCTGCATCGTAGCCGGTTGCATCGATCGTGGTTGATTGACAGCACATACCACAGTCTTTCCGTCACGCAAATGAACAGTCATGGTGTATGCGGCCCGGGTTGCGCCGAAAGCTGATCCGACAGCGGTGTAAAGTGCCAGAAACGCGACTAATGCTTGAATTGGTCTACGCATTTTACTACTCCTTAACCCGTGAATGAAGTTACGTGAACCTATGATCCACCTGTATTGCTTAACGGATCCTTATCGCATTTCACTGCGGGTGCTGAAGTTTTGGGAATGGTGTAAACAACTTATTTCCTCCTTTGTGGAAGTCATTTCCCTCGAGTTAATGCCGACGTCCAATACGCTTCCGCGCAAGTAGCCAACAAGCCCTACGTTTTTAGCACGATAGTCAAAGGTGCGAGCGCGTGTTGGCTACCACGCCATATCGTCAGGTCGCCACGAGAGCAGAATTGGCTACTTTACGTATGAATCACATAAAGCAGCATGAACGTTTGACAAAAATAAAGAGCTGCGAAACGAACGACGCAGCAAATGACGTCCGATCACATATTCTCCGCGAAAACTGGACAGCAATTCTTGACGATCCGAGGGGCGTTGTCGACAGGTCGCTCTTGGTGGGCGGACTCGGACCTTACTGCCAGCCACCGCTACCGGCGTACCGACTTTTGCCAGTGACACCTTTATTTCGCGTCTGCAAACGCTTTTGTGCCGAGGCCGGGGCGGCACGTGAGTCGCGGTAGCGTTGCGAGTTGATAATCATTGAAAGGCCTCCTGGCCGCCCAGAGAAGGGGGCGGCCAGGGTCTAGAGTTGGGATGCAACGCTCAACCGACCCGTTCAGGAGGCTGAAATGAAGTTTAGCGGAATTGATCTGCACTCGAACAACGCCGTGGTCGCCGTGATCGACGACCAGGATCGGGTGCTGTACTGCAAGCGGCTGACCAATGATCTCGGACTAATTGTGGCAGCTCTCGCGCCTTATCAGGCTGAGCTAGAGGGAGTGGTGGTGGAGGCGACGTTCAACTGGTACTGGCTCGTTGACGGACTGACGGCTGCCGGCTTCGCCGTACATCTGGCCAATACCGCAGCGATCAAGCAGTACGAGGGCCTGAAGTATGCCGGCGACGAACGTGACGCGGTGTTCCTGGCTCACATCTTCCGTCTTGGACTGCTCCCTGAAGGCTATATCTACCCACCACAGGAGCGCGCGTTGCGCGATCTCGCCCGCAAGCGGCTGCAACTTGTGCAGCAACGAACGCTGCACATCCTGAGTATTGAGAGCCTGCTGGCCAGACAGATCAACCTGCGAATGAACGGCGAACACATCCAGCGAATGGACGATGCAGCGGTACACGCACTTGCGCTACCGCCGCATGTCGAGCGCGCGATGATGGCCAACATGGCGGTGCTGCGCACGTTGCGCAGCGAAATTACTGCGCTTGAGACGATCCTGCATCAGGAGGCACAGCTACGCCCCGAGTTCGAGACCCTGAAGAGCACGCCCGGCATCGGAAACGTGCTCGCTGTCACGATCATGCTTGAGACCGGCACCATCACGCGATTTGCCGACGTCGGCCACTTCAGTTCCTATTGCCGATGCGTTGACAGCAAGCGGATCTCGAACGGCAAGAAAAAGGGCGAAGGCAACGTCAAGAACGGCAACAAGTATCTCGCCTGGGCGTTCATCGAAGCCGCCGCAGTGGCGCTGCGTTGCTGCCCGCAGGCAAGACGCTTTTATGAACGCAAGAAGGCAAAGCGCTTGCCGGTTGTCGCGATGAAGGCACTCGCGCACAAGCTGGCGCGTGCGGCCTATTACATGATGCGTGACGGCAAACCCTTCGAGGTTAAACGATGCTTTAGCTAAGTTTGGCGGGGGGCCGAGAGCCCGGTAAATTTGTTGGCGTCAAACCATTGAGTTGATTGCGCCCGACCCCCGGCCATCCCGATGCAGCGAACCCTGAGACGCCCAGGCCATGAGCCGACAACAGTCTGGTGCCTGCGCGCGGGCAACCATGGAATTGACGTGTACTCCTTTGGACATTGGCCTGGCACCGACGATTTTCTGGAGCTCGAATGAGCCAGGGGCGACGGCCAGAACACCGGCACACGCCTTGATCCCGATGGGTGACTGGTGCGGATCAGTTCCGTAGCCAGACGATGAGAAACCGGACGCGTCATCAAGCTTCGCATCACCAGGATGGCTAAAACGATTCTACAACGCTGCAAGGCCTGACCCTTGAGGGGATAGATATATCCCTTTACTCCGGCCTTTCAATGGGTGAGAATATTATTGACGCAACGGTGACAGTATTAATTTGGTCTACGGCACGATCGGAATTTGGTGCGGTACCGCCGTGGCTGACTCACCACGCAGACTCACCACGCGGGAAGCCTTGCGTTCGGATACCCTATTCGGCGAAATGCTCGAAAATGAGCGACCGCAACCACCGATTTGCTGGGTCCCGGTGATAGCGCTTATGCCATAAGAGGTTGATTTGGATATTAGGCAGGCTGACCGGATGGGTAGCGTACTTTAGGCCGAAGAACGTGGCGCTTCGCTGGGCGAATTTTTCCGGCACGGTGGCAATGAGGTTCGTCTTCGACAGGATGTCCGCCACCGCGACAAAGTGTGGCACGTGCAGACGTACATTCCGCTGGATTCCAGATTGCGCCATGATGTCATCTATTCGCCCGTGTCCCGTGCCAGCCGACACTACGATGACATGTTCAGCCGAAGAGAAATCTTCCAAAGAGACGGACCCTCGATCAATGGGATGGCCCGCGCGGAACATGCAGACGTAACGCTGGGTGAAGAGTCTCTGCTGATAGAAGCTGGTGGTTAGCTTGGGCAGGTGACCAATTGCCAGGTCTACCCTGCCGGATTCCATTTCATCTTCGAGTCGTGAGCCAGCGTCGAAGACCGTGCTGATCGTCGCGGTCGGAGCCGCCTGGCTGAGCACTTCCATGAAGCCCGGCAGGAAATAAATCTCGCCGAGGTCCGTCATTGTTAATACAAAGTTACGGTCGCTGGTTTTGGGTTCAAAGGTTGACCGTCGATTGAGCGTGACGTGTATGGACGAGAGTGCGTAGGCGATAGGCTCAGCGAGTTCCTCCGCGACGGGAGTCGGCGCCATGCCTCTTGCCGTCCGCACGAAAAGCTCATCATCAAATAGTCGCCTGAGGCGATTCAACGCATTGCTAACCGCCGGCTGTGAGAGGCCGAGCGCGGTTGCGGCAGTTGACACTTTCCCGTCTTTGATCAACTGCTGGAAGACGACTAGCAGGTTGAGGTCAACGTCCTTCAGGTCCATAAGTGGAGCCTTTATTCATGCCATTGATAGTTGATATTGATGACCTTCTATTGGTGAATTATAGCGGGCAAGCCATGATGAAGCATCAACAATTCGAACTGCGGAGACGTGATGGAGCTACACATACTTCCTGCCGGAAAGACAGTAACTTTTGAGGAGGGCGCCAATCTCCTCGACGTGTTGCAGCGGAACGACGTATCTGTGTCCTACAGTTGCTCGGCAGGGCGGTGTGGTACCTGTCGCTGCAAAGTCATCAAAGGTCAGGTAATTCAGAATCAGAGCGCTAGCACGATGCCCCAGGCGTTGCTGTCTGACGATCATCCGCAGGTTCTCGCATGCCAGGCAACGCTGATCGAAAACTGCGTCATCGAGATTCCCGAACCGGATGAGATTGTCATTCACCCGGCCAAGATCCTGAAGGCAACCGTAGAGGAAATCGAGAACCTTACGCACGACATTAAACTCCTGCGGCTACGTCCGGCTAAATCGATTTCATTTTCGCCAGGACAATACGCTTCCTTGCAGTTTACGCCGGAACATGTTCGCCCCTATTCGATGGCGGGACTCGACAGCGACGAGTTATTGGAGTTTCACATTCGTCTAATGCCTGAGGGCCGAGTTAGCAGTTACGTTGCGCACTCGCTCCGTGTCGGAGACACGGTCCGGCTGAGTGGTCCACTTGGCACGTCGTATCTGCGTCGCAAACATGAAGGCCCGATGCTCTGCGTCGCCGGAGGGACGGGCCTTGCTCCCGTGTTGTCCATCATTCGCGGCGCCTTGTCCACTGGCATGCGCAACCCCATACACCTGTATTTCGGAGTTCGGTCGGCCGAGGACGTCTATGGGCAAGAGCGTCTGGCTGATTTGGCAAAACGGTATCCAAATTTGCATGTGAACGTGACGGTTGCATCAGGCCTTACAGCTAACCGTCAGCGAAAGGGAGTTGTGACTGATGCGGTTTTCTCGGACTGGGAGGATTTAACCGGTTGGCGTGCCTATTTGTGCGGCGCACCGCCGATGGTAGAAGCGGCCACAGTGGCTTTGCGCGGCCGGGGACTGCGCCCCGAGCACATTCATGCAGATGCATTCTATACGACCGGAATATGACAGGAGGCGACCATGAGTGTTTCAGCCAATGAAGTGGCGAACGAGAGGCGGCGTTACTACGAGAAGATTGCGGAAAAGAGCATGACTCCGCTGTGGGAGGTCTTGCATTCGCTCGTCCCGCTTCACCCTGTATCCTCCATCCAGCCGCACCTCTGGCGCTACTCTGACTTAAGAGACGACCTGATGGAAGCCGGGCAATTGATTTCGGCGCAGGAGGCGGAGCGCCGCGTACTCATCCTCGAGAATCCCGGTGTTCGCGGGCAGTCCCGAATCACGCAGAGCATATACGCGGGCTTGCAACTCATCCTCCCCGGCGAAATCGCCCCTTCCCATCGGCACGCTCAATCAGCTTTGCGGCTCGTTCTCGACGGAGAGGGCGCATACACCACAGTCGACGGCGAGCGCACAACGATGCACCGTGGAGACTTCATCATTACGCCTTCCAACACGTGGCATGACCATGGGAACGAGGGCGATCAGCCTGTTGTCTGGCTCGATGGGTTGGACATCCCGCTGGTACAGTTTCTGGGCGCCGGATTCGCTGAGAAGAGCAGTCTCGAAACGCAAATCTCGACTCGGCCAGAGGGCGATGCGCTTTCGCGCTATGGGCGCAACATGCTTCCCGTGGACTTCCGGCAGTCGGCGTCCGAGCCAACGCGCTTGTTCGTCTACCCGTACGCGCAGACGAAGGACGCACTGCATGGGATAGCCGGAGGAGCCATCGATGCTCATTTCGGATACAAGCTGCGCTATGTAAATCCTGCCACCGGTGCCTCCCCAATGCCGACCATGGGCGCCTATGCGCAACTGTTGCCAATGGGTTTTGAGACGAAGGGATACCGTAGTACGGACGGTACCGTGTTCGCCTGTCTCGAAGGTTCCGGCATCGCGGGAATTGGCGACAACACGTTCTCCTTTGATGCAAACGATGTCTTCGTGGTTCCTTCGTGGACCAACCTGAGCCTGCGTGCCGTAGACGATGTTGTTCTCTTCAGTCTTTCGGATCGTCCAGTGCAAGAAGCACTCGGTCTGTGGCGCGAACAGCGACTTCAGTAACTCTCTCTAAATCAGGTTGCCATGCAATTCGTCTTTAACGCCGCCCCAATTTACTCGTTGGAGGTGGCCGGTACATCAGCGCGTTTCCCGGTGAATCGCATTTTCTGCGTTGGCCGCAACTATGCGGCGCATGCACGCGAGATGGGCAAGGATCCAGATCGCGAACCGCCGTTCTTCTTCATGAAGCCGTCGAATGCGACTTTGCCGGCGGGCCGGATCGAGACGTCGATTCCCTATCCTCCGGAAACTCAAAACTTCCAACACGAGATTGAACTGGTGGTGGCGATTGGGAAAGGGGGAAAAAACATCGGCGTTGACGACGCACTGGAGCACGTCTATGGCTACGCGGTTGGTTTGGACATGACACGCCGGGACCTGCAGCTTGAAGCACGGGACAAAGGTCGGCCATGGGAATTCGGAAAGTCGTTTGCGAAGTCCGCCCCCATTGGTGCCATCGCGCGAGTCGCAGACGTGGGGCATTTGAAGCAAGGCGCCATCTCCTTAAAGGTGAACGGTGCGGTGCGGCAGGCATCCGACATCGCGAAGTTGATCTGGTCTGTACAGGAGAGCATTGCGCATCTTTCTCGCTACGAGACACTCGAGCCCGGAGATATCATCATGACCGGCACCCCCGAAGGCGTCGGTGCCGTCTTGCCGGGCGATGTGATGGAGGGCGCGGTCGCTGGGCTGGAGTCAATTGTCGTGCGTGTCGAAAGGTAATGCGCAAACAAGGAGACGAGACATGGAAATGCCAATTGTATTCAGCCCGAAACGGGTATGGCGCGACGAAGGATCGAGCCGTATCCCATTCTGGGCATATACCGACGAAGCGCTGTACCAACGAGAACTCGAAAGACTCTTTTATTCGAAGCACTGGTGTTACGTTGGTCTGGAAGCGGAGATTCCGGATGTAGGCGACTTCAAACGTACCGTTATCGGCGAACGCTCTGTATTGCTGGTTCGAGACGAGAACGCAGGCGTCAACGTCATTGAGAATGTCTGTGCGCACCGCGGTATGCGATTCTGCCGCGAAAGGTCAGGAAACCGAAAGGATTTTCACTGTCCGTATCATCAATGGAACTACTCGCTGAAGGGCGATCTCCAGGGCGTTCCGTTTCGGCGTGGCGTTAAGCAAGATGGAAAGGTCAACGGTGGCATGCCACCGGATTTCAAGCTGGAAGAGCATGGCCTGACGAAGTTGAAAGTGGCGACGCGCAACGGTGTCGTGTTTGCGTCGTTCGATCATGACATCGAGCCGCTTGAAGATTTCCTGGGGCCGGCTATTCTCAGCTATTTTGACCGCTTGTTCGACGGCCGGGAACTGAAGATTCTCGGATACAGCCGGCAACGCATTCCGGGGAACTGGAAGCTAATGCAGGAGAACATTAAGGATCCGTATCACCCCGGTTTGCTGCACACATGGTTCGTCAACTTCGGCTTGTGGCGTGCCGACAATAAATCTCAACTGGTGATGGATGAGAAGTTCAGACACGCCGCAATGATTTCCACACGCGGGCCGGGCGGCAAAGGAGATGTTACCTCCAATGTCACGAGCTTCAAGGAGCATATGACGCTCAATGACGATCGTTTTCTGGATGTGGTCCACGAGGAATGGTGGGGAGCGCCCACGGCAGTCCTGATGACGATTTTCCCCAGCGTCATCATCCAGCAACAGGTTAACTCTGTTTCGACACGTCATATTCAGCCAAACGGCCACGGTTCATTCGACTTCATCTGGACTCACTTCGGTTTTGCGAGCGACACGGACGACATGACCCGACGCCGTTTGCGCCAGGCCAATCTGTTCGGACCAGCGGGCTTCGTGTCCGCGGATGACGGCGAAGTGATTGAGGGCTCACAGGAGGGCTTTAAGCAGAAGCCTGAGCATCGAGCTATTGCCGAACTAGGTGGGCGAGATTGCGAGAACACGAATCACATGGTCAGCGAAACGTTGATTCGAGGAATGTACAACTATTGGCGCAGCGTAATGGAGGTGTGAGATGGTTGACTTCGATACGTACTATGGCATCGTCTCGCTCTATGCGCGCTATGCAGCGGTCCTGGATGCGAATGATTGGGGCAAATGGCCTGACTTCTTCACCGATGACTGCACGTATAAATTGCAGCCCCGGGAGAATTTCGACGGCGGCTTTCCACTGGCGACGCTCGCCTTCGAGAGTAAAGGTATGCTCATGGACCGGGTTTTCGCGATTCGGGAGACGCTGTTTCACGACCCGTACTATCAGCGGCACGTGATCGGTGCTCCTGTCATCAAAGAGGTCGAGGAGGGCGCTGTTGTCTGCGAGGCCAATTATGTGGTCATGCGAACCAAACGGGATCAGTTATCCGAAGTGTTCAATGTGGGGCGGTACGTGGACAGAATCGTCACGGTCAACGATAGACCCGTATTCGCGTCGAAGTTGTGCGTCTTTGATAGCGAAATGATACCTAACTCGATTATCTACCCGGTTTGAGGTCACAATGAGCGGCAACTGGATTTTTGTGGCACAACGCGCTGTCGTGCCGGACGATGACGTGGTGGCGATTCAGGTGGAGGCGCGCGAACTCGCGTTCTACGGTGTCGATGGGACTGTCTACGCGACAGATAACTTCTGCACGCACGGGCATGCCAGATTGTGTGACGGCTTCCTCGAAGGTCATGAAATTGAGTGTCCGTTGCATCAAGGGAAATTTGACGTTCGCACAGGCAATGCGTTGTGCGCGCCGTTGATTGAGGGCATTAAATCCTATCCGATCAAAGTGGAAGATGGAAAAGTCTTCGTTTTGATCGATTAGGTTCTGCACCGAGCCTGCATGACCAATCTTATTGGCCAGTACGAACAATACGCCGAAGAATTCATCGTGAAACCTGTCTTCTACAATTACTTTCGAAGCTCCGCGTCCTACCGGGTGAGAATTGCGCTTGCCCTGAAGGGTATTCCATTCGATTACCTGCCAATCCATCTTAACCGGAATGGCGGCGAACAGTTCTCTCCAGAGTACCGGAGCATAAACCCGCAATCACTAGTCCCAGTGTTTGTCGAGGGAAGCTTTGCGTTGAGCCAATCGCTTGCGATCATCGAGTATCTGGACGAGAAATTTCCTCAACCTCCGTTGTTGCCAAAGGCGATGCACGAGCGAGCACACAGCAGGGAAATAGCATTGACCATTGCGTGCGATATTCATCCGCTCAACAATCTTCGGGTGCTGAAGGCACTCACCGGTGAATTCGGTCTTACGGAAGACGCGAAGCATCAATGGATAGCGCGCTGGATTGAGAGCGGCTTCGGTGGTGTCGAGACGTTGTTATCTCAATCGAACCTGCGGGGGCGGTTCTGTATCGGTGATTTGCCGACGCTCGCTGATTGTTGTCTCGTACCGCAGATTTTTAACGCCCGGCGTTTTGGCATTGACATGAGCCACTATCCGACGCTTGAAGCAATTGAGGCTGAGTGCATGAAGCTTGATGCTTTCAGAGCGGCGCATCCAGGCACGCAACCGGATTCGGAGGGATAGGGCGAATAGTCGAGATTTGTTCCCGGGCGTGCAAGCCCGCTCCGAACGCGTTGCGGGACGCCGGACCGGCTGCTCAGAGGGTGATGGACGGGGGCGCTCAGTGCTCCGGCGCCGCGAGAGTGGCTGCCCGGCGTTTTCGAAGTCGATAGCGTAACTGTGGGCTGGTCATGCCCAACGCACGCGCGGCGCGGGCGAAGCTGCCACCGGAAAGGTTGACCGACTCCTGCAACACCAGCGTTTCAAGTTCCTCGAACGAGAGCCCCGAGTTTAGGACGTGTTCCACCAGTGACTGAAGAGACGGATTGGCGACACTTGCCGATTCGAGCGCTCCTGTCCGGCCGATACCACTGCTGCCGGCCCGTGCGGATTCCAGCGGGGTGGAGAGGTGGACGGCTTCGATCCAGCCATCCTCGGGTGCGAGGATTATTGCGCGCTCCAGCATGTTTTCCAGCTCCCGGATGTTGCCAGGCCAGGTGTAACGCTTGAGCAGGCGTAAAGCCATATCGGAAACGCCACGCACCGGCTTGTTGTGGACCACGGAGAAGCGCTCGATTAGCGTGTCGATCAGCGGCTGCAGATCGGCGAGGCGCTCGCGCAGTGGCGGGATGTGGATCGGAAACACGCACAGGCGATAGAACAGGTCCGCACGGAAGCGGCCATCCTTGACTGCCTGGGTGAGATCGATGTTTGTGGCGGCGACCACCCGCACGTTCACCTTGCGCACGCGCTCGTCGCCAAGCCGCTCGATTTCGCCTTCCTGAAGCGCTCGCAATAGCTTGGCCTGGGCGGCGAGGGGCATCTCGCCGATCTCGTCAAGAAACAGGGTGCCACCGTCGGCGCGCTCGAACTTGCCTCGGCGTGACGCCGTAGCCCCGGTATAGGCTCCCTTCTCGACACCGAACAGGTCGGATTCAATCAGCTCATGGGGGATCGCTGCGCAGTTGACCGCAACGAAGGGTTGATCGCGCCGCCGATTGAGTTGGTGCAGTGCGCGGACAAAGCGTTCCTTGCCGACTCCCGTCTCGCCGAGCAGCAGCACCGTGACGTCGGTACCCGCCGCGCGGGCAATGAGGTCGCATGCTTGACGAAAGCCCGCCGAGCGGCCAACCAGGCCCGGGAGGATGACGCCGCCATTGCGTGCGGCTGTGGGCTTCTCGCGGCGGGTCGAGGTTTTCGGAGCCTGTTCCGGCGTGAAGTAGCTCGCATAGTCCTCCTCGTCCTCCCATTCCTCGGCAGGTTTGCCCACTAGCGTGCAATGGTCTGCACCGCAGGCGGCGCATTCGATTTCCTTCATCAACACCTGTCGACCAAGAAAGCCAGACGTATAGCCTGAGGCGTAGCCTGCCCGCATCCAGCACACCGGGTAGTCGGTCTGGCCGAACTCGCGCAGATGAGACTCCGCCTCCCACGAATTCTCGGAGCGAAACTCGCCGTAAAAGCTGCCGCTCTGCACGTCCATCTCGACCCGCAGCGGAAACACACGTTCGCCCCCTTCGAGCATGAAAAGTTGGGGCCCGGCGATGTAAGCGTCGAGATCGTCGTCGTTCCTGCGTATCCTTCGCACGATCTCGGCGTCGCGCAAACCGGCTTCATACCCCATGCGGATGATGGTCCGGCGCGCATCGTCAACACCTACTGACAAGATCAGCTCGCGGCGCAGTCCCGCCATCGTGGCGACGTGAAGCAGCAGCATCCGGCTCTCCCCCAGCCAGATTAGACCGTCCTCTGTTGAGAAGCGGACCAGTCCGCGTAAGTCGTCATTCCCCGGGTATTCGATTTTCTTCATCAGGCGGCTCCTTTCGTCGGGTGTCGCGTAAGGGGATCTCAGTACAGACGCGATGATTTGATCGCATGAGTGCTTCGACAAGCTCAAATGATCACATGCGCCGGGATGGGTTGCCAAGGGGTAGGTTGACTTAATACCTTGATTGGACGCGCTTTATTCTTAATCTGTGCGGCTGGCACGCATCTTGTGTAATGAATGTCGACAAAAGTCGAGCACCGCTTCTCCTTCCAGACAAGGGGTGCGATCGACCTGCCGACGGCGTCGTAGGCAGGTACCCCAATAGGAGACAGACGATGACATCCACATCCAGCGCAGCAAGGTCTGTGAGCCGCTTGACTTCGACACCTTGCATAGGCTCTTTCGCGTGACCGGACGCCGCTCCGACGGCCTCTTCAGCATTTGGTTCGTCCGCGCGGGACGTGGCCAGCCTCAGTCGGCATTTCGGGTAATCATCCCCCATTGCATCGACTGGTCAGCAGTCGGCGCGGCCCGGTTTTGTGTGCGGCGAAGTGATGTCAATCGATCGGTGAATCATGTCAAACCAAGTAGTACGCAATCTTCGTAGCGTCAACATGAATCTGCTCCCGGTTCTCGGGGAACTCTTGCGCTGCCCCAATGTGAGCCACGCGGCGAACCGACTTCATCTTACGCAATCGACCGTCAGCGGCTCGCTGAAGCAGTTGCGTCTACTGTTCGAGGACGATCTGCTGGTTCACCGCGGGCGGGAGATGGTGCTCACCGAGAAGGCGAAAGAACTGCGGCCCGAGGTCGAGCGTCTTCTTGAGCAGGCCAGCCGACTGTTCTGCGCCGAGACTTTCGATCCAGCAACCGCAGCTAACTGCTTTCGCATCGCTACCGCCGACTACGTGTCAGCACTCGTTACCTCACGTCTTGGTCCCGTGCTTCAAGCCAATGCGCCGGGGGTCAGCATAACCCTTACGCCCACACCCGGTACCACCGCGAAGGATCTCCGGCTCGGTGTCGTCGATCTGATCATCTGTCCCAACCGACGGGAGAATTGGGAAGCGTGCGGGATCGCCGCGCACGACCCCGAGTTCTGCCACGAGGTGTTTATTCGCGATCGTCTGGTGGCGATTCAATCGGCGAACCGGTCGTTGGCCGAACGGCCGCTGGCTTTGGCGGACTACCTCGCGCGGCCCCACGCTATGTATTGCCGGACCGACGGACAGCCGACGATCGAGCAGGAAACGCTCGCGCAGATGGGGCTCGTGCAGCGCATACAGTTCCTGGTGCCGTATTTCACGCTGCTTCCCCAATTGGTGGTCGACAGCCATCTGGTGGCGCTGATCCCGCTTTCTCTCGCCAACCACTACGCGCGTCTCTTTCCCCTCGACGTATTCGAACCGCCCGTTCCGTTCCCTTCGCTCGATCTGGTGATGATAGGCGCTTGCCACCGCGCCGATCGCGCCGACCTGTATTGGCTACGCAAGATCGTGCGCGATTCCGCATCCAGCTTCCTCGACATCGGGAACGAAGGCGGTTGCCTCGAGACGGCTTCCGCTTGCGCTCCAACGGATGTCGATGTCACGACCGCGGCTGGAACTCCGCTTCTGCCACCTCGCGCGCTCGCACGACCAGGTCATGGGGAAAACCGATACCGGGTATCGGAAGAGTCCGTTTCTCCGTCCGGCAGCGCTTTGATATCTTTTCCTCAATAACACCGGGCCATGCCGCCCGCCACGCGACGAACAAAGGAGACGCAGGACACCATGGACACCCAGCTCATCATCGACAACGCCGATATGCCAGCAACAACAGCGGCGACCTTCGAACGCCGCAGCCCGACCACCGGCGAGCTGGTGACCCGCGCGGCTGCCGCCAGCGTGGCGGATGCCATTGCCGCGGCTGACTCCGCCGCTGCCGCCTACCGGTCGTGGTCCGCCACCGGGCCGACCGAACGGCGCCGCATCCTGCTCAAGGCGGCTGACCTGCTGGAAGCCCGCACGCCGGAATTCAGCCGCGTAATGGCGCTGGAAGTCGGCGCCTCGGACTTGTGGGCAGGCGTCAACGTGATGCTTGCCGCGAACCTCTTCCGTGAGGCCGCCGCTCTGACGACGCAGATCCAGGGCGAGACCATCCCTACTGACAAAGCAGGTGTGTTGTCGATGACCGTGCGTCAGCCAGTCGGCGTGATTCTCAGTATCGCGCCCTGGAACGGACCGGTCGTACTTGCTGCGCGGGCAATCGCTTATCCGCTGGCTTGCGGAAACGCGGTTGTGTTTCGCGCTTCCGAGTTGAGCCCGAAGACCCACATGCTGATCGTCGATGTGCTGCGTGACGCGGGCCTGCCGCCGGGGGTGCTGAACGCAGTCACCAACGCGCCGCAGGATGCCCCGGAAGTGGTTGACGCCCTGATCGCTCACCCCGCGGTGCGGCGGATCAACTTTACCGGCTCCACCCGTGTCGGTCGCGTCATCGCCGAGAAGGCGGCTCGCCACCTCAAGCGCTGCCTGCTTGAACTCGGCGGCAAGGCGCCGCTGGTGGTGCTCGACGACGCGGATATCGCCGAAGCGGTGAAGGCCGCCGTGTTCGGTGCCTTTCTCTACCAGGGGCAGATCTGCATGTCGACCGAACGCATCGTGGTCGACGAGAAGATCGCTGACACATTTGTCGCCAGGTTTGCCGCGCGGGCGCGCGAGTTGCCGGTAGGCGACCCCGCTACGCGCGGTGGCTGTGTTGTGGGACCGATGATCGTCCGTGAATCCGGTGATCGCATCAACGCGATGATCGACGACGCGATGAACCAGGGTGCCAAGGTGGTGGCTGGCGGGTTTGCTGACGGCGCGGTGATGCCGGCCACGATCGTCGACCACGTTACTCCGGCCATGCGTATCTATGACGAGGAAACCTTCGGCCCGATCACCACCGTGGTGCGAGCGAAGGACGCAGATGATGCGGTGCGGATCGCCAACGACACTGCGTACGGGCTGTCGTCCGCGGTGTTCGGCCGCGACGTGACACGAGCACTGAGCGTCGCGATGCGCATCGAGGCCGGCTCCTGCCACATCAACGGCTCCACCGTGCAGAACGAAGCCCAGGCGCCCTACGGCGGGACCAAGGCGAGCGGCTACGGACGCTTCGACGGGCGCGCGGTCATCGATGAGTTTACCGAACTAAAGTGGATCACGATCGAGCCCACACCGCAGTCCTACCCCTTCTGAATCTCGCGGCCGGCAACTGTCTTGATCCAATTCGAAAAATAGGCATACTAATGAGCAAACAACGCAAACAACGTCTCGGAACCGAAGACGTCAACGGGGCATGGGTCATCATGCCCACCCCAGCTAAACCGGAAGCCTCTGACTGGCGCGCCACCGACACGGTCGATCTGGATGAGACCGCCCGCATTGTCGAGGCGCTGATCGATTCCGGCGTGAACGGCATTCTTAGCCTGGGCACTTTCGGCGAATGTGCCACGCTGACCTGGGAGGAAAAGCAGGCTTTTATTGGCGCCGTCGTCGAGACTACGCGTGGCCGCGTGCCATTTTTCTGCGGTACCACTGCGCTCAACACGCGTGAGGTGGTCCGCCAGACGCGTGCCGCGCTGGACATCGGCGTCGACGGCACGATGCTCGGCGTACCAATGTGGTCCAGGATGGAAGTGCCTGCCGCTGTGCAGTTCTACCGCGACGTCGCGGAGGCCTGCCCCGAAGCCGCGATCGCGGTCTATGCAAACGCGGATGCGTTCAAGTTTGAATTCCCGCGCGCCTTTTGGGCCCAGGTAGCCCAGATTCCGCAGGTCGTCACCGCCAAGTATCTGGGCATCGGAATGCTGGACCTAGATCTCACGCTGGCACCGGGCATTCGCTTCCTGCCGCACGAGGACGACTACTATGCGGCCGCGCGCGTGGCGCCAGAGCGCGTGACCGCGTTTTGGTCCAGTGGTGCGATGTGCGGGCCGGCCACCGCTATTCGACTGCGCGACGAGGTGGCGAAGGCCAAGCAAACCGGGGATTGGCGTCTCGCCAAGGAACTTTCAGACGCGATGCGGCGTGCCGACGCCACGCTGTTTCCGCGCGGGGATTTCGCCGAATTCTCCAAATACAACATCGCCATCGAGAAGGAGCGCATGAACGCCGCTGGCTGGCTCAGAGCGGGGCCATGCCGACCTCCCTACCACATTGCGCCAGAAGAGTATCTGGATGGTGCACGCCAGTCGGGCAGGGCATGGGCCGAATTGCATCAGCAATATTCAGATCTGTAATGTAATTAGGTAAACTAAATTTTGTGAAAATTTTGAGAACAGCACCGACTGCCGATAACCGGGGTACGGCGGCTAACTGAAAAAAATGGAGATGAGGATGAGCATCTACACCGTAGAACGCGTGCTGTGGGATCTGCATGCCCAGCCCGCTCTCGCCAGCCGCTTCCGCGCGGAGCCGGAGGGGGTGCTCGACGGGTACCCGCTGGAAGGGGACGAGCGCGGGCTGGTTACGTCGTTGGATGTGCGTGCGATGGCTGATCGCGGCGCCAGCCAGATGCTGTTGTTCGTTGCCTGGATGGCGTTGCAGGGACCCGGCACTACGCCGGAATACATGCGGCGGATGAACACTCGTCTTTAAAGACGGGGATGAATAACCGGGTGGTCCAGAGAGACCATCAACAAGGAGAGACAAGATGGCGAAAATCGTAGGGGGATTCATGATGCCCCACGATCCACTGATCCCCGCGACGCCTACTGCGCCACCCGCAGCGCAGCGCGAGATTTGCATGCACGCTTACGCAATCATTGTCGAGCGCCTGCGTGCACTACAGGTCGACACTGTAGTGGTGATCGCGGATGACCACTACACCCTGAACGGGCCGTACTGCATCCCGATGGCGATGATCGGCATCGGTGACATCGAGGGTCCTTACGAGTCGTGGCTGGGGATTCCGCGCGCCCAGATCGAAAACAACAGGCCGCTGGCACATCACATCATGCAGTACGGCCTCGAGTACGGCATCGATTGGGCGGTTTCGAAGTCGCTCGTTCTCGATCACTCGGCGACCGTACCGATCCACTACGCGGCGCGTCCGGTGAAGGGGATGCGAGCGATTCCGGTTTATCTCAACACTGGAATCGAACCGTTTATCACCAGCTGGCGCGCTCACGAGATTGGACGTGTGATCGGCGACGCGGTCGCCAACTGGCAGGGCGACGAACGGGTGGCGATTTACGGTACCGGCGGTCTCAGCCATTGGCCAGGCATGGCCGAAATGGGGGCAATCAATGAGGGGTGGGATCGCAAGATCATGAAACTGGTGGCGCAAGGCGACGTTGAGTCCCTGATCGCCCTCAGCGATGAAGAGATCTTACGCGACGGTGGCAATGGCGGAATTGAGATCAAGAACTGGATTTGCGCGATGGGGGCGCTCGGCGCGTGTCGGGGTGAAGTGATCGCGTACGAGCCGGTGGCCGAGTGGGTATGCGGCTGCGGTTATATGGAAATGAAGGTGGCTTGAGGTCCTGTTGTGTCTCGATGGAGAGTGTGTCATGACGATCGATTTTTTCTTTGATTTTCTCAGCCCGTATGCCTACCTGGCCCGCCATCGGTTGGCCGAGGTCGCGGCGCTGCACGGTTGTGCAATCGCGTATAAACCGATTGACCTGGCGCGTGCCAAGCTGGCCATCGGCAACACCGGTCCAGCAAACCGCGACATGCCAGTCAAGCTGGCATATGTCGTGGAGGATCTTAAGCGCTGGGCCGCGCGCTATCGAATTCCAATCGAATTCATCAAGAACTTCAACACAAAGCGAATGAACGTCGGCACGTTCTATGCCGAAGCAAGGGGGCAGCAGGCCGACTACGTCCGACAGGCATACCACTTGGCGTGGGGCGAAGGAGGCGCGCCGGACGACGATGCGGCGTTGCGCTCGATCGCCGTGTCAATGGGGTGGGACGCAGCCGACTTCTTGCGATTTCTCGACTCGTCGACGGCCGAGACGGCCTACAACGAATCAACTTTAGAGGCGATCTCTGCCGGCGTCTTTGGCGTTCCGACGATGGCTGTCGGTCGGGACATGTGGTGGGGTAACGACCGCATCGATTTTCTTGAAACCCATCTGGGTCGAATTGCCAGGTAGATAACGTAATTTTTTGGAAAAGCCGGATTTACTTGATGGATCATAAACATAGGAGGATGACAAATGGATACCACTCGTACAATTAACTTCATCGACGTTGAGCATGGACGTCAAAGTCATAAAATCTATCAGGACCAGACATTATTCGAGCTGGAGTGTGAGCGCATCTTCGCGCGCTGCTGGCTTTTTTTGACGCATGAATGCGCCATTCCCAATTACGGCGATTTCGTGACCACGCGCATGGGAACGGATGAGGTGATTGTGATGCGGCAGAAGGATAACTCGATTAAAGCCTTTCTCAACGTTTGCAGGCATCGCGGTGCGCGGCTATGCGCAGTCGAAGCGGGTAACGCGCGGGGCTTCGCCTGCAATTATCATGGCTGGGCGTATGGGGCAGATGGATCGCTTCTAAGTGTTCCATTTGAGAATGAAATTTATCAAAAGCGTCTGGATAAATGCAAAAACGGTCTGCATGAAATTGGCAAGGTGGAGTCCTACCATGGATTCGTTTACGGCTGCTTCGATACAGATGCGCCCAATCTAAAGGAATATCTGGGCGATTTTGCATGGTATCTCGATCTGTGGATGGAAGCCGGCGGCGGCATCGAACTCGTCGGGCCGCCTGCCCGCTGCTTTATCGAAGCCAATTGGAAAGCGCCGTCAGAGAATTTTGTCGGTGACGCCTATCATGTCGGCTGGACACATGCATCCGCGCTCAGATCTGGTCAGTCCGGGTTCGCCGGCATGGCAGGGAATAATGTGCTTCCGCCAGCAGGCGCCGGTCTGCAAGTTACCACACAGCACGGTCACGGGATCGGTGCGCTATATGACGTCTATGCGGGCGTCCACGACAACGAGTTATCCGAAGATCTGATGGCATGGGGCCTGGCCAAAGAGCAGGTTCTTAAAGACAAAATTGGCCCGATACGTGCCCGGCTTTATCGGTCACATTTGAATGGAACCATCTTCCCCAATACCAGTTTCCTCACAGGATCGGGCGTATTCAAGGTCTGGCAGCCACACGGGCCAAAAAAGACCGAGGTATTGACGTGGGCCATGGTCGAAAAAGACATGCCTCCGGACATGAAAGAGAGAATTTCAAGGTCGGTGCAAAGGACGTTTGGAATCGCCGGTTATTGGGAAACTGAAGACAATGACAACATGGAGTCCGAAACCCATATGGGGCGAGGTTTCATGGCTGGCAAGAAAATGTTGAATTCCCAAATGGGGATCAGCGGGGACCGTCAGGATCCGGATTATCCTGGTATCGTCGGTGATTCTGCTGTCGGAGAGACGTCGTATCGCGGCTACTACCGCTTTTACAACGCCCTCATCCAATCCTCAAATTGGGAAGAGGTCAATGCGCGTAGCAATGACTGGGTGAATGAACTGATCACCGCGAGGCCCGAAAAATAAGGTCCGGTCCTTAGCGGCCTTGCAAATCATCGAAATAAACAGACCCTGGAAATAAAGAGCGATGGAAACGAATCAAGCAACTATGGAAACGACTCAAGCGCCGGTGAAAGCGGATCTGGCGAATGAGTATCCGGAACGTTATGTCAGTGAGGATCTTCGCAGAGAGGTCGAACGGTTTTTGTTCCGGGAAGCCCGGCTGATGGATACCGAGCAGTTTCGCGAATGGCATCAACAGATGCTGGATCCGGACATACGTTACGTTGTAACCAGTACCCAGCTTCGTTCCAGGAGAGAACGGCGGTATGCCCAACCTGACAAGGTTTTCATTTATGACGATGACCACAGACAGCTAGGCATTCGCGTGAACCAGTATTATGACCCCCAGCATTGGCGCATCGATCCCCCCGAAAAATACTGCCACACCGTTACCAACATCGAGGCGTTCGAGAGCGACCGGGAGGACCAGATTAACGTCCGCAGCAATTGTTTGATTGTTCGTGCGCGGCGGTCCTATGAAGTGGATCAATTTTTCTACACACGAGAGGATGTGGTGCGAAGGAGTTCGGCGGGCACGTTGCGCTTGCTCAGTCGCGTAATTGACTATCCAGAGCGTTGTGTTCAAGGCCGGAATATGCTGATTTTTCTGTGAGGAGATGTTACGCGATCGGCGTGCAATGCATGCGGCACGCCGCGAATAAAATTAGTATGCCGAATTATTGTGAGAGGAGGGGAGGTCATGGGCTGGTTGAATAATACCGTCTCTATCATTACCGGCGGCGGTTCGGGACTTGGAAAAGCGTTGGTTGAGCGCTTCATCAACGAAGGGGGGCGGGTGGGCGTCCTTGAACGAAGTGGCGAGAGGGCGGGCGAGCTTGCGCGGGAGTTCGGAGACGCGGTCGAAGTTGTGGTCGGAGACGTGACCCTCTATGAGGACAACGTCCTGGTGGTGGAGAAAACTGTCGCGCGGTTTGGCCGGTTGGACAATTTCGTTGGTAACGCGGGGGTCTTTGACTTTTTCCAGACGTTGCCTCAAATGGACGCGGGCAATATTTCGCGAGCCTTTGATGAATTGTTTGCAGTTAATGTCAAGGCAGCGCTCCTCGGCGCCAAGGCTGCGTTGGCCGAACTCGTCAAGAGTCAAGGGAGCCTGATTTTCACGGTATCGAATGCCGGGTTCTATCCTGGGGGCGGTGGACCGCTCTACACGGCATCGAAACACGCATTAGTTGGGTTGATTCGAGAGCTGGCTCACGAATTGGCGCCCAAAGTACGCGTGAACGGTGTTGCGCCAGGCGGTATGCGCACCAATCTCGGCGGACTAAGTGCGACCGGCACCTCTGCGCAGACGCTGAACCAGGTTGACAGTCTGGAGGAGATGCTCGTCGAAAATACGCCACTTCGTATGGCCCCTGTTCCCGCCGATTATTGTGGGCCATATGTACTGCTTGCATCACGTGAAAACTCAGGTCCGATGACCGGCGTGGTTATCAATACGGATGGTGGATTTGGTGTGCGCGGCATCATGAAAGTGTGCGGCGGAGACGATTTGCACTGAGTGCCGTGAAAGATTCCCAGACTCAGGGGCGTTGTCTGCGCGGTGCGGATTAGCCTGCGCGAGACGGGGTTTGGGCACCACCTCGAGTAGGAAATTGCCGTCTCAGAGGACCTTATGTGACGCCATGCGCCGGTTAGCTTGGCGTGCGACAAAGGGTCAATCTATGACAGGCGCGCTGTCATCAGGAACCGGAGCGACAAGGGGGATCTGACCAGGGCGGATCCAAATCGTTACAGAGGCCCGGAAGTATTCTGGCCGACAATGCAGCATATGTCCTTCGTGCTACCCTGAAAAACAGAAGACGTAGATCTTTTACAAAATTTAGGTATACGAAAGTTTCTAGATAAAACATAAAATTCTTCGGAGACAGCAAAAGTGACTTTTTTTAAGGAATTCATGGCAGTGAGAGGTAAAGCAGCCATCGGTCTTGCGCTGTTCGCCAGCCTGGCCACGACTGCCCAGGCGCAAAGCGTTGCAGCACGGTCGGACGACGATCAATGGTGGGTGCGGGCCGGTCCAGCATGGGTAGCCTTTGACGAAAAGGCAGAACTCAAGCTTGCAGGTAATACTGTCCCCGGTGCAGAAGCGGACGTGAAGACAATGCCGCCTTTCTCGCCGAACTCGGGTATCGATTGTTTCCGAACAGTCCCGTCCGCGACCTGACCTCGATCGCCGCTGAGCGCGCGCAGGTAACTGCAGATCTGGCCACGGCCAAGACGCAGAAATGCACAGCACGCTGCACCTCGTTGTCGTTGCGCCGCGTCTCCCTGTCGTCCCGTCTGGACGCGTTGAACGTCGCGTTCGATGAAGCCCGGCGCCCCGAGCAAGCAGCCGACCGACTGAACGCCGCGCGGGATCATCAGGCCACGTTGCGCGCTGAGGCAATCAACGACCCGGTTACCGATCGCGTTGCCCAGCTGCTCGGCACGTCGACGGGCCACGTGGACCTAACTTTCGGCATCGCATTCGGAGCGATGATGGAGTTTGCTGCATGCCTCGGCTGGCTACTCGCACTTCAGGAAAACCGGGGCGGCAATCAGCATGTGGCGATGAAAAGTAACGCGGTGGTAGCGCCGCGTAACGCTCAAATTGGCGAGGGTCGTGAACAGGTGATCGTCCCGACTGATAGGGGTTTGCCGGGTCACGGCGACGTTACTGCGAGTCGTGCGGCCGTCGCGACGGGTAACAGCGACAACCGGCCGGCGCACGCGCATGACTACAAGGTAACGATGCTGGTGGCCAAGACTGTAAGCGCCGATCTCGCACCGCTTGCCGCAGAAGTAGCTGCAGGTCGCTCGGCGCGGCACGGTCGCCGAGATCCGGAAGTTCTGCCGGTGCTCATAAGCGAAAGCGATGATGCTACGCCGACAGTTGGCCGAAGCAACGCTAGAGCAACCGCACGCTCTGTGATCCCTGCGGCTCCTTCTCGGGGTCAAGAAAACAGCGCAGTTGCCGTTAAAAACGGATTGGGCAACGCGCGCATCGCGCGCGGTCCTCGCAGACCTAATCGCTCATCACACTGGAATCGAGGAATAAGAAGCGGCTTCAGAATTCGGAATTTGAAGCACGTTAGCGCAAGCCGATCGGCCTCAGACGGTCTAACTGGTCGGAGAGGATGCGAGGCGAAACGCGTCCTATTGTTATAACTGGAATTGAACTAAACCGCTGACGCGGTATGGTGGCTGGCCGACGTCCCCGTCCTGGCCGGCGCCGCGGGCATTCCTTTCCGGGTGCGACGATGACAGTGCAATTCACCGCACCTGCTCATCCCGAAAGGAGTCCTGTCATGACACGCCTACGTCAGCGCATGGTCGAGGATATGCGCGTTCGCTAATACTGAGGATTTTGTAATGTGAAGGAAACCCCGCTACGCGTTGTCGAAGCTAGTCCGAATGCTTCTTCCTTCACATTACGAGATGACGTCTCAAAGCGAATCAAGCCAATCCAATAACGAAGCGGACCGCTTCCAGCGAGGGAGTGGCCTGATCCAAGAAGGCGCATCGAACCGTTAAAGTGCGTCGCGCATCGTTTGCATGTTAGCGCGGGCATACTGATTGGTCGTATCAAGGCTCGAATGTCCAAGCCAACTGCTGATGACCGTAACTCCATTGCGTCTGCGAAATTGATGAAATCCTCGAGTGTGACGCGCGGTGAGACTTCATAAATCCATGAAACGCAAATTGACGCGCCTGCGCTCGCACCTGCAGCAGTCGGCGCAACGTCGGGTTAATGGGGTAAGGATTTACCCTGAAGCGTGGCCCCGTAGCCGGAGTAAATGTGAGTTAGACAGATAGGAAGACGTGCCCTGGCAATAATCAAAAATCTCTCTTGTGCCGCTTTGCATATGGCTGCTGTGAGAACCCTGTAGCTTTGCGGCAAAGACCGATCGACGAAAGGCAGGTTTTGCTGCACCCCAGCAAATTCATGATGTGCGCTAATTGGCACAGGTATTGCATAGTTGTGTGCAAAGCAAAATTCGGAGACAAAATGCCTTTGCCGGACATAACCCAACGCTATGTGCGAGTTACTCGCACCGGCGTCGATGGTTTCGTTGAATTCGATTTCATCGTCTCCGACGAGGACCTGACCGTAGAGCTCATACTGCCAGAGGCAGCATTCTCTGAATTCTGCACTACTAACAGCGTAACGGTAATTAGGAACCTCGATGGTGGCTCAAGCCCAACTAAAGGCCAAGGTCTCCTACAAACAGTTAAATCATCCATTTTAGAGGTAGCTCGATGCAAGTCGATATCAAAAGCCTAAGCATTAAGCCACTTAGGAATACTTTCGATCAGGTAGCCCGCTTCACTGGCACTGACAAAACAGCCTCACGCTATCTCGAAGCAACTATTGGGGTACAGCCAGAAGCGAATTTTCATTACAAGCCGCTTTGGGCAGAAGGGCGGGAGATATATGACAAGCGGAACACTGCGATTGTCATGGGAGAGTGGGATAAGCTGCTGGATCCGAGGCAGTACTATTACGGCAGCTGGGCAATCGCACGCAGCAGGCAGCAGGATGCGGCTGAGCGCAGTTTCGCGTTCGTCGAAAAGCGCGAAATGCTGGCTTCTACGGCACCTGAACTACGCCAAAAGATAATCGACATCGTGTTGCCACTCAGACATCTGGAATACGCAGCGAATTTGAACAATTGCTACATGTCTGCTTACGGCTACGGTGCTTCCGTCACGCAAGCTACGATGATGTGTGCTATGGATAGGCTAGGCATCGCTCAATACATCACGCGCATCGGCCTGTTGCTTGACGGAAATTCAGCGGAATCACTTCGTAGCGCGAAGTGCACTTGGCAGAGTGACGCGATCTGGCAGCCCCTGCGCAAGCTCGCCGAGACCATGCTTGTGACTAAAGACTGGTTCGAGCTGCTGATCGCACAAAACGTCGTTATCGACGGACTTGTTTATCCACTGGTATATCGATCCGTTAGCGACGCATTGAGTGCTCAAGGAGGATCGGCCTTCGCGATGCTTACGGAATTCATGAGCGAATGGTACGACGAGCACATCCGATGGAGTGACAACCTTGTGAAAGTCGCGGCAGCCGAGTCAACCGAAAACAAAACGCGGATAGCGGGATGGGTAGCGACTTGGCATGAGCAAGCTCTAACAGCGCTTGCGCCTGTCGCGATCGAAGCGCTTGGCGAAACGGGACCCTCGGCCCTTGAAGCGGCCAGTGCATTGCTCGACGCCCGTATGAACAAAGTCGGACTTTAACGAATTTGTCGGGAGACGGCACAAATGTCAGGAAAAATGGTTTTTTTAGCTCTTCAGGATAACGAAGATTCGCGTCCGATTCGAGAAGCCATTGAGGCAGATAACCCTCAAGCGGTGATATCGCAATTCCCAGGCGTGTACAAAATCGATGCGCCAGGTCGAATTGTGGTGAACCGTGAAAGCGTGGAGGCGCGCCTTGGGCGGCGCTGGAATCCACAAGATATACATCTCACGCTTGTATCACTGTCGGGCAACATCGACGAGACCGACGACTATTTTGCGCTCGAGCGCATCTAACATTTTCCGAGCAAGGAGCTAGCAATGGCCGCCACCAAAAAGATGAGTTTGCGTGAGAAATACACAACGATGACCGCCGATCTCGCGTGGGACTTGACGTACAAGAAGCCGTCTGAAGTCTTTCCCCTTGCCGACTTCGAAGGAATCAAGATTGAAGATTGGAGTAAATGGGAAGATCCCTTCCGTCTGACCATGGATGCATATTGGAAGTACCAGGGTGAAAAGGAAAGAAAGCTCTATGCGGTGATTGACGCCTTCGCGCAAAACAATGCCCACTTGGGCGTTTCCGATGCGCGCTATATCAATTCTCTCAAACTATTTTTAACTGCAGTTACGCCGCTCGAATATGGTGCGCATCGCGGTTTTGCGATGGCTGGTCGTGCGTTTCCAGGTGTCGGTGCACAGGTCGCATCGCAGATGCAGTCGGTTGACGAGTTACGCCACACGCAAACACAACTGCACACGATTAGCCAGTACAACAAATATTTCAACGGACTGCATGATCCTTTTCACGCGCATGATCGTGTGTGGTACCTCTCCGTTCCGAAATCATATTTCGAAGACGCACTTTCGGCTGGACCATTCGAATTCGTTGCAGCCATTTCGTTCTCTTTCGAATATGTACTGACCAACCTCTTGTTCATGCCTTTCATGTCAGGCGCGGCTTACAACGGCGATATGGCGACCGTGAACTTCGGGTTCTCGGCGCAATCGGACGAGTCGCGTCATATGACGCTTGGACTCGAGGTGATCAAGTTCATGCTCGAGCAGCATCCCGACAACTTGCCAATCGTACAACGCTGGATCGATAAGTACTTCTGGCGCGGTTATCGTTTGTTGGGCATCGTCGGAATGATGATGGACTACATGCATCCAAAACGTGTGATGTCGTGGAAGGAAGGCTGGGAGATGTATTTTGAGCAGAACGGCAAGGCTCTGTTCGATGACTTGGCCCGATACGGTATCACTATGCCGAAATTTTGGGAGCAATCGGTTGCCGAAAAGGAGCACATTACTCATCAATTGTGGCTCACTTTCTATTACTTCGGTAACGCCACAGGTTTTCACACCTGGATCCCTGAAGACAAAGAGCTTGATTGGCTGTCTGAGAAATACCCTAATACTTTCGATAAGTACTATCGTCCGCGGTTCGAATACTTGCGCGAGCAGGAAAAGGCGGGAAAGCGACTGTACGGATCCATGCTTCCGCAATTGTGTCAGGTTTGCCAGGTCCCAATGGTTTTTACGGATCCTGAGAATCCGACCAACACGGTGTACCGCCGGACGCAATACAGAGACGATAGCTACCACTTTTGCTCAGATGGCTGCCAGGCCATTTTCGAGCGCGAGCCTGAAAAATATGTCCAGGCATGGATGCCGCCGCACCAGATCTTCCAAGGCAACTGCGGTGGCCCGACAATCCCGGACGTCTTGGACTACTACCACTTTACAGCCCAAGATGGCGGAGAATTTTTGCATTCAGCTGATAACGCAAACTGGAATCTTTGGAAGGGTTTAACCAAAGAGAGCGAAGCTGCCTGATAGGCCAACAATGAGCATCGTGCAGCGCGGCGACCGCGCTGCAGCGTTGCACGAAACCGGCGCTTCTAGCCGCGCGCATAGGTAATAAGGAAATCCAACATGTCAGTCAAAGCAGCCTTCGCGGAATATACCGGCCCAGTCCGTGACGCGATTGAAAATTTCCACGGAAACCAGCTCGTCTACGTTGCGTGGGACGAACATCTGATGTTTCCCTGTGCAGCCGCGTTTCCATTTCCACCAACCATGCCCTTCGACGCATTGGTGAAAGACGTTCTCCCTTCCGTGTACGGCATACATCCAGACTTCGCTAAGATCGAATGGTCTGATGTCAAATGGACACTCGATGGCGAGGCGTTCGATCCGGAACTTACCGCAAGCCTTGCTGGAAATGGCGTTAAGCATAAGTCGCTGATTCGCCTTGCTACTCCCGGTTTGCATGGCATTGGTGGGATCGGATACTAAAGGGAGCCAGCGTGAGCTTCAAAATGACCATAGAACCGCTGTCTCACACCGTCGAAGTTGCAGCCGGACAGACGCTGCTGGAGGCGGCATTGAGATCTGGAGTCTACATCCCGCACGCCTGTTTGCACGGGCTTTGCGGCACCTGCAAAGTCCAGGTCGTCGAGGGGGAAGTGGACTTGGGCGACGCGTCACCGTTCGCTTTGATGGACGTCGAGCGTGATGAGGGAAAGTGCTTGGCATGCGTAGCTATCGCGCAGTCGGACCTCGTCATCGAAGCTGATATCGATGACGAACCGGATGCGGAGTCGCATCCGATGCAAGATTTTATTGGCACCGTGCGAAAGGTCTCGGACCTCACGCCGACCGCGAAGGGCGTTTGGATTGAGCTCGATGGCAGCGGCATAGATTTTCAGGCCGGGCAATACGTCAATCTGCACTTGCCGGGTGTAGCAGAGCCACGGGCTTTTTCGATCGCGACGGCGCCATCTTCAAAGCGTTTAATTGAATTGAATATTCGCCGGGTGCCAGGCGGCAAGGCCACTGAATATGTACATACGCGGCTTAAGGAAGGCGAGAAAATCCGGTTGAGCGGTCCATACGGGCGTTTTTTTGTCAGACGCTCTTCGCCCGAAAGTTTCTTGTTTCTGGCGGGCGGCACTGGTCTTTCAAGCCCGAAGTCAATGATTCTGGATTTGCTTGAGAAAGGCGAAACACGCTCAATAAAGTTGTTCTATGGTGCACGCAACGTACGCGAACTGTACGACGACGATTTGTTTCGTGATCTGGCTATTCGTTATCCAAATTTGACTTACGTACCGACATTGTCTGAACCCGATCCTGATGTGGAGTGGCTCGGCGAAAGGGGCTATGTCCACGAGGTAGCGACTCGACATTTTGACGGTGATTTCCGACATTTCAAGGCGTACATGTGTGGGCCACCCGTCATGATAGATGCTTGTATTAGTGCACTGATCCGCGGTCGTCTTTTCGAGCGTGACATGTACATGGAGAAGTTCATTTCCGCAGCCGATTTAACCACGTCAGCTCGCAAGAGCCCGCTCTTCAAGGCGATCTGAAATGCACGTAGTAGAAGATTGGTCGGCCGTGCCCGACTGCCGGATGTACATGATCCAACTTTCGGAGACGGGGGAAACTTTTGAATGCAGCTCGTCCGAGACGTTGCTGGAGGCGATGGCGAGGCTCGGTCGCAAGGGTATTCCTGCAGGTTGTCTAAATGGTGGGTGTGGGGTGTGCAAAGTCGAAGTGAACCGCGGTTGCGTCCG
The DNA here is from genome assembly GCF_905220735.1 of Paraburkholderia aspalathi. Classification (NCBI taxonomy): domain Bacteria; kingdom Pseudomonadati; phylum Pseudomonadota; class Betaproteobacteria; order Burkholderiales; family Burkholderiaceae; genus Paraburkholderia; species Paraburkholderia aspalathi. Next base: position 80,894 of record NZ_CAJNBA010000013.1, read on the forward strand.
GAAAACGGGCGCGATGAGCCGTGCGCACGTTTCAGCCGAAGAAGAGGCAAGTGGGGTAGTGTTGGCGTGTCGAACCGCGCCGACCGGTGACCTTGACCTTCGCATTGTCGGAAAGATGAAGAAGACGGTTGTATATGACCGGTGGGGCGCAAGCTCCGCCTGATTCGGACATCGAGCGCCGACAGTGGGTTGAAGACAATCCATGTGTAAGGTGACCTGATTAATGCATGGTCCAACATTAAATTGGAGACTGAGATGGGCGTCATGAGGATTGGGCATATCAGCATAAGGGTGATGGACCTTGAGGCCGCAGTCAAACATTACGAAAACGTGGTGGGACTGAAGGTTACTCATCGCGATGCACAGGGCGCGGTGTATATGAAGTGCTGGGATGAATGGGACAAGTATTCGGTGGTTCTTACTCTGTCCGATCAGGCAGGAATGAATCACGTGGCCTACAAGGTCGAAAAGAACGCAGATCTCGATGACCTGAAAGGGCGTATTGAGAAGTTTGGCATCCAAACGGAATTGGTCGCAGCTGGCTCAATGCCGTTCGTCGGACGCATGCTGCAATTCACATTGCCCAGTGGTCATGACATGTATCTGTACGCTGAAAAGGAATGCGTCGGGACTGATGTCGGCTCGACCAACCCTGATCCCTGGCCTGACGGCCTTCGCGGGGCTGGCGTGCATTGGCTGGATCATTGCCTGCTGATGTGCGAAATGAATCCTGAGAAGGGGATTAACAAGGTCGCAGAAAACACCCGTTTCTTCATTGACGTGCTCGACTTCTTTCAGACCGAGCAGGTTACTGTGGGGCCGCAAGGTTCGATTCAGCTCGCCTCCTTCCTGTCGCATTCGAGTAAGCCTCACGACATAGCCTTTGTCGGTGGCGAGCGGGCCGGGCTTCACCATCTGTCATTTTTCCTGGACTCATGGCATGACATCTTGAAGGCCGCGGACGTAATGGCCAAGAACAAGGTCCGGATCGATGTCGCGCCGACGCGCCATGGTTTGACGCGTGGGGAGACTATTTACTTCTTCGATCCATCGGGTAACCGCAACGAAACGTTTGCCGGCCTGGGGTATCAGGCGCAGCGCGACAAGCCGGTTGTCACGTGGACTGAAGATCAGGCCGGTCGCAGCATTTTTTATCACACGGGGGTGATGGCTGAGGGATTCACCACTGTCTATACGTGAGCAAATTCTTGAAAGCAGGCCGGTTGCAGAGGTTTGCCGTTCGAACAACGACCTCGTGCTCGAAGTGACTTTCGATAGTCGCGCTTGAACGGCCCGCATAGGGACGAAGGTAATTTGAGGATGGCAAATATGACTTGCACGCCGCGCCTAAGTTGGGAGGCGGCCCACCGCGCGGTCGAAGGCGCGGTACGAAAGGCTATCGACCTCGGGGCACGTGTGAATGTGACCGTAGTTGACATTGGCGGCAATCCCCTATCTTTCCTGCGGATGCCGGGAGCGCCGCTTCACTCGATCAGCATCAGCGAAGACAAGGCGTACACGGCAGCGAGCTTTGGTTTGGCCACGAGTCAGTGGGCGGCAGAACTGCAGGCGCAATCAGATGCATTGCGACAAGGCCTGCCACTTCGGCCACGCTTCGTAATGTTCGGCGGGGGCGTGCCGATACGGCTCGCGGACGAAGTCGTCGGAGGGATTGGCGTGTCGGGTGCGTCGGAAGTGCAGGACGAAGCCTGTGCGAACGCTGGGCTTGCGGCAGCGGGTCTGCTCGACAAGTAAAACACCATAGGAAGTACGGACGTGAAAGACATCAAAAACTTTATCGACGGCGAGTTCGTTTCGACCGAACGCTGGTTTGACAAGCGTTCGCCATATGACGGAAAAGTGATCGCACGCGTCGCAGAGGCGGGACAAGCCGAGGTGCACGCGGCGGTGTGTGCCGCGCGAGAAGCGTTACGTGGTCCGTGGGGACAACTGGCAGTAACCGAGCGGGTTGAGATGCTCTACGCGATCGCAACTGAAATCGATCGACGCTTCGAAGACTTTGTCGGCGCCGAGATGACCGACATGGGCCAACCCGCGCATTTCATTCGTCATGTTGATGTCCCGCGAGGCGCTGCAAATTTCAGAGTTTTCGCCGACGTCGTCAAAAATGTTCCGACCGAATTCTTCGAAATGGCGACACCAGACGGCAGAGGCGCATTCAACTACTCGGTTCGCAAGCCGGTGGGCGTAGTGGCTGTGATCTGCCCTTGGAATCTGCCCTTCCTCTTGATGACCTGGAAGGTCGGACCCGCACTGGCATGTGGCAATACAGTCGTCGTCAAGCCGTCAGAGGAGACACCGCAGGCGGCCACGCTCTTAGCTGAAGTGATGGCAAGCGTCGGCGTCCCCAAAGGCGTCTTCAATGTCGTTCACGGTTTTGGACCCGAAGCGGCAGGAGAGTTCCTGACGACTCATGCGCAGGTGAACGCAATCACGTTCACCGGCGAAACGCGCACGGGTGCGGCAATCATGAGGGCAGCGTCAAACGGCGCGCGCCCGGTGTCGCTTGAGATGGGTGGGAAAAACGCCGCAATCGTGTTTGCCGACTGCGACATGGACGCTGCCATCGAGGGAACATTGCGGTCCGTATTCGCCAATTGCGGACAAGTGTGTCTGGGTACTGAACGCGTGTATGTCGAGCGCCCCGTCTTCGACAAATTCGTTGGCCGCCTGAAGGCAGGAGTAGAAGCGTGGAAGCTGGGAGTGCCTACGGATCCGGAGAGCCGTATGGGTCCGCTGATTTCACAAGAGCATCGTGACAAGGTGCTGTCGTATTACAAGAAGGCAGTCGACGAAGGGGCTACGGTGATCACAGGAGGGGGCATCCCTGATATGCCGGACGCTCTCCGAGGGGGGTCTTGGGTGCAGCCGACCATTTGGACCGGCCTGCCGGACTCGGCAACGGTGTTGCGAGAGGAAGTTTTCGGGCCGTGCTGTCACATTGCACCGTTTGACAGTGAAGAAGAGGTCATTGGCCGCGCCAACGACAACGACTATGGATTGGCCACGGCTATCTGGACCACAAATCTTTCGCGCGCGCACCGAGTCGCGGCCTCCATCGAGGTCGGTATCGCGTGGGTGAACTCCTGGTTCCTGCGTGATTTGCGCACTCCGTTCGGGGGTGCCAAGCAATCTGGGATAGGCCGCGAAGGTGGGACCCATTCACTTGAGTTTTATACGGAACTCAAAAACGTGTGCATCAAACTGTGATCATGGAAAAAACGCAAATCACGCAATTCGGCGACGATCTATATCAGGCACTGGTGACGCGCTCGGTGGTTGCACCGCTGACGGAGCGACATTCGGGCATGACGATCGAGGACGCTTATCAAATTCAGCAGCAGATGATTGGCCGCCGCGTTGAGGCGGGCGAACGGATCATTGGCAAGAAAATCGGCGTTACGTCTGCTGCGGTGATGAACATGCTGGGCGTGTATCAGCCGGACTTTGGATACATGCTTGACGGGATGATCTACAACGAGGGGCAGGCGATCGAGGCTGCAACGCTGATTCAGCCAAAGGCGGAAGGAGAGATAGCCTTTATCCTTAAAAAAGACCTGATGGGCCCGGGTGTCACCAGCGCTGCTGTCCTCGCGGCGACTGAATGTGTGATGCCGTGTTTCGAGATTGTGGACTCCCGCATTCGCGACTGGAAGATCAAGATTCAGGACACCATTGCAGACAACGCCTCATGTGGTGTGTTTGTACTGGGAGATCAGGCGGTTGACCCACGCAAGCTTGACCTGACGCTTTGCGGGATGGTGCTGGAGCGCAATGGGGACATCATTGCCACGGGGTGTGGCGCCGCCGCGCTCGGTTCGCCGCTCAATGCAGTGGCGTGGCTCGCGAACCGCTTGGGCACTCTCGGGATTCCGCTCAAAGCCGGCGAAGTGATTCTGTCAGGCGCGCTTGCCGCGATGTTTCCGGCCACGGCAGGCGACAGTTTCAGAGTCAGCATAGGTGGCCTCGGCAGTTGTTCGGTTCGGTTTCAGTGACCACGTATGGAAAAGCACCCGGTCGGGCCGTTTGTCTGCCATCCGATTTAAAAGTCGCTTCCACGTTAAGGATCGTTTCATGAAGAAAATCAAGTGTGCACTCATCGGACCTGGCAACATTGGTACCGATCTACTGGCCAAACTTCGGCGCAGCACCGTGCTCGAACCGGTGTGGATGGTGGGCATCGATCCGGAGTCGGACGGACTGAAGCGAGCCCGTGAAATGGGCATCAAGACCACGGCTGACGGTGTCGACGGATTACTGCCGCATGTGTTGGCCGACGGCGTGCGGATTGCATTTGATGCAACGAGCGCCTACGTGCATGCAGAAAATTCCCGCAAGCTTAATGCACTGGGCGTCATGATGATTGATCTGACGCCGGCGGCGATCGGCCCATACTGTGTGCCACCGGTTAATCTGAAAGAACATCTTGGTAAGCGCGAGATGAATGTGAACATGGTGACGTGTGGTGGACAGGCCACCATTCCAATGGTCGCGGCAGTCTCTCGCGTGCAGCCGGTGGCGTACGGCGAAATCGTGGCGACTGTGTCAAGCCGCTCGGTGGGACCGGGTACCCGCAAGAACATCGACGAATTTACGCGCACCACCGCTGCCGCCGTCGAAAAGGTCGGAGGCGCAAAAAAAGGCAAGGCAATCATCATCATCAACCCGGCGGAGCCTCCAATGATGATGCGCGACACCATTCATTGTCTGACCGAAACTGAGCCGGATCAGCAGAAAATAACCGAGTCCGTGCACGCGATGATCGAAGAGGTTCAGAAGTACGTGCCAGGCTACCGGTTGGTGAATGGCCCAGTGTTTGACGGTAAGCGGGTCACGATCTTCATGGAAGTGTCGGGGTTAGGAGACTATTTGCCAAAGTACGCCGGCAACCTGGACATCATGACCGCCGCAGCGGCGCGTACTGCCGAGATGTTTGCCGAAGAGATGTTGACTGGCAAGCTCGCGCTCGAACCCGTCGTCGTCTGATTGATCAAGGAGAACACCATGAACTTGCAAGGCAAGAAGATTACCGTCCACGACATGACTTTGCGTGACGGCATGCATCCGAAGCGTCATCAGATGACGCTGGAACAGATGAAGGGGATAGCCTGCGGATTGGATGCAGCTGGCATTCCGCTCATTGAGGTCACGCATGGCGATGGTCTCGGCGGTTCGTCGGTTAACTATGGATTTCCTGCTCATAGCGACGAGGAATACCTCGGTACTGTCATCCCACTGATGAAACAGGCTAAGGTGTCGGCCCTGCTGATACCGGGCATCGGTACCGTCGATCATTTGAGGATGGCCAAGGATCTCGGCGTTCACACGATCCGGGTGGCGACTCACTGCACCGAGGCGGACGTATCGGAGCAGCACATTAGTCTTGCGCGCAGCCTTGAGATGGACACCGTAGGGTTCCTCATGATGGCGCATATGAACAGCCCGCAGGGGTTGGTTAAGCAGGCAAAGCTGATGGAGTCGTACGGCGCGAACTGTGTCTATATCACCGATTCGGCCGGATATATGCTGCCCGACGATGTCAGGGCTCGGCTCGGCGCCGTGCGTGAGGCACTCAAGCCCGAGACGGAACTCGGCTTTCATGGGCACCATAATCTCGCGATGGGAGTTGCTAACTCCGTTGCGGCCGTCGAGTCGGGGGCCATTCGCATTGACGCCGCCTCCGCGGGGCTTGGTGCCGGGGCAGGCAACACACCGATGGAAGTATTGGTGGCTGTATGCGACCGGATGGGAATTCAGACTGGGGTGGATGTATGGGCCATCCAGGACGTGGCCGAAGAACTGGTGGTCCCGATCATGGACTTCCCCATTCGCATTGACCGAGATTCGCTTACGTTAGGGTACGCGGGCGTGTACGGCTCGTTCCTGTTGTTTGCTAAACGTGCTTCGCAAAAGTATGGCGTACCGGCTCGCGACATCCTCGTGGAGCTGGGTCGGCGTGGCATGGTCGGTGGCCAGGAGGACATGATCGAGGACACCGCAATGACGTTGGCCAAGGCGCGCGTCCAACAGACAAAGGTGGCCGCATGAAGCTTGATGCCACAACGGTTGCTCTTCTCGCCGAGCGTCTCGAGAACTGCGAGCTGCAGGCGGAAGATACGCTCAAGATCACCGAAGAACATCCGGAGATGGACTGGGAAGATGCTTACGCGATCCAGGATGAAATCCGGCGCCGCAAAGTCGCGCGCGGCAGCAAAATCATCGGACTGAAGGCGGGACTGACGTCGCACGCCAAGATGAAGCAGATGGGCGTTCAGAACCCTGTTTTCGGGTTTCTGGCCGACTACTTCGCGATACCCGACGGCGGTACGTGTGACGTCAAAGCCTTGATTCACCCGAAGGTGGAACCGGAAATCGCGTTTTTTACGAAGACTGTGCTACGAGGCCCAGGATGCCACATCGGGGCAGTGTTTGCGGCGACCGATTTCGTCATGCCTGGCATCGAGGTCATCGATTCGCGATACCGCGATTTTAAGTTTGATCTTAAGAGTGTGGTGGCGGACAACACATCGGCCGCTCGCTTTGTGATCGGTGGCCAACCGGTATCTGCATCCCATCTCGATTTGCGCACGGTCGGGATTGTGTTGGAAAAAAACGGTGAAGCGGTCGCGTTTGGGGCGGGCGCCGCGGTACTAGGGCATCCCGCTGCAGCGATTGCGATGCTGGCCAATCACCTAAGCGAGCGTGGTGAGGAAATTCCGGCCGGCAGCATCATTCTTTCCGGTGGTATCACTGAGGCCATCGCCGTGCAAGCGGGAGATGCTATATCTCTTCGGGTTCAGGGCATGGGCAGTACGGGTTTGCGTTTTATCTAACGGGGATAGTGATGCCAATAGCACAGCTGTACATCATCGAAGGGCGTGATGACGAGAAGAAGGAGCGGTTGATCGTCGAAGTCACCGATGCGATTCACCGCGCCATTGATGCGCCGATCGAGTCCATTCGAGTCATCATCACCGAGATGCCGAAACAGCACTTCGGCATTGCAGGACAAAGTGCGCTCAAGCGCGGACGTTAGAAGTTTTTCTTGTCGTGCGTTAAGGCCGCGATGGCCTGCGAAATCTAGGAGACGAAAAAATGGCTTTACTCAACCGGATGGACTGGTACGACCTTGCCAGGACGACCAACTGGTCGCCGAGATATGTCACAGAGAGCGAACTATTTCCGCCTGAGTTGAGCGGAGGGTATGACATTCCCATGGAAAAGTGGGAAGTCTATGACGAGCCCTATAAGCAGACCTACCCGGAATACGTGAAAATTCAACGCGAGAAGGACTCCGGCGCCTACTCAGTAAAAGCCGCGCTCGAGCGCAGTCAAATCTATGAAAAAGCAGATCCGGGTTGGCTCACGGTGATGAAGCAGCACTATGGCGCGATCGCTCTCGCCGAGTACGCAGCCGCGAGCGCAGAGGCAAGGATGATGCGTTTCTCCAAGGCGCCGGGCATGCGCAATATGGCAACGATGGGTAGTCTGGATGAAATCCGTCACGGCCAGATCCAGTTGTATTTTCCTCACGAGCATGTCTCGAAAGACCGTCAGTTCGACTGGGCTGCCAAGGCCTTCCATACGAACGAGTGGGCCGCCATTGCGGCACGTCATTTCTTCGATGACATCATGATGACGCGCGACGCGATCAGTGTCGGCATCATGCTGACTTTCGGCTTCGAAACCGGTTTCACCAACATGCAATTTCTGGGACTGGCGGCCGACGCGGCGGAGGCTGGGGATCACACTTTCGCCAGTCTGATATCGAGTGTGCAGACCGACGAGTCGCGCCATGCACAGATCGGCGGTCCAACGCTTGAGATACTGATCGCAAACGGCAAGAAAGCCGAGGCCCAGAAAAAGGTTGACATTGCTTTCTGGCGCGCGTGGAGGCTGTTTTCGGTGCTGACTGGTCCTGTGATGGACTACTACACTCCACTTGAGCACCGCAAGCAGTCGTTCAAGGAGTTTATGCAGGAGTGGATCGTCACGCAGTTCGAACGCGCACTGGGCGATCTTGGGCTCGACAAGCCATGGTATTGGGATACGTTCCTGCAGCAGCTGGACCAACAGCATCACGGCATGCATCTCGGCGTCTGGTATTGGCGTCCCACCGTCTGGTGGAACCCAGCTGCTGGCGTCACGCCGGCGGAACGCGATTGGCTGGAAGAGAAATATCCCGGCTGGAACGACACCTGGGGCCAGTGCTGGGATGTGATCATCGACAACCTGGTCGATGGAAACATGGCGCAAACGTACCCGGAGACGCTGCCGATTGTGTGCAACATGTGCAACCTGCCGATCAATTACACGCCTGGCAACGGCTGGGCAGTGCAGGACTACCCGCTCGAATACAAGGGGCGACTGTATCACTTCGGTTCGGAGCCGGATCGTTGGTGCTTCGAGCAGGAGCCGGAGCGTTATGCGGGTCACATGACTTTGGTGGACCGTTTCCTCGCTGGCTTGGTACAGCCTATGGACTTGGGTGGGGCTCTGGCTTACATGGGCCTCGCGCCTGGCGAAATCGGTGATGATGCCCACGGCTACTCGTGGGTCGACATCTACAAGCAGATGCGCATGAAGAAGGCGAGTTGAGCGCTGCTGCCTGACAGGCCGGTGGCGGTATGACCACCGGCGCAATCACCAACTAAATGGAGGACAACATAATGGCTTTGTTTCCCTTAAGCTCCAATTTCGAAGGCGACTTCGTGCTTCAACTATTGCCGGTCGATACCGAGAACACGATGGACGAAGTGGCGAGTGCCGCCGCGCATCACTCAGTCGGACGGCGCGTGAAAGCTCGCCCCGGGCATATCCTTCGCGTGCGCAGACAGGGTAGCAAGGAGTTTCTGCCCCGAGCGATGAAAGTGGAGGATGCGGGCCTCAAGCCCACCGAGTGTGTAGAAATTATTTGGGAACCCTCGCAGCCGTAACCAGGCATTCGACGGTTGATGTGCTCGAACCTTTTCACCAATAGGAAAGAAGTTCATGACATTTAAGAAAGTGTGCTCTCTTGACGATCTTTGGGAGGGCGAAATGGAGTCGTTCGAGGTTGATGGGCAGGAAGTTCTGATGGTTTGGCCGGAGGGCGGCGACCTGAAGGCTTTCCAAGGTATTTGCCCACACCAGGACATTCCGCTGATTGAAGGCAAATTCGACGGTAAGACAGTGATCTGCAGGGCGCATCTTTGGCAGTTCGATGCCTGCTCTGGAAAAGGTATTAACCCGTCGGACTGCGCGCTCGCCCAGTATCTAGTTAGAATTGAAGGCGAGGCGGTTTTCGTAGAAACAGACGGCGTGAAGCCGTTGTTCGCACATACATAAGCAGCGCTCCGGCCGCCATTTAAACCCAAGGAGAAGTTTGTGACTACAAACGATATAGCATCGGCCCACCTCAACAATCGGGTAGGTCCGATCATGCGCGCTGGAGAACTCGCTGATGCCGTCGTTGAGGCTGCGCTCGAGGACAATCCGGGGAAGGAAATTCGCGTAGACGATAAGCGGGCATACCTGCGCATCGACACCGAGGGTGAATTGATATTGCGCCGGGAAACGATTGAACGCGCTTTGGGGCGTCCGTTCAAGATTCCGGATCTTGAGGTGGAGCTCAGTTCGTTTGCGGGCCGCATCGAAACCTTGCCCGAGCAGATTCGATTTTATTTTAAAACGACGGTCTGACCGACGATTGAAACTGATCGGCGAACGAAGAATTCTGAGTTAAGGAGACAAGTATGTCAGAAGTTCAAGTATTAAAGCCACTCAAGACGTGGAGCCATCTTGCAGAGCGGCGGCGCAAACCCAGCGAATACGAAATCGTATCGACCAATTTGCACTTCACAGACCGGGATCCGAATGCTCCTTACGAGCTTGATCCCGATATGTGGATGAATCGTTGGTACAAGCAGAACACGCTGAATAGCCCACTCAAACACGATGACTGGAACGCCTTCCGCGACCCGGATCAGGTCATCTATCGCACCTACAACCTAATGCAGGATGGGCAGGAGGCGTACGTGTACGGGCTATTTGACCAATTCAATGCCCGTGAACATGACAAGGCTCTGGATCCGCGTTGGGCAGGAAAACTTGCGCGCCTGTACACCCCGGCTCGCTACTTATTCCATACGCTCCAGATGGCGTCTGCTTACGTGGGACAGATGGCTCCTGCAAGCACGATCACGAACTGTAATTACTTTCAGATGGCTGATTCTTTCCGGTGGTTGAGTCATACGGCCTACCGCACCAAAGAGTTGTCCTTAGCATTCGACGACAAGGGCTTTGGCACAGACGAGCGCCAGTACTGGGAGACTGATCCGGCCTGGCAGGGGTTTCGCGAGCTAATGGAAAAGGTCCTCGTAACCTGGGATTGGGCCGAGGCATTTGTTGCATTTAGTCTGGTGGCGAAGCCGGCCGTTGAGGAAGCGGTTTTGCGCAAGTTGGGTGAGTCAGGTCGACACAACGGCGACACGTTGGTCGGATTGCTAAACGATGCGCAGCTTGTTGATGCCGCGCGGCATCGGCGCTGGGCCGCAGCGCTGGTCAAAATGGCGGTGGAAAGGGCCGGCAACGCAGACGTGATTAAAAGATGGGTTCTGAAATGGGAACCGCTCGCCGACTCTGCGATCAACGCCTATTGCACGGCGCTCTCGGATGTACCGGACGCGTCCGCATCAGCGAGACTCGCGACGCGGGAGTTCCGAAACTCTCTCGGCTTATGAAGGGACATGCAACTGATCGCAATCTGCGAGCGCTCTTGGAGGGGACGTATTCGTGCTCCCGATGAGCACTCCAAGAGCAGCAAAAGGAGCTTAAAAAATGTCTCAACATAAAATATCGGTCCATGGCGAAGATCGTGTCTTTCTTCAAAGCGGGAACGACACCATTCTACGGGCAGCCCTGCGCTCCGGCATTGGCTTCCCGTATGAGTGCAACTCTGGTGGATGCGGGAGTTGTAAGTTTGAGCTCGTAACGGGCGATGTCGAGAGCATCTGGCCTGAAGCACCTGGTCTGACGGAACGTGATCGGCGTAAAGGTCGTTTGTTGGCTTGTCAGTGCCGGGCGAAGAGCGCTTTGGGGATCAAGATCCGAACCGATCCGGCTTATGAGCCGATACAACCCCCTAAGCGAAGGTCGGCTCGTTTCGTCGAGTCGCATGACGTAACGCACGATATCCGGGAATTCAGGTTTGTCACGGAAGACAAGGCGGCGTTCCTTGCTGGCCAATATGCGATGCTTTCAATCCCGGGGGTCACTGAGCCTCGAGCTTATTCGATGTCGAACATTGGCAATGAACTGGGCGAGTGGCAATTCCAGATTCGACGCGTACCCCATGGGCGAGCCACCGAACGCCTTTTTCATCATCTTCATGCGGGCGATGAGGTGGAGATCGACGGTGGATATGGTGTCGCGTTCCTTCGAACGGAGGTTAAGCGCGATATCGTTTGCGTAGCGGGTGGTTCAGGTTTGGCACCGATGGTTTCAATAGCTCGCGCAGCCTCGCAATTGAGCATGCTCGATACCCGTCGTCTTCATTTTTTCTACGGTGGAAGAACACCGGCAGACATCTGTGGGACGTCGTTTCTGAGTGAACTAAAGGGATACGACGAGCAGATTCATTTTTATCCTGTGGTGTCCTTGCCAAATGAGATTCCTGGTTCACAGTGGAGCGGTGAGACGGGCTATGTTCACGACGCAGTTCAACGGGTTTTTGAAGAGTCTTTGCGTGAGTTCGAATTTTACTTCGCTGGACCGCCGCCTATGACACAGACTTTGCAAGAGATGTTGATGGTGGGCTACAAGGTTCCGTTCGATCAGATCCATTTCGATCGGTTTTTCTAATAGGTGGGGTGAGGACCGCGACCTCGGAGAAGTGACAGATAAGAGGCACGCAGCGAAGAAAATCTCCAACAAAGCTGCAGTGTCAGAGGCACGTCATGCTGTCTGTGATTTCGGTGACAGTTCAGTTTGGTGCACGGGTTATAGAACTGTTCGAGTTAGCAAAAGTACGGAGTACAAAATGAAGGCATCAGTCTACTTCGGCCCTAAGGACATCCGTTGCACAAATGTTCCTGACGCGGCCATACGCGCTCATCATGAAATATTGGTCAAGGTAAAGGCTACTTCGATTTGTGGGTCAGATTTGCATCTTTATAGAGGTGCTCTGGACGCAATAATGGAAAGGGGGCATTCGCAGACCGGCCATGAACTCATCGGCGAGGTGATACAAGTCGGAAAAGGAGTCGGGAGATTTACTCCGGGCGATCGAGTTAGCATGGGTTACTCAGTCTCCTGCGGTCACTGCTACATGTGTGAGGTCGGCCAGACCGCGCACTGTGAGACGACCAAGAATGCTGTCTATGGTTTCGGGCTGCCCTTTGGCGATATGAACGGCACACATGCGGAAGCCTTGGTAATCCCTCACGCGGATGGCCATGCAATGAAAATACCGCTGAGCGTGTCCGACGAAGCAGCCATTACGCTTTCGTGCAATCTGCCATCCGCAATAATAGCGAATCGCTTAGCCGACATTCAGGTCGGTGAGAAGGTCGCGCTCATCGGTTGCGGCCCCACGGGGATGATGACGCTAGACATCGCTTTGCAAAGAGGGCCTGGCCGGGTGGTTGTTTTGGACAAAGTGACCGAACGCCTCGAAGGAGCGAGGCAGAAGGGTGCGGTCGCTATCGATGTAAACCACGTTGACTGGAAGCAAATGGCGCTTAGCGAAACCGGAGGTCGCGGCTTCGATAAGGTGATCGAGGTTGTCGGCTACCCGGAGACGTTTCAGATGTGTCTTGATTTGGTCCGACCCGGGGGCACCGTAGCCGCTATAGGCGTTTTCTGCGACGCTCCATTCAACCTTAATCTGGCCGATGTGTTCTTGCGCAACATTAGCCTGCACATGAACGGATTTGCTAGTGTTCGGCCATACATGTGGGAGGCCATGCGCATGATCGAACAAGGCGTGATCACTCCCGCTGCGTATTTTTCCCATACTTTCGAGCTGACGTCAGTAGATAAGGCGTTCTCTTTGTTTGATGAGAAGAAGGACGGCGTATCGAAAGTTCTGATTCGACCGTGAAGTAGTCCAACGCAGAGTGATTAGACTGCCGAGCGCTCGACACACAAAAAAATCCGACAGGAGACAAAGATGAAAAGCAACAACGTTTTTGCGGCTGTAAGGGGCTTGATGGGACTGTCGGTCGCGTTATCGACGATGACTAATGCCAACGCGACTGACGTTTTTAATCTCGAAGGCTATGGTCCGATCTCCCGTGCAATGGGGGGCACCGGGGTCGCCTACAATGTGGGAACGGCAGCAATGATGGAAAACCCCGCAACTCTGGGTTTGATGGAAGAAGGAAGTTATTTTGAACTGGGTGCTGACGTAATTAACCCGGATATCAGAGCTATCGATAAAAACACGGGCGAATCTGTTTTATCCAAAAATCATGGAAACAACAATGGTCCGTACTTTGCTCCTGAATTAGCGTACGTCTACCGCCACAAAGACTACGCATTTGGAATTGGCGCGTTTGCCGGAGGGGGCCTGGGTACTCAATTCGGTGGAAGTAGTTTTCTCTCGCGAACCACAACCAACAATATTGATACGGGACTCGATAATTTCTCGAGATTGCTAGTGCTTCGTATTCCTTTTTCAATCGCTTATAAAGTCACTGATAAATTGACGCTGGGCGGCTCGGTTGATGCGGTATGGACGTCACTAAATTTGGGCCTACTGCTCGACACGTCGCAGATTGGCAATCTCGCGTCCCAGGGTCGAATTAACGGATCGCTGGTTCCGACACTATTGGGCGTACCCGGACTATCTGGCGGTTATTTTAACTTCTCTCACAGTGGCATCGTCGGAGGCGGAGCAAGCGCTTGGGGCATCGGAGGCAAGCTGGGCTTGACCTATCAAATTGCACCGGACACCCGGCTCGGAGTTGCTTATAATTTCAAGACGGATGTTGGGGATCTGTCTGGCGGCGCCAATCTGACAGCAGTGAGTTCAGTTGCCGGGAACATTCCATTGAGCGGCCGCATCGTCGTCCGAGATTTTCAGATGCCAGCGCAATTGTCGATCGGAATTAATCATAAATTCAGCGACCAGCTTTCGGTTTCCCTAGAGTATCAGCGTGTCTTTTGGGCCGATGCCTTCAAAAACATAAATGTTGGTTTTGTACAAAACGGAACCGGAGCTAACCTTAACGTACTGCTTCCCCAAAATTATCGAGATATCAACGTCTTCGCGCTTGGTGCAGAATACCGTTATAACGATAAGTGGACCTTCCGCGGGGGTGCCCAATATGCTCAGGAAGCTATACCAAATAACACGCTCTTAACTATAGCACCAGCAATACCCACGACGCATCTTAGCGGCGGCGTCTCTTATGCCTTTAATAAAGATAACGTTCTCGCTTTTGCAATGTCAGTAGGATTGCAGAAGACAGTGTCTAACGATAGCCAACCGAATACCGCAGTTCCGATTAAAGTAACGCACTCTCAGGTGAATTTGCTGCTGAACTATCAACGACGGTTTTAGATCGCAAGTTATTTTACGCAGATACTGTTCGGTTCCTCTAAGCAGCGTATCAACCGTCATTAATTACAATTTTATTTAATGGAGAATGCCGGTGCACTGAAACCGTGAGCGGTAGTTCGATGACTGAGATTGATCAGGTCGCAGCAATGCAGATGAGAATATCTTTGGCAATAAGTCGAGAAGCTTTTGTTGGGAATTTTGGTCCGAAAGCTGTGGCGCGATTTTTAACAAATAGGTATGCTGAAAGGAGTTCTATGTCTGAGTCAGTAGAGATTGCGAACAATATTAATGCAGACGGCATTAATACCAACTACCACGACTGCGGCTCTGGAGTGCCCGTCCTCTTGATTCACGGATCAGGCCCGGGCGTTACTGCGTGGGCGAACTGGCGACTTACTATACCCGATCTTTCGACACGATTTCGGGTGATTGCTCCGGACATGGTTGGCTTCGGCTACACGGAGCGACCGCCGGGCATCCGTTATGACATGGGTACTTGGGTGAAACATGCTCTCGGACTGTTAGACGCGTTGGAGATCGACAAAGTGCATGTCGTCGGCAACTCTTTCGGCGGCGCACTCGCTCTTGCAATGGCAATCAGTGCTCCCGATCGCGTGCGTAGACTCGTACTAATGGGTAGCGTGGGCGTAAGCTTTCCCATCACGGATGGGCTAGATCGAGTGTGGGGGTATACGCCATCGATTGAAAATATGCGCGGGCTGCTCGACGTGTTTGCTTACGACCGCAACCTGGTGAACGACGAACTTGCGCGACTGCGGTATGAAGCAAGCATACGTCCGAACTTTCAAGAGGCGTTCTCGAGCATGTTTCCTGCACCGCGTCAGCGATGGGTGGATGCGATGGCAAGCCGGGAGGAGGATATCCGTTCATTACCTCACGAAACCCTTATCGTACACGGGCGCGAAGATAGGGTTATTCCGCTGTCGAACTCTGAGAAGTTGTTCGAGATGATTCCGCATGCTCAGTTTCATGCATTCGGTGGTTGTGGGCATTGGACGCAAATTGAGCACGGGCGGCGTTTTAACCGCCTGGTCGGCGACTTTTTCGATGAGGGTGCAACTTAGTCCGTCTGACGAAGCAAATTGCGGTTGAAGTTTAGGGAGGTATGGGGCGCCTCCCTATTTGAATCAACGCCTGCTTGGATCAAACTGAAGAGCTTGGATGGACGTAACACGCAGTCGAGCGCAAAAATGGAAGGGGCGGTTTGACCGTCTCTTGAGGCGGAGGCATGGAGCACAACAACGAAAAGACGGGTGGCACGGTCGAAAGAGGGATTCCACTCTTCGTCCCTGACGTGGTAGCAGATCTGCATTTTCCAAATATCCGCGATTTAGCGGAAAGGCTCCGCTTCAACCCGATGGACGGGCGTATTTGGCTTGACGACCGCCGCATGGTTTTGATCCACACGGAGGCGTTTGGATCTTTGAGGCAGGAACTCATTGAAGCGCTCGGTACCGAGGCAGCGCGCGGGTTGTTGACGCGGATGGGCTATATATCGGGCTCGCGAGACGCAGCGCTTGCACGTAAAATTCGCGGTGACGACAGCGCTTTCGACGCGTTTGCGGTGGGACCACAACTTCATGCGCTTGAGGGCATTGTTCTGGTGGAGCCGGTCAAGGTCGAAATCGACAGCACTACGGGCCATTACTACGGCGAATTCCTTTGGAAGGATTCGTCGGAAGACGAGGCTCATGTCGCTATCTACGGTATCGGCGCGGACCCCGCATGTTGGATGCAGACGGGTTACGCATGCGGTTATACAAGCGCCTTCATGGGAAGGCGAATCCTGTATCGAGAAATTGAATGCCGCGCACTGGGCAACGCCGCGTGTCGGATCGTGGGCAAGCCCGCGGAAGAATGGGAGGATGCCGACTCGGACTTAAAGTATCTTGCACCTCAATCAAAAGGTAGTCGCCGTGTCGCGGCAACGAGTACCTACGAGGTCGCGCCTGCTGGTAAGCTCGATGAAACGCCGCTTTCAGGCCATGCTGACGACAAGCTACTCCAAGAAGGTCCTATAGGTTCGTCCGCCGCCTACAACGCTGTCTTGCATAAGATATTTCGGGTCGCGGCTACAAAAGCAACAGTTTTATTAACTGGGGAAAGTGGCGTCGGTAAGAGCATGTTCGCTCGTGAAGTCCACCGTAGAAGCTCTCGAGCAACCAAACCTTTCGTTGAGATCAATTGCGCAGCTATCCCCGAGTCCTTAATGGAATCTGAGCTATTTGGTGCAGAAAAAGGGGCCTTTACTGGCGCATTCGCGTCGCGAGCTGGCAAGTTCGAGAGTGCCAACGAAGGGACAATTTTTTTGGATGAAATTAGCTCGTTGAGTTTGACGGCGCAAGCCAAGCTTCTCAAAGTCTTACAGACTGGAGAGCTTGAGCACCTCGGCAGCTCGACGACGATACAGGTAGACGTACGGGTGATAACGGCAACCAACGACAATCTCAAAAGCGCGATTAAAAACGGACTTTTTCGAGAAGATCTTTTTTATCGGCTCAACGTCTTTCCTATTTTGATCCCCTCGTTAAGAGCTAGAAAAGACGATATTCCACTGTTGATCGAACACTTCATAAAGAAATTTTCGCAGCGGCATTGTCGACATCTTCGCGGCATTTCGAGTAGGGCGCTCCATCTAATGTTGGACTATGCGTGGCCCGGAAATATTAGGGAGCTCGAAAACGTGCTTGAACGAGGTGTAATTCTTGCTGACGAGTTCGGGACACTGGAGGTATCTCACTTGTTGAGCAGTGACGATTCCCTGGAATCTAAAGGCGCCTTCGGATTAAGCGATTTGGGTTCGCTCGTTCCCGATTCAATCAGCACTGATGTTCAAGTCGATCGGCGCACAAAACCGAATGAGCCGTCCTATGGGCTGGACGACTGGGCGGCGCAAGCAGTAAAAATGAACAAAGCGACTCTTGGCGAAGTGGACGACGCTCTTGTTCGCGCGGCACTTTCAGCAGCGAAAGGCAATATTTCAGAGGCGGCCCGTCTGCTCGGATTGACGCGTGCACAGTTGGACTACCGGGTGAAAAAGTCGAATGGCTGACTCCCATGATCGGTAAGCAACCCGCGAAGCTTGCTATTACCCACACCCATTAGCGGGCCGGTGTCAAGCGAGCAGGCGACAGCATGGCCGCGCTAGCGGCCAGTTTCAATTTCACGATTCCCGATCGCATCAGCTGAGCG
>NZ_CAJNBA010000014.1:0-97862 GCF_905220735.1 Paraburkholderia aspalathi
GGTCAGCCGCCGGCACGATGCGAAGCTTCACTTTTTTAAATATTCCCCTTTCCGGGTGTCCAGGTTTACTTGACCACTACACACTTACTTTCTTTGCCGCCGCAAAGAAAGTAAGCAAAGAAAGCGGCTAGAAGCCCCTGCTAAGCGGGTCCCGCAGCTCGCTCAGGGTAGTGGTGCATCTGGAATCTGTGTTCGTGCCCGGCACGTGCTTGTGACAAGGGCGTCATACTTCCGGCGGCGCTCCGCGCGCCGAAGAGCCGCTCGTAAAACCACCCGTCACGTTTTGACGCCAACGCCTCTCCACCGGGCCGTGACTCGTCATTGCATCACCACCGCAGCCGCACCCGCGCAGTGTCCCTGATTGCGGGGCACCGTCAAATCATTCGAGGTACGGGTTCCGGGTGAATGCATGAGCGCCTCGCCGAGGCGAAGCCGACGGCTCCCACAAACCAAAACCGAAGCCCATGGTTTCCCCTGCATACCCGTCCGCGACGCACGTAGTGCGGAGTGGGAGCTGATGACTCCTTTGTCACTAGCGCGGAATGTACGAGAACACGGATTCCAGTCGCACCACTACCCGCAGCAGACAACGGTGCCCACTTAGCAGGGGCTTCTAGCCGCTTTCTTTGCTTATCTTTCTTTGCGGCGGCAAAGAAAGTAAGTGCCGCCCCGCACAGGGGCAACGCTAATAGACCACTAACAATTCAAGGAAAGGCCAAAGCCCCAGGAACACGGACAATAAGCGCCGAGCAGGCAATCCCCCGCCCGAACGGGCTTAAGCAAACGTATCGACCAACCCAACAGTCCGCCGAACGGCAACATTAGCAACACTAGAGTCAGAATCCGAACCACCGGCGCCGCCTGCATAACCCCCAGCACCGCGCGCCCCAGAGCGCCCCGAATCTGCGCTCTGCTGCTGCCCGCCCTGCCGGGCAAACCCATCGCTAACACTAGCGCTCCCCAACCCGATACCGTTGGACTCCATCGCCTCGCGAAGCTTCGGCAACGCCGCCTCGACGGCCTCACGAACCTGCTGGTGCTGCGAAACAAACAACGCATGTGCATGGTTATCGGCAACCTGCAACACAACCTGTAGCGGCCCCAGATCCTTCGGATTCAAAGTCAGCTCAGCACTCTGCGAATGTGCATTCGACAAAAACACCACCTTCTGACTCAATGCATCTTCCCAATCCGTCGTGCCCACCTGCGGTGACAACGTATTCGCCGCTTCGGCAGCACCGGCACTACCCGTCGTCTGCACGGCCGCCGTCGTACTCGCGGCGCTCGCCGCTGCCTGGCCCGCCGCCAGCGCCGCCGTCGCGGCATCGGACGCACTCTTGAAGGACGCCAGATCGTCAGCTTGCGCACCGCCGGCCGCAGCCGTCGCGCTCAGCGCGTCAGCCGCTGCCTTTGCTGCCGTAGAGGGATCCGCCATCGTTGTGGCCGCCGTCGTCAATGCAGTCTTGCTCGCGTTCGATCCCTTGCCATCGCCGAACAAACCGGCCGCCAGTGTCTTGCCATCCGCCGTTCCGTTGAGTCCGTTGCTCGCGTCAGCACCCAAACCGTTCGCCGCCGTCGCCGCATTCGCCGCCGCGCCGCTCGCCAGTGCCTGCTGCGGAACCACGCCCTGGCCGCTCGCCAGCGCGGCAAGCGCCGCCTGCAAGGCGTCCTGCGCCGACTTCGAATCAGTCGCGCCCGTCTTCTTGCCCGTGGTGGTGCCCGTCGTCGGGTCCGTGCCCGTGCCGGGCAGCGCGGTCGCGGCGTCAGTCAGCGCCGTGGCGGGATCTGCGGTCGTCGGGTCGGTCGCGCTATTCGCGTTGGCCTGCGCTTGAGCCTGTGCCTGGGCAGCCGCAGCCGCTGCTGCCGTGGCGGCGTCGGTCTGCGTGGTCGTGTTGCCGGATTTCGCCGGCGTCGTGTTGGTCTGGTCGGTCGAGCTCTGCTGCGTATTGGCAGACGAAGTGGACGATGAGCTGGATGAGGAAGCGCTCGTCGAGCTGCTGTTGTCCGTGTTGCTGCTCGCGGCATCCTGGCTCTTCGTCGACGGATCGGGCGGCGGCGCGTCATGCACGCTCGACGAATCTGCCGAAGACGACGAATCGGACGCCGACGAAGAGGGCGGCGGAGAGAACGACGGAGTCGGCGGCGTGCTTGCGATCTGCGCGGCCGCGCTGTTTTGCAGGTCGATGCTCTGCTGCAAGGTTTGCGAGAACGGCTTGGCGTTCGCCGCAGCGGCCATCGCCGCGTTGGTGGATGTGCTGCTGGCCGAGCCGAGCAGTGAGCCGATCTGTGAAAGAAGCGACATAGGGAATCCTGTCAATCCGTCAAACGGGGTGTTCTGTCAATCGAGGCTGTGCCCGGGCGCATCAGACGCCTTCGACACGCATCCTCAGAATGCGGGCGGCGTGTTCGTCTGCATCGCGCTGATCACGCCGCGCCATCGTTTTCGCTTCGGCGGCTTCGCCGCGCGCCTGCAGCACTTCATACGAGCCGAGCTTCTGCTTCTGGCGTTGCCAGTCGGGCTTGGCAGCCTCGACGCGCGCATTGGCCGTCACCAGCAGATTGCGCTGCTGTTCGATGGCGGCGTCGAGCGTGTCGATGAATGCCTGGAAATTGCGCATGTTGCCGGCGGGCATGCCAGTCTGAGCGGTCGCCGTGAAACGCGCGTGATATTCGTCGCGGTACTGCACGAGCGAGTCGAGCTGCGACTGCACGTCGTTGCGTTCGCGCTGCGCGCGGCCCAGGCGTTGTGCGGCGGCGTCCACATCGTCCTGGGCGAGGCCGATGAGCGTCTTGATCGGAAAGTGTTTCGCCATCGTCAGCCTCCTTGGGCAAACAGAGCGTCCAGCATTTCGAGACTTGGTTCAAAGTTCGCGCATTCGCGAAAACCCTGCTGCAAAAAGGCTTCCATCCGCGGATACAGCGCAATCGCCCGGTCCAGCAGCGCGTCGCGCCCGCTCGAATAGGCGCCGACGTTGATCAGATCGCGGTTGCGCTGATAGCGCGACAGCATCTGCTTGAACATACGCGTCTTCTCGAGATGGTTATCGTCGATCAGCGCGGTCATTGCCCGGCTAATCGAGGCTTCGATGTCGATCGCCGGATAGTGGCCGGCCTCGGCGAGCGAGCGCGACAGCACGATGTGGCCGTCGAGAATCGCGCGTGCGGAGTCGGCGATCGGGTCCTGCTGGTCGTCGCCTTCGGTCAGCACGGTGTAGAACGCGGTGATCGAACCGCCGCCCGCCGGGCCGTTGCCGGTCCGTTCGACGAGCGCCGGCAGCTTGGCGAACACCGAAGGCGGATACCCCTTGGTGGCAGGCGGCTCGCCCACGGCGAGTGCGATCTCGCGCTGTGCCATCGCGTAGCGGGTCAGCGAATCCATCAGCAGCAGCACGTGCTTGCCCTGATCGCGGAAATATTCGGCGAGCGAGGTCGAGTACGACGCGGCCTGCATCCGCAGGAGCGGCGAGACGTCGGCGGGCGCGGCGATCACCACCGAGCGCGCGAGGCCTTCCTCGCCGAGAATCTGTTCGATGAATTCCTTCACTTCGCGGCCGCGTTCGCCGATCAGGCCGATCACGATCACCTCCGCGCTGGTGTAGCGCGCCATCGTGCCGAGCAGCACCGATTTACCGACGCCCGAACCGGCGAACAGGCCCATGCGCTGGCCGCGGCCCACGGTCAGGAGTGCGTTGATCGCGCGCACGCCGACGTCGAGCACCTTGTGAATCGGCTCGCGGTTCAGCGGGTTGATGACCGGTGAGGAGAGCGGCGCATCGGCATGCGCGCCGAGTGGGCCGAGGCCGTCGAGCGGGCGGCCCGATGCATCCAGCACGCGGCCGAGCAGTTCCCAGCCGACCGGCAGGCGCTTCGCGCCCGCCATCGGATCGGCGATCGGCGCGCTTTCGAGCGGATACACGCGTGCGCCGGGCAAGAGGCCGATCACTTCGGTGGTCGGCATCAGAAACAGTTTGTCGCCTGAGAAGCCGACCACTTCGGCTTCGGCCATCGCCAGCGAACTGCCGAATGGCAGCTCGATCATCACTTCGGCGCCCACCGACAGGCGCAGACCGACCGCTTCGAGCACCAGGCCGGCGGCGCGCGTCAAACGTCCGCAGGCGCGCATCGGCTTGGCGATTGCGTTGCGGGCGCGTAGCGCGTCGAGCCGGCCGCGCCAGGCTTGCATGTGCGGATTGCTGTCGAGGGCGGGATCGTACGGGGCAGGGGCGGGAGGGGGTGAAACGGGACTCGAAGAAACGGCGGATTCGCGGCTCGCCGCCGCGCCCTTCGCAGGGTGCCCGGCGTTAGGGTGCCCGTGAGCGGGATCGCGTAGCGCGGCGTCGATGGCCGCGACGGCAGCCGCAGCGGGCGTCACCGTGGCCGGTACATCCGCCAGCGCCTCGGCGCCGAACGACGCCAGCGCCAACTCACGTTCGAGCGGTGTCAGATCGCTGGCGCGGATCTCTTCGAGTGTCGGCTTCACCATGTGCTCACCTTGCCGAGTGCGGCGGCGACGCGCTCCCAGCGCGTGTCGATGCCGGCGTCGACTTCACCGGTGCCGGCTTGCGCGCGGCAGCCGCCGCGTTCGACCGACGGATCGGTACGCACGGTCCAGCCACGCGTTTGCAGTTCTTCCATCAGATAGGCTTCGACGACCGGCAGGTCGGCGGGGCTGACGATCAGCGCCGGCGCGCCGACCAGTGCCGGTTCGGTGGCCAGCACCTCGCGGGCGGCGGCAATCAGCGCGGTCGGATCGTGCTGCACATGCTGGCGCACCACCTGTTGGGCGATGTCGAGCGCCAATGCGACCAGCGTTTCCGAGATCGCGCCTTGCGTGCCGTCGAGCGCTGCCTTGAAGGTTTCGGCGAGCGCGGCGAGGCGTGCCGCTTCTTCACGTGCTTCGCTTTGACCCTGCTCGAAACCCTGTGCGTGGCCTTGCTCATAACCGGCCTGATAGCCGAGCGCCTGCCCGGCCACGTGACCCGTCGCGATGCCCTGTGCATGCGCGGCGTCGCGCAGACGTTCGAGTTCGGCTTCGAATGCACCGTCGTCGACTTCGGGTGCGGGCGGCGCCGGCGGCACCGGATCGAACGAGGCCATCTCCCAGCGCTGGTAGGCCGAGAGGCGCTCCTTCGCTGCGGAGTTCTGATCAGACATACGCATCTTCCGCCTTGCCGCCTAGAACGATCTGGCCGCTTTCCGCCAGATTGCGCACGATCTGCAGGATGCGGCGTTGCTGCGTCTCGACTTCGGAGACGCGGACCGGGCCGCGCGCATCGAGGTCTTCGGCGAGCAGTTCGGCAGCACGCTGCGACATGTTCGACAAGAACTTCTGGCGCAGCGCGGGCGGCGCGCCCTTCAGCGAGATGATCAACGCCTCGGACTCGACTTCCTTCAGCAACAGCTGGATCGCGCGGTCTTCCAGATCGAGCAGGTTCTCGAACACAAACATCTGATCAATGATCTTCTGCGCGAGTTCCGCGTCGTATTGACGAACATTCTCGATGACGCCTTCTTCATGGTTGCTCGACATGAAGTTGAGAATTTCGGCCGCCGTGCGGATGCCGCCCATCGGGCTGCGCTTGAGGTTGTCGCTGCCGGACAGGAGGCCCGTCAGCACGTCGTCGAGTTCGCGCAGCGCGGCCGGCTGGATGCCGTCGAGCGTGGCGATCCGCAGCAGCACGTCGTTACGCAGCCGCTCGGTGAAGCAGGCGACGATTTCCGAAGCCTGATCGCGGTCCAGGTGAACGAGAATGGTCGCGATGATCTGCGGGTGCTCGTTCTTGATGAGCTCGGCCACCGCCGCGGAGTCCATCCACTTGAGGCCTTCGATACCGCTGGTATCGCTGCCCTGCAGAATCCGGTCGATGATCGCACCGGCCTTGTCGTCGCCGAGCGCCTTGGTCAGCACCGAGCGGATGTAGTCGCTCGAATCGAGCGAGAGAGCGGTGTGCTTCTCGGCCTCACGCACGAACTCCTGCAGGACCTCGTCGATCTGCTCGCGCGTGATGTTCTTCAGCGCGGCCATTGTCACGCCAATCTTCTGGACCTCACGCGGCCCGAGGAATTTGAACACCTGCGCGGCTTCTTCCTCGCCGATCGACATCAGCAGGAGCGCGCTCTTCATTACGCCTTCAGCGCTCATCGGACACCCAGTTTTTCACGACGGTTGCAACAATCTTCGGATCCTGGCGCGCGATGTTGCGCGCGAATTCCAGATTCCGTTCGTATTTGTGTTTCGAGTTTTCCAGCGCGAGCAATTCGTTGTCGCTTTCCAGTTCGGCGACGGTCGGCGCACCCGCACGCTCGGCGGCGGGGATGCCGTCCAGCAGCACCGGCTCGTCCGGCGACGGCAGCGCCGCGGCGGCAACCGGCTCCGGCGGCGGGAAAGCGCGGCGCAGCGCCGGCTTCACCATCACGAAGTAGAGGAACAGGGCGACTGCGGCGATGCCGAGGTAGGTCGCGATCTGCTTGGCAAGCGCGATCATGTCCGGCGTGCGCCACCACGGCAGATCGGCGTCCGGGTCGACGTCGGCGGTGAACGGGCTGTTGACCAGGTTGACGGAGTCGCCGCGCGCCTGATCGAAGCCCATCGCGTCTTTCACCAGCTGAGTGACCTGCGCGAGCTTGTCGGCAGTGACCGGTTGCATCGTCGCGTGGCCCTTGGCGTCCACCACCCGCAGATAGTTGACCACCACCGCCACCGACAGACGCTTGATGCCGCCCATCGGCTGCTCCAGATGCTGCACGGTCTTGTTCAGTTCGTAGTTGGTGGTCGAATCCTTGCGGTCGCTGACCGGCGTCGTGGTCACGCCGCTCGCGCCGTTGCTCGCCGTGATCGGCGCGGAGGCCGGTTGCGGCGGCTGGTTCGACAGCGCGCCCGGCACGCCGGAGGCCCCGGCTTGCGACATTTCGGTCGCGGTGCTCGTTTGCTGGCTGCGGATCGCCGACTGCTGCGGGTTGCCGTTCGGGCCGTAGTTTTCCGAGGTCTGCTCGGTGTGCGAGAAGTCGATGTCGGCGCTGACCTGCGAGTGCGCGTTGCCGGAACCGAACAGGGGCGACAGGATCGCGTCGATGCGTTGCTGCGTGTTGCGCTCGATCTGCTGGCGGTACTTGAGTTGCGAGGCGTCCAGACCGCTGCCGGTGGACGGCTGCGTGAGCAGGTTGCCGTCCTGGTCGAGGATGGTCACGCCCTTCACCGGCATATCCGGCACCGCCGAGGACACCATATGGGTGATCGCCAGCACCTGGCCTTCGTCGAGTGCGCGGCCCGGGTAGAGGTTGACCAGCACGGAAGCCGACGGCGCTTCCTTGTCGCGCACGAACACGGAAGGCTTCGGAATGGCCAGATGCACACGCGCCGACTTCACCGAGGAAATCGACTCGACCGTGCGTTCCAGTTCACCTTCGAGCGAACGCTGGTAATTGATCTGCTCGGCGAACTGGCTGATGCCGAACTTCTGGTTGTCCATCAGTTCGAAGCCGACCGAGCCGCTCTTGGGCAGGCCCTGCGAAGCCAGACGCAGACGCATTTCATGCACCTGCTCGGCCGGCACGAGGATCGCACCGCCGGCGTCGGAGAACTTATAGGGGATGTTGGCCGCCTGCAGCGCGGTGATGATGGCGCCGCCGTCGCGGTCCGACAGGTTGCTGTAGAGCACCTTGTAGTCCGGTGCGCGCGACCACAGGAACAGACCCGCGACGATAGCGACCAGCAGCGCGACCGCGAAAATCAGCGGCGCGCGCGGGTTGCCGCGCATTTGCGCGAGGCCTGACAGACGCTGGCCGAAGTTGCCGCCCAGGTTGCCCCCAAGGCCGCCGAGGTCCGCGGCACCGCCGGCCTGGCCGGTGCCGGCAGCACCGGCGCCGGGCTGCGCGCCGGCGAGGCCCATGCGGGCGTCGGGGTTGATCAAAGAGTTGGCTGACGAATCCATGCGTCGGGTATCTCCGGGATGCCTTTGCGTTCTGCCGCTTCTGCGCGCCGAGGGTCGGCGGGCGTGCGGACAGAGACTTTCACCATTGAAATTATCCGCAGCGCGGCTCAACCCGATTGCTTGAATAGAGCCGGGTTTCCCCCCTAGTTTCGGGGCTTTCCCGGATGACCCACTGCTATGCTTTCGTTCAGATCGGTACGGTTTCTGGCATCCCGGTCGTCAATCCCTGGAGAGAACATGACTTTGCCCGTGAACGCGCTCTCGTCGGCGCTGCAACAGATGCAGTCGATGGCGGCGCAAGCGGCCGGCGGCAACACCCCGGTGGCCGAGCAGTCCGGCGCGGCGACGGCCGGCGGTTTCGCCTCGGCGCTGAAGGCCTCGTTGGACAAGATCAGCGGCGATCAGACCAAGGCGGCCGGCGAATCGCAGGCGTTCGAGCTCGGCGCGTCGAATGTCTCGCTGAACGACGTGATGGTCGACTCGCAGAAGGCCAACATCGGCTTCCAGTTCGGTCTGCAGGTGCGCAACAAACTGGTGTCGGCCTATAACGACATCATGCAGATGTCGGTGTAAGTGCGGCTCGGGCGGCAGGGCTGTTCCGCCCGCCCGAACGCATGCGCCCAGATGCAACGCTGTGTGGTTTCACGGCAGGACAGCCGGCCCGGCGCGCCCACGAGGCGCTTCGTGGCGGGCGGCCTTGCCACGCTCAGCGCGATATCGCCCCTTTCGGCCCCTTAATCCCCCTTACAACGGCCTAAAGCTTTCCCGCTGCCTATCCGATAACCAGATACAGGCAGAAATCCGGGTGCGGCAACGTGCACGGATGGGGTGCCGCGACCAACCGAAGTGCAAGAGAGGAGGAGCGCCGATGTTTTCCCCAGGACACTCTGGAGCCAATGCGTACGCGCGCGTCGGCGTCGAGACAGGGGTGATGGGCGCGAGTCCGCATCGTCTGATCGTGATGTTGTATCAGGGCGCCCGGCAGGCGATTGCGCAAGCGCGCATGCATGTGCAGCAAGGCAATGTGTCGGCGCGTGGTGAGGCGATCGGCAAGGCGATTCAGATCGTCGAAAGCGGGCTGCAACTATCGCTGAACCTTGAGGTGGGCGGCGAGATTGCAGAGCGGTTGGACGCGCTATATAGCTATATGTCGCGCCGGCTGCTCGAAGCCAATATAAAACAGAGCGAGGCGATGCTGGTCGAAGTCGACGGCCTGCTGGCGACACTCGAAGAGGCATGGATCGGGATCGCCCCGGAGATCGCGCGGATGGCAGCCCAGCCGGCCGCGGAAAGCATGAGATGACATCGAACGCAGAATATTTCGCCCGCTACGAGGCGATTGCAGCGATTTCCCGCCGCATGCTGACAGCTGCCCGGCGAGCCCTGTGGAATGATCTGGTCCACTTGCAGGAGGAATATCGGAATCTGGTGGACGCGTTGAAAGACGCGGAAGCCGGGGTCAGACTGGACGATGCGGAGCGCCTGCGCAAATACGCGCTGATCCGTCAGATTCTGGCCGACGACGCTGCGATCCGCGATCTGGCGAATCCGCGTATGGCCAATCTGTCGGCGCTGTTCGCCGGACGGCCGACTCGTGTGCTCAAGGAACTGTACGGGGCACGCTGAGTTTGCCCGCGAGCAAGGCGCTGCTTGAGTCCGCCTGACTGGATTTGAGCGCGTTGCTGCCAATGTGACCAAGGAATCGGTATGAACGGAATCGACGCGGTCGTCACTTCGCTGCTCGCGAACCGGGTCGACAGTCTGCTCAATCTCGCGCCGGGTAGTGCGACCGCCTCGCAGACCGGTGCGGCGGGCGTCGATACCGAGATTCTCAATACCACCCCCGTCGCGCCCCCCGCGCCAGCGCCGGCTTCCGCGCAAACCGCGCTGTCTGCCGTTGCGCTCACGCTTAATGCGATTGTGAATTCCGGCGGCGAGGCGACTCCGGCGGTGCTCGGCCAGTTGCCGATCTGGCCGGCCGCGCCGGCGCTCGACGTCGAAGGCGACGGCTTGTCGCTCTTCGATACGACAGCCACGCCTGCTGCTTCATCTGCCAATCCGAATACCGCTGCTACCACCGGTACCGCCGGTACCGCGGCCACCGCCAATGTGGCGGCGGCTCAGGTGCCGGTCGCCGCGCTCGCGGCCGCACTTCAACAGACGGTCGGCGATAGCGGCCTGTTCTACGAATCCCATCTCGCGCAATGGCTGGCCGGGCAGCGGCCGCCCGCGGCCCTCGCCAGCGAGGCGCAAAACAAGCTGGTGGCCGCCGCCGCGCAATTGCCGCTCGACTGGGCGAGCGACGCCGATCCGGCTTCTTCCTCGAACACGACAACCCGGCAGGGCACGGGCGCCGCGCCCAACGGTCCGGGCAACGGCGCGCCGGAAGGCAACGCGGCCGCCCGCGCGATGCCGTCGATCCAGACCGCGCAGGCCGCGCGCTTCGTGGCCGGCGAGGTGCTGGCAAGTTCTCTGTCCGACCTGAACGGCCAGCCGGCGCACGCGAGCGCGCACAGCGCCGCGGCGCAGCTGGCCGACGACGGGTCGTCGCAAAGCTCGCAATCGATGGCGGCCGCGGTTCATCCCGCGACCGTTCCTCTGGTGCGTCAGCAGCTCGATCTGCTTGCTACCGGGCAGTTTCGCTGGACCGGCGAAGCGTGGCCTGGCGCCAAGCTCGACTGGACCATCGAACAGGAAGGCGACGAATGGGACCGCAGCGGCGGCGGCACGGCGAGCGAGGACGGCCAGCCGTGGCGTACGCGGCTGACGCTGTCGCTGCCCACGCTCGGCACTGTGGATGCGGACCTGACGCTGACCGGCATGCGGCTGGTCGCGCGCGTGCAGGCGAGTCCTGCCGGCGCGGCGCGGCTGGCGGCGCAGGGTGAGAACTTTCGTCAGCGGCTCGCGGCAGCGGGTATCGAACTGAACGGATTGACGATTCGCGAGATCGGCGGCGGCATACCAGCTACCGCGGCGGGTGCTGCTGGTGCGTCGGCGGCCGGGCAGGCAGCGGCGTCTGCTTATGCGCGTTCGGCGTCGGCTGCCGCAGCGGCCGCAGCGACCGACAAAGTGTCGGCGGGGCGCCGCACGGCGCGTGCCGCACGCCCGGGAGCCGCGCCGGTCGACGATTTCGATTGGGATATGTGATGAGCCGCAAACATCGCCGCAGTGCGGCCGCGCTCGTCTACGACGCACAAGGCAACGATCCCGCACCACGCGTGATCGCCAAGGGCTACGGCATGCTGGCCGAGATGATCGTGCAGCGCGCCAAGGAAGCCGGCCTGTATGTGCACGAGGCGCCGGAAATGGTCTCGTTGCTGATGCAGGTCGACCTCGATACACGGATTCCGCCGCAGCTTTATCAGGCGGTGGCCGAGTTGCTCGCGTGGCTGCATCGGCTGGAAAGCGGGGCCGAGCATGCGCCCGAGAGCGGCGTGGCCGCCGCGCAGGACGTCACGGATGTCGTCGCTACGGATATTGCGGACGCTTCGGGTGGGGCGCCCAGGCGCTGAGTGCTGAACGCGGGCCGCTTACTTCGCGGCCGTCGTCGCAGTACGCTGCCCCACGGATGGCCGTCCCGTCAAAACCTCATCATCAGCTTCAGCAGCGCATTCACCCGCTTGCCGTACGGCGGCGAGATCCATCCGCGCGCGTTCAGCCGCGCCTGCGTCAGCACCGGCTTCATCTTCGAGAAGGTCACGAAGCCTTCGTAACCGTGATACGCACCCATGCCGCTCGCACCGACGCCGCCGAACGGCAGGCTTTCGCACGCCAGATGCATCAGCGTTTCGTTGATCGCCATGCCGCCCGCGATGGTGTCGCGCGTGACGCGGTCGATGGTCGCACTGTCGTCGGCGTAGAGGTACAGCGCGAGCGGGCGGGGACGCGTGTTGATCCACGTGATCGCATCGTCGAGCGTGTCATAGGGGATGATCGGCAACAGCGGGCCGAAAATCTCCTCCTGCATCAGCGCGCTTTCATCCGGCGCATTCGTCACGGCGATCAGCGGAAAGCGGCGGCTTGCCTCATCGGGCGTGCTGTCGGTGAGCGTGTGCAGTTGCGCGCCGGCGGCCTGCGCTTCGTCGGCGAGACGTTGCAGCCGAGCGAAATGCCGCTCCGAGATGATCGATGTGTAGTCGAGGTTGCGCGCAAAGTCGGGGTACATCGTCGCCATCCGCGCGCGTGCCCGTTCGATGAACGCCTGCTCCTTGCCGCGCGGCACCAGCACATAGTCCGGCGCGACGCAGGTCTGGCCTGCGTTGAGCGTCTTGCCGGCGACGAGGTTATCCACGGCGTTGTCGAAGCGTGCGTGCTGACCGATGATCGCCGGCGACTTGCCGCCGAGTTCGAGCGTGACCGGTGTGAGATGTTCGGCGGCGGCGCGCATCACTTCATGGCCGACCTTGGTCGAGCCGGTGAATAGCAGATGGTCGAACGGTTGCGCGCTAAACGCGGCGGCCAATGCAGCATCGCCGTTCACTACGGCGACGTGGTCGCGCGAGAAGGTCTGACCGATCAGCTGTTCGAATAGCGCCGAGGTGCGCGGCGTCAACTCGGACATCTTGATGATGGCGCGGTTGCCGGCCGTCAGTGCGCTGATCAGCGGGCCGACTGCGAGCAGCACCGGATAATTCCACGGCACGATGATGCCGACCACGCCGAGCGGTTGCGGCACCACTTTCGCGCGCGCCGGCATCAGCCATTTGTTGGTGCTGCGACGTTGCGCTTTCATCCACCGTTTGCCGTGTCTGAGCGCGGCGTCGATCTCACCCTTGATCAGCAGGAATTCGGCGAGCAGCACTTCCTGTTTCGCGCGATTGCCGAAGTCGGCGTTCATCGCGGCGGCGAGTGCGTCGCGGTTGTCGAGCATGACTTTGCGCAGCGCTTTCAGATGGCCGGCGCGCGCATCCCATGACGGATACGGCGCGCGCAAATACGCATGGCGTTGATCGCGCAGCAGCGCTTCGAGCGCGACGACTTCTGGCAAATCGTTCTTCATGTGTGTCCACTCCCTGATGGATAACGTGCGCGTTGGGTCGCGCTTATTGGTGTGTTGTGCTGTTCAAGCGGGAAATGCCCGCTCGATGATCGCGGCGTGATCGAACGTCGCCGGCAGCGTGCCGTACACGCGGCCGCTCTCGCCGCAGCCGTCGGCGAGACGCGTTGCGATGAAGGCGTCGGCGACTTCCGGCGGCGCGTGCTTCACCAGCAAGGTGGCCTGCGCGATCAGCACGATCTGCTGCGCGATCCGTCGCGCGGAGGCTTCGCGATGTTCGGCGGGCCCGTTGAGCGTGGCGGCGAGCTTGCCGAGCGCGGCGCTCAGAGCCGGGTGCCCTTGCGCATCCGCTTGCCACGCTGCGAACAGGGCCTGCGCCGCTTCGGGCTCGCGTTCCATGGCGCGCAGCACGTCGAGGCACATCACGTTGCCCGAGCCTTCCCAGATCGAATTCACGGGCGCTTCACGATAGAAGCGCGCCATCGGACCGGTTTCGACATAACCGTTGCCGCCCCACACTTCCATCGCCTCGCCGGTGAATTCCAGCGCGCGCTTGCAGACCCAGTACTTCGCCGCCGGCGTGACGATCCGGCGCCACGCGCGCTCGGCGGGCGCGGTCGACGATGCATCCGTCGACGCTTCGAAAGCGCGTGCTAGTCGCATGAACAGCACCGTCGCGGCTTCCGATTCCAGCGCCAGGTCGGCGAGCACATTGCGCATCAGCGGCTGATCGGCCAGTTGCCGGCCGAAGGCGCTGCGATGCCGTGCATGGTGGATCGCCTGCACCAGCGCCGCACGCATCAGGGCCGCGCTGCCGATCACGCAATCGAGCCGCGTGTAGTTCGCCATTTCGATGATGGTCGGCACGCCGCGGCCTTCGTCGCCGATCATGATGCCGAACGCGTCGAAGAATTCGACTTCGCTGCTGGCGTTCGAGCGGTTGCCGAGCTTGTCTTTCAGGCGCTGGATCTGCACGGCGTTCTTACTGCCGTCCGGCGCGAAACGCGGCACGTAGAAACACGACAGGCCTTCGTGATCGTCGGTGCGGGCGAGTACCAGATGCGCGTCGCATTGCGGCGCGGAGAAAAACCATTTGTGGCCGACAAGGCGATATTCGGCGCCACGGCCGCTGCCGCGCGTGGCATAGGCACGGGTCTGGTTGCTGCGCACGTCCGAGCCGCCTTGTTTCTCGGTCATGCCCATGCCGATCATCGCCGAGGTTTTTTGCGTGAGCGGAAGGTCGCGTGGATCGTGTTCGCGGGCGTAGAGCTTGTCGCGCAGTGTCTCGAACAAAGCCGGTTCGCGTTGCAATACCGGAATGCTCGCGAAGGTCATCGTCAGCGGGCAGAGGGAGCCGGATTCGAGTTGTGCGTGCAGGAAGTAGCCGGCGCAACGCGCGACCATGGCGCCGCTCTGCGGGTCCGAAAACGGCAACGCGTGCAGGCCTTCGCGGCGCAACAGCGACAGCAGCGTGTGCCACGAAGGGTGAAACTCCAGTGCGTCGATGCGTTCGCCGCGCGGGCTGTGCGTGACAAGTTCGGGCGTGTGGCGGTTCGCCAGTTCGGCAAGCGCGAGTGTCTCCGGCGTGGTGAGCGCTGCGCCGTGCCGTAGCAGCGCCTCGCGATGCCACGCGGCGCCGTCGCGTTCGAGGGCGGCGGACAACGCCACGTCGCTCGCAAACAGGTTGTAATCCGTGAGCGGAGGCGCCTGATTTGTCACGTCGTGAGTGTGGCCGAAGCTGTGCCGTTCCATCTGCTGTCTCCGTTCGCCGGATGTCCGCCGATCGTTGATCGACGCTGTGCTGTTTTATCGTGGCGTGTCGTACCGCACGCTTTGAGGACGGCGCACCGGGCGCCGTGTTTGAATGCCCTGCGCGGCGGCCTGACGGGCGCACGCGCGCCTTTCATCATAGGGTCGCGGGAGGGCTTTCGTTTAGAGGGATCGCTCTGACACGAACCCGCCGTCGCAACCGAACGCTCCCTACAATGCCGATAAAACACACGTAGACAAGTGTGTACTAGACAGGGTCCGCGAGCAACGCGGCCCCAATTGGAGGAGCGGATGCAATACGACTACATCATCGTCGGTGCGGGCTCAGGCGGCTGCTCGCTCGCGAGCCGTCTCGCGGATAGCTGCCCGGACGCCACGATTGCCCTGATCGAAGCCGGTCCGCATACGGACCGCAATCTGTTCGTGAACATGCCGGTGGGGGTGGCGGCCGTCGTGCCGCACAAACTCAAAACCAACTACGGCTATCTGACGACGCCTCAGCCGGGGCTCGCCGGCCGCCAGGGCTATCAGCCGCGTGGGCGCGGCTTCGGCGGATCGAGCGCGATCAACGCGATGATCTACACGCGCGGCCATCCGCTCGATTACGACGAATGGGCGCAGCTCGGCTGCGAAGGCTGGTCGTGGGCCGACGTGCTGCCGTATTTTCGGCGCGCGGAGGGCAACGAGCGCGGCGCTGACGCATGGCATGGCGCGGACGGCCCGCTGACAGTGTCCGATCTGCGCTATCGCAATCCGTTTTCGAAGCGTTTCGTGCAGGCCGCGATCGAAGCCGGTTACAAATCGAACAGCGACTTCAACGGCGCGGACCAGGAAGGCATCGGCTTCTATCAGGTGACGCAGCGCGACGGACGGCGCTGCAGTGTTGCGCGCGCCTATATCTATGACCGCGCGCGCCCCAATCTGCACACGATCGCCGATGCGACGGTGCTGCGCGTGACCTTCGACGGCAAGCGCGCGAGCGGCGTCGAGATCGTGCGCGGCGGCCGTACCGAAACGCTGGAAGCGCGTGCGGAAGTGGTGCTGGCCGCGGGCGCGTTCAATTCACCGCAACTGCTGATGTGCTCGGGCATCGGGCCGGCGGCGCATCTGCAGTCGCTCGGCATCGCCGTGCTGCACGATGCACCCGAGGTCGGCCAGAACCTGATCGACCACGTCGACTTCACGATCAACAAACGGGTGTCGTCGATCGAGCCGACCGGCTTTTCGATTCGCGGCATTGCGCGGATGCTGCCGCAGTTCGTGACCTTCATGCGGCATGGGAAGGGCATGCTGTCGAGCAATGTCGCGGAAGCGGGCGGCTTTCTGAAGAGCCGGCCGACTCTCGATCGCCCGGACCTGCAACTGCATTTCTGCGCGGCGATTGTCGATGACCACAACCGCCACATGCACTGGGGCCACGGTTATTCGCTGCACGTGTGCGTGCTGCGACCGCATAGCCGCGGCACGGTGACGCTCGCGAGCGCCGACGCGCGTACCGCGCCGGTGATCGATCCGCGTTTTTTCAGCGACTCGCGCGATCTCGACCTGCTGGTGGAAGGCGCTCAGATGGCGCGGCGCATTCTCGACGCGCCGTCGCTCGCGCTGCATGGCGGCAAGGAGCTGTACACGCATGTCGGTCAGACCGAGGAGGAATTGCGCCGGACCATCGCCGAGCATGCCGACACGATCTACCACCCGGTGGCAACGTGCCGGATGGGTGGCGACGCGCAATCGGTGGTCGATCCGCAATTGCGCGTGCGCGGCGTGACGGGGCTGCGGATCGTCGATGCCTCCGTGATGCCGACGCTGATCGGCGGCAACACGAATTCGCCCACGGTGATGATCGGTGAGCGCGCGGCCGAACTGATCGCGGCGAGCCGGCGTGAAGGGCAAACGGCGCCGGCGATGAAGTCGACCGGCGTCACCGGCGTGGCGGCTTGATCGGACATCAACTTTCTTAATCTTGGTCGCAAATATAAGAATATTTTGGCGAACGTCGGCTAATTCGTCATAAATTGTGCCGCTTCGTTTATGAGATTTCCACAAACCTATAATCGCGCCGCGAAAAAGGACGCGTCAGGTGATGCGTTCGGGAAATCAAGGAAGCGAAGCGATGAGTATCAATGTGATTCAGCTGATTCAGTCCGCGTTGACGGACGGTGTCGTGCGACAGATGGCGGCCCGCTTCGGGCTGCCGCCGGACGCGACCCAGAAGGTGCTTGCAACAACCGGCCCGGCGCTGGTGGCCGGTCTGATGCAGAAGGGCGCGACGCTCGATGGCGCGCGTTCGCTGTTCGCAACGATTCTCTTGCCTGAGGTGAACGGCCACATCGCCGAGCAGTTGCCGCAACTGCTCGGTACCACTACCGGCGTGAGCCAGCTGGAAGGCGTGGGGCGGCAATTGCTCGAGCGCGCATTCGATCGCCGCGTCGACACGCTCAGCGACGAGGTGGCCACCCAAACCGGCGTCCCGGCGCATGCAACGCACGCCATGACGGGCATCGTCGGCGCTACGTTGCTGGGTTTGCTGAAGCGGCATTTTCTCGAAGGTCAGGGCAATGTCGGCCAGTTGCCGACGCTGCTCGGCCATCAACTGCCGGCCATTGCGCCGTACCTGAACGATCGTCTGATGGCCGGCCTTGGGCTGAGCGGACTCGGCGCGTTCACCGGCAATATTCTGTCGCAGCTGAAAGCGGTCTCGGCGCACATCGATCATCCGACGCCTGCTGCCAAACCCGTGGCCGAAGCCATGTCGAGCATCCGCGTGCCGGCCGACGCGGTGGTGCGCGAAGAACGCCGTCCGCGCAAGTGGGTGTGGTGGCTGCTCGCGGCGATTGCCGCGGTGCTGGCTTTCCTGTTCCTGCGTGGTTGCCATGGCGAGAAACGAGGCGAACAAAGCGGTGAGCGCAGTAGTGCGGAAGCCGCGGCAACCGTGCAGCCCGCTTCCGCACTGGCTGGGGCTTCGGCCGCCGCGCCCGCGGCCGCTGATGTCGCTGCTTCGACGCCTGCCGCCAGTGCCGTCGCAGCAAGCGCCGCCAGCGACACGCAGCAACCTGCCGCCGCGCCCGCGCCGACCAAAGACAGCCAACTCAGCTTCACAGTCGACCCCGCCGGCAAGCCGACGCTCACCGCCACGGTTGGCAGCGAAGCCGAAAAGACCCAACTAATCGACGCGCTGACAAAGCACTTCGGCGCTGACCGTTTCGTCGCGAACGTCACCGTCGATCAGGACACCAAGCAAGCCGACTGGCTCGTTCATCTGGACGGCCTGCTGCCGCTGATGGCATTGCCGGGCGCCGAGGTGAAAGTGGGTGGCGTGCACATCGAACTGAGCGGCAGCGCGGCAAACGCGAAGCTCGGCTGGCTCGACAAACTCAAATCTCTGTTCGGCGCCTCGTATCAGATCGGTTCGTTCAACGTCGAACAGGCGGTCGCCAACGCAACGGAAAACTTCCGCAGCGCGATCAAGGGCCTCCTCGCGCCGGATAGTTCGTGCGTGACAGCAGACGTGGTCAAGGTGCTGAACCTGCAGGTGATCAACTTCGCAAGCGCCGGTGCTCGCGTGCCGGCCTCGGCGCTGGAAGATCTGAATCAGTCGGCGCAAGTGTTGAATGCCTGCGCGCGCGACGGCAAGACGGCCAAGCTCGAAGTAGCCGGCTATTCGGACAATGTCGGCGGTGCACAAGGCAATCTGCAACTGTCGAAGAAGCGCGCCGAAGCGGTTCGCGCGTATCTCGTGAAGACGGGTGTGCCGGCGGATTCGCTGGTCGCGCAAGGTTATGGCGATGCCAATCCGGTCGCGAGCAACGACACGGCGAGCGGCCGTTTTGCCAATCGCCGCATCGAGTTTGTCGCGCAGCAGTAATGATGGGGCTTAGTGAACCTTGGAGATAACCCGCTGAGATGCACCCTCGACAGGCTTCTGAGGTGGACTTTTGAGCCAAGCCGTCAAGGTCGGCTTAGCTAGGAAGGCATGCCGCCCGGTTCACACCGGGCCGCATGTCGTCACTTAGCCGGTCGCGTTTCCGACGGTGGTGTCTGAATGGGCGCAGTGATGCCGGACACGCCGATGCCCGGCCCCAGCATGAAATCGTCACCGGCCTGGCCCGGCAGCGTCTCGCGCGCCACCTCCAGCCACGCGCGCGCCGCGTGTGACAGGTAGCCATTGCGGCGCCAGCCGATTGCCATTTCCCACGGAATCTCCGGTTCCACCACGGGTCGGCAGGTGAACTGCGCCGCGTCGAGCCGCCGGCAGTACGGCGCCGGCAACAGCGCGATACCGACACCGGCCAGCACCAGCGCGGCCATGAAATCCCAGTGGCCGCTGCGCCCGACGATGGTCGGCGCAAAGCCGGCGGTGCGGCACGCGTTCAGCACGACGTCGTTGAGCGCGAGGCTCTCGCCGTAAAACACGAATGGCTCGTTGGCGAGCTCGACGAGCGGCACTTCGTGCAGATCGTCCCAGCGCGAGCCGGTGCGGGCGACCAGCCACAGCAATTGCCGGGTCATCGGCAGCACCTCGATGTTTTCCGGGTCGACCGGCTGTAACACGCCGCCTAATTCCAGCTCGCCGTGGATCAGTGCGGTCTCGATCGCGCGCGAACCCTGCTCGAACAGCTTCAGCTCGATTTTTGGGTAGCGCTGGCGGAAGGCGGCGATGGCCGGCGTGAACAGCGAGCCGCCCATCGGCGGAATGCCGATGGTCAGCTCGCCGCGGCCGAGCGTGTCGAGGTCATTCAACTCGGCCTGCAACTGCGCGTGCGCGGCCAGCACATCCTGACCGCGCTGATAGACGATCCGGCCGGCGTCGGTCAGCACCATCTGGCGCCCGTCGCGTAGCAGCAGCGGCGAGCCGATTTCGTCTTCCAGCGACTTGACCATCTTGCTGATGGTCGGCTGCGTGACGAACATCTGCTCGGCGGCGACGGTGAAGCTCTGTTGACGGACCACTTCGACGAAGTACCGCAGCGCGCGTAGTTCCACGATCTCAGGCTCCAGAATTCCAATTTGGAATGACCCGAGCGATTGTAAGTCATCGTATTTATGTTGAGGGGCAGGCGAATGGCGTTTCGTGTCGACGCCGTTTGCGCGCAGTGCGTTGGTCGGCACGGCCGCGCACGCCGCTTTTCCAGGATGGACCCGACGGGAAGCGGGCTACCATCGACGGTTCTCTACCGTTTGGCCCGCAGCGCCCGTTTCAATTCATGACGTCCATTTCGATCATCATTCCCTGCTACAACGGCGCGGCGACGCTCGGCCGTGCGCTCCAAAGTTGCCTGATTCAGCCGGAACCCGCGCAGATCATTGTGGTGGACGACGGCTCGACCGATGCATCCGCCGACGTGGTCGCTCATTACGGGCGTCTCGACGCACGTGTGTGCTTGCTGCAGATGCCGTACAACGGCGGCCCGGCTCGGGCGCGCAACTGGGGCGCGATGCATGCGGCTCACTCTCTGCTCGCTTTCCTCGACGCCGACGACGAATACCTGCCCGGCGCGCTGGCCGCCGCGAGCGCGTTTCTTACGCAGAACCCGAATGAAGTGTCCGTGCGACTCGACGTCGAGTACACGGATTTTCCGGCTGAGCTCACCGGGCATGGTGACTTCGCCCAGCACGCCGCGACGCTTAGCAATACGGTACCGAGCAGCCTGATCATCCGCCGCGCGGTGTATGCCGCGCTTGGCGGATTTCCGATGGACGACGCGTTCCGCCGCATCGGTGGCGAAGACGGCGCGTTTTCATGGGCTCTGCGCGACATTTTCGGCAACAGGCGCCTGGATGACGCGAAACGCGTGCGTATGCATTACCACGCGGGCATTCACGCCGAACGCTATTTCCGTATCGTTCTTGGTTTGCAGACACCGGATCCCGCCGACGTGGCCGACGCGTTCCGTTTTTCGAGGCAGTTTCTCGAAACCGCCCGCGCGGGCATCGAGCAGTTGCGCACGGCCAGCGTCGCTACCGTGCCAGCCGCCTCTGCCCTCCCGAATCACGCCGCGTAATCACCCACCCGGCACCACCCCGAAGCCATCTCGATTTGCTACAATCGCCGTTCGTCTTCGAGGAGCGTTGCGACGGGTACCGCGAATCAGCATATTCGCTGGCCGCCCGCCAGGCTCGGAGGCTTCAATCGGAGGGCCAGGATGCGCATTGCGCTCCCATCCACCGCATCGAACCGCGCTCACGTCAAATTTCTAGTCAATTTTTTAGAAAGGAGGGCGTGATGAACGCCGCAGTTCTCGATTCAAAGCAAGATTTCCTCGTCGCCGATATGTCGCTTGCAGCCTGGGGCCGCAAGGAACTGAATATCGCTGAAACCGAAATGCCCGGCCTCATGCAGACGCGCGAGGAATACAAGAGCTCGCAGCCGCTGAAGGGCGCGCGTATCGCGGGTTCGCTGCACATGACGATTCAAACCGGCGTGCTGATCGAAACCCTGACGGCACTCGGCGCGGACGTGCGCTGGGCATCGTGCAACATCTTCTCGACGCAGGATCATGCAGCCGCCGCGATTGCGCAAGGCGGCGTGCCGGTGTTCGCGTTCAAGGGCGAGTCGCTCGACGAATACTGGGAATTCTCGCACCGCATTTTCGAATGGCCGAATGGCGAATTCGCCAACATGATCCTCGACGACGGCGGCGACGCCACGTTGCTGCTGATCCTCGGCTCGAAGGCTGAGAAAGACCGTTCGGTGATCTCGAAGCCGGAAAACGAAGAAGAAGTCGCGCTGTACAAGTCGATCGCCAAGCATCTCGACGCCGATCCGGTGTGGTACTCCACGCGTCTCGTGCACATCAAGGGCGTGACCGAAGAAACCACGACCGGCGTGCACCGTCTGTATCAGATGGAAAAGGAAGGGCGCCTGCCGTTCCCGGCCATCAACGTGAACGATTCGGTCACGAAGTCGAAATTCGACAACCTGTATGGCTGCCGCGAGTCGCTGGTCGACGGTATCAAGCGCGCAACCGACGTGATGATCGCGGGCAAGATCGCGGTCGTGGCGGGTTATGGCGACGTGGGCAAGGGCTGCGCGCAATCGCTGCGCGGTCTCGGCGCGACGGTGTGGGTCACGGAAATCGATCCGATCTGCGCGTTGCAGGCAGCGATGGAAGGCTATCGCGTCGTGACGATGGAATACGCGGCGGACAAGGCCGACATCTTCGTGACGGCAACGGGCAATTTCCACGTGATCGGCCACGATCATATGGCTGCCATGCGCAACAACGCGATTGTCTGCAACATCGGTCACTTCGATTCGGAAATCGACGTTGCCTCGACGCGCAAGTACCAGTGGGAAAACATCAAGCCGCAAGTCGACCACATCATTTTCCCGGACGGCAAGCGCGTCATCCTGCTGGCTGAAGGGCGTCTGGTGAATCTGGGTTGCGCAACGGGCCATCCGTCGTTCGTGATGTCGGCATCGTTTACGAACCAGACGATCGCGCAGATCGAACTGTTCGTGCACGGCGACAAGTATGAAAACAAGGTCTACGTGTTGCCGAAGCACCTTGATGAAAAGGTGGCGCGTCTGCATCTGGGCCGTATCGGCGCGGAACTGACGGTGCTGTCGGACTATCAGGCTAGCTATATCAGCGTCGACAAGAACGGTCCGTTCAAGCCGAACCACTACCGCTACTAAGTAGCATCAAGCGCGCGGGCGGTTTTAAAGCATGACAGTTTGACGACGAGGCGGCGCGTAAGGCGCCGCTTTGTTCGCCATGCTCGCCCGTTTCCGTTCAAACGGACACCCTGCCAAAGGAGCTCTACATGACCGTGCTGCTGACCTGGCTGATCAACGCGCTTGCGCTCCTGATCATCACCTACCTCGTACCGTCGATTCATATCCGTAGTTTCGGCACCGCCTTGATCGTCGCGGTGGTGCTCGGATTGATCAATACGATCCTGCGTCCGGTGCTGATCCTGTTGACGCTGCCCGTCACGATCGTCACGCTCGGACTCTTCATTCTGGTGGTCAATGCGCTGTGCTTCTGGCTGTGCGCGTCGCTGCTGAAGGGATTCGAGGTGTCGGGTTTCTGGTCGGCCTTCTTCGGCTCGATTCTGTACAGCATCGTTTCCTGGCTGCTGTCCGCGCTTATTTTCGGCAACCGCAGTCTCGGTTGATCTACTGAATCATGAACCCGATCGAACTTTCATTCGAATTCTTCCCGCCGAAAACGCAGGAAGGCGTCGACAAGCTGCGCGCCACCCGCGGGCAGCTTGCGTCGCTCAAGCCCAAGTTCGTGTCTGTCACGTTCGGCGCCGGCGGCTCGACGCAACAGGGCACGCTCGACACCGTCGTCGAAATGGCGAAGGAAGGGCTCGAAGCGGCGCCCCACGTCTCCTGCATCGGCTCCTCGAAAGAGAGCCTGCGCGCGATCCTCAACGAGTACCGCGCGCATGGCATCCGCCATATCGTCGCGCTGCGCGGCGATCTGCCGTCCGGCATGGGCGAAGTCGGCGAACTGCGTTACGCGTCGGAACTGGTGAGCTTTATCCGCGCCGAATTCGGCGACTGGTTCTGGATCGAGGTGGCCGGCTATCCGGAGTACCACCCGCAGTCGCGCTCGCCGCGTCACGATCTGGAAAACTTCGCCCACAAGGTGAAGGCCGGCGCCAATTCGGCGATCACGCAGTACTTCTTCAACGCGGATGCGTACTTCCGCTTCGTCGACGACGCGCGGAAGCTCGGCGTCGACGTGCCGATCGTGCCGGGCATCATGCCGATCACGAACTTCTCGCAGCTGATGCGTTTCTCCGAGATGTGCGGTGCGGAAGTGCCGCGTTGGGTCGCGCGCCGTCTGGAAAGCTTCGGCGATGACCGCGAGTCGATTCGCGCCTTTGGGCTGGACGTGGTGACCGACCTGTGCGGGCGTCTCATCGAGGCGAAGGTGCCGGGCCTGCACTTCTACACGCTCAATGGCGCCGCGGCGACCAAGGCGATCTGCGAACGGCTGGGCGCTTAAACTTTAGGCGCCGTTGTCCAGAAACCGCGCGGCTTACCTGCCGCGCGTTTTTTTTATGTGGGTGAAATCCGACGCGGCCGCGCCTCGCGCCTGAAATGTGCCCGCGCATTCTGTGCCTTACGTTGCACCGGCGTGCAGTGCAGTGCAGCGCCAGCGGCGCGGGCAATCCGAGCTCCGCGTCAGGCATCACATCCTGCTGCGACGCAACAAACATGCCCATTGGGGCGTTTCTTGCGAAGCGTAAGCCCGCATTGAACCCGATTTTTGCACTGTCTATGATCGAAGCGCAGCTGACTTGGCTGCTGTGCGGAGAACGTGATGACAGTATCCCGATTGCTGTTTGCAGTTCGCCA
Source organism: Paraburkholderia aspalathi (assembly GCF_905220735.1). Taxonomy (NCBI): domain Bacteria; kingdom Pseudomonadati; phylum Pseudomonadota; class Betaproteobacteria; order Burkholderiales; family Burkholderiaceae; genus Paraburkholderia; species Paraburkholderia aspalathi. The sequence goes on from NZ_CAJNBA010000014.1 coordinate 24,014, forward strand.
TACCTGTTTGCCAGTCTTGAGCGCCTGTGCGGTGCTGGCTGCCGGCCTCGCGCCCGCCGTAGCCGACGCGGCCACGCTGCCCGACAAAACCCTCGTGTTTTGCTCCGAAGGCAGTCCGGCGGGTTTCGACACCGCCCAGTTCACCACCAGCGTGGAATTCACCGCCGGCTCGTACACGGTCTATAACCGGCTGATCGAGTTCGCGCACGGCAGTACCGATATCGAGCCTGGCCTTGCCGAGAAATGGGACGTATCGCAGGACGGCCTGACCTACACTTTCCACCTGCGGCACGGCGTGAAGTTCCAGACCACCTCGTTCTTCAAGCCCACTCGCGAATTCAACGCTGACGACGTCGTCTTTACTTATCAGCGGATGCTCGATCCGGAACAGCCGTTCCGCAAAGCCTACGCAGTGCCGTTTCCGTATTTCACCGACCTTGGCCTCGCGAAAAACATCACCAAGGTTGAGAAGCTCGATCCGTATACGGTGCGTTTCACGCTGAAGGAAGTCGATGCGCCGTTTTTGCAGCAGATCGCAATGCCGTTTGCGTCGATTTTGTCGGCTGAATACGCCGATCAGTTACTGAAAGCAGGTAAAGCGTCCGATATGAATCTATATCCGGTCGGTACCGGTCCATTCATTTTCCGCAGCTATACGAAGGACGATTCAATTCGGTTTGACGGCAATCCCGATTACTGGAAACCGGGCGTCGTCCGAATCAGCAAGCTGATATTCGCGATTACCGTCGACCCGGCCGTACGGTTGCAAAAATTGAAGCGCGGTGAGTGCCAGGTGATGTCGTATCCGCGCCCCGGCGATATTCCAGCGGTTAAAGCCGATGCATCGCTCGCTATTCCGAGTCAGGTCGGTTTCAATCTCGGCTATATCGCGTACAACAACACCAAGAAGCCGCTCGACAATCTGATGGTGCGCCGCGCGCTTGATATGTCGATCAACAAGAAAGCGATTATCGAATCGGTGTATCAGGGCGCCGGCCAGGCGGCGACCAATCCGATGCCGCCGACGCAATGGGGTTACGACAAGAATCTGAAGGACGCCCCGTACGACGTCGACAAAGCGAAAGCGCTCCTCAAGGAGGCGGGCTACCCCGACGGCTTCGATCTGACGCTGTGGGCCATGCCGGTTCAGCGGCCTTACAACCCGAACGCGCGTCTGATGGCGGAAATGCTGCAGGCGGATTGGGCGAAGATCGGCGTCAAGGTGAAGATCGCTACTTACGAATGGGGTGAATATATTCGCCGCGGTCATTCGGGCGAGCATGAGGCAATGCTGATCGGCTGGACCGGCGACTATGGCGATCCGGATAACTGGCTGGGCGTATTGCTCGGCTGCGACGCGGTGAACGGCAGTAATTTTTCCAAATGGTGCTACAAGCCTTACGACGATCTGATCCGGAAGGGTCGCGGCACGACCGATCTTGCCGAGCGCACCAAGGCTTATACGGAAGCCCAGGAAATCTTCAAGGAGCAGGTGCCGTTCACGCCAATCGCCCATTCCACGGTGTATCAGCCCATCAGCAAGAACGTCACGGGCTTCAAGATCGACCCGTTCGGCCCGACGCAATTCTTGAACGTCGGCCTGAAGTAAGAGCAGGCGGGTGGTTTTCCGGTCGAACCCGCCTCGCCTCGCAACTGCCGTACGCTCCGGCCAGCGCCGGCGTACGGCCGCCCACATGCCCTAACTGTTTCCGATCGTCAACAGGGGTATTTTCCTCCGCTTGTTGCTGTGAGCCAAGCTCAAGTAAGATCGCGCTACGCCGGCGGAAGCCGGCCCCGAACCTGGAGGAAACATGAAGCAAAACAACCTGTTGCGCGCCGCGCGTGTTACGACGCTCGTCGCAGCTGCAGCGGCATCGATGCTGGGCGCTACGAGCGCGCATGCCGAGATTCCGAACAAAACACTCGTCTACTGCTCAGAAGGCAGCCCTGCGGGTTTCGATCCGGCCCAGTACACCACGGGCACCGATTTCACGGCTAACACGTTCACCGTCTACAACCGCCTCGTCGAATTCGAGCGCGGCGGCACCAAGGTCGAGCCGGGCCTCGCCGAAAAATGGGAAGTCTCCGCGGACGGCAAGACGTACACGTTCCACCTGCGTCATGGCGTGAAGTTCCAGACCACGTCGTTCTTCAAGCCAACGCGCGAATTCAATGCGGACGACGTCGTGTTCACGTTCCAGCGCATGCTGGATCCGAACTCGGCCTTCCACAAAGCTTACCCGGTGCAGTTCCCGTACTTCACCGACATGGGCCTCGACAAGCTGATCACCAGCGTCGAAAAGGTCGATCCGTACACGGTCAAGTTCACGCTGAAGGAAGTCAACGCGCCGTTCATTCAGAATCTGGCGATGGAATACGCGTCGATTCTGTCGGGTGAATACGGCGACCAGTTGATGAAGGCCGGCAAGGCCGCCGACATCAACCAGTACCCGGTCGGCACGGGTCCGTTCATCTTCCGCAGCTACACGAAAGACGCGACGATCCGCTTCGACGGCAATCCGGATTACTGGAAGCCGAACGCGGTGAAGATCTCGAAGCTGATCTTCTCGATCACGCCGGACGCCGGCGTGCGCGTGCAAAAGATCAAGCGCGACGAATGCCAGGTGATGAGCTATCCGCGTCCGGCCGACATCGCACCGCTGAAGGCTGAAGCGAATATCGACATGCCGTCGCAACCGGGCTTCAACTTGGGCTATCTCGCGTACAACGTGACGCACAAGCCGGTCGACAAGCTCGAGGTGCGTCAGGCGCTCGACATGGCGATCAACAAGAAGGCGATCATCGAGTCGGTGTATCAAGGCGCAGGCCAGTCCGCGACGAACCCGATGCCTCCGACCCAATGGTCGTACGACAAGAACCTGAAGGGCGCATCCTTCGATTCGGACAAGGCCAAGGCGCTGCTGGCCAAGGCCGGTTATCCGAACGGTTTCGACATCACGCTGTGGGCGATGCCGGTGCAACGCGCTTATAACCCGAACGCCCGCCTGATGGCGGAAATGATCCAGGCCGACTGGGCCAAGATCGGCGTGAAGGCGAAGATTGTCACGTACGAATGGGGCGAGTACATCAAGCGCGCGCACGCAGGTGAAGACGACACGATGCTGATCGGCTGGACCGGCGACAACGGCGATCCGGACAACTGGCTCGGCACGCTGCTCGGCTGCGAAGCGGTGAACGGCAACAACTTCTCGAAGTGGTGCTATAAGCCGTTCGACGATCTGATCCAGAAGGGGCGCGTCACGTCCGATCAGGGCGCACGTACGACGGCTTACATGCAGGCGCAGCAGATCTTCGCGCAGCAACTGCCGTTCTCGCCGATCGCTCACTCGACCGTGTACCAGCCTGTCAGCAAGAAGGTGGTCGATATGCGTATCGAACCGCTGGGTTATGCGCGTTTCGACGGCGTCAGCGTCAAGTAACAGTCATACAGTCAAGCTTACGCAGTAGCTTTTCGCACGGTTAGAAAACTGGTCGAAATGGTCCGGCGACCGGGGTCACAAGCCCTCGTCGCCGGTTGCGTTTTTTCTTCATCAAGACCATAGGGACGAACCATGTTCCGCTTTGTTTTGCGCCGCATCGGCATGGTGATACCGACGTTCATCGGCATCACGATCCTCGCGTTTGCGCTGATTCACCTGATACCGGGCGACCCCATCGAAGTGATGATGGGCGAGCGCGGCGTCGATCCCGCCATGCACGCCGCCGCGATGCACCGCCTCGGGCTCGACGAGTCCTTGCCGATGCAATACGTTCATTACATCGGTCGCGCCATGCACGGCGACCTCGGCACCTCGATCATCACCAATACCAGCGTGATGGGCGAATTCCTCGCACGTTTTCCCGCTACCGTCGAACTGTCGATCTGCGCAATGCTGTTCGCGTTGATCGTCGGCTTGCCCTCGGGCGTGTTCGCGGCGCTCAGGCGCGGCACGGTGGTCGATCACGGCGTGATGGGCACGGCGCTCACGGGCTACTCGATGCCGATCTTCTGGTGGGGCTTGATCCTCATCATGTTTTTTTCCGTCGACCTGGGCTGGACGCCGGTGTCGGGCCGCATTGCCGTCGAATACGACATTCCGCACGTGACCGGCTTCATGCTGATCGACGCGTTGATGTCCACCGACGAAGGCGCGTTCAAATCCGCGGTCAGTCATCTGATTTTGCCGGCTATTGTGCTCGGCACGATTCCGCTGGCGGTCGTCGCGCGCATGACGCGTTCGTCGATGCTCGAAGTCCTGCGCGAAGATTACATTCGCACTGCGCGTGCGAAGGGTTTGTCGCCGGGCCGCGTGATCGTCGTGCATGCATTGCGTAATGCGCTGATTCCGGTCGTGACCGTGATCGGCTTGCAGGTCGGCACCTTGCTCGCAGGCGCCGTGCTGACGGAGACGCTGTTTTCGTGGCCAGGTATCGGCAAGTGGCTGATCGACGCGATCGGCCGGCGCGACTATCCAGTGGTGCAGGGCGGTATCCTGATGATCGCTACGCTGGTGATCGTTGTGAACCTCGTCGTCGATCTATTGTACGGCGTGCTGAATCCGCGCATTCGCCATACGAGGTAACCTGACCATGGCAGACATTCAAAATACAGTCCCCACAGCAGTAACGCCGCCCAGCGGCCGCGCCATCGCCGCCCGCGAATTCTGGGCGAATTTCTCGCGTAACCGTGGTGCGGTCGCTGCCGGCATCATCGTGCTGGTGTTGATCTTCATCGCGATCTTCGCGCCCTTGATCGCGCCGCATAGCCCGATCGAGCAGTATCGCGACTCCGTGAAGATCCCGCCCGCCTGGCTCGACGGCGGTAACTGGAAGTTCGTTCTCGGCACCGACGAAGCAGGCCGCGATATCCTCTCGCGTCTGATGTACGGCGCGCGGCTGTCGTTCTGGATCGGCTTCGTCTCGGTGGTGCTCGCGCTGATTCCGGGCATCGTGCTTGGCTTGATCGCGGCGTTCTTCGAGAAATGGGCCGATACGCCGATCATGCGCATCATGGACGTGCTGCTCGCGTTGCCCTCGCTGCTGCTGGCAGTCGCGGTGGTCGCAATCATCGGCCCGGGTCTCGTCAACACGATGCTGGCGATTGCGATCGTCGCGCTGCCGGGTTATGTGCGTTTGACGCGAGCGTCGGCGCAAGGCGAATTGCAGAAGGAATATGTGACGGCTTCGCGCGTCGCCGGCGCGGGCACGCTGCGTCTGATGTTCTCGCAAGTGCTGCCGAACTGCACCGCACCGTTGATCGTGCAGGCTACGCTGGGTTTTTCGTCGGCGATTCTCGATGCTGCCGCGCTCGGCTTCCTCGGTCTCGGCGTGCAACCGCCGTCGGCGGAGTGGGGCGCGATGCTGGCCTCGGCGCGCGACTATATCGACAGCGCCTGGTGGATCGTCACGATGCCGGGTCTTTCCATCCTGATCTCGGTGCTCGCGATCAATCTGCTCGGCGACGGGCTGCGCGACGCACTCGATCCCAAACTGAAACGGATGGCATGACATGAGCAACTTATTGACCATCCGCAATCTGGCGGTGAATTTCAACGGACTGCCCGCAGTCGATCGGATCAATCTCGATGTCGCGCCCGGCGAAGTGGTCGGCGTAGTCGGCGAATCGGGTTCGGGCAAGAGCGTGACGATGATGGCGCTGATGGGCCTGATCGACGCGCCCGGCAAAGTCACCGCTGATGAAATCACCTTCAACGGCAAGGATCTGCTGAAGGCGTCGGCCAAAGAGCGCCGCAAGATCATCGGCAAAGACATCGCGATGGTGTTTCAGGACGCGCTCACCAGTCTGAATCCGAGCTACACGGTCGGCTATCAGATCAAGGAAGTGCTGAAGCTGCACGAAGGCCTGCGCGGCAGTGCGTTGGACAAACGCGCGCTGGAGTTGCTCGACCAGGTCGGTATTCCTGACCCGAAAGGCCGCATCGGTTCATTTCCGCATCAGATGTCGGGCGGCATGAACCAGCGCGTGATGATCGCGATGGCGATTGCCTGCAACCCGAAGCTGCTGATCGCCGACGAACCGACCACCGCGCTCGACGTGACGATCCAGGCGCAGATCATGGAACTGCTGATCAAGCTGCAGAAGGAACGCGGCATGGCGCTCGTGCTGATCTCGCACGATCTGGCGGTGGTGTCCGAGGTCGCGCAGCGAGTCGCGGTCATGTACGCTGGCGAAGTGATCGAAACGAACCGCGTGCCGGACATCTTCGCGGCGCCGCATCATCCGTACACGGAAGCGCTGCTGGCGGCGATTCCGGAACACAATGTCGGCGCGGTGCGGCTCGCCGCACTGCCGGGCATGGTGCCGGGGCGTGATGATCGTCCGAAAGGGTGTCTCTTCGCACCGCGCTGCAAGTACGTGGTCGACGACTGCATGAAGGCGCGACCGGCATTGACACCGATGCAAGGTCACGCAGAAGTGGCGCGCGTGCGCTGCATCAAACCCCTGAACCTGAGCGGCGACGCCAACGTTCACACCCATGGAGGCGCACGATGAACGCAGTACTCGAACCGCGGCGCCAGTCGGACCATGCGGGCGATCACGTCCTGGTTGCCGACAAACTGGCGCGCTACTACTCGGTGAAGCGCAGCATGTTCAGCCAGGGCACGGTCAAGGCTTTGAACGGCGTGTCGTTTGCGCTCGAACGCGGCAAGACTCTGGCGGTGGTGGGTGAATCCGGTTGCGGAAAATCCACCCTCGCACGTCAACTGACCATGATCGAAAAGCCCAGCGCGGGCCGTCTGTTGATCGACGGTGAAGACGTAGCGGGCGCCGATCATGCGAAGATCGCAGCGTTGCGGCGGCGCGTGCAAATGGTGTTCCAGAATCCGTTTGCCTCGCTGAATCCGCGCAAGACAGTCGAGCAGACGCTTAGCGAACCGCTCGCGATCAACACGCAACTGAGCACGACCGAACGCGCCGAACGGATCGCGCAGATGATGCGCACGGTCGGCCTGCGTCCGGAGCATGCCAAGCGTTATCCGCACATGTTCTCGGGCGGTCAGCGGCAGCGTGTGGCGATTGCGCGCGCGATGATCCTCGATCCGCAAATCGTGGTCGCCGATGAACCGGTGTCCGCGCTCGACGTGTCGATCCAGGCGCAGATTCTCAATCTGTTCATGGATCTGCAGGAGCAGTTCAAGACCAGCTACGTGTTCATCTCGCACAATCTTTCGGTGGTGGAACATATCGCCGACGATGTGATGGTGATGTACTTCGGTGGCGTGGCGGAGCTTGGCGACAAGAAGCGGATTTTCTCGAATCCGCGACATCCGTACACGCGTGCGTTGATGTCGGCCACGCCTTCGATCTTCGAAGCGGATCGCACGATCAAGATCAAGCTGCAAGGCGAAATGCCGTCGCCGCTGAATCCGCCGTCGGGCTGCACGTTCCATCAGCGCTGCCCGTACGCGATCGACCGTTGCCGCAGCGAAGAACCGAAGTTGCGTGAAGTGGATGGCCGTCAGGTGTCGTGTCACCGTGCCGAGGAGGTGGGGGACATGGATGCCTGATGCAGTGGCGGCGCGTCGTCTTGCGCGCCGCTCGCGTGATGGTGGCCGCCACACTGCTTTCGCGCGGCGCTGGGGAGCGTTTGCACTGACCGGTGCCACGCTCCTCGGCGTATGTTCTGCTTTTCACCTGAGCGCAGGGCCGATCGGCCTCGCGCATGCTGCTGGCGCGGCCGCCAATGCGCCCGCTCAGGCGGGGCGGCCGGCGGTGCCGGTGCCCAGTCTGCCGGCGCCGCCACGCAGCACCTTGCCCGGCTTCAATCCGCCGCCCGCTACGCCTGGTACCACGGCGAGCGGTCCGGTACGCGCGCAGCCGGCGCGCATGCCGTTCTATGTCGCGACGCGCGGCACCACGACCATTTACGTGCTTGGCACGTTGCATGTCGGCGACCCGGCCGACTATCCGCCCGGGCAACCGTTCCGCGCGCCGATCCTCGGCGCCCTGGCGGCCTCGCCGACGCTGGCGCTCGAACTTTCACCCGACGAACTGCTGGTCTCGCAAGACGATGTGTCGAAGTACGGCGTATGCCGGCGCGACTGTTTGCCAGGTCTGTTGCCGGAGCCTTTGTGGCGCAAACTGGCCTTGCGCCTGCGCGGCAATCCCGCGGCGCAGGATGAAATCAAGAAGATGCGGCCGTGGCTCGCGTCACTGGTGGTCGAAACCTACGATTCGTTGAGTGCCGGCTTGCAGACTGAGTACGGCACGGAAGCGCAATTGCAGAACGTCTATATCAGGACGCGCGGCAAGATCGTCGGGCTCGAGACGTTGCCACAGCAAATGCGTGCGTTCACCGGACTCACGCTTGCGCAGCAACGCGAAATGCTCGCCCAGGACCTGGTGCAGACGCCCGCGGAAAACGTCGACGATGTGAAGACGTTGCATCGTCTGTGGCGCGTGGGCGATGCCGATGCGATTGCGGCGTGGCAAGCCGCGAAGTCCGAAAAGCTGGCGCACGACAAGCGGATTTCCGATTCGATCGACAACCGGATCGTGTACGAGCGCAACCGGCGCTTCGTATCGCGGATGCTGCTGGTCGCCGGGCCGAACAAGCCGGTGTTCGTGGCGATCGGCGCGTTGCATCTGGGTGGCCGCAAGGGCGTGCTGCAGCTTTTGCGGCAGCACGGGTTCGTGGTGGATGCGGGGTGAGACCCACCTCAGCCTTACGCTGCGAAATCTGCGGCGTGGTTGGTCACAGTCCTAACCGGGGTAGGCCGTTCGGCCAGATCAGGAACCGGTAATTTCACAGCCAGTCCGATGCTGACGTGTGTCGCAAACTGCTCGCGGCTCACGCGGACATAGCTACGCGTGCGTGCTATGATGTATGTACAGATGTCAATACAGGTGCTGTGTGCGGTTTGAATGGGACGAACTCAAGAATCAAATCAACATTCGTAAGCATGGCATCGATTTCCGGGATGCTGTCGACGTGTTCGATCATCCGGTGCTGACGGCGATAGACCAGCGGGAAGACTACGGCGAGGAACGCTGGATCGCGCTGGGTTGGATGGCCGCCATCGTAGGCGTGGTGGTGTACGTCGAACGCAATGCCGATGTGATCCGTATCATTTCGGCCCGCAAGGCGACGAAGCACGAGGTCAAACGCTACAAGTACAGCGTCTGGAATTGACTGGCACGGTGGGTAGCGTGGGAATGGCTGAAAAGGAGCAGAGGCGAAATCATGGGTAAAGCATCAGGAACCGACTGGAAGCGACTTGCAAAAGCAGGTGACGCGCAAATCGACACGAGCGACGTGCCCGAATTGGGTGACGACTTTTTTGACCGTGCCGAGCTGCACGTTCCGCCGAAACAGGCTGTGACCATGCGACTGGACGCGGATGTACTGAGCTGGTTCAAAGAGCAGGGGGCGGGCTATCAAACGCGCATCAACAAGTTGTTGCGCGCTTACATGCTGGCGCAGCAGCGTCGCCGTTCTTAAGGCGCGGCGACGCGGCATTCTGTCTGCGTACGAAGGTGTGTTCGAAGGGATTGAGAAAGCGCTGCGCAGAAACGTCTGAAATCTGCGCAGCGCAGGTTTTATAGGCCGCCGTCGCGTAGTTCTTCCGATACGCGTTCGACCACCGGCGCCCAATCGCCCAACCTGGTCTGCCGGAACAACTTCATCGCCGGATACCACGGCGAATCGCTGCGCTCTTCGAGCCAGCGCCAGTCCGAGTTGGCGGGCAGCAACACCCACACCGGCTTGCCTAGTGCGGCCGCCAGGTGCGCCACGCCGGTGTCCACGGCGATCACAAGGTCGAGATTCATGATGAGCGCGGCGGTGTCGTCGAAGCTCTTCAGATCTACGGTGAAATCGTGGGCGCGGAAAGCTTCAGGCGCATCAGCCAACTGAGCGTGCGCGGCGCCCTTTTGCAGCGCGTACCACGCGATGTCCTTCAGCTCGGTTAGTGGGCTCAGGGCGGCCAAAGCCATCGAGCGATAACGATCGTTGCCGAACGTCGGGCTGCCGGACCACACCAGGCCCACTTTGCGTTTTGCTTTGCCGGCTGCGTCCACCCGCTTGCGCCATGTTTTGATCTTTGCTTTGTCGGCGAACATATACGGCACGTCCACGGGAATGGTCGACAGTTCGGTGCCGACACACGACGGCACGCTCATCATCGGCACCCAGAAATCGTACGGGTCTTCAGGCTTGCCGCTGAACGCGCGATGCACGCCCGGGATGCGTTCGACCAGCGGCAGAAGCGGCTCGCGCACACAAAGATCGACCGCGGCGCCGAGTTGCTCGAGGACGCGCGCATAGCGCAGGAACTGGAAATGGTCGCCGAAACCCTGTTCGCCGACCAGCAACAGACGGCGCCCGTCGAGCGGCTCGCCATGCCACTCGGCAACGCCCGGCACGGCGATCGCCTCGTAGTCGCTCTTGCGCCAGCGCTTCGCAAATTCGGCCCAACCCTGCTTGTAGTCGCCGCGCTTGAGCAACAGCCACGCGAGGCCCTGATGCGCGTCCGCGTAGTTGGAATCGTGCGACAGTGCGTGGCGGTAGAAGCCTTCTTCTTCATCGAGGCGACCCTGCGCGCCAAGCGAGCCGCCGAGGCAAACCAGATTCGTCGGGTTCGGCTTGAGTGCGACCGCACGCCGATACTGCGATTCGGCGCCGACGTAGTCGCCGAGCTTGCCGATCAGGCTGCCCAGGTTGATGTGAGCCTCGGCATAGTCGCCGCGCAGTGCCAGTGCCCGCTCGAAACTGGCGATGGCCGCCGCGTGATCGCCTTGCGCGTTGTACGCATTGCCAGCATTGAAATGCGCTTCCGCCGATTGTGGATCGAGCGACAGCGCGTTTTGATAGCAGGCCAGCGCTTCGTCGTAGCGGCCGAGCTTGTTCAGCGCCGTGCCGAGATTCAGATGTACGTCGGCCAGCGAGGGATTGACCGCCAACGCCAGCCGATACTGTTCGATCGCTACTTCGAATGAGCCTTGCGCTTGCAGCGCGACACCGAAGTTGTTGCGCGCGTCGGCGAAATCCGGTTGCAACTGCAGCGCCTGGTCATAGCAGATCATCGCTTCTTCGCGATGGCCGAGCGCAGCGGCGACGAGGCCACGGTTGCTCCAGCAGGCGGCATCAGTGCGATCGAGTTTGAGCGCTTCGCTCATCAACTCGGCGGCGAAAGCGTGGTCGCCGCGCTGATGCTGCAGCACGCCGAAGTAATGCAGCGTTTTGGCATGCGTTGGGTCGAGTGCGAGGGCTTCGCGGTAGAAAGGCTCGGCGGTATCGAGACGGCCGGCCTGGTGTGCTTCGAGCGCGGCCTCGATCAGAGAGGTGAGGTAGGCGGAGGGCGGCGTGTTGGTGGGGTGGGAGTGGTGTTCCATGAGGGACCTGCTGGAAAGCGCTGACGGCGCGCGTTGCGCGCGTCGCCAGCGCATGTGGATGGAAGAGCATCCACCAGCTTATGTTCAGGCCCCTTGCCAGACGATCGGACGCTTCCGAATTCGGCGGCGTCCATTTGCCGCGGACTCACGCGCATGCATGGACCAGAGCGAAAGTCCTACGCGATGTTGGCATTTGCCACGCGGCTCGGCCAACGGCCCTACAGGAACATCAGGAAATTCAGCAGGAAGATGTTCACAACCAGCAAGCTCAGCGCAGTGGGCACCTGCACCTTGATCACCGCATTCTTATCTGGCAGTTCGAGCAGCGCGGCCGGCACCATGTTGAAGTTCGCGGCCATCGGCGTCATCAGCGTGCCGCAGTAGCCAGAGAACATGCCGATCGCGACCATCACCGCCGGGTTGCCGTGAAACACGCCGACCAGGATCGGCACGCCGACGCCGCCGGTCATCACCGGGAACGCGGCGAAGCCGTTACCCATCACCATCGTGAAGAGCGCCATGCCGATGCAGTACACGGCCACCGCGATAAAGCGGTAGTCGAGGCTGATGTAGGCCGTGGTCACGTGAGCGACCGCCTTGCCGACGCCGGCGTCCGAGAACACGAGGCCGAGCATGCCGAGCATCTGCGGCAGCACCGCGGCCCATGACAACGCATCGACGAGGCGGCGCGCCTCTTTCATCGACTGACCGACGGTATCGCGCGTCAGCACGCACGCAATCGCAAGTGCAATCACGCAGCCGATGCCGAAGCCGATCAAAGTCACGTTGGCCTTCTCGATCAGCGGCATGCCGCCGAAAATCAGATGGCTGGCCGACAACGTAATGATCACGGTGACGACCGGAATCGTCAGCGCGGGCACGAACAGCTTGTTGCCCAGACGCGCGGCGCTCGCCTTGCGCGCTTCGAGCGACAGCAGTTTCGGCTTGGCCGCGGTCACGCCGCCGAAGCCTGCGGCCAGCGCCATCACGATCACCAGCACGCCGACCACGGAGGGCGGCAACTTGTCGCCGATCAGGAAGATCAGCGCGTAGAGAATCCAGAAACCGCCGGCAGTGAAACGGCGCGGGTGTTCCTTATCCGTGACGATCATGCCGCCGATCACAAGCAGCACGACGCCGAGCAGCCAGAACAAATAGGTAATCGTGAACGTCATGCTTTGTCTCCTGCGGCGGGTTGCGTCGGCGCAACGGAGGCGGTGTTCGCTGCGGCATTGCCGCGCAGTTCGCGTTCGAGCCTGCGGTCGAGCAGATAGAGGCGGAAACCGTGAATGATGAACGCGCAGATCGCGGTCGGAATGCCCCAGACGGCCACGTGAATCGGCTCGACGATGATGCCGGCTTCTTTCAGGAAGGTCGTCATCAGCACGATTGCGCCGAACGCGACGAAGATGTCTTCACCGAAGAACAGGCCGACGTTGTCGGTCGCCGCGGAGAAGGCGCGCAATTTGAAACGCACGGCGTCGCTGATCTTGCCGAAGCGCGTTTCAGTCGCGCCTTCGGCCATCGGTGCGATCAGCGGACGCACCATTTGCGGATGGCCGCCGAGACCGGTCAGGCCGACAGCGGCGGTCAGTTCGCGCACCAGCAGATAGACGATCAGCAAGCGCCCTGCGGTCGCGGCCTTGATGCCGCCGATCCACGCTTGCGCGCGCTCGCGCAGGCCATGCCGTTCCAGCAGGCCGATCACGGCCAGCGGCAGCAGGATGATCAACGGGATATTGCGGGTCTTGATGAAACCGGTGCCGATTTCAGCGAGGATCTTTTCAGGCGGGAAGTGCGCGGCCAGGCCGGTGATGATCGCGGCCACCGCCACGATCAGCATCGGATTGAACCGTAATAAAAAGCCGACGATGATGACGGCCACGCCAATGAGCGGCCATAGACTGACTGTTGTCTGCATCTGGATCTCCAAACAGGGTTTCAACCTCGCCGCTTCTGGCGGCTAACGTGGGCCGGCGCCTGATGATCCACGCGCCGTCTTGCTGCTACGGCTCTTGATGGCCGCGTTGCTTCGACTACACCTGCACCTGCATTTGCTGCTTGTTTGCTTTTCCACTGCGGGTACTGCAATGCGTCGTCGTGTACCTGGCAAACGCCCCGCACGGAGCGGGGCGTTCGGGGTTGGGCAACAGTTGAATCGCGCTGTCTGGCTCGCGCCGATTGACGCGCGGATCAGACGCTCGCGGCGCCGGCCGCGTGAACGTCAATGCCCGCGTCCTCCAGCGCGCTGCGGATGCGCCGCGCGAACGCCAATGCGTGCGGACCGTCGCCGTGCAGGCAGATGGTTTGGGCGTTGAGCGGCACCCAGTGTCCGTCGACGGCCTGCACGCGGCGCTCGCGCACCATGGCGAGCGTGCGCTCCAGCACCACGTCTTCGTCGTCGAGCAGCGCGCCCGGCTCCTTGCGCGGTACGAGCGAGCCGTCGGCGCGATAACCGCGGTCGGCGAATACTTCTTCGATGGCAGTCAGGCCGGCTGCCCGGGCAGCCGTCACGAGTCCGCTGTTGGCGAGCGCGAACACCGCCACCGACGGGTCGAAATCGTGAACCGCCGAGACGATCGCATCGGCGATCTTCGCGTCGCGCGCGGCCTGGTTGTACAGCGCACCGTGCGGCTTAACGTGCGCGATGCGCCCGCCCTCGGCCTGCGCGATCGCCGACAGGGCGCCGAGCTGATACAGCACGCCCGCGTAGATATCGTTGGCCGGCAGATCCATTTCCTTGCGGCCAAAATTCTCAGGATCGTTAAAGCTCGGATGCGCGCCGATCGACACACCCTTTTGCACCGCCCAGCGCACGCAGTCGCGCATAGCGTTGGCGCCGCCCGCGTGCCAGCCGCACGCGATGTTGGCCGAGCTGACGAGGTCGAGCAGCGCCTCGTCGGAACCGCAGCCTTCGCCGAGATCGGCGTTCAAATCGATTTCCATGGTGTTCCCCTACTTAGTGTTACAGCGCTGCGACCGCCGGCTGGCGCGCGCAACGTTCTTCGTGCATGGCAATCGCGGCGTCGATCTGCCGCAAGTACGTGCGTTCTTCCAGCAAAGCCTGGCGTGCCTCATAGGGCGTCGTCGGGATGAAACGGATGGCGGCGTTCAGGCGAACCTGCGCGAGCTTCCATAGATCGGCCTGGATCACAGCGCCGATCTTCGGATAGCCGCCCGTGGTCTGCGCATCGCTCATCAGCACGATCGGCTGGCCGTTCGGCGGGACCTGAATCGTGCCAGGCAGCACCGCGTGCGAGAGCAGATCGTTTTTCCGGGTGCGCTTCAGTTCCGTGCCGGCGAGGCGGTAGCCCATGCGGTTGCTGTTCGGTGTGACCAGCCATTCATCGGACCAGAACGATTCGTGCGCTTCTTCAGTGAAGCTATCGTATTCCGGGCCTTGCAGCACGCGGATCGGCACAGCCCACGGCACGCCCGATGGATGCCGGCCGCGCCGCAGCGGTTCGTGAACCAGCACGAACTTGCACCAGGCGGGCGCCTTCACGCCGAACTCCGGCGCTTCGGGGGTAAAGCCGAGATGGCCGCGTTGCGGCGGCGCGCCGACCGGCAGACGGTCGCCGTCGCGCAACGCCCGGCCGCCGAGTCCGCCGAAATGGCCTGCGAGATCCGTGCTGCGCGAACCGAGCATCGGCAACACGTCGATGCCGCCCGCGATGCAGACATAGCCGCGCATGCCGCGTTTGGCCGCTTGCAGAACCAGCTCCTGGCCTGCCTGAACCGGCAGGCTCCACCATGAATAGACCGGCTTGCCGTCGAGCGTTGCGCCGAATTCGGTGCCGGTGATGGCCACGCGTGTGGCGCGCAGAAAGCGCAGCACGGTCGGTCCGAAGGTAATTTCCAGGCCGGCCGCATCGGGCCGGTTGCCTACCAGCCGGTTGCCGACTTCGAGCGACAGACGGTCGAGCGCGCCACCCATCGCGACACCGAGGTGCCGGTAGCCGTGACGGCCAAGATCCTGAATCGTGGTCAGCAGACCCGCGCGAATCACATCGATCATGCGTGTATCCCCGCGACGGTAAAGCGCACCCGGTCGCCCGGTTGCAATAGCGTGGGCGGACGGCGGGACGGATCGAACAGCGGCAGTTCGGTGCGCCCGATCAACTGCCAGCCGCCGGGGGAGGTCGCCGGATAAATGCCGGTCTGCTCACCGCCGATACCGACCGAACCGGCCGGCACTTCCAGCCGCGGCGATGAACGGCGCGGCGTGTGCAGCGCTGTGTCGAGCCCGCCCATATAGGCGAAGCCCGGCTGAAAACCGAGGAAGAACACCACGTACTCGCCATCCGCGTGACGTTGCACGACCTCGCGCACGCTCAGGCCGGTGTGATTGGCGACCACTTGCAGGTCGGGTCCGAACTCGCCGCCGTATTGCACCGGGATTTCGACTTCACGGCCGGCCGCGGGCACGTCGCTCACCGCGTTCCAGGCTGCTTGCAGAAGGCCCACCAGCGCTTCGCGATCGGCTTCGAGCGAATCGAATACGAGCGTCAGATTGTTCATACCCGGCACAACCTCGAGCACGTGCGGCCAGTCGCGCGCAGCCTCGGCGGCAGCCCACACGCGCCGCTGGCAGTCCAGCGTGGCAGGCGGCGGCGCCTCGCAGACAAGCGCGGCGTCGCCGAGCGGGAAGATTCTTGGTTGGCTCATCACTTAATGGCCCAGGTTGAGTCCGGAATGTCGAACATATCGGACCCTATACCTGGTTATCGGCATCGGGTCCACGATGTATGAAGCGTACATTATCAATAAAATATCAACAATTTATCTATAAGCGTTTTCGCCAGGCTCCCCGGAATGGGTGGCTCGTCGTACACTCCCGACACCTTCCCATCCTGTTTCTCGAGAATTTTCACCATGTCGCGCCACCCCACCAAGATCGTTTCCTCGGAACATCTCGTGTCCGACACCAGCGCGGAGCTGTCCGAACTGGAGTACGCACTCATCATGGCGGGCAACGCATTCAACCGATGGATGGTGCGCTGCATGTCGGCGGCGGGCGAAAAGGACATGACCGCGATTGAAGTCTCGTTGCTGCATCACGTCAGCCATCGCGAGCGGCGCAAGAAGCTGGCGGACATCTGCTTCGTGCTGAACATCGAAGACACGCACGTTGCCACTTACGCGTTGAAGAAGCTCGTAGCTAGAGGGTATGTAAAAAGCGAAAAGACCGGCAAGGAAGTGTTCTTCTCGGCGACCGATGCGGGCCGCGAGCTCTGCCTGAAATACCGCGAAGTGCGCGAGAGTTGCCTGATTTCGACGCTGAAGGAAAGCGGCCTGACCAACGAACAGATTGGCGAGGCGGCGCAATTGATGCGCAATGCGTCCGGGCTGTACGACACGGCCGCGCGGGCGGCGGCGTCTTTATAACGGGGTTCGGCCTCGGTAGTTATTGAAGGGGGCGCCTCGCAGGGCGCTCTTCAAACGCTTAATCCGCCGGCTGTGGATAGATACTGGCTTCTGTCACGATCAGATCGAGCGGGATGTCGTGAGCCTCGCGCTGCAATGCGTCCGTGCGGCACGCTTCATAGGCGATGCCGACCGTGACCGGCTTCTTCGGCCCCGGCCATGTGGCCAGCGTGCGATCGTAGTAGCCACCGCCGTAACCGAGCCGGAAGCCGTTGGCGTCGAAACCCACGCACGGCACGAACAGCAGATCGGGAACCACCACGCGCCCCGAAGTAGGCTCGGCAATCTTGTGATGGCCGATCTTCATCGCCATATCCGGCGCCCATGCGTGAAATTCGAGCGGCGCGCCGCGTTCCTTGACGATCGGCAAACCCGCCTCGCGTTGCGAGTCGGCCGCGAGCCAGATCGCAATCGCGGCGCGCGCGTCGAATTCGCCCGCCAGCGGCCAATAGAACCCCACACTGCTCACGCCGTAGTGTTTCAACGCATCGAGAACGCGACGGTTGAGCGCGGCGTTGTGCGCCGGCTCGGAAGCCGCTTGTAGCCTTGCTTCCAATAGCATTCGACGCAGCGCCTTTTTCGATTCTGCGACAGGGTTGCATGCTATGCTTGGGTTCAATTCGCGCTCCAGAAACAACGATGTCAATACGCCTCTATCGAGTATATCGCGCGGCCGGTCTGGCGCTTGCCGCTGCGGCACTCGTCGCGTGCAGCACGGCCTCCGCCGTCAAGCCCATTCCCCTTTCGCAACTCACGAACGACGACCAGACCTTCGTCCAGCTTCGCGAAGCCGCCCGCAATAATGACGCGGCGCGCGCAGCGCAACTGGCGAGCATGATCCCGAACTATCCAGCGCCTTCGTATCTGGAGTACTTCCAGCTCAAGCCGCAATTGTTCGATTCCAGCGGCCACGCGCGCATTGACGCGCCGGATGCGCCGGTGCTGTCGTTCCTGCAGAAGTACGACGGCCAGGCCATCGCCGACCGCATGCGGAACGACTACCTCACGGTGCTCGGCGCACGTCACGACTGGCGTAACTTCGATCAGCAATACGCGCGTTTCGTGCTGAACGACGATACGCAGGTTAAGTGCTACGCGCTCGAGTCGCGTGCCGCGCGGGGTGAAAACGTCGCCGACGCGGCGCGTGCGCTGCTCGTCGACCCGAAGTCGTACGGCGACGGCTGCGTCGATCTGATCACCGCGCTCGCGGTCAATCAGCAATTCAGTTCCGACGACGTGTGGCAACAGATCCGCCTCGCGTACGAACAGAACTACACGAGCACGGGCAGCAAGCTCGTCGATGCGCTTAGCAACCAGCCGCCCGATCCGGTGCTGTTCGGCCAGGCCACGAGTACGCCGCCGTTGTTGCTGGCGCGCGGCGTCGGTCCGGATACGCAATCGCATCAACTCGCGTTGCTCGCGATCACGCGCATGGCGCGCAACGATCCGGCCATGGCCGCGGCCACTTTCGCCTCGGTCGCGCCGTCGTTGAGCTCGCCCGAGCGCGCAATCGGCTGGGGCACGATTGCCTATCAGGCCGCCGCCAAGCAGATGCCGAGCGCGGTCGACTGGTACCGGCTCTCGGCGAATGCGCCGCTGTCGAACCCGGCGTACGAATGGCGCACCCGCACCGCGCTGCTCGCCGGCGACTGGACCATGGTGCGCTGGTCGATCGAACAGATGCCGGCGGCGCTGCGCAATCAGCCGTCGTGGGTGTACTGGCATGCCCGTGCGCTCAAGCAGGCTGGCGACACAACCACGGCCAACCAGGAATTCGAGTCGATCTCGCAGGGCTTCAACTTCTACGGCCAACTGGCTGCGGAAGAGCTCGGCCAGAAGATCACCGTGCCGCCGAAAACCACCGTGACCGACGCCGAAATCCAACAGGCCGGCAACACGCCGGGTCTCGATCTGGCGCAGCGCTTCTACGCGCTGAATCTGCGGCTCGAGGGCAATCGCGAATGGAACTGGCCGTTGCGCAATATGAGCGACCGGCAGCTGATCGCCGTGGCCGAATACGCGCGCCGTATCGAGTTGTATGACCGCACCGTGAACACGGCGGACCGCACGAAGAGCGAACACGATTTCTCGCTGCGTTATCTGTCGCCGTTCAAGGATATCGTTGAGCGCGATGCGCAGTCGAATGGACTCGACGTCGAATGGGCATACGGGCTGATCCGCCAGGAATCGCGCTTCATCATGAACGCGCGCTCGGAAGTCGGCGCGAGCGGTCTGATGCAACTGATGCCGGGCACCGCGCAACTGGTGGCGAAGAAAATCGGCCTCGGCCCGATTTCGCGCGAGCAGATGAACGATATCAACACCAACATCCTGCTCGGCACGAACTACCTGTCCATGATCTACAATCAGTTCGACGGGTCTGCTGTGCTGGCCACCGCCGGTTATAACGCCGGTCCCGGCCGTCCGCGCAACTGGCGGCAATCGTTGCAGCATCCGGTTGAAGGCGCGATCTTCGCCGAGACGATTCCGTTCCAGGAAACGCGCGACTACGTCAAGAATGTGTTGTCCAACACGGTCTACTACGCGGCATTGTTCGAAGGCCGTCCGCAATCGCTGAAGGCGCGTCTGGGTTATATCGCGCCGTAAGCGCCGTGCCGCCGCCGCGTCAGGTTTTCTGATGCGGCGGTGCGCCACGCCAGCCGTTGCCGCGGCTTCCACCAGGGAGTCGAAAATGCGACATCAAGCCGTTGCGGTCGTCGGCGGTTCCGGTTTTATCGGCAGCCATCTCGTCAATGCTCTGGTTGAAATGGGCAAAGACGTGCGCATCGCCACCCGGCGGCGCTATAACGCCCGCCATCTCACCCTGCTCCCCATCGACGTGATCGAAGCTGACGTGTTCGATCCGGTTCAGCTTGCGCGTTTCGTCGAGGGCGCCGATTGCGTGATCAACCTCGTTGCCACGCTGCATGGCAAACGTGGCACGCCTTATGGCCCGGAGTTCGCCCGCGCGCATGTCGAATTGCCGACCAAAATCGTTGCGGCTTGCGAAGGCAAGGGCGTGCATCGGCTGATTCATATCAGCTCGCTCGGCGCCGACTCGAACGGGCCGAGCATGTATTCGCGCTCGAAGGGCGACGGGGAAAAGGCCGTGCATGCGGCGAATCTGGCGTGGACGATTTTCCGTCCGTCCGTGGTGTTCGGTCCTGAAGACCAACTGCTCAACAAGTTCGCGTTCCTGCAGCGGATGTTCCCGGTGATTCCGCTTGCGATGCCGGACGCAAAATTCCAGCCGGTGTACGTCGGCGACGTGGCCAAAGCGATCTGCAACGTGCTCGATCTCGACGCGGCGAGCGGCCATACCTACGAGCTGGGCGGGCCGACCGTCTATACGCTCGAAGACCTCGTCAAGTATTGCGGCGACGTGATCGGCCGGCATGCGCGAATCATTCGCCTGCCGGAGGCGCTGGCGCGCTTGCAGGCGTTGACGTTTGAAATGGCGCCGGGCGAACCGGTGATTTCGCGCGACAATCTCGATTCGATGAAAGTCGACAACGTGTTGAGCGGACCGCTTGCGCCTGAACTCGGCATCGAACCCGCCAGCATTGAAACGATCGCGCCCGTGTATCTGACCGGCGCGTCGTCGCGTTCGCGCTTCGACACGTTTCGCGCGAGCGCGGGGCGTTGAACCTTTTCTAATCTCTACCTTTTATACCAGGCATGAAGCTGCTTATCGGTGACAAGAACTACTCGTCATGGTCGATGCGTCCGTGGTTGCTGGTCAAACATTTCGGCATTCCATTTGAAGAGGTGCTGATTCATCTGAATGAAGCCGGCACGAAGTCCGCGATTCTGGCGTATGCGCCGACCGGTCCGGGCAAGTTGCCGTGCCTGATCGGCGAAGATGGATTGGCCACCTGGGATTCGCTGGCGATCGCCGAGACACTGGCTGAGCGCTTCCCGCAGCATGTGCTGTGGCCGCGCGACCCGGCGGCGCGCAGTCACGCGCGCAGCATCAGCGCCGAGATGCATTCGGGCTTCGGCGAATTGCGCTCGAACATGTGGATGAACATTCGCGCGTCGTTTCCGGGTAAGAACGCCACACCGGGCGCACTGGCCGACATTGCGCGTATCGACGCGATCTGGAGCAGGTGTTTCGATACCTACGGCGGTCCTTTCCTGTTCGGCGAGTTCAGCATTGCTGACGCGATGTACGCACCCGTCGTGATGCGCTTCAACACGTGGCAACCGGCGCTCTCCGAGGCCGCCGCGGCTTATGTTCGTCGCGTGACGGCGTTGCCGGCGGTGAAGTCGTGGATCGACGACGCGCTGCGCGAAACGCATGCCATTCCGTACCAAGACGTATGCCCATGAATATCTACGCAGTAGGCGGCGCGATCCGCGACGAGTTGCTGGGCGTACCCGTGCAGGACCGGGACTACGTGGTGGTGGGCGCGACGCCCGAGCAGATGGTGGCGCAGGGCTATCGTCCGGTGGGCAAGGATTTCCCGGTGTTTCTGCATCCGCAGACGCACGAGGAGTACGCGCTTGCACGCACCGAGCGCAAGACGGCTGCGGGCTATCACGGCTTCCAGTTCTTCTACGCGCCGGACGTCACACTCGAAGAGGACCTCGCGCGCCGCGACCTGACAATCAACGCGATGGCGCGCGAAATGCGCCCGGACGGCGAACTGACCGGCCCGGTGATCGACCCGTTCAACGGCCGGGGCGATTTGCAGGCGCGGCTGTTTCGTCACGTCAGCGATGCGTTTCTGGAAGACCCTGTGCGGATTTTGCGGATTGCGCGATTTGCGGCGCGTTTCGTCGATTTCACGGTGGCTCCGGAGACGATGGCGCTGATGCGCAAGATGGTGGCCGAGGGTGAGGTCGATGCACTGGTCGCCGAGCGCGTATGGCAGGAGGTGTCGCGCGGATTGATGGAGAAGAAGCCGTCGCGCATGTTCGAAGTGCTGCGGGAATGCGGCGCTTTGGCGCGGATTCTGCCGGAGATCGATGCATTGTTCGGCGTACCGCAGCGGGCTGACTATCATCCCGAAGTGGATACGGGCGTGCACGTAATGATGGTGGTCGACCATGCCGCGCAGCAGGGTTACGCGTTGCCGGTGCGGTTTGCGGCGCTCACGCATGATCTGGGCAAAGCGACGACGCCGGATGACGTTTTGCCGCGGCATATCGGGCATGAGGGGCGCAGCGTGGATTTGCTGAAGCCTTTATGCGAGCGGCTGCGGGTGCCGAATGAATGCCGTGATCTGGCGCTGCTGGTTGCGCGGGAGCATGGGAATATTCATCGCGTGATGGAGATGGGGGCCGCCGCGTTGGTGAGGCTGCTTGAGCGCAGCGATGCGATTCGGAAACCTGCGCGGTTTGCTGAAGCCTTGCAGGCATGCGAGGCGGATGCGCGCGGGCGGCTTGGGTTTGAGATGCGGGAGTATCCGCAGGCTGAGCGGCTGCGGGTTGCGCTTGTTGCTGCGCGGGGGGTGGATGCTGGGGCAGTGGCTAGGCGGCTCGTTGACTCGCCTGCGGGGATTAAGGATGCAGTGCATCAGGAGCGCGTTCGCGCTGTTGAAGGGGCTCTTGTTGTTTGAGGTTTTTTTGCCTGTGCGGCGCTTGTTTGTCAGTGTTCTTGGAGCGTTGGCCTTTCCTTGATCTGGCTTTGGTGCCTTTCCTTGAATTGTTAGTGGTCTATTAGCGTTGCCCCTGTGCGGGGCGGCACTTACTTTCTTTGCCGCCGCAAAGAAAGATAAGCAAAGAAAGCGGCTAGAAGCCCCTGCTAAGTGGGCACCGTGGTCTGCTAGGGGTAGTGGTGCATCTGGAATCTGTGTTCGTGCCCCTGCACGTGCTTGTGACAAGGGCGTCATACTTCCGGCGGCGCTGCGCGCGCCGAAGAGCCGTTCATAAAACCTATCGCTACGTTTTGGCGTTGACGCCTCGCCACCGAACCGTGGCTCGTCATTGCACCACCATCACGATTGCAACTGCAACTGCAACTGCAACTGCAACTGCAACTGCAACTGCAACTACGGCTGTGATCGTGATCGGGACGGTGATTCAGCACACCGACATATCATTGAGGCAGGGTTTCCGGGGAAGTGCAGGAACGCCTCGCCGAGGCGAAGCCGACGGCTCCCACAAACCAAAACCGAAGCCCATGGTTTCCCCTGCATACCCGTCCGCGACGCACGTAGTGCGGAGTGGGAGCTGATGACTCCTTTGTCACTAGCGCGGAATGTACGAGAACACGGATTCCAGTCGCACCACTACCCGCAGCAGACAACGGTGCCCACTTAGCAGGGGCTTCTAGCCGCTTTCTTTGCTTATCTTTCTTTGCGGCGGCAAAGAAAGTAAGTGCCGCCCCGCACAGGGGCAACGCTAATAGACCACTAACAATTCAAGGAAAGGCCAAAGCCCCAGGAACACTGACAAACAAGCGCCGCGCAGACTACAAAACCCTCGCGATCAGCGACAAAACCATCGAAAGAACAAGCGTCGACATAAACGGAAACGGATACTCCCGCCCGAAGAGGCGCAACGTGACATCCCCGGGCATCCGCCCAACCCCAATCTTCCTGAGCCACGGCCAGCAGGCCGACAACACCGCCACCGCAACAAACGTAGTCAACAGCCAGCGGATCATCGCCAACCCCTAAGGCAAAAAATCACAACGTATGTGACCGGTCGCCGCTCGAAAACGCCTGCAGCGTGTCATCCAGCCCGCGCGAAAATGCGATCACCTTGAACAGCTCGCCCATCTCCGCCTCGGACAACAACTTCTGGACCGCATTCGCCGCAGGCAAAAACTTCGCCGTGTCCGAAGGATCGAGCGCCGATAACGTCTCGGTAATCCCCGCGTTCAACAAGAACCGCGCTTGCGAAGTGAAGCCCAACAAATCGGCGCCAGCCTCGACACCGGCTTCGGCAATGCCGGTAAATTCCACGTGCGCGGTAATGTCCTGCAAACCCGGATAAACAAACGGGTCACCATGCGCCCGGTGCCGGTAATGGCACATCAACGTGCCCTGCGCACGCTGCTCATGGTAGTACTCGTGGCGCGGAAAACCATAATCGATAAAGAACGCCGCGCCACGCGCAAGCATCGTGCAAATGGTCCGCGTGAATGCCCGGGCGGCGTCGTGCGTTTCGGTCACGTAGTCGTCGCCGATAGTTTCGATCTCAGCCAGAAGCGCAATGTCCGCAGCTTCCGATACCAACCGGTCGTCGAACGCAAAGGCCTCGTCGCGCCACGTCACGCCGCGTTCATGCCAGGCGCCGTCGGTAAATGCGAACAGCCGCACCGGCATCGCGTCCAATACCTCATTGCCGATCACCACGCCTTCGAATTGCTCCGGCAATGCGTCCAGCCAGCGCACTTTCGCGGCCAGCGCCGGTGCCGCGGCTTCGATCGTCTCGCGTTGGCGTTCGCGCAATTCACCGGACAAATCCACGATCGAGTAGCTGTCGAATTCGACGCCCAGCGTGTCGAGCGCATTCAGCAGGCCGGCGGCGAGTTTGCCCGTGCCGGCGCCGAATTCCATCAGTTCGCGCGTGCCGCTCGCCTCCAAGGCCTCGGCGAGCGGGCGCGCCAGCGTCGCGGCGAAGAGAGGCGACATTTCCGGCGCCGTGACGAAGTCGCTGCCGTCGTCGCCGCGCAGGCCGAATTTGCGGGCGCCGCCGCTGTAATAGCCGAGTCCCGGCGCGTAAAGCGCGCGCTCCATGTAGCGGTCGAATGGCAGCCAGCCGCCGGCTGCTTCGAGCTCCGCGCGGACCTGTGCGACCAGCGCTTCGGACTGCGCAAGCGCGCTCGGGCCGGGAGCAGGTAAACTATCGGGTTGGTGAGCTTTCGGATTCATCCCCGCATTGTAAATGACCGCCTCTATGGACAACGCCGCCGCCCGCGCGCCTGAAACGCCGCGCATCGTGCTGATTACCGGCGCCGCCCGCCGCATCGGGCGCTCGCTCGCGCTCGGCTTCGCCGCGCGTGGCTGGGACGTGGCGGTCCATTACGGCGCGTCGCGCGGGGAGGCTGACGAAGTAGTCGCGGAAATCGTCGCCATGGGCCGCCGGGCGGTGGCTTTGCACGCTGAATTGGGCGACGAGGGCCAGGTCGAGCAGCTTCTGCCCGCCTGTATGGCCGCGCTGGGTCGCCCGTCGTGTATTGTCAACAATGCGTCTCGCTTCGAGGAAGACACGGCGCAGAACGTTGGTTACGACCTGCTGCTGAAGCTGACCGCGATGAATCTCGGGGCGCCGCTCGTGCTGGCGCGTATGCTGTTCGAGGCCACGCCGGAAGCCGCGCGCACCGATGAAAGCCAGCGCGGCGTGGTCATCAATGTGCTGGACCAGAAGCTGTACAACATGAACCCGGACTACCTGTCCTACACGCTGTCGAAGGCAGCGTTGCAGACGGCGACGGTGGCGCTGGCGCAGGCCTTGGCGCCGAAAGTGCGCGTGGTCGGGCTTGCCCCTGGTCTGACGATGCAATCCGGCGATCAAACGCCGGCCGGTTTTGAAGAAGCTCACCGTGCTACGCCTTTGGGCCGCGCGTCGCGGCCGGAGGATATTGTCGCCGCCGCGCTGTATCTCGCCGATGCAGCGGGCGTCACCGGAACGACGCTGGTGGTCGACGGCGGGCAGCACCTCGTGCCGCTGCCGCGCGACGTTATGTTTTTGACGGGCGCCTGAAGCGCCCACTTGAGTGCTCCGCACTCTTTTTTCGACTGGAACGAACATGTTTGCCGCTCTTTCGCATCCCCGGCTCGTCGATTGCCGCCGGCTCTTTCTGCGCAATTACGAAGTGCACATCAACATCGGCGTGCACGACTTCGAAAAGCGCGGCGAACAGCGCGTCGTGATCAACGTCGAACTGTTCGTGCCGCTCGCGCTGTCCACGCCGGTTCAGGACAAATTGAACGAAGTGGTCGACTACGACTTCATGCGCTCGACCATCGCGCGCCGCGTCGACCAAGGTCATATCCACCTGCAGGAAACCCTCTGCGATGACCTCGTCAAGGCGCTCCTCGA
Source organism: Paraburkholderia aspalathi (assembly GCF_905220735.1). Taxonomy (NCBI): domain Bacteria; kingdom Pseudomonadati; phylum Pseudomonadota; class Betaproteobacteria; order Burkholderiales; family Burkholderiaceae; genus Paraburkholderia; species Paraburkholderia aspalathi. Next base: position 49,794 of record NZ_CAJNBA010000014.1, read on the forward strand.
TCATCCGCAGGTGCGCGCCGTGTGCGTGTCGACCGAAAAGCCGGACGTTTATCCCGACTGCGATGCCGTGGGCGTCGAAGTCTTCCGTATCAAAGAGGATTGAGCCATGAATGCTCAGGAAATCCTGAACGACACCGCGGCCCCAGGGCCTGCACAAGCTGTGCAGGCCTCAGCGGTCAAAGCGCCGCTCACACGTCGCGAGCAGAAAGAAGCGTACGAGAACAACAAGCTGTTCAAGCGGCTCGCGCGCCAGGTCGGTGAGGCGATCGGCGACTTCAACATGATCGAGGAAGGCGACAAGGTAATGGTGTGCCTGTCGGGCGGCAAGGACAGCTACGCGATGCTCGAAATCCTGATGCGGCTGCGCGAACGCGCGCCGATCAACTTCGACATTGTCGCGGTGAATCTCGACCAGAAGCAGCCGGGCTTCCCGGAACACGTGCTGCCCGAATACCTCAAGCAACTCGACATTCCGTTTCACATCGAGAACCAGGACACCTACAGCATCGTCAAGCGGCTGGTGCCGGAGGGCAAGACCACCTGCTCGCTGTGTTCGCGGCTGCGTCGCGGCATTCTGTATCGTGTGGCGGGCGAGCTCGGCGCCACCAAGATCGCGCTCGGCCATCATCGCGACGACATTCTGCAAACGCTGCTGCTGAACATGTTCTACGGCGGCAAGCTGAAGGGCATGCCGCCCAAGCTGCAATCGGACGACGGCAAGAATATCGTGATCCGTCCGCTCGCCTACGTGAAGGAAACCGATCTGGAAAAGTACGCGGAGCTGCGCGAATTTCCGATCATTCCGTGCAACCTGTGCGGCAGCCAGCCGAACCTGAAACGCGCGGAAATGAAGGCGCTGATCCGCGATTGGGAGAAGCGCTTCCCGGGCCGCATCGAGAACATGTTCAACGCGTTGTCGAACATCGTGCCGTCGCATCTGATGGATCACAAGCTGTTCCCGTTCGCCGGCCTGCGTGCAAGCGGCGAGGCCGATCCGCAAGGCGATATCGCCTTCGACGAAGAGCCGTGTTCGACCGATTCCGGTGACGGCGCAACCTTCAACGGATCGAAGCCGATCTCGATCGTTCAGTTCGACGATATGTAACCAGTCGTGAAGTGCCCTGAAATCAAAGGTTTCCGGGTGTTTCGGGAAGGTAATAGGGCCGCGCGAGCGGCCTTATTCGTTATGGGCTGCATGATAGAATCGTCGGCTCCAAACTTGTCTGATTGCCGACGCCATGAACATCGTGATTTTGGCGGCAGGCACCGGTAAGCGCATGCGGTCCGCGCTTCCCAAGGTGCTCCATCCCCTGGCCGGCCGGCCGCTCCTCGCTCATGTCATCGACACTGCTCGTGCGCTCAAGCCCACGCGTCTGGTCGTGGTGGTCGGTCATGGCGCCGAAGCCGTGCGCCAGGCGGTAGCCGCGCCGGACGTCCAGTTCGCCGCGCAGGAGCAGCAACTCGGCACGGGCCACGCGGTGCAACAGGCGCTGCCGCTGCTCGATCCGTCCGAACCTACGCTGGTGCTGTACGGCGATGTGCCGCTTACGCGCGCCAGCACGCTGCAGGCGCTGACCGATCGCGCGGGCCGAGGCGGCTACGGCGTTCTCACCGTCACGCTTGACGACCCCAGCGGTTACGGGCGCATCGTGCGCGATCAGCACGGCAAGGTGTCGCGCATCGTCGAACAGAAAGACGCCACGCCCGAGCAGCTCAAGATCGCCGAGATCAACACCGGCATCATCGTCGCGCCGACCGAGCGTCTTGGCGGCTGGCTCGCTGCGTTGAAGAACGACAACGCGCAAGGCGAGTTTTATCTGACCGACGCGGTCGAGATGGCGATCGAAGCCGGACTCGAAGTCGTCACCACGCAGCCTGACGAAGAGTGGGAAACGCTCGGCGTGAATAGCAAGCAGCAGCTTGCCGAACTCGAACGGATTCATCAGCACAATGTCGCCGAGACCTTGTTGGTGGCCGGCGTAACGCTTGCGGATCCGGCTCGAATCGACGTGCGCGGCACGCTCGAATGCGGCCGCGACGTCTCGATCGACGTGAACTGCGTGTTCGAAGGCCGCGTCACGTTGGCTGACAACGTGACGGTCGGGCCGAACTGCGTGATCCGCAATGCGACGATCGGCGCCGGAACGCGCGTCGATGCGTTCACGCATATCGAAGGCGCTGAAGTCGGTGCAAACGTCGTGCTCGGCCCTTATGCGCGGCTACGTCCGGGCACGTCGTTGCAGGATGAGTCGCACGTCGGCAACTTCGTCGAGGTGAAGAACTCGGTGCTCGGTCATGGCTCGAAGGCGAACCATCTGACGTATATCGGCGATGCGGATGTCGGGGCGCGCGTGAATATCGGCGCGGGTACCATCACCTGTAACTACGACGGCGCGAACAAATTCCGTACGGTCATTGAAGACGACGTGTTTGTCGGTTCGGACACGCAACTCGTTGCGCCCGTGCGCGTCAAGCGCGGCGTGACGATCGCCGCGGGCACCACGGTCTGGAAGGATGTCGAAGAAGACATGCTGGTCCTGAACGATAAGACTCAAACAAGCAAGTCGGGCTATGTACGCCCGACCAAGAAGAAAGGTTGATGGGCGTGACGCGCACGTGAAGCGCGCTCCCTGAAACCCAGCACTGAAAAGGAATAAGCCATGTGTGGCATTGTCGGCGCGGTTGCGCAACGTAACATCGTTCCCGTCCTGATCGAAGGGCTGCGTCGTCTCGAGTATCGCGGCTACGATTCGTGCGGCGTGGCGGTACTCGGTAATGACGGGCCGCGTCGTGCGCGTAGTGTCGCGCGCGTGGCGGATCTGGACGAGCAGGTGAAGGAGAGCCACCTCGAAGGCATCACGGGTATCGCGCATACGCGCTGGGCGACACACGGCGCGCCGGTGACCGACAACGCCCACCCGATTTTCTCGAAAGACGCCCTCGCGTTGGTACACAACGGCATCATCGAGAACTACGAGTCGCTGCGTGAAATGCTGCGGGGTAAGGGTTATGTGTTTGTCTCGCAGACCGACACGGAGGTTATCGCTCACCTGATTCACAGCCTGTATCGCGGCGATCTGTTTGCCGCGGTGCGCGAAGCGGTCGGGCAATTGCACGGCGCGTACGCGATCGCGGTACTGCATAAGGATCAGCCGCATACGGTGGTCGGCGCGCGGCAAGGTTCGCCGTTGGTAGTGGGGCTCGGCAACGGCGAGAACTTCCTCGCGTCAGATGCGCTGGCGCTTGCCGGCAGCACCGAACGTTTCATCTTCCTCGAGGAAGGCGACGTCTGCGAACTGTCGCTCGAGGGCGTACGTATCACCGATCGTGACGGCTACGATGCGCAGCGCGAAGTGCGTCAGGTCGCGGCGTATGGCGGCGCGGTCGAGCTCGGCCCGTATCGCCACTTCATGCAGAAGGAAATTTTCGAGCAGCCGCGTGCGATTACGGACACGATCCCGCAAGGCGATTCGTTCGACGCGGCGCTATTCGGCGAGGGCGCCGGCAAGGTGTTCGCCGACATCGACAACCTGCTGATTCTCGCGTGCGGCACGAGCTACTACTCGGGACTGACCGCGAAGTACTGGCTCGAGTCGGTCGCGAAGATCCCGACCCAGGTGGAAATTGCCAGCGAGTATCGCTATCGCGAGTCGGTGCCGAATCCGAAGTCGTTGGTGGTGGTGATCTCGCAGTCGGGCGAAACGGCCGATACGCTGGCGGCGCTCAAGCATGCGCAGTCGTTGGGCCATAAACATACGCTGGCGGTGTGCAATGTCGGCACAAGCGCGATGGTGCGCCAGACGGAATTGTCGTTCCTCACCCATGCGGGTCGCGAGATCGGTGTGGCGTCGACCAAGGCATTCACGACGCAACTGGTCGCGCTGTTCGTGCTCGCCGCGACGCTTGGGAAGCTGCGTGGGCAGGTGAGTGCGGAACAGGAAGCCGTGTATCTGAAGCAGTTGCGCCACTTGCCTGCGGCGTTGAATAGCGTGCTGGCGCTGGAGCCGCAGATCATCGCGTGGTCGGAAGAGTTTTCGCGCAAGGAGCATGCGTTGTTCCTCGGGCGCGGGCTGCATTACCCGATCGCGCTCGAGGGCGCGTTGAAGCTCAAGGAGATTTCCTATATCCACGCGGAAGCGTATCCGGCCGGCGAGTTGAAGCATGGGCCGCTGGCGCTCGTGACTGAGGCGATGCCGGTGGTCACGGTGGCGCCGAATGACGCGCTGCTGGAGAAGCTGAAGTCGAATATCCAGGAAGTGCGTGCGCGAGGCGGTGAGCTTTATGTGTTTGCGGACGCGGATACGAAAATCGTCAATGACGAAGGCCTGCATGTGATCCGGATGCCGGAGCACTATGGCTTGCTGTCACCGATCCTGCATGTGGTGCCGCTGCAGTTGCTGGCGTATCACACGGCTTGTGCGCGAGGCACGGATGTGGATAAGCCGCGAAACCTGGCGAAGTCGGTGACGGTGGAGTGAGGGTGAAAGTCTAGCCTCACGCCAGAAAAACCGGTCGCCCGAAGGCGGCCGTTTTTTTGCCTCAACAGCTCACCTCACTTCCTCACCACCTCCACCGCAGCCGCCGACACAAACTCCGCGCGCACACTGTCCCCGACTTTCAACTGATCGAGCGGAATACTCTCCGCCGCCCTCAGTACTTGCTGATGCTTTGGCCCACGCAGCGTCACCATCCGGCTCTTGCGGTCGATCTTCAACACCGTCGCGACAACCTGCACCCTATGCGCCGACGATGCGTATCCCGCTGAGGCCGGTATCGCCACCGTCGTCTCGATGCGTTCGCGCACACCTTTGGTGGTCACCTTGTCGACTTGAAGCAGCAGTGCCTGCTGGTATGCAACGTTCAGTTTGTCGCCGACCCGCAGTTTCCTGACGTCGGCCAACTGGGGGTTGACGTCGACATCCGCAAGATTGCCGTGCGGACCGCGTAGCGTGACGCTGTTGGTGGCCGGATAGATCGCTACGACACGGACCTGGGCGTGAACGACCTCGGCTTTGCCTAGCGCGGTCTGACCGGCATCGGCATCGGCGTCCGGCGTCTGAGCGAAGCCGGATTGACAGAGCGCGGCCATCAGCACTGCCGCACTTCCCACAACAGCGGCCGATGAGCCCATTTTGCGCAGACGAGGCATCCGTTGCTCCCGAAGTGATCACCTCAATTGACGATCCCGAGTAACTAACCCAAGCAACCCGCCAAAGGGACCAAAGCGCACCTGCCACGCGCCCGCGCTTACAACTCCGGACGCGCCAGGTCGCTGGTCACGATGTGCTCGCCATACACCTGCGCCGCCGCGACGGCTTCCAGCTTGGTCGCGTAAGGTCCGAGTTCCGGCGCGCCGTCGAATGGGAACAGCACGCGGCCATCGGTGGTTCGAACCACTTTCAACACGCCGAAAAAACGCCGGTAGCCGGCGAGTTTCGACGTCGCCGACACTTCGAAATCCTCCTCCGACGTCGCAGGGACGCTGGGAATGAATACGGTCTTGCTCATACCTGAAAACATCTCTTGTTCAATGGGCCGACGCCTGCTGAAAAGGTCAAGGCGCGCCCGGTTGTCCCGGGAAGACATTCACCGGCGGCCTTCATTGTCTCAAATCCCGGCGCATCGAGCCGGATGCCGGACCGGCAGGCCGCTCAACTGGCCAACAGGCCAGGCGCCAGCACCGCTGATCGCCGCGCGCAGCATCCCCGGCAACCCGCTCTCAACATCAAGCCCCTTTGACCGCCGCTTCATGCTCGGCCGCCAGCGCAACATCCCGCTCGCTCACCTTCACGAAGCTCGGCCGCGAGCAGACGCGCTGGGTGTACTCGAGCACGGCCGGCGTCTCAGGCACCAGCTTGAACATCATCCCCCAATGCAGCGCGATGCCCCACAAAATATCCGCGGCCGACATCTTGTCGCCGAGCAAATAGGGCGACGCCTGCAACTGGCTCGTCACGGTCCCGAGCATCGAATCGAAATCGCCGTACGGCGACGTGGCGAGCGGCGCCGGTTCGCGCTTCATCGCCTTGTCGACCAGCCCCGGTTCGTAGCAGGCCGCGTAGTACACCAGCCAACGCAGATACGGCCCGCGCGACGGATCATTGAGCGCCGGCGCGAGACCTGCTTCGGGAAACAGATCGGCCAGATAGATAAAGATGGCGACCTGTTCGGTGATCAGCGCGTCGCCGTGAAGAATCGCCGGCACTTTGCCGAGCGGATTGATCGCAAGATACGGCGCCTTGCGCTGCTCGCCGGCCTTTATGTTCAGCACCTTCAGCTGATACGGCGCGCCGAGTTCCTCGAGCAGCGTGAGTACGCTGACGGAGCGGCATTGCGGTGAGTGGAACAGCGTGATCGTGCGGTCGGTGGTCATGGGGGGAGCCTTCTGGGTGAACGTCTCGTTGGAAAAGCCAGCGTCCATCTGGCGCCGGGCGTCCCCATCCTAAGCGCCCATACCTGTCAGTTTGTGTCAGGTATGACTACACTTGTCCGCATGAGAGCCAGCCGCCTCCTTTCCATCCTGATGACCCTGCAAGCGCGCGGACGCGTGACCGCGCAGTCGCTCGCCGACGAATGCGCGGTCTCCCTGCGCACGATCTATCGGGACATCGACGCCTTGAGCGCCGCGGGCGTCCCCGTCCAGAGCGAACGTGGTGCGGAAGGCGGCTATCGTCTGCTCGACGGATACCGTACGCGTCTGAACGGTCTGTCGTCGCAGGAAGCAGAGGCATTGTTCCTCGCCGGCTTGCCGGGGCCGGTGCAGGCGCTTGGGCTCGGCGCCGTCATGGCCGGCGCGCAAACCAAGTTGCTTGCCGCGCTGCCGGTCGAATTGCGTTCGACCGCGGAGCGCATGCGCTCGCGTTTTCACCTCGACGCTCCAGCATGGTTTTCCGACGCGGACCAGCCCGCGAATCTGCCGTTGATCGCGAGCGCGGTGTGGGAACAGCGTCCGCTGCAGATTCGCTATCAGAGCTGGAAGGCCGAAAAATTTCGGCGGATCGAACCGCTCGGCATCGTGCTGAAAAGCGGCGCGTGGTACGTGGTCGGGCGGGTCGGCGCGGACATTCGCATCTACCGCATTTCGCGTATTCTCGAATTGAGCATGCTGGACGAGACTTTCGAGCGGCCACCCGCCTTCGATCTGACGGCTTACTGGCAAGACAGCACGCAGCGTCTGTCCGAAGAGATGCATGCGAGCGAGGCAACGTTGCGTCTGTCGCCATGGGGCATGCAGATGCTCGAAGCCTTCACGTCGCCGTTCGCACGCTCAGCCGCGAAAATCGGCGAGCCGGATCCGTCCGACGGCTGGTGCACGGTCACGTTGCCGGTCGGTTCGATAAGACAGGCATGCGCGGAGTTGCTGCGCTTCGGCGCTGAGGCCGACGTACTGGCGCCGCCCGAATTGCGCGCCCGTTTCGCGGAAGTGGCCGCCGCCTTGCATCGCCGCTACGCGCAATGAGCGCGTCGGTTCACAGCCTGCTGTAGTTTCACCGGGTGCACTGCTGCGCAACTGGGTGGCCCGACCTGCGCTCGCAAAGCACTTGCGGACGCACCAGCCAGCCACCTTTCCTCAGACGAATTTTGGCCTTTTGGTGCCTCTTTTGGGGGCAGAGCTATAATGCGCACATCCCCTTTCTTTTCCGTCCTCCGTTATGAGCCGGTTACTTTGCCTGATCGTGCTTTCGCTCGGCCTGATGCAAACCGCAACGGCCGATGAAAACAATGACCGCATGTCCGCGTATCTGACGCAGAAATTCGGTCTGGCAAAGGAAAAGGCACAAAAGATTTCGGACGCGGTTCAGTCCGCTGCTTCGAAATACTCACTGCCGCCAGCACTGTTGCTGGCGATCATCTCGATCGAATCCCGCTTCAAGGAAAAGGCCAAGGGCGCCAACGGCGCGACCGGGCTGATGCAGGTGGTGCCGGGCGCCCATCGGGGGATGTTGAGGAACGTCAAGGACCTCACCGAGCCGACCACCAACATCGAGGTAGGCTCGGCGATCCTGTACGGCTACATGCGTTCGGCCAACGGCGACATGAACGCCGCGCTCAAGAGTTACGGCGGATCGCAGGCGTACGCGAAGAAGGTGAGCTTGCGCGTCGAAGATTTCGCCGACGTCGCCGGGGCGCAGAACATCGCATCGCACGCAGGCGCGCAAACCAGCATGTGCGAAGCCGACCGTTGCCCGACGCCGGACAACTGGGCCGACGCTTTTACGATACCGGCCGGCAACGCCGCTGTGGCGCTGCCTGGCGCATCGCCTGCCATGCTGCACTGAGCGGCAGCTCCGTCGTATTTCTCCTCGTTGTCATACTCCCGCGCCTGAAGGCGTGGAATTGAGCCGTCACGCTGTGTGAGGCGGCGCAGCGCTGCGCACTTTTTACGCACACCTTGGCAACCGCTCTACAATGCATTCCCATTCGAGCTCACGCAGCGCCTCTTCCGATCGATCATGTTCACCTCGTTTTCCAAAGCCACTGCCGCCACGCTTCTCGGCCTGCTGACACTTGCCGCTTGCAGCAGCGCCCCGCAACCGAAATTCCAGCAGGAATTATTCGAAACGGGTGCGAGCCCTTACGCCCGAAATTTCAATTCGAGCGTCACGGATACCTGTGAGGCCGCACGTCGCGCACTGCTGAGTCAGGGCTATCTGACGACGCTGACGCGTACCGATACCGTCGATGGAACGAAAAATTTCCAGCCGACCGGTGATACGCACGTCGTCGTCGAGTTCCATGTGGTGTGTACGCCGGGAGAAGAGGCGAGCGATACGAGCATCGTCTACGTCAATGCTGTGCAAAACGGCTTTGCGCTGAAGAAAAGCGATACGTCGGCGAGCGTCGGGCTAAGCGTGCTGGGTTCGCTGTCGCTGCCGATCCGCTCGAACAGCGATGCGATGGTCAAGATTTCAAGTGAGACCATTCCGTCGGGCAAGTTTTACGATCGTTTCTTCGGCCTTGTCGATCACTATCTGCAAACGGTGGTGCGCACGCAGCCGGTCGTGAACAACCGCATCGAAACGCGCCTGTTGCCGTTGCCGGTCGAAGCGACAGTTCCAGCGCCGCTTCCCGACTTGCCTGATGCGATTGACAAAGCAGCTGCCGTGCAACCTGCAAGCGGACCGAGCATCGCGCCTTGATGCATGTCCCGATGCAACGGGGTTTCGGCTGGTCAAGAGCTGATCAGCCTTTGATCTCATCACGCAGCGCCACTTATCCTATGTCTTTTACTTCATACGTATACATATGTAGTAATAGTTAACAAGGGTTAACCCCGTCTGTGGATAACTATCAAATCCTCCGTCACATCAATGTCATGCGAAACCCATAACCCTGCGGAACACGACGGTAGAAAAACTACAAAGCTGGGATAACTTTGACAGGGCTTGCCCGGCGGCGCGTCTTATCAAGATTTCGCACACAGGCTGTCCGATGCGCTTTCCCGAAGTTATTCATAGGCAATTGTGGATAACTTGCCGATCCGGGCCTCAGCTGCCGGGTGGCGCCCCGGTTTTTTTCGTCAACGTCATACGCTCGCCAGCGTACAGACCGCGCTTCCCCGCGCGCGCACATTGAAGCTGGAAGGTACAAAGATTGCATCTATGTTTTTGCAAGCGCAACTGTTGCTATTTAGTCAAAATCATTTCAGCAACGCCCTATCCAGGCATAGAGTTAAAGTGTTTTCTGAAGTTATTGGTGCAGTGCGGGGGTGTGCAATGAAACGCAGAACAGCACGACAATTAGTCCGTCTTCTCTCGGACATCCGGCATGCCAGCCACTGCACGACGTTGCGGGCGGCGGCCACTAATCGGGCCATATCTCTCGCATCCGCCGAGCATGATGAGGAAGGCGCCGAAAACGACGAAAGCAACGACGCCACGCGTGAGGCGAGCCACGACAAGCCGGCCCGGAGCGGATCATGAGAGCCGCAAGCGAACAGTCGCTACGTTTTCTGGTCGAGAAATGGCTGGCGCCGGGGCCTTTGGTGCCGGTTCACGTGACCGAATTCAGCCGCACCCGTCTGGGCGGCAGGCGTTATGTGCGGGTCGAGACTTCTCAGGAAGGTGGATCGCGCGGTCTCTTTTTCTTTCGACACGACGACGGCTGCTGGTGTGTGTTTCCGCCCACTGCTGATACACCCAAACTCTTCGCGCTGCCGCGCGCCGCTTAGCGGCCGATGCGGTCACTCGCGCGACTGGCCAAGCCCTCACGCCTCGTGAGGCAAGCGATCACGCTCACTTCCGCGTCGCGGCGCGGGCATCACCTGGCACACAATCAAACCCGCGAGCATCAGCGCGCATCCGAATAGCGCACGCGTCGTCAGCGTTTCGCCGAGCACGAGCCACCCCGCGAGCGCGGCGAACACACCCTCCATACTGAAGATCACTGCGGCATGCGACGGCGCCGCGTACTTTTGCGCAACCACCTGAATCGTATAGGCGACGCCCACCGACAGCGCACCGCCGTACAGAATCGTCGGCGCGGCGCGCTCGATCACGGCGAGATTGACCGGCTCGATCACAAGACCGATGGCCAGACACACGAGCCCGCAAGTCACGAACTGCACGAGCGCCAGCATCAGCGTGTCGTGTCGCAGCGCGAAGCGGCCGACCAGCATCATCTGCACGGAAATCACCAGCGCGCCGGCCAGCTGATACCAGTCGCCGTACAGAATCGAGAAGTGCTCGTTGACGCTCAGAAAGTACATGCCGATCGCGGCCAGCGTCGCACCGAGCCACGTGCCGAATCCCGTCCGATGACGAAACAGCACGCCCAGCAGCGGCACGAGCACCACATACAACGAACTGATGAAGCCGGCGTTGGCGACCTTCGTATATTGCAGGCCGATCTGCTGAAACGAAATCGACGCCGAGAGCACGACGCCAAGCAGCACGCCGGCACCGAGCAGTTCACGTGCGCCGCCGGGTTCGCGCTTCGTTAGTTCTGCCAGTGCGGAGCGCCGCACGCAGACGATCATCGTCAGCACGACCAGCGCGCCGAGCAGGAAACGCAGTCCGGTAAACAGGAACGGTCCGATCGCATCGAGGCTCAAGCGTTGTGCGACGAATGCGGAGCCCCAGATCATCGCCGCGATCAGCATCAGCAGATTCGCGCGAAGGTGTTGGCGTGTGTCAGGTTTCAAAGGCGGTTTTTCGAGTTCGGTTGTTCTAACAAGGCGTCGTATCAGGCACCGATTCTATCCGCGCGCATGCGTGCGGGATACGCAGCGGACATTCGCGAACACTTGAACACAATTGTGCACACATTTCCCCAACTTCAGGACAGACGCGCCGAAGCAGCATCCCTAGACTGCGGCTTCCGTCCCAAAAAAGTCCTGACCGTGCGCAAACGCTTCGCTTGTCTGTGTGTTCCGCTGTTTGCCCTGACCTGCTCGTCGACGGTCTACGCCGAGAATTTCTACATGTTTTCGCTCGCTGGCGGCGTGGCGCCGCGCTATCAGGGCAGCCGCGACTACCGTCCGTTCGTCGCGCCGCTCATTGCCGCCGAGTTTAGCAACGGCATCTTTCTGAGCCCGATGGACGGCCTCGGCTACAAGCGCATCTTTGCTAACGGCATGTTCGCCTCGGCGGCGCTGAGCTACGACTTCGGTCGCACCGATCGCAATCGCGCCGATTTGCCCGGCTCCGACTACCTGAAGGGCATGGGCCGGATTCCCGGTTCGGTGATGCTGTCCGTGCAGGTCGGGGCGCATCTGTTCGGTCCGTCGACCATCAGCATCACGTTGGACCAGCTGGTGACGAACACGAGTCACGGGACGAGCGGGCACGTCGATCTGACCGTGCCGGTGCTGCAAAGCGTCGACAACGAAATCAGCATCAAAGGCAGCGTGCATGCCGGCAGTGGCCGCTACACGCAGACCTTCTTTGGAGTCACCGATGCGCAAGCGGCCGCGAGCCGTTTTCAGCCGTATGCGGTGAAAGGCGGATTCGACAGCGCGAAGGTGTCGGCTGCGTGGACGTACATGTTTTCGCCGCGCTGGTCGGTGCATACCGAAGGCGGCGTGACGCGGCTGTTGGGTGCGTCGGCGAACAGCCCGATCGTGCAGTCGAAGAACAACTACTTCGCGATCTCGGCGCTGACGTATCGGTATTGATGCGCTGGCTGATGCGCCTGTTGTTGACTGGTTGTCCGGATCGACGCTTTGACGATCTCACGTTCCCGCAAGGAGCTCGCGATGTTTGCATGGCAAACCCCTTTGTCCAACGCCTGGCAGGACAGCCTGGTATCGTCGGCGCGCGCGCAGGCGATGGGCGTCGACAGTGTGCTGCTGACCGGTGCGACCGGCTTTATCGGCGGCAATCTGCTGGTGACCCTGATCAACGCCGGCCTGATCGAGCGCATGGTGTGTCTGGTGCGCGGCGTCAGCGTGGCCGACGCGCTCGCGCGGCTGCGCGCTTCGGCGGTGCGTTGCGGGCTGCCGCATGCTCGCGCTCAGCGAATCACTGATAGGAACGTGATGGTCGGCGAGCTCGGCAGCGCGTTTTCGGAAATCGATCTGGCGCGGCTCGGCAAGGCATCGCACGTGATCAACTGCGCGGGGCTCGCATCGTTCTCGACGCATCCGCAAGTACTCGATACAAATGTGCGCGATACGTTGCGCTTTGCGTCGCGTTTTGTCGGCAGCAAAACGCTGCGGCGCTTTCTGCACGTGAGCACGGCGATGGCGTGCGGCACCCAATGCGGGGCGAACGTGCAGGAATCTCCGTTCGGTTACGGCGAGACGCGCCACCTCGTGCCGTACACGCAGAGCAAACGCGAAGTTGAACGTCTGTTGCGCAGCACGTATCCACGTTTGCCGTTGGTGGTGGTGCGGCCGTCGAGCGTGGTCGGCCACACGGTGCTCGGCACGTTGACGTCGGCGAGCCTGTTCTGGGTGTTTCGCGTGGTGCACGGCGCGCGACGCTTCACGGCGCGGGCGATGAATCGCATCGACGTCGTGTCCGCCGACGACTGCGCGCGTGCACTCGCGCTGCTGGCGATGAAGCCGTCGCTGGCTTTCGATACGTATCACGTGTCGGCGGGCTCGGAGGCGCCGACCATCGGTCAGATCATCAGCGCGATGGACGAAGCCACCGGCACCTCGGGCAGCCGCTATTCGATGTGCCGTGTGCGCGACTTCGGCAAGATCGCGCGCGAGGTGGTGGCCCGCGACCGTTGCGGCAGCGGCCGCCTGATCGAGCATGCGCTGCGTTTGTACGCCGGCTTCGCGGAGTTGGACTACGCGTTCGACAACCGCCGTCTGCGCGACGAGATCGGTTTCGAGCCGCTGCCCTTCACAGACTACGTGAGCGAATGTGTGCGGACCTCGCGCGGAGTGGGGATCGCCGAGCAGATGCGCTGGGACTTCAAATGAGCTTTCAGCCGGCCGCACGGCGAGCGAGTCGCGCGATAATCGCGCAACGGCCAGACGGCTCGAAACATCACTGACCCGCCGGGCAGGCCGACTTTCAGGCAGACGCAATGGACGAGAAAGACTGGATCGCTGGCGCCGCGAAGGCGCTGGCGATCATCGAAGCATTCGACGAAGAGCATGCGCGCATGACGCCGACCATGGTGGCCGCCCGCGCCGGGCTCTCGCGCACGGCGGCGCGCCGCTATCTGCTGACGCTGCGCGAACTCGGCTACGTGGATACCGACGGCAAGCTGTTCTGGCTCGCGCCGCGCGTATTGCGGCTCGGTCAGTCGTATCTGGATTCAGCGCGTTTGCCGCGCACAGTGCAGCCGTTTCTTCAGCGCATCACCGCGACAGTGCAGGAAACCGCGCTGGTCGCGATTCTCGACGAACACGACGTGGTCTACGTTGCGCGCAACGGCGTCAATCGCGCGATGGCGGTCGGCTTCGTGCTCGGCTCGCGGGCGAGTGCGCCGCTGTCCTCGGCGGGTTTGATCCTGCTGGCCTTCCAGCCGCCGGAAAGTATCGAACAATGGTTGGCGTCCTATCCGATCAAGGTATTCACGCCCCATACGTATTCGACCACGGAGCGCTTGCGCGAAGTGCTGGGTGAAATCCGCCGCGATGGTTATGTCGTCACCGATCAACAATTGGAGTTGGGCATGCGCGGCGTTGCGGTGCCGTTGCGTGACCGGCATGGCTCGGTCGTGGCGGCGATCAGCGTGAGCATGCCGATGGGCCAGGAGTCGGCGAATGCGGCGCTGCATCGGGTGCTGCCGACCCTTCAGGAAACCGCCAGTTTGCTGCGAAATCTGGTCTAGAAGGAGACCTAGGTAATCTCCCTAATGCGGCATGCTTAATGAGTGAAAGCTTACCGAAAGCAAGCTGTCTCGCGGAAAATACATATCGAGTTTTGCGCATGACAAACCGCCTACGCTGCGTAATACTCTCCCGCGGGGAGCGGTAAGGCACCTTAAGCCTTGTCAGCTTCACCGTTCTGCTATTTCATTCACATTGACTCAGTCGTCCAGGTTTGGGGAACAACACATGAAAAAATTCATCGTCTCGCTCGCAGCCGCATCGATCGCGCTGGTCTCCGTTCAAGCTTTCGCACAGGCATCGGACGCAGCAGCGCCGGCCGCTGCAGCTAGCGCGCCGAAGAAGCACCACATCAAGAAGCTGAAGACGCACGGCAAGCGCGCTCCGGTTTCGGCAGCAGCTTCGGCAGCCGGCACGAACGACAAGGGCGCGGCAAACTAAGCTCACGCTTGGTTTCACCGGGCGAACCCTGCCGGTTCTCCTGTGCGCGCCGCTTGTCGGCGAGTGCAGCACAGTTCCGGTTAAATGTCGCCAGCAAAAAGGCCAGAGCTTCTGCTCTGGCCTTTTTGTATTGGACGGCGGTTTTGGGCGGTGTTTAGCCCGCGAGGCCGCGCTTGATGACCTCGTTCAGCAGCCCGCTCATGCCTTCCGGATGCGTGGCGGCCCGTTCTTTCAGTTCTGTGACCAGATCGCCATTCAGCTTGCAGGCGAACGCGACGAGGCCTTGCGCCTGATCGAGCTTGCGCTGTTCGCGGCGGTCGAGCTTCGGTTCGGCGGCAGCGGCTTTGCCGAAGCGGTCGGCCGTCGACAGTTTCATTGCGTTGTTCAGCTTGAGTGCCTTGTTCTTTTCAAGGTCGGTCTTTTTCATCGCCATACGGAAGGCCTCTGCCAGATAAGTAATCCCGCATTGTACGCATCGCGCCGCGCGCCGAGCGAGCGGCGCCGATTCCGCATCCGAGCGGCGTTGGCGCGGTGTTCAGGCGTTGTGGAGCCTGAGTTCATTGAGCGGCGTTCAGATCGGGCCGCTCCGGCGCGCCGGCCAAGCTGTCCATCAGCGCCCGCATGCGTTGCCAGTGCGTGCCTTCCCAGAACACGCGCCGGCACACATCGCAGGTGACGAACTGGTTATGCCGTTCCAGCACGCCATCTGGCGCCCGATCGCCGACTTCATCTTTGGCGATACGCCGCAACGGCGCATTGCACATCAGACACAAACGGAACGGCTGCGCACTGCCGGCCAGATCGAGCCGTTCAAACACTTCACGCAATTGCTCACGCGGCCGCAGCGTGCGTACATAGCAGCCATGCGTGATGCTGCGGCGTTTCAATAGCTCCCGATCGCGCGTCAGGACGATGCGCTGTTGTGCTGCGGCAAGCGCTTCGATATCGGCGTCGGGATAGTGGTTGTCGTACAGCGTGTCGAAGCCCGCGAGCCGCAGCAGCGGGGCGAGACCGCCAAGATGGGCATCAGCAATGAAGCGCACCACGCGCAGCGGATATTCGCGCACGCGCAATAGCGGCTGGATGTCGAGCGCTTCAAACTTTGGATAAACGGCGATGCGATCGCCGTCGGCGAGCGGATGATTGAAACCGACCGACTCACCGTTCACCAGAATCAGTTCGACCTCGGTATGCGGCACGCCGAGCACTTCGATCATATGTTTCGCGGTCGCGCCGCGCGCGCAGGCGCAACTGAACGTGCGCCGGCGCAGGGGCCGGGCGAGAAAATCGTTCAGCTCCTCATAGAAGCGGAATGTCGCGGTGACCATCGCATCAGTATCGCACCGTGTTTAATTGCGCGCTGTCCTGCACGTGTCGCATGGGTGTGCTTTACTTCCAGTTCTTTAGAAGACGGAGCGACAGATGGACATCGGTTTTATCGGTCTCGGCGAGATGGGCGCCGCGATGGTTGCAAACATTTTGAAAGCCGGGCATCAGGTGCGCGTGTGGAACCGCTCGCCAGAACGCGCGCAACCGCTCGCCGACGCAGGTGCGCGGATCGTCGCGACGCCGGCTGAAGCGTTTGCGGGCGACGCCGTGTTCTCGATGCTCGCCGACGATGCCGCGCTGCGCGAAGTCATCACCGCGTCGCTGCTGGAACACGCCCCGCGTGGCCTGATCCACGTGAACATGGCGACGATCTCGGTGGCGCTGGCCGAGGAGCTGGCGACGGCGCATGCGTCGCGCGGCGTCCACTACGTCGCCGCACCGGTGATGGGGCGGCCTGACGTCGCGGCGGCGGGCAAGCTGACGATCGTGGCGGGCGGCCCGGCCGAGTCGATCGACCGCGTGCAGCCGATTTTCGACGCCATCGGTCAGAAAACCTGGCGCATCGGTTCGCTGCCGCAACAGGCGAACGTGATGAAACTCGCGGCTAACTTCATGCTGGGCGCGGCTGTCGAGACGCTCGGCGAGGCAGCCACGCTCGTGACCGGCCACGGGCTGGCGATGCAGGATTTCCTCGATGTCATCACGAGCGGCCTGTTCCCGGGACCGGTCTATTCGGGCTACGGCAAGTTGATTGCCGAGCAGCGCTACGAGCCGGCGCTGTTCAAGGCACGCCTCGGACTGAAGGATCTGCGCCTCGCGCTGGCGGCCGCGGACGCGGTCAACACGCCGCTGCCGATTGCGAGTGTCGTACGTGACAGCCTGATCGAAGCAGTAGCGCATGGCGACGGCGAGAAGGACTTCGCGGTGCTGGGCCAGGTGGCGGCACGGCGGGCAGGGCGCTGAGCGGGGGCTTGGGGCGTGCGCCTAACGGCGCGCGCCGGCTTTCTTAGCGGAACCGGAGACCGGGTTCGGCCGCCCGGCAGTTGGGCCGAGCGCGCTTCGCCGCGGATTCGCACGGGCGGGCATAATAGCCGTCCGATTCCTATTCGCCTCGATCCCAATGAGTCTGCATACCTGGTGGCTGTTCGCCGCTACTGTTTTCGTCGTTTCCGCGATCCCCGGTCCGAACATGCTGCTCGTGATGACGCACGGCGCCCAGCACGGGCTGCGCCGTGCCAGCGCGACCATGGCCGGCTGCCTGTCGGCGCTGGTGCTGATGCTGGCGGTGTCGGCGGCGGGCCTCGGCGTCTTTCTCGCGGCGTGGCCGACGATGTTCAACGCACTGCGGATGATCGGCGCGGCCTACCTCGTCTATCTGGGCATCAAGGCGTGGCGGGCGCCGGCTGACGAAGGCGCTGCCGGCGCGGTCGACGAACTTTCCGCCAAACCGGCGCGCTCGTCCCTCGTGCTGTTTCGCAACGGCTTCCTGGTGGCGAGCAGCAACCCGAAAGCCATCCTGTTCGCCGCCGCGTTGCTGCCGCAATTCATCGACGCCGCGCAGCCCAAGCTGCCGCAGTTCGGTGTGCTCGTCGCGACTTTCGCGGTCATCGAGGTGAGCTGGTACCTGGTGTACGCCGGTTTCGGCACGCGAATCGGCGCCCGACTGAAGAGCCGTAGCGTCGCGAGGATGTTCAATCGTCTGACGGGTGGCGTGTTTGTCGGCTTCGGCGCGATGATGGCGCTGGTGCGTCACTAGGCGAGCGGCCTCGGCAGGTGCGCGGCACCCAACGCCGCTCGCTCCCAAAGCGTTGTAAGAATTGTTGCGCTCGTACAACGCCGAGGGTCAACCCTAATTTGTATGTTGCGACGCACCAAACCATTTGCTATAGTTTGCCTTGTCTCCTCCATGTCTCCTCTGATATGGATTCAGCCCGCCGGATTAGGCGGGCTTTTTTTTGCCCAGAATTTCCCGCGTCCCCCAGAAAAGACAAAGCCGGCTGACCCCTCCGCGGGGCCGCCGGCTTTGTCGCATCCGCGTCGAACTCAGAACTTGTAGGAGACGGCCAGGAACGAAATGATCGGATCGGCTTTCAGCTCTGCCTTCGAGACACCCAATTCCGTGCCGTCCGCCGCCTTGATGATCACCGACGAGGTGGTCTTCAGCGGAATGTACGTGACTGATGCAACGAGGCCCCAGTGGTCGGTGATGTTGTACGAGAGCCCCGCGTTGAACACCGGCTGCCAGGACGAGGACGCCTTCGCCGACACCTGCGTCTGTCCGGGCTTGCCCGCGCCGGCTGCCAGCACCGAGCCGAGATTGTTCTGCGTCGCGGTCACGAAGTTCGGGCTCAACTGAACGTCGGAGAACCAGTTATACGACACGCCGATACCCACGAACGGCCTGAAATGGGCCGTCGGCGCATTGAAGTAATACTGGAACAGCAGCGCCGGGCTCCACTGGCGCACGCTCTTCACGATCGGATTGGCCTGCGGATCGCCCAGATCCTGCTGACCGAGTGCGCCTGCAGGCCCCGGCGGCTTGACGGTGCCGTGCCCGTAGAGCTTGAAAACCGGCGGTACGCCAGCCACTGTCGAGACGGCGATGTGATCGGTGAGGTAGTGGCTGAACACGAGGCCGACGGTGTTGGCACTACTGGTCGACAAGCCCGTGCCGGCAGACGTGAACGAACTCGGCAAACGCAGCGGCGTATTGATCGGCGTCGGCGCGACGTTGGTGGTCAGCGGCGTGCTCGAATCCTGCGGCATGACGTGGAACCAGCCGAGCACGGCGACGTTGTCGCCCGCGTGTTGCGCGTGCGCACTGGCCGACAGGCAGATGGCCAGTAGCGCGAAATAGATTTTTTTCATGTTGTTCCTCCTGAGGCGCGCGTTGCGTTCGTCGCGCGCGGCGAGCGACGGCGGCCTGGCGGCCCAACCGGTGCGCTGGATACTGGGTGGACGCCGGCTGCCGCGCTATTGCTGTGCGCAGCAGCCGGGACGCGAACGCCTCGCTGCGTGCCGGCGGCGCGTGCTGCGTCCATTACTGGACGAAGGCGCCGATCGTGAAGTACGGCGAGGCCGCGTTGGTCAGATCGAGGTAGCCGAACACGCCACCCGTGAAGATCATCTTTCCGGTCGGCGTGGTGCCTGTCGAGGCGCCCACTTGCGTCGTCGTGACAACACCCGGCACGGTCTGCGTGAAGGCCAGATTCAGCGCCGTCGCAAGCGATGCTTGCGATGCGTTGAACGGATCGAGCAGCGTGGCCTCGGTGCCTTCGAGCGCCGTGGTGCGATAGTCGAACTGGCTATCCACACCGATGTACTCACCGTTTTGCGAGTTCACCGCGATCGAGGTTTGCGGCGCCAGAATCGAGATGCCCGATTCGTCGTCCGCGTACGGACCGAGTTCGCCATTCACCGGCGTCGTCACCGACGAGTTCGCTGCGCCGGTTCGCACCAGGATCGGCACCACCTGATTGCGCAGCTTGCCGACGATCATGTAGCCGCGCGCCTTCGGCGTGGTGGCGAGCGTCGGTTTGGCCTGGCCCACGAACTTGTCGGTTTCGAATGCGCCGCTGCCGTCCGACGACTGCACGAAGTTCGTACCCGGTTGCTGGCACGAGCCCGCGTTGACACCGGAGTTGTCGCACTCGGTCCACGTGCCGTCCGCATTGATCGTGATCTTCGTATCGACCGCGACAGGCGCGAAGTTCTGTGACGGAACCTGGTGATAGCCGAGCTGGTTGTAGGTGCCGACCACGTTCGCAAGGTTCGTTTCAATCGACGAGAAACCGATGAACGGGTAGTACGGGAACTTGGTGTCGGGTACTGCGCCTACGCCGAGAATCCCGCCGAACGAAATTTCCGCACCCGGGATCGTGCCGCCCGCCACGCCTTCGCCAACGAAAATACGCGCCGGACGATTCGGATCGAGACTGGCGCCGTTCAGGCGGAAGGCGCACTGGTTGAGCTTCTGCGTCGGCAGCAGAGTTTCCTGGGTCAGCGTGCCGCTGGCGGTCTGGCCGGCGCGCGTCGGTGCGACGGTGCCGGTGGTCGCCGGAATCGGCGATTCGATGTAGCTGATCTGCCAGGTCATCTTGGTCGTGTCCATCTGCAGCTTGACCAGTTCCCCGTCACCGCCGCCGCCCGTGAACACTGTGCCGTAATCGAGCGAAGCAGGGCACAGGCGAACTTCAGTCACCGGGCCGTCTCCATTACCGCCGCCACCACCACTGCACGCCCCCAGCAACGGTGCTGCAAGAGCGAGCACCGAAAGGATTCTCCATTTCATACCGCCTCCAGAATTTTCTCGTTGTGTGTGGCCGGCTCCCAGTCCAGCCACCTATTGCTCTATTTATGCCTCGAGTTGCGAACTACCGGTCCTTCGTTCGTTACTTGCTGATCTGCGCTCCGATGCCGAAGTAGGGGGCGCTGGAAGCAGTGCTGCTGAGTTGCGAGGTCGGCGCTACGCCGCCGTTCACCGTGCCCTGAATCTCGATCGCGTACAGTCCGCCGGAGGCGATCGCGAAGCCGGTTCCGCTCGGGTGCTGGACACCGACCAGTCCGGGGCTCGACAGACCGTAGCTCAGAGCGAAGTGGTCCTCCGGTGCGGAAGTCGACGGGTTGATGAAGGAGCCCACACCGCCCTGGATCAACGTTGCAGTGGATTTGAAGTTCGAATCCGCGCCGACGTAGCCACCGTTGAAGCCACCCGATGCGAGCGGCGTGGCTGCGGCGAGCATGGCGATACCGGATTCGTCGTCGACCTTGGCGTCGAGATGCAGCGGCGGCGTGCCGAGATTCACGAGACCCGTGCGGACAACGAGCGGCACCGTTGCGCCGTTGATCTGGCCGAGGATCATGTGCGCCGGCGCCACGGAACCGCTAGTCCCGGTAGGCAGCGTCAGTTGAGTCCCGATCTGCGGCGTGTTTTGACTGTCGAAGTAGCCGCTACTGTTGAGCGTCCAGGCGGTGCCGGTCGTCAGGCAGCCACTTGCACTCGGATGAAACGCTGCGTTGGCCGCATTGGAGCCGGTGCAATTGCCGCTCGCGTCGAAAGTCTCAACCGTAGTAGTGGCCGTTGCCGCGTAAGAGCCCGACGGCACGAGATGGTAGAGCAGGCCGTTGTAGGTGCCGGGCAACTTCGTGATGTCCGTTGTCGTGGCGGCAAACCCGAGGAACGGATAGAAATCGAAATGCCGAGCGGGAACGGCGCCGATGTTCTCGAGGCCGGGCAACGGTGCAATCGTCAGGCCGTCGTACTCGACGTCCGCGCCCGGGATTCCGCCGCCGGCCACGCCGAGGCCGACGAGGATCATCGGCGGATTCGGGTTGTTGGTGAAATCGGGTGTTGTGTAGGGCTGACCGTCGCCAACGCCAGTGCCTGTGCCCGCGCCGAGGATGAACGCGCAGCGCGTCTGTTCGGCGGTCGGCAGTGCGCCGGTCGGCGGGTGGATCACGGCGCCCTTGATCTGTGTACCCGCGCGTGTCGGTGTGACCTGACCCGTGCGCAACGGAATCGGCGACTCGAGCCACTTCAGCGTGTACGTCATCGCCGTCGCATCGATATTCACCTGCACCACTTCGCCGCTACCCGCGCCACCCAGGAACGTGGTCTTCACGATGTCCGCAGTGGCCGGACATAACGCGGTCGTACCAGCGTTCGAAGTCGGCGGACCTTGCACGCCGCAGCTCGAGCCCGAGCATTGCGGTGCGTTGATCGTGCCGGGGTTGTCCGCCTTGCCACCGCCGCAGGCGACAAGAAATGGGGCCGTGGCAATGGCCATCGCCAGGCCTCGAGTAATGGCGTGCGACATACTGCTGTCTCCCTTCCTGTAATTGTGCGGACTAATTTCGCTGCGCGATTAATGCCTGTCAATTGAATGAGCCGTCTAAAAAGACCGATTCAAACAGCGAAATGTTTGCCGGGTGCACGCCATGTGGGGCCTGGCAGCCCTTTTAAACAAAAAAGGATTTTTGGGTTCAGCAGCGACATCGTTGCTTCGCGGCACACCCTTGCCAGGCAAGCGTTGCAGCAAAATGGCTCTATGATCTTCGAACGACCGTTCGCCAAAAAATCCGGAGTTTCCCTATGCGGCAAACTATGCTGTGCGGGTCAATTCAGGGAATGAATTACCGGAGATTGGTGAGCATTCCGATTTTTCTTTTTAAAGTAATGCGGGCTACTACTGATTAACTTTTAAAGAGGGATTCTGAGTGCAGGTTTTTAAAACGAAAAAGCCGGTCTGTTAAGACCGGCTTTTTTGTGGATTGACGGCGAATTGCCGTCTGTATCTCGAACCTGTTTAACGTTTCAAGCCGGCTTCTTCGTCGGCGCCGATCGCGAGGTTCATGCACTGGATTGCTGCGCCCGATGCGCCCTTGCCCAGGTTATCGAGGCGTGCGACCGTCACAAAGCGCTCTTCATTGCCGAACACGAACAGGTCGACACGGTTGGTGTCGTTGTTCGCCTGTACGTCGAAGAAGCCGCTGTCGAGGTTTGCTTCCGCGTCGAACGGCGCGACGTTCACGAATGCCTCGCCCGCGTAGTACTCGGCGAACAGCGCCTGTACGTCTTGCGGCGTGGCCTTCTTGGCCAATTGGCTCGGCGAGAAGAACGTGGTGACCGCGAGACCCTTGTAGAAGTCGCCGACGATCGGCGTGAACACCGGCGCCGACTTCAGGCCCGTATGCGCCGCCATTTCCGGCAGATGCTTGTGCGTAAGGCCGAGCGCGTAAGGGCGCGGGCTCTTACGCTTGTCGTTACCGCCGGCTTCGTAGTCGGCGATCATCTTCTTGCCGCCGCCGCTGTAACCGGTGATCGAGTAAGCGTGCGCAGCGAATTCCGGCGCCACGACGCCTGCTTCGACGAGCGGACGCATGGCCAGCACGAATGCCGATGCATGGCAGCCCGGCACGGCGATGCGTTTCGCGGTGCGCAGACGCTCGCGTTGCGCGTGGGCCAGTTCGGGCAGGCCGTAGGCCCAGTCCGCCGATGTGCGGAAGGCCGTGCTCGCATCGATCAGCACGGTGTGGTCGTTGTCGAGGAGGGACGCCGACTCGCGTGAGGCGACATCCGGCAGGCACAGGAACGTGACGTCCGATGCGTTGATGAGACGACGGCGCTCTTCGAGATCCTTGCGCTTCGCTTCTTCGATACGCAGGATCTCTACGTCGGCGCGTTGCGACAGGTATTCGAAAATCTTCAGGCCGGTCGTGCCTTCCTGTCCGTCGACAAAAACTTTCGTGCTCATCTCAATCTCACTGGCTTGCTGGAAACGGGGCGCGACACCGCGCCGGAACGCTATTTTAAGACCTGATAGCGGCGGGTGCGCGAAACGGGGGCGAAAAAACGACGATGCGCGCCGAAAATGACATCGGCGTGACCGGTTACGCGACAGATGCAAGCCGATGCTGGTGGATTCGGGGCAGATTGACGGCGCTTGTCAGGCTGCGCGCAGCACGCGTTCTGACGAGCGCCGCGGCCAACTCGAGGGCGTGCGACCTAACCGCGGCTTCCCGGCGCAAGCCTTCGAACGCTGCCTTATCGAACTCCAGCGTTCCACCGCGCCGTCACGTCGGCAACGCGCTTACCGAACATCCGCGCAGTTTCCAGATCGCCGGGAGGCGGCGCTTCTTCCGGCGACGCATCCGCAGGGGATTGCGCCAGCAGGCCGGTAAAGCCGCCCACATAGTTCAGGTCGTTGCGTGTCGCCGCCTTGGTGTTCGACGGCATCATGCCGGTGCCCACCCAGATCATGCTGTGCTGCATTGCCAGCGTGACGAAGTACTGGATCGTCGAAAACTTGTCGCCGTTCATGGTCGCCGAGTTGGTGAAGCCGGCGGCGATCTTGTCCTTCCACGTCTGGCCGAACCAGGGTTTCGAGCTCGCGTCGGCGAATTTCTTGAAGTCGGCGGACGGGCCGCCCATGTAGGTCGGTGCGCCGAAGATGATGGCGTCGGCGGCCGCCAGTTCTGTCCAGCCCGCGTCGTCGATCTCGCCGACCGGCATGAGTTTCGCGTCCGCGCCGGCTTCGAGCGTGCCGGCCAGCACGGCTTCGGCGACTTTCTTGGTGTGGCCGTAGCCGCTGTGATAAACGATGACGATTTTCGACATAACACTCTCCGGCAAGGTGAAAAAGCAGAGGTAGGTACCGCAACTGTGCGCGCATGCAGCGACGCGACATCGACAAGCATCGCCTGCGTCGCCCTGTTGCACATTAGCGTGCCCGGATGACAGAAATTCCGCAGCGGCGGCAATGTGATACAAGCCGAGCGCCCATCGGCGTGTCGACCCAAGGCGCGACTTGCCCGAGCTTGGCACTCGGCGCCGTGTGAGCCGCGTTTCGGCGCGCAGGCGATGCAGTTCAAGTCAGATGTAGACGTCTGCAGCTACCGTCCGTAACTCACCACCATTCGCGCGCTGCCGAGCGTGGCGGTGCCGATTTCGTGATCGAACATGAGCGCCGGGCGCCCTTGAGCGAGGCGCAGGTCCGCGCTGCTCAGCGCATAAACGGTGACAACATAGCGATGAGGTTTTCCGGGTGGCGGGCAGGGGCCACCGTAGCCGTCGATATCGAAATCGTTGCGTGCTTCGACCGCGCCGAGTTTCTTCAGGAAGCCCGACGAACTGGCGTTTTCCGGCAAGCTGTCGACGGTAGCCGGAATCGCCGCCACGGCCCAGTGCCACCAGCCGCGGCCAGGCGCGTCCGGGTCGAATACCGTGACCGCAAAGCTGCGCGTTCCAGCCGGCGCATCGTGCCACGTCAATTGCGGCGAGCGATTGCCGCCTTTGCAGTCGTCCTGATCGAAAACCTGAGCCGCATCCACGGTACCGCCCGCGCGGAAGCTTGCGCTGGTCAGCGTGAACACACCCTCGGCAGATGCGTCAGGACAATGCGCCGCGAATAGCGCGAGACTCAGCATCGCGCAGGTGAGGAACGGCATACGGCGGAATGGCGAAGCAAGCGAAACAACCAGGCAACGCGAGCGCATGTGCCGGTTCTCCTGTCAGGGCGCGAGGGTTGTCCTCGCGAGGATTATTGTCCCTATTTTGTGCCCCAGGGTCGAATCAAGTCTAACATTCGCTTTGCGACGGATCATTGTTGCTGGCGACGGGCTTGGCGGACGCGAAATCGGCTATAGTCCGAGGAAATATTCGCGCGAATATAGGCGCGTGCCCGATCAGTTCAAGTACCAAGAATAGAAAGGCATGTCAGAAGTTTTGGAGAGTGGTTTATCTGTCGAGGGGAGGGCAATGCAAGATCCAGTCAGGGTCGTGGTCGCCGACGACCATCCGGTGATTCTGTTCGGCGCCGAACAAGCTTTGCTCAAGTTTCCAGGCCTGCAGGTCGTCGCGCGCGCGCGACAGTCAACCGAACTGGTGAAGGTGCTGCAAACCGTTGCGTGCGATGTGCTTGTCACGGATCTGGCCATGCCAGGCGGCCAGTACGGTGACGGTTTGCCGTTGATCGGTTATCTGCGCCGCAATTTTCCCGACCTTCCCATCGTTGTGCTGACGATGCTGGAAAACGCCGCGTTGCTCAAACGCTTGAGCGAGCTCGGCGTGACGTCGGTCGTCAACAAATCGGACGACCTAAGCCACATTGGGCTCGCGGTGCAGCACGTCAGCCGCAACCTGGAATACATGAGCCCGTCGGTCAAGGCGTCGCTCGATACGCTGCGCATGAATGCCGGCGGCAAGAACGAAGATGTGATGCTGTCGCGGCGCGAACTCGAGGTGGTGCGCCTGTTCGTGTCCGGCATGACGATCAAGGAGATTGCGGAGCAGCTCAATCGCAGCATCAAGACGATCAGCACGCAGAAGAACACGGCGATGCGCAAGCTCGGCATCGATCGCGATTCGGAGTTGTTCCAGTACGCGCAGAGCAACGGCTTGCTGAATCTCTCGTCGCATTCGGTCGGCGATACCGGGAGCACATCCTAGTCGCGCTCAACTCTTCGCCCGGTTGGGCGAGATCGATGCGAGATCAATGAAAAAGGCCGCCTGTCTCATCGACAGGCGGCCTTTTCATTCCATCCGGGGCAAGCAGTTGCGCTTACTGCGGCGTTGCGTTGGCGCCGCCGTGTGCCGCGGACCATTCGGCCGGTGCGTGCAGGAATTTTTCTACTTCGTCGAGCGTCTTGCTGTCGAAGTAGTTGTTGGCCTTGGCGACCCGCAACACGTCCCACCACGTGGCAAGCGCGTGCAGATCGACGTCGATGTCTTTCAGCACCGACACGCTTTCCTTGAAGATGTTGTAGTGGAACAGCACGAAGCAATGGTTCACCGTTGCGCCGGCAGTGCGCAGCGCGTTGATGAAGTTGATCTTGCTGCGGCTGTCCGTGGTCAGGTCTTCGACCAGCAGGACGCGTTGACCTTCGGTGAGCAGACCTTCGATCTGCGCATTGCGGCCGAAACCCTTTGGCTTCTTGCGCACGTATTGCATCGGCACCATCAGGCGGTCGGACAGCCATGCCGCGAACGGGATGCCGGCGGTTTCGCCACCGGCTACCGCGTCGATCTGCTCATAGCCGACGTCGCGCAGGATGGTGGCTTCGGCCATTTCCATCAGGCCACGGCGCACGCGCGGATACGAGATCAGCTTGCGGCAGTCGATATAAACCGGGCTCGCCCAGCCGGACGTGAAAATGTACGGTTTCTCCGCGTTGAAGTGCACTGCTTGCACTTCCAGCAGCATCTTGGCGGTCGTGTCGGAGATCGTCTGGCGATCGAAGCCTGTCATGGGCGGATCCTTGGGTGTGAGCGAGGAGAAGCGGGCGCGAGGCCCGGTGGCGCAGCAAGCTGGGTATACCGCGCCATGATGGGCGGCGCCTTGATAGGCAAATACGCAACTGGTCAGTGGAGTGCAGGCCAGTTTTTGCTGCGCGCGTAGCCCGACATTTTACCCGAAATGGGCCCTCCCGAGGAGGCCGTCGTGCGTGCCGGCAGCGAATGACGGTCATAACGGCCGCGCTGAACAGAGCGTGCGCGGTTCGTCGAGAGCCGTATTGCTGCTGCTTTCGGGGCTGTTTTTCGGTCTGCTTTTTGGCTTGCTTGTGAGCGGTCTGGCGCGCCTTTACACTCACGCGAATTTGCTGGGCGGTCTTGCCGGCTTGCCGCCTCCACGTCCTACGGAATGCTTTCAATGACTGTCGCTTCTTCTGCCACCGAGACCCGTGAACCTGCCCGGAGCGGCTATGCCGGCCGCGCGCTGATCGCGTCGGTGCTCGGTTACGCGATGGACGGCTTCGATCTGCTGATCCTCGGTTTCATGCTGCCGGTAATTGCCGCGGATCTGCATCTGAGTTCCGCGCAAGCCGGTTCGCTCGTCACCTGGACGCTGATCGGCGCGGTAGCCGGCGGCCTGATCTTCGGCGTCTTGAGCGACTATTTCGGCCGCGTGCGAATGTTGACGTGGACGATTCTGATCTTCGCCGTCTTCACCGGACTGTGCGCGCTGGCTCAGGGTTATACCGACCTGCTGGCGTATCGGACCATTGCAGGCATTGGCCTCGGCGGCGAGTTCGGTATCGGTATGACGCTGGTGGCCGAAGCGTGGCCGGCGTCGCAGCGGGCGCGCGTCTCCTCCTATGTCGGGCTGGGATGGCAACTCGGGGTGCTGGCGGCGGCGTTGCTGACGCCTTTGCTGCTTCCTGTAATCGGCTGGCGCGGCATGTTTGCGCTTGGATTGCTGCCTGCCGTGGTGTCGTTCGTCGTGCGGCGTCGCGTTGAGGAGCCGGCGCTGTTCACCGAGCGCGTCGCACGTGGAATGCGCAAGCTGCCGCTGAAATTGCTGGTGGCCGACGGACGCACTACGCGCGCCAGCGTCGGCGTCGCGATTCTCTGTTCAGTACAGAACTTCGGCTATTACGGTCTGATGATCTGGCTTCCGAGCTATCTGTCGAAGACGTTCGGTTATTCGCTGACCAAGTCCGGCGTGTGGACCGCCGTGACGGTGCTCGGCATGGCGTGCGGCATCTGGCTGTTCGGCATGGCGGCCGACCGTTTCGGCCGCAAGCCGACGTTCCTGTTCTACCAGGTGGGCGCGGTGGTGATGGTATTCGTCTATGCCCATCTGACCTCGCCGATGGCGCTGCTGATCGGCGGCGCGGCGATGGGCGTGTTCGTCAACGGGATGATCGGCGGCTATGGCGCACTGATCTCCGAGCTTTATCCGACCGATGCGCGCGCCACTGCGCAGAACGTGCTGTTCAACGTCGGCCGTGCGGTCGGCGGTTTTGGGCCGGTGGTCGTAGGCGCACTGGCCGCACGCTATTCGTTCGGCGCCGCGCTCGCGTTGCTCGCGTCGATCTATCTGCTCGATATCTTCGCGACACTCATTCTGATCCCGGAACGACGCGGCGCCGAGCTCGAATGACACGTGCGTGACTCACGCCTGACCCATGCTTGACCTCGGCATGCGGTATGTGCGGCCATCCGCTCGATGGCCGTCGGATGCGGCGCTGCAGCATTGCTGGCCGGTGTTTCGCCGATGGCGAGCCATGTTAACCACTCAGTGCATCGACGCATTCGGGGTGTACACTAACCGACCCGCGTAGCACTCCGCACCGTCTTGCCCTCCGCCGAGGTTCGACGCCGCGCCCAACCGGCGCATGCGAAAACCGCCGCAGTCGATTATCCATTCGATAGACGTACGCGACGCCAACGGTGCAGTGTGCCGGGCCCAATTACTTACGTCTCGCAGGCTAAAAAATGGACGAACAACTTAAGCAAAGCGCTCTCGCCTACCACCAGTTTCCGAAGCCCGGCAAGATTTCGGTTACGCCCACCAAGCCACTGTCGAACCAGCTCGACCTGTCGCTCGCGTACTCGCCGGGTGTCGCCGCGGCTTGCATGGCGATCTACGAAGACCCGCTCGACGCGCAGAAGTACACCTCGCGCGGCAACCTCGTCGGCGTGATCACGAACGGTACGGCCGTGCTCGGTCTCGGCAATATCGGCCCGCTCGCCGCGAAGCCGGTCATGGAAGGCAAGGGTTGCCTGTTCAAGAAGTTCGCCGGCATCGACGTGTTCGACATCGAACTCTCCGAGTCCGATCCAGACAAGCTGGTCGAAGCGATCGCGATGCTCGAGCCGACGCTGGGCGGTATCAATCTCGAAGACATCAAGGCGCCTGAGTGCTTCTACATCGAAAAGAAGCTGCGCGAGCGCATGAAGATTCCGGTCTTCCACGACGATCAGCACGGCACCGCGATCATCGCCTCGGCGGCAATCCTGAACGGCCTGAAAGTGGTCGGCAAGAAGCTCGACGAAGTGAAGCTGGTGTGTTCGGGCGCAGGCGCAGCGGCTATCGCGTGTCTGGATCTGCTGGTGAATCTCGGCCTGTCGAAAAAGAACGTGCTGGTCACGGACTCGAAGGGCGTGATCTACGAAGGCCGCGGCAATCTGGATCCGTCGAAGGAACGTTACGCGGCGAACACTGAAGCGCGCACGCTGGCTGACGCGATTCGCGGCGCCGATGTGTTCCTCGGCTGCTCGAGCGCCGGCGTGCTGAAGCCGGAAATGGTCGTCGAAATGGGCACCCAGCCGCTGATTCTGGCGCTGGCGAATCCGGAACCGGAAATCCGCCCGGAAGAAGCGAAGAAGGTGCGTCCGGACTGCATCATCGCAACGGGCCGTTCGGACTACCCGAACCAGGTCAACAACGTGCTGTGCTTCCCGTTCATCTTCCGCGGCGCGCTGGATGTCGGCGCAACTACGATCACGGAAGAAATGAAGCTCGCGTGCGTGCGCGCGATTGCGGAGCTGGCGGAAGAAACCGACCAGGGCGATGAAGTTGCCAAGGCATACGAAGGCCACTCGCTCGAATTCGGCCCGGAATACCTGATTCCGAAGCCGTTCGATCCGCGCCTGATCATCAAGATCGCGCCGGCTGTCGCGCAAGCCGCGATGGATTCGGGCGTCGCAACCCGTCCGATCAAGGACATGGACGCGTATCGCGAAGAACTCGGCACCACCGTGTACCGCACCGGCATGGTGATGCGTCCGGTGTTTGCTGCTGCGAAGTCGGAGCCGGCGCGTATCGTGTTCGCCGAAGGTGAAGACGAGCGCGTGCTGCGCGCTGCGCAATTCGTGCTGCTGGAAAAGATCGCCAAGCCGATTCTGGTTGGCCGTCCGTCGGTGATCGAGATGCGTTTGAAGAAGATGGGCTCGAAGCTGAAGTGCGGCGAAGACTTCGAAGTCGTCGATCCGGAAGACGATCCGCGTTATCAGCAATGCTGGCAGGCGTATCACGAACTCGGCGCGCGCGAAGGCGTCACGCCGGACGTCGCGAAGGCCGCGATGCGCAAGTTCAACACGCTGATCGGCGCGATCCTCGTGCGCCTGGGCCAGGCCGATGGCATGATTTGCGGGATGATCGGCCAGTACCACGCGCATCTGAAGTTCATCGAACAGGTGCTGGGTAAGGCAGACAACGTGCAGAACTTCGCTGCCATGAACCTGCTGATGTTGCCGGGCCGCAATCTGTTTATCTGCGATACGTACGTGAACGAAACGCCGACCGCCGAACAGCTCGCCGACATGACGATGCTGGCTTCGCGCGAAATCGAAAAGTTTGGCATCACGCCGAAGGTTGCGTTGCTGTCGAATTCGAATTTCGGCAGCGCGCCGTCTTCGTCGTCGCAACGTATGGCGGCAGCTCGCAAGCTGATCGCTGAACGTGCGCCTTCGCTCGAGATCGACGGTGAGATGCACGGCGACGCGGCGTTGTCGGAAGCAGTCCGCAAGGCTGCGTTCCCGGGCACGACGCTGACCGGCGAAGCGAATCTGCTGATCATGCCGAACGTGGAAGCGGCAAACATCACATACAACCTGCTGAAGATGATCGGCGGCGAAGGCGTGACGGTGGGTCCGTTCCTGCTGGGCGCCGAGAAGCCGGTGCACATCCTGACGCCGGCTGCGACTGTGCGCCGGATCATCAACATGACGGCGGTGGCTTCGGCAAACGCACGCAAGGGGTGAGCGCGCAGTCATGCGGATAGGTTGATGGTTGAAGCTACGCCGCGCGGATTGCGGCGTTTGCGGTAAGCCTGTGAGAACGCCACGGAAGTTGATTCCGTGGCGTTTTTTTATGTGTGCGTTTTTATGCTGATGGCCGTTGGTCTGAGAAATTCTTAGGCATCGAAGTGGGTTTTAAGAATGCTCCGATTCGATTCGCTGTGACACTTTTGTAAAGTTACTTCTGAGGCGCGGCACTACGCGATGGCAACGGAACAGTCGGCTGGTCAATCCTTTGCATCCAGTCTGGCGTTGCGCTTCCTCTTGTGTTGAGAAGTTTGTAGTGGCAGTAACAGTAGTTCTGATGGTGAAGACAGTAGTACCAATGGGTTGCAGTACCGGTAGTAAGTGTGTGTTGTTGTAGTTGATGGTTGATGTAGAAGTTGATGGTTGATGTAGAAGTTGATGTAGAAGTTGAAGTTGAAGTTGAAGTTGAAGTTGAAGTTGAAGTTGGTAGTTGGTAGTTGGTAGTTGGTAGTAGAAGTGGGAAGTTGCAGTAGCAGTTCGTAGTTGCAGTAGTTGTTCGTTTTTTGGTTGTTTGTTTTTGGTTGGTTGTTGTTGTGTTGTTGGAAGGAGCAGTACCGCTTGTTCTTGTACACACGCATCATGTGTCGAAACAGGCAAAAAAAGGCGACTGTCCGCGAGGACAGCCGCCTTTTCCATTGCGGGCCAATGTCAGCCAGTCAAGCCGGCAAGATCACGCTGCGTGCTGCGATTTCCCCGTTTCCGGCGAACGCCAGCGCGTCAGCAAGTCGTTCCATTTGACCCGCACACCCTTCAGATTGTTTTCCTTCACGTGCCCGTAACCGCGGATGCCGTCCGGTAGATTCGCCAGTTCGACGGCTAGTTCACGCTTCTGCACGGTCAGGCCGCTGATCAGCTCGCGTACCAGTGCTTCATACTCAACGATCAGCGTACGCTCAGTGCGACGCTCTTCCGTCTTGCCGAATACGTCGAGCGCCGTCCCACGCAGGAACTTGAGTTTTGCGAGTACGTGCATGGCGCTGAACACCCACGGTCCGTACTTCTTCTTCACCAGATGGCCTTGTGCGTCTTTCTTCGAGAACGTCGGCGGCGCGAGGTGAATGTGCAGCTTCCAGTCGCCTTCGAAATTCGCCTTCAGTTTTTCGATGAACGCGGGGTCGCTGTAGAGCCGTGCGACTTCGTACTCGTCCTTGTAGGCCATCAGCTTGTGCAGATTCTTCGCGACTGCTTCGGTCAACGGTAACTGGCCGTCGATCGAATCGAGTGCCGATTCCGCCACGCGCACTTGCGACACCAATGCACGATAACGGTCCGCATAAGCGGCGTCCTGATACGCGGCAAGATAGTCAGCGCGCTTGTCGATCAGCGTGTCGAGCGCCTTCGGTGTGTGCAGCGAGATGATCTTGCTGCTCGTCGTTTCCGCCGCGGCACCGCGTCCTTGCGAGTGCGCGAGCGTGCGCACCGAAGCCAGATCGTGCGCGGCACGACGGCCCCATTCGAATGCCGCACGATTCTTCTCGATCTGCACGTTGTTCAGCTCGATTGCGCGCATCAGCGATTGATACGTCAGCGGCACCCAGCCGCGCTGCCATGCGTAGCCGAGCACGAACGGATTCGTGTAGATCGCGTCACCGAGCAGGGCGACGGCGAAGTGATTCGCATCGACCATATCGACACCTTCGTCGCCCGCACCGGCACGTACGTCCGCTTCGGTGCTGCTGCCCGGAAAGCGCCAGTTCGGGTTCTTGATGAGCTCAGCCGTCGGTGTGTGCGCGCTATTGAGCACGACGCGGGTGCGGCCCACCTGCATCCGCGAAACGCATTCGTCGCTGGCGGTCACGATCGCGTCGCAGCCGATCACGAGACTGGCTTCGCCCATTGCGATGCGGGTCGCGTGAATATCGCCCGGGTTCTGCGCAATCTGCACGTGGCTCATCACGGCGCCGCCCTTTTGCGCGAGGCCGGTGACGTCGAGTACCGTGACGCCCTTGTTTTCCAGATGCGCCGCCATGCCGAGCAGGGCGCCGATCGTTACGACACCCGTGCCGCCGACGCCCGTTACCAGTACCCCATAAGGGCGCTCGATCGACGGTAGTTCGGGTTCCGGCACCGGCGGCATCGCGTCGCCGACAATGCCAGAAGCCGCCTTCGGCTTGCGCAACTGCCCCCCTTCGACGGATACGAAGCTCGGACAGAACCCGTTCACGCACGAGAAGTCCTTGTTGCAGGTCGACTGATTGATCTGGCGCTTGGTGCCGTACTCGGTATCGAGCGGCTCGACCGACAAGCAATTCGACTTCACCGAGCAATCGCCGCAGCCTTCACACACCGCTTCGTTGATCACGACACGGCGCGCCGGATCCGGATACGTGCCGCGTTTCCTGCGGCGGCGTTTCTCCGTCGCGCAGGTCTGGTCGTAGATCAGGATCGTGGTGCCGGAAATCTCGCGAAGCTGACGCTGAACTTCATCGAGTTTGTCGCGATGGTGAATGTCGATGCCGGGGGCGAGACCGACGTTCGCGTTGTACTTCTCCGGTTCATCGGTGACGATCACGATCTTCGTCGCGCCTTCGGCGGCGAGTTGATGCGTAATCTGCGGCACGGTCAGCACGCCGTCGACCGGTTGGCCGCCCGTCATCGCGACCGCGTCGTTATAGAGAATCTTGTAGGTGATGTTCGCCTTCGAGGCGATCGCAGCGCGAATCGCGAGCAGACCCGAGTGGAAGTAGGTGCCGTCCCCGAGGTTGGCGAACACGTGCTTATCGTTGGTGAACGGCGCCTGGCCGATCCACGCGACGCCTTCGCCGCCCATCTGGCTGAAGGTGCTGGTGCTGCGGTCCATCCACACGGTCATGTAGTGGCAGCCGATACCGGCCATCGCACGCGAACCTTCCGGCACGTTCGTCGACGTGTTGTGCGGGCAGCCGGAACAGAACCACGGCTTGCGCTCGGCTTCGACGCGCGGACGCGCCAGCGCTTTTTCCTTTGCTTCGATGACCGCGATGCGTGCCGCGATGCGCGCACGCACGTCGGACGGCAGGTCGAACTTGTCGAGCCGCGTGGCGATCGCCTTGGCGATGATCGCCGGCGAGAGTTCGTAGTGCGCCGGCAGCAGCCAGTTGCCCATCGGCACGGACCATTCGCCACCCGCGCCGTCCTTCTCGTCGAACTTGCCGAACACGCGCGGACGCTGCGCATCGGGCCAGTTGTACAGTTCTTCCTTGATCGCGTATTCGAGAATCTGGCGCTTTTCTTCCACCACCAGAATTTCATCGAGACCGCGTGCGAAGGCTTGCGCACCTTGCGCCTCGAGCGGCCATACACAGCCGACCTTGTACAGGCGGATACCGATACGCGAACAGGTTTCGTCGTCGAGACCGAGATCGGTCAGCGCCTGACGCACGTCGAGATATGCCTTGCCGCCGGTCATGATGCCGAAGCGCGCATGCGGCGAATCGATTTCGACGCGGTCCAGTTTGTTCGCACGCACATAGGCGAGCGCTGCGTACCACTTGTAGTCGAGAAGACGGGCTTCCTGCACCAGCGGTGGATCCGGCCAGCGGATGTTCAGGCCGCCTTCGGGCATGGCGAAGTCGTCCGGCAGAATGATTTTCGTGCGGTGCGGATCGATGTCGACCGACGCCGACGATTCGACCACATCGGTCACACACTTCATCGCGACCCACAGTCCGGAATAGCGGCTCATCGCCCAGCCGTGCAGGCCGAAGTCCAGATATTCCTGCACGTTCGATGGGAACAGCACCGGCAGGCCGCAGGCCTTGAAGATGTGTTCCGACTGGTGCGCGAGTGTCGAGGATTTAGCGGCGTGGTCGTCGCCGGCGAGCACGAGAACGCCGCCGTGTTGCGCCGAACCGGCCGAATTGCCGTGCTTGAATACGTCACCGGAGCGGTCAACGCCCGGGCCCTTGCCGTACCACATCGAGAACACACCATCGTACTTGGCGCTCGGGTACAGATTGACCTGCTGTGAACCCCACACGGAGGTCGCCGCGAGGTCTTCGTTGACGCCGGGCTGGAACACGACCTGGTGCGCGGCGAGATGTTGCTTCGCTTTCCACAAGGATTGGTCGAGTCCGCCGAGTGGCGATCCGCGGTAACCGGAGATGAATCCGGCGGTATTGAGCCCGGCCGCCCGGTCGCGTTCCTGCTGCAGCATCGGCAGACGAACCAGCGCCTGGATGCCGCTCATGTACGCGCGGCCGCGTTCGAGGGTGTATTTGTCGTCGAGCGTGACGGAAGATAGCGCGGCTTCGAGCGAGGCTCGCTGACCTGCGTCTAGCGGGGCATTCATTATGTGTACTCCTCCAACCAGTTTGGGATCACCAAAACTTTTTTTGGCCGCGGCATCTTGTGAACGCTTGGGGCCGGGGTCGCCATATTGACGTGTTTTAAGTGATGGTAGCACTGGTGAAAACCCGCCGCAGCGCGCCAGAAATGCGGCATTGCAGCGCTCGACTTGCGCTGAACGCGCCGGCGACTTCCTGCGGCGCAATCCCCTGTAACAAGCTGTAAAAACTACAAATCTGGGGAACCGCAGTTGAAATGTCTGTCTAACACCCCACCTGCGAGCAATGTCTGCGCAACGCTCCGCATTCGGTGGAGCTTCAGGACAGCAGGGCAGTTAGAAAAGGAGTACGCATGAACACTAGAAACATCCAGACCTTCCTGATGGTTTCGGCCGCATTCTTCGCCATGAGCGCGCCGGTGCGCTCGAGTACAGGCTCGAACAGCGCAGGGACGCTGTCGAACGCGATCACCAGCACGGCGCAGGTCGCGCCGGCACGCATTGCGGTGGAGCGCATTGCACGATCCACAAAGGCCGACGAGGAAGACCAGAATTCGTGATGCATCGCTGAAGCGGCGTATCGGTTGAAAATTGGCCGTCGTCTGGGCTTCGGACCGCGGCATAAACGACGAAGGGCGAGGATCGCAAGATCTTCGCCCTTTTTTATGTCTCCCAGATTCCGCGTGGACCGCTAGCCGTTGGCCGCTAGTCGTTAGGCCTTGTCCTGGACCACGCCACGGCGAATCTGATCCAGCTCGATCGATTCGAACAGTGCCTTGAAGTTGCCCTCGCCGAATCCCTGATTGCCCTTGCGCTGGATGATCTCGAAGAAGATCGGCCCGATCTGGTTTTCGGTGAAGATCTGCAGCAGCAAATCGTCGGGTGCGCCGTCGATCAGGATCTTGCGCTTGCGCAATTCGTCGAGCGGCTCGCCGTGGTTCGGCACGCGGCGATCAACGAGTTCATAGTACGTGTCGATCGTATCGAGCAACGAGATGTTCGCCGCGCGCAAACCGTCCACCGTGCGGTAGATGTCGTTGCTGCCCAGCGCGATGTGCTGGATGCCTTCGCCGTGGTACTGGTCCAGATACTCCTGGATCTGACCGGCTACGTCTGAGCCTTCCTCATTGATCGGAATGCGGATTTTGCCGCACGGCGAGGTCATTGCCTTCGATTTCACGCCGGTCACTTTGCCTTCGATGTCGAAGTAACGCACTTCCCGGAAATTAAACAGACGCTCATAGAACTCCGCCCATTCCTGCATGCGGCCGCGATGGACGTTGTGCGTCAGGTGGTCGATGTAGGTCAGACCGTGGCCGACAGGGTTTGGATTCGCGCCCGGAATCGGTTCGAAGTCGACGTCGTAAATATCGATGTTGCCGATCGTGCTCGGCTCAGCACCGTTCTTGCCGCGCCAGCGGTCGACAAAATAGATCAGCGAGTCGCCGATGCCCTTGATTGCCGGGATGTTCAGTTCCATCGGGCCGGTCTTGTTGTCGAAGCCCCAGGCGCCTTTTTCCAGAGCCTGCTGGTAAGCCTTCGCCGCGTCCTGCACACGGAACGCGATGGCGCAGATCGACGGGCCATGCAGGCGCGTGAAGCGTTGCGCGAACGAATCTTGTTCCCCGTTAACGATGAAGTTGATTTCACCCTGGCGATACAGCGTCACGTCTTTGTGACGATGCCGGGCGACGGCGGTGAAGCCCATCTGTTCGAACAGCTTGCCGAGCGCCTTCGGATCCGGTGCGGTGTATTCGATGAATTCGAAGCCGTCCGTGCCGACCGGGTTTTCCCAAGTTGAAACCTGCATTGTCTGTCTCCATTGAGCGCCGGCGCGAGGTATGCGAGTTAGCGCGACTGAATGACGCAAGTGTAAAGGCCGGCTGGCGACGAAAACTTGCGAACTTAATCGCGCGCCGATACGCTTGAGCTATTTTCTAGCTCAATTTCTAAAACGGACGGCAGAAAATGGCCAAAATAGAGATAGACGCCATCGACAGGCGCATTCTGGCGATCCTTCAGGCGAATGGCCGGCTGTCGAATCAGGAGATCGCCGAGCGCATCAACCTGTCGCCGAGCCCGTGTCTACGGCGTATCCGTCGACTGGAAGAGAGCGGGGTGATTCGCGGCTATGTCGCGTTGCTCGATGCGCAAAAGCTTGGGCTTGATCTGCTCGCCTACGTCAACGTGCGGCTGGAAAAGCGCAGCGGTCCGGGGCTCAGTCCGCGTGGCGACACTACGCATGCCGATCTGTTTCGCGCGGCAGTGCAGACGTGGCCGGAGGTGGTCGCATGTCACGCGATGACGGGCGACATGGATTACCTGCTGAGAGTGCAGGTAGAGGATATGGCGCACTTTTCACGCTTCGTGCAGGACCAGTTGCTGCACCATCCCTCTGTCATCGACGTGAAGACGAGCTTTTCGCTCGAGAAGTTCAAGGAGACGACGGCACTGCCGATTTTGTGAGGGCCGACCGTGGTCAGTCGACGAACAAACAAAAAGGGCGGCCAGAAGGCCGCCCTTTGTTCTTCGCCGAAGCGCAGACCGCTTAAGCGGCCTCTGCTGCCGGCATGAACGATTCGAACAACTTCGACGCCTGACGCGCCTGGCGCTTGAGTGCGTAGTCGAACACGGCGGCTTGCTCCTGCAGCATTTCAGCGATGATGCTCGTCTGATCCGCTGGCGACAGCGTCAGATAGGCATCTGCTTCGCCGTACGCGTATTCGATCTTCATGCCGGCCTTCTTCGCGATGTGCATCATGGTCGAATTGCGCGACAGGCAATGCATGTAAAGCGTGGTGACATGGGTATTGCGGCTGCGGATGGCGGCGCGCTCGAAGAGCTTCGAGCCAATGCCTTGCCCGCGGACGCTTTCCAGCACCGACACGCCGAATTCAGCGGTGCGCTTGTCGCCTTCGGCCGGCAGATACGCCAGATGGCCGACGCCGGTGAGCTGCAACTGACTGTCGAACACGCCGAAGACCGTGTCGCGCGTGAAATCGATCGCGCGGACATAGTTTTCAATGACGTGGTTCGGGACGACCTGGCCGAAGCGCAGAAGGCGGTCGTCTTCGCCGAGCGCGAGGAAGTGGGTCAGCAGTCGTTCGCGATCGATGGCGGTGAGCTCACGGACCAGAGCAGGCGCACGACCGCCTGGCTGCAATGGACGATCGTGTGCAACGATCGGCTCAGCGGCGCGGGGTGTAATCATGTTCATGGTCGGGTTCTCCTTTTAATCGAGCGGCATGGTGCACCGCAAAAACGATTTTAGCGGATATGCCGATTCCGTACTAGGGAAAACCCGTATCAAAAACTGAGGGCGGTGTCTAGAAAGTTAGCGCCCTATTTTTAATGCTTTGATTATTAAAGAAAAATAAATTGAACGAGCGTTCGTGGCAAGGTGTCGCGGCTAGACAACTCGTGGCAATTATTTCCTCTGAACAATGCTGCCATGCGCAATCAGCCTTGGGCAGAACTCAGTCCGTGATCCACCATATCGACCACTTGCTCGGCGAATTCCCGGTAGCCCATCCGGCCGTCTGGCTTGAGCCAGGTGAACGTCCAGTTGATCATGCCGAACACCATCATCGTGAGGGCGGTCTGGTTTTCGCGTGTGGCGCGCTCCGGATAGGCGCGCGCCAGTTGCCGCGCAAATGCCGCGACAACATCGCGCTGGCGGTTCAGGATGACTTCGCGCTGGGTATCGACCAGGTACTTGACGTCGTTCAGGAGCGCGACGTGCCGGCTGTGCGACGTCTCGTACTCGGAGAGAAACGCCCGGATCAGCTCGGCGAACGTGTCGCGCTCGGACAGCCCGCGGCGTTGGCTTGCGCCTTCCACCTCCGCGATGATCAGCATCAGCCGCTTCGTGTAGCGGTCCAGCAGATCGAACAGGATCGCTTCCTTGCTCGCGTAATAGTGGTACAGGCGCGCTTTCGAGGTACCGCTCGCGGCCGCGAGATCGGCCATCGAGGTGCTCGGGTAGCTGGTCTGGGCGAATTTCTCCGCTGCGAGTTCGAGAATCTGGTCGCGTTGGGTTTCGTGGTCGGGGGCTCGGGTGCGGGCCATGGTCGTCTATTTTATTAGTGTGGACAGGGGGCAAGCGCCGCAGACAGTTCCAGCGTGCGCCATGCGCTCGCGTCGCCACGCAGCTTGATGCGACGGGTCGCGGCCAGTTCGCGGAAGCGCCACAGCACGATGCTGTCGCTCACCAGATAAAAGAGTTCAGCGGTCATCAGTTCCGCTGCAACGTGCGCGGCGGGCTGCCAGTCGCCCGTGACGTGTTCGAGAATCAGCGCGTCCAGGTCGGCGAAGTTGCCGCTCGTGAACGTGTTGTCGCGCCAGCGGCGCGTTTCGCCGTTCGCGTGCTTGGCTTCCTGCCATTCGAGTGCGAGCCGGCTGATGCGCAGAACCGAAATCGGCGCCGCGTCGTCCAGACGCCCTTGCAGGACAGTCGGCGCGAACATGCCGACGGACGTCGCGCGATCTTTGCGGCTATGCGCCCAGGCGCCCGGATCGGTGAGGTCGCGAATCGACAGGCGCACTTCGTTCAGCCGTTGCGGGCTATTGCGCAGGTGATAGCAGACGCGGCGCAGCATCAATTGATCGGCCGCGCTTTCGCCGTGCCAGACCACCAGATTCGCGTCGCCCCGCGCGATGTTCTCCAGCGCTGCTGCCTGCTCGCGGAATTCGCGAAGGAAATCACGCCTCGTGTCCGCGCTGACACGGTCCCAGAACTCGGCTCGCACGTCGGGCCCGTCGTCGATGCCGCGCAATGGACCGACCGCCAGATCGTCGCGCAGTGCGTGCACGCGATCGTCGCGGCTTGCCTCGGCTAGCGCGGCGCGCAGTGATTCGGCGGCGACATCGCCGTTGGTGAGGTGGATGGTGCTCATCGGCAGTGGCTTGGGCTGGCAAAAAACGCAAATGACGAAAGGGGCCGCTCATCGATCGGGACAGATGTCCGATCGCGAGCGGCCCCTAGTGTAAGCGCATCGCGGACCTGCTGAAAGCGTTGCGGGTGTCGCGTGGCCACCCGGCGCGCTAGACTCAACGTTCGTCGTAACTCACCACCACCCGATCGCTGATCGGATGGCATTGGCAGGTCAGCACGAAACCGTCGCGGATTTCGTGCTCTTCCAGGGTGTAGTTCTTTTCCATCTTCACTTCGCCTTCGAGCACCTTCGCGCGGCAGGTGCAGCAGACGCCGCCCTTGCACGCGTACGGCAACGCGAGGCCGGCACGCAAGCCGACGTCGAGCACGCTCACGCCCTGATACGGC
The DNA here is from genome assembly GCF_905220735.1 of Paraburkholderia aspalathi. Taxonomy (NCBI): domain Bacteria; kingdom Pseudomonadati; phylum Pseudomonadota; class Betaproteobacteria; order Burkholderiales; family Burkholderiaceae; genus Paraburkholderia; species Paraburkholderia aspalathi. The sequence continues at coordinate 90,391 of NZ_CAJNBA010000014.1, forward strand.
AGGCGCAGCTTGCGCCTTTTCCCGTCGAGGACGATTTCGAGGTCGGCGGCCGGGGTGTCGTCGGTGATTTCGACCGGCGGCACGCCCGCTTGCGGCAGCGGCGAACCGAAGCGCTCCACATGCACTTTCTCCGAAGGCACACCCGCGGCTTTCAGCGCGGCCTCGGCCGCATCCATCATCGGGCCGGGCCCGCAGATGAAGGCTTCGTCGATGGCATCGGCCGGCAGCAGGTTGTCGATGAAGGCGGCGCACTTCTCCTGGTCGAGTACGCCGTTGAACAGCTCAACGTCCTGCAAGTCGTCCGACAGCACGTGATAGAGCACGAAGCGGTTCATGAAGCGGTTCTTCAGATCCTCGAGCTCTTCCGCGAACATGATCTGATCGACGCTGCGGTTGCCGTACACCAGCGTGAAGGTGCTGCGCGGCTCGATTTCCAGCGTGGTCTTGATGATCGCGAGCACCGGCGTGATGCCCGAGCCGCCGGAGAATGCGATGTACTGCTGGCCCTGGTCGGCATTGAGATGCGTGAAGAAGCGGCCGTCCGGCGTCATCACGTCGATGGTGTGGCCGGGTTGCAGCGTGTCGAATGCGAAGTTCGAGAAACGCCCGCCGCGCACGCGCTTGATGCCAATGCGCAGTTCGCCGTCGCGGTCGTAATCGGTGACGCCGACGCAGATCGAGTACGAACGGCGCGTTTCCTCACCGTCGATGTGCGTTTTCAGCGTGACGAACTGGCCTTGCGTGAAGCGATAGTGGTCGCGCAGTTCGACAGGGACTTCGAAGGCGACCGAGACCGCGTCGGCGGTTTCGGGCCGCACTTCGCGGATACGCAGCGGATGAAATTGCGGGGTAGCCATATCAGTATGGTTTGAAGTAGTCGAAGGGTTCGCGGCAGTCGATGCAGCGGTACAGGGCCTTGCAGGCCGTCGAGCCGAATTGCGCGAGACGCTCGGTGTGCGCCGAGCCGCAACGGGGGCACGACGGTGCCGGCAGTGCGCGCGGCACGAAACGCAGCACTTTTTCCTGCGGCGGCGCGGCTGAACCGCAATTGCCCGTGGGCGGCGCGATGCCATAGGCGCGCAATTTCTCGCGCGCTTCCGCGGTCATCCAGTCGGTGGTCCAGGCAGGCGCCAGCACGGTGGCGATCCGATACGGCTTCAGTTCGGCCGCATCGAGCGCATGCGCGACGTCTTCGGCGATCTGCGACATCGCCGGGCAACCGGAATAGGTCGGCGTGATCACGACTTCGAGCGTGCCGTCGGCAGCGCGGCGCACGTCGCGCAGAATGCCGAGTTCACGAATCGATACCACCGGAATCTCCGGATCAGGCACCGTTTCGAGCACGGCCCATGCGCGCTCGAGCGTGGCGTCGGCGGTGGGCATGGCAGTCGAGGTCGTCATCGTAAAGTTCCGTTGGGTTCCGGTTGAGCGCTCGGGTGCGTGCTCAGGTGCGTGCTCAGGTGCGTGCTTACCAGGTGGCGCCGGGATGCTGGCGCGCGAGGCTTTGCATTTCGGCCAGCACGAAGCCCATGTGCTCCGAGTGCTCGCCATGCTTGCCGGCCGTGATGTGCTTGACCGCTTCGGGGAGCTTGAGCGTGGCCTGGTCGAGCGTGGTCTGGACGTCTTCGAGCCATGCTGCCTCGAGATCCGACGTCAGCGGCCCGATGCCGGCGGCGGTGATGGCTTCTTCCACTGCGTCGGCGCTGAAAAACTCGCGTGTGTACGGCAGCAGATAGTCCAGCGCGGCCTGTGCGCGACGATGCGATTCGTCCGTGCCGTCGCCAAAACGAATCAGCCATTCGCTCGCGTGGTGCACGTGATAGCTGGTTTCCTTGATCGACTTCGAGGCGATCGCGGCAAGCTGTTCATCCTTCGACGTAGTGAGGGCAGTCCACAGATGCGCCATCAGCGTCGAATACAGGAAATTGCGCACGATCGTGACCGCGTAGTCCTTCTCGGCTTGCGCGGTGCCAGCGAGCGGACCGTAATGCGGCAACTCGGCCAGCGTGTAGTTGGCGAACTCACGTTCCGCGCGGAAGTATGCGTAGTCGTCTTCCGTGCGGCTTTTGCCTGTGAGCTGCTGTTCCAGCGAGGCGGCGTGCGTGTACAGCAGGCGCGCTTGGCCGATCAGATCCAGACTCATGTTCGACAGCGCGATGTCCTCTTCGAGGATCGGGCCGTGACCGCACCACTCGGCATTGCGCTGACCGAGGATCAGCGCGGTGTCCGCGAGGCGCAGCACGTACTGCAGATGTTGGGGCGTGATGGTCATGGCCGCGCTTACATGTGGTTGACTTCGTCGGGGAGCGTGTAGAACGTCGGGTGGCGGTAAATCTTGTCGCCAGCCGGTTCGAACAGCTCAGCCTTGTCTTCCGGCGCAGACGCCGTGATCGCCGACGACGGCACCACCCAGATACTCACGCCTTCCTGGCGGCGCGTGTAGACGTCGCGCGCCATGCGCAGCGCCATCGGCGCGTCGGCGGCATGCAGGCTGCCGCAGTGTTTATGGTCGAGTCCCTGCTTGCTGCGCACGAAGACTTCCCAAATCGGCCATTCCTTGTTCATCGCTGATCTCCTGATACTTTGTCTTGCTTGTCGCCGCCCTTAGGCAGCCTGCTGTTGTGCGCGCTGGCGCTGCTTTTCGGCGTGGGCGAGGGCTGCTTCGCGCACCCAGGCGCCGTCGTCGTGTGCTTTGACGCGGGTTGCGAGGCGTTCGCGGTTACACGGGCCGTCGCCATTCACGACGAGCCAGAATTCTTCCCAGTCGATGTCGCCGTAGTCGTGCTGGCCGCGCGCTTCGTTCCACTTCAGGTCCGGGTCCGGCAGCGTGACGCCGAGCACCTTGGCCTGATCGACGGTTGCGTCGACGAATTTCTGGCGCAGATCGTCGTTCGAGATGCGCTTGATGCCCCATTTCGACGACTGATTGCTGTGGATCGAGTCTTTGTCGCTCGGGCCGAACATCATCAGCACCGGCCACCACCAGCGGTTTACGGCTTGCTGGACCAACTCGCGTTGCGCTTCGGTGCCGCTCATCATCGACATCAGCGCGTCGAAGCCCTGGCGCTGATGGAACGACTCTTCCTTGCAGATGCGGATCATCGCGCGGGCATAAGGGCCGTAAGTGCAGCGGCACAGCGGAATCTGATTCATGATCGCCGCGCCGTCCACCAGCCAGCCGATCACGCCGACGTCCGCCCACGTAGGCGTCGGGTAGTTGAAGATGCTCGAATATTTGGCTTTGCCCGAGTGCAATGCGGCGATCAGCTGATCGCGCGACACACCGAGCGTTTCGGCCGCGCTATATAGATAGAGGCCGTGGCCGGCTTCGTCCTGCACTTTGGCCAGCAGGATCGCCTTGCGCTTCAGGCTGGGCGCGCGGGAGATCCAGTTGCCTTCCGGCAGCATGCCGACGATTTCAGAATGCGCGTGCTGCGAGATTTGCCGGACTAGGGTCTTGCGGTAGGCCTCAGGCATCCAGTCCTGCGCTTCGATCTTGCCGTCGGCGGCCATGACCGCGTCGAATTGCGACTGCTCCGGCGAACTCGCTGCCGTGTCGAGCGGGGCGACATTGCCGGGGATATCCAGGGATTGCGTGTACATGGGGACGCTCTCAGCGGAAGTTGTCTGTGTGTGCGCAGTATAAACCAACCGACCGGTCGGTTAATAAATTTTTTGAGAAGAATGGCTCTTTTCGATAGGGATACCTTGGGTTCGTCGCCGAGGTGTTTCGCGAGCGTCGCCGCCCCGTGCCGACACATAACCTATAAAATTGCGAATTGGCCGCGATTTGCGGCCTTCATGCATCCCCCGGTACTCATGTTACGTCTAAGCGAAATTAAACTCCCGCTCGATCACCCCGAAAGCGTTCTCGAAGCCGCCGTCCGCGCGCGCCTCGCTGAACTCGGCGTGGGCGAGGACGGGCTCATCCGGTACACCGTGTTCCGCCGCGCGCACGACGCCCGCAAGCGCACCGACATCAAGCTCACCTACATCGTCGACGTCGAGGTGAAGGATGAAGCGGCCGCGCTTAAGCGGCTCGCCGACGTGCCCCACTGCGCTGTGACGCCGGACATGACGTACCGTTTTGTCGCCAAAGCGCCGGCGCAGATGACTTCCCCGCGCCCGGTTGTGATCGGCATGGGGCCGTGCGGCCTGTTTGCGGGGCTGATCCTCGCCCAGATGGGTTTTCGTCCGATCATTCTCGAGCGCGGCAAGGCCGTGCGCGAGCGCACCAAGGATACTTTCGGGTTGTGGCGCAAGTCGGTGCTCAATCCTGAATCGAATGTGCAGTTCGGTGAAGGCGGCGCGGGTACGTTCTCGGACGGCAAGCTTTACAGCCAGATCAAGGATCCGAAGCACTACGGCCGCAAGGTGCTCGATGAATTCGTCCGCGCGGGTGCGCCGGAAGACATTCTCTATCTGAGCCGGCCCCATATCGGCACGTTCCGCCTCGTCAGCATGGTCGAAAAGATGCGCGCGACCATTCACGAGCTGGGCGGCGAGGTGCGCTTCGAGACGCGGGTCGAGGATATCGAAATCGAGCAAGGCAAGGTGCGCGGGCTCAAGCTGTCGACGGGCGAGCATTTGCGCTGCGACCACGTGGTGCTGGCGGTCGGCCATAGCGCGCGCGATACCTTCCAGATGTTGAGCGACCGCGGCGTCTATATTGAGGCGAAGCCGTTTTCGCTCGGTTTTCGGATCGAACACCCGCAAGGCTTGATCGATCGCAGCCGTTTCGGCAAGTTCGCGGGCCACAAGCAACTGGGCGCCGCCGACTATAAGGTCGTGCACCACTGCAGCAATGGGCGCGCGGTTTATAGCTTCTGTATGTGTCCTGGCGGCACGGTGGTGGCGGCGACTTCCGAGCCGGGCCGCGTAGTGACCAACGGCATGAGCCAGTACTCACGGGCCGAGCGCAATGCCAACGCCGGGATTGTCGTCGGCATCACGCCGGAGGACTATCCGGGCGGCCCGCTCGCCGGCATTGCGTTCCAGCGCAAATGGGAAGAGCGGGCGTTCGAGCTGGGCGGCGGCAACTATATGGCGCCGGGCCAGCTGGTCGGCGACTTTATTGCCGGGCGGCCGTCTACTTCGCTGGGTTCGGTGGTGCCGTCCTATAAACCGGGCGTGCATCCCACGGATCTCAGCACGGCGCTGCCGGATTACGTGATCGAAGCGATCCGCGAAGCGTTGCCGCAGATGGATAAGAAGATTGCTGGTTTTGCCATGCACGACGCGGTGTTGACGGGTGTTGAGACGAGAACGTCGTCGCCGATTCGCGTGCGGCGCCGGGATGACTATCAGAGCATGAATGTCGAGGGCTTGTATCCGGCCGGTGAGGGCGCGGGGTATGCCGGCGGGATCTACTCGGCCGCCATCGACGGGATCGAAGTGGCCGAAGCGCTTGCGTTGAAGATGGTTGGGGTGTCGGCGGCGGCTTGATGAGTGATGGGTCTGTCTGTGCGAGTGCCGAATGGCTGAGGCGGTGGCGGGTTCATGTGGGCGGAGCGCTATGCATCGTCATGCGGAATGACTGTCTCGTGGAAATCGCGCCGTGAGTCCCGCTGAGGGCTCTCTAGTGCAGGGCGAGCTGAATACGTACGGTTGTGCGCGGTTCGCCAAATACCCATACCGCCGCTCGCGGTACATTCGGCGCCGCGGCCCTGCGACCAGGCGCGGGTGATCGCACGATGGCGGTCGCGCGGTCCGCCGCGACAGCGATGGCGATCGGGCACAATGCACGTTTCGCCTCGAACTGACCACCCGAATGACCATTCGCACTCTGGCTGCCGCATGTAGCGCGGCGCTGCTTTGCCAATTCGCCGTTTCCCCGACTGTTTTTGCCGCCGATGCCCCGACGCACTGGGTCACCGCATGGGCGACGGCATTGCAACCCATTCCCCAACGATCGGATTTGCCGCCTCTATATCGCGCCCCTGAGGTCGCCGGGCGAACGGTGCGCCAGATCGTCTATCCGACGCTGTCCGGTAAAACCGTACGAGTCCATCTCAGCAACGAGTACGGCAAGACGGCGCTCGTTATCGACGAGTTGCGCATTGCGCGCTCGGCCGGCGGCGCGGCAGCGCTAGGCAGTGGGGAGGCGCGCGTGACGTTCGGCGGCAAGAGCGCGGTGAGCGTACCGCCGGGTGGCGAATTGGACAGCGATCCGGTCGCAATCGACATCGCCGAGGGCGCACCTTACGCGATCAGTGCGTTCATGGGGCCGGAACAACGGATCGTGGCATGGCATCGGGTCTCGAATCAGCTGAATTACGTTTCTGCACCGGGCAATCACACTGCCGATACTTCCGCTAACTCGTTTCGCGGCCGGTTCACGCAATACGTATGGGTGACGGGTTTGTCGGTGGATGCGCCGTCATCGGCCGCTGTTGCCGCGATCGGTGATTCGATCACCGACGGTATGCGCTCGAGCCTGAATCAGAACCGGCGCTGGCCGGACGCGCTGGCTCGCCGGTTCGCCAGCACTGGCGACCACTCGACGGCGATCGTTAATCTTGGCATCAGCGGCAATCGCTTGTTGAGCGACTCGCCCTGTTACGGCGACGCGCTTGTCCGGCGTTTCGACAAGGACGTGCTGGAGCGCCCGGGCGTCAAGACGGCGATTCTGCTGATCGGAATCAATGACATCAACTTCGCGGAGATGCCGGCGCGTAGCGGCCTCGACTGCGACTTTCCCCATACCTCGGTGACAGCCGCCGACCTGATCGCCGGCTACCAGCGAGTGATTGCCGACGCACGGCATCGTGGCGTGAAGGTGTTCGGCGCAACTTTGACGCCTGCATCGCTGCCGGCGCCGCGGGAGACTATCCGCTTGGCGGTCAACCAGTGGATTCGAAGCAGCCATGCTTTCGACGGTGTTGTCGATTTCGACGCTGCGCTACGCGACCCGGCGCAACCGAGTCGTCTGCAGCGCGCCTTTGACAGTGGTGACCATATTCATCCCAGCGACGCTGGGTACACCGCAATGGCCGAAGCGGTTCCGGTGGCTGCTGTAGTGAATTCAACCCGGAAGTGAGTCGCCAAAAAAAGATTTTCGTCAAACCCTTGTCACATGACTGATGTTCGCCTATAGTTCGCCTCCTCGTTTGCGAACGAGGGCCGCGGCGGAAACCAGCGGCCGTAGCGTCAACAAGGTTTTAAGCGAAAGCGGAAAAATATTGTTGACAAAGCGAAAAAGAGCCTTCATAATCTCGTTTCTCTGCTGCTGATGCAGCGACGCAGAACGAAGCGGTGCCGGGTGGTTGAGGTGAGGCGGCGCTTCGGTGGTGAATGCGTAATCGATCTTTAAAAATTAACAGCCGATAAGTGTGGGCGCTTGATGCGCGACGCGAGCTGGACTCTTCGGGGTCTGGCATAAGCGAAAGTATCAAGTCTCACACTAGTATTAAGGAAGGTTTTCCCGTCTTCGGACGGGATGATCATTCGTCAGTACGTTGAGTGAGCGACCG
>NZ_CAJNBA010000015.1:0-91317 GCF_905220735.1 Paraburkholderia aspalathi
AAGGCCAAAGCCCCAAGAACACGGACAACAAGCGCCAAGCAGACCAAAACCCTCGCCAAAAATCCGCCGAGCAGGCACCAAACCCCAAATCCCCGCCCATAAGGCGCAACTACTTTGACGTCGTCAACTCCCCCCATCAGCGGCCTTCAAACCAAAACAGAAACCACCTGCCGCGAACAGCACCCAACCCCATCGCCGAAGGCAAAAACCACCCCTCACCCCCTAGTGCACAGCGAGAAATAAACCGCTAATCTCGACCCCGCAAGCCTCCCCAAAGGCCGCGCGCAGCGCAAGAAACAACCCGCGCCGCGACTGAAATGGCCCTAAAAAAGCCAGCCGTGCAACGGCAAAAAAGCACCTCGGAGTACCTTTTGGAAAAGTCAGCATCCCCTGAAGACTGGATCACCCGCAGCCTGCGTGCCGTCTGGCACCCCTGCACCCAGATGAAACATCACGAACGTCTGCCGCTCATCCCGGTCGCGCGTGGTCAAGGCGCGTGGCTCTACGACCGCGCGAACAACCGTTATCTGGACGCGATCAGCTCCTGGTGGGTCAACCTGTTCGGCCACGCCAATCCGCGCATCAACGCGGCATTGAAAGATCAGCTCGATACCCTCGAACACGCAATGCTCGCCGGCTGCACGCACGAGCCAGCCATCGAACTCGCGGAGCGCCTCGGCGCGCTCACCAACAACACGCTCGGTCACGCGTTCTTCGCATCAGACGGCGCATCCGCCGTTGAAATCGCGCTGAAGATGAGCTTCCACTCGTGGCGCAATCGCGGCTTCGCGGACAAGCAGGAATTCGTCTGCATCGCCAACAGCTATCACGGCGAAACCATCGGCGCGCTCGGTGTCACCGATGTCGCGCTCTTCAAAGACGCCTACGACCCGCTCATCCGCAACGCGCATGTCGTCGCCTCGCCCGATGCGCGCCTCGCACAAGCAGGCGAAACCGCCGCCGACGTCGCGCGCCGCGCGCTCGATCAGGTTCGCTCGTTGTTCGAAGCACGCGCGACGAAAATCTCGGCGCTGATCGTCGAGCCGCTCGTGCAATGCGCGGCCGGCATGGCAATGCACGACGCCTCGTATATCGCCGGTTTGCGCGCGCTGTGCGATCAGTACGGCGTGCATCTGATCGCCGATGAAATCGCTGTGGGTTGCGGTCGCACCGGTACGTTCTTCGCGTGCGAACAGGCCGGCATCTGGCCGGACTTCCTGTGTCTGTCGAAAGGGATCAGCGGCGGCTATCTGCCGCTCTCGATCGTGTTGTCGCGCGATGAGATCTTCGACGCCTTCTATCACGACGATACCGCGCGCGGTTTTCTGCACTCGCATTCCTACACGGGCAATCCGCTCGCCTGCCGCGCGGCGCTCGCCACGCTCGATCTGTTCGCGAGCGACAACGTGCTCGCCGCAAACGTACAGAAATCCGCCAGGCTGAAGGCCGCGCTCGCGCCGCTCGCCGAACATAAGCACGTGCGCAATCTGCGTCAGTGCGGCACGATCTTCGCGTTCGATGCCGTGATCGACGATGCTCAGCAAGCCAAAACATTCTCGCGCCGTTTCTTCGAAAACGCGTTGCGGCGCGAACTGCTGCTGCGCCCTATTTCGACCACGGTGTATCTGATGCCCCCCTACATCCTCGACGACGAAGAAATCGCGCTGCTCGCCTCGCGCACACGCGAAACGTTTGAAGCCACGCTCGCGGAGACCCGCTAATGCATCTGCTCGACACACTCACCGAAGGTCTCAAGGAAATCGATGCGCGTGGTCTGCGCCGCCATCGTCGTACCGCTGACACGCCGTGCGCCGCGCACATGACAGTCGACGGCCGCGCGATCATCGGCTTCGCCAGCAACGACTATCTTGGCCTCGCCGCGCATCCGAAACTGATCGCCGCAATCGCTGAAGGCGCGGAACGTTATGGCGCCGGCAGCGGCGGTTCCCATCTGCTCGGTGGCCACTCGCGCGCGCACGCGCAACTCGAAGACGATCTGGCCGAATTCGTCGGCGGCTTCGTCGACAATGCGCGCGCGCTCTACTTCAGCACCGGCTACATGGCGAATCTCGCGACGCTCACTGCGCTCGCTGGCCGCGGCACGACGCTCTTCTCCGACGCGTTGAATCACGCGTCGCTGATCGACGGCGCGCGTTTGTCCCGCGCTGACGTGCAGATCTATCCGCACTGCGATACGGAAGCGCTAAGCGCGATGCTCGCTGCCTCGGACGCCGAAGTCAAAGTAATCGTCTCCGATACGGTCTTCAGCATGGACGGCGACATCGCGCCCCTGCCGCGTCTGCTTGAACTTGCTGAGCAGCACGGCGCATGGCTGATCGTCGACGACGCGCACGGTTTCGGCGTGCTCGGCCCGCAAGGCCGTGGCGCGATTGCAGAAGCCGCGCTGCGCTCGCCGAATCTGATTTCGATTGGCACGCTCGGCAAGGCCGCGGGTGTGTCGGGCGCATTCGTCGTCGCTCACGAAACCGTGATCGAATGGCTCGTGCAGCGCGCGCGTCCGTACATCTTCACGACTGCGTCGGTGCCGGCTGCAGCGCATGCGGTGTCGGCGAGCCTGCGCATCATCGGTGGCGCAGAAGGCGATGCGCGCCGTGCGCATCTCAAGAAACTGATCGAACGCACGCGCGCGATGCTCAAAGCGACGCCGTGGCTGCCGGTCGATTCGCACACTGCCGTGCAGCCGCTGATCATCGGCGCGAACGATGCCACGCTCGACATCGCGGCCACGCTCGATCGTGCAGGTCTCTGGGTGCCGGCGATCCGTCCGCCGACCGTGCCCGCGGGTACGTCGCGGCTGCGTATTTCGCTTTCCGCCGCGCATTCGCAAGCGGATCTGGATCGGCTCGAAGCAGGCTTGCAACAACTCGGGGCGAAGGCCGCATGAGTAGCTCGAGTCAAAGCGCCCTGTCTCTATTCGTCACCGGTACAGATACGGAAATCGGCAAGACCTTCGTCTCCGCAGCGCTGCTGCGCGGTTTCGTTCGCGAAGGCCTGCAAGCCGCCGCGATGAAGCCGATCGCCGCGGGCGCGTTCGAAGTGAACGGCGTGCTGCACAACGAAGACGCCGATCAACTCGACGCCGCGTCGAGCGTTCTGCTGCCGCCGGAGATTCGCACGCCGTATCTGCTGAAGGAACCGGCCGCGCCACACATCGCCGCCGCACTGGAAAACGTCACGTTCGATATCGATCACATCGTTGATTGCCATGCGCAGGCTTTGAAGCAAGCCGAGATCGTCGTGGTGGAAGGCGTCGGCGGTTTTCGCGTGCCGCTAACCGCAACGCAAGATACCGCCGACCTCGCCGTCGCGCTGAAGCTGCCGGTCGTGCTGGTGGTCGGCATGCGCCTCGGCTGCATCAGCCATGCACTGCTCGCTGCCGAAGCGATCGCCGCGCGTGGCCTCACGCTCGCCGGCTGGGTAGCGAACCGTATCGATCCGGACATGACGTTCCCCGACGAAAACATCGCTTCGATTCGCGAGCATCTTGCGCGTGAATACGATGCCCCCTTGCTCGGTATCGTGCCGCATTTGAGCCCAGCTTCGCCCGAGCTCGCGGCGGATCAACTCGACATCAACCGACTCCTGCAGACGCTGCGCCACGCGCAGCGCTGAAAACCCATTACATCCATCCATGAGGATTGACGACATGACGCAACTGAACATCGCTCCGACGCCAGCCGACACGGCCGCCGCCAACAACAACGCTGCAGCAGGCGCCAAGCCGATGGCCAAGTGGCGCGTCGCCGACATCGTCGCGTTGTATGAACTGCCGTTCAACGACCTGATGTTCCGCGCGCAACAAACTCATCGCGAACACTTCGACGCCAACACCGTGCAGCTGTCGACGCTGCTGTCGATCAAGACCGGCGGTTGCGAAGAAGATTGCGCGTACTGTCCGCAGTCGGTGCATCACGACACGGGCCTGCAAGCCGACAAGCTGATGCCGGTCGATGAAGTATTGGCCGCCGCCAAGGTCGCCAAGGAAAACGGCGCGACGCGCTTCTGCATGGGCGCGGCATGGCGCAACCCGAAGGACCGTCACCTCGAGCCGATCAAGGACATGATCCGCGGCGTGAAGGCGATGGGCCTCGAAACCTGCGTGACGCTCGGCATGCTGGAAACGCATCAGGCGCAAGGTCTGCGCGAAGCGGGCCTCGATTACTACAACCACAACCTCGATACGTCGCCGGAGTTCTACGGTCAGATCATTTCGACGCGCACGTATCAGGACCGTCTCGACACGCTGGAACGCGTCCGGGATGCGGGCATCAACGTATGCTGCGGCGGGATTGTCGGTTTGGGCGAATCGCGCCGTGAGCGCGCCGGCCTGATCGCGCAACTGGCGAACATGGAGCCGTATCCGGAATCGGTGCCTATTAACAACCTGGTGCAAGTGGAAGGCACGCCGCTGACCGGCACCGAAGCGATCGATCCGTTCGAATTCGTCCGTACGATTGCAGTTGCACGTATCACGATGCCGCGCGCGATGGTGCGTCTGTCGGCAGGCCGCGAGCAGATGGACGAAGCGTTGCAGGCGCTGTGCTTCCTCGCCGGCGCGAACTCGATTTTCTACGGTGACCAGTTGCTGACCACGAGCAACCCGCAAGCCGAAGCGGACCGCAAGCTGCTCGAACGCCTTGGCATTCGCGCAGAAGCAGCGCAGCAGATGCCGTTGGATCAGAGCGGTTGCGAGCATGGCTGCGCGCATGAGCAAAACGCGCACGCTGCGCCGAACTAAAGAACTACGCGTATGAAGCGCGTGCGATAAATCGCACGCAATTTAAAAAGGCCACCTCGTTTCCGAGGTGGCCTTTCTACTTCCGGGCAAAGATTTACTTCTTGTCGACGATGATCTGATCGAACGTCCCGCCATCGGAGAAATGCGTTTGCTGCGCTTTCTGCCAGCTACCGAACATCTCTTCAACGGTGAAGGTCTTGATCGGTTTGAACTCGCCCGCATGCTTCGCGAGCACATTCTTGTCACGCGGACGCAGGTGGTGTTGCGCAATGATTTCCTGCGCGGCCGGCGACCACAGATAGTCGAGGTACGCTTGCGCTTCCTTGCGCGTGCCGCGCTTGTCGACCACCTTGTCGACGATCGACACCGGCGGCGCAGCCAGCAGGCTCACCGACGGATACACCGCTTCGAAATTGCCCGCGCCCACGCCCGTGTCGATCAACGACACTTCGTTTTCGAATGTCACCAGCACGTCGCCGATACCGCGTTGCGTGAAAGTCGTCGTCGCACCGCGGCCGCCTGTGTCGAGAATCGGCACGTTCTTGAAGATGGCCTTTTCGAAATCGATCGCCTGCGCATCGGTGCCTCCGTGTTGTTTGCGATAACCCCATGCGGCCAGATACGCGTAGCGGCCGTTACCCGAAGTCTTCGGATTCGCGATCACCACTTGCACGCCGGGTTTGGCGAGGTCGTCCCAGTCCTTGATATGCTTCGGGTTGCCCTTGCGCACGAGGAACACCATCGTCGTGGTGTACGGAGCGCTGTCGTCCGGCAGGCGCGCACGCCAGTTGGCGGGCACCAGTTGGCCCTTTTCGGCGAGCAGGTCGATATCGTTCGGCTGGTTCATCGTCACGACGTCAGCCTGCAGTCCTTGCAGCACCGACAGCGCCTGCGCGCTTGACGCGCCATGCGACTGGCGAATCGACACGGTCTCGCCGCTCTTCTCTTTGTATGCCGTGATGAAGCCCGCGTTGATGTCCTTGTACAGCTCGCGCGTCACGTCGTACGACACGTTGAGCAGCGACGTGTCCGCGTGCGCCGTCGAGATGCCGCCGAGCGCGAGCGTCATTGCCGTCATGCCGGCTGCCAGCCAGCGCGATGTCCCCGTCTTGCCTGCCATCTTGTCCCCGCCTATCGATGATGAAAACCGGTGGCCGCACAAACGTGCAGCGTGAAGCGGGATTCTAACGGATCGCTTACTGGTTCACTCGCGCTCATCTGCGGGCTCAACTGCGCGCTCAACTACGTGTTCAAGTCCTCCCTCACTCAGACATACGCGTGCTGCGCGACCTCGAACGTCTCTTCACGAAACCGCAGCGGCGCCGCGCAATGCACCAGCGTATCGACGAAATACTTGGCACGTGGCCACGGGCCGAATCCCGCCGCCGTATTGATATGTCCCGCGTCGCCGAGATTGACGAACGCGCTGCCGAAACGCTGCGCGAGATCGCGCGAACCGGCGAGCGGCATCCACGGGTCGGTTTCACTGCCGATCAGAATCGACGGCACGCCGAGACGCCGCGCGTCGAACGGTCCGGCGAAGGCGAACTTCTCCGGGCTTGCAGGTGCGACGAACAGCACGCCGACCACATCGTTCGCATATGACGCCTGCTGCAACGCGTGCGCAGTCGCGAGGCAACCGAAGCTGTGGGCGGCCAGCACGAACGGCCCGCGTTCGCGCGCGAGCAGATCGCGCAGCGACTTCGCCCAGACGGCGACGTCCGGGGCGTCCCAGTCGGCCTGTTCGACGCGCAGCGAACGCGCGAATTGCCGTTCGAGCCATGTTTGCCAATGCGCGCCCTCGCTGCCGTGCAGGCCGGGAACGGTGACGAGCCGCGGCGGCCATGTCGATTTGGTGCATGAAAGCATGTCTGTCCCTCGCTGCCGGAATCCGGGAAATGATTGTCCCGCCGGGCGTCGCAAGGGCGAACCAAGTTTTTGTGCTTTGTTTATGGGGCAAACGCGCGGCCATGTAGTAGCGGCAAATCGCACGCCCGTGCGCAAACGCGCGCGATTCGCGGCGAAAAAGTAGAATGAAGCCTATCCGTAAAAGGAGGAGGCCCATGCCGCAAGCGTCGTGTGAAGTGCCGCGGGCGTTGCAGCCGTTCTACCGGGCCTCTCCCGTCATCCGACTCGACAAAGCACGCGCCTTCCGGACCGTATGAAAATCCTCTTCTACATGCCGCATTCCGACGCCGCCGCGTGGCTTCACGACTTCGCCCATGCGCTGCCGGAAGCCGATCTGCGCGAATGGCAGCCGGGCGACACCGACCCAGCCGATTTCGCGGTCGTGTGGCGCCCGCCGCGCGAGATGCTGGCCGGCCGCGACGGTCTGCGCGCGATCTTCAATCTCGGCGCGGGCGTCGATGCGATCCTCGGACTCGAACACGAGCAACCCGGCACGTTGCCGCGCAGCGCCCAGTTGATCCGGCTCGAAGACACCGGCATGGCCCTGCAGATGGCCGAGTATGTGACGCATGCGGTGCTGCGCTACCTGCGCCGTTTCGACGAATACCAGACGCTGCAAAACGAACGCCGCTGGGAAGTGCTCGATCCGCATCCGCGCGAGACCTTCACGGTTGGTGTGCTTGGCCTCGGCGTCCTCGGTACGCATGTCGCGCAAGCAGTCGCGGCGTTCGGCATGCCGGTGCGCGGGTATAGCCGCAGTGCGCGGCAAATCGACGGCATCACGACCTTCGCCGGCGAAGCACAGTTCGACGCGTTTCTCGACGACGTGAAAGTGCTGGTCAATTTGCTGCCGCATACGCCGGATACGGGCGACGTGCTGAACACCCGCACTTTCTCGAAGCTTGCGAAGGGTGCCTATCTGATCAACGTCGCACGCGGCGGGCATCTGGTCGAACAGGATCTGCTCGAAGCGCTGGCAAGCGGCCAGGTCGCCGCCGCGACGCTGGACGTGTTCCGCGAAGAACCGTTGCCGCCCGATCATCCGTTCTGGCAGGAGCCACGCATCACGATTACGCCGCATATTTCCGCGCTGACCTTGCGCGAAGAGAGCGTCGCGCAAGTCGCGCGGAAAATGACGGCGCTGATGCGTGGCGAAACGGTGAGCGGTGTGGTTGATATTGAGCGTGGGTACTGAGCGCGGATACTGAGCAAAATATCGAGCACGGGTTTTGCACACCGCCGAATTCATC
This sequence comes from Paraburkholderia aspalathi, assembly GCF_905220735.1. NCBI lineage: Bacteria > Pseudomonadati > Pseudomonadota > Betaproteobacteria > Burkholderiales > Burkholderiaceae > Paraburkholderia > Paraburkholderia aspalathi. The sequence goes on from NZ_CAJNBA010000015.1 coordinate 7,918, forward strand.
TGAAGGAGCGCCGCCACGCGCGGGCTCGTTGCATGGGAGACACATCATGGCCTTGCCCCAACGCGTCAAAATCGTCGAAGTCGGTCCGCGTGACGGACTGCAGAACGAGAAAGAATTCGTCCCCACCGCGATCAAGATCGAGTTGATCAATCGCTTGTCGGCAGCCGGCTTTCGCAACGTCGAATCCGCCTCGTTCGTCTCGCCGAAATGGGTGCCGCAGATGGCCGACGGCGCCGAGGTGATGGCCGGCATCGAGCGCCGCGCCGGCACGATCTACTCCGTGCTGACGCCGAATCTGCGCGGTTTCGAAGGCGCACTCGCCGCACGGGCGGACGAGATCGTGATTTTCGGCGCCGCCAGCGAAGCGTTCTCGCAGAAGAACATCAATTGCAGCATCGCGGAAAGCATCGATCGATTCGCGCCCGTCGCGCAGGCGGCGAAGGAACATGGTCTGCGGATTCGCGGCAGCGTGTCGTGTGCGCTCGGCTGTCCGTATCAAGGCGAAGTGCCGGTGGCGTCGGTGGTCGATGTGGTCGAACGTTTCGCGGCGCTCGGTTGCGACGAGATCGATATCGCCGACACCATCGGCGTCGGCACGCCGAAGCGCACGCGCGAAGTGTTCGAGGCAGTCACCAAGGCGTTTCCGCGCGAACGTCTGTCGGGGCATTTCCACGATACCTACGGTCAGGCGCTCGCGAACATCTACGCGGCCTTGCAGGAAGGCATCGAGATCTATCACGCGTCGGTGGCGGGGCTCGGCGGCTGCCCGTATGCGAAGGGCGCAACCGGCAACGTCGCGACCGAAGACGTGCTGTATCTGATGAACGGCCTCGGCATCGAGACCGGCGTCGATCTCGCGCAAGTCGTCGCGATCGGTGATTTCATTTCGACGTCGATCGGCCGGCCCAATGTCTCGCGCGCCGGCAAGGCCTTGCTTGCCAAAGCACGCAGCGAACAGGCCAACTGCGTTTGACGCAGGCCACACACTTAGCCAAATCATTCAGGACCTGAAACAATGACGGATCACGCTTCCCTCGACGCCGACGATCTCGCCGCATTGCCTGACTCCGCACGCCGCGTCGCGCTTTTGTTGCGCGAACGCGGCCACGCTGGACGGATCGTGATGTTGCCGGAAACTGGCAAGACTTCCGCCGAAGCCGCAGCCGGCCTTGGCTGCTCGGTTGCGCAGATCGCCAAGTCGATCCTGTTTCGCCGCCGCGAAGACGACGCGCCGGTACTGGTGGTCGCGAGCGGCGCGAATCGCGTCGACGAAAAGAAGGTAGCGGCGCAAGTCGGCGAGATCGGCCGTGCGGATGCGAAGTTTGTCCGCGAGAAAACCGGTTATGCGATCGGCGGTGTCTGCCCGATCGGCCACGCTACGGCGCCCGTCACACTGATCGATGCCGACCTCCTGGAACTCGACAGCCTGTGGGCCGCCGCCGGTCATCCGCATGCGGTGTTCAATCTGACGGCGCAGGAACTGATTGCGTTGACGGGCGCGCCGGCGCTCGACGTGGCGCTGCGCGAGACAGTGTGAAGCAATGACAGCGGGCATCGATAACGAAGACGACGAGGCTGCCGTGCCGTCACCGTGCATCAGCGTGTGCAGGATGGACGCTTCGACCGGTTGGTGCGAAGGCTGTTTGCGCACGATCGACGAGATCGCCAGCTGGTCGTCGTTCGACGACGACGCGAAGCGCGCCGTCTGGGACGCGATCGAGGAACGCCACGCGGAGTTCATGGCCAGGCAGGCAAAGGTGCAGCGGTGAACGCCGCGCCGCGCATCGTAACGATCGGCGAGACGTTCAGCTCGACGCTCGAGCTATCGGCGGAATCGGTGAAGTCGTTCGCCACGCTCGTCAACGACTTCAACCCGCTACATCACGACGACGCCTACGCCGCGCAAAGCCGCTTCGGCGGATTGATCGCGTCCGGTACGCAACCCACCGCACATTTCATGGCGCTACTGGCGACCTATTTTTCGACGTACGCGCAGCCGCTCGGCCTCGAGTTCGATATCAAGCTGAAGAAAGCCGTCCACGCGAACGATACGCTGACGATCACGTGGCGCGTGCGCGACGCGTACTGGAAGCCGAGTCTGAACGGCGATCTGACGCATCTCGAAGGAAGCGTGGTGAATCAGCGCGGCGACACCATGTTGATCGGCACGTCGACAATCCTGGTGATGCCGAAACCCGAAGCATCGGCGATTGCCAACGCGAGCACAAACTCGGACACAGGCGCACCATGATCAACCTACCGGCATCGGTCAGAGTGTTCGAACGCGGCTGGCTTTCGTCGAACAATGTGCTGCTGGTCGACGACACATGTGCCGCTCTTGTCGATACCGGCTACGCGACACACGCGCCGCAAACGGTCGCGCTCGTGCGGCAAGCGCTCGGCGCGCGACCGCTCGATCTGATCGTCAACACGCATCTGCATTCGGATCACTGCGGCGGCAACGCGCTGTTGCAGTCGACGTGGCCGTGCCGTACCGCGATTCCCGCATCCGAAGCCGACGCGGTGCGCGATTGGGACGAAACCCGTCTGACGTTTCGCGCCACCGGCCAGACCTGCGAACGTTTCACCTTCACCGAGACAATCGCGCCCGGCGCGCAACTGCGGCTCGGTGCGCTCGATTGGCAAGTGCTCGGCGCGCCCGGTCACGATCCGCATTCGCTGATGCTGTATTGCCAGGATGAACGCATCCTGATCAGCGCGGACGCGCTGTGGGAAAACGGCTTTGGCGTGATCTTTCCCGAACTGGAAGGTGAAAGTGGCTTCGCTGAAGAACAGGCGGTACTTGAAGCCATTACGAAGCTCGACGTGCGACTCGTGATTCCCGGCCACGGCTCACCCTTCACGAATGTCGAGCAGGCGCTGGAACGGGCATTTTCACGCGTCGCCTGGCTACGGGCCGATCCGGCACGTAATGCGAAGAATGCGTTGAAGGTGCTGATCGTGTTCAAGCTGCTCGAAGTCCGCGCGATGAGCTTCGACACCTTGCTGCGGATGCTCGACGATGCCGCGGCAATGCGCGCCGCCGCGACCATGCTCAAGCCGCGTGGCGAATGGTCCACGTTGGTGCACACGATCGTCGAGGAGTTGGCGGCCAAAAACGGGCCATTGGAGATCGATGGCGAGCGCATCATCGCCCGCCAGGCTTGATGTACAGGGGCCCGTGGCCGCGCGGCAAGCACAACACCAAAACCGTCGCCCCAAAAAGAAAGCCGCTCGACCATTACGGCGAGCGGCGGAAATTCTGTCGGACGTGATCAGCGTCGATATGAATGATACGCGTGCCGGTTTTTTGACCGCATCAGTGATTTCCCTACAGAAGCTTGACACTGCCTTTTAAACCCGCATACAGACAGCATTACGAAGCTTCGTAGCCGCGCGCGTTGGGCGTCATTGGTCCGTCCATATGAACAATTGAACGCGCCGATTGCTCCGGAATCCGTACTATTGCCGGCTGATCCATCGGCATCTCAGCCATTCCATCAGGTCGAAGACAGGCGTTTCTGCGGCACGATCCGCCAGCCGAGATTCACACCGGCGGCCGCGAGCAGGATCAGCACCGCACCGAGCACCTGAATCCACGCGAGTGTCTGCCCGAACGCAACCCGGTCGACGATGATCGCCACCACCGGATAGATGAACGACAACGCGCCGGTCATCGAAGTCGGCAGCTTCTGGATTGCGCCGTAGAGCAGCACGTACATGAGCCCCGTGTTGACGATACCGAGCACGATCAATTCGAGCCACTGCACGCCGTTGGTCGGTAGCGCATCGAAGCGCACGAACGGCGCCAGCATCACGACGCCGAGCGACACCTGGATCAGCGCAATCAGATGCGGCGGCGTACCCTTCAGGCGCTTCGTGATAATCGACGAGACCGCGTACATTGCCGCTGCGCCCACGGCATAGGCGACCCCGACCAGATACTGGCCCGGCACCGCCAATACCGCGGGCTCGACCTTCACCACGAACACGAGGCCGATAAACGCGACCACCAGCCAGGCCACCGCCGACGCGCTGATGCGCTCGCGAAACACCAGCGCGCCAAGCGCGACCAGCATGAACGGCTGCGTGTTGTAGACGGCCGTCGCCATCGAGATCGACGCGCGTGAATAGGCCGCGAACAGCAGCACCCAGTTAATGACGATCGCCGCGCCGCCCAGCAGCGCGAGGCCGAGCATCTTCCAGGAAAAGAGCTTGCGTCTGAACAGGCCGAGCACGGCGCACACGAGCGCCAGCGTCGCGCCACCAAAAATACAGCGAAAGAACACCACGTTGAACGGACTCTGCTGCGACGACACCACCAGCCAGCCGATGGTGCCGGACATCAGCATGGCCATGGTCATTTCCGCCGCGCCGCGGCGAATCTCATTTGACGCCATGATTCGATCCTCGAATTGATTCCTGCATGAGAAGCAGTGTAATTAATCCGATCGCCCGAATACAGGGCTAAACTTAAGTCTTCCCGCGAAGAAACCTAATAATCGAAGGCCGTCATGACGAAACGCCTTGCTCCTGCCACACCCGCGACACTCGATGAAACCGACCGCGCGCTACTCGCCGCGCTGGCGGCGGACGCCCGCCAGCCGGTCAGCGAACTGGCGCGCCGGGTTGGCCTCTCGGCGCCAAGTACGGCCGAGCGCGTCCGCAGGCTCGAAGCGCAAGGCGTGATCGAGCGCTTCACCGTGCAGATCGATCCGCGCGCGCTCGGCTTCACGCTGCAGGCAATCGTGCGCGTGAAGCCCCTGCCCGGGCAGCTGCATCTGGTGGAAGACGTGATCCGGCGAATTCCGGAGTTTGTCGAATGCGACAAGGTGACCGGCGACGACTGCTTCATCTGCCGCCTCTACCTGCATTCGATCGAGCAGCTCGACGAGATTCTCTCGAAGGTGACCGAGCGCGCGGAGACCAGCACCGCCATCGTCAAGTCGACGCCGGTCGCGCGCCGCTTGCCGCCGCTAGGCTGAGCGGAGCGCGCGGCGGTGCCGCGCGCTGAACGAAACCACTTACTGCTCAACCGCCTCGAAGAACGACAGCATTTCCGTGACCAATTCCTCCGACGCCTCTTCGGGAATGTAATGGCCGCACGGCAGTGAGCGCCCGCTCACGTCCCGCGCAACGTGACGCCATTCCGCCAGCGCGTCGAAGCACTTCTCGATCACCCCCTGCTCGCCCCACAACACACGCAGCGGACAGCCGATCTTGTGGCCGCGCTCGATGTCGGCACGGTCGTGTTCAAGATCGATGCTCGCCGACGCCCGGTAGTCCTCGCACATCGCATGCACGGCGCCGGGCTGCGCCAGCGCGCTGCGATACGCGTCAAGCGCTTCGGGCGCGAACGGCGCAAGGCCCGCGTGACGGCTCCCCATCACCGCATCGACATAGGCGGCCGGGTTCGCGCCGATCAGCGTTTCCGGCAGCGGCTCCGGCTGGATCAGGAAGAACCAGTGGAAGTAATGGGTCGCAAAGGCGCGGTCGGTGGCTTCGTACATCGCGAGCGTCGGCGCGATGTCGAGCAGCATCAAACGCTCGACGGCGTCGGGATGATCGAGCGCCATCCGGTGCGCGACGCGGGCGCCGCGATCATGAGCGCACACGAGAAATCGTTCGAAGCCGAAGTGGCGCATCACGGCGACCTGGTCGGCCGCCATCGCGCGTTTGGAATACGGCCTGTGGTCGGCGTCGCTGGGCGGTTTGCCCGAGGCGCCGTAGCCGCGCAGATCGGTGGCAATGACGGTGAAGTGCTCCGCCAGTTGCGCCGCGCACCGCTGCCAGATCAGATGCGACTGCGGGTGACCGTGCAACAACAGCAGGGGCGGCCCTGACCCGCCCTTCACTCCGAAAATATCGACGTCGCCCACGGCGACACGAAAGGGCGTGAAATCCTCGAAGGCCATAGCGGGTCTCTTGTCGTTTGGGAGTCAAACCATTGTAGAAGCGCAATGTGTCGATGCGGGGTGGGATAGCCCACGCAGGCATAGAACCTGAACACTCCTTCCAACTGTTCTAAACGGACACGATGCGGCCGCTTCGCCTATAATCGAACGATCGTTCTTAAATTTTTGAGCGGTCATGACAAACGCATGGCAAATGCGGAGCGGGGTCGTGGCGGCAGCACGGCTGCTGGCCAGTCTCGACGCACCACAGGTCATGTGCCGCTAAACTCATTATCGCCGGGCGCTCTACACCGCACCGGCCCGTTTATCAGGAGACTCGCACCATGGCATTGCCCGCCGTCCTGCAAAAACTCGCGCTGCCCGTCGTCGCTTCGCCGATGTTCATCGTCAGCTATCCCGAACTCGTGTTGGCTCAATGTAAGGCTGGCATCGTCGGCTCGTTCCCCGCGCTGAACGCTCGCCCGGCCGAACTGCTCGACGAATGGCTCACGCAGATTCAGGCGCAGCTCGCCGAGCACAAGGCGGCCAATCCCGATGCGATCATCGGGCCGATCGCCGTCAACCAGATCGTCCATCAGTCGAATACGCGGCTCGAGCACGACGTGCGTGTGTGCGTCGAACACAAGGTGCCGATTTTCATCACCAGCCTGCGCGCACCGGCGCGTGAGATTGTCGACGCGGTGCATAGCTACGGCGGCATCGTGCTGCATGACGTGATCAACCTGCGGCATGCGCAGAAGGCCCTGGAAGCAGGCGTCGACGGGCTGATCCTGGTGGCGTCGGGCGCCGGCGGCCATGCGGGCACGACCTCGCCGTTCGCGCTGGTCGGCGAAGTGCGGCGCATGTTCGACGGCCCGATCGTGCTGTCCGGTTCGATCGCCAACGGCGGCTCGATCCTCGCCGCGCAGGCCATGGGCGCGGATCTCGCCTACATGGGCACGCGTTTCATCGCGACCAAAGAAGCACATGCGGTCGACAGCTATAAGCAGGCGATCGTCAATTCCACGGCCTCGGACATCATCTACACGAACCTGTTCACCGGCGTGCATGGCAACTACATCCGCGAAAGTATCCTGAACGCGGGGCTGGATCCGGATGCGTTGCCGGAATCGGACAAGACCGCGATGAACTTCGGCAGCGACAAGGCGAAGGCGTGGAAAGACATCTGGGGTGCAGGCCAGGGCGTCGGCCTGATGGACGACGTGCCGAGCGTTGGTGAGCTGGTTCAGCGTCTGACGAAGGAATATGACGACGCGAAAGCGCGGCTGGGGATCGCCCGGTAAGTGGCTGGTTAAGGTGTTTTGCTGCGGCTCCCGGTTTTGGAGCCGCAGCATGTCCGGCCCCTACATATTGCGGCGGTATTGCCCGCCCACTTCAAACAACGCGTGCGTGATTTGCCCTAGCGAGCAGACGCGCACGACGTCCATCAGCACCGCGAACACGTTGTCATCGTCGATCACTGCGCGCTTCAGGCGTTCAAGCGCCGCGGGTGCGTCGTCACGATGCTGTGCCTGAAAATCGCGCAGACGCTTCAACTGGCTCTGTTTTTCTTCGTCGGTGGAACGGGCGAGCGCGATCGGCTGCGGCGCTTCATGCGGATGCGCGCTCAAGAACGTATTCACGCCCACGATCGGATATGAGCCATCGTGCTTGCAGTGCTCGTACAGCATCGACTCGTCCTGAATGCGCCCACGCTGATAGCCCGTTTCCATCGCGCCTAGCACGCCGCCGCGCTCAGTCAATCGATCGAATTCCGCCAGCACCGCCTCTTCCACCAGATCCGTCAGTTCCTCGATCACGAAGCTGCCCTGATTCGGATTCTGATTCTTCGCGAGCCCCCATTCACGGTTGATGATCAACTGGATTGCCACCGCACGGCGCACCGAATCCTCCGTGGGCGTGGTGATCGCTTCGTCGAATGCGTTGGTGTGCAACGAATTGCAGTTGTCGTAGATCGCGATCAGCGCTTGCAGCGTGGTGCGGATATCGTTGAAGTCGATTTCCTGCGCATGCAGGCTGCGGCCTGAGGTTTGCACGTGGTACTTGAGCTTCTGGCTGCGTTCGTTCGCGCCGTAACGCTCGCGCATTGCAATGGCCCAGATGCGTCGCGCGACACGGCCGAGCACTGTGTACTCCGGGTCCATACCGTTCGAAAAGAAGAACGAGAGATTCGGCGCGAAGTCGTCGATCGACATGCCGCGCGCGAGGTAGGCCTCGACATAGGTGAAGCCATTCGCGAGCGTGTAGGCCAACTGCGAGATCGGATTCGCGCCCGCCTCGGCGATGTGATAGCCGGAGATCGACACCGAATAGAAATTGCGCACGCCGTGGTCGACAAAGTACGCCTGAATATCGCCCATGACTTTCAGGCTGAACTCGGTTGAAAAGATGCACGTGTTCTGGCCTTGGTCTTCCTTCAGGATGTCGGCCTGCACCGTGCCGCGCACGTTTTCCAGGGCTGTGCGGCGCGCGGCGGCGAGTTCTTCGCTGGTGGGTTGGCGTCCTGCCTGTTGCAGCCTGTCATTTAAACGCGCGATCTGCTGATCGATCGCGACGTTGAAGAACATCGCGAGAATCGTCGGCGCCGGGCCGTTGATCGTCATCGATACCGACGTCTCTGGCGCGCACAGATCGAAGCCGTCGTAGAGCGTTTTCATGTCGTCGAGCGTCGCGACGGAGACGCCTGAATTGCCCACCTTGCCGTAGATGTCGGGGCGCTCGTGCGGCTCTTCGCCGTAGAGCGTGACCGAATCGAAAGCAGTCGAAAGACGTTTGGCCGGCATGCCTTCGGAGAGCAATTTGAAACGGCGGTTGGTGCGGAACGGATCGCCTTCGCCGGCGAACATCCGTGTCGGGTCTTCGTTTTCGCGGCGGAACGGAAACACGCCGGCGGTGAACGGGAAGTAGCCGGGGAGATTGTCGAGCATCAGCCAACGCAGGATCTCTCCATGGTCGATGAATTTCGGCAGCGCGACTTTGCGGACTTCGGATCCGGATAGTGTCGTGACGGTGAGTGCGGTGCGAATTTCGCGGTCGCGTATGCGGACGATGTGTTCGTCCCCGGAATAGGCGGCCACGGTTTGCGGCCAGGCATCGAGGAGTTTGCGTTCACGTTCGCCGAGGGCGGCGGTGCGTTGGGTGATGAGGGTGTCGAGTTGGGTTTGGGGTGTGTTGGCGGAGTTTGCCGCGACACTTGAGTCTGAACCTGTGGAGGCAGTGGCATCGGCATCAAATGATGCGCCTGTGCCTGCATCACCTTCAGCGAGCATACGGCGCGCTTCTGTAAGTTGCCAGCGCTCACGCGCCACCCGCGCTTGCGCGTCGGCACGCTCACGATACGCGTGAACAGTCTGCGCGACATCGGCCAGATAGCGCACGCGTGCCGGCGGCACGATGGCATTGCGGCCGCTCGAAAAGCGCAACTCATCAAGCACCGGCAGACGGCCACCGCCTGAACGCAGACCATGCGTGCGCAGCGACTCGGCCACATGCTGATACAGCGCGGTCACCCCGTCGTCGTTAAAGCGCGAGGCTATCGTGCCGAACACCGGCATCGCGTCGGGCGCCTTCGCGAAGTCGCCACGGTTGCGCTGCACCTGCTTCGCGACATCGCGCAACGCGTCCGGCGCACCTTTGCGGTCGAACTTGTTGATCGCGACGAAGCTGGCGAAGTCGAGCATGTCGATCTTTTCCAGCTGACTCGCCGCGCCGAATTCCGGCGTCATCACATACAGCGATTCGTCGACGAACGGCACGATCGCCGCATTGCCCTGCCCGATCCCGGACGTCTCGACGATGATCAGATCGAAACCCGCGGCCTTGCACAACGTGAGCACATCAGGCAACGAATCGGTGATTTCGCTTGATGCGTCGCGCGTCGCCATCGAACGCATATAGACGCGCGCGCCGCCGCCCCAATCACCGATCGCGTTCATGCGGATGCGGTCGCCGAGCAGCGCGCCGCCGGATTTGCGACGCGACGGATCGATGGCCAGCACGGCAATCGTGAGGGCGTCGCCGTAGTCGAGCCGGAAACGGCGGATCAGTTCGTCGGTGAGCGAGGATTTACCGGCGCCGCCGGTGCCGGTGATGCCGAGGACGGGGACATCGATCGCTTCGGCGAGGACCGATAGTATTTCCTGCTCGGCTGATTTGACGCGGCCTGCTTCGTACGCGCTGATCAGTTGCGCGAGTCTGCGAAAGGTGAAGGCTGCAGGGTCGGGTTGTTCGGCTGCGTTCGTGGTGCCAGCGATCTCGCTGCCTTGGAGCGCTCCACCTGCCTGCCGTGCCTTCCCGGAAACATCGCGCGCGTTGACGTGATCTTCAGCCCGCGTCTCAACGTGCGACGCAGCACGCGGCTCGAAACGCGGCAGCCCACTCGCCGACAGATCGGCCACCCACTCGCCAACCGGACTCTCCCGAACGGCGGCAGCGGCGCGCGCCACTTCAGCGCAGCGCGAAATCATATCGTCGATCATGCCTTGGAGGCCAAGCCGCTGGCCGTCATGCGGCGAATAGATCTTCTCGACACCATAACGCTCGAGCTCGGCAATCTCGTCAGGAACGATCACGCCCCCACCGCCGCCGAACACCTTGATGCGTTCGCCGCCACGCGCACGCAGCAGGTCGACCAGATAGCGGAAGTATTCGTTATGGCCGCCCTGATAGCTGGACACGGCGACGCCGTCGGCGTCTTCGTGCAGCGCGGCGGTGGCCACTTCATCGACGGAACGGTTGTGGCCAAGGTGAATCACCTCGACGCCGCTCGCTTGCAGGATGCGCCGCATGATGTTGATCGACGCATCGTGGCCGTCGAACAGGGCAGCAGCGGTGACGAAACGCAGGCGCCGGCCCGCAGGCAGCTTGTGGCCACCGGCGCGCTGCGGCGTGGACAGATCGGTCATGTCTCCCCCAGATCGTTACGCGTATGGGTGCTGGCAACCAGTATAGCTAAACGGGTAGGAGCGGCTCGACCGGGCCGCCTATCGCACCGCGAGCGCCTTGATCTGCTCGAGCGAAGGCCACAGCGATTCGTTCGCGAACCGCTCGGCCAGGAAGTCGACAAACGAACGCACCTTGGCCGACAGATGCCGGCGGCTCGCGTAGACGACATGGATCGGCAACTCGCGCGGCGGCACGTCGTCCACCAGCAGCGGCACGAGACGCCCCGTGGCCAGATCGTCGCCGATCACCTCGGTGCCGAGCATCGCGATGCCCGCGCCTTGCAGCACGATCACGCGCTGCGCCTCCAGGTGGTTGACGATCAGATTGCCGGACAGACGCACACGCGGCGAGCTATCGCCTGTCGTAGGCGCGATTTCGAGTGCGGACACGCCCGCGTACTGCAGGTAATTGTGGCGCGCCAGATCGGCGACGGTCTTCGGCGTACCGTGCCGGCGCAGATAGGCGGGCGACGCGCATAGCACCAGATGGGCGGTCGCAATCTGCCGCGCGATCAGTGAGGACGACTTCAGTCCGTTCGGCGAAGCCCGGATCGCGACGTCAAAGCCTTCGTCGATCAGTTCGACGACACGGTCGGACAGGGTCATGTCGACGGTGACCTGCGGATACTGCGCGGCGTAGTCGGCCACCGCGGCCATCACGTGGCTCAAACCGAATGCCGATAGCGACGACACCCGCAAGCGCCCTTGCGGCACGACGCTCGCCGCGCCGACCACCTGCTCGGCTTCTTCGAGTTCGCTGAGCACCTGGCTCAAGCGCTCGTAGTATTCGCGGCCCGCCTCGGTCGGTGCGACACGGCGCGTGGTGCGGTTCAGCAAACGCGCGCCGAGCTGCTGCTCAAGGTGCATCACGTGCTTGCTCGCCATTGCCGCCGACATCTCCATCCGTTCGGCCGCGCCGACGAAGCTGCCGACTTCGACCACATGGCGAAACACTTTCATGCTGACCAGGGTATCCATCTCAATCGCTCGCCTCAGGAATCAATCGACGCCATTTTGCCGGGTTTATCAAAGACTGGGCGGCAAATCGGACGAACGCGGGCACCAGAAACGGACGTCAGAAGCAGCAAAGCCCACCTTCCGGGGAAGGTGGGCTTTGCAGGTATTGCCTGGTCCGACAGGGTTGGCATCACGCGGCACCCGCTCAGAGGCGCCGCTCGCCTTGGCTCCAGACGCTTAGAACTTCGCGCGGAGGCCCACGCCGTACGTGTCGCCGCTCGACTGGCTGCTGATCTTGTCGTACATGTAAGCCGCGTAGATGTCCGTGCGCTTGGACAGCGGATAGTCATAGCCGACCGAAGCCGTTTGACGGGTCTGGTTGAAGCCGCCGCCATCACGCGAATAGGCGTACGAAGCCATCACCGAGCCCGGGCCGGCCGGGACCGTCACGCCGCCCTGCCCCGTATTCACGTGCCAGCTCGAAACGGTCTGCTGGTTATACGTGTACATGTACTGGCCATAGAACTTCACGAATTTCAGGTCGTACGACGCGCCGACTTGCGCGACGCTCTGGCTCTTCAGGCCCGGAACGCCCGACGTACTGAAGCTGCCGAGGTCGCCCGGCACGCTGTTGAAGTTCACGTACTGGTAGACCGCGGTCGCCGCAAACGGGCCGTGGAAATACAGCACCTGGCCGCTCCACTTCTTCGAGCCGTTCTCGCCGGCCGTGTTGCCGAGCGCGTACATCGCCGTTGCGGACAGGCCGTTGAAGTTCGGCGACGAGTACGACACCGCGTTACTCCAGCCCGAATCGCCCGTCACGCCCATATCGGTCGAGTAGGTCGGGAATGTGCCGAGACCGAGATAGGTGTGCCATACCATCGGCGAGAACTGGTACGAGTCGACGAACGGGTTGAACAGAATCGTCGACACGAACAGCGGCGTGGTTAGACGGCCTGCTGTCACCGTGCCGTACGGCGACTCGATACCGACGTAGGCGTTACGCGAGAACATCGTGTCGCCCGTGAAGCGGCCGTACTGGCCGTTCTGCGCGAGGAAGAAGCCTTCAATCGTGAAGATCGCCTTGTAGCCGTTGCCCAGATCCTCGGCCCCCTTCAAGCCCCAGTACGACGTCGACATACCGCCACCGGACACCTCAGCAGCCGACTTGCCGCCCGGGAATTTCTGCGCGCCAACCCATTCGTCGACCTGACCGTAGAGTTGTACGCTCGATTGCGCAAAAGCAGACGATGCACTGGCCAGCAGGGCGGCACACGCGGTTACCTTGAGGGTGGTCTTCAGCGCACTGCTGATGCTTGTTTTCATGGGTTCTCCTGTCTTTGTCAAAAAGGTAAGGCTGTGCGAAAGGGGGAGCTCGCGCGAATGATTGTTGTTGTCCGTTCGATCATCGAGCCAATCTGGGCGGGACCATCTTTGCGGACCATTTTTATGGACAAAAATATCGTGGGTTATTGCGGGTATAGCGATCTGATTAGTTTTGTCACTTATCGGCCTGATAAAGCAGAGGCCTTGTACGTCCTCACTGCATCGCCGCGGACTTCGCGGTCCGGCGCAAAGCGTTACTGACATTGCGCCCGACTGGGTGATAACGGTTCAGATGACAGGCGGATGACGCGCCGCGGCGAAAACGACCAAATTTGACGACGGGAGAGGGTTTGCTGCCGAATGTTTTCAAAAAAGTGTGGCGTCGAAACGTCACATTGACAGGGGCTTTTTAGACAGCAGCGACGCGCAATACCGCAGCAATCGATTTGAAAGCCGGCAAAGCGGATTTGACGAAGCGTGGGAGAGGAGTTCGGTGAAACGAGCGGTAAGGCGAGGAGCGATGTCAGACCGCGTTGGCCGGGAGCAAGACTCCCGTACTGCCGTTAGTTACGGTAAGGCGAACCTTCCTGCTGACGCGGGTCGTCCCCCGGGCGCTGCATTGCACGCGAGGCGCCGCGCTCTTCGTTGTAGCGGGCGACATCGGCGCGAATCGAACCGGTGCGAACCGGCGCGTTGGGCGGCGGACGCGGTACCGCGCGCGATTCGGCGCTGACAGGCGTGATAGCGCCAGCGTACTGCATGCCGCCGCGGCCGTCGTTTGGATATCCGGCCGGCCCAGCAGCGCGACGCATGCCTGGGTTGTAAGCGCCAAAACCGTTGGCGTAGCCGCCGGTAGCGAAGTTCGCGCCGCCACGGGGCAAGCGCGCGTTGTTGTCGGCGACGTTGTTGCGAGCTGGTCTTGTATTGGCGGCGCCGTAGTAATAGCCGTTGTTGCGCGCATCGCCACGCATTGCGTGGCCCGCGGGAGCATGCGAATAACCGCCACCACCACCGTGCGGTACGCCCGGCACTTTTGCATAGGCGAACGAGCACAGCGCAGCGATAACCGCGCCCAACGCCCAGTGCTTCGTTCTCGACAACCCGTCCACCAAGTGACTCACATGCCCGAAGACCTGCCTGAAGCCCACCGTTCGAGCTGCGATGGACTTGTTCTGGGACCGGCGCGAGCGCTGCGTATCTTTCGCGGCGCGGGGCATCCCGATGGCCTTTGAGCAGTAATTTATGGGTCCCGGCAAAGGGTGTCGAGCCAAAAAGTGTTAGGCCCGGACCGCTGTTGTAACACCTTGTTACTGCGACGTTTTTCTGCGACAGAGCCCTTGCGCGAAAGCCTTGAAACAGCTTGGTTGAGCGGCTTTTGCGAGATTAGTTGAAGGCGCTTGCGTATGACAAATCCAGGCCGGTTTTTTCGCTGGATTGTCAAAACGGCAGTGGACCAAACAGATACGGTCGCCAATACTGGAACTGCCTGTGGGGCGCCACGTGAGATCGTCATGGCAGCGAATCTGATGCGTGATGCTCATTAATCGATTCGGCAAATGAATTTGCGTATTTAATCAATTTTCGACAACAATAGGCGTTTTCCATAGCCTGAGTCGGGCGCCTTCGTGCGCGCCCTGCTTTCCGCATCACCGAATCGAGATTCCGCCATGGCTCGCCCGAAACTGCTTCCCGACAATTTCACCTTGTGCCTCGTAGGCACCGTGATCCTTGCCAGCTTCCTGCCGGTTCATGGGCAGGCCGCCGTCGGGTTCAACTGGGTGACGAACGTTGCGGTCGGCCTGCTGTTTTTCCTGCACGGCGCCAAGCTCTCACGCGAAGCGATCGTGGCCGGCGCGACGCACTGGCGTTTGCATCTGGTAGTGCTGCTCAGCACGTTCGCGCTGTTTCCGCTGCTCGGCCTCGCGCTTAAGCCGCTCCTTTCGCCACTTGTCACGCCGGCGCTCTATGCGGGGGTCCTCTTCCTCTGCACGCTGCCGTCGACGGTTCAATCGTCGATCGCGTTCACCTCCATTGCCAAAGGCAACGTGCCGGCCGCCGTATGCAGCGCGTCGGCCTCGAGCCTGCTGGGCATCTTCATTACCCCCGCCCTCGTCAGCCTCGTCGTCACCAACCAGGCGGCGAGCGGCGGCGCCTCGCCGTGGCATACGGTGGGCAACATCGTTTTGCAGCTGCTGGTGCCGTTCGTGGCCGGGCAGTTGCTGCGCCCGCTGGTCGGCAAATGGATCGAGCGTAATCGCGGCGTGCTGAAGTTCGTCGACCAGGGCTCGATCCTGCTGGTGGTGTACGGCGCATTCAGCGAGGCCGTTGACGAAGGCCTGTGGCACCAGATCCCGCTGTCCGCGCTTGGCGGCCTGCTGTTGATCAGCGTTGTGCTGCTCGCGCTCGCACTGGCCGTGACGATCCTGGTCAGCAAGCGGCTCGGCTTCAACCGCGCCGACCAGATCACGATCATCTTCTGCGGTTCGAAGAAAAGCCTCGCCGCCGGCGTGCCGATGGCCAAGGTAATTTTCGCCTCGCATGCGGTGGGCGCCGTGGTCTTGCCGCTGATGCTGTTCCACCAGATCCAGCTGATGGTCTGCGCCGCGCTCGCGCAGCGCTGGGGCGCGCGCGACACCAGCGGCGAAACTCGCGTGGCTTCGCGCGAGCGGCCCGCCGCCGCTGTCGCGCGCCGTTGAATACGCGCGCAATGCAAACAGGACATTCATAAGCGCCCTCCCTGAGCGTCATTTGAAGAAAGCCGCCTCGTGCGGCTTTTTTGTTATTTCACGCTCAAACGCCTTTGCTGTCGCCTCAGCCGGATGGCATAGGCAAAGTCCTGGCCGTGGCAACACCCGCCGGCAGCGGGCCCGAGCCGCGACGCACCACCCCGGTGCAACGCTTCACTAAAACTTCACTTAACTCCTGGCTGGATGAGTCGATAAGACGAAGGTCGATCGCTACGCCTAACTGCCATGCAACCTCGTTCGCCCTCCCGATCCGCTACGCCGCGCATCGAGGAGTTGATCGCCCGGCGTGACTTGTCCGCCGTATTCCAGCCGATCATCGATTTCGACGACGGTGCGATCCTCGGCTACGAAGGTCTGATCCGCGGCCCCGCCGGCACACCGCTCGAAACGCCGTTCGCCCTGTTTTCGCAAGCGCTCGCCGAGGGCTGCGCGCTTGAACTCGAGCAGGCCGCCGCGCGCACCTGCATCAACGCGTTCGCGAAGCTCGATTTCGACGGCAAGCTGTTTCTCAATTTCAGCGCGGGCGCGATCCTTCAGTTGGCCGACGCGCAAGAAGACACACTCGCGCTGCTGCGTCATCGCGGCGTCGATCCGCAACGGATCGTGATCGAGCTGACCGAGCAAAGCACGATTCTGGATGTCGCCAGTTTCCTGCCGGTGATTTCGACGTTGCGCGCGGCCGGCGCGCAGTTCGCGCTCGACGATTACGGCACCGCGAACGCCAGCATGAATCTTTGGGTGCGCCTGCAACCGGACGTCGTGAAGATCGATCGCTTCTTCATCCACGGCATCGCCAGCGACTCGCTGAAATTCGAGGCCGTGCGCGCGATGCAGCACTTCGCCAACGCAAGCGGCGCGCGGCTGGTGGCCGAAGGCATTGAAGACGAAGCGGATCTGATCGTGGTGCGCGACATGGGGATCGGCTGCGGGCAGGGGTTTTTCTTCGGCCGGCCGCATGCCCAGCCGGCCAGCAGCGTCACCGACGACGCCCGCGACGCACTACGCGCCGGTCACATCGCCGTATTTCCGGAAACCACGCGCACAGCAAGCAGCGCGTCACCGTCGGGCGGCATGGCATCGGCGAAGATGATGGTGCATGCGCCCGCGCTGCCGCGTCACGCGACCAACAACGACGTGCTCGAACTGTTCAACCGCCTCCCCGATCTGCATGCGGTAGCGGTGGTCGAAAACGACGAGCCGGTTGCACTCATCAACCGCCGCAGCTTCATGGACCGCTACGCGCTGCCTTATCACCGCGAGCTGTTCGGCAAGCGGCCGTGCCTGCAGTTTGCAAACGCGTCGCCGGTGATCATCGAGCAATCGATGACCGTCGAACAGATGGCCAAGCTTCTCGCCAGCGACGACCAGCGCTATCTCGCCGACGGCTTCGTCATCACCGACAACCACGGCAAGTACGCCGGTCTCGGCACCGGCGAGAAGCTGGTGCGCGCGGTGACCGAAGTGCGCATCGAAGCCGCGCGCTACGCGAACCCACTGACCTTCCTGCCGGGCAACATCCCGATCAGCTCGCACATCGCCCGCCTGTTGGGTCACGACGCGGGCTTCTACGCGTGCTATGTCGACCTGAACCACTTCAAGCCCTTCAACGACCAGTACGGCTACTGGCAAGGCGACGAAGTGCTGAAATTCGCCGCCGCCGTCCTCGCCGACGTCTGCGACCCGACCCGCGATTTCCTGGGTCACGTCGGCGGCGACGATTTCCTGATCCTGTTCCAGAGCGAGGACTGGAAGGAGCGCGTACTGCGCGCGATCCACCTGTTCAACGAAGGCGCGCAACGCTTCTACGCGCCCACGGACCGGCTGGCCGGCGGCATCCACGGTGAAGACCGGCGTGGCAATCCGACCTTCTTCGGCTTCGTGACGATGGCGATCGGCTGTGTGCGCGTCGAGTCGGACGGCGGGCCGTCGTTTTACAGCAGCGAGGAAATTGCCTCCGTCGCAGCGCTGGCGAAGCGGCGCGCGAAGCACGAGACAAGCGGCTTCGTGCTGATCGATGCGGATGAGAGCGTGGCGCTGTTACGAGGGCAAGCCGACATGGCGGCGCTGCCCGTCGACTGAGTGCACTGGCGCGCCGAGGGCAACGTCCACGCTTTGTTTAGTTTATTTTACTAAACAACATAAATCAGGCCAGCGGCGCTTCCTACGGGTATTTCCGGGTATGGATCACACGTTTCCGAGACTGGTTTAGCGACGTTTTACTATACAATCGGCCGAACCCAAACACCGTGCGGCCGCCCCACTTGCGGCCGCTTCATTCGATGGCCACAACCATCCGCGACGTCGCCCGCGCGGCCAGCGTGTCGATCGGCACCGTCTCACGCGCGTTGAAGAACCAGCCCGGCCTTTCCGAGGCCACCCGCGAACGCGTGGTCGAAGCGGCGCGGCAACTCGGCTATGACGCAGCCCAATTGCGTCCGCGCATCCGCCGCCTCACCTTTCTGTTGCACCGTCAGCACAACAACTTCGCTGTCAGCCCGTTCTTTTCGCACGTGCTGCACGGCGTGGAAGACGCGTGCCGCGAACGCGGCATCGTGCCTTCCGTGCTGACCGCCGGTCCGACCGAAGACGTAATCCAGCAGATGCGCCTGCATGCGCCGGACGCGGTAGCGATCGCCGGTTTCGTGGAGCCCGAGACGCTGACCACGCTGGTGGCGATGCAGCGCCCGCTCGTACTGATCGACCTGTGGGCACCGGGCCTGCGCTCGGTGAATCTCGACAACGCCGCGGGCGCCACGCTCGCCATGCGGCATCTGTTCGAACAGCAGCGCAAGCGCGTCGCCTTCATCGGCGGCTCGCTTGCGCACTTCAGCATCGCCCAGCGCGCGCTCGGTTACCGGCGCGCGTTTTTCGAAGCAGGCCTGCTGTTCGACCCCTCGCTGGAACTCACGATCGACGCCGGTCTCGATCCCGACAGCGGCGCCGCGCGCGCGATGCACCAGTTGCTCGACGCGCCCGGCCCGCGACCCGACGCCGTATTCGCCTACAACGACGCCGCCGCGCTCGCCGCGCTGCGCGCGTGCCTCGCACGCGGCGTCCGCGTGCCCGAGGACATCGCGATCATCGGCTTCGACGACATTCCCGCCGCCGCTCATGCCACGCCGCCGCTGTCGACCATTTCGGTCGACAAGGAAGCGCTCGGCCGGCGCGGCGTCGAGTTGCTGCTTGAAGACACACCCGCTGAACTCGAAGTCCGCTTGCCCGTCCATCTCATTGCCCGTGCCAGTACTTTGGTAAAAACGCCATGACGCAATCCGATCCGCTTCACCCCGCTAACGGCGCCGCCGCGGCGCCGCCCGTCGACAGCTTTCGCAGCCGCGACTTCCTGCTCTCTCATGTGCAGGACACGCTGAAGTTTTACGCGCCGAACGTGCTCGATCCGAGCGGCGGCTTCTTCCATTTCTTCCGCGACGACGGCTCGGTCTACGACAAGACCACGCGGCATCTGGTGAGCACGTGCCGCTACGTTTTCAACTACGCGATGGCGTATCGCCAGTTCGGCGACCCGCAGCATCTCGAGTACGCGCGCCACGGTTTGCGCTTCCTGCGCGACGCGCATTGGGACGCTGAGCACCAGGGCTACGACTGGGAGCTCGAATGGCACGACGGCCGCAAACGCACGCTCGACGCGACGCGTCACTGCTACGGCCTCGCGTTCGTGCTGCTCGCGTATTCGCATGCGGCGATGGCCGGCATCGAGGAAGCGAAGCCGATGATCGGCGCGACCTTCGAGTTGATGGAACATCGCTTCTGGGACGCCGCCGCCGGCCTCTACGCCGACGAAGCGACGCCCGACTGGCGTGTCAGTTCGTACCGCGGTCAGAACGCGAACATGCACACCACCGAGGCACTGCTGACCGCCCACGAGGCAACCGGACACCTGGTCTATCTCGATCGCGCGGAACGGGTGGCGTCGAACATCACGCTGCGCCAGGCGAAGCTGTCGCAAGGTCTCGTGTGGGAGCACTTTCACGCGGACTGGTCGGTCGACTGGCATTACAACGAGGAAGACAGTTCGAACATCTTCCGTCCGTGGGGTTTCCAGCCGGGACACCAGACCGAGTGGGCCAAGCTGCTGCTGATTCTGGAACGCTATCGCCCGTTGCCGTGGCTGCTGCCGCGCGCGATCGAACTATTCGACGCTGCGATGACGCATGCGTGGGACGAAGACCACGGCGGCCTCTACTACGGCTTCGGCCCCGATGGCACCGTGTGCGACCACGACAAGTATTTCTGGGTTCAGGCAGAGACGTTCGCCACCGCGGCGCTGCTTGCCAAGCGCACTGGCAACGAACGCTTCTGGGACTGGTACGACGAGATCTGGCGCTACAGCTGGGCGCATTTCGTCGATCACAAGTACGGCGCGTGGTACCGCATTCTCACGTGCGACAACCGTAAATACAGCGACGAAAAGAGTCCCGCCGGCAAGACCGACTATCACACGATGGGCGCGTGCTACGAAGTGCTGGCGCACGCACTGCCTGACGGCGCGGCCGCTGCGTCCGAATCCGCGGAGTAAGCAAAATGAGCAACTTGAACGCGAACACCGAATTCCCCTTCTTCGTCTCGGCCGGCGACATCCTCACCGATCTCGTGCGGACCGGCGCCTCGCAATGGCTCTCGCGTCCTGGCGGCGCCGGCTGGAACGTCGCACGCTGCGTGGCGCGACTCGGCTTGCCGACTGCGTGCGCCGGCTCACTGGGCGTCGACAATTTTTCCGATGAGTTGTGGAACGCGAGCATCGCCGCAGGACTCGACATGCGCTTCATGCAGCGCGTGGAGCGTCCGCCGCTGCTGGCAATCGTTCATCAAACGCATCCGCCTGCGTACTTTTTCATGGGTGAGAACGGCGCCGATCTGGCGTTCGATCCGGCACGCTTGCCGGCTGGCTGGATCGGCCAGGTGAAGTGGGCGCATTTTGGCTGCATCAGCCTGGTGCGTCAGCCGCTTGGCGACACGCTGGCCGCGTTGGCCGCCGAGTTGCGCTCGCGGGGAGTGAAGATCAGTTTCGATCCGAATTACCGGAATCTGATGGAGCACGACTACGAGCCCACGTTGCGGAAGATGGCCGCGCTGGCCGATCTGATCAAGGTGTCGGACGAAGATTTGCGCATGCTGTTCAAGACAGACGACGAGGCCGGCGCGCTTGCACAGCTGCGTGCGATGAATCCGGCCGCCACCGTGCTGGTCACGCGTGGGCCGGAGACGTCCATGTTGATCGACGGCGCCATGGTGGTGGAGGCTCGGCCGCCACGGGTGGAAGTAGTCGATACGGTTGGAGCTGGGGATGCGTCGATTGGCGGTTTGCTGTTCAGCTTGATGACGGCGCCGCAGCGAGCGTGGCCGGAGCACCTGGCCTTTTCTCTGGCCGCCGGCGCCGCGGCGTGCCGCCATGCCGGCGCGCATGCACCTTCTTTGGATGAGGTGGTGGCGCTCCTGTAGTTTTTTTGCCTTGTGCGGCGCGTATTGTTGTCGACACCGGTTGCCAACATCGGGCGCCGCGCAGGCGAAAAACCGAAGCCCGGTCATCGTGCTAGGATGAAAAAATCCAACCCTTTGGAACAAGGAGCGTCGCCATGGATGACATCACCTACACCAAAGGCATCTACACGGCCACCGCGTCGATAAGAGAAGTACAAAGCGACACGTGGCAGGGCACGGTCACCCTTTCCCGCGACGACGGCGACGCAAGCACCGACCAGGAAACCACGGTCTACGAAGTCGAAGCCACTTCGTCCACGCCCGAGGAGGCGCTCGAGGAAGCCAAGGCGCTCGCCCACCGCATCCTCGGGGAAATCGAACTCTAGGCAACCCGGCGCCGCGCCCATCACGCTGCGCCACTCCTGAATCAACCGGCTGGAGGCGATCATGGCTGAACAGCTCTTCCTCTACGGCGTGTATTCGATTCACGTCCGCCCTATCGAACTCAACGGTGCACGCTGGGACGCGGAATACGAGATCCGGCATCGTGAGAAAGCGGTGAAGTCGTGGACTACCGTCGGCGGCGACAACGGCTACGCGGACGAAACCGAAGCCGTCGCCGCAGCGCACCAACAAGCGGTCGACGACATCGAACACGGCGCCGGCATTCCGAAGCCACGAGCCTTTCCGTAACCGCAAAACAGGCGCATCAGGCGGCGCGCACGCGCGAAGCGCGCTTAGCAGCGGCACACGCTGGGCGCAACCCGAATCGCGCTAAACGCCCGGTCCGGACGCCGCCTTCACCGCCTGCGCGGCACGCCGAAAATCACCTTTAGCACGCGAGGCGGCGTGCTACGCTTTGCGCGTTTTCATCCTCACGAGCACGCGATGGCTACCGAACCGTCAGACCGCTTTTCCGCCATCGGCGACACCGAAACGGAAGCCGAGGCACAAGCGCGAAAACATCGCCCGCGCGGTAGCCGCGAGATGCGCCTGGATGATCGCGTGGTCATTGCCCACGGCATGCCGACGCCGCTCTGGCAGGATCTCTATCACCGTGCGCTCGTCGTCCGCTGGCCGATGTTTTTTATCTCGCTCGGCGTCCTGTTCCTGCTGCTCAATATCTTTTTTGCCGCGCTCTACATGCTCGGCAACGCGCCGATCGCCAATCAGTTTCCGTCGGGCTTCGGCGGCGCATTTTTCTTTAGCGTCGAAACACTCGCGACGGTCGGCTATGGCGACATGCATCCGCAAACCGTCTACGCGCACTGGGTCGCGACGTTTGAAATCTTTGTCGGCATGTCCAGCATCGCCTTGGCGACGGGGCTGATTTTCGCGCGCTTCTCCCGACCTCACGCAAAGATCATGTTTGCCCGCTACGCGGTCGTGCGGCCGCTCGACGGCCGTATGACGCTGATGGTGCGCGCGGCCAACGCGCGCCAGAATGTGATCGCCGAAGCGCGTGCGAGGCTGCGCATCATGCGTCTGGACACCACCGTCGAAGGTTTTACGCTGCGCAAGCTCTACGATCTGACGCTGGTACGCGACCAGCATCCCGTGTTCAAGCTGGGCTGGGTCCTGATGCACGTCATCGACGAAAACAGTCCGCTGTTCGGCGAGAACGCCGAAACGCTCAAAGGGCGCGACGCGTCGCTGCTGCTTACGCTTGAAGGCGTCGACGAATCGACCTCGCAGACCATGCAGGCGCGTCACATGTGGCCCTGCGAGCAGATTCTCTGGCAACACCGCTTCGTCGACGTCATGCGTGAGGAGAACGGCGTGAGCCACATCGACTACTCGCATTTCGACGAGGTCGTACCGCTCGATTCGACGCCTGTTGCCGCGTCTGTGGCGAAGGCGCCCGCGCCGTAAAAACAGGACTGAAACGCACCAGGGCATACCCGAATCCGTCCGTCGCGTGGCAGATCCATCTCAAAACTTCATTAAAACGCGCGAGCCGTCGCGCTGTTTCGCTGAACGCGTCGCCAAGTAGAAAAAATTCACTCCAATTGGCGCTAAAAAATAGAGTCTCTTTCGCCGCGCCGCCTTTTGTGGCCCCCACCCCACGGCGCGCGGACGCAAAATTAGGAGACTCACCCATGACCGCTCGCCTGCCCATCGACGGCACGCCCGCTCTCGCCGACTACAAGCTGTCCGATAACCTCACCGCCACGCGCGGCCGGATCTTCCTGACCGGCACGCAGGCGCTGGTGCGCCTTGCGCTGATGCAGCGCGCCGCAGACCGCGCGCAGGGCCTGAACACGGCCGGCTTCATCAGCGGCTATCGCGGCTCGCCGCTCGGCATGGTCGACCAGCAGTTGTGGAAAGCGAAGAAACTGCTCACGGCGAGTGATATTCGTTTTTTGCCGGCAATCAACGAAGAACTGGGTGGCACCGCGGTGCTCGGTACGCAGCGGGTGGAATCGGACCCGGAGCGCACCGTCGAAGGCGTGTTCGCGATGTGGTACGGCAAGGGCCCTGGCGTGGATCGCGCGGGCGATGCGCTGAAGCATGGCAACGCGTACGGCTCGTCGCCGCACGGCGGCGTGCTGGTGGTGGCGGGCGATGACCACGGCTGCGTGTCGTCGTCGATGCCGCATCAGAGCGACTTCGCGTTGATGGCCTGGCATATGCCGGTGGTGAATCCGTCGAACATTGCCGACATGCTCGAGTTCGGCCTGTACGGCTGGGCGCTGTCGCGTTTCTCGGGGGCGTGGGTCGGCTATAAGGCGATTTCGGAAACGGTCGAATCCGGTTCGACGGTGGACCTCGATGCGCTGCAGACTGAATGGGCCACCCCACAGGACTTTCAGGAACCGGCTGGTGGCCTGCACAATCGCTGGCCCGATCTGCCGAGTCTGACGATCGAAGCACGGATGCACGCGAAGCTCGACGCCGTTCGTCATTTCGCACGCACCAACAGCATCGACAAATGGATCGCGCCGAGTCCGCATGCGAATGTCGGCATCGTCACGTGCGGCAAAGCGCATCTGGACTTGATGGAAACGCTGCGCCGGCTCCATCTGACGGTCGCCGATCTGGAAGCGGCCGGCGTACGGATCTACAAGGTCGGCTTGTCGTTCCCGCTGGAAATGACGCGCATCGACGCGTTCGTGTCCGGTTTGTCCGAAGTGCTGGTGATCGAGGAGAAAGGCCCGGTCATCGAGCAGCAGATCAAGGATTATCTGTACAACCGCACGCAAGGCACGCGGCCGATCGTGGTCGGCAAGAATGCCGAAGACGGCACGCTGCTGCTCTCGTCGCTGGGTGAATTGCGGCCGTCGCGCATTCTGCCGGTGTTCGCGAACTGGCTCGCGAAGCACAAGCCGGCGCTCGATCGTCGCGAGCGCGTGGTCGATCTGGTGGCGCCGCAAATCCTCTCGAATGCGGCGGATAGCGTGAAACGTACGCCGTATTTCTGCTCGGGCTGCCCGCACAACACGTCGACCAAAGTGCCTGAAGGTTCGATCGCGCATGCGGGGATCGGCTGCCACTTCATGGCGTCGTGGATGGAGCGCGACACCACCGGCCTGATTCAGATGGGCGGCGAAGGCGTCGATTGGGCCTCGCATTCGATGTTCACGAAAACGCGCCACGTTTTCCAGAATCTCGGCGACGGCACCTACTTTCACTCCGGCATTCTCGCGATCCGCCAGGCGGTGGCCGCGAACACCACCATCACCTACAAGATCCTCTATAACGATGCCGTCGCGATGACGGGCGGCCAGCCGGTCGACGGCAGCATCTCGGTGCCGCAGATCGCACGTCAGGTGGAAGCCGAAGGCGTGTCGCGTTTCGTCGTGGTCAGCGATGAGCCGGAGAAATACGACGGCCATCACGACCTCTTCCCGAAAGGCACGACGTTCCACCATCGCAGCGAAATGGACACGGTGCAGCGCGCGTTGCGCGATATCGACGGCGTGACCGTGCTGATCTATGACCAGACCTGTGCGGCTGAAAAACGGCGTCGCCGGAAAAAAGGCGAATTTCCCGATCCGGACAAGCGTCTCTTCATCAACGAAGAAGTTTGCGAAGGCTGCGGCGATTGCGGCGTGCAATCGAATTGTTTGTCGGTCGAGCCGCTTGAGACTGCGTTGGGACGCAAGCGCCGTATCGATCAATCGTCGTGCAATAAAGACTATTCCTGCGTGAATGGTTTCTGCCCGAGCTTCGTCACAGTGGAAGGCGGCAAATTGAAGAAAGCCGCGGGCGCCGCGTTCGATCCGGCCGCGCTCGCCGCACGTGTCGACGCCTTGCCGATTCCCGCGACGCATCTCGATGCCGCGCCTTACGACATTCTGGTGACGGGTGTTGGCGGCACTGGCGTCGTGACGGTCGGCGCCTTGATCAGCATGGCCGCGCATCTGGAAGGCAAGAGCGCGTCGGTGCTCGACTTCATGGGCTTCGCGCAAAAGGGCGGCTCGGTGTTGTCGTTCGTGCGCTTCGCCGCGCGCGACGAGTGGCTCAATCAGGTTCGCATCGACACGCAACAGGCCGACGTGCTGCTCGCCTGCGATATGGTGGTGGGCGCGAGCGCCGATGCCTTGCAAACGGTGCGTCACGGCCGTACGCGTATCGTCGTCAATACGCATGCAATCCCGAACGCGACCTTCGTGCAGAACCCTGATGCGACGCTGCATGCCGACGCGTTGATCGACAAGATGCGCCATGCGGCAGGCGACGATCGCATGGCGACGTGCGACGCCCAGGCGCTCGCCACGCGTTTTCTCGGCGACACCATCGGCGCGAACATTCTGATGCTCGGTTATGCCTGGCAACTTGGCCTCGTGCCGGTGTCGTTCGCCGCGATGATGCGCGCGATCGAACTGAACAACGTCGCGGTGCAGATGAATCAACTGGCGTTTTCGATCGGACGCGTTGCTGCGGAAGACCCCGCTGCGCTCGAATCGTTGTGGCAAGCGCGGCATCTGGCGAAGCAGGCGGTGCGCGTCGATACGCTCGACGAACTGATCGCGCATCGCGAGGGCCGTCTCCAGACGTACGGTGGCGCGAGTTATGTGAAGCGCTATCGCGCGCTGGTCGATGCGGCGCGCCGTGCCGAAACCGCGGTCGATGCAAAGAGCGAGAGCATCACGCGTGCAGTGGCGACGACGTTCTATCGTCTGCTCGCTGTGAAAGACGAATACGAAGTAGCGCGCCTGCATACGGATGCGGCCTTCCGCGAAGCACTGGAAGCGCAATTCGAAGGTGTCGCGGGCAAGGACTTCGGCATCAAGTTCAACCTCGCGCCACCGACGCTCACACGTCCTCAACCGGGCGTGAATCCGACCAAGAAGACTTTCGGTCAGTGGATGTGGCCGGTTTTGGGTGTGATAGCGAAATTCAGCGGCTTGCGTGGCACGAAGCTCGATCCGTTCGGCCGCACGCTCGAACGCAAGATGGAGCGCGAACTCGCCAGCGACTATGAAACCACCTTGCAACGCGCGTTCGCGAAGCTCAACGCGAACAATCTGGAAGACGTCGCGAAGCTCGCCGATCTGCATGCACGTGTACGCGGTTATGGTCACGTGAAGCTCGCGAATCTGGCGGGCGTGAAGCGCGGCGAACGCGATCTCGCGGCACGCTTGCAGATTGAAGCAGCGACGAGCGTGTCGGTGAAGAAGTCGCTGGAAGAGATGAAGGGCGCCGGGCAGTTGCGCGGGATTCCGGTGGTCGTCGCGAAGTAATTCTTTCGCTTTGTGGATGAAAAATGCCGCTTCGGGTTGAACCTCGAAGCGGCATTTTTTTGCCTGGTGGTTTAGCAGCGTTCAGCTACGCGTTACGTCCAGCAGCGCTCTCACCTGCGCGACTTTCGCCGCATCGACGGGAGCAAGACCATTGCCGCCAACGCGCACACCCGAACCGAAGTGAACCGCTTGAACTTGCGTCGCACTCACGAAGCCAGCTACTGCATCGATGGTCAAACCCGCGCCCGCCAGCACCGTGCAATGTGAGCCCGACGCTTGCCGTACCAGCTCACGCACGATCAACTCCGCCTGCAGCACAGAAGGTTTTCCGCCCGAGGTCAGCACATTCGTCACGGCATCGAAACCGAGCAGCACGTCGAGCGCTTTCTGCAGATCACGCGTCTCGTCGAACGCACGATGGAAGGTGATCGCCAAACCATCCGCCGCATCGATCGCACGTGTGAGGCCTTCGCGGTCGATCTCGCCATCCGCCGTCAGCATGCCGATCACCACGCCGTTCGCGCCGGCCGCCTTGACTGCGCGCACGTCGCGCAGCATCACGGCGTAGTCATCGGCGTCGTACACGAACGAGCGGCTATGCGGTCGCACGATCACGTTGACGGGCACGGCGCTCGCGGCAACCACTGCTTCGATCAAGCCAAGGCTCGGCGTCAAACCGCCCTCGCCCATCGCGGTGACGAGTTCGAGACGGTTCGCACCGGCCTGCGCGGCAAGCCGGGCGTCGGCAACGGTCGTGGCGATGACTTCGAGTAGGACTGACATGAGCGCGGCCGTAGGTCGTTAAAAACGACATGATCTCAGAACCGCCGCGCGCCCTGCCAATCGAAGCATCCGAATCGCTATTCCTCGACCCAATCGATATCGCCGCACAGCACGCACGTCTGATCACCGACGCGCGTCGCCACCGACAGCGTCACGCACGGCAACGCCTCGTTGATCGACAGATACGGACGCGTCACATGCACGCGCTCCGGCGCATTGATCGCCGCACGGAAATACGGACGACGCAGCCAATTCGCCCCTTGCGCGTCGGCAAGCGGCAAAAAGCGCGTCTCATGCGCCGCGCGATCGGCGCGCAACACGACGTTGCGGCCCGCCTGCTTGCCCTTCGCATCGAGCAGGAAACAGCGCGCGGCATGGTCGAGCGCGAGGAAATTCCAGCACACTTCCTCGAGCGGTTCGCCGGCGGCGAGCCGTTCCGCGGCGCGCTCGAACGCCCGCAGATACGGTGTGAGACGGCTCGCATTGCGGCGCTCGCGCGCTTCGGCCTGGTCGCGATAACGGTCGGTGACTTCGCTGATGCAAGTCGCGGCGTGCGCCGCGTCGGCTGCCCCTGGATTCGGCCGGCCGAAGAAAAACCCCTGCACGAAGTCCGCATCGCAAGCGAGCGCCATCTGCGCTTCATGCTCCGTCTCGACGCCTTCGATCAGCACGAGCTTGCCCGCTTCGTGCAGCAGCGCCACCAGCCCCGGCAGAATCGTCGCCATGTCAGCGCGATGCGCTGCGTGCGACAGCATGATGCGGTCGAGCTTCACGATGTCGGGATTCAATTGCCAGATCCGTTCGACGTTGGAATGGCCCGCGCCGAAGTCGTCGAGTGCAATCAGGAAACCACGCTCGCGGAACTGACGCACCGCGTCGGCAAGACGTTCGAGATCTTCCGCGCGTTGTTCGAGCACCTCGAGCACGATTCGCCGTGGCGAAAGATCGAGCCGCTTGAGATTGGCCAGCAAGGCAGCGGCGAGATACGGATCGGTGAGCGCACCGGGATGGACATTCAGAAACAGCCATTCGCGCTCTGCGCCGAGTACCTTGAAGTTCTCCAGATGCAGGGTCTGGGCGAGCCGGTCGACTTGCAGCACGTCGCCCAGACGCGCCGCCTCGCCGAAGACGTCGAGCGGCGACACGGGCCGGTCGAGCGCATCGTGCGCGCGCAGCAGCCCCTCGTAGCCCACTGCCCGCATATGCGACAGGCTGAAAATGGGTTGAAACACGCTAGTCAACGTCAGCTCGCCATGCTGCACCGAAAAACGTTCGAGCCCCGACGTCACCTCGACGTCGAAGCCGTGCGGCGCGCTGGCCGTCCTTTCCTGTTGCGCAATCGTCATGCAATCCTCTCACGCGAGAGCCGGGCCGGTCCGAACGCGGAAGCGAACAACCTCGGCACCGTTTCTCAAAATGTGCGTCATCGATATTCCTTAAGCAAGCTCCATGCGCACGCTGGCGCACATTCGAATGAAATTTGCATGAAAGATTGCACCGATGAACGAGCCGATGCGCCGCGCGTGGGCGCAGAACGCACCGTTAAGGTGCATTGCCTTACCTGGACGCTTGCCGACCGCTCTCGCGGGACCTTGCGGGGTTAACAATGACGTGACGCTGCAGCGGGCTAAACTTCTGCCTTGTGCCTCACGCGCGCCTCGTGATCGATATGCGGCCGCATCGTCGACGATCGCAGAGGACGCACCGCTATATCTCCAGAAATAGACCGATGGATATTGTCTTTACCGTACTGATTCTTTTGCTCGCCGTCGCCGCATCCGGCATCGTGACCCGGATGATGCGGGTCGCGTTGCCGCTGCCGCTGGTCCAGATCGCGATTGGCGCATTGCTCGCATGGCCGAAGCTAGGGCTGCACGTCACCTTCGATCCGGAAATTTTCATGATGCTGTTCATTCCGCCGCTGCTGTTCGCGGATGGATGGCGAATCCCTAAGCGCGAATTGTTCATGGCGCGCCGCTCCATCCTGATGCTCGCGCTCGGGCTGGTTTTCATGACGGTGCTGGCGGTCGGCTACTTCATCCATGCGCTGGTGCCGTCGATCTCGCTGCCGGTCGCGTTCGCGCTTGCCGCGGTGCTGTCGCCAACCGATGCGGTAGCGCTGAGCGGTATCGCCGGCAAGGGCAAGATTCCTGGGCGGTTGATGCATATCCTCGAAGGTGAGGCGTTGATGAATGACGCGTCGGGCCTTGTCGCGTTGAAGTTCGCGATTGCCGCGGCGCTGACGGGAGTATTTTCGCTGCGCGACGCGTCGATCAGCTTCGTGATCATCGCGGTGGGCGGTCTCGCGACGGGCGCAGCGGTGAGCTGGCTGTTCAGCTTTGTGTCCGCGCATTTTCTGAGTCTTAACGAAGAAGGTGATCCGGCGCCCGGCGTAGTAATGACGCTGCTGATTCCGTTCGCCGCGTATCTGATCGCCGAGCGCTTCGAGTTCTCGGGCATTCTGGCCGCGGTCTCGGCCGGGATGATGATGAACTACGCGAACATTGCGAACGCCGGCCCCGTGTCGTCGCGCGTGCGTGGGAACAGCACGTGGACGATGATCGAATTCGTCTTCAACGGCATGGTGTTCATTCTGTTGGGGCTGCAGTTTCCGCACATTCTCGGCCGCGCGCTGCTCGACGCGCACGAGACCAGCGATGTGGAGGTGTGGCGCTTGATCGGCTACATCGCTGCGGTGGCGGCGGCGCTCTACGCAATGCGCTTCGTGTGGGTGTGGTTGCTGCGCTGGTTCGCGAGCCGTGGCGCTGCGAAGCACGGCATGGCGAGTGCCGTGCCGGGGTTGCGCACGGTCACGGTGACGACGGTGGCCGGCGTGCGTGGCGCGGTGACGCTGGCGGGCGTGTTGTCGTTGCCCGAGATGTTGCCGAACGGTACGCCGTTGCCGGGGCGAGACCTGGCGATCTTCATTGCCTCGGGCGTGATTCTGCTATCGCTGCTGGTGGCAGTCGTGGCGTTGCCGCTGTTGTTGAGCGGCTGGCGGCGGGGTAAGGATCCGCATGCCGCGGAGGAGGCGATGGCGCGCACGATGGCGGCACAAGCCGCGATTCGCGCGGTAGACGAGGTGCACGATAGAGATTGCGCGGATCTGGATGAGTCGGCCTCGGCATACGCGGCGGATGTCACCGCGCGAGTCATGGACATTTATCGACGACGGCTCGCCACACTGGAAGACGAACAGGAGCCACGTGAAATGGCGCGCCGTGCCGATGCGCTTGAATTCCGGATGAAGTTGGCGGCGATGCGAGCCGAGCGGAAGGTGCTGCTTGCGCTGCGCAATAGTCAGGCAATCAATGACGAGACTTTGAACAAGCTCATGCGCGAGGTGGATCTGTCGGAGACGGCGCTGACCGTGCGGAAGCGATAGAGGTAGCGGTCAGCGTTACAACGTGGCGATGGCCTTTTTCTTGATCGCTTGAACTCTCAATCGCAAAAGAAAAAGACCGTCGCCCAGGCCAATCAGGCCACCGGCCCCTGCGCCGGCTTCCTTCTCAAAAGCGCGTACAAAATGATCGCGCCAAAGGTCGCGGTACCGATCCCGCCGAGTCCAAAACCACCGAGCTTCAACGAAAAATCACCGGCGCCCAGGACAAGCGTCACCGCCGCCACGATCAGATTCCGGTTGTCGGAGAAATCGACTTTATTCACGACCCAGATGCGCGCGCCAGTCACCGCGATCAGACCGAACACAACGATCGATACGCCGCCCAGCACCGGCCCCGGAATGGTCTGAATCACCGCGCCGAACTTTGGCGAAAAGCCCAAAACCAGCGCAATCACCGCGGCAATCACAAACACCAGCGTCGAATAGATTTTGGTCACGGCCATCACGCCGATGTTCTCTGCGTACGTCGTCACCCCGGTGCCGCCAGCGAAGCCAGACAGAATCGTTGCGAGTCCGTCGCCGATAAATGCACGGCCGACATAACGGTCGAGGTTCTGACCGGTCATCGCGCTCACCGCCTTGATGTGCCCAAGATTCTCAGCAACAAGAATCACCGCGATCGGCGCAAGCAGGGTCATCGCCTGCATGTTGAAAACCGGCGCCGTGAACTGCGGCATACCGAACCACGCAGCGTTCGCCACAATCGCAAAGTCGATCGGCTTACCCATGCCGAGACCATTCGTTACGATCGCGTAAATCACGTATGCCATCAGCAAGCCGACCAGAATCAGCAAACGCTGCAGCATGCCGCGCGCAAACACCGCGACCGCGCCGACGCATAGCACCGTCACCAGCGCCATCCACGAGTCGAAGTTGCTGCCGCTCACGCCATGCACTGCGATCGGCGCGAGATTCAAGCCGATCACGCAGACGATCGCGCCTGTCACCACCGGCGGCATCAGCGTTTCAATCCATCGTGTGCCGACCGCCGACACGATCAGGCCAATGATCGCGTACACCACCCCGCACGCGATGATCCCGCCCAACGCCACCGGAATGTTCATGTTCGGACCGTGGCCGCCATACCCCGTCACCGCGATCACCAGACCGATGAACGCGAAGCTCGAACCGAGATAGCTCGGCACGCGCCCGCCCACGAGCACGAAGAACAACAGCGTGCCAATCCCGGACATGAAGATGCACAGGTTCGGATCGAAGCCCATCAACAACGGCGCAAGCACGGTCGAGCCGAACATCGCGACCACGTGCTGGATACCCATTGCAAACATCTGCGGCCACGCGAGACGCTCGTCGGTGCCGACAATGCGGCCCTCGGCAGCGTTGGGCTGGGCGCGCCAGCGTGGGAAATAGGAATCTGCCATGGCGGGGGTTCTCCTCTGTCGGCGTTTTAGTGGACGACGCAGCGGAACTGCGCCATCTGGGAATTACGCGCGAGTGTACGGAGAGCCACCAGGCCTGGCAAGGGCGGTAAAACGCGTGTGAAGAGTGCTACGCGTGCCGCGCGTCCAACGAGAACACCGTGACCGCCGCTTGCAGTTGCCTCGCCTGGTCCGCCATCGACGCCGCCGCGGCCGCCGCCTGCTCGACCAGCGCCGCGTTCTGTTGGGTCACGTCGTCCATCTGTGCGACCGCGCGGTTTACCTCTTCGATGCCGGTGCTTTGCTCCTGCGACGCCGACGAAATCTCACCCATGATGTCGGTCACGCGTTTCACCGCATGTGTGACTTCCGCCATCGTCTGACCGGCCCGCTCGGCCAGTTCGGCGCCACTGCCCACACGCGCCGTCGAACTTTCGATCAGCTCCTTGATCTCCTTGGCGGACACCGCGCTGCGCTGCGCGAGCGAGCGCACTTCGCCCGCCACCACCGCAAAGCCACGGCCTTGCTCGCCAGCTCGCGCCGCTTCCACGGCTGCGTTCAGCGCGAGAATGTTAGTCTGGAACGCGATCCCTTCGATCACCGCGATGATGTCGGTCATGCGCTTCGAGCCAGCCGCCAACTCGCGCATCGTTTCAACCACATCGCCGACGAGGTGGCTACCGCGCGCCGCCACTTCCGACGCACCGTGCGCAACACCACCCGCCTGCTGCGCGTTCTCGGCATTCATCTTCACGGTCGACGTCAATTCCTGCATGCTCGATGCGGTCTCCTGCAGCGCGGCCGCCTGCTCTTCGGTGCGTTGCGACAGATCGGTGTTGCCCTGCGCGATCTCGCCGGAAGCCATCAGGATCGATTCGCTCGACTCGCTGATGCCCGAGACAATGCCGGCCAACCGCTCACGCATGTTGCGTAGCGCGAACAGCATGCTTTGGGTATCGCCCGCACGGGTATCGACGCGCACGCTCAGATCGCCATCGGCGATACGGTTGGCGATGTGCATGGCGTAAGCGGGTTCGCCGCCGAGCTGACGCGCGAGGCGCCGTGCGATCACCGTCGCGAGCAACGTGCCCGCCGCGATCGCGCCTAACACCAGCGCGAGCATCGCGATGCGCATGTGCTGATAGTTGGCGCTCGCCTCCTGCTGGGCTTCGTTGGCTTGCTGACGGCGATAGTCGATCAACGCCGTGATGCGATCGCGCAGCGCCTCGCTCGACGCAATCGCGCGGCGCACGAGTTCGTTGTTGTCGACGCCGGCCGGAATCGGTTCGAGACCGATCTGCTGATGCACGATGCCCTCCCACACCGCCGACTTGCGCAGCACCTCGTCGAACATCTCCTGACCCTTGGCTGTCGCGATGGTCGCGCGATACTGATCGTAGGCGCCGTGCATCTCCTTGAGCGAGGCGACGATGCTGTCCTTCAACTTTTGACGGCCGGCGTCGTCAGCGGCGTAGCCGAGATTCGCGGCGGCAAGATCGGAATCGATCTTGTGGCGGTTCGCCTCTTCCATCCAGTAGAGGCCGTTCATGTGCTGGTCGCAGATGGCGTCGGTAATGGCGTGCATCGACGACAACGTCTTCAGCGAAGTCCCGCCGATCACGACGCAGAACCCGATTACAACGGCAAACGCCAACAGCAGCTTCCTGAATACGGTCATGCGGTCGAACCACTTCATCTCACCATCCTTCATAAGTCCTGAGGGGACGCTCGCGTCGCTGCGGCATGGCAAACCGTTTCGCCATTTTTCAGATACTTGGCGACGCCGCCACCTCTTTTACGGCGTGCGTAGCAGAGACTTGATGCGATAAATGGTGGGCATAACCGGGACAGGATGATGTAAGGAATGCCTGGCACACAGGGGCCGGATCGCTACGTCAACGTGCTTTGCACGTCGAGGCAATGATTGGGATTTGTCTGATATTTGGGAATGGGCTGGGCTTTTAGACTTTGTTTGTTGCGTTCACCCCCCATGAGCGCACGTGATGTTGATGTAACTCTCCGACTTACCGCTCACGCTCCCCGGCGTGAGCGGCTTTTTTTTGTCTATACGTTTAGTTGGCCGGTGCACTCGCCGCTGTGTCCGGTGCCAACCGAACTCAGCGCGATTCGCGGGCCGGCACACCTGTGAAATTGTCCTGCCTCACTGCGCCGGCGACGCCACGGCACTCCGTCGATCCGCCCGTGCCGCCACCGGGTAGCAAAGCACCTGGTTGCGGCCGGCGTCCTTGGCCTCGTAGAGCGCCTCGTCCGCCGCAATGGCGAGTGCGCGGCTCGTAGCGAATACCTGGCGGCTGGTGCACGCAATGCCAATGCTGACGGTCAGCACATGGTGCGAGCTCGCGACATGGCGAAGCTCGAGCGCCTGAACCGCTGCGCGAATTTTCTCGGCGATGGTCGCCGCCCCGGCTTCGTCGGTATCCGGCAGAAGCACGGCGAATTCCTCGCCACCGTAGCGCGCAGCGGTATCGCCCGGGCGCCGTACGCTCTGCCCAATGCAACGCGCGACGGCAATGAGCGCATCGTCGCCGGCCGAGTGGCCGTAGAGATCGTTGAAGCCCTTGAACGTATCGACATCGATCAGCAGCATCGACAACGGCCAGCCGTTACGCTGCGCACGGCGCCATTCCTCTTCCGCATGTTCTTCGAACGTGCGGCGATTGTTCAGGCCAGTCAAGCCGTCGGTACGCGCGAGCACGCGCAACTCTTCTTCGGCCGCGCGACGCTGCCGCAGTTGCTGCGAGAACAGGAGCGCAAGCGCAATGATCACCACGTCGAGCGCCGCAATCAGCGAGCCGATGAGCCACGCGCGATGCCGCCACTCCACGTAGATATCGCGCGTAGAGAGCGCCACGTCGAGAATCAACGGGTACATATCGATGTGGCGGAATGCATACCAGCGCTCGACCCCGTCGATCGCCGCCGTGCCGAAGAAGTCCCCGCTCGGCTGCTGGAGGAAGCGCGAATAGTTCGAGGTGCCAGTCAGACTCCGGCCGATGATTTTCGGATCGTAGGGGCGCCGCATCAGCATCGTGCCGTCGTTCAGCATCAGCGCCATCGAGCCGCCCGAACCGAGATTCATGCCGGCGAAGAGATGCCTGAAGTAAGTAAGGCGCATCGTGCCGACCACCACGCCGCCGAAGCTGCCGTCCGGCCGCGAGATCCGGCGGCTCAACGCAATGCTCACGTCCTTGCCGGTCAGCTTGGGCATGAACGGCTGGCTAACGTACAGGCCGACATCGGGGGAATCGCGCTGAACCTTGAAATAGTCGCGCTCGGCGAGATTGACGGGACGCGGAGGCGAGGATTGCGAATCGAAGATGATGTTGCCGGCTGTGTCGAGTACGAAAATCGAACCCATGTCTTTCGCGCTGGCGGAGCCGTCGAACAGCACCATCTGGCGGATCTTCGGCGGCAGTTCCAGCACGCCGGGTTGTTTCAGCCCGTCGATTACCGCCCGCAGCGACAGATCGTAGATCTCGAGATTGCGTGACACGTCGCGCTCGACCAGCAGCGAGACGTTGAAGACCGAATCCTGGGCGCGCCGCAGCGCATCGTCGCGCATCTGTGCCAATACCCACACCGCGATCGCAAGGATCGCGCTGGCCAGCACGATACTGATGGCAATCACGATGTTCGGTCGGCGCGTCACCATGAACGTTTCATTCGAGCATGCGCTGACCTACGCGCGTGGAGAAGTTGGCGCGTCAGGAAGGCGCGTCTCGTGAAACGGTAGCCTACCAGACGCCGAGGCGCGTCGAATCAGGGAAAAGACAGGTTTTTGGCGGATTAAACGAATTTTTTCGACTAGGGGACGTCTCGGGCCGCGGCGCGGCGCGCGGACGTCACCCCGTCCGGGCGCTCAGCCCGCGTGCAGATCGAGCGCCGGCTCGGCTGCGGCGCGGCTGAGCGCCCTGATGTCCGCGACCTCGAGCACCGCTTTGGCGGCGCCATGACGCGCAACTTCCAGCATCGCCTGGCCAATGTCTTCGGTGCTCAGAATGTGATTGGGAAAGAGCGCGCGCAGCGTCGACAGAAGCGGCCTCGCCACCGTGTAAAACAACCGGTACGAGCGCGTTTTCGAAACGGCTCCGTTCAGCGGCTCGATCACACCGGGTCGGAACAGATAGACGGCCTTGAACGGCAGCCGTAGCAGCGCATTCTCCGTCCGGCCCTTGACCCGCGCCCACATAGTGCGGCCGTGTTCAGTGCTGTCGGTGCCCGCGCCTGACACGTAGACGAAAGTCATTTGCGGATTGAGACGGGCCAGCGTCTGCGCGGCGGCCAGCGTCAGGTCGTAGGTAAGGCGCACATACTCGGCCTCCTGCAGACCTGCCGACGAGACGCCCAGACAGAAAAAGCACGCGTCGAAACCCGTCAGCGAGTCTTCCACCGCCCGGTAGTCCATCAGGTCCGGCTGAATCAGCTCGTTCAGACGCGGATCGAGCTGACCGGTGCGCGTGCGGCCAACTGTCTGGACTACCTCGACGTCAGGCGCCCGCAGGCATTCTCGCAATACGCCCTGCCCGACCATGCCGGTCGCGCCGAAAATCAGAACCTTCATGATGCGTGCTCCATGATTGCGCCCGGCCAGCGCGCATTGTTCGAACCTTCAGATATGTCCTACAAGCGGGCGGCGACCGCTTTGTCCTGAGTGTGGCGGGCGATCTGGGTGCCGCCCGGCGGCCGCATGCGTGCTCAGGCTTTCGCCGGTGCGCCCGGAAATTCCGGCAGTGGCGTCGGCGCGGAGAAATCGGTGGCCGCGCTGACCGCTCGCCACGCTTCGGCCGCTGCAGCGCGCGCCTTGTCGCCTTCGCCGGCGAAATGCAATGCGTCACTACCGAGCAGAAGATGCGGCGGCAACGAATCGTGATACGCGAGCTTCAGCACCACTTGCGCAACCTTGGCGGGATCGCCGGCTTCCTTGCCGACGTACTGGGACAGCATATCCGCGACGGCGCCAACCGACGGCACATAGTCCGGCAGCAATTCCGGCGCCTCACCCATCGCGCCCGTGCCCCACTCCGTTTTCATACCGCCCGGCTCGAGCGCAGTGACGTGGACGCCAAACGGCGCGAGTTCCTGGCTGATCACCTCAGTGAAGCCGCCTACCGCCCACTTTGCAGCCTGATACGCGCTCAAGCCGGCGATCCCGACACGGCCGCCCACCGACGAAATCTGGATCACGTGGCCAGATCGCTGTTTCCGAAGTACCGGAAGCGCCGCACGCGTGACGTTAACCACACCATAGAAGTTGGTGTCGATCTGCGCACGGAAATCGTCTTCGGTAGTTTGCTCGAACGGCGCCAGATGACCGAAGCCCGCGTTGTTGACGACCACATCGAGCCGGCCGAAAGCATCGACTGCGGCCTGCACGGCCGCGCGTGCCGCCGCCGGATCCGTGACATCTAGCGCGACCGCGCGAACCTGCTCGCCGTAGCGTGTCACCAGATCCGCCAACTGCCGCGGATCGCGCGCCGTAGCCACCACCCGCTCACCGGCACGCAACGCCGTTTCGACGATATCGCGCCCAAGCCCGCGGGCGCTTCCCGTAACCAACCAGACCTTCGACATAATGTGCTCCTTTCGATTAATTGAGCGTGTGCGCGCTCATTAATAAGGTAAAAAAATTAGTTCTGGGCAATCGCGTGCCAGAACGCCTCAAAGCCGGCCTTGCGATAACGGTCGGCGTTACCCGGTTCGCGAGCGATGAAATCCATGGTGGTTTCGGCCAATGCCGCCATGATTGCCGACAGGAAAGCCGGCGGATGATCACGCAAGGCGCCGCTCGCCACGCTTGCCTGAATGATTGTGTTGATGTCTGCGAAAGACTCCATGCCAGTTGCACGCGTGCAGTCGGACAGACGCTCCGACACGGACAGTTGCGCCACGGCCCGGCGTTTTTGCGGCTGCGCCACGCCCCAGTCGACAAACCTGTTCCACACGTGCTGGATGCGCTCGCGCACGCTGGCTTGCTTCGGATAGGTCGTCATCATCACTTCGCGCAGCTCCGCCTTGATGTCCAGGTAGAGCTGGTTCAGCAGCTCGTCCTTATTGTCGAAATACGTGAACAACGTTCCTTCAGCCACGCCCGCGAGTTTTGCGATGCGCGCGGTGGGTGCGCTCAAACCCTGCTCGGCAATGACCTCCGTTGCGGCAGCAAGGATGGCGTTGCGTTTGTCTTCGCTTTTCGGACGGGCCATGCAGGTCGTTTCGACTACAAACAATTAATGAGTGATTGCTCAATCATATCCATCTGTGGCCGCTAGTTCAAGCCATTTTTTGTTGCCTGATGTTCGCCAGTAGGTTATTTGCCCGGACGCACGTCGGAAAATGAAATGAATATGTAAGTTTCATGCTTTCACCGCGCACCTAAATATATTCAAATCAATCGAAAACGATGCGTTCTTCGCGCATCGTGCGCAAGCTTTGTAGAGGAATACCCGGGATTTCTTAAGTCCGTAAGAATTCGATCCGATAACCAGTAAATGGGATACCCATTTATCGCCTGACGTTCGACGCACCTTCGGACGCGTCCTGCGAAAGGCACGAAGGGTAAACCGCGCGGGGCGGCCACGATGATCGGCTGCCAGATAGACGCTCCCATGCCCGGACCTGAGAGTCCACTGCGAACGCTTCAACGTTTCGTTATTGGAGAATAAAAAATCGTGACCCTCAAAAACCTCACCATCAAAACCAAACTCATCGCCGGTTTCGGCATGCTGTCTGTCGTTGTCGTCGCGGTTTCCGGCCTTTCCCTGAAGGCGCTGAGCGATTCGACCGATGGGTTTTCCAACTTCGTACACGGCATCAACGCACGCGCCGATATGGCGGTGCAGGTTCGAACCGCCGTGGATCGTAGAGCAATCGCGGCGCGCAACCTTGTGCTCGTGAGCAAACCCCAGGACCTCGAAGTAGAGAAAGCTGACGTAACGCGTGCGCACGAAGACGTGCAAACCGACCTGAAAAAGCTCAACGACATGATCGCCAGCGCGACCGACACGTCGGAGAAAGCACGCAGTCTCGTCGCCGAGATCAACCGGGTCGAGTCGGCTTATGGCCCGGTTGCCCTCAACATCGTCAATCTCGCGCTCACTAACAAGAGAGATGAAGCGATCGCCGAGATGGACGAGCATTGCCGGCCGCTGCTCGCCGCGCTGATTCGTGCGACCAACGCGTACGCTGACTACACGCGCTCACGCCAGGAACAACTGGTCAACGAGTACACGGCGCATTACGAAAGCCAGCGCAATCTGCTGATCGCGATCTGCCTTATCGCGCTGGGGCTCGCCGTCGGCGCATGCGTGGTGATCACGCGTGCCGTGACCGGACCGCTGCGTTTTGCGATCGACGTCGCGCGCACGGTGTCGGCAGGCGATCTGCGCACGCGCATCACGGTCGAGGGTCGCGACGAAACCAGCAAACTGCTGACCGCCCTGCGTGAGATGAATGAACGGCTGACGGTGACCGTCGGACGGGTGCGCGACAGCAGCACCAGCATCGCCGGCGCGGCACGCCAGATCGCGGCGGGCAATATGGACCTGAGCCAACGTACCGAGCAGCAGGCTGCTTCGTTGCAGGAAACGGCTTCCAGCATGGAAGAACTCACCTCCACGGTTAAGCAGAACGCCGACAACGCGCAGCAGGGCAGCATGCTGGCTGCGAACGCATCGTCGGTGGCGCAGAAGGGGAGCGAGGTCGTCGGTCAGGTGGTGAACACCATGCACGACATCAGCGACAGCTCGACGAAGATCGCGGACATCACGGGCATCATCGAAGGCATTGCGTTCCAGACGAACATCCTCGCGTTGAACGCGGCCGTCGAAGCCGCGCGTGCGGGCGAACAGGGGCGGGGTTTCGCGGTGGTGGCAAGCGAAGTCAGAAGCCTGGCTCAACGTTCATCGAGTGCGGCCAAGGAGATCAAGGATCTGATCGCCACTTCCGTGGACAAGATCCGTGACGGGTCCGCGCTTGCCGGCGAGGCGGGCAAGACGATGACCGAGGTGACTCAGGCAGTCGCACGAGTCACCGACATCATGTCGGAAATCGCGGCGGCATCGACCGAACAAAGCCGTGGCATCGAGCAGGTCAATCTTGCGATTACGCAGATGGACAACGTCACGCAGCAGAATGCGGCTTT
Source organism: Paraburkholderia aspalathi (assembly GCF_905220735.1). NCBI lineage: Bacteria > Pseudomonadati > Pseudomonadota > Betaproteobacteria > Burkholderiales > Burkholderiaceae > Paraburkholderia > Paraburkholderia aspalathi. The sequence goes on from NZ_CAJNBA010000015.1 coordinate 48,655, forward strand.
GGTGGAAGAGGCGGCTGCGGCTTCGCGGTCGATGGAAGACCAGGGGGAACAACTGACTGACGCCGTGGCGTTTTTTCAGGTGAAGGATTCGGCGGCTGCGGTAGCGGTAGCTCCGGTTCCTGCTCGACGGGAGGCGCAGCGACGCGAGGTTGCGGTTGCTGCTGCTCCTAAGCGCGTTGTGCGGGCTACGGCCGCTGCGCCGGTTGCTGCGCTTGCTACTGCAACCGTAGATGAAGGGTGGGATAAGTTCTGATTCAGGAAAGCGCCACGCTCCCGCATGACAAGCATGCGGGAGCGCAGTCAATCACGACGCGGCGCGTCGTCTTAGGTCAGCCCGTCAGGCGGTCTTTTCCGAAGCGGCAGGAAACGGCAGCGAGTGAATCCGCCTGCCGGTGGCCGCGAAGATCGCGTTCGCGACCGCCGGCCCGACCGGTGCGACACCCGGCTCGCCGACACCCGTCGGCGCTTCGCCGGACTGCACGATATGCACCTCGACCTTGGGCATCTCCGCGAACCGCAGCACCTGGTAGCCGTCGAAGTTGTTCTGCTCGACCTTGCCGTCCTTTAACGTGATCGCGCTGTGCAACGCCGCGCCGAGACCGAAGCCGATGCCGCCTTCCATCTGTGCGGCGATGACGTCCGGATTGATCGGCGTGCCGCAATCCACCGCACACACGACGCGCTCCACTTTCACGTTACCGTCCTTGTCGACGGAGACTTCCGCGACTTGCGCGACAAACGTCTTGAACGCCTCGGCTACCGCGATGCCGCGCCCGCGGCCTTTGGGCAACGGTTTGGCCGGGTCCCAGCCCGCTTTCTGCGCAGCGAGTTCGAGCACGCCCCGCATACGCGGTTCATGCGCGAGCAGATCGCGGCGGAAAACGAACGGGTCCATGCGTGCGGCGTGCGCGGCTTCGTCCATGAACGCCTCGACCGCGAATGCCGTATGCGAGCTGCCGACCACCCGCCACCACAACACAGGCACGCCGGTCTGCGTGGTCGTCAGTTCGACCGAGACGTTCGGAATCGCGTAGGCCACGTTAGCGGCGCCCTCGATGGACGTCCCGTCGATCCCGTTCTTGACCATCACGCTGGCGAACGGCGTGCCGGCAAGAATCGACTGACCGACGATGCGATGCCGCCAGCCGACGAGCTTGCCGTCTGCGCTCAGGCCCGCGTCGAGCTTGTGGAAGTACATCGGCCGGTAGAGGCCGCCGTGGATGTCGTCCTCGCGGGTCCACTGCAGCTTGACCGGCGTGCCGTTCGCACCCAGCGCCTTCGCGATCGACACGGCCTCGACGATATAGTCCGACTGGGTGTTCGCGCGCCTGCCGAAGCTGCCACCCGCATACAGCGTGTGGATCTTGACCTGCTGCGGATCGAGTCCCGCCGTATGTGCGGCGTTGGCCTGATCGACGGTCTGAAACTGGTCGCCGGCCCAGATTTCGCAACTGTCAGCGGTGAGTTTGACAACCGCGTCGAGCGGTTCCATCGGCGCGTGAGCGAGATACGGGAACGCATAGCTGGCGGAGATTTTCTTCACCGCGCCTGCGAGCGCCTTCGTCGCATCACCGTCTTTTCGGGCGGACATGCCTGGCTGCTCGGCGAGCTGCCGGTATTCAGCCATGATCGCGTCCGAGCTGCGCTTTTCGGCCTTTGAATCGTCCCAATCGACCTTCAACGCATCGCGGCCCTGCTTCGCCGCCCAGAAACCCTTCGCGACCACCGCGACGCCACCCGGCACCTGCACGACCGAGACGACGCCGGGCACTGCTTTCGCGGCCGACGCATCGAACGATTTGACCGTCGCGCCGAAGAGCGGCGGACGCTGCAGCAGCGCGACCAGCATGCCGGGGAACGTCACATCGAGCGTGAACTGCGCGGTGCCGTTGGTTTTCGGCGGCACGTCGACACGCGGCAGCTGATGGCCGATCAAACGAAAATCCTTCGGCGACTTGAGCGTGACCGTATCCGGCACCGGCAAGCGGGCCGCGGCCGACGCGAGCGAACCGTAGGTCGCGGTCCGGTTCGTGGCCGCGTGATGAACGCTGCCGTCGAGCGTCGTCAGCTCGGATGCGGGCACCTGCCACTGCGCAGCGGCGGCGGAGACCAGCATCGCGCGCGCTTTCGCGCCGGCTTCGCGCAATTGCATCCACGAGTTGGCCATCGCCGAACTGCCGCCCGTGCCCTGGATCGTGCCGAACGCGAGATTCGCGTAGCGTTTCGCATCGGCGGGCGCGCTTTCGACACGCACGTCCTGCCAGTTCGCATCCAGCTCTTCCGCGACGATCGTCGCGATGCCGGTGTACGCGCCCTGGCCCATCTCGACATGCTTCGCAATGACCGTGACGCTGTTGTCCGGCGCGACGCGCAGGAATGCATTGGGCGCGAACGTCGCGTCGGGCATCGTGGCGGCGAGCGCGCGGCGGCCCGTGCCCGCCCATTCGAAACCGATGGTGAGACCGACTGCCGCGAGGGCGCCGGCTGCTTTCAGAAAGGTTCGGCGCGACGGGCGTACCGCATCCTTGAGATCGAGATCGGTCGTCATGGTCAGGCCTTCAGGGTGGCAGCGGCTTCGTGGATGGCCGCGCGAATGCGGGTATAGGTCGCACACCGGCAGATGTTGCCGTTCATCGCGGCATCGATGTCGGCGTCGGTGGGCGTGGCGTTATGTTCGAGCAAGGCTGTCGCGGACATGATCTGTCCGGACTGACAGTACCCGCACTGCGGCACCTGCAGCTTGACCCATGCAGCCTGGATGGCTTTCGCGGGCCGGCTTTCGATGCCTTCGATAGTCGTGATGCGCTTACCCGCGATAGCCGCAAGCGGCAGCACGCACGAGCGGGTGGCCTCGCCTTCCAGATGAACCGTGCAGGCGCCGCATTGCGCCATGCCGCAGCCGAACTTCGTGCCGTGCAGGCCCGCGTCCTCGCGGATTGCCCAAAGGAGCGGCGTGGTGGGATCGGCGTCGAGCGTAACGTTCTTGCCGTTGAGGACAAACGATGTGGACATGGAACCTCTCCGTGGGGAAAGCCCGGACTTGGCGCCGGGTGTACGCGGCAGTGTGTACCGACTGCCTGCGGTTGCGCTTACACAATCCTGCAAATTTATTGAACAATGCTGCAAATCGAGCAGGCCAGCCGCGCTTGTCCGGCAGCGGTTGGGTATGCTCAATTCCGTTCACGGAGTTCCATGCGCATGAAACAGCATTCCTCCCGGCCCGATCCTTCGGCGGAACGCGAAACCGCGCGCCGGGAACTCGCCGCGCTCATCAGCCGCTTCGCGCCGACGGACGGCACCCATCAGACGGCGATCCCGTCGCTCACGTTTTATCGCTACTCGCAGCCCGTGGATCTCGGCTGCGGCGTGACGAGCTCCGCATTCGTGTTCGCGGCGCAGGGCGCCAAGCGGGTCATGGTCGCGGGGCAGGCGTACGTCTACGATCATCTGCATTGCCTCGTGACATCCGTCGATCTGCCGGTGATGTCGCGGGTGACGCGGGCCTCACCCGACGCGCCTTATCTGTGTGTGAAGTTCACGCTCGATCCGCAGCGGATCGTCGAACTGGCGACGCAGTTGCGCCTGCCAGAACCGGATGCCGCGTCGGCAGGCGAAGGCATCGCCGTGGCCACGCTCTCGGCACCGGTTTTCGATACCGCGCTGCGACTCGTACGATTGCTCGATACTCCGGGTGACATTCCCGTACTCGCACCGCTCATCGAAAAGGAATTGCTCTACCGGCTGATGACGAGCGAGCAAGGGAAACGGCTGCGGCAGGTCGCGGTGAACGGGAGTCAGACGTACCGGATCGCGCGGGCAATCGAGTGGATCCAGAATCACTACACCGAGCTTTTGCGGATGGAGACGCTGGCACATGCGGTGAACATGAGCGTGTCGTCGCTCCATCATCACTTCAAGAACGTCACGACACTGACTCCGCTGCAGTATCAGAAGCAACTGCGGCTACACGAGGCGCGCAGATTACTGCTCAGGCATAGCGGAGATGTCGGGTCGGTCGCGGTCCGGGTCGGGTATGACAGCCCTTCGCAGTTCAGTCGCGAATATAGCCGGCACTTCGGCGCGCCGCCGCTTCGCGACATCGCGCAGTTGAGGCGTTTGGACGGGGTGGAGTTTCGGGAGTAGACGTAAGTCGCATTCGCGACATCTCCCTTTGGGGGTGACGGGGCGATTGGATTTCGTTAGAAACAGAAAACCCCGCAAGCCTTTCGGCTGCGGGGTTTTCGGACAATCTCGGACAACTTTCGATGTGATCTTTGGTGGAGAGGAGGAGGATCGAACTCCCGACCTTCGCATTGCGAACGCGACGCTCTCCCAGCTGAGCTACCCCCCCAACGTGCAAACAATTCTAGCACAGGCATTTTGCGTTTTGCCAAGCCCCCGCGGCGGTAAAACCCGGAGGCAAAAGGGGCGGCAAAACATCACCTGGACGGCGCGCCAGCCAGCACCCAATCGACCACTGTGCGAATATCCGCATCGCTCATCGACTGATGCGCCGGCATCGGAATCATCCCCCATACGCCGGAGCCCCCGTCCTTCACCTTGCGCGACAATTTTGCCGGCGCTTGCGCATCGCCCTTGTACTTCGTAGCGATCTGCTGGAACGACGGGCCGACCAGTTTGCGGTCTACCGCGTGACATCCCATGCAGGCATTCGAGTTAGCAACGATCTGACCACGCGGTGCATCGGCCGCACGTGCTGAAGAGGTAAAAGCGCCGGCCAACGCGCCAGCCATCAACATCGCTACAGCGAAAGCAACGCCCCGCGTCATGGCGTCGTCGCCTTCGGATTACCCGGATGCACGGCGTTCGAATTGGTGACCGGCGCCGGTGCCTGCTGATCGAGCGGACGCGAACTCACCGATGAATCGGGGATCGCGCCGACAGTCGGCGTGTTCGCGTCCGGCTGCGAAGCGGCAACCGGTGCGGTCGCCGCTGCAGCGGCCGCCGCCGCGGCTTCCTGCGGCTGAATGTACTGGAACACCTTCACGACCTGCACCACGCCCGGCACACGGCTCGCAACATCGGCGCCGCGATTGCCTTCGTCCATCGTGACAAGGCCCATCAGATACACCGAGCCGCGCTCGGCCACGACCTTGAAGTTGTTCGCCGAAATGTTCTTCTCGGCAATCAACGCGGTCTTCACGCGCGTCTCGAGGTAAGTGTCATTCGTGCGCGACGAGAACGAGCTGGCCGGCATGATCGCCAGTTCGTTGACGATCGTGTTGACGTTGTTCAAGCCACGCACGATGGACTCCGCGCGCTGCTTCGAGACGTCACCCGCCACTTCGCCGGTCAGCAGCACGCGGCGGTTGAACACCGTCACGTTGACGTGCGCGTTGTCGGGCAAGTTCTGGCTGATCTGCGACAGCGCCTTCACCTGCATCTCGCGATCCTCGGTCTGCGCGCCGAGCGTGCGCCGGTCGGTCGCCACCAGCGCGCCGCCGCCCGCCGCGCCGGCAACGGCGAGAAAGCAACCCTGCAACGTCGCGGACAGTCCCGCGGCGAACCCGACCACCAGCACGGTTCTCACCAGTGTCTTCTTGACGCGGAATACGCTCATCAACTAGCTCTCCTTCGGAATCAATCTCAGTCTTCGCCCAGCAACATGGCATCGATGCCGTCGCACAGACAATGGATGGTCAGCAAATGCACTTCCTGAATACGCGCGGTGCGATCGGACGGCACACAAATGTGGATATCGGTATCGCTCAGCACTTCCTGCATACGACCGCCGCCCTTGCCGGTCAGCGCGACCACGATCATTTCGCGCTCATGCGCGGCCTCGATCGCGGCCAGCACATTGGCGGAATTGCCGGACGTGGTGACGGCCAGCAGCACATCGCCGGGCTGGCCGAGGGCCCAAACCTGCTTCGAAAAAATCTGCTCGAACGAGTAGTCGTTGGCGATGGCGGTGAGCACGGAGGTGTCGGTGGTCAGCGCAATCGCCGGCAAGCCCGGGCGCTCACGCTCGAAGCGGCCGATCAGTTCGGCGGCGAAATGTTGCGCGTCGGCCGCCGAGCCGCCGTTGCCGCACGCAAGAATGCGGCTGCCGTTGGCAAGCGCGGCGAACATCGTGTCAATCGCTGCGGCGATCGGCATCGACAGGGATTCGAGGGCTTCGAGTTTGACTGCCGCGCTGTCGCGGAAGTGTTGTTGAATGCGTTCGACTGACATCGAGTCTCTAGTTTCTACCGCGAATAGACCGCAGTACGCGGCCGTGTTGTGAAGTCGTATTGCGAAGTCGTGCCGCTCTGATGAACCGTGCCGGCAACACAGTGTAGATGCGCAAAAACATCGCGAAATGCGCTATCCCGTCGCTGCTTTCCATACACCGGTGTGGTTCACGAGGTCCGCACGCGAGCGCAAGTTTATCGCACTCACGCCTGTTCTCCCCGCACTGCATCAGACTTCGTCGGCGCGAAACGCATCGCGCAGCCACACGAGCCGACCGGCTTCGAACGCAATTACGTCGAAACGGCACGCGGGCTCATCATGCGAACGCCTGCTGCGGGTTGCCAGGTAATGCCGCGCGGCACGCACGATCCGCTGCTTCTTTTGCCAGCCGATGCTCGCTGCCGCGCCGCCATAATGCTGCTGGGCACGCGCGCGAACTTCGACGAACACCAACGAACCGTCGCGGTCGCGCATCACCAGATCGATCTCGCCGCCCCGGCACAGCACGTTGCGCGCGACGAAACGCAAACGCTGCCGCTGCAAAAACTCCATCGCACGCGCCTCGAAAGCCGCGCCGACGAGTTTGGACCCGGTTGGTCTCGAAAAGTTGTGGCCGCCGGCCCGCGCACTCGCCTGCCCACCATCCGGTTCACGCGCCGCTGCGTGGCACAATGGCGGCCTCGTTCTGTCTGTCTGCGTCTTCTGCCTCATGACTCCTCTCTCCGAACTCGCGCAAGGGCAGCAGTACCCTGCCGCCGCGCTCTATGTGGTGGCCACGCCGATCGGCAATATCGCCGACGTCACGCTGCGCGCGTTGCATGTGCTCGGACTGGTGGACCGCATTGCCGCCGAAGACACCCGCAACACCGGCCAACTGCTCGCGCGCTACGGCATCTCGAAGCCGCTCGTCGCGGTTCATCAGCACAACGAGCGGGCCGCGGCGCTGCGCCTGATTGAGCATCTGCAAGCGGGCGAGCGCGTGGCCTACGTATCCGATGCGGGCACGCCCGGCATCTCGGACCCCGGTGCGAAACTCGTCGACGCGGTGCGCGAAGCCGGTTTCCCGGTCATTCCGCTGCCCGGCGCAAGCGCGCTCGCCACTGCCTTGAGCGCGGCCGGCGACTGGGTCGCGACGTTCTCGTTCCTCGGCTTCCTGCCGCCGAAGGCAAAAGCACGCGCCGCCGCACTGCAAGCGCTCGCGAACCATGCGCACGCGATGGTGTTCTACGAAGCGCCGCACCGGATCGTCGAAACGGTGCAGGCCATGGCGGACGCATTCGGCGGCGAGCGCAAACTGCTGATCGCACGGGAATTGACGAAGTTACATGAAGCGCTGCACCGCGGCACCCTGGCCGAAGGGCCAACGTGGCTCGCAGCCGATCCGAACCGGCAACGCGGTGAGTTCGTCCTGGTGGTGGAAGGCGCGCAGCCGGAAGCCGCGGGCGAACACGATCACGACGCGTTGCTGGGCATCCTGCTGGAAGAATTGACGGTGAGCAGCGCGGCAAAAGTTGCCGCGACCCTCACCGGCGCGTCGCGCAATGCGCTCTACACGCGCGCTTTGGCGTTGAAGAAAGACGAGGAATAAGGCGGACGAGAAGGGAGGTCCGCCAGCGGATCAGGCTCGCAGCACAAGCCAGGACCGAAAGGGATGAGCGGCTGCGTGCAGCCACGGTGGATGAGTAAAAGAAAAGGGCCGCGCGAAGCGGCCCTTTGTCTTTTGGCGAACAACGGCGCGAGTAGGCGCCACGTTGCCCGGCGTCACAAGCGCGTCAGAGACGCGCCCGCGGCCATTTCATTACTTCTCTGAGTTCGACGCCAGCGTTTCATTCATCTCAGCGCGTGCTTCCTGTCGCGTCAATCCTTCGATCTGAACGCGCGCGGTACCGGCGTGGCGCATGTCGAGCGCGGCGGCGGCGGCCATTGACAGATCGATGATCCGGCCACGCGCATACGGGCCACGATCGTTGATGCGCACGACAACCGAGCGCGAGGTGGCCGGATTGGTCACGCGAACATACGAGCCGAGCGGCAACGTGCGATGTGCCGCAGTCAGCGCGTGCATGTCGAAACGTTCGCCGTTGGCGGTACGGCGGCCATGGAACCCGCGGCCGTACCACGAGGCGCGACCGATCTGATGAAAGTCCGAAACGCTGGGACTGTCGTCAGTAAGCGGCTGCGCATCGGCCAGCGACGAGCCTTTGGCGGCTGCGCCGGATGCCGGCGCGCTACCGAAAGCTTGCGGGCCGAAGGAACCTGCCTGCGCATTCTTCGTGCTCAGCGGCGCGCCGCTGTCAGACGTGCTGCTCGCGCCCGGAGGCGTGGCACAGCCGGCTAGCACAAAAAAGGCAAAAAGAGTCCCCAGACCACGGGATAACCGAGTTTTCATAAGACGTGCAATCAAATTGTCGAGCCGCATCACGCGAAAAGTTGAGCGTGTTGCCTGCGACTCCGGCGGCAATGGACGACAACGCGCCGCGCAGAAAAGCGCAGTACGTCAAAGCCCGGATGCGGCTACCCAGCCGCTACCGCACGGTTAATTTTCACGTCTGGCGCAACCTGTCCCCGGCAGCCTGACCAGACCCCACATGCCGCCATCGAACGTGGCAAACACGTTCTTGCGCGCGGAACTCAGCGCGCAGGAACAGCGGCGTAGGCCCCACCCAGCGTCACGGCATTTAAGTCCGTTGCAGGCGCGCGGCGCCTGGCTGGGTAAGACGTGTGCATCGAATGCATCGATACCTGATGGCCGCCCAAAACCGCGACAGCCCATACTTGAGTGGCAATCCGCGTGCCCATTTTTGATGGGGACGCATCGCCGTGTGGCATGCACAATTCCTTGTGCATGGAGGCCATTATACCCAAAAGAAAATTTTGGGATGGCAAGCGACTGAAAACCTTGATGAATTTTCACTCTTGCTGCAAAAATGGGCAGCTCAAAGCCCGCTGCAGCGGGGCCTCAGCGCCCTCGACGAGCGTCGACGAGACGCCGGTACAATCAACGTTTTTCCAGCGGCGCCGTCATCCATGAAAGTCACCTTGATCCCCGTTACGCCGTTCCAGCAGAACAGCTCGCTGCTCGTTTGCGAGGCAACCGGGCGCGCGGCCGTTGTCGATCCAGGCGGCGACCTCGATGTCATCCAGGGTGAAATCGCGCGCCAGAATGTGACGGTCGAAAAAGTATTCCTCACGCATGGCCACATCGATCACTGCGCCGGCGCGAAGACGCTCGCCACGCACTACGGCGTACCGATCGAAGGTCCGCATCCCGACGAAAGTTTCTGGCTCGACAAGCTGCCGGACCAAAGCACGCGCTTCGGCTTTCCTGCTGCCGAAGCGTTCGAGCCGGACCGTTGGCTGCAAGACGGCGAGACCGTGCAATTCGGCGACGAAACCCTCGAGGTCTATCACTGCCCCGGCCACACGCCCGGCCACGTGGTGTTCTTCAGCCGCGCGCATCGGCTCGCATTGGTGGGCGACGTGCTGTTCGCCGGCTCGATCGGCCGCACGGATTTTCCGCGCGGCAATCACGCCGACCTGGTACACGCGATCCGCGAAAAACTCTGGCCGCTCGGCGACGACGTCACCTTCGTTCCGGGCCACGGCCCCACCTCCACGTTCGGCGCCGAACGCCGCACCAATCCGTATGTCGCCGACGGAGTCAAAGCATGAGCAGCGAAATCTACGTGAGCACCGATGTCGAAGCGGACGGCCCGATTCCCGGTCCGCATTCGATGCTCAGTTTCGCCTCCGCCGCGTACACGGAAGACAAGCAGCTGATCGCCACCTTCTCCGCGAATCTTGAATTGCTCGACGGCGCCACGCCGCATCCGGTGCAGGAAGCATGGTGGAAGACGCAGCCGGAGGCGTGGGAAGCCTGCCGCAAGGATTTGCAGGATCCGCAGGCCGCACTGACCGCCTATGTCGAATGGGTCGAGGCGTTGCCGGGCAAGCCGGTGTTCGTGGCGATGCCGGCCGGTTTCGACTTCACCTATATGTTCTGGTACATGATGCGGTTTGTCGGCCGCTGCCCGTTTTCGTGGTCGGCGCTCGATATCAAAACGCTGGCCTTCGCACTAACCGGCCTGCCGTACCGCAAGAACATCAAGCCACGTTTCCCGAAGCACTGGTTCGACGAACATCCCCACACGCATGTCGCGCTGGACGACGCGATCGAACAGGGCGCGCTTTTCTGCAACATGCTCAAGGATCTGCGCGCCGTTCAGGCGGCCACGCTGACGGCCGCTAAAGATGGGGACGGCTCAGGACAAAACGCCGCTGAGGAACCGGCAAATTAGGTAATCTCCCTCGCTGAAGCCGTTTTACATTGCGTTTCGTTTTCGAGACCTCTACCATGCGTTGATAGGGCGACGCCAACGGAGGCGCAGTTGACACTCGATACGTTCTCTCAAAAAATCCTGCGCCTGTTGCAGCTCGACGCACGCCGGTCCGTGCAAGAGATTTCCGACCAGGTCGGCCTGTCAAGCACCCCGTGCTGGCGCCGTATCAAGGATATGGAGCAATCAGGGGTGATCCAGCGCTACACGGCATTGCTGGATCGCGAAAAGCTGGGGCTACACGTCTGCGCGCTCGCGCATATCCATCTCACGCGCCACACCGAGGGCGGGGTCGAACAGTTCGAGCGGGAAATCGCGACCTGCCCGGAGGTCACCGAGTGCTACAGCACGACCGGCGAATCCGATTACATCCTCAAGATCGTCGCGCCGGACATCAAGGCGTACGACAGCTTTCTGCACGAACGCATCTTCAAGATTCCTGCCGTCGCGCAAGTGCGCACGAGCGTCGTGCTGCGCGAGATCAAATTCGATACGCAATTGCCGCTGTGAGACTGTAGCCGCGCTCACGTGGCGCTATGCGGCTGCTCAGCCTTGGCGCTGGCGTCGCCGGCCCCTGCTTCCGTCGAAACGCTGCTTTCGGCCTGCGGAGCGTCCACTCCCTGCAGCACGTTCAGCTTGCGGGCACCGAGGCGGCGCCTGAGCGCGTCCAGATCGACGCGAGCAAGGCATGGCTCATCGCTTTCGGCCGTGCGCGCGCCTGGCGCCGGCAGAACCACTTCGACATCGAGCCCCGTGCTCAAGTAATGCATATTGACCGACGCGGCCTTCACGCCACCCGCGGCGAGCGCCGCGTTGACTTCGGCGACGACCCGCTCCCGGGTCGGCAGATTGACGGGCGGGCGCGCCACCGCGTCGTTCTCCGGGTCGACATGGATCAACGCGTCAAGCACCCGGTTGTCTGCCAGCACGCGCAAGCGCGCCGATTCGGCGATGTAGTGCCCTTCCGATACCGAGATCAGCGGGTCGACCAGAATGTGCGCATCGACCAGCGCGAAGTCGCCCATCTTGCGGGTGCGCATTTCATGCACGTCGCGTACGCCGGGCGTCGCGAGCAATAGCGCGCGCATGTCGGCGGAGGTGGCTTCGTCGAGCGCGCGATCGGAAAGATCTTGCAGCGCGTCCCAGCCGAACATCCAGCCCATGCGCGCCACCATGAAGCCGACAATCGCCGCGGCGATCGGATCGAGCAGACGCACGCCTGCGAGGCTGCCGATGATGCCAATCGCGACCACCAATGACGAAGCGGCGTCCGAACGTGCATGCCATGCGTTCGCAATCAACATGGCTGAACGCACGCGTTGCGCTTCGCGCAGCATGTAGCGAAACAGGCTTTCTTTGGAAATCAGTACCAGCACAGCGACCGCGAGCGCGCTCATATGCACGGCGGGGATGCTTTGCAAATCGGCGAGACGTGTGCCGGCGCGCCACAACATACCAACGCCGACCACAATCAGCAGCGCACCCAAAAACAATGACGCAACCGTTTCATAGCGGCTATGTCCGTAATTGTGATCCGCGTCGGGCTTGGCGCCGCTGTGCCGATTAGCGATTAGCACGACAAAATCGGAAATCAGATCGGCTAACGAATGGATACCGTCGGCGACCAGCGCCTGCGAATGAGCAAACACGCCGATGACGATTTGCAGCGTCATCAGCACCGTATTGAGCGCAATACTGACAAAGGTACTTTTGCGCGCAACGCGATGTTTCTCGACGGACTGGACGGCGGCGGAGGAAGGCATCGCTGAAACAAAGGGAAGAGTTCAATACCTGCATTCTACCCGGCGCATCTCAATATGCGCTGGATAAACCACAAAAAAACCTTTTAAATCAGACGCTTATCTAAACGAAAAGCATTCGCGTTCCAGTTTCATGGAGCGCGTGCGACAAAGAGTCACGGCAATTTGCAGCGGAAATAAAAAAACCGCGCCCATGACGGTACGCGGTTTTTTTCTGGCAACAGCGGGCGCTATAGGCGCCACTGATTGACCGTAAAACTATTACTTCTGGATCAGAAATTTCTCACGGTCCAGACCTGCGATCCAGCGCGGGGGCTTGCCGCGGCCCGACCACGTGCTGCCGCTATCCGGGTCACGATACTTCGGCGCGACGCCTGCACGCGGACGACCGGCTTTAGCAGCCTTGGCACCACGGCCGCCACCGAGTTCAGTCAGCGAAATGCCGTAATCGGCCATTTTCTGCTTGATCTCATTCAACACTTCTGCATATTCACGCGACTTTGCTTCTTCGATCTGCTTTTCGAGCTTCTCGCGCTGTGCGAGTAGTTCCTTGTAGGAAGACATAGGTTCCCTTATGGATTGGATAAATGACTGCCAGTCTTAAGCCGGCTTGCCCTTTGAAGTGATCATGCCTCGGAATTTGATGGCGAGATTAACACAAAATAGAAAAACTACAAAAGCGGCGCCGTAAAATTAATCTCAATTCGTTTCAAAAAATTTCACGCCGACGCGGTGTTACGCGGACCCTTTCAAATAGGTAATTTTCGCATTCCGCTGAAAAACAGCGTCGCACATCAGACATTAATGAATTAACTATCAAAAAATGAAATTTAAGATAAGGAAATTGTCCCAACATTTCATGCGATGAAAGCTTTAACATGAAACGTCGGAACATATTACGAGCCACGCTCTGCCTTGTTATTGCGGCATGAGTGTTTTCCCCAAACAGCAATCGAAACTTAATTAGCGTGGCGCTGGATGCAATCTTCGAGCGCCGCATGCAAGGTTTCGGTATTGCGTTTCGCATCGTCGAAGACAAAACGGGTACGCACGCCGTCCAGCTTCAGATCAGCGCCATAGCGATCGACGCCGAGCAATTGAAGTCCACTGGCGCCCTGGGCATGAGCGGCGAAATATTCGATCAGCGCGTTTTCTTCGTCGAAGCCGAGTGGCGGCAGCGGATCGAGGTCGGCACCGGCGAGCCAGCCCATTGCGCCGAAGCCGCCTATGTAACGCAGCCGTTCGAGCTTCATCGCCCAGAACGTGAAATCGCCGAGAACCAGGTACCGTTCGGCGTCCGGGTGATAGCGCAGATAGCGCTGTACGACTTCGGGGGTCGAGTCGACCGGTTCGAACGTGCCGAGCAAGGTGACGCGCTGGCCGCTCAGCACGTCGCCGTCCGGTGCATCGACGACCAGAAAGCCGGCGCGCGGGTCAGCGTGCAGATTGTGCGTATGCTCGGCGAGCCGGCTCACGAGGATCGTCGGACGATGCTGCGGGTCCGGCGCGAACGGTAACACCGAAGGATAAGGAAAACCTTCCGGCTGACGCGCGTGAGTAGCGAGCGTACCGATAGCGGCGATATGAAGCAGATGCAGCGGAGCGTGAGCGGGAATATTCAAGTGCGCGTTCCTCGATGGCCAGGCTTCGGATCAATTCGCTCCAAGCATAAGACAGCGCGCTTCGTTAGAATCGGAAATTCGCTTTCAACGCGCTTTCTCGCGCGTTCTCCCTCCTTGAGATTTCCGTGTCCGACCGCTCCTCCGAATTCGTCACCCTCCCCGCTGCTCATCGCGATCTCTCCGGCACCGCGCGGCAGCGCGCCCGTGTCGCCACGATGGCGTTGTTCTTCATCGCCGGCATGATGTACGCGTCGTGGGGGGTGCACGTGCCGACAGTGCGCGACCGCTTCCATCTGAACGCGGCGATGCTCTCGTACGCACTGCTGGCTCTCGCCGGTGGCTCGATCGGCGCCATGGCGGCGAATGCGTCCTGGATTGCGCGGGTCGGTACGCGCCGGGCCTGTTTGACGGGCGGTCTGGTGATGTCGGCATGTGCGGCGCTGATCCTGATCGTGCCGGCTTACTGGATGTTGCTGGTCGTGCTGGCCGTCTTCGGCGCGGGCATGGCCACGCTCGACGTCGCGATGAACGCGGAAGCCAGCGCTGTGGAGAAAGCGCTCGGCCGGCCGATCATGTCGGCGCTGCACGGCATGTTCAGCGTCGGCGGGATGGCCGGCGCAGCGGTAGGCGGTCTCCTGTTGTCGCGTGGCATGGCACCGGCTGTGCATCTCACGCTGGCCGCGGCGATCAGCGCGCTGGTGCTGGTCGCGGCCTGCCCTTCCGTACTGCCGCACGTGCCCCACGCCGATCATCCCGACGCCGCCACGCCGCGCGCCAACCGCTGGCGCTCGCCGGCCTTATGGGCGCTCGGCGTCATGGCGCTGGTCGCGCTGATCGCCGAAGGGGCGATGTACGACTGGGCGACCGTCTACATGCGCGACGTCGTCCTGTCCACGCCCGCCCTCGCGAGCGCCGCCTACGCGGCGTTTTCGGGCGGCATGGCAGCGGCGCGGTTCGCCGGCGACGCCGTGCGCGCCCGCTTCGGCGCGCCGCAACTGGTGATGGCGAGCGCGTCGCTGGCCTGCGCGGGGATGATTGGCGCACTGCTGCTGCCGAATCCGGTCGTCGCCCTCGTCGGCTTCACGCTGATGGGTCTCGGCCTCGCCAACATGATGCCCGTGCTGTTTGCGGCGGCGGCAAGCGTCAAAGGCATTCACGCGGCCGAAGGACTCGCGCATGTCGCCGGGCTGGCGTACTTCGGGCTGCTGCTCGGACCGGTAATCATCGGCGCGGTGACGCAGGCGACCAGCCTGCCGATCGGGTTGTCAGTGGTGGCCGTGTGTTCGGCCCTGATCGCGGTCGCCGGTCCGAAGGTGCTGCGGCGTTTGAAGATCTGACGCAGACGCGCGCTGCTGTTGCGTCGGCGGGCGTCACGCCATATGAAAACCGGCGTTCTTACGTTACGTTACGCGAGGCCTACACGCTGATGTGTTCCCCGCCACATCGGTGACATCGGAACCTTCCCCGCTTCGCGCGCAGGCTCGCAACCTATTGATCTGTATGATTTTATTCTCTGCGTTGAGCATGCAAACATAAATGGCATAGGCCTTGCAGTTAGCTCCCCAGCAATTTTCAAATTACGGGGGAGCAGACCATGAATCGCAATTTCAAACTGTCGGCGATCGCCATGTGCGTGACGTCGATGATCTTACTGACCGGATGCGGAAGCACGTTGGTCAGACCGGGCGTTTCGAGCGGGTCGGGTAGCGGTTCCGGCAGCGGCTCAGGTTCCGGCTCGGGGAACGGAGGCGGAACGCCTACGCCTACGCCGACGCCGACGCCGACGCCGACGCCGACGCCGACGCCGACGCCGACGCCGACGCCGACGCCCACACCTACGCCCACGCCGACGCCAACTCCGACGCCCACACCAACCAGCGCCAATCCGATCGGCGTCGTCGTCCAGAACACCGGCAACGTGGTGACCGCGACCGGCCAAACCGTGTCTGCGATCGGCAACCAGATCGGCCTCACGCCGATCCCCGGCTCGAACCCGGCCACCTCGACCGCGCTCGGCAACGTCGTCTCGAATCTCGGCGCCGGTGTCACCGCAGTCGGCACGGGTGCAGTGAACGGCCTCGGCCAGCTCGGCAACTCCACCGATCCGCTCGGCACGACGCTGGCGAGCAGCGGCGGCCTCGTTTATAACGCCGGTCAGGCCGTCAACAGCGCCGGCCAGCTCGTGACGAGTCTCGGTAGCGGTCCCACCGCACCTCTCAGTCCGCTGACCACGCCGCTCGGCAGCACGGTCTCCACGCTCGGCATCGCAGTCAGCGGCCTTGGCACGCAACTGACCTCGCAGCTGACGAACGGTCCGATCCAGCAAGTGACGCAGACCGTCAGCACCGCGATCACGCCGATCACCGCCACGTTCGCGCAAACGACTCAAACCGTCGGCGATACGACCGGACTCGGCGCACCACTGAACGGTTTGCTGTCGACCATCGGTCACGGCCTCGACACCGCGGGCAGCCAGGTCAGCAACGCGACCAACAACCCGATCGGTCAGAACCTCGGCAATGTCGTGACCAAGCTTGGCGACACGGTCACGTCCGCCGGCGGCCTGCTGACCGCGGGCAGCACGAGCAGCGGCAACCCGCTGGGCGGCCTCACCGGCATCCTGAATCCGGGCGGAAGCGGCGGCACGACGGGCAATCCGCTGGCGCCGTTGACCAGCATTCTCACCGCGTTGCCCAGCACCTTGAGCGGCGGCCTGACCGGCGGCAGCGGTTCGGGCAGCCCGCTTGCGCCGATTACCAGCGTCCTTAGCACGGTGACCGGCAGTCTCGGTGGCCTCGGCGGCAGTTCAGGCAGCAGCCCGCTTGCACCGCTGACCAGCGTCCTCAGCACGGTGACCGGCAGTCTCGGCGGCCTCGGCGGTAGCTCAGGCAGCAGCCCGCTGGCACCGCTGACCGGTGTGCTGAACTCGGTCACGGGCGCATTGAGCGGCGCGACCGGTGGCAGCGGCGGCAGCGGCAGCCCGCTTGCGCCGGTGACGTCGGCGGTGTCGTCGCTGACAGGCGCGCTCGGGTCGGCCGCGGGTTCGGGCGGCACGGGCAGCACCAGCAACCCGCTTGCGCCGATCACTGGTCTGCTGGGCACTGTCACCGGCGCATTGACCGGTTCGGGGACTTCGACCGGCGGCACCACGGGCGGTGGCTTGCTCGGCGGTCTGGGTGGCCTGACGAGCAAGAAGTAACGAATACGAATAACGACAGTCAATAAAGACGCGAAAAAAACAAGCGTCGAAGGGGGGAGCGGCGAGCCGGGTCAACCGGCTCGCCGTTTTTTTCACAGTTCGTGATACGTAACGTAGTCGCGCGAGAAGTCGTTACGCTGCAGAAAGTTGGTGAACGTCATCGTCACCGATGCATCGAGTCCTTCCACGTAATGCCACCAGCCGATCGGCAAAAACAGCAATTCGCCGGGTTCGAGCGTGCATTCCATCAAATGCGCATTGCGCATCGACGGGAAACGCTCGTAGTCGATCGCCCCGCCGTCCACCTCCGAATAACAATGCAGCATGTTCGCCATATGCGGTGTATCGGACAACGGCACCAGCTTGATCTGTTTGCGGCCGATCACCTGCGCCATGAAGTTATTGGTCAGATCATGGTGAAACGGCGTCTTCGTTCCTGCCGGCCCCATCCAGAAAAAACCCGTATCGGGCGACTCGGCGTCGAGATATTCGCGGATAGCCGGCACGTCTGGCCATAACGCCGCGAGGGCCGCGCGATTGTGCGAGGTGTTATTGGCGGTCATGTAGAAATCGTTAGTCGGGCCGCTGCGTTCGACGAGATCGACATAATCGGCAAAGCGCATCATGCGCTTGAGCTTCGGCTGATTGATTTCGTAATTCGAATCCGACTCGCGTCCGAACTGCACTTCGACTTCACACTCGCCGCACCGCTCGCGAAAGTAGTCGAAACTCCACTGCGTGCGTGCCGGCCAGAAATCGAAAGCGCCGGTGATGATGACCGGCCGGTTCTGAAAGTAGTACTGCTCAAAGAACTCGTCACGCGATAATCGGGCGCGCCGTTCTATCACATCGCTTCCGGCGCGCATACGATTGAGCGTGCCGTACACCGACAATATCCATTCGCGCTTGCGCAAACGATTGCGCAAACGCACGGCACCCTCAAAGTAAGGACTCGCGAGCGCCGTCTCGATTTCGCGCGCGGCTTCGGCCGGGTCGAAACCATGTCCGACCAGCGCACCGTGCAGCGCGGGCGGCGGTGCGTCGAGCAGCAGATTCTCGGCAATCCAGCGGCGCCAGCCGTTGTCGATCGAACGGATCTCAGTGGTCACGGCATTCTCCCAAACGATGTTCCCAAACTCGTTAGCCTCGCACGCAAACGCTCAAAAGAAAAGGCACGCGAGCCTTGCGGCGCGCGTGCCTTTTAACTGCATGACCGAAGACAAACAAAGC
This sequence comes from Paraburkholderia aspalathi, assembly GCF_905220735.1. Taxonomy (NCBI): domain Bacteria; kingdom Pseudomonadati; phylum Pseudomonadota; class Betaproteobacteria; order Burkholderiales; family Burkholderiaceae; genus Paraburkholderia; species Paraburkholderia aspalathi. The sequence goes on from NZ_CAJNBA010000015.1 coordinate 66,998, forward strand.
TGTCTTCGGTCATGCGGCTCTTACATCTTCACTACGTCGAGCAGCGTCTTCTTGCCTGCCTTGTAGTTGTACAGCGAGATCACGCCGTGTTGAAGGTCGCCCTTCGAGTCGAACGTGGTTTCGCCGATCACACCCTTGTAGTCGGTCGCCGGCATTGCTGCCAGGATCTTCGCCGGATCGGTCGAGTTCGCACGCTTCATAGCGTCGACGATGATGTACACAGCGTCATACGTGAACGGAGCGTAGATCTGGATCGGCTGACCGAAACGCTTCTGATACTTGGCGAGGAACGCTGCGCCGCCAGCCATCTTCTCGAGCGCCATACCGGCTTCCGAGCAGACGATGTTGTCGGTTGCGTCGCCAGCCAGGTCCGACAGCTTGTCGGTACACACGCCGTCGCCTGCCAGCACCTTCGCACGCAGGCCGAGCTGCTTGGCTTGCTTGGCGAACGGGCCGCCGGTTGCGTCCATACCGCCGTACATGATCGCGTCCGGGTTTTCGCCCTTGATCTTCGTCAGAATCGCGCGGAAGTCGACAGCCTTGTCGTTCGTCGCGTCATGCGACATCACGTTCAGGCCCAGCGACTTGGCGGTCTTTTCGAATTCGTTGGCGAGACCTTGACCGTAAGCGGTCGAGTCGTCGACGATCGCGACGCTCTTCACTTTCAGACCCTTGGCTGCGTAGTTAGCCAGTGCCGGACCTTGTTGCGCATCGGTCGCCACGACGCGGTACGTCGTCTTGAAACCTTGTTGCGTGTAGGCCGGGTTCGTTGCCGACGGCGAGATCTGCACGATGCCAGCATCGCTATAGATCTTCGAAGCCGGGATCGACGTGCCCGAGTTCAAGTGGCCGACCACTGCGACGACCTTATCGTCAACCAGCTTCTGCGCAACTTGCGTAGCCGTACGCGGGTCAGCTGCGTCGTCTTGTGCGTCGAGTTGCAGCGTGACTTTCTGGCCGCCGATCGTCAGGCCCTTGGCGTTGATTTCTTCAACAGCCAGACGCGCGCCGTTTTCGTTGTCTTTACCCAGGTGAGCGATACCGCCCGTCAACGGTGCAACGTGGCCGATCTTGACGACCTCGTCCGCCACCGCGCCCGTAGCCAATGACGCAAACAACATGGCCGCAGCGCTGATCGGCAAAAGCTTTTGAATCTTGATGTTCATGTAAGTCTCCAGTTTCGGTCCCAAAAACAACGTAATCGCCCTGTGCCCCCGCTTCCCTACACGTGTCGCTCAGTCCCGTGGACGACCACGCCGGTTGCATCGTTCATGCACTTGGCCAGCACGTTCACCGGACTGTTTGTGGCAGACGGCAAACCGTACTTGCGCGCAAGTGTAGGCCATCAAATTAAATTGTGGGACTTTTTTGAGGAAGTGGGATGAACACTAATAGCGTTTATCCAACAAGAGCCGATTCCGGCTGGAAAGACAGGCCGGAGAGCACCAGCCCATGCGGGTTTCCGCTAGGTACGCCTATCGTCTAACAGCACGGCCTAAAGCTTTTCGCGTGTTAAACCGTTAATGTTTCGAATAGGCTTTTTGCGTAAAAACAAAGCGCGCCGCAGTTGCCGCGACGCGCGTCTGAGCCATGCCGAATCAACGCTCGAGCGCACCGATCCGCGCTGCCACAGCATGCCATTCCTGCTCGAGTTGCCCAACCAGTTCGGCAGCGCCAAGGCCTTCCCGGCGCTTGCGGCCAAGCGGGGCGCCCTGGCCTGACCATAGAGACAGATAGTCGCCGTTATCCGCGCGGCTCGCGGTTTGCCGCAACTCCTGCGTCAAGGCGTTTTGCACCGGATAAGGCGCGACCTTATGCGCCGACTCGCTTAAGCGCTGCATCAGCGGATTGCGTATGCCGCGCGCATGGCGGCCGGTGATCGCGCGCGTCACGGAGGTCGATGTATCCGACATCGAGCGCACTCGGGTTTTCCATGCCTGCGGTATCGCACTCTCCAGACAAGTGAGGAACGCTGTACCCATCACCGCCGCTTGCGCGCCGAGCGCGAGTGCGGCGACGATGCCGCGTCCGTCCATGATGCCGCCCGCGGCCAGCACTGGCAGGCCGGTCGCATCGACGAGTTGCGGCACGAGCGCCATCGTGCCGACCAGCGCCTCCTCGAATGCGCCGATGAAGGTGCCGCGATGCGCGCCCGCCTCCGCGCCTTGCGCGGCGATTGCATCTGCGCCCGCGTCGCGCCAGGCGACACCCTCGGCAACATGCGTCGCGGTGCCTATTACATATAGGCCGTTTGCATGCAGACGGGCGACGTCGGCAGCTGAGAGCAATCCGAATGTGAAACTCGCCACCGGCACGCGCAATTCAATCAGCGTTTCCAGTTGCGCGCGGAAATCCGGCGCATAGCGTTCGAGCGGCTGACCCGGCGGCAAACCGAGGTCCGTGCGTAATGGATCGATGGCTTCGAGCGCGCGGCGCACGGTGCCTTCGTCCGGCGCGGCCGGCTCCAGTACAAACAGATTTACGCCGAACGGGCGATCCGTGAGTGCGCGAATCGCCGCGACTTCGCTCGCGATCTTCTCGGGCGACAGTGCCGCCGCCGCGAGGAAGCCGAGACCGCCGGCATTCGATACCGCCGCCACCATCGCAGGCGTCGTCGCGCCGCCGGCCATCGGCGCCTGCACGACCGGCACCTGCAACTCGAAACGCGCCGCAAACGGCGTCACAAAACTGCCTTCATTCATGATCGATTCTCTCTCCGGCAAAGCGCTCGTCGCATCAACGAGCCAGGACTTTCGACTCTACCGAGCCATGCGCGCGCGGAGAAATGAATTATCGAGAATGTTTCAATCGCCTTACGAGATCATCGCCGTGCGGCGGGCGTTGTCAGGCCGCGCGCAACCTCACTGCAAGCCGTTTCTTTTGATGGCAAACTGACCGCCCGTCTCAGGCATTCAGGCCTCGGGCATTCATTCAGACCGACCCTGCGCATCAACGCACGAGTAAATGGAGAGCAATATGAGCACGACTTCCCGCTGGATCGACATTCCCGCCGGCAACGACAGTTTCGGCGGCTATCTGGCGCTGCCCAAAGGCGGCAAGGGACCGGCAGTCATCATCATTCAGGAAATCTTCGGCGTGAACAGCCATATCCGCTCGGTCGCGGATCAGTATGCGCAAGACGGCTACGTCGCGCTCGCGCCGGACATTTTCTGGCGCGTGCAGCCGCGCGTCGAATTGACGTATGACGGCGCGGATCGCGAGAAAGGCATCGAGCTGATGCAGAAGACCAATGTCGACCAGGCGGTGGCCGATATCGGCGCAGCCGCCGCGGCGCTGCGCGCGATGCCGGAAGTGACCGGCAAGATTGCGGCGATCGGCTTCTGCTTCGGCGGCCAGCTCGCGTATCTGGCAGCTGCGCAAGGCACGCTCGACGGCGCGGTGGCGTACTACGGCGGCGGCATCCAGAACAAGCTCGATCAGGCCGCGAAGATCAAAGTGCCGATGCAATTCCACTACGGCGAACTCGACGCGCATATTCCGCTGTCGGCTGTCGGCCAGATTCAGGAGCGCTTCGCCGGCCGTGCCGATGCGGAATTCAATATTTATCCGAATGCCGATCACGGCTTCAACTGCTCGGACCGCGCATCGTATAACCAGCCCGCAGCAGCGCTCGCGCATGGCCGCACGCTGACGTTCCTCGGTGAGCGGCTGTAACTTCGCGGCTTTAACTCACGTTGTAACCGGCGCCTGTCACCCACGGCTTTGATCGGCACCTATAACTCGCACCTGTACCTGGGTTACTCTCTCGAAGACGACGTGCCATCGGCGCGTCGTCTTCTTCCATGCGCGCCGATGAACCAGGAACAACCTAACGTCCAGCCAGGCCGTTCATCACGTGCATAAGCAACCGGCAGATTCAACACTCAATAGCGAGGGTCCCTCCGTCGTGCAATCAGACTATCTCGCCCATGACGCCATCGGCCTCGCCGAACTGATTCGAAGCCGCGAAGCAAGCGCGCGCGAGTTGCTGGACATCGCGATTTCCCGCACCGAGGCCGTTAATCCCGCAATCAATGCGATTGTCCTGAAGGACTACGACGCCGCGCGTCAGCGTGCCTCGCGTGATGATGCGAATCGAGCGAATGGCGCGAACCAAACCAATGACGGAAGCACCCAAGCAGCGCTCGCGGGCGTGCCCTATCTGATCAAGGATCTGGGCGCAGCGGTCGCCGGATTGCGCATGTCGATGGGCAGCCGTCACTACCGCCATTTCATTCCTACCGAGGACGCACCGGTCGTCGCACTCGCAAAAGCGGCCGGCCTCAACATCTTCGCCAAGACCAGCACCTCCGAGCTCGGCCAGATGCCTTATACGGAGCCCGAATTGTTCGGCGCGTGCCGCAATCCGTGGAATCTCGACCACACGCCTGGCGGCTCGAGCGGCGGTGCAGCCGCGGCGGTCGCCGCGGGCATCGTGCCGCTCGCACATGCATCGGATGGCGGCGGCTCGATCCGCATTCCCGCTTCGTGTTGTGGACTGTTCGGCCTCAAGCCTTCCCGCGGACGTGTGCCACGCGCGACACCGACTCCCGCCGTCGGTGAACTCGGCATCGATCACGCGGTATCGCGCAGCGTGCGTGACAGCGCGTTGCTGCTCGATCTGCTGGGCGGCAACGCGGACAGACCGCTCGGCGCACCGGGCACTTTCCTTGGCGCGAGCCGCGAGCCATGCAAGCCGCTGAACATTGCCTACGTCACCGATTCGATGCTGGCGCCCTCGCTCTCCGCCGATTCGCGCGCCGCGCTCGAAGACGCCGCGCAGCTGGCCAGTTCGCTCGGCCATAACATCGAACCGGTGTCGCTCGGCATCGATTTCGCGTCAGTCCGCCATGCGTTCCTGATGCTCTGGTCCGTGACAGCGGAAGAGATGGTGCTGCACGCCGATCGCATCACCGGCCGCAAACCGCTGCGCGAGGAGTTCGAAATTTCGACGTGGGCAATGGCGCATGTCGGCCGCAAACTCGGCGAGCGCGGACTGCCCAGCGCGCTCGAAGAGCAGCGTCGCATCACCGAACGTCTCACCGATTTGCTGAGCCGTTACGACGTGCTTCTGTGCGCGACGCTCGCTGGCGCACCGATCAAGATCGGCGAAATGCACCCCACCTCCGCGGAGCGCATGCAGATGCGCGCCGTCACGACAATGCCGCTCGAAGCGCTGATGAAGAAGCTGTTGACCGAAGCGTCGAACAAGGCGTTCGCGTGGGCGGGATGCACGGAATTGTTCAATCTGAGCGGACAACCGGCGATGTCCGTGCCGCTCTACTGGAACGCGCGCGGGCTGCCTATCGGCGTGCAGTTCGCCACGCGCGTCGGCGGCGAAGCAACGCTGTTGCGACTGGCCGCGCAACTCGAGGCAGCGCGGCCGTGGTTCGACAAACGGCCACCGTTGATACCGACGCGCAGCTAGACGAGCGGGCGTCGGAGGACTGAACCCTCAAGCCGGTTTGCGCCGCGCGTCGAGATCCGCGTGACGCTTGCCGGGAATGCACGCCACTGCCACGATCGACAACGCCAGTCCGCCCATCACGTAGTAAGTCGGCGCGAGCGGCGAACCCGTAGTGTTGATGAGCCACGTCACGACGAACGGCCCGAAGCCGCCGAACAGCATCACCGCGACGTTGTACGCGAGCGATAAGCCGATCGAGCGCACGTTCGCCGGAAACAGTTCGGCGATCAACGCGCCGAACGGCCCGTAGTATCCGGAGAGCGCAATCGACAGTAGCGCCTGCACGAGAATCAGTTTGGACACGCTCGGCTCCGCCGCGAGCCACGCAAACAGCGGATAGATGATCACGAGCGTCAGCACCAGCGACCACAGAGAAAGCCCCTTGCGTCCGATCCTGTCCGACCATGCACCCGTCAACGGTGAGAGCACGGTGAGCAGCAGATTGCCGACGATCACCGCGTAAAAGGATTGCGCATAAGGCAGCTTTAGTTGCTTGACCGCGAAGGTCGGCAGATAGCTGATCAACACGTAGATCGTCACGGTGAGCGCGATCACCGCGCCGAGTCCGCACAGCACGTCGCGGCTATGGCTCCTGAACACTTCGCCGAGCGTTGCGCGCCGGGCCGTCTTTTGCGCAAGCAGAAAAGCTTCCGAATCGGAGAGATGCCGGCGGATATAAAAGCCGATCGGCCCGATGATCAAGCCCAGAATGAACGGCACGCGCCAACCCCATGACTTCAGCGCCTCGGGCGAAAGGCCGTGCGTGATCAACGCGCCAACCACGGCACCGAGCAGAAGCGCCGCCGCCTGGCTCGCCATCTGCCAGCTGCCGTAGAAGCCGCGCTTCGAGAACGGCGCCGCCTCGATCAGCAAGGCCGTAGAACTGCCGAATTCACCACCGGCGGAAAAGCCCTGCAGCAAACGCCCGAGCACGATCATCAAAGGCGCACCGATGCCGATCGCCGAATACGGCGGGGCAATCGCCAGCAGCAGAATGCCGAGCGTCATTAGCGCAATGACGAGCGATAGCGCCGCCTTACGTCCCGCGCGATCCGCGTAAAGTCCGAGCACGATGCCACCGATCGGCCGCATGACGAATGCGACGCCGAAGGTTGCGGTAGTCAGCAGCATCGACGAATAGTCGTTTCCTGCCGGAAAGAACAATTGGGCGATCACCACCGTGAGGAAACCGAACACGGTGAAGTCGTACCATTCGAGTGCGTTGCCGATCACAGCCGCCACGACGGCGCGCGTGTTGAGGCTCCGTGACGCTGGTGCCATTCGAATCTCCAGCCTGCGAAAAATGTCGCGTGGTACGGCGTCTCAGCGTAGATGTGCTTCAGCGTGCGCGAGTGCACCCTGGCGCGAGCAGGAAAAAATAATGCCCGCCGCAGCAATCGCCTTGGAGTGTAAAGAGCGCGCAAGCTGTTTTCAAGCAACAAAAAGGCGTCTGTCGCGCAGGGCGGCAGACGCCTCGATGATCGGACCGCAGTCCGGCGCCGCAATGTTGCGGCGCACTTACCGTGACACTGAATGCGTGTGCGGTTGAAACGGAATCAGGCCTTCTTGTTATATGCGCTGCACCAACCCTTGCTCGCGACTTGCTTGCCCGCGAACATCGGGCAGCCGGCGTAGGCGTCGGTCGGCTTGCCTTGGTAGAAGCTGCAGTTGCCGCAGTCCTGGCCCGCTGCGTATTTCGCGAACTTGGCCTTGTCGACTTTGCTCGCGTCAGCCTTGTAGCCGAGCGCTTGTGCGGTCGGGTCGGTCTCGGCGACCTGCGGTGCGTCGGCGAAAGCCTGGCGCGACAGGGCGAACGTGGATGCCACACCAATGCTGGTGATCAAAAACGTACGACGGGAAGATTTCATGGGGGACTCACTCCATTTATATTGAACTGATCGCCGTTCTGATGACAGCGGTCCCCAAGGATAGCAATGAAGCCGTCGCGCGTGACAGCCCAAATGATAGAGATAACCGAATTGGTACTACTCCGCGCGCACGTTACGCACTCGGAATGCCGGTTGATCGCATGAAGTGGGCAGCAGGGTGTCGGGATGAGAACGTGAGGGGTGCGACAATTAAGCGCGCCCGCTCAGTTCACAGACACGCTGAGCGATCGCGAGCGACGCCGTCAATCCAGGCGACTCAATCCCGAACAGATTGACGAGCCCGCGCACGCCATGCGCGGCCGGACCTTGAATCACGAAATCGGCGGCGGGCTCGCCTGGCCCGGAAAGCTTCGGACGAATCCCCGCATAAGCGGGCTGCAACGCATCGTCGGGAAGCGCGGGCCAGTACGCGCGAATCGCCGCGTAAAAGGAATCCGCACGATGCGGATCGACGTCGTAATTAATCGCATCGACCCATTCGACGTCCGGACCGAAACGCGCCTGGCCACCGAGATCAATGGTCAGATGCACGCCGAGGCCGGCTTCGTTCGGCATCGGATAGATCAGACGGCTGAACGGCGCGCGCCCCGAGATGCTGAAGTAGTTGCCGCGCGCAAGATAGAGCGGCGGCACATGCCGCGCGTCGAGTCCGCGAATCGTGCGCGCCAGCGCATTTGCGTACAAGCCGGCGCTGTTGATCACGCAGGCGGCGCTGATCGTGGTCGGCGCGGCGCCGCCCACCTTGATGATGAAGCGGCCGTTACTCGCTTCGATCGCCTTGACCGGTGCATGGAACGCACACACCGCGCCGTCGCGCTCGGCGTCGCCCTGAATCGCCAGCATCAACTGGTGACTATCGACGATGCCCGTCTGCGGCGAGAACACCGCTTCCACACATTCGAGCGCAGGTTCGAGCGCTTGCGCCTGGTCGCCGTTGATTCGCATCAGGTCGAGCACGCCGTTTTCACGGCCCTTCGCCATGATGCTTTCGAGCTGAGGAATCTGATTGCGCGAGGTGGCGACCAGCAGTTTGCCGCAACGCGAATGCGGCACGTTGTGCTCGACGCAGTAGTCGTAGAGCATCTCGCGGCCGCGCACACAAAGCGCCGCTTTCAACGAACCGCGTGGATAGTAGATCCCCGCGTGAATCACTTCGCTATTGCGCGAGCTGGTGCCCACGCCAATCGCTTCGGCCGCTTCCAGCACGATCACCTCGCGCCCGCGCGCCGCCAATGCGCGCGCCACGGCAAGACCGACGACGCCAGCGCCGATCACTACACATTCGATCTGATCCATGTCCCTTGACGCGGCTAACCTCGCCGCGCGCTGCCTCGTTCACCCGATATTCATGAAGACAGGGTACGGCTATCGAGGACCGCACACCGCTCGCTGTCGAACGCACCTGGCCTTACGCAACCGCTATACAAAATTGTACGACGCCGCACAGACAGAAATGCCCGCAGTCGGACGACTGCGGGCATTCGGTCTTGAGCAGGGCTTAAACGTATGGGCCGGACAAGATCAGTGTACGCCGTCGACGATTGTCGCGCTCAATTCTTCATGCGCGCGATGGCATCGCCCTGCGTCCTCAGAGCGCTGCCGGCCATGCTGGCCACCTTGCCGCCGGGCGCCTGTCAAGGCGGAAGACCGACCGATGAAAACCCTTCGAAATCGCGAAACTCGCAACAATTGCTGCGACATTCATCCTGTTTTAAGTGTCGAATCGCCTGTTTCGTGTTCGCAGAAAGCCGTCCGAAGACGGTTTTCTGCCAAAAACAGAGCAAAAACGCTCAAAAACCGATCGGTTTCCTCCGATTTCCGTAATCCAGGCGGATGTCGCCGGCTCCGATCCGATCTCGCCCGTCGATGCGCGCCGCGCCGAAGCCATTCAGGATCGCGCGCCGCATTTCACGCGGCGAGGCCAGCTTCAGCGCATCGAGCGCGGCATCGCCGAGCGTTTCGGGAAAACGCAGGCCCCAGTTATGCGCCGAGCGAATCTCGTCGTAGATCGATTGAGCGATACGGCGCGCGCCGTCGCGATCCGGCGGCGGAATCTCATACACGTTCATCCGGTTCAAAATCGGCTCCGGGATCGAGCGCTCGTCGTTCGCGGTCGCGATCCAGATCACGTGGCCGGCATTGATCGGAATCTCCGCGAACTCGTCGATGAACGTCTGCGCCGTGTCGTGTTCGAGTAGCGCGTAAAGCGCGCCGAGCGGATCGTATTGCGAATCGCCAGTGGCCTTGTCGATTTCGTCGACGGCAATCACGGGATTTGCGTAGCTGCCGTTCACGAGCGCATCGAACACCTTGCCCGGTTTCGCGTTCTTCCATTGCGACGATGCGCCCGACAGAATCCACCCCGCCGTCAGCGAACTCATCGCCACGTATTGGTACGCGGTGCCGAGCATGCGCGCCAGTTGCTTGGCAAAGTGCGTCTTGCCGATGCCCGGGTCGCCGAGCAACAGGATCGGCATCAGTTCGAGCCGGTCTTCAGTCTCGAGACACAAGGCGACCTGCTTGCGGATGTCGTCGAGCGGTTCCGAGAAGTTGGGCAACGCGTCGATCAGATCGTCGATCGACGGCATCCGGTTCGGCTTGACGCAGAAGCGCAGATTGCCGGTTTTGAGCATCTTTTCGTACGTGGCGCGCAGCGCCTCGTTCGCCCCTTCGCTGAGCTCGTTCAGCGCGGTCTCGACCTGATCGAGGTCGTACACCCTGCTGAACGATGCCACGGCGATTTCCTGTTTGACCATTGCTGTTGTCATCGCTCACCCCGTCTGGCTGGTCTTGCTGCTGCGGCGCCTGATGGGCACCGTTTCAGATCCAGTGTAACGAGGACATATTCGCGTGCAAGCCAGCAGTCATGCGGGTCTGCTGCTAACAAGGGCTTGTTTCCTGCGAGGCCCCGGAGGAAGTCCCTTTGAGGATTCACCTTCTCATCGGAAATGGTGTTTTGCTGAACCCGGCCCTGTTTGACGTGTCAGAAAGGCGTTCAGCCCATCAGGCGTAAGATGGCCTTCTGTCTACTCTGCCGGATGCAGTGACCGGAGAAACCTTCTATGTGGAAAACCAGTATCGTCGCTGTGCTGTTCGGCACTTCGCTGCTTGCGAACGCGCAACAAGGGGCGACGCAACAGGCCGTGCAATGGCAGTTGCAGGTCATGCGCGACGGCCAGCAGATCGATTCGTTCGACGGCACCACCACCGTCGGCCAGGCGCGCACGGACACGCATCACAAGATGGTCCAGCATAACGTCGGCTGTAAAGATCAGCCCGGCGGCAGCATCGACCTGGCGCGCACGCTGACGATCTCGCCGCTGCAGGCGGATGCGAGCGCCGTCACACTGTCGATCGAAGCCCAGGAAACCTTCGAAGAAGACGCCGCGCGACAAACCGACACCGGTTGCAAGTTGCCGCCGCAACCGCGTCAGGTAAGCGCGAGCCATCCGGGCCTGAAGGTGCCGCCTGGTCAGTGGGTCAGCTGGACGATCGTCGACAAGAATCCGAACCTGGTCTATCGCGTGCGTGCGAGCCTTGCGAACAGCGCGAACTAGTGTAATGCGCGCAATGCGAACGGCACGAACTGAAACGAACAACCGAAGCCCCCAACAGAACACGTGGACAACGCGGCATGCGAAACCCAGAAGAATTGATCCGCGAGAGCGCAGCGCCCAAGGATTTCATTGCGGTCAGCTGGAATCTGCACAAGGGCCGCACACCGCTCGGCTTTCAGGCCTGGCAGGCGATGCAGCGCTGGGTTCAGTCGACCCATGCGGACGCGTATTTTTTGCAGGAAGCGATGGCGCGGCGCATGCCCTCGCCGATATTGGCCAGTAGTTTCGGCTCGCCGCTCGCCGATCCATTGAGCGACGTCTGGCACTGTCAGGCCACCGAGATCGCACGCGCGGCCGAACTCGAAATCGCGCTTGGTCCGAATGTCTTCAAGCCGTCGTGGCGGCATGGCAATGCGATTCTGTCGCCGCATCCGCTCGATCTCGGCGGGCGCTGGGATATCTCCGCGCATCGCTTCGAAAAGCGCGGACTGCTGGTGGCGCGGGCGACCTTCGGCGGCCACTCGGTCACGCTGCTGTGCGCGCATCTCGCGCTCACGCGCTCGGCGCGCTTGCGGCAAATGAACTGGATCGCGCACTGGATCGCGAAGGAAGCGCCGGAAGGTCCGCTAGTGCTGGCCGGCGACTTCAACGACTGGCGCAACGACTCGGTGCCGCTCTTTGCCGAACACGGCCTGCAGGAAGTGGCGACGCTGCTCGGCGAAGCGGGCCGCACATTTCCGGCCTTCTCGCCGGCGCTCGCGCTCGACAAGATGTTCGTGCGCGGCATGGAGCCGGTTGAATGGATCCAGCCGACGCAGGAAACCGCGTGGCTGTCGGATCATTTGCCGTATATGGCGCGGTTGCGAGTCGAGTGAAGTACGGGCACTAACCTCTTCGGGGCGTCCAGTTCAGCGCCGCCGCAATCTCCTCACCCGGCTGCAACACGCAGCCGCCCACCTGCTCCCGCATGCCCACCGCGTTGAAGCAATCGGTCGTGTTGGTCACCGGTTCAACGCACAGTTGCGCATCGTTGGCGGGCGCGAATACCACCATATGATCGAAGGGCGCATCGGCGGTCATCGTCAGTTGACGGTGTTCGTCGGGCCACGCAATCGTCGCCTCGCGCGACCAGTTGGCGAAGTTGTTGTCGAGTGCGAACGCGTCCGGCAACATGCCGTGGCGCAACGCCTCGACTGCAGGGTGCGGGCCGAGATGCGTGGGCAGCACGTCGGCGTCGGCATGCCACATGGCTTGCACTTCGGCGTAGACGCGGGTCTGCGCGGTGCGCGGATAGTACGGGTGATGGCCCATGCCGAAGGGCATCGGCCGGTCACCGAGATTCTGCGCGGACAGCGTGATGCACAACGCGCCGCCGATCAATTCGATGCGCTGCCGCGCGCGATAACGGAACGGCCAGTCGCCGGGCAGCCGCGAGTCCGGTTCGTGTGCGAAGTGCAATTCCACGGAGCTCTCCGTGCGCGCCCCCACCTGCCATGGATGCCGCCACGCGTTGCCATGCAGCGCGTGCGTAAAACGCAGGTCGTTGCCGTTCAGATCAACTGTGCCGCCGTCGAACTCGAAACGCGCGTCGCGAATCCGGTTGCAATAGGGAAAGAGCGGAAAGCTCGCCATGCGCAGCGGATCGCGTTGATCGAACGCTGCTTGCGTGGCTGGCCGCAGCCAGTGCAGCGGGCCTTCTGGCGTCGACTCGTAGTAAGCCGCGAGTGCACCGCCGACTTCAGGCGCGACCACCACGTGCATGGCGCCGGCCGTCAGCGTGACAAGCGACTTCGCGATCGCGGGGTCGTCGAGCCACGTAAGTCCGTTGATTTCAGAGACGAGCGGCCGGATCGGATTCAAGGAAACGTCGCGCATGGTCAGAAAAGGCGGGGCCTCAGGCGGATGGCGGCATGAACGCCCATCGATCTCTCCTATGACGTGCCGCGCACAGCGCGCGGCCGGCGGAACCCTCAGGGTCCGCGCGACCGAGAATCGCACGCCAAAGCGCATCGGTCAATATTATTAGTAATAAATTAGCCAAAACCAACCGATTCTTGCCTTACCAAATCTCCCACATGGCGGGTTAGCGCGCGTTGCCGCACGCATATTATTAGTGGTACCGTCAGCATCACGAATGCCACCGGCATGCTCCTGCTTTAGCGCCGCTGCAGCGCGGCCCGCACAATGAAAAAATCGACTCAACGCCGCCCGACCATGACCGACATCGCCAAGCTCACCGGCGTGTCGCAATCCACTGTCTCGCTCGTGCTGAACAACGCGACCGGCGCGAAATTCTCCGAGACCACCCGCAACAAGGTGTTAAAGGCCGCGCACGACCTCGGTTACCGGCTGTCGCTGCGCGAACCGGTATCGGTTTCGGCTGATGAACGCAACCTGATCGTCTATCTGGCCGACGAGATTTCCACCAGTCCGCATCCGGTCGTCAACGTCGACGGCGCGCGCGATGCGGCCTATGCAAGCGGCAAGATGCTCGCCGTCTACTCGACGCACGGCAACGCCGACATCGAAAAGCAGGTGCTCGACGCGACGCTGTCGAACCCGCACGTATTCGGCGTGATCTACGCGACCGTCTACACCCGCAAGGTCACCTTGCCGGCGGCGCTCTCGCAGGTGCCCACCGTGCTGCTGAACTGCTACACGAGCGAAGGCGGGTTGTCGTCGGTGGTGCCGGCCGAGGTCGCAGGCGGCCATCTGGCGACTGACTATCTGCTGCAGTCGGGGCATCGGCGGATCGGCTATATCAACGGCGAACCGTGGCAGGACGCCTCGAAAGACCGCCTCAAGGGTTATCGCACGGCACTCGCCACCGCCGACCTCCCATACGCGCCGGAACTGGTGCGCGACGGCGACTGGAGCTCGGGAGTCGGCTTTGAAATGACGCTCTCCCTGATGCGCGAGGCGCATCCGCCAACCGCCATTTTCTGCGCCAACGATCTGACCGCACTGGGCGCCATCGAGGCCCTGAAGCAACTTGGCCTGCGCGTACCCGAAGACGTTTCCGTGCTCGGCTACGACGACCAGGAAATTGCCCGCCACACGCATCCGCCGTTGTCGACCGTGGTGCTGCCGAACTACGAACTGGGACGCTGGGCCGTCGAAACCCTGCTGCAGGAAGAACACAACCGCGCAGCGGGCGCACCGGTGCGGCATCGCCTCGTCAAACTCGACGGACCGCTCGTCGAACGCGGCTCGGTCAGGGTAATTACCGAGGCAGAAAAGCCAATAATTAATATTATTAGTGATTGACCGATAATAATTCCCGGTGGAATAATCGGCACGTCCGGTCAGGGTGAATCAGCTCGGCCGACAGGAGAAACACTAAAAAGCAAATACACCTCACCAGGTACTGGAGGAAGACAATGGCGTCGCTCAACACGCAGTCGCGCAAGCACGCGCGCAGGCAGCAGATTCGTCCGCTGGCAGGTTCGCTGCTGGCTCTGGCCATCGGTTTCGGCGTCGCCACGGCGACGGCGTACGCCGACGACGCGCTGCCGAAGTTGCCTACCAAGACTCCGCTGAAGGTCGGCTTCGCGCAGACCGAAAGCAACAATCCGTGGCGTCTCGCGGAAACCAAGAGCTTCAAGGACATCGCCGCGAAGTGCGGCTGGCAGTTGGTCATGACCGACGCCAATAGTTCGAACTCCAAGCAGGTCTCGGACATCCAGAACATGATCGCGCAGCACGTCGATCTGCTGGTGTTCCCGCCGCGCGAAGAAAAGCCGCTTGCACCGGTCGTGCTGCAAGCCAAAAAGGCTGGCATTCCTGTGATCCTGGTGGACCGTGACGTCGATCAGTCGGTGGCCAAGGCGGGCCGCGACTACATCACCTTCATCGGCTCGGACTTCATCGATCAGGGCCATCGCGCGGCTGACTGGCTCGTCAAGGCGACCGGCGGCAAAGCGAAGATCATCGAACTCGAAGGCACCACGGGCGCGTCCGCAGCGAATGACCGCAAGAAGGGCTTCGACGAAATCATCGCGAAGAACCCGGGCATGACGATCATCGCCTCGCAAAGCGGCGACTTCGCGCGCGACAAGGGCCGGCAGGTGATGGAAACGCTGTTGCAGGCGCACCCGGAAGTGACCGCCGTCTACGCGCATAACGACGAAATGGCGCTCGGCGCGATCGCCGCGATCAAGGCCGCCGGCAAGCAGCCGGGCAAGGACATCCAGATCGTCACGATCGACGGCACCAAGGGTGGCATGGACGCGATCGCCGCCGGCGAACTCGGCGCGAGCGTGCAGTCGAGCCCGTTCTTCGGCCCGCTCGCCTGCGACGTCGCCCAACGTTACGCGAAGGGCGAAAAGATCCCGACGTGGGTCAAGGTCTCGGACCGCTTCTACGACAAGAGCAACGTGCAGCAGAGCATGCAGTACGGCTATTGATCGACAGCCGCCGTCGTACACGCGGTTGTATAGCTTGAGGGCAGCGCTTTAGCGGAGTGTCCAGGCGCTCCGTACCTCGAAGAAAGCTTCTTCGAGGGCTGTGCCCGCAGGACGTCCTCGCCCCGAATCAATCTCCTCGGGGGGCGGGTGACGGGAAGGGTTCGGAGCGACGCGTTCGTGGCAGCACGGACCGTCGCTTCGCTTTTATGCGGCGTAACATGGTTCGACGACACCGCCTGCATGGAGCCCGAACGAACGGCCACAGCGGCTCGCACTGCCGAGCGTATGCAATGCATGCAGCACGTGAAGCAGCACACGCATCAGGAGGACACCCGTGACGGAATCCGGCACGCAGACACCGCACTCTCCCCTTACCCGTTCGCCGCTGCTGGAGATGCAGGACATCGGCATCAGCTTCGGCGGCGTCCCCGCGTTGCGCAGCGCCAATCTGAGCGTGGCAGCCGGCGAAGTGCACGCGCTGATCGGTCAGAACGGCGCCGGCAAATCGACCATGATCAAGATCCTGACCGGCGCCTATCGGCGCGGCTCGGGCAGCGTGCGCTTCGAAGGGCGCGAGGTCGATTTCCGCACGCCGAAGCAGGCGCGTGAAGCCGGCATCAGCACGATCTATCAGGAGATCAACCTCGTGCCGTTCCGCTCCGTGGCGGAGAACATTTTCCTCGGCCGCGAGCCACGCCGCTTCGGCCTGATCGACTGGCGCGCGGTGCAGCAACGCGCCGCCGCCCTGCTCGATTCGTTCGGCTTGCAGATCGATGTGAAGAAACCCGTCGGCCGCTATTCGACCGCGATTCAGCAGATGGTGGCGCTGGCGCGCGCCGTCTCGTCGGACGCGAAGATGGTCATCATGGACGAGTCGACCTCGTCGCTCGATGAACGCGAAGTGGAATTGCTCTTTACCGTGGTGCGCAAACTTCGCGACGACGGCCGCGCGGTGATCTTCGTCTCGCATCGGCTCGACGAACTCTATGCGCTATGCGACCGCGTCACCGTGATGCGCGATGGCCAGACAGTCGCGCAAAGCACGATGGCGGAGATGGACAAGCTGCAACTCGTCACGACGATGCTCGGCCGCACGCTCGCCGCCGTCGTGCACGAAGACGCCGCTGCGCGTGAAGCGAACCTCGCGCGGCGCGGCAAGCAGGCGATCGCTGCGACGCAGCTGAGCGCGCATCCGAAAGTGAGCGACGTATCGCTTGAAGTGCACGCGGGCGAAGCAGTAGGTCTCGCGGGCCTGCTCGGCTCGGGCCGCACCGAAACCATGCGCCTGATGTTCGGCGCCGATCCGCTCGAACACGGTTCATTGTCGATCGGCGGAGAAACGGTGGCGCTGAAGTCGCCGCAGGACGCGATTGCGCGTGGCTTGGCCTACCTTACCGAAGACCGCAAAGCCGAAGGCATCGTCCCCGAACTCTCGGTGCGCGACAACCTCACGCTCGTCTGCTTGCGCACGCTGGCGAAGAATGGCGTGGTGGATGTGAAGAAACAGCAGGTGATCGTCGACCGTTTCATTGCGTCGCTCGGCATCAAGCTGCGCTCGGCCGATCAGCCGATTCGCGAACTCTCGGGCGGCAATCAACAGAAGGTCCTGCTCGCGCGTTGGCTCGCTGCCGAACCTTCGCTGCTGCTGCTCGACGAACCGACGCGCGGCATCGACGTCGGCGCGAAAGCCGACGTGGCGAAGATCGTGCGTGAACTGCGCGACGCCGGCCTCGCCGTGCTGCTGTCCGCATCCGAACTCGAAGAACTGACGGCGGTGGCCGACCGCGCGGTGGTGATCCGCGACGGCCGCACCGTCGCCGAACTGAACGGCGCCGACATGAGCGAGACCGCCATCATGGACGCCATCGCCTACGGCGGCGAAGGCCAATCGCAACTGGTCGAAGCCGCCCAGACCGCACATATCGAAGACGCGTTGGAGGGCGACCGTCATGGCGCTTAAGTTGCACACCGAGTCGTTACACACCCAAGCCACGCCGCCTATGCCGGACGCCGCCACATCGCGCGCCACGGCCGCATCGACGGTGAAGAAATGGCGGCACCTGGCCATGCAACGCGAAGTGATCGTGTTGCTCGCCATGGTGCTCTTCAACCTGATCTTCACCCCGCACTTCTGGTCGCTGCAAACCTTCAACGTCAACATGACACAGGTGGTGACGATCGTGATCGTCGGCATCGGCATGACGCTGGTGGTGGCGACGGGCGGCATCGATCTGTCGGTGGGCGCATCGATGGCGATCTCGGGGGCGCTCGCGCCGATGCTGTTCCTGAATATTCCAGGACCAGGCGGTATCGCGCTCGCGTTTGTGCTGCCGGTGCTGGCCGCCGCCGCGTGCGGCGTCTTCAACGGCTTGCTGGTGACGAGGCTATCCGTGCAGCCGATTGTCGCGACACTGGTGCTGTTCATCGCCGGGCGCGGCATCGCCCAAGTCGTCACCGATGGCAGCCTGCAGGCGTTCAACACGCCCGCCTTCCAGTGGATCGCCTTGGGCAAGGTCGCCGGCGTGCCGTTCCAGGTGCTGCTGATGCTCGCGCTGGTCGTGCTGTTCGCGTGGATCGTGCGCAAAACGCTGTTCGGCCAGTATCTGCTGATCACCGGCGGCAACGAAAAAGCCGCCTATCTGTGCGGCGTGCCGACGGCCACCGTCAAGCTGATCGCTTACACGTTGTGCGCCGCGCTCGCAGGCTTAGCGGGGCTGATCTCGATCTCGGTGAATTCGTCCTCGGATGCGAACGTAGTGGGACTCGGCGTGGAACTCGATGCGATCGCCGCGGTGGCGGTCGGCGGCACGGCGTTGACGGGCGGCAAGGCGTATATCGGCGGCACGCTGATCGGCGCGCTGATCATCCAGTTGCTGCGCTATACGCTGCTCGCGCACGGCATTCCCGACGCGGCGGCGCTGGTCGTGAAGGCCGGCATCATCGTCGCGGCGGTTTATGTGCAACGGCGCTCGCGCTAACGCCTCCAGGACACTTCGGACTCGATGTGATGAAAAAGAACCTTCCCATCCTGCTTGCTCTGGTCGCGCTCATCGTGCTCGGCCTCGTGCGCTACGACCATTTCGGCTCGGCCTACAACATCACCTCGTTCTGGCGCTACAACTCGATGTTCGCGCTGATCTCGATCGGCATGGCCTTCGTGATCATCACGGGTGGCATTGATCTGTCGGTCGGCACGGTGGCAGCTCTTGCGAGCGTCGTCGCTGCGTTGACCAGCGTGTACGGCGGCTGGGTCGCGGTCGTTGCCGGTTGCGCGGCCGGCATGGCCGTCGGCGTGCTCAACGGCCTGATCATCACGCGGCTGAAAATCCTGCCCTTCATCGTGACGCTCGCGACCAGCCTCGGCGCGCACGGCGTCGCGCTGCTGCTCGGCAAGAACGATGCGGTGTCGATCGCCGCCGACTCGAACTTCGGCAACTTCGGTCAAGGCGATCTGTTCGGCCTGCCGATCCCGGGGATCGTCGCGGCGGTCGCCGCAATCGCCGGCTGGCTCGCGCTGCGCAGCACGCGCTTCGGGCGGCATTCGCTGGCCATCGGCGGCAGCGAGGAAGCGGCGCGGCTGATGGGCCTGAACGTCGACCGCACGCTGGTGATGGCTTATGCCGTAAGCGGGCTGCTCGCCGGCATGGCGGGCGTGATCCTCGCCGCGCAGTTCGGCGCCGGTCAGCCGAACGAAGGCGTCGGCTGGGAGCTGTTCGCGATCTCGGCGGTGGTGCTCGGCGGCACCTTGCTCACCGGCGGCGAAGGCTCGATTGCGATGACGATCGCCGGCGTGCTGTTGCTCGGCTTGGTGTTCAATCTGCTGAACTTCGAAAACGGTTTGGGGTTCATCAGCCTGTCGGCGTACTGGCAATCGGTGATTCGCGGGGTGTTCCTGTTGCTGGTGATCGTGCTGCAAGCGAGAGTGCTGAAGCAGCGCGGCAAGAAGCGCGTGGCGGCTCCGGCGTAATCAAAACGGGAAACGCTGGAATCTTTATTTCATAAGTGATTCCAGCTCCTCGCCCGAGCGACAATCAACCTCTGTGTACCAACCCAGCAAGACCAGGCAGCGCGACCAGAAGTGCGCGCGCTCGCCCCGCGCGTCTCGCCTTTACGGCCCAATTTCCTCACCTTTCGTCCCGACCTCCCGCCCATTTGCCAGTTTTATCAGCAGGGTCAATGCTGCGGTGCACGGCGGGTTTCGGTATGATCTTGAAAATGTTGCCCGTGCGGCGCGCCTATCCGGCGCATGCCGGACAACCGATGGCAGCCGCCCTGCGCGGTTTTCGCCCATCGCCGTACCCTTGCTGAAGCGCGGCTGCATCCACGCCAACGTACTTCGCGGCGCCGATCGTCACAACCGCCGGCGCCGACGCTTCCTGGTCCGGTAACCCGCTTCACCACGCTCAACCGCCGCGCCGCAGCCCTCAGGCAGCGGGCGCGGTAAAATAGCGGATTGCGCGTGATCCCCGATCTCGGGTTAGCGCAGCATCGCCCTTGCCGTGCCGGCCGGCTCAAACGACTGGCCGCCTTTGTTTTCGCACTATCCAAGAAGCCATGAGCAACCTGAATTCACAAACCGTCCTGAGCGTCCATCACTGGACCGATACGCTTTTCAGCTTCACCTGCACGCGCGATCCGTCGTTCCGTTTCGAAAACGGCCAGTTCACGATGGTGGGCCTCGAAGTCGACGGCAAGCCGCTGATCCGCGCCTACAGCCTCGCGAGTGCGAACTACGAAGAGCACCTCGAATTCCTGAGCATCAAGGTGCAGGACGGCCCGCTCACGTCGCGCTTGCAGCACTTGAAGGTCGGCGACGAAGTCCTGATCGGCAAGAAGCCGGTCGGCACGCTGATGGCCGACAACCTGCTGCCGGGCAAGACGCTGTGGCTGCTGTCCACCGGCACGGGGCTCGCACCGTTCATGTCGATCATCAAAGATCCGGACATTTACGACCGCTACGAGCGCGTGGTCCTGACGCACACCTGCCGTTTCGTCGACGAACTGGCGTACAAGGAATACATCACGGATCACCTGCCGGCGCACGAGCATCTGGGCGAGCTGGTGCAGGAAAAGCTGCTGTACTACCCGACGGTGACGCGTGAAGCGTTCCAGAACCGCGGCCGCATCACCGAACTGATCGAAACCGAAAAGCTGTTCGCCGACCTCGGCGTGCCGGGCTTCTCGCTCGAAGACGACCGTGTGATGCTGTGCGGCAGCCCGCACATGCTGCGCGACACGCGCAAGCTGCTCGACGACCTCGGCTTCGAGGAAGGCAGCAACAATGCGCCGGGTCACTACGTGGTCGAAAAGGCGTTCGTCGGCTAAGCAGACACGCAAATTGAGCGGCCCGCGCCGCGCAATCAACAGAAAGGAGCCTTCGGGCTCCTTTTTTTGTTGCGCAGTTACAATTGCCGCCGTTGCCCTGACATTTGATGTCAGCATTCTTCCTACAATACCCAGCGCCGCAGGACATCAAGCATTGCGTCAAATGTAGGCGCTAACCCTTGGTGCACCTGCATTTTTTTCTTTTTTTGAGATATCATCGCGGCGCACGATTAGTCGGATTAATATGACGCCATCGTACGGTCGACTTGTTACTGAATGTAAATTTCGTTACGCCGCACCGTAGCAATCTGGCCATCTCGCACAACGCGTAACGGACGTCACTGGAGGCAGAGACTCGCATGCGTTCTTTCGTCTTCGCGCCGCCGATGCGCACCCGCTTCGCCGTTTGCACTGCTTCCTGAGAGGGAA
The DNA here is from genome assembly GCF_905220735.1 of Paraburkholderia aspalathi. NCBI lineage: Bacteria > Pseudomonadati > Pseudomonadota > Betaproteobacteria > Burkholderiales > Burkholderiaceae > Paraburkholderia > Paraburkholderia aspalathi. The sequence continues at coordinate 88,071 of NZ_CAJNBA010000015.1, forward strand.
AGTCATGGATACGTCGACCGTCGTCCCGTTTAGCGCCCACATTTCGCCTTCACTTGCACACGCCGCGCCGCCCTCCGCGGCTGAGCGCGAACTCGCGCAACTGCGCGCCCGCGTGCGCCAACTGTCGGCCGAGCTCGTTCAGGCGCAGGAAGCTGCCTGCCGCCATGTGGCGCGCGAGCTGCACGACGGCGTCGGCGCCGAGCTGACCGCGACGCGTTTCGCCCTTGCCGGCGTCGAAACCTGGCTGCCGGCCGATGCGCCGCCGCAGTGCGCGGCAGCGCTCGCCGTTGCGAATCGCTCGCTCGACGCCGTGTGCGCCGCCAGCCGCCAGGCCGTCGCGGAATTGCATGCGCCGTCGCTCGAAGCGGGCATTGTCGGCGCGCTGGCGCAATGGACCGGCGACTTCGCCGCGCGCACGAACCTGCGTACGAGCTTCGTCTGTGCCGCCGATGTGCGGCTCACGCGCCTGCCCACCGACGCCGCGCTGGCCGTGTTCCGGGTCGCCCAGGAAGCACTCAACAATATTGCCAAGCACGCGCGCGCCGAATCCGCCGACGTGCGGATCGAAGCCGGCCGCCGCCACCTGAGCTTGATCATCACCGACGACGGCATCGGCTTGACGCGCACCGCCCGCAGCCGTCGCGGCCATTTCGGGCTGAGCGGCATGCAGGCGCGCTGCGCCGCCTTCGACGGCACGCTGCGGATCAGCGCCCGGCGCATCGGTTCAGGCCGCGGCGACAACGGCACCGCGTCGCGCGGCACGCTCGTGCAGGCCCGCTTTGCGTGGGATGCGATGCTGGCGAGCGCTCCAGGCGCCGAGCGTCGCGCGTTGCAATCGTGAGCACGCCATCATGAGCCTGCGCATCCTCCTCGCCGACGACCATGCGGTGGTCCGCCAGGGCGTCCGCCAGTTGCTGCTCGACCGCGGCGTGGCGCGCGAAGTCACTGAGGCGCAGACCGGCGCCGAAGCGCTCGAAGCCGTTGCCCAACGCAACTATGACGTGGTGCTGCTCGACATTTCGCTGCCGGACATGAATGGCGTCGAAGTGCTCAAGCGTTTGAAGCGCAAGGCGCCGCGCGTGGCCGTACTGATGTTCTCGATGTACCGCGAGGACCAGTACGCCGTGCGCGCGCTGAAAGCCGGCGCCGCCGGCTACCTGTCGAAGACGGTCGACGCCGCGCAGATGATCGGCGCGATCCAGCAGGTCGCGGCAGGCCGCAAATACGTCAGCCCGGCCATGGCCGAAGCGCTGGCAGACTATGTCTCCTTCGACGGCGAACAATTGCCGCACGAAAAGCTCTCGGATCGCGAATACCAGACGCTATGCATGCTCGCGTCCGGCAAGCGGCTGACGGATATCGCCATAACGTTATCGCTGTCGGTGAAGACGGTCAGCGTGTACCGCACCCGGCTGCTCGAAAAGATGAAGCTGCGCAATAACGCCGAGCTGACCTTCTATGTGATGAGCAACCGTCTCGTCGATTTGAATCCGGCGATGGCCGGTTGAAGCTTTCTTCCCCAGATAGCTAAATAGCGTCCAACCAGCGCCAGTGTTCGATCGCACGAGCGCGATTTCACCCGATGGGGCATGCAGCGCGCGAAAGCCTTCCCACCACGCGATGTGCTCAGACAAACGGCACGCCCAAATCGCTTTCATCAGGCATTTTTAGCCTCCCCTTCAAACGCTAAAAACACCGTCCCAAAATGGTGCAAAGGCGCGCATCCGCTAAAATCGCGGGTTTCCCCTGACATTCGGCGCGCAAGATGCGTGCACTACTGGAGACCCACCGCCAATGTCCCTGTTTCGTAAAAAGAGCGTCGAGCACATGATCGCCGCGAGCGCTCAGAACGCCGGCTTGAAGAAAGCGCTTGGCGCGCTCGATCTGACTTTCCTCGGCGTCGGCGCCATTATCGGCACCGGCATTTTCGTGCTGACCGGCACGGGCGCGGTTCAAGCCGGCCCGGCGCTGATGGTGTCGTTCCTGATCGCGGCGATTGCCTGCGGGTTCGCCGCGCTCGCCTATGCCGAGTTCGCCTCGACGATTCCGGTTGCGGGTTCCATCTACACGTATTCGTACGCGACGCTCGGCGAACTGGCTGCGTGGATCATCGGCTGGGACTTGATGCTTGAGTATGGGCTGGCAACGTCGGCGGTATCGGTCGGCTGGTCGGGCTATCTGCAATCGTTGTTGTCGGGCTTCGGCGTGAGCTTGCCGGTTGCGCTGACGGCGGCGCCGGGCGCTTTGCCTGGGCACGAGACATGGTTCAACCTGCCGGCTTTCCTCGTAATGATGGCGATCACGGCGCTGTTGTCGCTTGGGGTGCGTGAATCCGCGCGGATCAACAACATCATGGTGGCGATCAAGGTGATCGTGGTGCTGCTGGTGATCGGCGTGGGCGTTTTCCACGTGACGCCGGCGAACTGGCATCCGTTCATGCCGAACGGCTGGAACGGCGTGTTCGGCGCGGCGGCGGTGATGTTCTTCGCGTTCATCGGCTTCGATTCGGTGTCTTCCGCGGCGGAGGAAGTGAAGGATCCGAAGCGAGATTTGCCGATCGGGATCATTGCATCGCTGGGCGTGTGCGCGGTGCTGTACGTCGCGGTGGCGGCGGTGGTCACCGGTATCGTGCCGTCGGCGCAGTTCGCGAACATTTCGCATCCGGTGTCGTACGCGTTGCAGGTGGCGGGTCAGAAGTGGGTAGCGGGCTTTATCGACCTTGGCGCCGTGCTGGGCATGCTGACGGTGATTCTGGTGATGGCGTATGGCCAGACGCGCGTGATTTTCGCGATGTCGCGGGATGGGTTGTTGCCGGCGCGGCTTTCCCGGGTGCATCCGAAGTATGCGACGCCGTTCTTTACGACATGGCTGGTGGGGATTTTCTTCGGGTTGATTGGCGCGTTGGTGCCGTTGAATGTGCTGGCTGAGCTGATCAATATCGGCACGTTGGCTGCGTTTTCGATGGTGTCGATTGCGGTGCTGGTTTTGCGGAAGACGCATCCTGAGTTGCCGCGGGCGTTCCGGTGTCCTGGTGTGCCGGTGGTGCCGGTGTTGGCTGTCGCTTCTTGTTTGTTTTTGATGGTGAATCTCCAGGCTGTTACCTGGGTGGCGTTTGTGGTTTGGTTGTTGATTGGGATGGTTATTTATTTTGGCTATTCCCGGCGGCATTCCAAGTTGGCGAAATAAAGGTTTTGAGGTTTTTTGCCTGCGCGGCGCTTTTTGGCCGTGTTCTTAGGGCTTTGGCTTC
>NZ_CAJNBA010000016.1:0-55792 GCF_905220735.1 Paraburkholderia aspalathi
TGCTCATTTCTCACCTCGTTTGGAGAATTATCCCCTTTAGAGGTGTCCATAGTCATTGGACCACTACAGTGCCGCCCCGCACAGGGGCAACGCTAATAGACCACTAACAATGCAAGGAAAGGCACCAAAGCCAGAACAAGGAAAGCCCAAAGCCCTAAGAACACTGACAAACAGCCGCCCCGCAGGGAAAAAAACCATAAACCCCAATTTCTATGTGACCATACCCAAACTAGAACCCGCACGGAGTGCAACAAAAAAATGCAACACCCTGACCCACTCCATCCCCTTCGCCCCTTCCTGAAAAACTTCGTGTGGGAACACGGCCACATCGGCACTCGCTACCTCAACTGCGCCACCGGCGAAATCAGCTTCGATGACGGCAAAAAATCCCGTTTCGCAGCAGAAAAATACCTCTACGTCCCGCTCGACAAAGACGCCACCGACGACCCACTAGCCACCGGCCCCGCAACCCAGGACGCCGCCCTCGCCCGCTTCCTCCGCGCCGCGCAACTCGGCAAACCCGAAGAAGCCGGCTCCGCCGCCGAAGTCCAACGCGCCATTCATGATTGTCTCGACCTGGCAATCTTCAGCGCCTATCAGCACGACGCGCTGCAAGCAGTCGACCACTACACCCAAGAAGCAATGTTCGACGACGAAATCCGTGCGGCCCTCGTCGACGATATTCGACGGGTCTACACGCCCATGCGCGAACAACTGGCGCTCTATGACTTCACCGTGCTGCACGGTCTGCCCACGCCGCTTCTCTTCAGCGATTCACCCTTCATCGACTGGCGAGTGCGCGTCAAACCCGCTATGCCGTTCGTCTCGCTGCCCCTCGGACCCTATGCATTGCTGGTCGGCACGCCGTCCGGAAGAACCAGTCGCGCCGCACCCGTAGCGTGGAAAACGGCAGTGTCGATGGGCGTGCTAAAAGATCACAATCGCCTGATGGCCGAGCGCGCCCGTCTGTGGATCGTGGCCACCAGCGATGATCAACTGATCGCCATACAAGATCGCTTCAAGAAAGATGACGCGTAACCCGCTGCAGCGCCCCGCATAGCTTCACGCCTCGCGGTGTGAATGCGCTTCAAGCGCAAGCGAAAAGGCCATGTGGCCGATTTCGATGCCCATGGTATTGATCATGCGCGGCTTATGAAACGCGTCTAGTTGCGCACGTTGCTCAGGGCTGCCGATATCAAGTCGCGCGAGCAGTTCAGCAACGGTTGCATACAGCACGCCAATGTTGCCGTCCTCCACCTTCACCGCAATGCCTAGCGCACCGTTGGCGCCGAGCTGCTTAGTTTGCCGCGAAGCCCGCACGCCGATTGCGTAGCTGCCGTCGGCACCGACCTTGCCAATCAGCGCGCCATCGAACGCGCGCATCAAGGCGGTACAGAAACGCCCCTCGCCTGCTACCCACTCCGGATGCGCGGCCATCGCACGATAGATGCGTGCGAGCGCAGCGGTGCGTGGCGATATGGAAGACGCACTGGACGAAGAGCCCGCAGAGAAAGCCGACACTTCGTCCTCCGCGGCGGCGAGCTTCGCGAACAGTCGGGCGAGTCGGTCGAGGGGGAACGCAGGCGTCGGCAGATTGCAACCGTCGATCGACCACTGCACGGCATCGTCCGGCAAGTCGCACACCTCCGCGACGGTATGCTTCACGCGGACCTGTAGCGGGTGCTCCGGCAATTCATAGTCCCTTACTGCCGCGCCGATAGAGCGCGCCCCGGCCAGCATGCCGGCGTGCTTGCCCGAACAGTTACTGCACACGGCATCCGGTTTGAAATCGCGCTTGAGCCAGTCGACATAAACGGCGTCGGACAGCGGGGGATGGCCGCCGCAACGCAGATCGGCTTCGCTGACCTGCGCCTTGGCCAGCATCTGCCTCGTGCGTTCGATATGGCGCGGCTCGCTGCTGTGCGAAGCGCACATGAGCGCGAGATCCGTTTCGTCGAAACCGAAAAGCTCGAGCGCGCCCGTCTCGACTACCGCCAAAGCCTGTGCCGGTTTTGCCGCTGAGCGCGCCAGCGTGATACGCGACGGATCGCCGAATGAATACAGCAGGCGGCCATCGGCCTGAACTACCGCGACATGGGCGATATGTGTGTTCTCGATCGCTTCGCCGCGATAGACAGTCGCCGCAATCGGCCCGGTTTCACGCAAAGTCATGTTTGTTCTCCTCCTGATCGCGTCGGTCGTCGCGATCGTTATCAATCATGGGGACGCGAGCGATTCTACGTTCGTCTTTCGCTCAATCCAAATCTCCGTTGGCTGGCCATAGTATGCAAGCGAGTTGCACGACGCGTTGGACCGCTGCTTAAGCCGCTTCGTGAATATGCTGGACAAGATAGTCGATGAGCGCCCTCACCTTCGGCGGCAAGAAGCGGTTCGGCGGATACAACAACCACACCGACCCCACGTAAGCGCGCGCTTCGAGATTCCAATCCGGCAGCACCTGCACGAGTTCGCCGCTGAGCAATGCATCCGTGGCGGCAAACTCGGGCAGGTTCGCGATGCCGAAATCCTGCTGCGCGGCTTCGAGTCGCGCGCCCGCATGATTGGCGATGTAACGCCCTTTCACGTCGACGGTTTGCGTCTCCGTGCCGCGGCGAAAGCGCCAGCGGTTGTCGTCGGCGGTTTCGCCGAGGTAGATGCAATCGTGCTTGAGGAGATCGCGCGGTTGCACCGGCGTGCCGTGCTCACGCAAATAAGCCGGCGATGCAACCAGCAGCCAGCGCACGGCCCCCAGCCTACGTCCCGCGAGCCCTTGCGGAGGATGCTCGGTCAGACGGATCACCAGATCGACATCGTCGGCAAGCGGATCTACGTCGTGATCGGTGAACAGCAATTGCAGGTCGACTTCGTCGTAGGCGCGCAGAAAGCCGGGGATCAGCGGATGAATCACGGTCTTCGCGAACGCGGTGGGCGCGCTCACGCGGACTTTGCCTTGCGGCCGCGCCGCCAGTTGCCCGGCGGCATTCACCGCGCCCGATGCCGCGCTCAGCATATCGCGGCAGAAACGCGCCACCTGTGCACCGGATTCAGTGACCCGCACCGTGCGCGTGGACCGTTCGAGCAGGCGTGTCGCCAACGCGTCCTCGAGCCGTTTGATCTGACGGCTGACCGTGGACGGCGTACTGCCGAGCTGACGTGCGGCGACCGAAAAATTGCCGGCATCGACGACGCGCGCGAAAACCGCCATATCCGGCAGCAACGCAAAAAGATCGGTTGGGTTCATCGTCGGGCGCTCGCGGGGTTTGAGTCGATTGATGCATCTGAAACATAAATGCTATGCGCAGCCACCCGATTATCGCCTTACAGGCAAAGTTCGACAATATGCGCTCATCTGCACGAGGTCCGCCATGTCGAAACAAGAACGCCCGCTTCTGCTCTCCGATCTGATGCTGCTAGCGGTTGCCGTGGTGTGGGGCACCAGTTACGGCGTCGTCAAAAGCGCCCTGGTGTTCTATCCAGTTTTGGGTTTGCTCGCGATCCGCTTCGGCATCACCTTCTTGATCCTGTCGCCCGCCTTGCGTCATTTGCGCGCCGCCGATGCCCGCACGCTGCGCGGCGTGCTGATCGCGGGCGCCTTGCTGCTCGGTATCTTTCTCTGCGAGACGTTCGGCATTCTGCTGACGCGCGCGGCCAATGCAGCGTTTCTGATCAGCTTATGTGTGGTGCTGACGCCGCTCGTCGAATGGTGGCTGCTCAAGCGCAAGCCGACTCGCATCGAATGGGCGGCGGTCGCGCTTTCGCTATTCGGCGCCTGGCTGCTAGCGGGGGATGGCGCGCTGAGTTTCAATCCCGGCGACGCGCTGATTCTGCTCGCCGCGTTGCTGCGCGCGCTGAACGTGTGCGTGACTAAACGTGTGATGAGCGACTCCGCGTTGCCACCTTTGTCGGTGACGGCGGTTCAGTCGGGCGTGGTGGCATTTGGCAGCGCGGCGGTAGCGGTGCTGTTTGTGCCGCAACAGTGGCAACCGCTGCCGTCGCTTGCCGGGCATGCTGTGTTCTGGGGCTACATCGGCTATCTGGTGGTCGCGTGTACGTTGTTCGCGTTCTTCGCACAGAACTTCGCAATCAAACGCAGCAGCCCGACGCGCGTGTCGTTGCTGATGGGCAGCGAGCCCGCCTTCGGTGCGCTGTTCGCCTGCATCTGGTTAGGTGAACGGATTTCGACGGCGGCATGGATCGGCGGTGCGTTGATCGTCGCGGCATCGATTCTCGCGACGGTGCGATGGACCGCGTTACGTGTGAGCGCAGCAGAAGCTTAGAGATTTTCCGAGGCCCGCGCCGATCGCTGCACACCGAGCACCATGCCGCCCACCGGCCGCATGAAAAAGCCTACGCCGAACGTCGCGACGGCGAGTAGCAACGAGGTCAGTTCATTGCCGGTCGGAAAGAACAGCTTGGCGATGATCACCGCGAAAAAACTATAGACGGTGAAGTCGAACCACTCGAGCCCGTTGCCGAGCACAGTGGCGACAATCGCGCGGCGCCGCTGCTGCGCGAGCGAATCCACGGATATCGCGACGTTGGATGAAAGCGTTCCTTGCATGGTCTCTTTCCTTATCAGGCTGCTTGTGCCGCTATTGATGCGGCTGCTGCGTGGCTACGGGTCGGGCGAGCGTTTGCCAGCAAGGCGGCGTGTCGGAATCGAACGGCGCCTCTGCATGCATAACGCCGATCGTAGAGAGACCTGATTTGTTTTCGAAACGAAAGATTCGCATGCACGCATGCGCGTAGCGCATGCGAAAAGTGGTCAAGCGCTGGGCGCGTTGCTCGTCTCCGCGAGTGCTTGCCCACTTGCCTGAGCCTCTGCCTGCTCGAAAAGCCAGCGCGTAAAGAGGCGCGCCGCCTGGTTCTCCGCGCGGTCGTTTGGCGACACGACGTAGTAGCCGCCACCGTGGCTCGCCGATGCTCGCGTGGCGCGCACCAGCAGCCCCTCGTTCAGACACGCATCGATCATGTGACGCCAGCCGAGCGCAACGCCCTGGCCGAGAATCGCCATCTGCACGAGTTGCGGATAGTGATTGATGACGACCGACTGTGGCGAGCCAGGCATCTGCACATTGTTAAGCCGGAACCATTCGGGCCACGACATCCATTGCCGCTGGCCGTCTTCCTGCATCAGCAATGTTTCATGCGCGAGATCGGCGGGCTCCAGCACGCGGCCGGCGAGATATCCGGGTGAACATATCGGGTACACGTCTTCGTCGAAAATGCGGCGTGCCGTGAAATGCGGCTCGGCATGCTGGCGAATGTAGTACAGACCCACGTCGAATTCCGCAGGCGACAAAGATGCGAGCCCGTCGCGCACGATCATCCGGATCTTCACGTTAGGATGGGCGGCGCGAAACGCACCGAGGCGAGGTGTAAGCCACAACACCGCCACGCCCGACGAACACGCGATCGTCAACTCCAGATCGCCGTATCGCTTCATCACGTCGAGTGTGGCTTCCGAGCAATTGGCAAGCAGCCACTGCACATGCTTCGCGTAACGTTCGCCGGCGATCGTCAACCGTAGCGCGCGATGCTCGCGCACGAAGAGCGAGCGGCCGAGGAAGTCTTCGAGTTGCGCGATCTGGCGGCTGACAGCGCTTTGCGTCAGATGCAGTTCTACGGCCGCTTTAGTGAAGCTGGCATGGCGTACGGCCGACTCGAACGCGATCAGGCATTGAAGCGGGGGTAAAGGGGCGATCCGCATGATGAAGGTGGCCGAGTGAGGTTGCCACCATCATAGCGGGTCGAAGCACACGTCGAATCACGCGTGCGATGCAGCGCGCAATTGCAGGGTTTCGGCCTCCAACGTTGCGATCAATGAATTGGCGCCAACGCTTCTTCCGGCTCCAGCGAGCGTGTGTTCTTGAGTTCCGGAAAGAATCGCATCCACAGCAGAGCGACGGCAATCGTTGCGATGCCGCCCACCAGTACGGCCGATTGCGCGCCCCACCACCCTGCCGTCACACCGGATTCGAACTCACCCAGTTGATTCGATGTCCCGATGAAAAGCGAATTGACCGCACTGACGCGACCCAGCATTTCGTCCGGCGTACGCAGTTGTACGAGCGACAGACGCACCACCACGCTGATGGTGTCCGATGCGCCCAGCACCATGAGCGCGAAGAGCGACAGCAAGAATTGATGCGACAAACCGAACACCACAGTCGCCGCGCCGAACGCAATCACGCCGCCGAACATCGCAGCGCCAGGCCGGTTGCGTAGCGGAAAATGTGCGAGCCAGATGGTGCCCGCGAGCGCGCCGATGGCGGTGCCTGAGCGCAGTAGGCCGAGACCGAGCGGCCCGGCATGCAGGATGTCGCGCGCAAAAACCGGCAACAGCGCTGTCGCCCCGCCGAACAACACAGCGAAAAGGTCGAGCGATAGTGCACCGAGTATCACGGGCTCTTTGCGAATGAAAGCGATACCCGAGAACACGGACTCAAGCGTCACTGGTGCGCGGCTCGCCAGCTTGGCCTGCAACGGAATGGCCCACACAGTGGCAGCGGCGGCCGCGAATGACAGCGTGCACGCGAGGTAGGCCACGCCCGGACCGACACCGTACAACAGGCCGCCCAATGCCGGACCTGCGATCTGGGCGGTTTGATTTGCGGAGGTGGCCCATGCCGTCGCTTTGGGCAATTGCCCGCGTGGCACGACGCCCGGCAACAACGATGCAACCGCAGGCGATTCGAAGGCGCGGGCCGCGCCCACGCATGCGGCCAGCACATAGATGACCGGCGCGCTGATCCAGCCGCCGAAGGTGCCGAAGGCGAACAACAATGCAGCGACGCTTTCGAGGCTTTGACAGATGGCCGCAATCCGGCGACGGTCGTAACGGTCGGCGACGTGGCCGACCACGAGCGTCAGCACGAACATCGGCAAAAATTGGGCGAGGCCGACTAGGCCCAGTGCGAAGGCGCTATGCGTGAGTGCGTAGATGTGCCAGCCCATGGCCACGGCGAGCATCTGGAACGACAGCGATGAAAGGATACGGGTACACCAGAAACGCTGGAATGCGGGGTGTTTTGGCAGACTGAAGTTAGGGTCGCCGGCGGGGTCGGCTGGGGGTATGGGCATTGGTGTCTTGCTCTCGACTAGGCTAGCTGGGGCGGCAGGTAGTTTAGAGCAAGTTTGTTTATTTTGTTTTTATGGGTATGCGGGGGATTTTTAGGTGCGGCGTTCGGCGTTCGGCATTCGGGAGCGAGCCTGGTCGAGGCTCATCTGTAGATGGTGGGGTGCGCTACCACGCTCAGTTCACGGGCCTAGTTTCGTGGCCGATTGATAGCAAGTCAAACTCAATGAGCGCTTGTGGAGCATGCGAGTACATCGCCGGTCGGTCAGGCTAAGCATGTTCTCATGCCGGCCAATCTGAACGATGCCCGCGTGCGGTCGTAAGGAGCTTTCTGTCGCGTACTCAGCGAATGAAGAAAATCACCTGATAGTCGATTTGTGGGTCGATAAAACAAAAAGCCGTTGAATCTCTTTAGATTCAACGGCTTCTCATTCAATTCGTGGCGGAGAGACGGTCCGCATACGACGAGTATTCATAAGTTTGCAAGAGTATCTCTATCGCCTCAAAAGCCACGCCACATAAGGCTCTTAAGTATTCTTGAGTTCGCATGAGTGTGCTACCATCTATTCATAAAGTGTGGGTAGGAACGTGGGTAGCATAATAAGGCGGAACAATGGCGCGACCAATCAAGAAGCTGTCGGCAATCAAAGTTCGACAGGAAAAAACACCGGGCTACTACAGCGACGGCGGCGGCCTATACCTTCAAATTAGCCCCAGCGGTTCTAAATCGTGGATTTTTCGGTACGCACGGAACAAGAAATCTCACGAAATTGGCCTCGGCTCTTATTTAAATGTCTCGCTGGAATCAGCCAGGGAAAAGGCCGAGGGGATGCGGCGCGCTTTGGGTAATGGCGATGATCCGCTGGCCATGCGCCAGTCAGAGCGGGCGAAGATCGCGGCGAAAATGACTTTCACGGAGTGTTCAAGCGCCTACATTGAGGCGCACAAACACGGGTGGAAGAACGAAAAGCATGCGGACCAATGGGCCAACACGCTGGCAACGTATGCTGCGCCACTCATCGGCAAGAAAGACATTGCCCTGGTTGACACTCACGATGTCACGCGCGTACTTGAGCCGATCTGGACCACGAAGAACGAAACTGCGTCACGAGTTCGCGGGCGGCTCGAAAAGGTGCTGGCATGGGCTACTACTCGCGGTCTGCGTAGCGGCGAAAATCCAGCCCGATGGAAAGGCCATCTAGACACTCTGCTCGCCAAACCCAGCGCGGTGCAGAACGAAGAACACCATGCAGCGCTGCCCTATGACGAAATTGGCGCATTTATGGACGGTCTTCGCGGCATGCACGGCGTGGCGGCTCGCGCGCTGGAATTCTGCATCCTCAACGCATCGCGAACTGCGGAAATCATCGGTGCACAGTGGAGCGAGATGGACCTGGATGCCAAGCTGTGGATCGTGCCGGCCGAGCGCATGAAGATGAAGAAGGAACACCGTGTGCCGTTAGGCAAGCGTGCGATCTCTATCTTGAAGGAAATGCAAGCGGCACGCCACGGCGATTTCGTATTTCCCGGTATGCGTGAAGGCACCGGCCTTTCTAACATGAGCCTGCTCGCAGTCTTGAAGCGCATGGAGCGCCCTAACCTGACTGTGCACGGATTTCGCTCGACGTTCCGCGATTGGGCCGCCGAGTGCACAAATTTTCCGCGCGAACTAGCTGAGAAAGCTCTTGCTCACGCCGTCCGCAGCGAGGTTGAAGCCGCCTATCAACGCGGTGACTTGCTGGCGAAGCGCGGCAAGATGATGGACGCTTGGGCCGCATACTGTGCGAAGAAACGCGAAGACGGTACCGTGATACCGATTCATCTTCAAGCCTGATTTTCGATTCGAAGCCCGCCCACGCGGGCTTTTCTGTATTCGCTTGCTCTCACCCAAAGCCCTCATGTGGAATGCGAAAACCCCCACGTGGAGAATGTCTGCATAGGTATTCAAAATCCGACACACACCAACGAAACTTCGGATACACACGATGCAAACACAACAGCAACCGACGAAGATCATCCGCATTGCAACCGTGCTTGAGCGGACCGGATTATCAAAGCCTTTTATCTACCAAATGATCCGGCGCGGCGAATTTCCGGCATCGATTCGGCTGTCTCCACGCTACGCAGGATGGGTGGAACAAGAAGTAAACGATTGGTTGAATCAGCGTATCGCAGCCGCTCGCGGCCAATAAAAAAGGGAGCACCACAAGCATGGCACTCCCTCAAGAAAAACAACCTACCGTCGAAAATTTTAAAGCGTGGGCTGCTGCGACACAAGTGCGGCGCCAAGCGCTGGAAGCAGCTATCCGCGATGACGCGCGAGAGAACGTCGTTCGCTTCGTGATGCGCGAAATGCGAAAAGGTTACTCCCTGGATGAAGCTGGCGATATGTTTCTGAAAATCGCCAGGTGCCCGCCGCGTCGCCCGGAAGCGTTTATCCAAGCTGCCCGCAATACACTAGCAGAAATGGGCTGGACCCCGAAGCGGGAGCGCGCATGACGGGAAAAGCAGCAACTGGCGGCGTCCTAGCGAATCCGTGGCAGGCAGTTCAGCACCTCGCTGCTGTGGGCGTCAACGTGCATCCGAACGGACGCGGCGAAGCGATTGGAACGGTCTCTAACGTCCGCGAGGTTCTAGAGAAGCATCCGCGTTTCGCGGGGCACTTCTGGCACGATACGTTCCACCAGGAACGATTCACCACATGGGACAGCGACATGCCGCGACGCTGGGCAGACGTGGACCGCATCGCAATCGCGGACGTACTGCAAGGCGAAATGGGGCTGGTCAAGTTTACGCCTGATATGGTGGAACAGGCTGTGATGGTTCTGGCGATGAAGAACCAACGCGACGACCTGAAAACTTGGCTGCAATCGCTTCGCTGGGATGGTGTACAGCGCCTAGATTCCTGGCTGACGACAGCCGCTGGTGCGCCGCATGACGAATACCATATCGCCGTCGCTCGAAATTTCCTGATTTCAATGGTTGCACGCGGCGTCGCCCCGGGTTGCAAGGTCGACACTATGCCTGTGTTCGAAGGCACCCAGGGAAAAGGCAAGTCGACTCTGCTGGCTGTTCTCGGCGGCCCGTTCTATGCCGAACTGACGGACCCATTGGAAAGCAAAGACTTCTTTGTCTCGATCCAGGGCAAGTGGTTAGTTGAGGTTGCCGAACTGGACGCGTTTCGCAAGTCGGACATTACGCGAATCAAGCAGGTTCTTAGCGCGCCGAGCGACAGATTCCGGCCACCATACGCCAAACATTCCATCGACGCTCCTAGGCGTACCGTATTCGCAGGCACGACGAACGAAAGCGACTATCTGCGCGACGCCACGGGCGCACGTAGATTCTGGCCGGTCGCTGTCGGCAAGATTGATAATGGCTGGCTGACCCGGAACCGCGACCAGCTATTCGCAGAAGCCGTGGAACTTTACACGGCCCATGCGACGTGGTGGGAAGTCCCGGAACACGCGCACCGCCAGCAAACCGAAGAACGGCGCGAAGATGACGCCTGGGAATCGGCAATCTCCGACTACTGCCTGAGCCGCAGCGAAATCATAGTGCGCGAAGTATTGCGCGACGCCATCGGGCTGGAAATCGCCAAGCAAGGCAAGACTGAGCAGATGCGGGCGGGAAAGATTCTTCGCGCGCTAGGCCTGGAGCGTAAGACCATCCGACGTGGAGGCCAACTCATCAAGGCGTGGGTCCGAGTGACGCCAGAACCTGACACCCCGTTTTAACGCATACCCGCTTCGGCGGGTTTTTTGTTCCCAGCTTGTTACCGCCTTCGCCACCACGTGGTAACGCCGAAAACCGCACCGCATAAGGGCTGTTACCTTGTTACCTCTGTTACCACCACAAATTAAAGAAAACCTATATTGGGATATGTAGAGGGAAAAGATTGCATCGCATGTTTTTGAGGTAACAGTGGGAACACTTCCCGCAAACCCAATACACACAAGAATCACCACGTAACCACCCCGATTTCGGCAGGTGGAAACATGGCAACGCCAAACTCGACAAAATGCGTTTAAACGCAAAAGGCCTTTGCGAGCAAAAAACGTAAATTAGAGATAAAACTCTAAAAATATATTCCACATTAAAATCAATAGATTACGCGACACAAATTGAATAAATGTTTCCATAATAAAACATCATGTTTCCATAGGTAAATAGTGCTAACTATCTTATTTTTATGCCGCTAGATACGATTCGTGTCACCAAACGATATCTAGAGTGCTTCAAATGTCAGAGAGACTTAGCGACGTAGTTTTGGCTGCCCTAACGCAGCAGGTAGCCGGTGAAATGGAACACATTCTGGTTAGCCGGATTCACGCCATGGGCATTGCTACTGAAACGGCGGGGCTGAGTACCGACTCCGCGAACGAATTGCGACGTGTCGTGCGTCGCATCATCGGTGAAGCAGCCATGCAATATCGTGACGCAGGCGGGAGCGACGATGCAAACGTCTGATGCCACGAAGAAGCATCTTGCTAACCGTGATGCGCTCGGCAAACGGCACATGCAGATGCTGCGTGATGTACGGCGCGGTGATGTGTTCGCCTGGATGACATGCGGTTGCATTGTTGCTGCCGAGGCGTTCTCTAGTGGTGTGAGCGAATGGCGGCGCAGCGTGAACTATGCAACGCCGCGTGGCATTGCACCGACCGAAGGGAAAGGGTTTGCGTACGCGCTGACACGACACGGCGTAACAGCATAGCCGTTGCCTCAGAAGCCCTAGCGTGCTGCCAAGACCCCTCCCCCTACATGGGTCCTTCCTGAGGGGTGGTGCATGCGGGGTACAAAGCACCGCGTGAATAAAAATCTGAGAGGATTTTTAAAACAGCGACTACGACTATATTCACCAAGGTAAACATTTGACAACAAAGACGAAAGTCCATTTCCAGAAGTAGTTTTAATATCTTCATAAACGACAAAATAAGGACCAGAAATGTTGAAAAACGCTACGAGTCACGCGATTGCTGGTAACAACCCGGCCTATGCCTGCACCGCTGAAAGGATGGCCGTGCTGTTCGGCATATCCGAGGAGAAAATCCGTTCTTATGCGCGGGCTGGCATGCTGCCGCGCCTGGCTGATGGGAAACACGATTGCGTGTGGCTCCTCAACCTTGCCATCGGTCAACAAATCGCGGATGGCCAGCAAGTCTCGCTAACAGTTCCCGCAACAGTCGTGCTGGGCTGGCTGGATTCCATCGGAGACGACCTTGAAAATGAAGACGTTCGCGCCTTCATCGCTGTATTCAAGCGCAACGGATTCACTCACAGCGATTTCCAATCTGCTCTCGACGCAGCGCTCCATTTTTGTGACTCGCGGATGGCATCCCGTTAGCCACGCACAAAACCCCCACGTGGAACATGTATGAGTGATTCTGAATAATTCAGATGAACACACACAATTTTGGATTACTAATAAATGACCATCGAAGAACTGAATTCCATCGTGGCCGATGCCAAGGCCGGAAAAGTAGTTTCGCCGCAACTGAACGCAGCCGATCTGGCCACTGCAATGCGCCAATCCCCAGCCGCCCTGAGTGAAATCAAGGCCAAAGGTGCCCCGGTTAGTCTGGACGGCACCACCGATCTGTTCGCAGTGTTCGAATGGCTCCTTGCGCAGAACCATTGCGTGATGAATCACTACCTTGGCTGTGCCGATGAAGTTCTGCGCACGCAATGGTCCGTTTCCCGCAAAGCCTGAGCCAGACATGAACAAACTTATTGAGCTTTTCCAGCGCGCCAAGGTGGAGCAAGGCAATATCCGGTTTTTCACGCCGAACGGCGATCTGCGGGCTACCCACAAGGGTAGTTCCTCTGTTCGCGGCCTGATCGACCTGAACGGCGACACATTGCCGAAGATTCAAAAAGCGGACGGCACGCTGAAGCGCGCGCCGAGCGGCACACCGGCTGTGGAGAACCTGAAAATCGACGCAGCTATCCTGCGCCAGTCGCTGGTGGCGCAGGCGGGTGCCGAAATCATCATCTACAAGGACCCGGCGCAGGCCATTTCTACGGGTCTAGAGGGTGACGTGGTGATGGCGAGCAAACCGGCTTACTTCGAAACCTTCGAGGCCGCGCCGTTTGCGTTGGTGGCAGACGGCGACGAAGTGACCGTTACGCCGCTGCCGATCAATCGCGCGACCATTCACGTGGATGCAACGGGCGGCCTGCAAACCGACACGGGCATTTACGGCCTGCGCTTCGAGTTCAGCCGCGCCACCCTGAAAAGCTATCCGTCGATTGAAGACGCGATCATGCACGCGATTGTGCAGGGCTTGGCTCGCACGGCTGACGCAGTGCTGACGGCCGGAATTATCGCTGCCACTCCGGCTGCGTTTAGCTTGGCTGCCGCTGCTGCCGCTGGCGTTCGCATGAGCGAGCTTCGCGCGCTGGTCGGTACATCGGGCCACGGTGCGACCATCGACAATAACGGCGTGCTGCGCGCCGCTGGCATCACGGCCGAACTGACGCCCGATATGGCTGTCACCGTCATTGGTTCCTTCGCACGTTCTGCCGTGATGATTCGCAGCGACGTGGACGTAATTGTGGATCGTACAAACATCAACGGCACGCTGGCCGTGACGGCATGGGCAGGGCTTCAGGCATTAGTGCCGGATGCAACACGCTTCTGGACGGTGGAGGCGTAATGGCACTGCACATTATTGGGCGCTGCAGCAATTGCAAGTCTCTAACCAGCCGCGTTACCGCCCCCAACGGGGACGATAACGATGACAAGCAAGACAGACGCGTCCATCAGTGTCGTGGCTGCGCCGCGAAAGGACTGAAGCCCGCAGAGCGCGAAACAAAGAAAAAGAAACCCGGCACCGAACTACCCCGCCACATCGAAGACGCCCTGGCAGGTGCTCGTTACGTTCTGCGCTCTTCTGACGAAAGCGGCTTTCCGCGCGTAGTAGCGACCATCCCGGCATTCGGCTCGATCATGCTGGGCGGCGAAGGCGGCGAGGACATAGTGGCTCGCATTGAGCGCGTATGGCCTACCCTGAGTGAAATTCAAGTTCGCCGGGTCGTCAGGTACATCGACGCGAGTGCGGTAGCTGCCATTCGTGCGGCTACCGAACGCCCCGGTCGCCCGAAAAAGCGCTGGCTTACGGACTACTAAAAGGGCTATCACATGCAAACAAACACTTTCGAAGCAACGGCCGTGAAAGAACGATTTACGGTAGTCGCGGAGCGGGATTTGCTGGCGGCCATCGCAGCTCACAAGCAACGGATCGAACAGCAAACCGGCCTTCGGGTCACGCTGAGTCAAGCGGCGGCCGGTCTGTTACGTCGCGGGCTGGAAGTGGCCAGCCAAGCATAACCATTTCTTGCCCGGTTGGCCCTGTTTGCCGAGGCGTGGTGTGGCGGGCAAATCACATCGAATTGGCTCCCCTTCGCGCGGAAACCGTCGCCGGTGATAACGGTGTACTCTATTCTAACGTCTACGTGCCACTATGGGGGCACACTCAGCGTCGCAAGGTGAACTATGGATGAGCTAGATGAACTATTTCGGCGAACCGAACGAGGAGACGATCCCGAAAGTTTGAGGCGAGATATCGCTCAAGTAATCAGAAATCGCCTAGACGGTTATCGGGACACCTTGGGCTACTGGGAAAAACTCTATCTGGCAGGATCGATCGCAGACTTAACGCAGAGCCGGGAGTCGCGCAACCCTCAGTTTTGGTTCCGTTTCTCGTTGCGAAGCATCTGGAAGGCTGCGGTTCCTACAGATGAAAGGAACGAGAACTACACCCCGCATGATAAAGCGGTCGAGAACTTAACCTACCAGCAACTCGTTGAGGAGCTTGAGCAATTCGCGTAATGGTGGCAGCGCGCTCCTTCGGAGCGCGGCACCGTGCGGTGCCGCGCTTGCCTAAGTCTATTTAATGACTAGGCGAGGAACGCCAATGCTGACACACGAACTCGGTCCGACCATATCGGATGCGAGTGTACGCGGTCACAAAGACGTCCTTGAAGGCGCTGGATGGAGCCATGTCCGATCCCTCCCGTAAGGAAGCCAAGACAATTGTCATCACAGCACGCCATCTATTTGATACAATGACGTTTCCTATAGCTGTGCGGCATCCGGTGTGTCCTTATCACCTTGCCAAAGCCCTGTGCGTCAACACAGGGGGTTACCGGTAGTAAGAAGCCCAGATCATTTGCCTCGTCAAAGGCTGATCTGGGCTTTTTTTTTGCATCTACGCGTCTCGCGTAGAACACCTTCTTACACCAGTTCCGCTACTGTACGCCCGCGCCTATCTGGTTGTCAACGTCTTATCAGATGAACAACTGAACTTTCGAGTTCTTGAGTTCAGCATGAACTGGGCGTATAGTTCACTGAACGATTGGAGGACTTTATGAACGATACTGCTGACGCGCGCAAAACCAAAGAGCGAAGCCCAAATTTCCCTTTCATTCCTTTGGAGCCTGCACTGCAAAGGGCACAAGTGCTTTATTCGCACGAGCGACGCGGCAGCGCCCCCGCTGCAGCGGTGGCGAAACACTGGGGTTATACCGAGTCAAGCAGCGCTTTTAAGCAGACCGTTGCAGCATTGAAAAGCTACGGTCTATTGATCGACGAAGGCGGTTCCAGCGGGCGAATGGTTCGACTTACAGAAACCGCGCTTCGGATATTGCTTGATCAGCGACCCGACACGGAAGAGAAAGCCTCTTTCATACGCAACGCAGCGCTGAATCCGGCAGTGGCCAGCGAAGTATTCAAACGTTGGCCCGATGGACTTCCGTCCGAACACACCCTAAGTCACTATCTGATGTTCGATCGCGGCTTCCAGGAAGAGACAGCCATGCGCGTGGTCAAAATTCTCCGGCTAAACGACGCATTCGCGAATATCTCGCACGGTGCAGAACCCTATTACGGTACCGATGCGCCTATCGAGGAGCAATTCGGTGCTCCATTGGCCCAAACTCAGCCCGAAAATGACATTGCACGAGTTGTACCGACGCCGATGCGCCCCTCACCCGAACCTGTCGCGTACACCCAATCGGCGCGAAGCGAAAAAATCATCGACCCAAATGATTTGGACGTCACTATTAACTTCAGTGGGGAACCGACGCAAGAGACCTATGAATTCCTTGCGGACTATATCGAACTGCGCTTAAAGCAGTTTCAAAGAAAAGCGGCACGTAGCGCGGTGACTTCTGCGCATGAACCAGGAAACGATCTAGCGTAGTGTGGACGATGTGCCACGGCGCGCTCGCTGAACGTGGTTTGATGCAACGTTGCATGTGTCGGAGATTGACTACCCTACGCGACCGCGCAAACGGTAACGGGCACCGCGCGGGTGCCCGTAATCAGTGAATGAATTTCAATGCAAGAATCATTGCGCCCGAAACCAGTAGTTGCGACGTAACCAAGTGATACTTGGTCCGTCTCAACGCTCGAGTCAGCTCTGCTGCGGTAACCGCTAGTTCAGCCATAAACACCTCCAGCCCGTTCTTATTGGATTGTAGCCAATCCACGAGAACACGCCGAAGCACTACCAGCGCCGTCGAAATAGAACGTGGGTGGAAGTGTGGGTAGAAATTATTGCAAAAGAAAAAGCCCTTGAAATCAAGGGCTTAGAATACTTCCTGGCGGAGAGACGGGGATTCGAACCCCGGATAGGTTATTAACCTATACACGCTTTCCAGGCGTGCGACTTAAACCGCTCATCCATCTCTCCGGCGGGGAGCCGAATTATAGCAAACTTCGGGCCCTGCGCCAGACCCATGCGCAAACCGGCTTAAGGATGCCGGATGTAGTCCACCAGCGCCCTCGTATAGGCGTCCGGTTTCCGGTCCACGAGGCTCACCCCGATCGCAACCAGAAACCCCGCGGGCACGCCGAACACGCCCGAACTGATCGGCTCGATCCCGAACCACCGCGCGCCAGCAAAGCCCGTCATCTGCGTGAAGAATGGATACGTCGACACGATGTAGTAGATGCACACCACCAGCCCCGCCACCATACCCGCCACGGCCCCAAGCCGCGTGGTCCGCTTCCAGAACACCCCCAGCACCAGCACAGGAAACAGACTCGAAGCCGCCAGCGAAAACGCCGCGCCCACCAGAAACAGAATATTCCCCGTATTCAACGAAGCCACATACGAAGCGAACAACGCCACCCCCAGCAACAAAATCTTGGAGATCGTCACGCGCCGCTGGCTCGATGCCGTCGGATCGACCATGTGGTAGTAGACGTCGTGCGATAACGCGTTGGCGATGGTCAGCAGCAAACCGTCCGCAGTCGAGAGCGCCGCGGCCAACGCACCGGCCGCGATCAGTCCGGACATCACATACGGCAGCCCCGCGATCTCGGGCGCGGCGAGCACCACCATATCCGGCTGCATCTGGATCTCGCTCCAGCGCACGATACCGTCGCCGTTCGTGTCAGCAAGACTGATCAGACTCGGCTCGACCCTACGCCACTGCGTAAGCCACTGCGGTAAATCGGAAAAGTGATGGCCCACCAGGTTGGTTAGCATCTCGTACTTGATCAGCACTGCCAGCACAGGCACCGTCAAATAGAACAACGCGACGAAGAACAGCGTCCAGCCGACCGAGCGTCGTGCGGACGCCACCGAGGTCGTCGTGTTGTAGCGCGTCAGGATGTGCGGCAGGCTCGCGGTACCAAGCGAGAGACACAGCAGCAGCGACAGAAAATTGCGCTCGTGGGTACGCCTGTCTTCTTCGGTCGTGACGGGAAACGGCTCGTGCATCGGCACCGGCGCGGCCGCGCGCATCAGCATTTCGTCACGGCGCTGGGTCCAGACGATCTGCGCGGCCGCGGCATCGCGCGGAAATTGTTCGAGCGCCCGCTCGCGTTCCTTGATCTCACGCAGCGGGCCATTGTGGCGCCGTAAGTCCGCGACTTCCTGCATGAGGCGCAGCTTCTCGTCGACGAACGATTGCGGCAACGTGTCGAGCCGCATCTGCATCAACTCGGCGCGCCGCCGATAGTCGTCGCGTACGGTCTGCTCGAGCGGCGCGTCGCGCACCTGCTTCTCCAGACCTTCGACGCGCTCCATCAAGCGCCCGTAGTTGAACTGCGGCACCCAGCCGAGACCATCTTTATGCGCGATCATCGACACGGGAATCAGAATCGCCGCGATCAGGATGATGTATTGCGCGACCTGGGTCCACGTCACCGCACGCATGCCGCCCAGAAACGAACACACGAGAATGCCCGCGAGTCCGCAGAATATGCCGACGGCGAAATCCACGCCGATAAACCGCGTCGCGATCAAGCCGACGCCCTGAATCTGCGCAACCAGATAAACGAACGAACAGAGAATCGCCGCTAACGCAGCGAGTCCACGCACCGCGTTGCTCGAAAAGCGCGTGCCGAGAAAGTCGGGAATCGTATAGCGCGCGAGTTTGCGCACATATGGCGCCAGCAGGAACGCGACGAGGCAATAGCCGCCGGTCCACCCCATCAGATACGCAAGACCGTCATATCCGGTCGCATAGATCGACCCGGCGAGGCCGATGAACGATGCGGCAGACAACCAGTCGGCCGCAGTCGCCATGCCGTTGAAGACGGACGGCACGCGCCGTCCGGCTACGTAGTATTCGACGAGGTCAGACGTGCGCGACAGCAACCCGATGACTGCATACACCGCGATCGGTACGAACAGGAACACATAGCCGATCCATACGCCGGGACCGGTGGTCCGCTCGATGCGCCACATCACATAGATGAAAAGCAGGAAACCGAGCGTATAGAGCGCGTATGAGCGGATCAGCCGGTTCGTGAGCTTCATCGGCTCAGCTTCCGCGCGCAGCGGGCGCGGTGGAATCGGCACTGGCGTTGGCACCGTCACCAGCACTGGCATCCGCATCGAAAGCGCGTTGCAGACGGCGGTCGGCGCGCTGCATCAGCAGGATATAAACGACGATCAACGCCACGTAGATCAGAATCGCCCCTTGCGCACCGAAGTAGAACGGCAACCGGAAGCCGATGAAGCGCACCTGGTCCAACGCCGGCGCCACCAGCGGCAAAACGAACGACACCACGAAGCCCAAGGTCATCAACGTCGCGATCAACGCGAGATTGAAGCGCCAGTATTTCCGATGCGCGCGCGCCATCGCTGCCGAGACCGGAGGGGGTTCGGGTGCGGGATTGAGCGTAGCGTGAGAGGTGTGGTGTGGCGCAGCCATGCGCCTATGTATCAAAAAGCCACCGGGCAGGCAATCGGGATTGTCCGCGCGGTGGCTTTAACTGCCTGACCTAAGTGATCGATACCTGGGTCCAGCGAAGGGCATATCGTTCGACACACCCTTGCTGCAAACCCAGGCAAACCTAAGCTCAGAGCGACTCGCCGAGTTGATCGAGAATCGCCGGGTTCTCCAGCGTCGAGACGTCCTGGGTGATTTCCTCGCCCTTCGCGAGCGAGCGCAACAAGCGGCGCATGATTTTGCCCGAACGCGTCTTCGGCAGGTTCTCACCGAAGCGGATGTCCTTCGGCTTGGCGATCGGACCGATCTCCTTGGCGACCCAGGCGCGCAGTTCGTTGGCGAGCTTCACTGCTTCTTCGCCTTCAGGACGCGCGCGCTTGAGCACCACGAATGCGCACACAGCTTCGCCGGTGGTCGCATCAGGACGGCCCACCACGGCCGCTTCCGCCACGATCGGGTTCGACACGAGCGCCGATTCGATCTCCATCGTACCGAGGCGGTGACCAGACACGTTGAGCACATCGTCGATGCGACCCATGATCGTGAAGTAGCCGGTTTCCTTGTCGCGCACCGCGCCATCGCCGGCGAGATACAGCGTGCCACCGAGTTCTTCAGGGAAGTAGCTCTTCTTGTAGCGGTCCGGATCGCCCCACACGTTGCGCAGCATCGATGGCCATGGACGCTTCACCACCAGAATGCCGCCCTGTCCGTTCGGCACGTCCTGACCGGTTTCATCGACCACGGCCGCCATGATGCCCGGCAACGGCAGCGTGCACGAACCCGGCACCAGAGGTGTGGCACCCGGCAGCGGCGTGATCATGTGGCCGCCCGTTTCGGTTTGCCACCACGTATCGACGATCGGGCAACGGCCGCCGCCGACGTTCTCGTGATACCACACCCACGCTTCGGGATTGATCGGCTCGCCGACCGTGCCGATGATGCGCAGCGTCGACAGGTCGTAGCTCTTCGGATGCACTTTCGCGTCCGCTTCGGCGGCCTTGATCAGCGAGCGGATCGCAGTCGGCGCGGTATAGAACAACGTGACCTTGTGCTTGGCGATCATGTCCCAGAAGCGGCCGGCGTTCGGATAGGTCGGCACGCCTTCGAACACGACCTGCGTGCCGCCAAGCGTCAACGGACCATACGTGATGTAGCTATGGCCGGTGATCCAGCCGATGTCGGCGGTACACCAGAACACATCCGTGGGCCTCCAGTCGAACGTCCACTTCATGGTCTGCGCGGCCCACAGCAGATAGCCGCCGGTGCTGTGCTGCACGCCCTTCGGCTTGCCGGTCGAACCCGATGTGTACAGGATGAAAAGCGGATGCTCGGCGCCGACCCACTCGGGCGCGCATTGATCCGATTCAGCCTGCGTGAGTTCGTGCATCCACAGATCGCGGCTTTCGTCCCATGCGATCTTGCCGCCGGTGCGCTTGTAGACGATCACGCTCTTCACTGCGTCACAGCCGCCCATGGCAATGGCTTCGTCGGCGATATTCTTTAGCGGCAATGCTTTGCCGCCGCGCATTTGTTCGTCGGAGGTGACGAGCGCGACGGCGCCCACGTCGACCAGCCGCTCATTGAGCGACTTCGACGAAAAGCCGCCGAACACGACCGAATGCGTTGCACCGATCCGCGCACATGCTTGCATCGCGACGATGCCTTCGATCGACATCGGCATATAGATCACGACGCGATCGCCCTTCTTCACACCGCGTTTTTTCAGCGCGTTCGCAAAGCGCGACACACGTTGCAGCAGATCCTGATAGGTGACGTTGGTGACGGTGCCGTCGTCGGCTTCGAAGATGATCGCGACGCGCTCGCCATTGCCGGCTTCGACGTGACGGTCGATGCTGTTATACGACGCGTTCAGCTGGCCGTCTTCGAACCATGTGTAGAAAGGCGCATTCGATTCGTCGAGCACTTTGCTGAAAGGCTTGTTCCAGCTAAGCGTCTCGCGAGCGAGGCGCCCCCAGAAACCTTCGTAATCGCGCTCCGCTTCGGCGGCAAGCGCCCGGTACGCATCCATACCGGAGATCGACGCGCCAGCCGCTGCTTCAGCGGAGGGCGGGAAAACACGGTGTTCCTGAAGAACCGATTCAATCGCAGACATCGACAACCCCTTGGTGAAGATGAAACGTAAAACCTGTGCCGGCGCGCCTGTGGCTCGCCATGTCATGATGCCGCCGCCATTCGTGATCACTCGTGATCGATAGGCCGCGCGCTGTCTCCATCCCTCGCGCAACAATCACCGATCGCTGCGCCGCGGCCCGTTCACCTTTCACTTTCATCTATGCCGCACCGCAACATAAATGAATGGCTGGCGTTCCGCTCTCATGCTTAAACATAAACTTTGCAACTTACCGGCCACTTACGCGCGGTGCATCGCGTGACGGGCGAAAACCCTTACGCGGTTCAGACTGGTCACGCACGGCATGCTACGCGTTACGGTCCGTTCATGCGTGCTGATCGACATGCCGATACAAGCGATCCATGCCGAAATCGGGTCCACGGGGAGCATCACTTGCGCCCCACCGGCACTTCGCCTTTATGCTGGCTCACACGCCCTCTTACAATGCTAACTGAACTAGCCGTGTGGATTCCAGCTTGAATCGCTACTCCCTGCGTCTCATTACCTCGCCTGTGTGATGCGCGACGGCAGGGATCGGCCGGCGAGCCTGAAGGTCAAGCGATGCCGCCGGTGGCCTCGTGAGCACCGCACTGCCCGCCGCGGCGCAGCAAATTCACCCGACGCTGTACAATAGCGCGCCTGACGCGAGCTTTTCCGGCCTCCCCTGGCCGCGTACCGCGCCGTCTGCGCCTCGTTTGCGTGCTTGATCCGCGCGTCTGGTTTGCGCTTCGGGTCAGCGCATTTGGTTCGTGTTCCGTCACCTGCGTTTCATCTGACTCTTGCCTATGTCTGCTCCGCGCCCCGACTCAGCCCGTCAGCGCCGCCCGCTGCGCCCGCTCCCCGCCCTCATCTTCATGAGCCGCTGGCTGCAAGTGCCGCTCTACCTCGGCCTGATCGTCGCGCAAGGCGTGTACGTCGTCCTGTTCCTGAAAGAAGTCTGGCATCTGGTCAGCGCGTCCATGACGCTCGACGAAACCAACATCATGCTGGTGGTGCTCGGCCTGATCGACGTGGTGATGATCTCGAACCTGCTGATCATGGTGATCATCGGCGGGTATGAAACCTTCGTGTCGCGCCTGGGCGTTGAGGGTCATCCGGACGAACCGGAATGGCTCGACCACGTGAACGCCGGCGTACTGAAGGTCAAACTGTCGATGGCGCTGATCAGCATCTCGTCGATCCATCTGTTGAAGACCTTCATCAGCCCCGACCAGAATTCGACGCACACCATCATGTGGCAGGTCATCATCCACGTCGCGTTCCTCCTCTCGGCAGTGGTGATGGCGCTGGTCGACCGCCTGACCACGCATACGCATCCAAAACATTTTCAGGAACCCGTCGGCATACAGCCGCTGGGTTCTAACGGTTCCACTCCCCTGAAGGCGCACGACTGACCGCACTGCCCTGCGAGTCTGATAACAAGCGCCATTGTCCCCACTGAGCTAGCCATCATGACCGTCATCAAACAGGAAGATCTGATTCAGAGCATTGCTGATTCGCTTCAGTACATCAGCTATTACCACCCGCTCGATTACATCCAGGCCTTGGGCCGCGCTTACGAGCTCGAAGAGAGCCCCGCCGCGAAGGACGCGATCGCGCAGATTCTCACCAACAGCCGCATGTGCGCCGAAGGCAAACGCCCGATCTGCCAGGACACCGGCATCGTCACGGTGTTCGTGAAGGTCGGCATGGACGTGCGTTGGGACGGTGCGACGATGGGCGTCACCGAAATGATCAACGAAGGCGTGCGCCGCGGTTATCTGAACCCGGACAACGTGCTGCGCGCATCGATCGTGAGCCCGCCGGAAGGCGCGCGCAAGAACACGAAAGACAACACGCCGGCCGTGATCCACTACGAGATCGTGCCGGGCGACAAGGTCGACGTGCAGGTTGCGGCGAAGGGCGGCGGCTCGGAAAACAAGTCGAAGTTCGCAATGCTGAACCCGTCGGACTCGATCGTCGACTGGATTCTGAAGACCGTGCCGACCATGGGCGCAGGCTGGTGCCCGCCGGGCATGCTCGGCATCGGCATCGGCGGCACCGCTGAGAAAGCGATGGTGATGGCGAAGGAATCGCTGATGGATCCGATCGACATTCAGGACGTGATCGCACGCGGCCCGCAGGACTGGATCGAAGAACTGCGCGTCGAACTGCACGAGAAGGTCAACGCGCTCGGTATCGGTGCACAAGGTCTTGGTGGTCTGGCTACGGTCCTCGACGTCAAGATCATGGCCGCGCCGACGCACGCGGCGAGCAAGCCGATCGCAATCATCCCGAACTGCGCAGCGACCCGTCACGCGCACTTCACGCTCGATGGTTCGGGCGTAGCGAAGCTCGAAGCGCCGTCGCTCGACGCATGGCCGAAAGTGCAGTGGGAACCGGACACGGAAAAGAGCCAGCGCGTCGATCTGAACACGCTGACGCCGGAAGAAGTCGCAGCATGGAAGCCGGGCCAGACGCTGCTGCTGTCGGGCAAGATGTTGACGGGCCGCGACGCGGCACATAAGCGCATCGCCGACATGCTCGCGAAGGGCGAAAAGCTGCCGGTCGACTTCACGAATCGCGTGATCTATTACGTCGGCCCGGTCGATCCGGTGCGTGACGAAGCCGTCGGCCCGGCAGGCCCGACCACCGCCACGCGGATGGACAAGTTCACCGAGACGATGTTGTCGCAAACCGGTCTTATTTCGATGATCGGCAAAGCCGAGCGTGGCCCGGTTGCGATCGAGGCGATCAAGAAGCACAAGGCCGCGTATCTGATGGCCGTGGGCGGCGCCGCTTACCTCGTGTCGAAAGCAATTCGCAGCGCGAAGGTTCTCGCGTTCGAAGACCTCGGCATGGAAGCCATCTACGAGTTCGACGTGCAGGATATGCCGGTGACAGTCGCCGTCGATTCGAACGGCACCTCGGTGCACCAGACTGGCCCGAAGGAATGGCAAGCCAAGATTGGCAAGATTCCAGTCGCGACGGTTTGATCAGCGTTTGATCGGCGGTAACAGCTGGAAAGTAGAAGCCGGGGCCTCGAACCCCGGCTTTTTTATGATGAAATGAGAACGGTACGCATCACGCACAAAACCTTGCAAATCAAGGCAAAAAACTGTTTTTTTGCCTTGGCTTTTTGCCCTTCGGCGTTTATTGTTCTGGGAAATTCAAGTCTCTAATAAGGAAACCCCATGCAAGGCGACAAGAAAGTTATCGAGTATCTGAACTCCCAGCTCAAGAACGAGCTCACCGCCATCAATCAGTACTTCCTGCACGCGCGGATGTACAAGCACTGGGGACTCGAGAAACTCGGCAAGCATGAATACGACGAATCGATCGGCGAAATGAAGCACGCCGACTGGTTGATCGAACGCATTTTCATGCTCGACGGTCTGCCTAACCTGCAAGACCTGCACAAGCTGCTGATCGGCGAAGAAACCAAAGAAATCCTCGAGTGCGATCTGAAGCTCGAACAGATTTCGCAAAGCACCTGCAAAGAAGCCATCGCGTACTGCGAATCCGTGCGTGATTTCATCTCGCGCGAAATCTTCGTGAAGATTCTCGACGACACCGAAGAACACATCGACTGGCTTGAAACGCAACTGGACCTGATCGACAAGGTCGGCATCCAGAACTACCAGCAAACCGCAATGGGTTCGATCGAGTCCTGATCGGACCACGTTGGAACGGCCCGCGCGAGCGGTATACTTGCGCACTTCCCCGTTTTCGTGAGTTTGCCGTGACCGCTGTGCCGCGCGTGTCCTCATCGCCTATGACCGCAGAATCGCCGTCCTCAAGTGCCAGGGTTGCCACCTCAGGTGGCGGTTCGCGAGCGCCGGTCGGCATATTCGACTCGGGTCTGGGCGGTTTGTCGGTGCTGCGGGCGGTCCGGGCGCAACTGCCCGGCGAGGCGCTCATCTATGTCGCCGACTCGCTCTACGCCCCCTACGGCGAACGCGACGACGACTTCATCGCCGACCGCACCCTTGCAATCGGGCAATGGCTCGCCAGCCAGGGCGCGAAGGCGCTGGTGGTCGCATGCAACACGGCGACCGCGCAGTCGATCGCACTGGTCCGCGAAAAGCTGGCAATTCCGCTGGTGGGAGTCGAGCCCGGCATCAAACCGGCCGCGCTGCAGTCGAAAACACGCGTAGCCGGCGTGCTCGCCACCCAGGTCACCTTGCGCAGCGCCCGCTTTCAGGGGCTGCTGGAGCGCTACGCCGCCGATTGCCGTTTTCTTTGCCAGCCGGGCCACGGGCTCGTGCAGGCAGTGGAACGCTGCGACGTAGACTCCGCCGAACTGCGCGCGCTGCTGCGCAGCTACCTGCAGCCCATGCTGGATGCCGGCGCCGACACTCTGGTGCTCGGCTGCACCCACTATCCGTTTCTCGATGCGGCGATCCGCGATATCGTCGGCGACCGGCTCATGCTGATCGATACGAGCGTGGCCATTGCGCGTCAGCTGGAGCGGGTACTCGACCAGCACGGATTGCGCGCCGCCCCGGAAGGCGCCGGCGCTGTTCTGCCCCGCTTTTATTCGACCAGCGACGGCACCCATCAGCAACAGCTCGCCGCGACCCTTCTGCAAATCGACGCCGCAGTCGACCAGGTTGTAATCCCGTCGCGCCGCACAGCAGCGTCGGATTCCCAAGCCGCATAAAACCTCTCGCTAGCGCGTTTTCGCGCCGCCGCGTGGCCTTTTTGCGCGCTTTTTAGCCGTTTTCGCCCCTTCTCCGCCGCTTGCCCGGACGCCCGTTCCTTAGGCGAAACCCTTCTAAGAGTCTGGTTTTGTTACAAAAAATCATGCAGGACGCTTGCCAAACCGGCCAATCAAAATGATAATAGTTCGCATTAACGTTAGCTATGACGCCCTGCCATGATTGTCTGTGTCTGCAAGTCTGTTTCTGACCGAAAGATCCGTGCCTCGATCGCGGATGGCGTCGATTCGTTCGACGAACTCCAGTTCGAACTCGGCGTCGCTTCCTGCTGTGGCAAGTGCGCGGATTCCGTGCGCGGCGTCATGATGGAAAGCGGCGTGTGCGCGAGCCGCTGCGGCTTCGATCATCACTCGCAGGCTATCCCGCTGACGTTTTACGAACGCAAGGCCGCCTGAATCGCGGCTTGAGGGCGCGGCGCCACGCGGCGCGCCTTGGGTGTTCACTGCCTCACTGCTTCATGCTCAGTTTCTAAGCGCGGTTTCACGCGCTGCTTCACGCGTTATCCCACTGCCGTCAGCAAGCCAGTATCCGTACCAGCCAGCTACCCGCTCACCCGTTAAAAGGAGTTCGAGATGGAATTGCTGATTGGTTTCGTGACTACTTTGTTCATTTCGCTGCTGATCTTTCGAACATGACGATGTCTTGTCTGACGTGCCGTATCGACGGCACGCCGCCACGCTAACATGCAGGCCTCGCATACCATTTCAGCCGCCACGTCGGCTTCGTCCCCCCGAATGAATTCCCGTGCGCTGACCGCGACTGCTGCGGTCGCGGCAATTCACATCGCTTTGCTTGCGGTGATCCTGACGCTGCGTCATGAACCGCTGCAACCCGTGATCGAAGCGAAGGTGATGACCGCGCAGCTGCTGGCGCCGGCGCCGGTCGCCGCGCCCGTCGCGGTGCAATCGATCGCCCCGCCGCCGCCCAAGCCGACACCGCCGGTTCACACCAAGCCGAAGGTCCAGCCCAAACCGACTCCTACGCCGACACCCACGCCGCTGCCGGTCGCCGCGGCTCCGTCGCCGACACCTGTCGCCGCGCCCGAACCGACGCCCGCGCCTGCCGCACCGGCGGCGCCAGCCGCTCAGGCCGCGCCGGCGATAGGCCGTCCGACCATGGACATCACGGCGCCGAAGAACGTCTCGCATATCGAGTGCAGCATGATCACGCCGGACTACCCCGCGCTGTCGAAGCGCCGCGGCGAAACCGGTACGGCCTATGTGACGTTCGTCATCGGACCGACAGGAAAGGTTGAAAGCATCTCGCTCAAAAAGAGCAGCGGCTTCAGCCGCCTGGACGACGCCGCCATCGCCGCCGCGCATGCGAGCTCGTGCAAGCCCTATCTCGAGAACGGCCAGGCCATTCGGGCCACGGCCACCCAGCCTTATAACTTCAATCTGAACGATTGAGGCAGATTTTAAAAACAAGGAATTGCAATGCAAAACTACGGACTGGCGCACGTGTGGGCGCAAGGGGATTTCGTGACGCGCGGTATCGCGCTCGCGCTGTTGATCATGTCGGTTATGTCGTGGAGCGTGATCGTCATCAAAGGCTGGAATGTGATGCGCCTGAAGCGTCTCACGAAGAATGCCGAGCAGCAGTTCTGGCATTCGGACGATCTCGCCGACGGGGTGAAGAAGCTCGGCGCCGGAGCGTCGACGCCGCACGACAACCCGTTCCTCGCACTCGCACTGTCGGGCCAGGAAGCTGCCGATCACCATCATCAGACGCAGCCGCATCTGCACGACCGCATGGACGTGTCGGATTGGGTGACGCGCTGCCTGAAGGACACGATGGACGAAAGCGTTGCGCGCATGCAAAGCGGTCTGGCGATTCTCGCCTCGATCGGCAGTACGGCGCCGTTCGTCGGCCTGTTCGGCACGGTGTGGGGCATCTATCACGCACTGCTGGCGATCGGCGCGAGCGGCCAGTCGTCGATCGATCAGGTCGCGGGCCCGGTGGGTGAAGCACTGATCATGACCGCGTTTGGCCTCTTCGTCGCAATTCCGGCCGTGCTCGGCTACAACGCACTGACGCGCGCCAACAAGGCGATCGTCGCCAAGCTGAGCCGCTTTGCACACGGTCTGCATGCGTTCTTCGTGACGGGCGCCCGCCTGTCGTCATCCAAGCGCGGCGACGGTTTGCGCCTCGCGCGCGCCAACTGATCGACGAGGCACTCCGATGGCAATGAGCCCTTTCGCCAGCGACGATGACGATGGCCTGATGAACGAAATCAACATGACGCCGCTCGTCGACGTGATGTTGGTTCTCCTGATCGTCTTCATGGTGACGATTCCGGTGATTCGTCACGCAGTCAAAATCGATCTGCCGCACGCGAGCAGTCAGAAAGAAGACACCAAGCCCGCGCAAGTCACGGTCTCCGTCGATGCTGACGGCAACGTCTTGTGGGACGACAAGAAGGTCGACGACGCAGCGCTGCGCGCGAAGATTGCAGAGGCTGCGCAAGCGAATCCGCAGCCGGAGCTGCATCTGGATGCGGACCGCAAGGTCGCGTACGAGAAAGTGGCGGAGGTGATGTCGGCGGCGCAGGCCGGCGGTCTCACGAAGATCGGTTTCGTCACGCAGCCCAAAGGCAAATAAGCGCAAGTGATCTGAGCGCAGCAATGCTGCCCTTGTTACGCAGCGCCTGCCGAAAAAACAGAAAAGCCCTTGTTTCAAGGGCTAAAAGTAAAAGGCCTTCATCGTCAGATGAAGGCCTTTTTTTTGCGCACTCGGCGCCTTCGGGCGGCGGGATCATTTACCATCAGAAGATGACTGATAGCTCGAGTCACCGCATGCGACAGCCGTGATCGACACGGACAGCGCGGTCAGCCCTATCAGGCCCACTATCATAGAGGCCATGAGTTTTCGCATAAGAGACTCCTTAGCGAAGGGATTTCACTATAGGCCCGCGAGCGCGCGCATTCAAGCAAACGGCCATTGAAAGTACTCATGACAGGCGGCGCTTAAATGCTAAAAGCGATGTTGCCGTGTCTAATAAGTGCTATGACGCGACTGCAAGAACAGGCTGCGCTGCGTCTTGCGCCGCCGCACGCGTCGGGCACTCGCCCGTAATGTGCTTACCTTCGTCCGGATCGAGCATTTCGACCAGATAATCGACGAACGCGCGCACAGCCGGCACCATTCCCTGCCGCGACACGAATACCGCGTACAACTGTGGCGTCGGAAGGGTCCAGCCGGGCATCACTGGCGACAATTGCCCCGCGCGCAGCGCGCTGCCGTACATCATCTCCGGCAATGCCGCGATACCCACGCCGGACAGCACGGCTTCACGAATCGTCATCAGATCGGCGGTGACGAGGCGCGGCTCGTGTTCGTGCGCGTGGCGCGTGCCGTCGGGGGCGATCAGATCGAAGACGTGGCGTCCGTCGCCGGTCGGCACGTCGAGCGTTTCAAAGCGGCTCAGATCGGCAGGCAATAGCGGCGGCGCATTCTGCTGCAACAGGCTCGGCGCGCCGACCAGCATCTGCTGCGTGCGCCACAACGGCCGCACGACGATATTGGCGTTCTCAGGCGGAGCGGAGCGCACACGCAACGCGATATCGATCGAATCCTCGAACAGATCAACCACACGGTTCGTCACGCGCATCACCACCCGCACTTCCGGATAGCGATGCATGAATTCCGGCAGGATCTGCGACAGGATCGTCTGCGAAATCGTCACCGGCACGCTCACGCGCACCGTGCCACGCGGCGACGAACGCAGTTGCTGCACGACATTGACCGCCGCCTGAGCCTCGCTCAGCATCGCCTGACAGTGCTGGTAGAAGAGCTGGCCGGCTTCAGTGAGCGCCAGCTTGCGGGTGGAACGCTGCAACAAACGTACGCCTAACGACGCCTCCAGCTCGGTGAGCCGGCGCGACAGGCGCGACTTGGAAATGCCCAGCACGCGCTCGGCGGCAGAAAAACCGCCATGTTCGACGACCTGCGAAAAATACATCAGGTCATTCAGATTGTGTGAATCGATCTTCATCTCATCGTTCCAGTAATAGAACAATCCATTGCGTGAGGGTGGCTGGCGCCTAGGAAAACGGTCCCTATAATAGCTCTATGTTTCAAAAATAACGCTATTCCCCATTTTTTAAGGTGACTTTTGATGAGCACGACACGCACGATCGAACGCACGTTTCCCGCCGTTCGCACGACCGAAGGCGGCGGGTTTATCGTCCACCGTCCGTTTCCGACCCGCTTGCTGATGGATTTCGATCCGTTCCTGCTGCTCGACGAAATGGGGCCGATCGACTACGCGCCAGGCGAGGCCAAAGGCGCGCCGGATCATCCGCATCGCGGCTTCGAAACGGTCACGTACGCGCTCGAGGGTCAGTTCGGCCACAAGGACTCGGCGGGCCATTCGGGCACGCTGCGTGCCGGCGACGTGCAATGGATGACTGCGGGCGCAGGCGTCGTGCACAGTGAGATGCCGGACCCGTCGTTCGTGCGCGACGGTGGGCGCGTGCATGGCGTGCAACTGTGGGTGAATCTGCCGCGCCGCGACAAGATGATCGCGCCGCGCTATCAGGAGATACCGTCGGCCAGCATTCCGGTCGCAACGTCCGCGGACGGCAAGGTCCGCGTCAAGGTAATCGCGGGCGAAGCGCTCGGCGTGAAGGCAGCGATCGAAACGCGCACGCCGATTCTGTATCAGCATTTCTCGCTGCAACCGGGCGCGACGATCCAGCAACCAGTGCCGGCCGACTATCGCGTGTTTGCCTACAGCCTGTCCGGCAAAGGCTTCTACGGCGAAGGGGAAGCACGCCAGGAAATCGACGCGCAGAAGATGGTGGTGTTTGGAAACGACGGCGACTCGATCACGCTGACAGCCGGCGCCGAGCCGCTCGAAGTGCTGCTGCTGGGTGGCGTACCGCTGAAAGAACCGGTCGTGCGCTACGGTCCGTTCGTGATGAACACGGAAGACGAAATCCGTCAGGCCGTGACCGATTACCAGGCCGGGCGCATGGGCGCGATCACCCACTGATCTGCCACGCCGGCACGCGCCGCCGCGCACGATTGCGGTGGCACGGCGCTCACCATGCCGCCCGCGCCGCCGCCGCGCATAGGCACGAAGGCCGGTGAATTCGTTCACAATAGCAATTCATGCCGCGCACCACACCGTCCAGACGTGACGACTCGTGGCGCGCGGCGATTTCCGTCCCTGTTCAGGAGCGCGCATGGCAGAGTCCACCGTCACCGCCCACATCGGTTCGACGAATTTCCAGGTCCTTTTCGACGACGGCAAGCACACATGGCTCGCCGACGAACCCGAGTCGCTTGGCGGCGGCGATCGCGGGCCGACGCCCGTCTCGCTGTTGCTGTCGAGCCTCGGTGCCTGTACGTCGATTACGCTGAAGATGTACGCTCAGCGCAAGGGCTGGCCGCTCGCCGACGTGCGCGTGGCGCTGTCGCTCGAAACCGGCGACGCGGGCTCGACCATCGACCGCAAGATCATGCTGGAAGGCGATCTATCCGACGAGCAGCGGGAACGGCTCTTGCAAATTGCCAATGCGTGCCCGGTTCACAAGATCCTCACGCATTCGATCACGATCCGCTCGGGTCTTGCCGTCGTCTGAAGTCGTGCGGGCCATTCGGGCCTCGTTGCCGGCACATTGGCGCGATAGCTCGCGGAGCGCGACAATGGCGTGATCGGCTCAACCGGGCTGAACGTTATGCAACGCTTTCATAGGAAGCCGCCGTTTTGAATTTCGAACACCTTATCCAGATCAACGATCCGTTGAATCCGTTTGTCGACTCGATGACCCGCGAGCAGTTGTGGGAGGGTCTCGTGCTGCGCGCCGAACAGCCGCAACTGTTCGTGATCGGACTCGACAGCTGCACCATCCTTTCGCGAGAAGGCGACACGCTCGAACGGGAGTTGCACTACGGCCAGGCCACCGTGCGCGACCGTGTCACGCTGGAGGATCGCCAGAGCGTGCGCTACGACATTCTGCCGACGGCGGACTATGTCGGCGGCTCGCTGACCATGACGATCGAGCAGCCTGACGAACTGCAGTTGTTCCTGCGCTTCGAATACACGACCACCCTGCCCGTGTCCGACGACCAGGACGCCGTGCAGACGCAGGAAATCGTGAAGTCGGCGTATCGCGAGAACGATATCGATACCGTGCGGCTGATCCGCCAGTACGTGCAGGCCAAGCAGGAACCCGGTTCATTGCATTGATGCATGCGCGGGCATTCCGCCCGCGTCATTCAACTATCGAAAGTCGAATCCGATGAATTTCTCTTTCTTGTAAATGGGAATAGTTATCATTTAGAATTAATCCATCGAATCGACCAACAGCAAAAACGAATGACCGATCTCAACCGCTCTTCCACACTCAGCCTGCGCCGCCCGGCGGCCGCGCTGACCAGCCGTCCGAAAGCATCGACGGCAACGGCAACCGCCGCGAAGCCTGCAGCGGATCACGCGAGCGGTACGAGCGAGAAGTCGGATCGGGTGGTGCGCAGCGACGCGCTGCTGCAAGGACATAGCCACGTCAGCATCCTGCATAACGGCGAGACCTACCAGCTGCGTGCAACGCGCTTAGGCAAGCTGATCCTGACGAAGTAACAGGCAACATCGAATAGCAGTACGTACCGGGTATTGTGGGGACCACCTCCTCGAGAGGTGTTAGGCATTAGCCAGCCACGACGGCTTGCACGTGAGAACTAGACCCCTTCGTGCAGACACCAAGCCAGTCGTCGCAGCCAGCCAGGCCGCTTTTTTGGTTCTCACCCAATGCGGACACACGAAACGACGTGGGTCGCACATGCAGAAAATGAAAAAGCCGTGGGATGCTGTCATCTCCACGGCTTTTGTTTTACAGGGCGCCGATCCGGTCGCGGCAGCGCGTTGAAGCTTTCTTTGAGACTTACTTCGAAGCCCAGCCCCAGAACATCAGCCACCATGCGCTATCGACCACCGCCAGCGCCGCTGCGAACCACACCATCGCAAGGCCGCGCTGAACGAAGCGCTCACTATAGCGACGTGTGACGAGCCAGGCGAGCCACGCGCTCCACAGGTTGGCAATCGCCAGAATCGCGATACGCATATCCGACGCCCACCACAACGACAGATGCTCCGCGCGCAGCAGCGACAGGGTGGTCGCCGACAAGCCGAGAAACACGCCTGCGCCGGCAATCGGAATCAGGCCTTGCGTCAAATGATGCAGACGCACGAAGCTGAAGCGCCCCAGCATGCGCGACGCACCCATCAGCAGTACGAGCAGCACCGTGCCGTACACCAGCGCCGTGGCGAGGATATAGCCGATCACCATCGTGCCGTCGAGCCACGAGAACACGTCGTTCTGCTCGGGGTAATGCGTGAACAGGAACCACGGCGCGTTGGTGTCGAGCGGCCACGTGATGTCGTGATCGACCAGCCACGTTGCAAAAAACATCTTCAGGTCCACGAACCAGCGCGAAGCCGTCCAGTGGAATGCGCCTATCGCGATGCCGAGCAGGCCGTACAGGATCAACGCGGTGTCCCACGGGTTCGCCTGTTTGTCGCCGAGCTGCACGACTTCCGACGACGGCGCGCGCCACGTCAGCGCGATCGCGTCGCGGTGTCCGCTGCAACGGCCGCACATATGGCAATCCGACGCGCCCTTCATATTGCGCAGCGGCACCAGCGGTGCGCAGTTGATCGGAATCACGCGATGCCCATGTTCGCCGTTCTTGTACGAACGGCGCCACGCGTCTTCATCGACTTTGTAGTGAAACGGCGCGAGACGCGCCAGTAGCGAAAAAACCCCGTTCACGGGGCACAGGTACTTGCACCAGACGCGCTTCTCGCGTCCGTACAGCAGACCGATGATCATCGCCGCGAAGGTCGAGCCGCCGAGTACCAGCAGCACCGCTTTCGGATACTGGTAGACGCTGACCATCTGCCCGTAGATTGTGGTGATGCCGAACGCGACGAACGGCCAGCCGCCCCAGCGCATCCAACGCGGAATCGCCCAGCCGCGGCCATATTTGCTGGCGAATTCGGCGAGCGCGCCTTCCGGACACAGCACGCCGCACCAGACCCGGCCGAGCATCACCATCGACAGCAGCACGAACGGCCACCAGATGCCCCAGAAAACGAACTGCGCGGCAAGCGTCAGGTTGTTCCACAGATGCGCGGTGTCGTCCGGCAGCGGAGTCACCGCCGGCACGAGAATCAGGAACGCATACACCGCCACCACAACCCACTGAATGCCGCGGATCAAACCGCCGTGACGCTGCATCCACTGCCCGGCCGCGGCAAGGCGGCCCGGACGGGTCATGACGGTGCTCATGCCGCGCGCCCTGCAGCCTGCTGCGCCGGCTTGCGATTCGCGCGACGCACCAGCAGATAGACAACCAACCAGTACACGGCGTAGGCGACCAGATTCATCAGCGCAGGGTGGGCGCGATAGCCGGTGAGCGTCGCAACCAGCGAACCGAAGGTACTCGAATCGTCGAGGATGGCTGACGAGTTCCACATCTGGTCGATGATCGTCGGCAGGATTTCCTTGTCGATCAGCTTGTCGACACCGGTCTGGAACAGGCCCGCGCCGAGGAACAGCAGCATGATTTCAGTGACGCGGAAAAAGAGCCGCCACGAGAAGTATTTGCCGCCCAACTGCAGCACATAGAAGGTCAGGAATGCGAGACCGAGGCCGATGAGCACAGCGAGCATCTGGCTGCCATCCACGTGACCCGATTGGCCAAAGCCGAGACCGTACAGGAAGATCACCGTTTCACTGCCTTCGCGCGCGATAGCCAACGCGACCAGCAATGCGACACCCCACCAGTTCGAATCGCGCTTGCTCTTTTGCAGCGACTGTTCCATGTCGCGCTTGAGCGACCGGCCGTGCTGCTTCATCCACAGCACCATCTGCACGATCAGCACACACGCGACCAGCACCATGCCGGTCTGGAAATAATCCTGCGCGTCACCGGAGAGCACTTCGGTGAAACCAACCAGCGCCGCGCCGAGCGCGACCGCCGCGATCACACCGGCCGCGACGCCGCCCCACAGGTACGGCAAACCGCGGCGCGCATCGTCGTCGCCATTTTTCAACCACGCGTACAGGATGCCGACGACCAGCAAGGCCTCAACGCTTTCCCGCCACACGATGAACAGAATCTGACCCATCCAAGCTCTCCCCTCTACCCTTCCACTGCTTCGGCGAACGCACAATCCGGTTGTTCAAGGCATGCGCTCGCACCCCAAGCCACCACTCTTACTTCGCGACGATTACGCCCTGCGCCTGCTGATGGAAATCGTCGAAGAACTTGTACTCGCCCGGCGAGAGCGGTGCGATGACGACGAACGAATCGCCGCCCGGCGCCAACACTTTTTCCTTACGCAATTGCACGCTTTCGAATTCGGCCGCGCCCTTGCCGGTGTTGCGTATCGCGATCTTGATGCGCTGCCCTGCGGGCACTTCGATGCGCGCGGGATTGAGCTTGCCGTCGTTCATTTCCAGGTTGAAGGTCGGCAGATCCGCTGCGTGCGCGGCCCCCACCGTCAAAACGGTCATGGCGAGGATCGCGATCTTTCGGTCAATTCTCATTAGCCTTTCCGGAAAACGCGGCGCTGGAGTTTATGCCCGGCGCCGTCTGCTGCATTCATTCATGCGGTTCGCCCCGCGTTTGGCGCGGCGAACCGCGTTGATCCGCGTTGATCCGCGTTGATCAGTAACCGCCCTTCTTGCCGATACCCGCGTACGTGAAGTCGTATTCGAGCGTGATCGGCTTGAACCACGGGCCCACGCCGGTTTCCTTGTCGACGTGACGGCCGAACGCCATGTGGCCGGTTTGCATCGGCGCTTCGACCACCAGCTTCAGGTGGTACTTGCCGGGGCCCTGCAGCTTGACGTTGTCGCCGTAATGCGGACCGTCGTTGGCGACCATCGCCATCATGTCGCCCTTCTGGGTCTGATTCGAACCGGCTTTGGTCAATTCATAACGAACTTGCAGATACGGCATCCAGTCGCCTTCGGCGAAACCGGTCGGGTTGTTCTTGACCGCGTGGATGTCGGCTTCGAGGTGGACGTCCGAGTCCGACGCCTTGCGCATCATGCCTTCGGGTTCCATCGTGATCGGCTGCAGATAGACCGCGCCGATTTCCATCCCGCCCTGAATCTGGTGCTTCCCGATCGGGTATTCCGCTGCCGTTGCGGAAAGCGCCGCTACTGCGGCCACCGCTGCTGCGCCACCGCGCACAAATGAAGAAATCCGCATTGAAACTCCTTGTTTTTATCAGACTGGAATCGAACTCATTGGAACAGTGCGGTGCGCGTGCGTTTTAAGCCGCGGCCCCACATCCACCGACAGGGGCGACAGACCACAGACAATCGCATTACGAACGTTAATGCGAACCATTCTCAATATTGGTCGAGTTTATCATTGATCGGCAGGGAGAACAAACGAGGACGCTCGCAAAGCCTTACGGCAGCAGGGACTTAAGGCGGTGTTAAGGAAAGCGCGGGCGAAGGTGTTGGCGGGTGTAAAGCGCAGGAAAGACAAGGCGCGGCACATTGCCGCGCCTTTCTTCGCACCTTGCTTGATACGTAGGAAGAATTTATTCGACGCCGGGCACGTGGTCGCCGACGTTCGCGCCAAATACGCGCTGCCGCAGCAGCGCCAGTTGGTCGCGGGTCTGTGCGGCCTTTTCGAACTCGAGGTTCTTGGCGTGCTCCATCATCTGCTTTTCGAGGCGCTTGAGTTCCTTGGCGAGTTGCTTCTCGGACATGTCCTCGAATTTCGCCCGAGTCTGCTGTTCCTTCAGCTCAGCGCGGGCGTCGTCGACGTTGTACACCCCGTCGATAATGTCGCGAATCCGTTTGACCACGCCGCGCGGCGTAATGCCGTGCTCCAGGTTGTAGGCGATCTGCTTGGCGCGCCGCCGCTCGGTTTCGTCGATGGCGCGGCGCATCGAGTCTGTCACCCGGTCCGCATAGAGAATCGCTTTGCCGTTCACGTTACGCGCCGCCCGGCCGATGGTCTGGATCAGCGAGCGCTCAGCGCGCAGGAAGCCTTCCTTGTCCGCGTCGAGAATCGCGACCAGCGATACTTCAGGGATATCCAGCCCCTCGCGCAGCAGGTTGATCCCGACCAGCACGTCGAACGTGCCCAACCGCAGATCGCGGATGATTTCCACCCGCTCCACCGTGTCGATATCGCTGTGCAGGTAGCGCACCTTGACGCCGTGGTCGGCCAGGAACTCGGTCAGTTGCTCGGCCATCCGCTTGGTCAGCACCGTGACCAGCACACGGTCGCCCACTTTGACACGCTCGTTGATCTCGGCCAGCACGTCGTCGACCTGGGTGCGCGCCGGACGCACCTCGATTTCCGGATCGACGAGGCCGGTAGGACGCACCAGCTGCTCGGCCACCTGCCCGGCCGTTTTCTTTTCGTAGTCAGCCGGCGTGGCCGACACGAACACCACCTGGCGCATCTTGCGCTCGAACTCATTGAACTTGAGCGGGCGATTATCGAGCGCCGACGGCAAGCGAAAACCGTAGTCGACCAGATTCTCTTTACGCGCCCGGTCGCCGTTGTACATGCCGTTCAACTGCCCGATCAGCACGTGCGACTCGTCGAGCAGCATCAGCGCGTCAGACGGCAGATAGTCGACCAGCGTCGGCGGCGGCTCGCCGGGTGCGGCGCCCGAGAAGTGCCGCGAGTAGTTCTCGATGCCCTTGCAGAAGCCCAATTCCTGCAGCATTTCCAGATCAAAGCGGGTGCGCTGCTCGAGCCGCTGCGCTTCGACAAGCTTTCCGTTGCTGTAGAAGAACTCGAGCCGGTCGCGCAGTTCGGTCTTGATCGTTTCGACCGCGCGCACCACGGTGTCGCGAGGCGTCACATAGTGTGACGACGGATAGACGGTGAAGCGCGAAATCTTCTGCCGCACGCGGCCGGTGAGCGGATCG
Source organism: Paraburkholderia aspalathi (assembly GCF_905220735.1). NCBI lineage: Bacteria > Pseudomonadati > Pseudomonadota > Betaproteobacteria > Burkholderiales > Burkholderiaceae > Paraburkholderia > Paraburkholderia aspalathi. Next base: position 38,020 of record NZ_CAJNBA010000016.1, read on the forward strand.
AACAGTTGCAGCGTCTCGACCTCGTCGTCGAACAACTCGATGCGCACCGCCATTTCGGCGTGCTCGGCCGGGAAAATATCGATCGTGTCGCCGCGCACGCGGAACGAACCGCGCTGGAAGTCGGCTTCATTGCGGTTGTACTGCATCGCGATCAGGCGGGCGATGATGTCGCGCTGGCCGAGCTTGTCGCCGGTACGCAGCGTCAGAATCATCTTGTGGTATTCGGAGGGGTTACCGATACCGTAAATCGCCGACACCGTGCCGACGATGATCACGTCGCGCCGCTCCATCAGGCTCTTGGTGGCCGACAGCCGCATCTGCTCGATGTGCTCGTTGATCGACGAATCTTTCTCGATGAACAGGTCGCGCTGCGGCACGTACGCTTCCGGCTGGTAGTAGTCGTAGTACGAGACGAAGTACTCGACCGCATTGCGCGGAAAGAACTCGCGAAACTCCGAATAAAGCTGCGCGGCGAGCGTCTTGTTCGGCGCGAACACGATCGCCGGCCGGCCGAGCCGCGCGATGGTGTTGGCCATCGTGAAGGTTTTGCCGGAGCCGGTCACGCCGAGCAGCGTCTGGAACGACAAACCGTCCTCGATGCCTTCGACAAGCGTGTCGATTGCCGTCGGCTGGTCGCCCGCGGGCGGATACGGCTGGTAAAGCTGGAACGGCGAGCCTTCGAACGTGATGAATTTGGATTCATCAAGCGTCTCGTCGACTTCAGTCAGATGTTGTTCGGACATGGGGGCGGCACCGGGCCTTGGGCAAAGAACTATTCTAACGGGTTGCGGGAACCCGGGCTGAGCGGGTCTGCGTAGGGATTGCGGGGTGGACGATGCAGGCCAGCTGGCCGATGCGGAGGCGATTTCCCGACGGCTCGAGGCCGCTGTTCGGCCTTCGCCGGCTTCGCTCCAGGCAAATCCGCTATGACGACATGACGCCGGAGTGCCTGTTTTTCAAGCAAATAATTCAGTCCAGCAGGCTTTGTCGCCCGAAAAACGCCCGTGAATTCGCTACAATGGCAAGTTGCGCTCGCCTGTCGATGCCCGCCCGCCGTCTGAATTGTCCGTTGTTGTCCGTCAGACACCGTTGGCCGGCCCGCCCGGGCTTGAAGCCGCCCTCTTTTCACAACTGCTGCCCATCCATCATGTCTCTGTTCTCCGCCGTCGAACTTGCTCCCCGCGACCCGATTCTGGGCCTGAACGAAGCCTTCAACGCCGATGCGCGCACCACCAAGGTCAACCTTGGCGTTGGCGTGTACTTCAATGAAGAAGGCAAGATTCCGCTGCTGCGCGCCGTGCGCGACGCGGAAAAGGCTCGCGTCGAAGCCGCGCTGCCGCGTGGTTATCTGCCGATCGAAGGCATCGCTGCCTACGACGCTGCCGTGCAAACGCTGCTGCTCGGCAACGACTCGCCGCTGATCGCCGCAGGTCGCGTCGTGACGGCGCAAGCACTGGGCGGCACGGGTGCGTTGAAAATCGGCGCCGATTTCCTGAAGCGTGTGAACCCGAACGCCAAGGTCGCGATCAGCGATCCGAGCTGGGAAAACCACCGCGCGCTGTTCGAAAGCGCCGGCTTCGAAGTCGTGAACTATCCGTACTACGACGCGCACACGCACGGCGTGAACTTCGAAGGCATGCTGAGCGCGCTGAACAGCTACGCTGCCGGCACGGTTGTCGTTTTGCACGCGTGCTGCCACAACCCGACCGGCGTCGACCTGACCGTTGACCAATGGAAGCAGATCGTCGAAGTCGTCAAGGCGCGCAATCTGGTGCCGTTCCTCGACATCGCTTACCAGGGTTTCGGCGACAACATCGAATCCGACGCTGCAGCGGTTCGTCTGTTCGCGGCATCGGAACTGAACGTGTTCGTGTCGTCGTCGTTCTCGAAGTCGTTCTCGCTGTACGGCGAGCGCATCGGAGCGCTGTCGATCATCACGGCAAGCAAGGAAGAATCAGCTCGTGTGCTGTCGCAACTGAAGCGCGTGATCCGCACGAACTACTCGAACCCGCCGACGCACGGCGGCTCGGTGGTTGCTGCGGTGCTCGCATCGGCTGAACTGCGCGCCACGTGGGAAAGCGAACTCGGCGAAATGCGTGACCGTATCCGCGCAATGCGCAACGGTCTGGTCGAACGTCTGAAGGCCAGCGGCGTGGATCGCGATTTCAGCTTCGTGAACGCACAACGCGGCATGTTCTCGTACTCGGGTCTGACGGCTCCGCAAGTGGACCGTCTGCGTGAAGAGTTCGGCATCTATGCAGTCGGTACGGGCCGCATCTGCGTGGCTGCGCTGAATACGCGCAACCTCGACGTGGTGGCTAGCGCGATCGCTCATGTGCTGAAGTAAGGCTTTCAGGGCGCGGGCGTTAGTCGCACGCGCTTTACTTTGTTGTTGCTGCTTAAGCTGCATGTAGAAACGGCGCCCTTTCGGGCGCCGTTTTTTATTGGCCGGCTGTTGTTGCCGGACGTGTGAGTGTGACCCGCCGATAGGCCCCGCTGCCGACACTCCTTCTGTCACCTAGGTCCGTTTCAGCGCGAATCCCGATGGATATCGTGCGTGACAAAACCTGCGTCGTTATCAGGCATGTCGAGCCAGTCCGGTTGCGCGAGCGACTGGCGGATATCTTCCAGGCCGCTGCTCCAATGTTCACGCATTGTAGAAAGGCCGAACTGGAAGTCTTTGAAATGCCCTTCGTATTCCTTCTGCCGATAGATGAGATGGATCACGTTGTAGCGTTTCGAACAGGACAGATCATCCGCCAGCTTGCACCACGGATCGTCGCGCTGGTCAGCCGGTACACGATCGAGCACCTCGCGCAGCACATGCCGGAAACGCTGCGAACGTTGCAGCATATCGGTCACGAGACGTGTGCGGCTTGAGTACTGGATGTCCTTCATGCGCCCCTGAACATCGGTGATGTTGTCCGGCACCGGCCCAACCGCGCTCCAGAGATCAACCTGGAACGCAAGCGTATCGCGACGTGGTGTGGTCTGAATCACCTCGTAGAGCGGCGTGTTCGACATCAAGCCGCCGTCCCAGTAGAACTGACCGTCGATTTCGACCGCCGCGAAACCCGGCGGCAACGCACCTGACGCCATGAAATGCTCAGGCCTCAGTTTCGTATGCTTGTTATCGAAGTAGGCGAAATTGCCGGTACCGCAATTCACCGCCCCCACTGACACACGCATCTCACCGGAATTGATCCGATCGAAATCGCAGAGCGCTTCCAGCGTGGCCTTCAGCGGCGTGGTGTCGTAGTAGCTCGCGAGTTGCGGCGGCCCTGAGACGGTAGGCAACGGCGGCGGGAAACGCGGCACGAAAAAGCCCTTTTGCCCTTCCACGATCGCGCCCATCGCCTGGGTCGCCGTAAAAGCCTTGCGCACGGCTTCACTGGAATTAAACAGCGCGTGCTCGATAAAGGCCGGCAACGGCGGTCCGAACGCCGGTTGGCAGATCGTCTCCCAGAATTGCAGCAGCCGCTCGACGCGTTTCTCCGGCGGATTGCCGGCAATGACGGCCGTATTCAGCGCGCCGATCGAAATGCCGGCGAGCCAGTTCGGCTCGATACCGGCTTCGTAAAGCCCCTGAAAGACACCTGCCTGATAGGCGCCCAGCGCGCCGCCGCCTTGCAGCATCAACGCGACGGTTTCGTAGTTCGGCAATTGGAGATGCTTGCCGGGATGCGCGGCGGGCGCCGGACCGGCGCCCTCGCCTTCCCCGCCGCCGGGTGCGCCGACGCGTGCCCGCTTGAGATTGCGTTGCGCCATGGGCGCCTCCTTATTGCATGTACCAGCCGTGGCTCACAATAAAGGACTGGCCGGTCAGCGCCGCAGTCGGGAACGTGGACAGGAACAGCACCGTCTGTGCGACGTCTTCCACCGTGGTGAAGATGCCGTCGACCGTGCCGCCCAGCATCACGCGTTTGATCACGTCTTCTTCGCTGATGCCGAGCTCCTTGGCCTGCTCGGGAATCTGCTTGTCGACCAGCGGCGTACGCACGAAACCCGGACACACCACATGCGAGCGCACGTTATGTTTCGCACCTTCCTTGGCCAGTACGCGTGAAAGACCCAGCAGCGCATGCTTGGCCGTCACATAGGCGGACTTCAGCGGCGACGCTTCGTGCGAATGGACCGAACCCATGTAGATCACGATGCCGCCGCGATCGTCTTTGTACATGTGCTTGAGCGCGGCCTTGGTGGTGAGGAAGGCGCCGTCCACGTGAATGGCCTGCATCTTCTTCCAGTCGGAAAACGAATAGTTTTCGATCGGATTGACGATCTGGATGCCGGCGTTGGAAATCAGAATGTCGATCGAGCCGAGTTCGGCCGCGACTTTATCTATGCCCTGGTTGACGGCGTCTTCGTTCGTGACGTCCATTGCCACGCCGATTGCCTTGCCGCCGCCCTTTTTGATTTCTTCAGCGACGGCGTTGGCGCCGTCCTGGTTCAGGTCGGCGATCGCGACCGCTGCGCCCGCGGCGGAAAGCGTGAGCGCAATCTGCTTGCCGATGCCGCTCGCGGCACCCGTAACCACCGCAACCTTGCCATTCAGATTCGTGTTCAGTGACGACATCCAGAACCTCCATGCAGTTGATGAGCAATGAGACCACGGACCGCGGGCGGCGTGAAGTCAGCCAAACGGCATAGACCGTTTGGCTGAATGCTGCACTGCGGCCAACGCTGCTATTGTGCATGAACCGTGTGAACTGCATCCGTAAACTGCACATTGCGCTTTATCTCTTTAAACTGGACGTTTCAGCGGGATTCCGGCGGCATCACTACCAAGGAGGAATGCATGAATTATCGACGTCTAGGCCGTTCGGGCCTGCAAGTCAGCGAATTGTCCATCGGCTCATGGGTCACCTACGGCAATCAGGTGGATCATCGTGCAGCGCGCGAGTCGCTCGCCGCCGCGCGCGATGCGGGAGTCAACTTCTTCGACAATGCCGAGGTGTACGCCGCCGGCCAATCCGAAGAAATCATGGGTCAGGCGCTCAAGGAACTGGCATGGCCGCGTGTGAGCTACGTGGTCTCGACGAAATTTTTCTGGGGCCTCAACGAAGCGCCGAATCAGTACCACACGCTGAACCGTAAATATTTGCTGAACGCCATCGACACGTCGCTCAAACGCCTGCAACTCGATTATGTCGATCTCGTGTTCTGTCATCGCCCTGACCCAAACACGCCGGTCGAAGAAACCGTCTGGGCCATGAGCGACATGATCACGCGCGGCAAAGCCCTGTACTGGGGCACCTCTGAATGGAGCGCCGACGAAATCCGCGCCGCTTACGAGATCGCTGAACGGCATCATCTGCACAAACCGGTCATGGAGCAGCCGCAGTACAACCTGTTCCACCGCAAGCGCGTCGAGCAGGAATACAAACGGCTTTACGAGGATATCGGCCTTGGGCTGACCACCTGGAGCCCGCTCGCGTCCGGCCTGCTCACCGGCAAGTACCGCAACGGCGTGCCTGCCGATAGCCGCGCGCAACTGCAAGGCTACGACTGGCTACGCAAGCAGGTCACCGACGCCGGCAAGAACAACGTGGTCGGCAAGCTGGGCGAAGTGGCCGACGAGCTGGGTTGCACGATCGGCCAGTTGGCGATTGCATGGATTCTGAAGAATCCGAATGTGAGCACCGTGATCACCGGCGCGTCGCGCGTCGAACAGATCGGTGAGAACATGAAATCCGCCGAGGTGGCGGAACGGATCACGCCGGAGATCAAAGAGCGGATCGAGGCGGTCATCGGCGACGCCTACGACTGATCGGCCGCGCCGGACTGGTCCAGATCCGATCGGGGCGCGGACCGGTCCGCGGAGCATGGCCCACGCACTATCGGGACTGTGTCACGCGCAACGCACTGCGGAGTGCAGCGCGGCGTCGCGTACAATACGCGACCGCGCTGCACTTCAGTTGTGCTGCCGCATTGCACTCGCATCGCCGAATCCGCCGTGGACCGGCACGCCCTCTTTCAGTGTCTCCTCATCATGCTCAGCTACCGCCACGCCTTTCATGCAGGCAATCACGCCGACGTTCTGAAACACGCCGTCGTGTTGCAGCTACTGCGCTACCTCGGCCAGAAGGACAAAGCCTACTGGTATATCGACACGCACGCGGGCGCCGGCGTCTATTCGCTGAAGGAAGGCTACGCGACGAAAACTGGCGAGTTCCAGACCGGCATCGCCAAACTGTGGGAGCGTAACGACCTGCCGTCGGTCTTCGCGGAGTACGTCGACGAAGTGAGCGCGCTGAATCCAGACGGCCAGTTGCGCTTCTACCCGGGCTCGCCGTATATCGCGTGGCGGCAAATGCGCGAGCAGGACCGCATGCGCCTGTTCGAGCTGCATACCACTGAAATCGACGTGCTGCGCCATAACTTCCGCGACGCAGGCCGCCGCGCGATGCTTTATGCAGGCGATGGCTTCGACGGCATTCTCGCGTTGCTGCCGCCGGCGCCGCGCCGCGCGCTGGTACTGCTCGATCCGTCGTACGAAGACAAGCGCGACTACACGCGCACACTGCGCTGCGTCGAAGAAAGCCTGAAGCGCTTTCCGACCGGCACCTATGCGGTCTGGTATCCGCAGGTAAGACGCCTTGAATCGCAGCGCTTCCCCGATCAGTTGAAGAAGCTGCAGGAGCGCAACTGGCTGCATGTGAGCCTGACCGTCAGCAATCCGCCGACCGACGGCTTCGGGTTGTTCGGCAGTGGCATGTTCATCCTGAATCCGCCGTATACGCTGGCAAAAACGCTGAAAGACCAGATGCCCTGGCTGGTCGAGGCGCTCGGCGAGGACAAGGCCGCGCAGTTCAAGGTCGAATATCGCGGGGATTGAGCACGCCCCGGGCCGCACGTGGGCGCCTTACCAGAGGTATGACGCGCGCGTGGCCGGGTAAATCACCCGCCATCAGTCCACTTACTTGAGTTGCGCCGCTGCCTTGCGGGCGAAATCGTTGGTGTAGGTCGCGTTCAGATCGATCTTTTTCGGATCGAGGCGGTTATCGAACGACGACAAAGCACGCAATGAAGTCGCCGGGCCATCCGCGGGCATCAAGCCATCCGGTGAATACGCGTCGCGCACGTTGTGGAAGGCCTCCACGTAGAGCGCCGAATCGTTGAGCAAATAGGCCGGCGGCACCATCTTCAGCAAGTCGGCGTCGCTCGCGGTCTGCAACCAGTGGTCCGCGCGCACGATCGCGTTGGCGAGCGCCTGTGTCGTCTTCGGATACTTCTGGATGAAAGTCTCCGATGCGTAGAGCGTCGCTGCCGGCATCGTCCCGCCGAATACCTCCTGCGTACCCTGCACAGTACGTGTATCGACCAGCACTTTGATCGCGCCGCTACGCGCCAGCTTGGTCATCATCGGATCCACATTGGACAGCGCGTCGAGCTGACCGCCGCTCACCGCGGCCAGTACCGTGGCGCCACTGCCCACGCCGATCGCCGAAATCTCGTTACGCTGCACGCCTGCCTTGCGCAAAGCCACGGTGAGCACCAGATCCGTCGACGAACCCGGTGCGCTCACACCGACTTTGGCGCCCTTGAAGTCCGCCAATGTCCTGATCTGATCCGCCTTCGACTTCAGCACCGCGACAACGATCTGCGGCGCGCGGCCCATCAGTACGAACGCGCGGTAGTGTTGCCCTTTTGCCTGCATGAACAGCGTGTGCTCGAATGCGCCGGCTCCCACGTCAGCACTGCCCCCTACGACCGCTTCCAACGCCTTCGAGCCGCCCGCGAAATCTTCGAGCGTGACGTCGAGCCCTTCGTCCTTGAAGTAGCCCAACTGCTGGGCGGCGAGTACCGGCAAATAGTAAAGGCCCGGCAAACCGCCAACGGCCATCGTGAGCGTGGGCTTTTCCGGAGTGTCTTTGGCCAGCGCGACGCTGGGCAGCGTCGCGGGTACGCTCAGCGCGAGCAACGTGGCGCAGGTGCTGGCGGCACGCCGCATCCAGTGAATAGGCATGTGATGTCTCCTTGTTCTGTTTTCATTCGATGCGATGGCGCTACGTACGATGCATGGTCCACATCGTTGGCGAGAGAGCGCGCAACGATTGTCGTCGGACGGTGTCGCGCACGCCATGCATCGAAACCCGAATAGCGTATGCAGTGTCTCGCGCGTTAGCTGAAGATAAAGACGCGCGTGCACATGCGGCAGCACGGCAGAGGGCCTGCCGCTCGAACCATCAACGGATGGATTGGAAAGAACTACCAGGAGATGGCGCGGCGGAGTCGCTTCTTGCGACTTATTGCGCGCGAAGTACAGGACGAGTCTGCGGCTGCGGTTGTGTCGACGGCGTGCCGCCGCCAACAGGCACCGGAATGTAAGGCGCGACAACGAACGGTACCGACGAATTCGGCGCCAGCTCCGTGGGCGTTGCGATAGGCTGCGCCCCTACGATCGGCTGCCGCGAGAGCGGCGCGGTCTGAAGCACGGTACCGCTCTGACCATCGCTGATACCGCTCTGCGAGTCGAGTATCACGGGCTTGCGGGCGGTAGTGCTCGACGCGGCGAACGTTGCCGATACGGCAAAAACCGTTGTCAGCGAAGCTGCGGCGGTCATGGCCAGGACGGATTTGAGCAAGCGGACAGGACGCATGGGCGGACCGGTTGAGTTTGAGAATGCCGGATTGCGCAGAAAACGCTTTACCTTACCGCGGCGGCATCCTTCAGGCTAGTCGTTATTAGCCATGAGTCGCCAAGAAGCGCCAGTTGTTGTGGATTTTCGTGGTCCAGATGTGACAAAGCCCCGTCTATACGGGGCTCAACGCTTTACTGCAATGGCCGCGCATGAGCGCTGCCGGGTCAAACTTGATGCAGTTGAAACTTACAGCGAGTAGCCGTTGGTTTCGAGCGAGCGGATGCGCTGTTCGAGCTGAACGATATCCGACGACGACGCCAGATAGGCTTCACGACGAGTGCGTTCTGCAGTTTCAAACCAGGTGCTCAGCTTTTCAAGTACGTATGCAAACATGATGTTCTCCAAGGATCAGATTGAATCCCCGGTGAGTTCGGCATCAGGGATTTCCCGTAAAAGGGTTAACCCGGATTATAGCCCTATGGTGCAACCTTGCTAGTGAAATGCCCGCATGACGTGCATTCCGTTTTGGAATGGTGCACGCCCGTGGTGCACTTAAGCTGTTGATTTATCTGAATTCAAGACGATTTTCTTGCGGCGATTGATGCTGCCCCACATTAAATTGCACCATTTAGGTGCTTTTTGAGGCTCGGTTGCGATAACGTCCTCGACAGGTTGCACTCCGCGCTTTCAGATCGGATGACAACCCTTCCCCGACACCAGATCGGTATCGGCGAGCCGCTCGATAATCGGGCAATCCGGGCGCTCGTCGCCGTGACAATGGTCCGCCAGATGCGCCAATGTGTCGCGCATGTCGGTCAGTTCGTTGATACGGCGATCGAGCTCCGCAACGTGCTCTAGCGCAATCGCCTTCACTTCGGCGCTGGCGCGCGACCGGTCGTGCCACAGCGCCAGCAAGCGGCGGATGTCTTCGACCAGAAAACCAAGACGGCGCGCCTGCCGAATAAAACGCAGCGAATGAACCTCTTGCGGCCCGTATACGCGATAGCCAGCGCTCGTACGCGCCTTCGCCGCCAACAGGCCCACGCTTTCGTAGTAGCGAATCATCTTCGCCGTGACGCCCGAGGCGCGGGCCGCTTCACCGATGTTCATGACTGTTTCCCCAGTGTGTGCGTCGATCGTACACCTTCCCATAGTGGGAAGGTCAGCCACTCAATTGCGCATCGGCAGGCATAATTCAAGCATCGCAATATTCATTTTTTTGAGGCAATCCCGATGACGATCGAATTCCAGGTAGAAGGCATGAGCTGCCAGCATTGCGTGGCTGCGGTCACGAACGCGATCCGTGAACACGATGGCGCCGCTCAGGTCGAGGTCGATCTGGCATCCGGCCGCGTGGCAGTCGAATCGGCACAACCGGTCGACACGCTCAAAGCCGCAATCGACGAGGCCGGTTACACGGTGACCGGCGTGACCAGCGGCCCAGCCCGCTAAGCGAGCGACCGTTATGTTCAAAGTTGCCGTCATTGGTGCTTCCGGACTGCTCGGCCGGGCTCTCGTCGACGAACTGGCGCAGCAGGCTGATTGGCAAGTTGTCGCCACGGCGTTCAGCCGGCCGGGGCCGAACACGGTCGCGCTGGATATTCGCGATGCGCGGGCGGTCGAGCAATTTGTCGAGCGTGAAGCGCCGGACGCGCTCGTGATTGCCGCAGCAGAGCGTCGGCCGGATGTGTGCGAGCACGATCCGGCGCTCGCCCGGGCGTTGAACGTCGATGCGGTGCGCACCCTGGCCACGGCGGCAACGCGGCGCGGCGCGTGGACGCTCTCGATCTCAACCGATTATGTGTTCGACGGCACCCGCCCGCCCTATCAGCACGATTCCGCGCCCGCGCCGCTCAATGCCTATGGGCGCAGCAAACTCGAAGGCGAGCGCGCGCTGACGGAATCTACCGATCTCGGCTGCGTGCTGCGTTTGCCGCTGCTCTATGGGCCGATCGTCGATTGGGCAGAATCGGCGGTGACGAGTCTCGTGCCGGCGATTGCCGCGTCGGCTTCACGCGAGGGCAAAGCCGCGATCATGGATGCATGGGCGATTCGCTACCCGACCTTTACGCCGGACGTCGCGTTCGTGATCCGGCAGATGCTCGAACGACATGCGCGTGGCGATGCGATCGGCGGCATCGTGCAATGGTCGGGGGATGAGCCGATGAACAAGTATGAAATCGCCGTGCGGCTGGCCGAAGCACTGCAACTGGATGCGCAACTGACGCCACAACATACGCCCACCGACGCGACGCCGCGTCCGCATAACTGCCACCTGGCGTCGGACCGGCTCGAGGCGCTCGGCATTGGTCGCCGCACGCCGTTCGACGTTGCGATCCGGCAAGTGCTGGCCGCATTTCCATGGCGGGGCGAGCCGGCGGCAGATCAGCCTCAATGAAAATCACGGCTCGCCGTAGCCAGTTCGCCGAGCCAGTCGCTGTGATCTTCAAGTCGATGCGCGACGAGATGGATCACCTCGCCCTTCTGTTTCCGTTTCGCGTTGCCCGTTTTACTTGCGTTCATCGCATTGCCGGCGCTGTCACCGCCGGTAGAAACGCCGTCGTCACGCTGCAAGACGCCATACACCGCCAGCAAGGATGAACCCAGCAGTACCTTGCGCTGTTTTTCCACCAGCGCCGGCCAGACGATCACATTGATCGAACCGGTTTCATCTTCGATGGAAACGAACACGGTGCCGTTTGCCGTGCCCGGCCGCTGCCGCACGGTAACGATGCCGCAGGCGCGTGCCAGCGTGCCGTGTCCGCACGCGGCAAGTTCTGCGGCCGTGCGAAAACGCTGCTTGGCAAGACGCTCGCGCAATAGCGCGAGCGGATGACGATTGAGCGTGAGGCCGATGCTCGCGTAGTCGTCGACGATCTCGCGACTTTCTGTTGCCTGCGGCAATGTCAACGGCGCTTCGGCGATCGGCGCATCGCGCAGCAGCTTGGGTACCGTGTGCTGCGCGGTCACCTGCCACCACGCTTCGCGCCGATGGCCCGCAATGCTGACCAGCGCGTTCGCCGCGGCCAGCGCTTCGAGATCGCGCCGCGTCAATGCCGCGCGACGCGCCAGATCGTCGACGTCGGTAAACTGCGCGTCGCTGCGAGCCGCCATAATGCGTTCGGCCGCTACCTGCGAAAGACCTTTGATCAGATGCATGCCGATGCGTACTGCCGGACCGCGTGCACCATAGGTTTTCGACGATTGAAATACGCGGGCGGTCAGCTGTTTTGCCGCACGCCGGATCGTCCGGGCCAATGTGAAGCGCCGCAACGACATGTCACGGAATTGCTGTGCAGACAATGCGCCCTGCTGACGACGCAAACAGGTCTCGCTCGATGAAATCCGCTGCCCTTCATGGCCGCGTCTTTCGAAGGTCGACTCCCAATCGCTCAAGGTTACGTCCGGCGGCAACACCTGGACGCCGTGACGCCTGGCATCCTGCACGAGTTGCGACGGCGAATAAAATCCCAACGGCTGGCTGTTCAGCAACCCCGCCAGAAAGGCGGCCGGCTCATAACGTTTCAACCACGCGCTGAGATAGACGAGCAAGGCAAAGCTCGCCGCATGGCTTTCAGGAAAACCATATTCGCCGAAGCCTTCGATCTGTTTGCAGATGCGCGCGATGAACTCCTTTTCGTAGCCGCGCGCCGACATGCGGTCAGTCAGATCCTGCTGATACTTCGCCAGATTGCCGGTGCGCCGCCACGCGGCCATCGCGCGCCGCAATTGATCGGCCTGCTCGCCGGTGTAGAGCGCGGCAACCATCGCGAGGTGCATCACCTGCTCCTGGAAAATCGGTACGCCGAGCGTGCGCTCGAGCACGGGGCGTAACTCATCTTTAGCGTAGTCCACCGCCTCCAGACCCTGCTTGCGACGCAGGTACGGATGCACCATGCCGCCCTGGATCGGTCCGGGCCGCACGATCGCAACTTCGATCACAAGATCGTAGTACTTGTTCGGTTTCAGCCGCGGCAGCATGCTTTGCTGCGCACGCGATTCGATCTGGAATACGCCGATCGTATCGGCATGACCGCACATTTCGTAGACACCGCGATCTTCGCGCGGAATATCCTGCATCCTGAATTTCAGCAAACCGCGCCGCAAGGCGACGAATTCCAGCGCACGACGAATCGCCGACAACATGCCGAGCGCCAGCACGTCGACTTTCAATAGATCGAGCGCATCGATGTCGTCCTTATCCCACTCAATTACGCTGCGGTCTTTCATCGTCGCGTTCTCGATAGGTACTAGCCGTGACAACTTGTCTTTCGCGATCACAAAGCCGCCGACGTGTTGCGACAGATGACGCGGAAAGTTGCGCAACTCTTTGGTGAGGCGAATCAGATTCTGCGTGATGTGCGAGTTGGCAGCGAAGCCCGCTTCGGCCAGATATTTGGCGACCGCATCCGTGCCGTCCCACCACTGCTGCGATTTACTGATTCGCTCGATCAACGACGCTTCGAGCCCTAACGCCTTGCCGACGTCCTTCAGCGCACTGCGGGCGTGATAGGTGATCAGCGTTGCAGTGAGCGCCGCGCGATGACGGCCGTACTTCCCATAAATATATTGAATCACCTCCTCCCGACGCTGATGTTCGAAATCGATGTCAATATCAGGCGGTTCGTTACGCGCACGCGAGATGAACCGTTCGATTAGCATGTTCATGTGCACCGGATCAATTTCCGTCACGTGCAGGCAGTAGCACACGATCGAATTGGCCGCTGAGCCTCGTCCCTGACAGAGAATGTTTCTGGAGCGCGCGAAGCTCACGATATCCTGTACCGTCAGGAAGTACTTTTCGTATTTCAGGTCGGCGATCAGTTGCAGCTCTTTCTCGATCTGATCGATTCGTTTGAGATCTATTCCCTTCGGCCAGCGCTCCATCGCGCCGGCCATGACCAGTTTGCGCAGATAGCTTGATGGCGATTCACCGGCGGGCACCAGTTCTTCCGGATACTCGTACTTGAGTTCGTCGAGCGAGAAGCGACACAGGGCGGCGATACGCAGCGTTTCTTCGAGCGTGTCACGGGGATACAGTTTGCCGAGCCGCACGCGCGTGCGCATATGCCGTTCGGCATTGGCCTCGAGCGCATGACCACACGCCGATAGCGGTGTGACGAGGCCAATCGCGGTTAGGGTGTCCTGCAACGGCTTGCGCGATCGCACATGCATCAGGACGCCTCCTGCTGCTACCAAAGGCAAACCACTCGCTTTTGAAATCATTCGCAATGCGTCGATCTGAAGATCGTCGCTACCGGTTTGCCAAAGTTCGAGTGCGATCCATGAGCGTTGCGGCGCGAACGATGCCAGCCAGTGCACACAACGCAATGTGTGCGAGAGCGTCGCCGTGCGCTGCGGCACGAGGATCAGGAGGCAGTCGGGCAAGGCTTTGAGATGCTCGAGATGCGGCAGCGAGTCGGTGAAGTCGGATGGACCGAGGCGATAGCTGCCTTTGTCTGCACGCGAACGGGCCAGCGTGATCAGTTCGGAAAGGTTGCCGTAACCATTGCGATTGGTTGCGAGCGCAACCAGTGTGCAGAATGGCTCGCCTGCATCGTCGGTTAGATTGAGTTCGCTGCCGATGATGAGGTGGGGGATGGGTTTTAGCTTCTCTTGGTCAGGGGTTTCTGGCTCGGTGGTTGCTTGTTGGGTGGTTGCTTGTTGGGTGGTTGCTTGTTGGGTGGTTGCTTGTGGGGTGCACGTTGGCTTCGCGGCCGCCGGCTCTACTGCTTCTTCCAAAGCCGCTCCTGCCTGCGCGGTTTTCGCCTTGTCATCGCGCTCCTTCCGTTGGCGCTCCCGCTCCTGTTCGATTTCTTTCACCGCCGTGTGCGCGCGCACGACGCCCGCCAGCGAGCATTCATCGGTGATCGCGAGCGCGCTATAACCGCACGACATCGCCTGCTCGACCAGTTCATGCGGGTGCGAAGCGCCACGCAGAAACGAAAAATTAGTCAGGCAGTGCAACTCCGCATACGGAGGCAATTGGGGCACAAGCGCCTGCTCCAATGAACCTGAGACTTGGGAATCTGCCATGATGCTCAGCCGAATAAACCCTGCAGATACCACTCGCCGCCAAGGCGTTCCCGGTACACCCAGAACATATGCCCACGATCGTCTGCCGCAACGTAGTAATCCCGCTCGACGAGGTTACCGTCCCACCACCCTGCTTCAATCCGTTCGGTACGCGTGAGCATTTTCAGTGGCCGACGATAGATCGGCCGCTGGTCGCGCATCATCAGGTGCAGCGGTTTGTCGAGCATCCAGACGGGGCGAGGCTGTGATGGCAATGCACTGTCGGGCAGATCGAGTGAGGCTTGAGCATCGGCCGCTTGTGTTACGAATAGGTGGCTGCTTTTAGCGTCGCTCGCTTCTTCTGGCTCTCGGGATATGTGCTCTGGGTGTGCTGTGCGTTCCGCGTGTCTCGCCCCATCGTCGTCTGCACCCACGCTCTCCAATGCAGCGTGCTGCAACTCATCGGTCAGCCAGGTTTTATCCGCTTTGATTTTTGTCTTAGTCTTCGCAGATGAGCGCTTCTTGCGCGAAAACGCTTGCGCCTGATAGGCCTCGACGCGCATTGCCCGCTCGGGCCGATGATCGTCCTGCACCGACATCTGCAACACGTTCTCCGGCCCCAAACGCGCGCTCAAGCGTTCGAGCAGACGTGCGATCGAATCGCCGTCTGATTCGGGCATTGGAAACAAAGTGTCCGACCGCCCTGCATGGTCGCCGATCTGATCCGCGACCAGCTTCAACTCGATCACGGGCGCCACCAGAACCGTCTGATTCAACTTCTCACGCAACAGCCAGATCAGATGCTCGGCATCGCGCGACGGTATGGCCCAAGCGACCTTCAGACTCGACGTTTTCGGCGCATGACGGGATGCCAATTCATGTTCGAGCAACAACGTATAACCACTGAGCGCTGCATGATGCGCGCTCAACCATCCGGCCAGTTGCACAATCAGCCGACGCGCGGCGAACAGTAATGCATCGGCATTGTCGACCCGCGACGGCAACTCCAACTGAGCATGAAACGATGCCGGCGCGCGAAACGATTCGCGCGGATCCGGACGCGCACCATATGCCTGCGCCAGCAGATCCAGAATTCCGCTGCCGAAACGCCGCACGACACCCGACCTTGGCAACTGACGCAAATCGGCCAGTGTCGCGCAACCAACATGCGTAAACGCATCGCGATCCGCCTGCGAAACCGGCAACAACAACACGGATAAGCGGTCGAGGACCCGAGCAAGCGACGTCTCCTTTATCACATGCCAACGATGCCCCTGCCGATCGGCGTGCGCCTGAGCCAACAACCACGCGCCCCAGGCTGTCGGTGCACACGCGATGCGCGCCGTATAGCCGAATTCAGCCACCGTCGTGGACACCTGCGACAACAACGCCCGCAAGCCGCCAAACAACCGCAAGCCGGAGCCGACTTCCAGCAACAAGGTATGCGCGTGCCCGAGCGACACCTTCGGGGTGTACGTCAGCAAAGCGAGCGCCATCGCTTCGAACGCCTGCGTTTCGCAGACTGTGTCTGCGGCAAGCATCTTGAGACCGGGCGCCAAGGCCAATGCGTACGAGCGCGATTGCCCCACGTGCACCCCGGCACGCAATGCGTCGAAATCCGGCATCACGATGTGCGCGTGATCGGCCAACGCATAGCAGCGCGCCTCGGTAACGCTGTCGGCACCCGGAGGTTGGCTTGTCTCGCCGGACTCACACCGATTCGGCTTCGCGAGCGAACCATCCGGAAGCGGCTCGAGAGGCTTCACCGCTTCCAGCGATAAGAGTGGCAATGTGACTGCGATCCACAACATGTTTGATCTCTCGTCCTTGATTGCTACCGATCCCGCTTTCCGGCAACAAGACGCTTTGTAACGGCAAAATGAGACGCAGAGGCTCCGCTAGCGGCGGGCCGCGACGCTTGAAGATGTCGATCGAAATACCAATCTCCTGCAACCATTCACGACGGTTGATCGTCTGCGCATTGGCCGGCAAGAGCGGCTCGCAGATCATTCGTAATGGCGCCGGTGAAGATTGCGTGGCTGCCTCGACAGGCCGGATCAAAAATGCCAGCGATCCCGATTCCTGAGCCGCCACCTGCAGACGCCGAACCTTATCGGCGCGCGCATTCGGTAGCCATACCAGCACAGCGCCGATGCCATCCTGCTTCAATGCCTGAGCAGCAGCCCACAGAGACTGGTCTTCACTCGAACGCACCCATAAGACGCGTTCGACATCGATACCCCACGACCTCAATGCCGAAGCACAGGGCTGGTAAGGGGGCGCCACGAGCATGACGTGCCGTTCAGCTTGTGCCGTAAGATGCCGAAGCGCGCGGGCCAGCAGGCGCAGTTCGCCGACTCCTTCGTGCTCAATCAATAACTCTGTCAGGCCGCCGGCCGACCAGCCCTGCCCAGGCAGCAGTTGATCCAGCGCAGCATAGCCGCTGGAAATCACCCGCGAGTCCGCCTCGGCAAGCTCATTGCCCTGCCACACCTGACGCCGCAATCTCGACGACAACGCTGTCGTCGCCAGATGAATCGCTGCTGCCATAGACACGCTCGTTCAATAGGGAATACTCCACCCTGCCCGGCATCGGGCAAGCATGGGGTGACGAGTTTTCACTGTATATTTATACAGTATTCTGGGACGGATGTTAAGGCAAAGCGATGCGACGAGGCGCGCGCAAGAGGGAAATAAAAAGGGGTGGCGAAGCTGTTTTTGTTGCAGATTTTTCGCCTGCGGGAGAGCTACTTTTTGGCGCTGTCGCTCAGCAAGCAGGGTCCAATCTCACGTGCTCTGGGAGGAATGAGAAGAGCAGAGAGCCTGCGCATGTATGTCGCGGAATTGATAAGAGCCAACGGTTACGCGATCGCTGCGGATCGGGGAGAAGTAAGGCAAGGAGAACTGAGGCGCATTGGGCAAAGCTGCGCGGAATGATGTTTTCAGATCCGACCATTGTGATGGACGGACAGACGCCCGGACTAAGTCCCGGCGTGAGCATGCCATCGTCGTCGTGATGACTCGACTGGAGGCAGAAGACTCGTTCTGCCTCTGCGTTTCGTGCCGTAAACGCAGAAACCCCACCTTTATGGGGTGGGGTTTCTGGACTTGCAGGGGAGCCTGACGATTACCTACTTTCACACGGGAATCCGCACTATCATCGGCGTGGAGTC
>NZ_CAJNBA010000017.1:0-49112 GCF_905220735.1 Paraburkholderia aspalathi
AGGGGCTTCTAGCCGCTTTCTTTGCTTATCTTTCTTTGCGGCGGCAAAGAAAGTAAGTGCCGCCCCGCACAGGGGCAACGCTAATAGACCACTAACAATGCAAGGAAAGGCACCAAAGCCAGAACAAGGAAAGGCCAAAGCCCTAAGAACACGAACAACAAGCGCCGCGAAGGCAAAAAAACCGAAAACCTTCAAACAACAACCCCTTCCGCCGCAGGCGCCCCCAACGCATTACGAATAGCATTAGCCAGTTCACCGGCTGCAAACTTAGCCACATACCCATTCGCCCCAGCATTCTTCACATGCGCCTCGTTGGCTGCACCCGTCAAAGAAGAATGAATAATCACCGGAATATCCCGGGTCCGCTCATCAGCCTTGATCTGACGGGTCAACATGAACCCGTCCATCTCCGGCATCTCGAGATCAGTCAACACCAGCGCAATACTGTCCTTCACCCGCGTGCCGTTAGCCTGCGCTTCACGCGCAATCTGCTGCAACGTATTCCACGCCTCTTCGCCAGTCTTGGTCATCACGTAGTCCGCGCCGATCGCGCTCAACGCCTGCTCGATCAGCTTGCGCGCAAACCCGGAATCGTCAGCGGCGAGAATCTTCGCGCCAGGGCGGATGCCAAGCGCGTCACCCACCGAGGTCGGGTCGACGCTCGGATGCTGTGACGGAAACACGTCGCGCAACACCTGCTCCACGTCGATCACCTGGGCAAGCCGCGAATCGCCCGTGTTGCCGTCGATACGTGCAATGCTCGTCACCAGATTACCGCCGGCCGCGCCTTCCGCGGAGAGCACCTGGTTCCATTCAAGCCGCACGATGTCGTCTACTTCCTCGACCGCAAAAGCCTGCGTCGAACGCGCGAATTCCGTCACCAGCAAAATGTTCAAACCGCGCGTCGGCTCGCAGCCCATCAGGCGCGGTAAGTCGATCACGGGAATAATCTGGCCGCGAATGTCCACCGCGCCCATCACGAACGGCGAAGAACCCGCAATCGGCGTCACCGGCGGCATCGTCGAGATTTCACGCACCTTGAAAACGTTGATGCCGTAAAGCTCATGCGCATCGCTGCCGGGGACCGAACCCAGCCGATACAGCAACAGCTCGAATTTATTGGAACTCGTCAGGTTGCTGCGTTCGTCGTTCGCGCGGTGATCTACTGCCATCGAATCTCTCCAGGGATTGCGGTGCGAGTGGTGCGCCATGCATACCGTCCGTTCGGCCCTGGCGCGTGCCCTACCTCTCTGTTATCGGCGCAGCAGCAGGAAAGTTCAGCGAATTCAGGCGGTTTGCCGCTGCTTTCTGGTTTACACCAAGCCACTATTCAGGGTAGGAAGAGGCCGGTGGCTGTACAGCAAAAACAGGTATTTCGTATGAAGGTTACCTAACGTTACAGAAGCGACAGCATGGTTTCACATGCTGGGTAGTGCGCCTCCTAGAATGCACAGCGATAAGAGCGCGGCGCCGTTAGTCAGTCGCAAGCGACTTGCAAGGTTCAGTGCAATCGCGTGCCATGGCCAAGGCGCACTCGCATCTCCGTCGCTTCGCTTCCACTCCAAGGAGAACGTATGATCCGCTTGCCTCTCGCCGCCATCACCAGTGCCTGCATGGCCAGCCTTATGGTTGTCGCTACCTCGGCCAGTGCCCAGACTGCGGCCGCGCCGGATGCAGTTCGCATTCATGCCGCCGACCAGACCTTTATCACCGACGCCACCAAGGCTGTCGCCACGCAACGCGACGCCGCACGCATCGCCACTTCGCGCTCAACCGACCGGGACGTGAAGGCATTCGCTGAGCGCGTGTCGAACGACAACGCGAAAATATCCGACGCGCTGCGCGCCGCTAGCCCGCGTGGCGTCGACGTGCCGAAGAACGATCCGGACCCGGCGGTGCTCGCGAGCATCAATAACCTGCGCGGCGCCGACTTCGACAAGACCTACATCGAGCAGGTCGCGCTCGCCGGCGAACAGAAAGCGCTGTCGGCCTTCCAGGCGGAAATCGCATCGGGCCGCGACGAACAATTGAAGGACGCGGCGAAAAAGGCACTCCCGACCATCCAGGAGCACTACGCAATGGCTCAGGATCTCGCCAAGCGTAAGCATCTGACTGCCCAGTAAGCCGGACATCGGACACATCAGTCACACCAGCCACAGTCCAGGCATCAAGGCGCGCGTCACGTAGCGACGTGACGCGCGCCGCAACGCGGCATAGAAAGCCGCTTAAAAACACGTCTAAAAGAGACGCCTGCAAAGCCCGCCCCCCAAAACAAGCAGTTCTCCCTCCCGCTCGCGCACATTCGAAGCCGCTTGCACACAGCAGACCAAACGCGTTCTTTTCGGCGATAATCGGCTTCGTTCTTTCAAGCCTGACCCGCATGGCTTCCGCCGCGACTCAGGAAGCTTGAAGGCGGTTTCCCGATTCCACACGCATTCAATCCAAGCTCACCTCATGAGCAAGCCTGCCAATCTCCCGCAACAGTTGGACCATATGCTTAGGCAAGCCGTCGCGCTTCAGCAGAACGGCGCATTCGCCGAGGCCGAAGAACTCTATCGTGAGATTCTCGAACTCAAGCCACGCCATTTCGAGGCACTCCAATTGTTGGGCTCGCTCGCGCTGCAGGCGGGCCGTGTGGAGGAGGGCATCGAGTTCCTCAGAAAGGCGCTCGCCATCAATGCGAAACAGGCGCCCATTCATTCGAATCTCGCCTATGCGCTCAATGCCTTGCAACGTTTCGACGAAGCACTTGCGAGCGCCAATCGCGCGCTCGCATTGCAATCGAAATTCCCGGACGCACTGAACAATCGCGGCAACGCGCAAGCCGGCCTGAACTTGCCGCTCGAAGCGCTCAGCAGCTTTGATCGCGCGATCGCCTTGACGCCGGATTTCGCGCAAGCCTGGAACAATCGCGCCTGCGTGCTGCGCGATCTGGGTCGTCCCGCCGATGCGCTCGCAAGCTGCGATCACGCGCTCGCATTGCAGCCGACTTATCCCGACGCGTGGAGCAATCGCGGCAACGCGCTCAGCGACCTGAATCAGGCGGACGACGCACGGCAATGCTATGAGCGCGCGCTCGAACTCGCACCTGCGTTTGCCGATGCCTGGAACAACCTTGGACTGACCCAGGTCGATCTCGGTGAGCACGCGCAAGCATTGCAGAGCTATGAACGCGCATTGGCCGTCAATCCCGCCGCTGCCGAGACGCATTGGAACCAGTCGCTGTGTCTGCTGCAACTGGGGCAGCTAGAAGCGGGTTGGAAAGAGTACGAATGGCGTTGGGAGCGTAGCCGGATCAAAGCAGGCCGGCGCACCTTCGCGCAACCGCTTTGGCTGGGCGATTTTTCGATCGACGGCAAAACAATTCTGCTTCACGCGGAGCAGGGTCTCGGCGACACGCTGCAGTTCTGCCGCTATGCCGGGATGGTGTCGAAGCTCGGTGCGAAAGTCGTGCTCGAAGTGCCAGATGAGTTGATGCGGCTAATGTCCACGCTCGACGGCGTGGATCAATTGATCGAAGCGGGCCAGGTTCTGCCGCCGTTCGATTGTCACTGCCCATTGCTGAGTCTGCCGCTTGCATTCAAGACCGATCTCGCGAGCATTCCGTCAAAGACGCCTTATCTGTTCGCCGACCCGCAAGCAACGCGTGAATGGCACGAGCGTATCGCTGAGCAAGCAGAAGGTCGCCCGAAGGTCGGACTCGTGTGGGCCGGCGGAAACCGGCCGCATGTCGCCGAACTCCGCAAGAACGACGCACGCCGTTCGATTGCGTTCGAGCGGCTAGCACCGATTCTCGATGTGCCGAACGTGCAGTTCTTCAGTTTGCAAAAGGGGCCGTCTGCGCTTCAGTTACCACACAGCGATTCGCACCCTAACGTCATTGACTACACCGAAGAACTCGATGACTTTGCCGACACTGCCGCGCTGGTGGCAAACCTCGACCTGGTGATATCCGTAGACACATCCACCGCGCATCTGGCTGGCGCGCTAGACAAGCCGGTATGGATTCTGAATCGTTTCGACACTTGCTGGCGCTGGATGCTGGAGCGCTCAGATACGCCCTGGTATGCGCAAGCGAAATTGTTCCGGCAGCCGGCATTGGGCGATTGGGACAGCGTGATTCGAAACGCGCGTGATGCACTGGCCGCGCTCGCCGGCACGTTTGCCGAGACGCGCGTAGACTAAACGTCCGTTTATCGATGGCTACGACACGGAGAATCGTCAATGGAATACAGGCATTTGGGTGCATCTGGTTTAAAGGTGCCGGTACTGAGTTTCGGTACGGGCACATTCGGCGGCAAGGGTGAGTTTTTCCAGGCGTGGGGCGCCACGGACGTCGCCGAAGCGCGTCGTCTGATCGACATCTGTTTCGATGCGGGCGTTACGATGTTCGACAGCGCCGACATTTATTCGAGCGGCGCTTCCGAGTCGGTGCTCGGCGAAGCGCTCAAGGGCAAGCGCGACAAAGCGATTATTTCGACCAAAGCGACTTTCCGTTTCGACGACGGTCCGAACAATGTCGGCTCGTCGCGCTTTCATCTGATTCAGGCGGTGGACGCAGCGCTCAAGCGTCTGCAAACCGACTACATCGACCTGTTCCAGTTACACGGTTTCGACGCGAAGACGCCTGTCGCCGAAGTCATGTCGACGCTCGACGATCTCGTGCGCGCCGGCAAGATCCGCTACACCGGCGTGTCGAATTTCTCCGGCTGGCATCTGATGAAATCGCAGGACACCGCGGATCGTTACGGCTATCCGCGCTATGTCGCGAATCAGACTTACTACTCGCTGATCGGCCGCGATTACGAGTGGGAATTGATGCCGCTCGGCGTCGATCAGGGTGTGGGTGCGGTGGTGTGGAGTCCGCTCGGCTGGGGACGTCTCACCGGCAAGATCAAGCGCGGCCAGCCGTTGCCGGAAACGAGCCGGCTGCATAAAACCTCTGACATGGGGCCGCCGGTGCCGGATGAGTACCTGTTTCGCGTGCTCGATGCAATCGACGAGGTTGCGGCCGAAACCGGCAAGACCGTGCCGCAAATCGCGCTGAACTGGCTACTGCAGCGGCCGACTGTATCGACGGTGCTGATCGGTGCGCGCAACGAAGAGCAGTTGCGGCAGAACCTCGGCGCGGTGGGTTGGAATCTGACGCCCGAACAGGTGGCGAAACTCGACGCTGCGAGCGCTGTACGTCCCGCGTATCCGTACTGGCACCAGGAAGGATTTACGGAGCGCAATCCGAAGGCGGTTTAAGCGCGCTTCCTCGGCGTTTGCACAGCGTAATCACACGCTCCGGCTCGACTGCTATTTGACGAGTTCGGCCGGAGCGGCGAACAGTTCGCTGTAATAGCGGCGCCCTGCATCGAGATGTTGATCGAACGCGAAACCTTGTTTGAGCATCACGTCAAAATCGGCGCGTTCGATTTTCATCACATAGCTGTGTTCGGTCGTGACAAGGCTGCATGGCCGATCGGTCACAGTCGCGCTAAACCATTTGCCCGCACTCGCATGACCGGCCGGATACGACTGTTGACCATATTCGATACGCCAGCCGCCGTCCAGAAGAATCCACATGCCTTGATCGTTCGCAGCGCCGTCGTGCGCGCTGCCGTCGCATTGCGCGACCACGGTACCGGGCTGCGCTTCCCATTCATGCGAATGGCCGATCACCGAACGCAATTGTTCGGTTGTGAGGCTCGTAAAGAAGGGCGTGTGCTTCAACAGATGAAGATAAGTCACTGAGGGTTTCATGGCTGTACTCCGCGTGGTGACGGATGCGTCCGGCGACTGAGCTTGTTGTCGCGCATCGCAAGCGGCGATCAGAAATGGCAGCAGCACGGCGCAGGCGAGCAGGATTGAGGGTTTCATGAGCGGTGTGTTCAAAGCGGAAAAGGAACGGTGGGACGCAAAGGTTTATCAATCACCCTCGGCGTCCCTCACGGTCATGCGCTGATTACCGCTTGATCTTCGCTTCAAGCAGATCGCCCATACCGATGCGTTTGGCGAACTCGATGCGCACGCGCTCTGAGACTTCGAGCACTTCACGCGCGCCGTCGCCGACGAAGTCGATCACCGAGCGCATCGGCCGCTCGCCCGAAGGCAACGCGACGATCCGCACGATTTCATCGGCTACGGCTTGCGGATCGGCGTCGTCCGGTGTGAGTTCGGACAGGCGCTCGCCGATCTGATCCATCACGCCGTCATAGCGTGCATACGCGGCGGCGCGCTCTGCATCGGCAGGTTTGCCGGCGCTCGGAAAGTGTGCGGTGCCGCGAGTGAACGCGCCCGGCACCACGATCGAGGTCTCGATACCGAAGCGCGCGATTTCGTAGGCGAGGGTGACTGCCAAAGAATCCATCGCTGCCTTTGCGGCGCCGTAGGGTCCGAGGAAGGGAGGGAAACCGCCCTTGGTCGTCGTGCTGCTGATCCACAACATCAAGCCCGCTTCCTGCTGGCGCAGATACGGCAGCACTGCACGGTTCACACGCTGCGCGCCGAACAGGTTGGTGTCGAACACCTTCACCATTTCTTCGGGTGTGAACGCTTCGGTCGGACCGACCACCAGATGGCCCGCGTTCTGCATCACCACGTCGAGCCGTCCTTGCTCGCGAATGATCGTCGCGGCGGCGGCATCGGCGGATTCTTGCGACAACACATCGAGTTCGAGCGGATGCAACTGGATGTCCTTCGCCTGGGCGAGCACTCGAATTTCACCGGCGCGCGGCTTGTTGCGTCCTTCGATATCGCGCATCGTCGCGTAGACGATATGGCCGGCTTCGGCCAGGGATTGCGCGGTGAGCTTGCCGATGCCCGTACCCGCGCCCGTAACCAAAATGACGTTCTTCTGCATTTTTCTGCTCCGAGTCGTGAAAGTGATATGACTTTTAAAGGTGCCGTGAGAGAGGCTCTTTGCGTGTTTTCAAGCTCGGTTAAGCCACGCCGCCGTTGGCGCGCAGGATCTGGCCATTGACCCAACCTGCATCCGGACCGACGAGGAAAGACACGACCGAGGCGATGTCGTCCGGCTGGCCGAGGCGTTGCAGCGGCGGCATTTTGGCGAAGGTCTGGATCTGTTCTTCGGTCTTGCCGTCGAGGAACAGCGAGGTCGCGATCGGGCCCGGCGCCACCGCGTTGACGGTGATGTCGCGGCCGCGCAATTCCTTGGCGAACACATGCGTGAAGGCTTCGACGGCGGCCTTGGTGCCGTTGTAGATCGCGTAGCCCGGCATGTTCAGCGCCAGCGTCGTGCTCGAGAAGTTGACGATGCGTCCGCCGTTGTTCATCCGTGCGGCCGCTTCGCGCAGCGTGTTGAAGGTGCCGCGCACGTTGATGTCGAAAGTCTGGTCGTACAGCGCGTCGCTGGTGTCGGCGAGCGGCAGCGTCTTCAGCACGCCGGCGTTGTTGACCAGCACGTCCACTTTGCCGAGTTGTTGTTCGGTGATTTCGAACATGCGACGCACGTCGTCGGCGTTCGCAACGTCGGCCTTCACGGCGATGGCTTTGGTGCCTGCCGCTGTGAGTTCCGCGACCAGCGCATCGGCTTCCGTCGAGCTCGATGCGTAGTTCACGGCAACTGCAAAGCCGTCCTTGGCGAGGCGTTGCGCAACTGCTGCGCCGATGCCGCGGGATGCGCCAGTAACGATGGCGACTTGAGCGTTTTTGATCGTGTTCATGATTCGTTTCCTTCTGTCTGGTGGGTTGGTGAGGTGAATCATGGTCGCTTTCGTCGCTGAGATAATCGGGTTAGACTTGCCATCATCATTCCATTTGCTTTAATAATTGGCCGACGAGCAGCCGGATCTCCAGTCCGGCAAAGGCATCAACCATGGATCGTTTCGAGGAAATGCGGGTGTTCATCCGGATCGCCGAGCGGCAAAGCTTCACGCGTGCTTCGGATGATTTGCAGATTCCGCGCGCCACCGTCACCAACCTGATGAAGCGCATGGAGCAGCGGCTCGGCGCGCGGCTTCTCGAGCGCACCACGCGCTCCGTCCGCCTCACGCACGACGGCGAGGCGTATTACCGCCGCTGCGTGCGGCTGATCGCCGATATGGAGGAGGCGGAGGGTTCGTTTTCCAACATCGCGCCGAAGGGCCTGTTGCGTGTGAATTTGCAGGGCACGCTGGCCCGGCACTTTGTCGTGCCGGCGCTGCCGGCGTTTCTCGAGCGATTTCCCGACATCGAACTGACGATCGGCGAGGACGACCGGCTGGTCGACCTGGTGCGGGAGGGGATCGATTGCGTGTTGCGGGCGGGCAATCTGCAGGATTCGTCGATGGTGGGGCGGCGCGTGGCGCAACTGCCGCAAGTGACGGTGGCGAGTCCGGCTTATCTGGAAGCGTACGGCGAGCCGGCCGATCCGTCGGCTTTGTCCACGCATCGCGCGGTGAATTATCTATCCAGCGCGACGGGCAAGCCGGTGCCGCTCGAATTCAGAATTGACGGGCGCGATACGGCCACGTATTTGCCGTCGACGGTATCGGTGACGGGTGCCGATCTCTACACAGGTTCGGCGGTGGCCGGGCTTGGCATCGTGCAAGTGCCGCAATACCGCGTGATGAGTGAACTCGCGTCAGGGCGGCTGAAGATCATTCTCGCGGAATTCCCGCCGCCGCCGATGCCGGTTTCGGTGCTGTATCCGCAGAATCGCCAGTTGTCGTCGCGGGTGCGGGTGTTTGCGCAATGGTTGCGGGATATTTTCGAGGCGGCGGGCGCGCAGACGGGTTCACGGTAAGCGTGTGAGTTCAGCGCAGGCGCGCGGCGATTGGCATATGGCGCGAGCAGTCCGTGCTTTTGCGTAAGCCGCGCTGCGTATCGTGGGATCATACGTGCAGTGCTGGGCGATATTGCTTTTTGCACGGTACGGAATAACAGGAGCAGGACGATGATCGATGGACTGGTGGGCGGGCGCCTATACGGCGAGGCGCAGATCCGCACGGGGCAGAATGGTAAGCGCTTTGTGACCTGCAAGGTCCGGGCGACCACCAATGATGGCGATACGATTTTCGTTAACGTGATTGCGTTTGATGATGAGGTGCAGACTGCGCTGCTCGCTCTTGGTGACGCGGATAGCGTCGCGTTGAGTGGTGCGTTGACGCCGAAGGTTTGGACCGACAAGAATGGGTTGATTAAGCCTGCTGTGGATATGGTTGCGCATAAGGTGCTTGTGGGGTATTTGCGGGAAGGGTAATGGTTGGTTTTTGCCTTTTGCGGCGGCATTTGGCCGTGTTCTGAGGGCTTTGGCCTTTCCTTGAATTGTTAGTGGTCTATTAGCGTTGCCCCTGTGCGGGGCGGCACTTACTTTCTTTGCCGCCGCAAAGAAAGATAAGCAAAGAAAGCGGCTAGAAGCCCCTGCTAAGTGGGCACCGTGGTCTACGCAGGGTAGTGGTGCGACTGGAATCTGTGTTCGTGCCGCTGCACGTGCCTGTGACAAGGGCGTCATACTTCCGGCGGCGCTGCGCGCGCCGAAGAGCAGTTCATAAAACCAATCGCTGCGTTTTGGCGCTCGCGTCTCGCCATCAGACAGCGGCTTCATCATTGCCCCGCCATCGCCATCGCCATTGTGATTGGAACGGCAACGGCACCGGCGCCGTGACCATAATTGCGGCACGCCGCCATATCATTTGAAGTGGGGTTCCCTAGGGAGTGCAGAAGCGCGTCGCCGAGGCGAAGCCGACGGCCGCCACAAACTCAACCGAAGCCGGTGGTTTCCCCTGCAGACCCGTCCGCGACGCACGCAGTGCGGAGTGGGAGCTGATGACTCCTTTGTCACTAACGCCGAATGCGAGAGAACACGGATTCCAGTCGCACCACTACCCGTAGCAGACCACGGTGCCCGCTTAGCAGGGGCTTCTAGCCGCTTTCTTTGCTTATCTTTCTTTGCGGCGGCAAAGAAAGTAAGTGCCGCCCCGCACAGGGGCAACACTAATAGACCACTAACAATTCAAGGAAAGGCACGAAAGCCAGAACAAGGAAAGCCCAAAGCCCTAAGAACACTGACAAAAGCGCCGCGAAGGCAACAAAAAAACCTCACTTCCCATCTTTAAGATACTCAACAAACCGCTCCGCGACAGGCTCCGAATCGCCCCCTCTCCGCAAAAGCAAAACCTGCGACAGCAGCGTCTCCCCCTGCAAGGGCAAAAAGCAAACCCTCGGATCCTGCACCTGCCGTAAGGTAAAAGGCACCAACGCCACCCCCATCCCAAACCCGACCATCGTCACAACGGTCTGCCACAACCGCGCCTCGTGGCGAATCAACGGACTAAACCCAGCCCCCACGCACTGCGCAATAATCAGATCGTGATAATGCGGCGACACCGTGCGCGGAAACAGAATAAACGGCTCCTGCGCCAACGCCCGCAGATCGACCTTGCGCTTTCGCGCCAGCGGATGATCAATCGGTAAGCAACACAAAAACGGCTCCGAAAAAATCGGCGTCGAAAGCACATCCGACGGAAAATTCCCCCAATGCGCGCAGCCCATGTCGATCTGCATCCGCTGGATCGCATGCACCTGTTCGCTGGTGTTCATCTCCTTCAGCACGATTTCGACGCCCGGATAGTCAGCCTCGAAGCGGCTCACCGCGTGCGGCATCCCGCGATACAACATCGAGTTCACAAAGCCGATCCGCAAGCGGCCAGCTAGCCCGTGCGCAGATCGGACCGTGATGCGTTCGGCTTCGCCCGCCTGCAGCAGCAAGCGGCGCGCCTCGCCAAGCAGCACCTGCCCCGCGTTCGTCAGCGCGACCGTCTTGTTGGTGCGCGCGAGCAGTTGCACCCCTAACTGTTCCTCGAACTTGCGGATGTCGAAACTGAGCGCCGGCTGCGAAATGAACAGCCGCTTCGCCGCGCGGCCGAAATGCAATTCCTCGGCGACCGCCACGAAATAGCGCAATTGCTTCAGGTCCACGGCAGTCTCCGGTTCTGTGATCGATAAGCTGTATCTATCGTACCGGATATAAGTTGTATTAGACGTTTATCGAAGCCGCTTCTATGCTCCTTCCACAAAGGAGACAAGCATGAGCGAAATCACCGCGCAGCCGGCACACGGCTCGTCCAATATTCCCGACAGCCGGGGCGTCAACCTCTTCAGCAGCGACCCCGACTTCGCCCGTCTGCTCAAACTGCATCTCGGTGACGCGCTATATCAGGAACTCGAAAGCCAACTCGTTTCGCTAGGCCAGCGGGCGTCCGACGAACTCGACGTGTGGGCGTTGTCCGCCGACAAGAACCCGCCGCAATTGCGGCATCGCACGCGGCGCGGCGAAGCGCTGCAAAGCATCGACAAGCATCCCGATTACGTCGCGCT
The DNA here is from genome assembly GCF_905220735.1 of Paraburkholderia aspalathi. Taxonomy (NCBI): domain Bacteria; kingdom Pseudomonadati; phylum Pseudomonadota; class Betaproteobacteria; order Burkholderiales; family Burkholderiaceae; genus Paraburkholderia; species Paraburkholderia aspalathi. The sequence goes on from NZ_CAJNBA010000017.1 coordinate 11,305, forward strand.
CGAACGCGTGGCCTACGCGGAGTTGGGGCTCGCGTCGATGAGCCATGACACCCGCGATGGCAAAAAGGCAGCGCCGCCGCTGGTCAAATACGCACTGACCTTCCTGTTCGTGCAGGCGGAATTCGGGCTGTGCTGTCCCGTCAGCATGACCGATTCGCTCACGCGTACGCTTCGCAAATTCGGCGCGCCCGAACTGGTCGCGCGATTTCTGCCGATGCTGGCTTCACGTGATTTCGACACGTTGTTTCAGGGCGCGATGTTCATGACCGAACAGGCGGCGGGCTCGGACGTTGCCCGTATCGCGACGCGTGCCGCGCTCGAAACCGGCGCGAACGGTGAAGAAGCCTGGCGCCTCTACGGCGACAAATGGTTCTGCTCGAACGCCGACGCCGATCTCGCGATGGTGCTCGCGCACGTGGACAACGCACCTGCCGGTATCAACGGCCTTGGGCTGTTCCTGTTGCCGAAGACTTTGCCGGACGGCTCGCGCAACAGCTATCGGATCGTGCGTCTGAAGGACAAGCTCGGCAGCCGCTCGATGGCGAGCGGCGAGATCGTGCTGGAAGGCGCCGTGGCGTATCTGATCGGCGAAGTGGGGCGCGGCTTTCACCAGATGGCCGACATGATCAACATGTCGCGTCTGTCGAACGGCGTGCGTGCAGCGGGTTTGATGCGCCGCGCGCTGACCGAGGCGCTGCACATCGCACGCAATCGCGAAGCGTTCGGCCGCAAGCTGATCGATATGCCGCTAATGCAGCGGCAGTTGCTCAAGATGATGCTGCCCGCGGAACAGGCTCGTTCGATGTTCATGCAAATCGCTTTGTTGCTGGAAAAGGCCGACGCCGGCGATCGGCAGGCGGCGAAATGCGTGCGCATCCTTACGCCGTTGATCAAATTTCGCGCGTGCCGCGATGCTCGCCGTGTGACCGGCGACGCGATGGAAGTGCGCGGTGGCACCGGCTATATCGAAGAGTGGAGCGACGCGCGTCTCGTGCGCGACGCGCATCTCGGTTCGATCTGGGAAGGCACTAGCAACATTGTCGCGCTCGATGTCGCGCGTGCAGCGAAACGGGATGGTGCGCTCGAACCGCTGCGCACATATCTGCAGGATATGCTCGGTGCTGCAGGACTGCCCGCTGCGAGTCTCAAGGTGCTGCGTTCTACTTTGACGCGCGCTTGCGATGCCCTTGCGAGCGTCGCCGAGTGCGGACGCGATGAATCGGTCCGGCAGGCGGGCACGGCCCTGTATCACGCGAGTACGGCTGTGCTCATGGCCTGCGAAGGTGTGCGTCTCGCGCCGGATTTCAGGCGTCTCGCGCTGAGTCATCTGGTGTTGCGGCACAAGCTGCTGCCGTTCGATCCGCTCGACGTGCAGACGCCTTCCGATGAAAACGACGTCATCAACGCACTGGTCAATGCCCGTAGCGTGACGCTCGACCAGACATTGCAACTGCTGCCGGCAGGGAGCGAACAATGACCGAACATGTGAACAACGGTACGCAAGCAACGCCGGGCGCATTGCAAGGCATCAAAGTCATCGACCTCAGCCGCGTGCTCGGCGGCCCGTACTGCACGCAAGCGCTGGCCGATCACGGTGCTCAGGTCATCAAACTGGAGCCCCCTGGCGGAGATGAAACGCGCGGCTGGGGGCCGCCGTTTTACGGTGACACTGCGTGGTATTTCGCGGGCGTGAACCGTAACAAGCAGGGCATCGCGGTCGATCTGTCGTGCAACGAGGGCCGCGACATTTTGTGGAAACTCCTCGAAGACGCCGACGTGCTGGTCGAAAACTTCAAGCCCGGCACGCTCGCGCGCTGGGGCATGGATTACGAGCGCGATTTGCGCGAGCGCTTCCCGAAGCTGATTCATTGCGCGGTATCGGGCTTCGGTCCCGACGGCCCGCTAGGCGGCTTGCCCGGCTACGACGCCGCGATTCAGGCGATGACCGGCCTGATGAGTGTGAACGGCGAGCGCGACGGACCGGCGACGCGCGTCGGCTTGCCGGTCGTGGATATGGTGACGGGTTTGAACGCGCTGGCCGGCATTCTGCTGGCGCTCGCCGAGCGCACGAAAAGCGGGCATGGCCAATCGATCGATATCGCGCTATACGACTGCGGCGTGTCGCTCCTGCATCCGCATTTGCCGAACTATTTCGGCTCGGGCCGCACGCCCGAGCGCAGCGGCAATGCCCATCCGAACATCACGCCGTACGACAGCTATCGGACCGCGACCGCGCCAATCTTTCTCGCCGTCGGGAATGACCGGCAGTTCGCGCGGCTGTGTGCGCATCTTGGCGCGCCGGAACTTGCGGACGATCCCCGCTACGTGGATAACCGCAACCGCTGCGCGCATCGCGAGCCGCTAAAGGCCGCGCTCGAAGATTTGCTCGCATCGCACGACTGCGAGCCGCTCGCTCAGGCATTGATCAATGCAGGCGTGCCGTGCGGGCCGGTGCAAACCGTCGACGTCGTCGCGCGCCATCCGCACACACTACATCGCGGCATGGTGATCGAGATGGGCGAGTATCGCGGCACGGCGTCGCCGATCAAATTGTCGCGCACGCCGGCCACCTATCGCAGTGCGCCGCCGACGCTCGGCGGCGACACACGCGATGTACTCGACGCACTCGGCATCGATGCTGCAACCCAGCAGCGTTTGCTCGAAGCGGGCGTACTCAAAGCCTGACCGCAAGCAAGCAGTTTTCCGGTGACGGCACGCAGAAGCCGCGCTATCCAGAAGAACGACCTTGGAGACGAAACACATGAATCGCGAGCCAGACGACCTCGCCGCAGGCCGGCAACCCAACCGTGCCGCAGCAGCGGCATTTGTAGGCACCACAATCGAGTGGTACGACTTTTATATCTACGCCACCGCATCCGCGCTGATTTTCGGCAAGCTGTTCTTTCCCGGCAGCGACCCTTTCTTCGCTACGCTGGCTTCGTTTGGCACGTTCGCGGTGGGCTTTTTCGCGCGACCGTTCGGTGGCCTCGTGTTCGGCCACCTGGGCGATCGCATTGGCCGCAAGAAGGCGCTCGTCGCGACGCTGGCGATCATGGGTGTCGGCACAGTCGGTATCGGTTTCCTGCCGACGTATGCGAGCGCCGGCGTCTGGGCGCCTGTGTTGCTGGTGCTACTGCGCGTCGCGCAGGGCATCGCGATCGGCGGCGAGTGGGGCGGCGCGGTACTGATGGCAAGCGAACACGCGCCACAGGGCAGGCGCACTTTCTTCGCCTCGTTTGCGCAGCTCGGCAGTCCGGCGGGGCTGATCCTGTCGCTGCTCGCGTTTCGCGCGGTGGCGTCGATGGATAAGGAAGCGTTTCTCAGTTGGGGCTGGCGTCTGCCGTTTCTCGCCAGCGCGGTGTTGCTGGTGGTGGGTTTGCTGATCCGCGCGGGAGTCGATGAATCGCCCGAATTCAAGGCGTTGAAAGCGCAACGGCGCGTGGCGACGTTGCCGGTCGCCGAGGTTGTGCGCGACGCATGGCGCACGGTGTTGTTGTGTCTCGGTGCGAATGTGATCGGCGTGGCCGGTGCCTGGTTCGTCAATACGTTCATGCTGAATTACACGACGCAGACGCTTGGACTCGATCGTTCGCTGATTCTCGATTGCCTGTTTGTGGTGGCTTTCATTCAGTTGTTCACGCAACTGGGTTCCGGATGGTTTGCGCAACGGATAGGTACCGGCAGGTTTTTAAAGGGCGCAGCGGCGTTGGCGATGCTTTCGCCTTATCCGATGTTCGCGCTGGTATCGACCGGGCAGCCGGTGGCGATTGTGTTCGGCATCGCGCTGGCGGTGATGTGCATGTCGAGTTCTTATGCGGTGATGGCCGGTTTTATGTCGACTGCATTCCCGGTGAGAGTCCGGTATTCGGCTATCTCTTTGTCCTATCAGGTGTGCGCCGCATTGGCCGGTGGCTTGACGCCGTTGATCGGGACGTTGCTCGCGCATCGATATCCGGGCGCATGGTGGCCGTTGGCCGTGTTTTATAGCTGCCTCGCAGGGGTTTCGCTGATTTGCATCGGCACCTTGGAGCGCCGTAAGCGCGGCGCGGCGCGAGGTGTTGTCGAAGTCGCCTAGGTTAAGGTGCGTCGCCGTGTGACGCCTGTTTGTCCGTATGCCCCCGAATTAGGGCAACGCCAATCGATCCATTACAAAACGCGGACAGGCGTCACCGCAGGAAAACCTTCAGTAAGGACTCACCCAGGCATAAACCCGCTATTTCGTGATTAACAACATCCTGAATCCCCGAAAGCATCCTAATATCAAGGCGAACTGAAAAAACGACAGGGGAAAGCCATCATGTATCGTCATCGTTCGCTGGGTGTGGTGACGGGCGCGTCGCCGCTCGCAAGCGTCGACGTATTGAGCAGGATGACCGCGGCCTGGCGCCGGCCCGGTGCGGCCAAGCCGTTTGACTTCGTCCTCGAGGAGCACTCGTGGCAAGGACCGGCAACGCCAGGCGCCGCGAGCGCGTCATTCAAAATCCACGTGTTCGACACGATTCGCGCCTTCGAGAAACGCGGTGTCGACGCGATCGTCCTGCCGTGCTTCCTCAGTCACACCTTCATCGACGAACTCTCGGCGAACGTGGCGCCGCCGATCGCCAACATCATGGCCGCGCTCTTGGCGCATGTACGGCAGGCTTTTCCGTCGGTTCGCCGGATCGGTGTGCTGACTTCCGGCACGATCCGCCGCCACGGCCTTTTCGAACGTTATTTCGACAGTGCGCGATTCGACGTGCTGCATCCGCGTGATGAAGCGGGCGTCGATTGCGTAACGAGTGCCGTGTATGGCGACGAGGGCATCAAATGCGGGCATCTGTACGGCCGACCAGTCGAGTTGTTGCGCGCCGCATGCGCCGACCTCATTGCGCAAGGTGCGGAGATCATCGTTCCCGGACTCGCCGAAATTCCGTTGGTGGCGCGCGCACTCGGCACGCTGGAAGTGCCGTTTATCGATACCAATCTCGTCTACGCGCGCTACGTTGCAGCGGCGCACTATGCGCAGCCGGAGCGGCGTTTCAAGGTGGGCGTGTTGGGTGGTGTCGGCCCGGCGGCGACTGTCGATTTCATGGCGAAACTGGTGCGCAACACGCCGGCCGCCTGCGATCAGGACCACATCAAGGTTATGGTCGAGCAGAATCCGCAGATTCCGGATCGCACTGAAGCGCTGCTCGGCAACGGCGACGATCCGACACTCGCGCTCTACGCTGCCTGCAAGACGCTCGAAGAGGGCGGCGCCGATCTCATCGCCATTCCGTGCAATACGGCGCATGCGTTCGTGGAAGGGATTCAGCCGGCATTGACCATTCCGATCGTCAATATGCTGACCTGTACCGCCGATTATCTGCGTGAGGCTTTCCCGAGCCTGCGCGAAGTCGGCGTGCTGGCTACGTCGGGCACGCTGGCGAGCCGGGTCTACGAGAGGGCGCTCGAAGCATGCGGCTTCGTGCAGATCGCACCGGCCGCGGCCGCCCAGGCCCGGCTCATGAACGCGGTTTATGGGCCGAGTGGCGCCAAGGCGGGCTACACGTCGGGTGAGTGCTGTGACGACCTCGCCGCTGCGGTGGTTGATCTGGTCGCGCAAGGCGTGCAGGTCATCGTGCTGGGCTGCACCGAGTTGCCGCTGCTGCTGCGCGGTTCGACGCTGACGCGGCCGGACGGGTCGGTGGTGCGGCTTGTCGATCCGACCGAGGTGCTGGCAAAACGCTGCGTGGCTTACGCGCTGGGCGGAAGCGGAGTGGCGCAGGCCGCTGCGGAACCGGCGGCGCCGGTGATGGGCCGGTTTAACGTGGAAAGTGTCTTCGGCTAGGGCCGGTCCGATCCGGCCGGTTTCGGCTAGTTCCGGCTGGCGCGCGCGCCCCCGCGCCGCGCTGCGCCGGAAAACCTTGTATTTCCCACCTCCGCCGCCATTTCCTGACGGCTGCATGGTTTCCTCTGAAACGGCACATCGCTTGCTGGTCGGCTGATCGGGGCGCCCTCGGCGTCGCCTTTCCAGACCCGAGGCGCTGCGAGCTTGCAGCCATGCCGTGTCATGGAAAACTGTATAAATATACAGTATAGTATCCCCCTATAACCCGGCCTTTGGCGTGTCGTTCCGTCAGCCGGGTATCCCGAACTTGCGCGGTCGCGAGGCGTCCGTGAGAGGTGGTCCACTCATTCAGACGGTCGGAAAAATTGGCATCTAACGGAATTATCCGCATTCGCGGCGCGCGCCAGCACAACCTGAAAAACGTCGATCTCGACGTGCGAACCGGCGAAATGACGGTCGTCACCGGGCCGTCCGGTTCCGGCAAATCGAGCCTCGTGTTCGACACGTTGTACGCGGAAGGGCAGCGGCGCTACGTCGAAACCTTCAGCGCCTACGCCCGGCAGTTTCTTGATCGCATGGATCGGCCGCAGGTCGATCGGGTCGATGGCGTGCCGCCCGCCATCGCGATCGACCAGACCAACCCGGTGCGCAGTTCGCGCTCCACCGTCGGCACCATGACGGAGCTCAACGATCACCTGAAGCTGCTCTACGCGCGAGCGGCCGAACTGTTCGATCGCAAGACCGCGCAGCAGGTGCGCCACGACACGCCAGAAACGATCTACGCCGAACTGCTCGAGCGCACTGCGGCGAATGATTCGCGGCTGGTCGTCACGTTCCCGGTCGAGTTGCCGGAAACGGCGTCCGAGCAGGAAGTGGAGCAATGGCTCTCCGCGAGCGGCTACACGCGTGTGCAGGCGCAGCGCGAAGTCGACTCGCCCACTGGCAAGCGCAAGCTGCTCGACGTGGTGGCCGACCGCTTCCGTTTGAGCTCGGTCGACAAGCAACGGGTGGTCGAAGCGATCGAGGCATCACTCAAGCGCGGTGGCGGCCGCGTCAATATTTACGTGCTGCCTGCAGCGCCAGAGGCGCCGGAAGCCAAAGAGGCCGAGCCGCAAATCTGGCGCTTCTCCACTGGCCTGCACAGCCCGGAGAGCGACCTGCGCTATGCGGATCCGCAACCGGCACTGTTCTCGTTCAACTCGGCGTACGGTGCGTGCGAAGTCTGCCGCGGTTTCGGCCGCGTGATCGGCGTCGACCTCGGTCTGGTGATTCCCGACGCGCGCAAGACGCTGCGCGACGGCGCGATCAAGCCCATGCAAACGCCCGCCTGGAAAGAATGCCAGGACGATCTGATGCGCTACGCGGCGAAAGCCGATATCCGCCGCGGCACACCTTGGGGCGAGTTGACGGACGCCGAACGCGACTGGGTCATCAACGGTTCGCCAGACTGGAACGGGAAGTGGCAAAGCCATTGGTACGGCGTCAAACGCTTCTTCGAGTATCTCGAATCGAAGGCGTACAAGATGCACATCCGTGTGTTGCTGTCGAAGTACCGCAGCTATACGCCGTGCGAAACCTGTGGCGGCGCGCGTCTGAAAACGGAATCGCTGTTGTGGCGTCTAGGCAGCAAGCAGAACGCGGACGAGGTGCTGGCGCCCGAGAAACGCTTCATGCCGCGTGGGGTCGAGTGGAAGCGTGCGCAACTCGAAGCCTTGCCGGGTCTGACCGTGCACGATCTGATGCTGATGCCGATCGAGCGCATCCGGCGTTTCTTCGACGAAATCAGCCTGCCTAGCGCCTTGCTCGACGACGCACTCAAGCTGTTGCTCGCCGAAGTGCGCACGCGCCTCAAATACCTGTGCGACGTCGGCCTCGGCTATCTGACGCTCGACCGGCAAAGCCGCACGCTGTCGGGCGGCGAGGTGCAGCGGATCAACCTGACCACGGCGCTCGGCACATCGTTGACCAAAACCCTGTTCGTGCTCGACGAGCCGAGCATCGGCCTGCATCCGCGCGATCTGAACCGGATCGTCGAGGCGATGCATCGGCTGCGCGATGCGGGCAATACGCTGGTGGTGGTCGAACACGATCCCTCGGTGATGCTCGCGGCAGATCGTCTGATCGACATGGGTCCGGGGCCAGGCGAACGCGGCGGCTCGATCATTTACGACGGCGCGCCTGAGGCGATCCGTTCGTCCGGCACGCTGACTGGTGAGTACCTGGGTGGTCGCCGCCATGTGGCGGATGCGGCGCACTGGTCGCAACGTCCGGTGGATGACAGCACGCCGCGCATCGTGCTCGAAGGCGCAACCGAACACAATCTGCGCGACGTCACGGTCGAGATTCCGCTGCAGCGGCTTGTCTGCGTGACAGGTGTGTCGGGCTCCGGCAAGTCCACCTTGCTGCAGGATGTTTTGTATCCGGCTATGGCACGTCACTTCGGTCTCGCCACCGAATCGCCGGGCTCATTCAAGAGCCTTAGCGGCGCCGACCAGGTCACCGACGTCGTATTTGTCGACCAGTCGCCGATCGGCAAGACCGCGCGCTCGAATCCGGCCAGCTACGTGGGTGCTTTCGACGAAATCCGCAAGCTCTTCGCCAAGGCGCCGCTCGCGCAGCAACGCGGTTACGGTCCGGGCATGTTCAGCTTTAACTCCGGCGACGGGCGCTGCCCGACCTGCGGCGGCTCGGGCTTCGAGCACATCGAAATGCAGTTCCTGAGCGACGTTTACCTGCGCTGCCCGGATTGCGATGGGCGCCGCTATCGCGCGGAGCTGCTCGAAGTCAAAATCGAGCGCGGTGAGCCGGCGCGTGCGTTGAGCATTGCCGACGTTCTGGAGCTGACGGTGAGCGAAGCCACCGCCTACTTCGCCAAGGATGCCGAAGTATTGCGTGTGCTGCAGCCAATCGTCGACGTGGGTCTCGAATACGTCAAGCTTGGCCAGCCGGTGCCCACGCTATCCGGTGGTGAAGCGCAGCGGCTCAAGCTCGCCGGCTTCCTCGCGGAATCGGCGCAGGCGCGCACCGCGCGCAGCGCGAAGCAGCCGGTCGCTAAACGCCTGTTCATGTTCGACGAGCCGACCACCGGCCTGCATTTCGACGACATCGCCAAACTGATGCAGGCGTTCGGCAAGCTGTTGACGAGCGGCCATTCGCTGATCGTGATCGAACACAATCTCGACGTGATCCGTGCGGCCGACTGGTTGATCGATCTCGGTCCCGAAGGCGGCGACGGCGGCGGCAGGGTGCTGTGCGCGGGCACGCCGGAAGACGTCAAGCTTTGTCTGGAATCGCATACCGGCGAGGCATTGCTGCAATACGACCGCGCCATGAACGCGGCGGCCGAACCGGAATCGCAGGGTGTGCCGCTGCAAAAGGCGTTGAGCGCGGCGCGTGCGCGGCGGGCGATTGAAGGCGAGGACGTGGTGCGCATCGTCAATGCGCGCGAGCACAACCTGAAATCGCTGGATGTGGATATTCCGCACGGCAAATTCAACGTGATTACCGGTGTCTCCGGGTCGGGCAAGTCCACGCTTGCCTTCGACATTCTGTTCCACGAAGGGCAGCGCCGGTACCTCGAATCGCTCAACGCGTACGCACGGTCCATCGTGCAGCCTGCCGGCCGGCCCGAGGTCGACGCGGTGTATGGCATTCCGCCCACCGTCGCGATCGAGCAGCGTTTGTCGCGTGGCGGCCGTAAGAGTACGGTGGCGACTACGTCCGAAGTGTGGCACTTCCTGCGCCTGCTGTATGTGAAGCTCGGTCTGCAGCATTGCATCCACGACGGCACGCCGGTCACGTCGCAAAGCGTCGAATCGATTGCGGCGCAATTGCTGCGCGATCATAAAGGGCAGCACGTTGGTTTCCTCGCACCGCTGGTCGTGAACCGCAAGGGCGTCTATACCGATCTCGCCAAGTGGGCGAAAGCGCGCGGCAATACGCATCTGCGTGTGGACGGTGAGTTCGTGCCGGTGGACCCGTGGCCGAAGCTGGATCGCTTCCGCGAGCACACCATCGAGTTGCCGGTGACCGACCTCGTCGTATCGCCGGATAAGGAAGTGGAACTGCGCCAGGCGCTCGATCGGACGCTGGAAATCGGTAAGGGCGTCATGCATCTGCTGGCGCCGCTCGACGGTTTGCACGACGCGATCAGAGGCGGCCGTCCCACGGCGAAACTTGGCACGGTGAAGGTACTGTCCACCAAGCGCGCCTGTCCGGTATGCGGCACGAGCTATCCCGAGCTTGATCCGCGCATGTTCTCGTACAACAGTAAGCATGGTTGGTGCACGACATGCGTCGGCACGGGCCTCGCGCTGACGCGTGAACAACGCGCGGCGTACGACGACACGGTGATCGTCGACGACAACCGCGGCCGCGAGCAGAGCTTGCCTTCTGAGGAGCAGGAACCGGAAGGTCTCGTCGACGAGCCCTGTGCGGATTGCGCCGGCACGCGTCTGAACCCAACTGCGCGCGCAGTCACGTTCGGCGAGCAGGCCATCGTCGACGTCGCGCAATGGACGGTGTCCGATACGCGTGCGTGGATCGACACGCTGGAGATGAGCGGTCGGGACGCGGAAATCGCGCGCGACGTGGTCAGCGAAATCGGCAGCCGCCTGCAGTTTCTGGAAGAAGTTGGGCTCGGTTATCTGAGTCTCGATCGCGCGGCACCGAGCCTGTCGGGCGGCGAAGCGCAGCGCATCCGGCTCGCCGCGCAACTGGGCAGCAACCTGCAAGGCGTGTGCTACGTGCTCGACGAACCGACCATCGGCCTGCATCCGCGCGACAACCAGATTCTGCTCAACGCCTTGCGCAAGCTGGGCGAGAAGGGCAATACACTGGTGGTCGTCGAGCATGACGAGGACACGATTCGGCGTGCAGATCACATCATCGATATCGGGCCGGGCGCGGGCAAGCGCGGCGGCACGCTGGTCGCACAGGGCAGCGTGGCCGATCTGTCGGCGCAACCCGATTCGCTGACCGGACAGTTCCTCGCCAATCCGATCGTGCATCCGCTGCAGCCGCGCCGCGAGGTGGTCGCGCCGACCAAGCGCATCGCCGCGGTGCCGGAGAATTGGCTGACGGTGCACGGCGGCAAGCTGCACAACTTGCAGAACGTCACCGTCGGCATTCCGCTTTCACGGTTGGTAGCGGTGACGGGCGTGAGCGGTTCGGGCAAATCGACGCTCGCGCGCGATGTGCTGATGGCCAATCTGCTGGATGCGGTGGGGCGCTCGGTGCTGTCGTCGCCGGCCACACGGCGTGCGCGTGCGGTGGCCGAGACCCAGCCGGCGGCGAACCGGCGTTCGAGCGTGTTGGCGCGCACGGCGCCGCGTGCGCCGCTGAACGTCACGCATGCATGGCAAGGGTGCGATGCGATCACCGGCTGGGAAACCATCGACCGTGTGCTCGAAGTCGATCAGACACCGATCGGCAAAACACCGCGCTCGTGTCCGGCGACCTACATCGGCGTGTGGGATGCGATCCGCAAGCTGTTCGCCGGCACGCTCGAAGCGCGCGCGCGTGGCTATACGGCATCGCGTTTCTCGTTCAACACCGGCGAAGGACGTTGCCCCGCTTGTGAAGGGCAGGGCGTGCGCACCATCGGCATGAGTTTTCTGCCCGACGTGAAGGTTCCGTGCGACGTCTGTCACGGGCAGCGCTTCAACCCCGAGACGCTGGCAGTGACGTGGCGCGGCAAGAATATCGGCGACGTGCTGACCATGGAAATCGACGAAGCCGTCGAGTTCTTTGCGCCGATTTCGAATATCGCGCATCCATTGCAATTGATGAAGGATGTCGGGCTCGGTTATTTGACGCTCGGCCAACCGTCCCCAACATTGTCGGGCGGCGAAGCGCAGCGTATCAAGCTCGTCACCGAGCTAAGCAAGGTGCGTGACGACATCACGCGTCGTGGTCAGAAGCCACCGCACACGCTGTACGTGCTGGACGAACCGACTGTCGGCTTGCATATGGCCGACGTCGCGAAGCTGATTCGCGTGCTACATCGTCTCGCGGATGGCGGTCATAGCGTCGTCGTCATCGAACACGATCTCGACGTGATTGCCGAGGCGGATTGGATCATTGATCTTGGTCCGGAAGGTGGTGTGGGTGGCGGCACGATTGTCGCTGCTACGGATCCCGAAGGATTGTCCCGTGTTGCCGCAAGTCACACCGGTGCGGCCTTGCGTCCCGTGCTCGCGCGTACGCGGAACGATACCGCAGTCGTCGTGAGCGAGGGAACCAACGGTTAAGGCAGCGGAGCGGCGCAATCGGCTTAGCGCCGCTCCGGTTTGTTCGTCAGGTCTGGAGAGCCGCACATACATGGCGGCTCAGGCGTAAACCAACTCGCCACTGGCGGCCCATGAACGCGTATTGTCGATACGCCCGGTATGCCCGAGTCGGGCATTATCGTTATCGTCGGCGATATGTAATTTTTGGAATGATTTTGTAATTGTATAAATGGCGTAATTGAAATGTGTATTTAGAGTGTCGTAAATACCGCTAAAAAAAATTTGGAAACGGTGTTTTTCTTCTGCTATCTTCCCGGCCTTAACGCAGGCCTCTGGTCGGCGCTTGAAACGTACGTTGGATGACCTGTTCGGGATTCGTCGAGGTTGCCGCGCAATCCTCGCGCAACGCCCACCCAGCAGGCCTTTGCGCTACGTATCACCAGCGGCCCGTCAGCAGTTCATGGCGTGTCACGGAAGCCTGTAATAGCGGCTTCATCCCAATTAGCGAGCCGCGCATGACTCGCTTGCATCTGTCCGACGCACGCTTATTCTTTTAAAGCGACGCGAATACGGCATTAGTTAGAGTGTTCTCTCTAAACTTAGTATGCTCCCATCAAAAAAAGTTTGACCCCGCATTTTTTGTCCTGCTATTGTTGCCTCCCATGAAATGCAGGTGACAAACGCGCAAAAAGTTCAGGAGCTGCAGCGCGCTTCGATCAAATTGTCTTCAGCATATTCATGCCAGACGGAAATGAGCGAGTCGAAATTAATCTATTAGTACTTCTACTTAGATGATCGTTCGATTGCTCTGAAATACCGTCGCGGCGTCTCACAGCCATGCCCGTGCCATTGCAGCAGGGTTGGGCCTCACAGCATAAATTTTGGACTACAAATCAAAGACCTGGGCAATGGATGCGATTGTCTGAAGTGAACGTTGTTTGCCGTATGTAAGCGCACTGCAGTTACAGAAATGGACGGTTCACGCCGGAGGAGTAAAGGTGGGTACGAAAGTCGAAGGGCAATTTCCGGCAGCAACGGCCCGTATGGAGAGGCCAGGACGCCCGCGTGAGTTTGGGCGCAAGCAGCAAAACCCAGTACGCCGCTTCGGCGGTATCGCAGTTGTTCTGCTCCTGCACATCGTGCTGATCTATGCACTCATCAATGGCCTTGCCACCAAGGTCGTGCAGGTCATCCAGCATCCAATCGAAACCAAGATCATCGAGCCGGTGAAACCGCCTCCGCCACCGCCTTTGCCTACCGTGCAATTGCCGCCGCCGAAATTCGCACCGCCGCCGCCGCCGTTCGTGCCGCCGCCGGAAGTGCAGGTGCAAGCACCGCCCCAGCCGACCATCACGCACCAGGCCGCACCGGTCGTATCGGCACCCGCTGTCGCGCCTGCACCGCCGGCGCCGCCTGCGCCGAGCAAGCCCGTGAGCGCTGAAGTAGGGGTTGTGTGTCCGAACTCGGATCAGGTTCGTTCGTCGATTCGCTACCCGAAGGAAGCGCAGGAGAACAACGTGACGGGTGATGTGTTGATTGAATTTGTAGTCGACCCGCAAGGCCATATTACGAATGAGCGTGTTGCCAAGTCGGCGGACGATTCCTCACTGGACCGCGCAGCCTTCAACGCGGTCAAGCAGTTCACGTGCGTTTCCCAAGGCCAGGCTGTCCGTGTGCAAGTTCCGTTCTCGTTTAACCTGAACTGAAACCCACGGCTGTTCGGTACCGGTAGCGATTTATCAGTCTTGGTTTAGAAGTTGTACTAATGAACTTGGAGCAGGCATGAAGAAGCGTACTCTCGCCGCATTGGCGGCAACCATGTTGTTCGCCGTAACCACGGTGGATACCTTTGTGGCACCGCAAATGGCCCACGCGCAAGCGAGCGACGCGAGCGCGTCGGCTGCCGCCACTGCCACCACCACCGCCGCACCGCAAACAGCGGCCCCGGCCGTTGACGAAGCAACGCCGCCGCCGGCGCCGGCCACGTCCGAAACCGTCAATAACCCGTACGGTCTCGGGGCGCTCTGGAAAAACGGTGACTTCGTTGCACGCTTCGTGCTGATTCTGCTGGTGCTCATGTCGATGGGTAGCTGGTACATCATGATCACCAAGTTCTTCGAGCAGTTCCGTGCGAACCGTCGTGCGAAGAGCGCCGACGAACAACTGTGGACTGCGCCATCGTTGGTCGAAGGCACGAAGCTGCTCGACGAAGCATCGCCGTTCCGCTTCATCGCCGAAACGGCCATCGAGGCAGGCGAGCATCACGACGAAGCACTGCTCGAGGCTGTCGACCGCAACACATGGATCGATACGTCGGTCGAGCGTGCGATCACCAACGTGTCGAACCGTCTGCAAGACGGCCTGGCTTTCCTCGGTACGGTTGGCTCGACGGCGCCGTTCGTCGGTCTGTTCGGTACGGTGTGGGGGATTTATCACGCGCTGACGGCAATCGGTATCGCCGGCCAGGCTTCGATCGACAAGGTTGCAGGCCCGGTGGGTGAAGCGCTGATCATGACCGCGATCGGCCTCGCCGTCGCCGTGCCGGCTGTGCTCGGTTACAACTTCCTGGTTCGCCGCAACAAGTCGGTGATGGAGCGTGTTCGTGCGTTCGGCGCACAACTGCACACTGTCCTGCTCGCCGGCAGCCGGCGCTCGGCACGCGCTTCGGCTCGTGAAGCATCGCTGGTCCAATAAGCGGAGTCTGTCATGGCTATGAGCGTTGGGCAGGATGATAACGACGAGGTCATCTCCAGTATCAACACCACGCCGCTTGTCGATGTGATGCTGGTTCTGCTGATCATCTTTCTGATCACAATTCCGGTGGTGACGCACACGGTGCCGGTGCAACTGCCGAAGGAGACGATCCAGCCGCTGCAGACCACGCCCAAAAGTATCGTCATTGCGGTCAACCGCGACGGCGATTTCTTCTGGAACGAGAAGCAGGTGGATGGGCCTACGCTGCTGACACGCCTGAAAACCGTGTCGGTCATGACGCCGCAACCGGAAGTGCACGTTCGTGGCGACCAGAGCGCGCGTTATGAGTTTATCGGCCGGGTCATTACCGCGTGCGAGCGCGCCGGTATCGCCAAGGTTTCGTTTATTACTGAGCCGCCCGCGCGCGGGGGCTAGCTTTGCATGGGACCAGAGTAAGCGCTAAAGCGCTAACTCTGGTCGACAGGAGGTGATCATGGGAATGAACGTATCTTCGGGCGGTGGCAGTTCCGAACCGGATGTGATGGTCGATATCAACACCACGCCGCTGATCGACGTGATGCTGGTGTTGCTGATCATGTTGATCATCACGATTCCGATCCAGACGCATGCCATCAAGATGAATTTGCCGATCGGCAATCCGCCGCCGCCGATCACGCAGCCGGAAGTGGTGCAGATCGATATCGACTTCGACGGCACCACGACCTGGAACGGTCAACCGGTGCCGAACCGCGCAGCGCTCGAGTCCAGGCTCGCGCAGGTGGCGGCCGAACCGGTTCAGGCGGAAATTCATCTGCGGCCTAACAAATTGGTGCCGTACAAGGATGTCGCCGCGGTGATGGCGTCCGCGCAACGACTGGGCGCGACGAAAATCGGCCTGATCGGCAACGAGCAGTACATGCAATAGGGAAGTGGAATGCTAACGATCCATCAACGGTTCAAGCGCGCCGTCATTGCGGCCGCTATCGGAGGGCTGTCGGCGCTCGTCGTGCTGCCGGTCACGTCTCATGCCGCCGACACTTTGCGGCCGGATGTGGCGAAGCCGCTGAACGCCGCGCAGGATCTGTATCGCGCGCACAAGTACAAGGACGCGTTGACGAAGATCGATCAGGCCGACGCCGTGCCGGGAAAAACGCCCTATGAAATCTACATGATTCAGGAGATGCGCGGCGCCGCGGCAGCGGCAGCCGGCGAATCCGGTGTGGCTGCGCAGGCCTATGAAACCTTGCTGGGTTCAGGACGCCTGACCGGTGCTGACGAGCAGCGCACCACCGCAGCGCTCGCAGGCATCTACTTCCAGCAGAAAAACTACGCACAATCTGCGAAGGTCGCGCAACGCTATCTGAAGTCGGGCGGCAGCGATCCCGACATGCGCACGTTGCTTGTTCAGTCTTACTACCTGTCAAACGATTGCGCCAGTGTTGTGAGCCTGCTCAAACCGGGCATCGATGCGCAAGTGCGCGCCGGTCATGCGCCCGACGAGTCGCAACTGCAATTGCTCGGCACCTGCGCGCAACGCGTGAAAGATGATGCGACGTACCGCAGCACGCTCGAAAAGCTGGTTGCCTATCATCCGAAGCAGTCTTACTGGGATGATCTGTTCAACGCGATTCGCAGCAAGCCCGGCTACTCGTCCGCGCTGGATATCGACACCTTCCGTCTGCGCCGTGCGACCGGTTCGCTCAGTACGGCCGACGACTACATGGAAATGACGCAACTCGCGATCGTGGCCGGCACCACGGCCGAAGGCAAGCAGGTTATCGATCAAGGCTTTGCGTCAGGCGTTCTGGGCCACGATGCGCAGGCCGATCGCGAGAAGCGGCTGCAGGCACTCGCCGCGAAGCGGGCGCAAGCGCCGGCCGATCCCGCAAACCCCGTCGCGCCGGTCGACGTCGCCTTCAACGAGGTCTTCGCCGGGCAGGCCAAGCAAGGTCTCACGGCAATGGACGCTGCGATCGCGAAGGGCGGAATCGATCATCCGGACCAGGCACAACTGCATCTCGGCGAGGCGTACTACATGGCGGGCGATAAAGCGCGTGCAGTGCAAACCTTCCGCGCAGTGAAGGGTACCGATGGTTCAGCCGACCTCGCCCGTTTGTGGGTGCTGGTGGCGTCGAAGTAGCGGCATCCTGGCCCCGATATGTTTTTTCCTGCGAAGTGCCTCCGAGGTATCCGTGCATCGAGCCGGGAGGCACATTCTCGCCATATGGGACACATGCCGTCGCGAATAGACGGGGATGGTTGTGTGCGCAACCATCGCCCGGTTTGCGGCGAGTATGAAAGTGTCCCGGCGATCGCCTTGATGGAGTCACTTACGGCGGCAACTAACCAGGCATATCGCGCATGTCTTAGGGAGGATGTTGCAATCAACGAAACATAGTTTCGTTTCATCAAACTAATTTTGACTACGGGATTCTGTCTTGCTATGGTTTTGCCACTCGATAACAAGGCACAGGTCGCAGTTTCTATAGGAAGCAAAATCCGCGCGCTTCGCCAACGGCTCAAGCGCACGCTGGATGAAGTGGCAACCACGGCGGGAATTTCCAAGCCCTTTTTGTCGCAGGTGGAACGAGGTCACGCAACACCGTCGATTACATCGCTAGTTGGTATTGCTCGGGCTTTAGGTGTAACGGTGCAGTACTTCGTCGATACACCAACTGAAGACAGGTCGGTGCAAAGAGGCAAAGAGCTGAAGTACTTCGGCTTCGACGGAACCGCGAATCTTTTTGGACGGCTGACGAATCTGTCGGTTGGCAGCAAGCTGGAAGTGATTCTCGTCAGGATGCCGGTTGGGCAGAACCCGTCGGAAGTCACGACGCATGCAGGGGAAGAGTTCTTGTATGTGATGAGCGGTCAGATATCGCTCACGTTAGAAGGTACAACGTTCGTATTGCAGGCCGGTGACACCGCGCACTACGAGTCCACTGTGCCGCATGCCTGGTGCAATACTGCTCGCGAAGAAGCGGTGGTCGTCTGGGTGGGCACGCCAAGATTGTTCTAGATGTCTTTGCTTCATGCTTTCGTCGAAAGCGGTCAAGCTGTATTTGTAAGCATTGCTTAAGGTTGAATCGGGAATAAGTCCGATTGGGAGCGTGTTGCCCCAATAGCCAGAGCCCGAAGTAGTAGAAGTGAAAACAATTAGAAAGCGCTGCGCATTTCGTTTGTAATAAATAAGTAGTCCGATATTGAAGTATCTGAAGTGTCCCGTCTTCCTGTCTGTATTTGCAAACTGGTGAGCTGTTGACCGGTTTGCCGGGCAATGGAAGGACGGGTCAGCTTTGACGGAGCGCGGCGCAAGATCGCCGTATATCGAGTGGGGAGGTTCACAAGACCTCTCTTCACACACACAGCTGTGGCCTTAATTGACGAGCGGGAAGGGGAAAATGAAACAAAGGGCATTGGCGTTGGCCATCAAAAGAATAATCTGGGCTGAACTGGCATTGTCGGCCGTAATCGCCGTACCGGCGTTTGCACAAAGCCAGCCGGCCACCACCGGAACCGCGGCAGGCGCGACGACGGAGAGCACGCCGGCAGCGGCTGCCACTCCGGCATCGGGCACCGCCGCGACACCGTCCGCGGACAACACGACCGCGACGCCGGCTGGCAAAGGCGTTCAGCAACTGAAGAAATTCGAAGTGACCGGGTCGCTGATTCGCAGCTCGGACAAGGTCGGCTTTAATCAGGTTCAGACGGTTACGCAGAAAGACATTCAGAATAGCGGTGCAACGACCGTCTCTGATTTTCTGCGCGACACTTCGGCTAACTCGGCGAATAGCTGGAGCGAAGGCCAGTCCGGCAACTTCGCCGCAGGCGCCGCGGGTATCGCCCTGCGCGGCCTCAGCGAAAAGTACACGCTGGTGCTGGTGGACGGACAGCGCGTTGCGCCGTTCGCGTTCTTCTCGAACAGCGTCGACTCCTTCTTCGACCTGAACACGCTGCCGTTGAACTCCATCGACCGCATCGAAATCGTGAAGACGGGCGCCGTGTCGCAATACGGCTCGGATGCGATCGCAGGCGTGGTCAACATCATCACGAAGCACGACTTTCAGGGCTTGCAACTCGACGGGAGCTACGGCAGCGCCATCAACGGCGGCGGCGGTGCCGGCACGACCAAGTTCGGCGCGCTCGGCGGCTTCGGCGATCTCAACTCCGATCGCTTCAACGTGACGGCTGCCGCGAGCTACTACAAGTCGAACGGCTTCACGCTCGCAGACCGTGACTCGACGCGCAATCAGGACTTCACCAATCAACCGGGCGGCCTTTCGTTGCTCGCGCCGTCGTACTGGAATATGCCCGACGGCAGTGTGCAGGCGTTGAGCGGCTGTCCGTCCGGCGGTTCGGTGCGCCCCGCTGCCACCAACTCGCTGACTGCCGGCAAGGCGGGCACGGTCTGCGCATTCAATACCGCAGAAGACACGTCCATCGCGCCGATGACCGAGCGTCTCAATGCGAAGCTTCACGCTGACTTCAAGATCAACGATACGACCACGGCATTCGGCGACTTCCTGATCAGCAGAAACACAACCACCACCAACGATGGTCTGTGGGGCAACGTAGTCGGCAACCCGCAGAATCCCACGCTGGTGTTGAACCCGCAGACGAAGCTGCTTACCCCGTTTAGCACTGTTGTGCCGGCGACCAACCCGTACAATCCGTTCGGGGTCGGCACAGCGCTCACGTATGCTTTCCCGAACGCGGTCGAGGAAAAGACGGATGCCACGTACTGGCGCGCATCGACGGGTGTCAAGGGTTCGTTCAACCTGCCGAACGGTGAATGGGATTGGGCGACGTCGGTCAGCCACTCGCAAAGCACGGTCGCGAACACCTACACGAACCAGCTGAACTCCGCCGCACTGGCCAACATTTACCAGAACGGTACGCTGAATTTCGCGAATCCGTCGGCTACGCCCAATGCGTTCAACGGGCTGTACCAGGATGCGGACAACCTGGGTGTCTCGAAGCTCGATACGGTTGACGCGACGTTGTCGACGCCGGAGTTGTTCCACCTGCCGGCGGGCGACGTAGGTCTTGGGTTCGGTGCGCAGTTCACGCACCAGAGCGAAGTGCTCACGCCGGGTGCGGCATTCCTGTCGGGCCAGGTCATCAATCCGAATCTCCAGACGGTGAACGGTCAGCGCAATGTGGCGGCCGTGTATTACCAGGTGGACATTCCGATTGTGCGCAACCTGACATTCAGTCAGTCGGGTCGTTACGACCACTACAGCGATGTGGGTGGTGCGTTCTCGCCGCGCTTTGCGTTGCGCTATCAGCCGGTTCAGGCGTTGACGATGTACACGTCGTATGACCGCGGTTTCCGTGCGCCGACGTTCGTGGAAAACAGCAAATCGCAAACGCTCGGGATCCAGGTTGATCCGAACACGGGTCTGAACTACACCTCGATCACAGAGGGTAATCCGAACCTGGCGCCGGAGCACACGCGCAACTTCAACATCGGCTTCCAGTTGTCACCGACCCGTACGACCGATGTCGGCCTTGACTGGTACAAGATTCGCGTCGACAACGTGATCGGCCAGGGTTCGCCTTCGCAGGTTGTTACCGATCCGACTACGGGTGACGTGCTGTACAAGGTCATTCCGTATCAGAACCTCGGCTACCTCGACACGAACGGCTTCGAAGGCACGTTCCGTCAGGCGCTGCCGACGACGACCGCCGGTACGTTCACCTTGTCGACTGACTGGGCGTATGTGAACAGCTTCAAGATCGGCTTCCTGGGCGGAGCACCGGTGAACGGCGCGGGTAATAACTTCACCCTCACGCAACCGTTCGGCGGCAGCTTCCCGCGCTGGAAGGGCAACACCACCCTGGACTGGACGTACCACAAGTTCGACGCAGCATTGACGTGGCAGTTCACGGGTCCGTACGCGCAGAATCTGAATCCGGCCGCGTCGAGCAGGGTGGGATCGTACAGCCAGTTCAACCTGATGATGACGTACACGGGCTTCAAGCACTGGACGATTTACGGCGGTATCGACAACATCTTCAACCGCACGCCGCCGTACGATCCGATCTTTGCAAATGGCACGTTGGATCAGAACGGGTACGATCAGTCGATCTATACCTACATTGGCCGTTTCGCGCAAATCGGCGCAACGTACAAGTTCTGAGGTCGCTGTAGTTGATCTGATGGAAGCACCGCTCCGGTTCCGTTCGTGCAAGGAACCGGAGCGGTGTGCTTTAAGCGGCGACTCATCGTAAGGCGGCGCAGTCTGCCTGTCGTCGCAATGGACCAGCGTGCACCGGTAAAGCCAACAGGTTGTACTCGTGCCGCAGGACGAATCGCGCGCAGGTCACGAGCCGGTGCGCACTGTATGGGCTGATGAAAAGAATGATGAATTCCGGACTGTTGCGCCTGCACGACGCGATTGGATGTTTGCTCGGCGCAGTGCGCCGCGCCGCGAGCATCTCGTTCGTCATTGCCGCTGCGCCTGGCCTACTAGCGGTATGCGGAGCGATGCCGACGGCGGCGCAGGCAAAACCGTCGATTTCACAGTACGACCAACCGAAATATCCCGCCGATTTCACGCACTTCGACTACGCGAATCCCGACGCGCCCGCGAGCGGCTCGCTCAGTTTCGAAAACTATAGCGAACTGCAGACTTACGATTCGCTCAATCCGTTCCTCGTGCGCGGCGCGCCCGCGCCCGACATCCTTAACCTGATGTTCGATACGCTGATGCAGCGTAGCTGGGACGAACTGGCCTCCGAATATCCGCTGATCGCCGACGATGTCGAAGTCGCATCGGATCTGACGTCAGCGACATTCCATATCAATCCCGCCGCACGCTTTTCGAACGGCGATCCGATCACGGCCGCCGACGTCAAGTATTCGTACGACACGTTGACGAGTCCGCAGGCTTCGCCGCTTTTCAACGCGCAGTTCTCAATCATCAAAAGCGCGACGGTAATCGACAAGAGCACGATCCGCTTCGATTTCAAGCATGCTGAACGCGATGCGCCATTGATTGCCGGCGACCTGCCGATTTTCTCGCCGAAGTGGGGGATGCAACCCGATGGCAAGCGTCTGCCATTCGACCAGATATCTTCCATGCCGCCGATCAGTAGCGGCGCCTATCTGATCGAGAGCCGCAAAAACGACAAGCAGATCACGTATCGCCGCAACCCTGACTACTGGGCGGCGAATCTGCCTTCGCGACGTGGCATGTTCCGTTTCGAGCGCATCACGTTCAACCTGTACCGCGACCACTACACGCAGCTCGAAGCCTTCAAGGCGGGCGACGCGGACGTCATCGTCGAATACAGCGCGACGCAGTGGGCACGCAAATATGTCGGCAAGAACTTCGACAACGGACTGCTGAAGAAGGGCGAATTCGCCGACGGTCCCGCGCAGATGCAGGGCATGCTGATGAATATGCGCAAGCCGATGTTTCAGGATCCGCGCGTGCGTCACGCCTTGACGCTGGCACTCGACTACGACTGGATGAACCGGATGATGTTCTACGGTCAATACCGGCGAACGAACAGCTATTTCGAAGCCAGTCCGTTCGGCGCGACCGGCATGCCGGGCGAGAAGGAGCTGGCGCTGCTCGAACCATTGCGCGGCAGCGTGCCGCCTGAAGTGTTCGGCCCGATGCTCAAGCAACCCGACACGATTCCACCGAATTCCTTGCGTGGCAATTTGCGCGTTGCGCGCGATCTGCTGGCGCAAGCCGGTTGGCACTATCGCGACGGTGCGTTGCGCGACGCCAACGGCACGCCGATGACAATCGAGATCATGGACGACCAGCCCGGCATGGATCGTCTGATCCTGCCGTATATGCAGGCGCTCGGCATGCTCGGCATTCAGGCGCATATGCGCGAAATCGACAGCGCGTTGTACGAGAAACGTCTGGACAATTTCGAGTACGACATGACCACCTTCATCTATCCGCCGGTCACGATTCCGGGCGCCGAACTGACGCGCCGCTTCGGCAGTGCGGCTGCGTCCGAAGTCGGCTCCGAGAACTATACGGGCATCCGTTCGAAGGCAGTCGACTCGTTGATTCACTCCGCGCTTACCGCCACTAATCTCGACGATCTGGAAGCCGCCACCCGTGCGCTGGATCGCGTGTTGATCTATTCGTTTTACCTGGTGCCGGAGTACTACTCGCCGGGGGCGCGCATCGGCTACAAGACCACCCTCGGCTTTCCGAAGACCGTGCCGAATTCCTACCAGTACGAAGACTGGGTCATCGACTACTGGTACGCGAAAGCGCCGGGCGCACAAGCGACACAGAAACTCCAGGCCGCGCAATCCGCGAGTTCAACCACGGCCACGGCCCACTGAGGAACATCATGCTCGCCTACATTCTCAGACGATTGCTGTTGATGGTGCCGACGTTGCTCGGTGTGGTCACGCTGACCTTTGTCGTCACGCAGTTCGTACCGGGTGGGCCGGTCGAACAGGTGATGACGCAACTCCGCCACGGCGCTGGCCGTGGCGGAGAGGCGGGGTCGGGCGGCGGAGGCTATCACGGCAGCCAGGGTGTCGATCCGCAGCAGTTGGAGCAGATCAAGAAGCAATTCGGCTTCGACAAGCCGCCGCTCGAGCGCTACGTTCTGATGCTCAAGCGCTATGCGACCTTCGATCTCGGCCAGTCCTACTATCAGCATGACAGCGTGTGGGATGTCATCAAATCGAAGCTACCCGTGTCGATCACGCTCGGCTTATGGACGGTGATGCTCACGTATCTGATATCGGTGCCGTTAGGCATTGCGAAAGCAGTGCGCAACGGCTCGCGCTTCGATACCGTGACCAGTGTGCTGGTGCTTGCCGGTTACGCGATTCCCGGCTTCGTGCTGGGTGTGCTGTTGTTGATGCTATTCGGCGGCGGCACCTTCTGGCAGGTGTTTCCGATGCGCGGCCTCACCTCGGATAACTTCAACGACCTCAGTGCGTTCGGCAAGCTGCTCGACTATTTGTGGCACATCGTATTGCCGGTCACGGCTTCAGTAGTGGGCAACTTCGCGATCGTCACGATCCTGACCAAGAATACTTTCCTCGAGGAGATAGGACGTCAATACGTATTGACTGCACGCGCTAAAGGAGCACCGGAGCGCGACGTGCTGTGGAAACACGTGCTGCGCAATGCTGCGATTCCGTTGCTGACCGGTTTGCCGGCAGCCTTCGTCGGCGCCTTCCTGAACGGCAATCTGTTGATCGAAACCCTGTTCTCGCTCGACGGCATGGGCCAACTTTCGTATGACTCGGTGATTCGCCGTGACTATCCGGTCGTGCTCGGTTCGCTGTTTCTGTTCACGCTGATCGCCCTCGTAACCAAACTCATTGCTGACGTCTGCTATGTCCTCGTCGACCCCCGCATCCAATTCAACCGCCTGGACCGCTGATCAGTCCGGCGCGGCGCACGTGGCGTCGCCGTCTCCCTGGCGGCGTACATGGCTGCGCTTCAAGCGGCAGAGGCTCGGCTACTGGAGCCTTGTGATCTTCGTGTCGCTGTTCGTCATCAGCCTGTTCGGCGAGGTGCTGTCCAACGATCGTCCGTTGATTGTCCGCTATGACGGGCATTATTACTTTCCTATCGTCAAAGACTACTCGGAGAAGATTTTCGGCGGCGATTTTCCGGCGCGCGCGAATTACCTCGACCCGTATATCCGTTCGCGACTCGAATCGAATGGCAACTTCGCGATCTATCCGCCGAATCATTTCCATTACGACACGATCGACTACTTCGCGGCCCATCCGTACCCGGCGCCGCCCACCCGAAGCAACTGGCTCGGCACGGATCAGTACGGCCGCGACGTGCTTGCGCGGCTGCTGTACGGTTTCCGGCTCTCGGTGCTGATGGCGCTCGCGCTCACGGTGTCCGGCGTTCTGATCGGCGTATTGACCGGCGCGGTGCAGGGCTTCTACGGCGGCCGCACCGATCTGATCGGCCAGCGTCTGATCGAGATATGGAGCTCGATGCCTGACCTGTACCTGCTGATCATCTTCGCGTCGATCTTCGAGCCCACGCTATGGCTGCTCTTTATTCTTCTCTCGATGTTCGGCTGGCTAGTGCTCTCCGATTACGTGCGCGCCGAGTTTCTCCGCAACCGTTCACTGGACTACGTGAGGGCGGCACGCACCATGGGTCTCTCGAACTGGCAGATCATGTGGCGCCATGTGCTGCCGAATAGCCTGACGCCGGTGATTACCTTTCTACCGTTTCGCATGAGCGCGGCGATTCTGTCGCTGACCAGTCTCGACTTCCTTGGGTTGGGTGTGCCGCCGCCTACGCCGAGCCTCGGCGAACTGCTTCAGGAAGGCAAAAACAACCTCGACGCCTGGTGGATTTCGGTTTCGGCTTTCGCCGCGCTGGTGATCACGCTCCTGCTGTTGACCTTCATGGGCGACGCATTACGCAATGCGCTCGATACGCGCAAACGCGGTTCGGCCTTCGGCGGAGGCCCGCGATGAGCGACGTCAAACCAAACCGGCCGTTGCTGGAAATCGACCGCTTCTCCGTACGTTTCGGCGACAAGATCGCCGTGCATGAACTCAGCCTCTCGATCGCGCGCGGAGAGCGCGTCGCCCTGGTCGGCGAATCGGGCTCCGGCAAGAGCGTCACTGCATTGTCGATTCTGCGTCTTGTCGAGCATGCTGATCTCAGCGGCCGCATGCTGCTCGACGGTGAAGATCTGCTGCAGAAGACCGAGCAGCAAATGCGCGGTCTGCGCGGTGCCGACGTGGCGATGGTGTTTCAGGAGCCGATGACGGCGCTCAATCCGCTCTTCACGATCGGCAAGCAGATCGCCGAAAGTTTGCGCCTGCACGAAGGCTTGCGGCCGAACGCGGCGCGCAAGCGCGGCATCGAGTTGCTCAGGCGCACGGGCATTCCCGAGCCGGAACGGCGCATCGACAGTTTTCCGCATCAACTGTCCGGCGGCCAGCGGCAGCGCGCGATGATCGCCATGGCGCTGGCGTGCCGGCCACGTCTGCTGCTTGCGGACGAACCGACCACCGCGCTCGACGTCACCGTGCGTCAGCAGATCGTGGATCTGTTGATCGCGTTGCAGGAACAGGAAGCGGCTGAGCGTGGCATGGCCGTGCTACTGATCACGCATGACTTGAATCTGGTGAAGCGTTTCGCGCAGCGCGTCGCGGTGATGGAAAAGGGTGTACTGGTCGAAACCAATACGACTGAAGCGTTGTTCTCCAACCCGCAGCATCCTTACACGAAGCGCTTGCTGGACAGCGAGCCGCAACGTGCGGTGGAGCCGGTCGAGCCGGATGCGCGGCGTTTGCTCGAAGTGCAAGGACTCGCCGTCGACTACAGCACCTCCGCGAAGGGCTGGCGCTCCATGTTCGGCCGCTCCACGTTCCGTGCAGTACACGACGTCGACCTGAGCGTGCGGCGCGGTGAAACGCTCGGTATCGTCGGCGAATCGGGGTCGGGAAAATCGACGCTGGCGGCCACCGTGCTCGGTCTGCAGCGACCGGCCGCCGGCCATATCCATATCGACGGTTTGCCGCTTGCCTCCCTGAAAACCGCGCGCTCGCGCCGCGAGTTGTATTCGCGCATGCAAGTCGTGTTTCAGGACCCGTTCGGTTCCCTGTCGCCGCGTATGACGGTGGAGCAGATCATCGGCGAAGGCCTGACCATGCATCAGCCCGACATGGACGCCAAGGCGCGGCGCGCACGCGTGGGTAGCCTGCTGGAAGAAGTGGGCATGCCCGCGGACGCCATGTTGCGCTACCCGCATGAGTTTTCCGGCGGCCAGCGCCAGCGTATAGCGATTGCGCGTGCGCTCGCGGTCGAGCCTGAGTTGCTGGTGCTCGATGAGCCGACCAGTGCACTCGATGTATCCATTCAGAAACAGGTGCTGAATCTGCTGACAAATCTGCAGAAAAAGTACAAGCTAAGCTATTTGTTCATTACGCACGATCTGGCGGTGATGCGAGCCATGGCGCATCGTGTGATCGTGATGAAGTCAGGACGCATCGTCGAAGCCGGCGACACACTCGATGTGTTGCACGCGCCGTCGCATCCTTATACCCAGTCGCTGCTCGCGTCGTCGCTGATCGTGTCGCCGGCGGGGGCAGCAAAGACTCCTACGGGAACCGTTAATGATTGACGAACGTTGGGCGCAAGCCGCCCGGTCGCTTACGAGCCGCGCGGCGTTCTGGTCGCTGCGCATTGTCGATGAACAGATCGACGATCACGAGATCCGCAACGACGTCGCGCAGCCCATGCGCACCGTGCGCGATCGTGGCGCGATGCTGATCGCATGGGTGGGCGCGGGTGCAGGCTATGCGGCTACCGCGAATCTGAGTGCAGCGGGTCTGCAGGAAGCGCTGGATCTCGCCACGGCTCGCGCCGAAGCGAGTGCGGCCTTGTCGCTGATCGACCATCGCGAGGTAGTGCGTCCTGTGATGAGCGGCCACTATGTGTCGCCGAACGCGCAGCTTGCATTGCCGGGCCGCGCTGAATGGTTGGACCGTTTGAGCGTGGAGTGCGCGGGTGCGAATCTCGATGCACGCATTGTCGAACGCGTCGCGGCCGTGCAGATCACGCTAACCGATCAGCTCTACATCACCAGCGACGGCGTGCGCATCGATCAGCAGTTCCAGTTCGTGATGCCACAATTGAGCGTGGCCGCTCACGCGGATGGCGATACGCAGGTACGTACCCTCGGTGGCAACTACGGCACCCTGGGGCAGGGCGGCATGGAAGTGCTGGTGCGCTTCGGTTTCGACGGCTCGGGTGCGCGTGTCGCCAATGAAGCGCTGCAATTGCTGGCCGCACCGAATTGCCCGTCAGGCAAGCGCGATTTGCTGCTGATGCCCGATCAGATGATGCTGCAGATTCACGAGTCGATCGGCCATCCGCTCGAACTCGATCGCATTCTCGGTGACGAGCGCAACTTCGCCGGCTGGAGCTTCGTCAAGAAAGAAATGTTCGGCTCGTATCGCTACGGTTCGGAACTGCTGAACGTGACCTTCGACCCGGAACTGCGCGAGGAAGCCGCCACGTACGCATTCGACGACGACGGCACCGAAGCGAAGAAACAGTATTTGATCCGCGACGGCGTGCTCGAACGTCCACTCGGCGGCGCGCTTTCGCAGCAGCGCGCGCATATGGCGGGCGTGGCGAATTCACGCGCGTCGAACTGGAACCGCCCGCCGATCGACCGGATGGCGAATCTGAACATCGAGCCCGGCGAGAGTTCTCTGGAGCAGATGATCGGCAACATCGAGCACGGCATTCTGATGCGCACCAACACGTCCTGGTCGATCGACGATCATCGCAACAAATTCCAGTTCGGCTGCGAGTTCGGTCAGCTGATCGAAAACGGCAAGCTCACCCAGGTCGTCAAACAGCCGAATTACCGCGGCATCTCGGCGAATTTCTGGCGCAGCCTGAGCGCGGTGGGGAACGCGGAAACGCGCGAGGTGTACGGCACGTCCATGTGCGGCAAGGGCGAACCGGCACAGATCATTCGCGTCGGCCATGCCTCGCCGGCTTGCGTGTTCAGCGACATCGACGTGTTCGGAGGCGCTTGATGAGTCAATTCATCTCCTCGCGCACCGGTCCTTCGATCGACTGGCAGCAGCATTTCACTTCGCTGGCCGATGCTATCGAACGCCTGCAGCAAGGTGCGGAAATCACGCTGAGTTCATTTGCCGGCGAGCAGTCCGACTTTATCCGCTTCAACTCGGGCAAGGTGCGGCAGATCGGCAGTGTCTCGCAAGGCAAGCTCACCTTGCGTTTGATCGACGGTGCACGTCAGGCCTATTCGACGCTGACCGTCTGCGGCGATCTGCAACAGGATCTCGACGACGTGAGCGCGGCGCTTGCCACCTTGCGTGAAAGCCTGCGCGGCGCGGCGGACGATCCGCATCTGCTGTTCGACACCTCGCAATGGCAGCGCGCCACGCAGCGTTCGGGCAAGCTGCCGGAGCCGGGCGGCCTGCTGCGCACCGTTGCCGAATGCGCGCAAGGGCTGGATTTCGTCGGCTTTTACGCGGGCGGCACGATTGTGCGCGGTTTTGCGTCCACGAACGGCAGCCGCGGCTGGTACGAAGTCGATAATTTCAATTTCAGCTGGTCGCTATACGACCCGAGCGGCCGCGCGATCAAAACCACTTACGCGGGCGACGACTGGAGCGACGCTGTTTTCGCGCACAAGGTCGAGCAGGCCGCAACGCGTCTCTCGGTGCTCGCGCGCACACCGCGCACCTTGGCGCCGGGGCGTTATCGTTCGTATCTGGCGCCCGCAGCGCTCGCGGAATTGCTTGGCGTGGCGGCATGGAGCGGTTTCTCCGCACGCGCTCAGGCCACGTCGCGCAGCGAGTTGTACAAGCTGCATGTGGGAGAAATCGTAGTCGACCCGCGCGTCACGATCAGCGAAGATCTGAATCTCGGCATTACACCCGGCTTCAACGACGATGGTTATTTGCGCGAGAGCGTCCCGCTGATCCAGGCGGGCCGCAGTGCCGAACGCCTGACCAATGCGCGCAGCGCGCGCGAATACGGGTTGACGCCCAACGGTGCGCTGGCAAACGAGTCGCCAGCGGCGCTCTCGATGGAAGCGGGCGATCTGCTGGAAGAGGACGTGCTGGCGAAGCTCGATACCGGTCTCTACATCGGCAACCTCTGGTACGTGAATTTCTCGGACCGGATGAATTGCCGCCTGACCGGCATGACGCGCTTCGCAACCTTCTGGGTCGAGAACGGGCAGATCGTCGCGCCGCTTGAAGCCATGCGATTCGACGATAGCCTGTACCGTGTGCTCGGCAGTGAACTTGAACAACTCGGCGCGCAAGCGGAATTGTTGTTGAGCGATTCGACATGGGGTGAGCGCGCCACCGGCGGCATGCAATTACCCGGCATTCTGACGAGGTCATTCGAATTGACGTTATGAGCCTATGAATCAAGAGATAAGAACAAAATCTAATTCTGGGAGCTTGCCTGAGGGCCTGACGCTGCGCGCGTTGCGCGTGGCCGACGCGGAGCAATACCACGCATTGCTGCAGCTGCCGGCGGTCGTGAACGGCAATCCACACGTGCCGTTTCAGACGATTGCCAGTACGCGCGAATACCTTGAAGAACTCGCGGCCCCCGAAATCGCGATCGCGGCGATGGTCGGCGACACACTGGTCGGTCAAGCGGAGCTCACGCCTTTCAAAGGGCGCCGCGCGCATGCCGCGTCACTCGGCATTGGTGTACACGACGCATGGCACCGGCGCGGCATCGGCAATGCGCTGATGACTGAACTGATCGATCTTGCCGACAACTGGCTGGGTCTGCGCCGCCTCGAGTTGTTCGTCTTCGCCGATAACCATGCGGCTTTTGCACTCTATCGCAAGTTCGGCTTCGAGATCGAAGTGCATCAGCGTGGCGCCGTGTTGCGCCGTGGCGTGCTGATCGACTGTTATTTCATGGCGCGCCTGCGTGAGGCGCCGCCGTGGATGTCGACGCCTGAGTAGTCAACATCGGCCCCTATCGGCCAACCTCGCAGCGGAACAAGACCATGAAAGAAGAAACGTCGCAGAGCGACGCCGCGCTCGACAACCTTGACGATCTCGACAATCGCATTACGGTTCGAGCGGTCGAATCGTCCGACGCGGTCGGGTTCGCCGATATCATGACGCTGCCCGGCGTGCGGCGCGGCACGCTGTCGGTCGGCTACCGCAGCCCTGAACAGCTCCAGGCGTGGTTCGACCGGCGCCTCAAAAACGGTGTGAACGTGTGCGCGACCATCGGCGGGCGCATGGTCGGCCACGCCAGGCTGGAGGTTCATCGACCCAGCCGCGCGCATTGCGCGCATTTAGGATTGGCCGTTCATGACGCGTATCATGGGCGCGGCGTTGGCTCAGCGCTTCTGCACGCGCTGATCGACTGCGCGGACGCATCGCTCGGTTTGCGCCGCATCGAACTCTCGGTGTTCTGCGACAACGCGTCGGCGATCGCGCTGTACCGCAAGTTCGGCTTTGTCGAAGAAGGCCGCTCGCGCGGTTATGCAATGCGCGACGGCGTACTGGCCGACGTACTGCATATGGCTCGCCTCGTTGACGCGCCACGTCTCCAGACAATCTGAACGGATTTTTTGCGTGCCATTTTTCTTCATCGACCGCCCGGTTTTCGCATGGATTGTTGCGCTCGCCATTGTCGTGGCGGGCGCGCTTGCCATTCCGCAGTTGCCGGTCGCGCAGTATCCGCGTCTTGCGCCGCCGCGCATCGTGATCAGCGCCACCTATCCGGGGGCCGCCACTGAAGTGGTCGATGCCAACGTCGGCAGCATCATCGAGGAGAGTCTCGATGGCGCCGACAATATGCTGTACTACGAAACGACCAGCGACAACCTGGGCGATCTCGAGATCGACGCGACGTTTGCGCCAGGCACCAATCCGGACCTCGCGCTGGTCGACATCCAGAACCGTCTCAAGCAGGTCGAGCCGCGCTTGCCGCAACAGGTCGTGCAGCAGGGCATCACCGTTTTCAAGGCGGCCAATACGTTTCTGATGCTGGTTGCGCTGACCTCCACGGATGGCTCGCGCGATTCCGCGCAATTGGGCGACTACCTGAGCCGCTACGTGTTGCGCGAACTGAAGCGCGCGCCGGGCGTGGGCGCGGCGGAGTTGTGGGACGCGGACGAAGCGTTGCGCATCTGGCTCGATCCGATGAAGCTGCGCGAGTACGGCCTCGGCGCCGCGGAAGTGAACGCCGCGATCGCCGCGCAAAACGCCACGGTAACGGCGGGTACGCTGGGCGACGCACCGTTCGTTCCAGGGCAGCAATTGACGGCCTCAGTGAGCGTGAAAGGGCAACTGATCTCGCCCGCCGAATTCGGACAGATCGTGCTGAAGGCGCTGCCCGACGGCTCGGCGGTGCGCTTGCGGGACGTCGCGCGAGTTGAACTGGGACGCGACAATTACTCGTTCTACTCTCGCCTGAACGGCAAGGCCGCGGCGACCGTCGGTATTCAACTCGGACCGCGCGGCAATGCACTCGAGACGTCCAACGCGATCCGCGCGCGGCTTGCCGAACTATCGAAAGGCTTGCCGCCGGGTGTTGCCGTCGAAATTCCGTTCGACAACGCGCATTTCGTGAAGATCGCGATTCGTGAGGTGCTCGTCACGCTGGCTGAGGCGGTGGTGCTGGTGTTCTTCGTGATGTGGCTGTTCCTGCGAGATCTACGCTACACGCTGGTGCCGACGGTGGTGATTCCGGTCACGCTGATGGGGGCGTTTCTCGCGATGTACGCCT
Source organism: Paraburkholderia aspalathi (assembly GCF_905220735.1). NCBI lineage: Bacteria > Pseudomonadati > Pseudomonadota > Betaproteobacteria > Burkholderiales > Burkholderiaceae > Paraburkholderia > Paraburkholderia aspalathi. The sequence continues at coordinate 43,284 of NZ_CAJNBA010000017.1, forward strand.
GCGGCCTGTCGATCAATGTGTTCACGATGTTCGGCCTGGTGCTGGCCATCGGGATTCTCGTTGACGACGCGATCGTGGTGGTGGAGAGCGTGCATCGCGTGATGGAAGAGGAGGGCCTGCCGCCGCGCGAGGCCACCCGTAAGGCGATGACGCAGATCGGCGGCGCGATCGTCGGCGTGACGGCGGTGCTGACTGCCGTGTTCGTGCCGATGGCGTTCTTTCCGGGCGGCGTCGGCGGTATTTACCGGCAATTCGCGGTGTCGATGATCGCGTCGATGCTGGTGTCATCGTTTATGGCCTTGTCGTTGACGCCCGCGCTATGCGCGAATCTGCTGAAAGCGCACAAGCGCCCGGTGAGTCAACGCGATGCCCGTCGTGGCCTGCTCGGCTTCGCGGCGCGAGCGGCGAGCCGCTTCACGACCGGCTTCGATCGGGCCGCGAGTGGCTATCGCGGGCTGACCGCGCGTACGCTGCGCCGTATCGGCCCGATGCTGGCGATCTATGCCGTGCTGGTCGGCGCGTGCGTCGCGCTCTATTGGCAGATGCCTGGTGGTTTTTTGCCGAGCGAAGATGAAGGCCAGTTGCAGGTGATGGTGCAATTGCCGGCCGGTGCGACGCAGGCGCGTACGCTCGCGGTGGTCCAACGCATGGAAACGATCCTGCACGCCGAACCGGCGGTCGCGCACGTCACCAGTGTGATCGGCTGGAGTTTTACCGGCAGCGGTCAGAACGTGGCGATGGGCTTTGTCGAACTGAAGGACTGGGGCAAGCGCGACATCGATGCGATGGCCTTGCGCGAACGGCTCAACGAGAAGTTCGACAAGATTCTCGACGGCAACGTGGAGGCGCAATTGCCGCCTTCCGTGCCGGGACTCGGGCATTCGGACGGTTTCGTGTTCCGGCTTGAAGATCGCGGCGGAGTCGGGCTGGATGCGCTGAAGGCAGCGCGCGAGCACCTGTTCGCGCAGGCCAAGGCGAGCCCGGTGCTGGCCTCGGTGCATTCGGAGGATCTGCCGGATGCGCCGCGCGTTGAACTTGTTATCGATCGTGCGAAAGCGTATGCGCTCGGCGTGCCGTTCGACCGGATCACCGACGTGCTGGGCAGCACCTTCGGCTCGACCTATATCGACGACTTTCCCGCCGGTGGCCGGATGCGCCGTGTGATGATTTCCGCCGACGCCGCCACGCGGATGACCGAGGACGATCTGATGGCGCTCGCCGTGCCGAACTCGTCCGGCGGCATGGTGCCGTTGTCCGCGATTGCGTCGCGTCATTGGAGCATCGGTCCGGTGATGTTGACGCGCTATAACGGCTATCCGTCGCTCGACGTGAGCGGCCACGCGGCGCCCGGCTACAGTTCGGGCGCTGCGATGGCGGAGATGGAGCGGCTTGCGGCTTCGTTGCCGGTCGGGGTCTCGTATGACTGGGTCGATGCGGCGCGTGAAGAAACCGCGGCGGCGCAGCTCACGCCGTTGCTGATCGGCCTGTCGCTGCTGGCCGTGTTCATGGCGCTGGCTGCCTTGTACGAAAGCTGGACGATTCCGCTTGCCGTGCTAATGGTGGTGCCGCTCGGCGTGATCGGCGCAATCGCCGCGATGCTGCTGCGGGGCATGCCAAACGACGTGTACTTCAAGGTCGGCATGATTACGGTGATCGGCCTCGCGGCGAAAAACGCGATTCTGATCGTGCAGTTCGCACGCGATCTGTATCGCCGCGGCCTGCCGTTGACGCGCGCCGTGACCGAAGCCGCCGCCGCGCGCTTCCGGCCGATCGTCATGACCTCGGCAGCATTCCTGCTGGGCGTCGTGCCGCTGGTGGTGTCGAGCGGGGCGGGTGCGGAAAGCCGTCGCTCGATCGGTACCGGTGTGTTCGGCGGGGTGCTGGCGGCCACGCTGTTCGGCCTCGTATTCGCACCGGTCGCGTTTCATGCGGTCGCCTCGCTAACGTATAGCAAACGGCGACTTGCCGAGTTGCGCCGTAAGCGTGACGAGCGGCACGCACGGCGGCAGGCGAGCGAAAGCGGCCAGTTGACGAATGGCCGGTGACGTGACGTCGGCCACGTTGCGCCTGGGCGCAGCCGCCGTCTGAGTCGAGCGCGGCGTTCAGCCGGCCGGCTGATTCACCGCTTGCGCGGGTGCTGCACCGGCCGGCGTTTGCGTCGCGGTTGTCGACGCAAGCGCGGCCGGCAAGCAGTCCGCGCGATATTCGGCTTGCAGCTTTTGCTCTGCCTGCTGCAGATCGCTGGGGTATTCGTCGTCGTCGTTGCTGGGGCTGTAGCCGACCGCTTCCAGCTCGCCAAGCTCATTCATCAATTGCCTGTGCGTCACTTCGCCCTTGAGCGGTTTGAACGGGTAGTCATTGCATTGCTGCTGCGTGAGCGCCGGCGAAGCCATCGCCGATGCGCTGCCGATCAGCAGGAGGGTGGTGACGAGGGTTCTGGTTGCGAGCTTCATTTTCATACCATCCACGATAAGGTTCGAATCGGACCGCAAAGAAAACGGCGGGATGGCATTAGGCTAGTGGAGGCGACCTACCGGAGCGGCGTCGGGAAAATGAAATTTGTTTTATCGTTTCGTCGTCAGTTTTAGCCGCCCTGTGGCGAACTTAAATTTTTCTTCATGAAGCGGATATTCATCCGCTATGCAACTGCGCGTAGCCTGCTGGCAGGCACTTTGGCAAAGCGGCGACACCCGTCGAATCGCACGCCCGTGCTCTGAACGCGTAAGCCGAATATGGCATCATGTCCTTCTACTGATAACCGGTCGCGCCCGCCGCTTGCATCGGTAGAGCTGGCGGTGGCGCATGCAATGATCATGTCGCGAGTACTGACGATCGAAGACGATGAAATTACCGCGAATGAAATTGTCGGTGAGCTGAAAAGCCGTGGTTTTACCGTGGATTGGGTGGCCAATGGCCGCGACGGCATGGCGCGCGCGATCAGCGAAGACTACGACGTGATCACGCTCGACCGCATGCTGCCCGGCGTGGACGGCCTCACGATCCTCACCACCATGCGCAGTATCGGGATTCAAACGCCGGTGCTGATGTTGAGCGCGTTGGGCGATGTGGATGAACGAGTTCGCGGCCTGCGCGCCGGTGGCGACGACTACCTGACCAAGCCGTTCGACCCCGAAGAAATGACAGCGCGTCTCGAGGTGCTGTTGCGCCGCAGTCAAACGCCGGCAGCACCGCTCGAAACCCATTTGCGGGTCGGCCCGCTCGAACTCGATCTGATTTCCCGCAAGGTTCAGCGCGACGGAGAAGAGATCGTCTTGCTGCCCACCGAATATCGCGTGCTCGAATTCATGATGCGGCATGCGGGGCAAACCATCACGCGCACCATGCTGTTCGAAGCGGTGTGGGGTTATCACTTCGACCCGGGCACCAATCTGATCGACGTGCACATGGGCCGGCTGCGCAAAAAAATCGACCCGCCCGGCGTCACGCCAATGATCCAGACCGTGCGGGGCTCGGGTTATATCCTCGCATGAGCAGGGCATTTTGATGGACACAACCTTCCCGGCTCAATCAGCGCTCGGGCGGCGCTGGCATTCCACGACCTTTCGCCTGCTTTCGGTTTACGCCGTCATCTTTTCGCTTTCGGTGATGCTGCTGCTGGGCTATATCGGCTGGGCCGTGACCGGCGACATGGAGCGCGAGACCGATGTGGTGATGGACTGGCAACTGGTCTACTTCGATTCGTTGCCCGACTCTGGTCTTGCCGACGCGATTCACCGCCGTATCGAACATGAGCGCATGCACACCAATTACTACGGCCTGTTCGGGGCCGACGGCAGTCTGCTGGCTGGGGACGTGCTGGTGTATCCGTCGCAACTGCCTATCAATCGTACTGGCAAGACGCTCGATCTCGTGCTCTCGATGGCGCGCAACGACGAGGCGCCGGTGGTCCGCGCCATGGCCGAGCGGCGCAAGGACGGCTCGACGCTCGTCATCGCGCGTGATCTGACGCACATCCTGCGGATTCGCGAGACCATCATCAACGCGCTGGTGGGCGGCGGGATCGTGTGCCTGCTTGCAGGCGTGGCAGGTGGACTGGCGCTGAGCGTGCGGCAGATGCGCCGGCTGAAAGCGATCCGGCGCGTCACGCAGCGTATTGCGCAGGGCGATCTCGCGCAGCGCTTGCCGATCGGTGGACGCGACGAAGTGGATATGCTCGCGCATCTGGTGAACCATATGCTCGCGGAGGTCGAACGCCTTATGAATGAGGTGAAGGGTGCCTGCGACGGTATCGCGCACGATCTACGCACGCCGCTCGCACATGTGCGAACCTTGCTGGCGCATGTGGCGGAGCGCACCGATACGCTCGACGACGCCGCGCTCTCGCAGTTGGTTGAGCGCGCGCGTATCGAGACCGATGCATTGCTCGACCGGTTTCGCGCGATGTTGCGTATCTCCGAGATCGGCACGCTGCAGCGGCGCGGTGGATTCGGCGAAATGCAGTTGGAGACGCTGATGCAGGAAGTCGGTGAACTATATGAACCGCTCGCCGAAAGCCGCTCGATTCAGCTGTCTGTGCATGTACAGACGGTCGATGCGGTTCATGGTGATCGGGCCTTGCTGTTCGAGGCGTTGAGCAATCTGGTGGATAACGCGATCAAGTTCACGCCCGAAGGTGGCGTGGTGCGTATGGAACTTCGACAGACGTCGGCAGGGCCTCAGGTGGACATTGTCGACAACGGGCCCGGCATCGCCGCGGATGAACGCGATGCGGTTCTGCAGCGGTTTTATCGCGGGGAGAGTACGCGGCATCTGGCCGGATCAGGGCTGGGATTGAGCATCGTGTCGGCAGTGATGCGGGTGCATGACTTCACGATGAAAATCGGCAATGCGCAGCCCGGCACCAGGATTTCCATCGAATGCTGGTCGAGGACGCTCGCATGAGGGTGGTTTATCTTTTTGCTCTGGCAGGGTGGTGAATGCGCGTCCTCTTCGTTGGACCTTCTCATCCGGAAGCGGCGTGGCTGTTCAAGGCGCTGCAGGAGAGCGCCCATAGTCTGCAACGGGCCGACGATCTGCGGGACGGGGTTTTTCTTGCCTCGCAGGAACCGTTCGACGCGATTGTTTTGATGGTGCTCGAGGTTGGGTCTTATTCTGCGTTGCATGGGTTCATTGGGGAGTTTGCTACTGCCGGGAGTGGGGCGGCGATTGTTGCTGTGCTCGGTGCGGCGACCGCTCAGGATCGCACGAAGGTTTTGCGCGCTGGCGCGGATGCGTGCTTTTGCCAGCCTTATTCGTTTATTGAAATGCATGAGCGGATGGCCGCTTTGCAGCGGGTTGGGGGTGGTGGTTTTGCTTCTGCTGTCGCTTCTGTTTTACCGGCTGTGGGTGGGCCATCTTTGGATGCGGCTACCCGGGAGCTCGTTTGTGGCGCCCGGCGTGTTGGCGTGACACGGCGGGAGTTTCTTCTGCTTGAGTGTTTGCTGAGGCAGGTTAATGCGCCGGTGGCCAGGGATCAGCTGATCCGCTATGCCTGGCCTGAGAAGGAGGACGTCGATCCTTCGAGTGTCAATCTTGTTGTGTCACGGTTGCGGCGCAAGCTTTCGGATGATGTGCCGGAGGTTCGGATCGAGACTGTTAGCCGGTTTGGGTATCAAGTTTCGGTATTGTGTTTTTGAGGTTTTTGCCTGCGCGGCGCTTTTTGGCCGTGTTCTTAGGGCTTTGGGCTTTCCTTGTTCTGGCTTTGGTGCCTTTCCTTGTATTGTTAGTGGTCTATTAGTGTTGCCCCTGTGCGGGGCGGCACTTACTTTCTTTGCCGCCGCAAAGAAAGATAAGCAAAGAAAGCGGCTAGAAGCCCCTGCTAAGTGGGCA
>NZ_CAJNBA010000018.1:0-46523 GCF_905220735.1 Paraburkholderia aspalathi
AGCAGGCGGTCAGCCGCCGGCACGATGCGAAGCTTCACTTTTTTAAATATTCCCCTTTCCGGGTGTCCAGGTTTACTTGACCACTACAGTGCCGCCCCGCACAGGGGCAACGCTAATAGACCACTAACAATTCAAGGAAAAGCACCAAAGCCAGATCAAGGAAAGCCCAAAGCCCTAAGACCCCGGCCAAATGCCGCCGCAAAAGGCAAAAAACAAGCTCATCTAACAGCCGACTTCCCATCCCCCAAAGGCTCCGCCTCATCCCCAGCAGCCGCATCCCGCGTCTCAGGCATCGCGGCCCAAACGAGTAGCACGGCAAGCGCCCCCGCCGCAGCAAGCCCAAAAAAGCTCACGGCATTGCCAAAATGGTCAGCCACAAACCCAGCAGCAGTCGTGCTCAAAGTAGCCCCAATCCCGGCAGCCAACCCAAACAACCCAATACAAAGGTTATACCGTCCCTTCCCGCCAGCAACATCGGCGGCAATCAACGGCAGCATCACACCGAACACGGCCGCGCTCAGGCCGTCGAGCATCTGCACCGGCACCAGCAAATAAGGGCTGCTGATTCCAGCAAACAACAACGCCCGTATCGGCAACGCCGAAAACCCAAGCAGCAGAATCGGCCTGCGTCCCCACCGCTCGGCAGAGCGCCCAACCCATGGCGACATCATCGCCACAATCGCCTGCGGCACGATGATGCACGCGGCAATCACGAGCTGCACGTTGTCACCCATGCCGGCCGTCACTTCACCCGCGGCGAGATTCAGCATCGCCGCATTCGACAAGTGGAACAGCACGATACAAGCCGCAAACAACAGCATCCGCTTGTCACGCAACAGCTCGCGCAAACTCTCGCGCCGTTCGATCTGCGCCGGTGTGGGCCCGGTTTTCGGCAGCTCGATCGTGTCGGTACGCTGGATCATCGTCAGCGCAAACAGTGCAGGGACCGCCAGCGCCGCTGTCAGCCAGAACACCGCGCGAGGCGAATAGTATTCGCCGAACACGCCCATCAAGCCGGCCGCGACGGCGCTGCCGATCGACGCCCAGCGCGCATTGCGCCCCAACCGGTCGCCCAGATTCGCGCGCCCCACGAGAGCGAACGAAATCGCGGCCAACGCCGGCGTCAGCATGCAACTGGCAAAGCCGTGGAATACCTCGGCGGCAATCACCGGCAGCACCGTCGGGCTCGCCGCCAGTAGCACCGCACTGAAGATGATCGCGAAGATCGCCCATGCGGCAGCGCCTTTCTTGTTGCGCAGTGCGTCGACAGCAGCGCCGCCCGGCACCTGGCTGACCATCGCACTAATAGTGCCGACGGACAGCGCCATGCCGATCTCGCCCTGGGTCCACTTGTGCGAGGCGAGGTACGACGCAATGAACGGCCCGAAACCCGTCTGCACGTTGGCGACGAAAAAATTCAGCCAATCGAGTGCGCGCAGACTTCGCGCGGTGACCAAAGTGCGGCCTGTCATCGGACCGCCCGTGTGTTGGAACCCGCCGTGACTGTGGCCGGCGCGGCAGAAGCCGCAGTGGCGGGAGCGACGGGAGCAGGCGCGGAAGCGGGAGCGGGTGGCGGCGCGGGCGACACCGCGCGGATCGGCTTGTCGTTGGCGTACGGCGGCGTCGCGTTGATCTGCGCATCGCTCAGATCGATCAGCGGATGCAGTTCCTTGTCTTTCGTGACGAAACGCAGGGCCGACCAGTTGGCGGCAATCGTGCGCCGCTCGGTGCTGACCATGCCGTTGACGTCGAGCACGACCGCCTGCGGCTGCGCGTTGGCGTCGATCAGCACATCGATCACGCGGCCGACCTTGGCGCCGTTAGAGCGCTCGACGTCGGTGTCGATCAGCTGCAATTGCACGGCGGCGGACTTCGCCGCGGGAGTCGGCGTGGCTGTCGCGTTGAGTGTGATCGGCGCGGTCTTCGCGGTCGGCGTGAAGCGGAACGCGTTCCACGGGAAATTGACCTTGCGATCGCCGACGCCAAGGAAACCCTGCAGATTGACCACGATTTCGCGTGGCTTGCCGCTCGCATCGGCGATCAGATCGACCGCGCGGCCCACCACTTTGCCGTCGGGCTTCTGCACTTCGCTATCGAGCAGGGCGCGCGCTTCGCTGCGCTCGATCGTGCGCAGCACGATCAGCGGCGCGGGCGCGGGAGGAGGCGGCGCGGGCGTGGCGACCGGCGGCGGAGGTTCGACCTTGCGTGGCTTGACGACCGGCTTCTTCGGTTTCTTCGGCTGCTCGGGCTCGGCCGCTTCAGTCTCGGCCGGTTCCGGCGCGGAGGCGGCTACGGGCGCGCTCGCGGGTTCGACGGGCATCACCGTGGCGTCGACAATCGGCGCCTGTTGCGGGCCCCACAGCAGGCTGCAACCGGACAGCGCGAACAGCGCGAACACAGCAAGAAGCAGAAGACGCCAGGCAGGACGCGAGAAACCGCCGCTCATCAAGAAGGACTCCATGGGCCAGTGCGGACGGGCGCTGTGGACCGCCGCAGTTAAGTCACGCTTTAACTCAGGTAAGGGCCAGAGTGTAACCCGCGGCGCCGGGGCGGCCCGGTTTTGCAGGCTTTCTGACAGGTGTCCGCGGCGCACGATTCATGCCGCGCTGTGTACTTTCGGCCGGGACGTAGGCCCGTTTTTGCGCGTCGAACCCCTCAAAACCCTTTCACAACTCGATGACAAACCGTAGGTGTAAACGCGCGGAGTGTCCCCATGGTTTGCCGTCCCTTAAACGATATAAGCATGGCGACATGTCGAGCATGCCATTCATGCGATGGGAGACATATTTGTGTTGCCCTACATTTCGGGACAGCAAAAGAAGAACGGAGCATGCGGGTTGTCTGACGCATCGCAAGCCGACGTTCAAACCTTGCCACACCACATTAGATCAACGCAACGAGACGAACCTGATGGCGGCCGGAAACCGGGCCGTTTCAGCACGCTGATAAAGGAGGCACTCATCATGATGGAACCCCACGCCCAACCGATTTCTGAAGTCGGCGCCGAATCATTCGACGGAAAGGGCTTTCTCGACCGCTACTTCGAAATCTCTTCGCGCGGCAGTTCGCAGCGTACGGAAATTGTTGCGGGCATCACGACCTTCCTCGCGATGGTCTATTCCGTGTTCGTCGTGCCGGGCATGTTCGGCAAAGCGGGCTTCGATACCAGCGCGGTGTTTGTCGCCGTATGTCTGACGACCGCCTTCGGTTCGCTGCTGATGGGTGTGTGGGCGCGCCTGCCGATCGCCATCGGCTGCGCGATTTCGCTGACTGCGTTCACCGCGTTCGGCCTCGTGCTCGGTAAAGGTCTGCATCCGAACGTCGCGCTCGGTGCAGTGTTCCTGATGGGTGTCGTCTTCACCGGAATCTCGGTAACGGGCGTGCGTTCGTGGATTCTGCGCAATCTGCCGACCGGCATCGCGCACGGCACGGGGATCGGCATCGGCCTGTTCTTGCTCCTGATCGCCGCGAACGACGTAGGTCTGGTCGTCAAGAATCCGGGCGCCGGTTTGCCGGTGGCACTGGGCAACATCACGGCGTTGCCGGCGATCATGTCGGTGGCGGGTCTGGCTGCGATCTTCGGTCTGGTGCGCCGTCGCGTGCCGGGTTCGATCCTGATCGTGATCGTCGTGATCTCGTTGATTGCGCTCGCAATCGATCCGGCGGTGGTGTTCCACGGCGTGTTTGCGGTGCCTTCGCTGAGCGCACCGGGTCACGCTTCGCTGATCGGCGCGATGGACATCAAGGGCGCGCTCTCGATGGCGGTCCTGCCTAGCGTGCTGGCACTCGTGATGACGGCTGTGTTCGACGCAACCGGCACGATTCGCGCCGTCGCCGGACAAGCCGGTCAACTCGACGAAAACGGCCGCATCATCAACGGTGGCCGTGCGCTGACGGCGGATTCGCTGAGCTCGATTTTCTCGGGCCTGCTCGGTGGCGCACCGGCGGCCGCGTATATCGAATCGACGGTTGGCGTTGCAGCCGGCGCGAAGACAGGTATGGCCGCAGCGGTGGTCGGTCTGCTGTTCCTTGTGGTGATGTTCTTCTCGCCGCTGGCCAGTCTCGTGCCTTCGTATGCAACGGCTCCGGCGCTGATGTACGTCGGCCTGCTGATGCTCTCGAACGTGAGCAAGCTGCATATGGACGATATGGTCGACGCGATGTCGGGCCTGATGTGCGCCGTGTTCATCGTGCTGACCGCCAACATCGTGACGGGCATCATGCTCGGCTTCGCGACGCTGGTGATCGGCCGCGTGGTGAGCGGCGAGTATCGCAAGCTGAACGTCGGCACGGTTGTTATCGCTGTCGTGCTGGTCGGCTTCTATCTTGGCGGTTGGGCCATCTGATTCTGCCGCATTGAGTTTTACGCGGTTTGCTGTAACGCGAGAGTGGGGCGGGCTTGCCTTGCCGCTTCGCTCGAACGTGTAGTCGGTTGTTCTCCACCTTGACGCGGCGTATCGCAGGGTTCGATCTGCGATGCGCCGCGTATCTTTTTTCAGCATCCCCTTAGCACCTTCCGCTTCCTGTGCGCTTTGAGAAAAGTGCGCACCTGTCCTTGACATCCTCACGCGTGTTTCTATACTTAACCTCATGGTTAAGTTTAATGAAACATTACTCGATCGCACCTTTGCCGCGCTGTCCGATCCGACGCGGCGTGCGTTGCTCGCGCGTCTGTCTCAACTGAACGATCTGTCGGTCAGCGAACTCGCCGAGCCGTTTGCGATGTCTTTGCCCGCAGTGATGAAACACCTCGACGTGTTGTCCGAGGCCGGTCTCATCACGCGCAGCAAAACCGGCCGCACGGTGGCGTGCCGCCTGTCAGCCGGACCGATGGAGGAAGCCATGGAATGGCTTACCCGCTATCAGCGCTTCTGGTCCGAATCACTCGATCGTCTTGCTGCTTTCGTCGAAGAGGAGCCGCCATGTCCGCCAAACCCAGCCACACCCACCAGCGTCGTCTCGACGCCGCGCCCGCGAAAGTCTGCCGCGCCTCTACGGAAGCGGCGCAATTCGTGACATGGATGCATCCGACTGGCTTGAGCCACGGTCTCGATGCGCTGGAACGCTACCTCGCCTGAATTCGCGTGATTTGCTCTATCTAACCTGTATGACGCAGAAAAGGAGACGCACATGGATCCGCAACATCGTATCGGTACCCGGGAAGAATGGCTGGCCGCCAGCAAGGCGCTATTAGTCGAAGAGAAAGCGTACACACGCGCAGGCGATGAACTCGCCCGCAAACGCCGGGCGCTACCCTGGGTGAAGGTCGAGAAGACCTATGTATTCGACACGCCGCAAGGCCCCAAAACACTCGCCGACCTGTTCGGCGGCCGTAGCCAATTGATCGTTTATCACTTCATGTTTGGTCCGGATTGGGAAGAGGGCTGTTTCGGCTGCTCGTTCGTGTCGGATCACATGGATGGCATCCTGACGCATCTCGAACATCACGACGTATCCTACGTGGCAGTCTCGCGTGGGCCGCTCGCGAAGATCGAGACGTTCAAAAAACGCATGGGCTGGAAGTTTCCGTGGGTATCGTCGAATGAGAGCGACTTCAATTTCGACTATCACGTGTCGTTCACACCGGAAGAAATCGCCAGCAAGAAGGGGTTCTACAACTTCACCGAGCAGGATGTCGGCATCGACGAGCTACCCGGTCACAGCGTGTTTTACAAGGACGCAGCGGGCGATGTCTATCACACGTATTCCACCTACGGACGCGGCGGTGAGCAGTTCCTCAGCGCGTACGCGCATCTCGATGTGGTGCCGAAAGGCCGCGAGGAGAAGAAGAATATGGGTGAGTGGCTCAAGCATCACGACCGCTATGAGGAGAAGGCGGCCGGTTGCGCCGCGTGCAGCCATTGACGCGCGCCGGCCAGGAATAAGCGGGACGTCATGCCCCTTTGCGTCCCGCTTCATAAAACAGCGCGAACAACTCCGACTGCGAGTTGACGTTGAGCTTCGTATAGATGTGCTTCTTGTGCGCGCGCACCGTCTCGAACGAGATCGTCAGTTTCTCCGCGATGGCGCGCGTTGAAAATCCGCTCAGAGTAAGCATGGCCACCTCCACTTCGCGTGCGGTGAGTGACGAGCGCCCGCCCACCGACGACACCTGCTCGAAACGCGCGGCATAGGTGGGCGTGTCCGCAGGGGCGTCCGTATTGATCGCTGCTTGCGTCACGGCCTCGCTCGAGGCCGGCTCCGGCGCATCGAATGTCTCATACGGCAAGCGCTGCCGCAGTAGCGCGATCACCCATGGCGCACAGAGCGCGAGCACCGCCAGATCGCGCTCGCCATAGCGCTGCGTTGCGCCCAGCGAGAACGCCAGCGTATGCCTCGCGTCTATCATGTAGTTGAAATGCACTTCATCGCCGACGATGTTTTTCCTGAAGTACCGCTGGTAGTAGTCGGTCATCGAGAAGTTGTCGGGCGCGACGTCCGCCAGCGTGACGAAACCCGATGCGGGCTTCTCGGTCGCGGCGATATAAAACGGATCGAGTTGATAGAGCGCGGCGAGATAGTCCTGGAACATCACGTCCACCGTGCCGTCCGGTGTGGGCGATTCTGCACAGACGAGCGGCGCCACGCCAGGTGTGAAGCGCAGAGCGACCCAGTTATCGAACACGACATAGCGCTCGAGCGCGCGTGTGAGGCGAGTCCAGAATTGCGCGCTGTCGAGTGCTTCGATAACCGCGCCGATCTCGCGATGAAAGGCCAGATCGCGCCATTCGAGTTCCATGCGTGCTCCGTTGAGGGTAACCCTGCCGGGTGATTACGGTCAAAAATATGTCTGGTAATAATAGGCCCAACCTGAAACGCGGGCGCCTGACAACAGCCGCTATTTAACGCGAAGCAGATTGCTGAGCATAGGAGACAAAATGCTTCAACTCGAACTGGCACAGATCCCGATCGTAGATGGCGCCGTGGGCATGGGCGGGGTAAACGTGCAACGCGTGCTGCAGACCATCGGCCAGCGCACGCCCGGAACCGATCTGATCGTGTTTCCGGAGACCACGCTGTCGGGCTTTCCGACGCGCGACACCATCGCCGACGTGGCCGAACCGATTGACGGGCCGTCGCTGACCGCTGTGCGCAATGCGGCGCGCGAAGCACGGGTTGCGGTGGCGGTCGGTCTCGCCGAGCGTGACGGCAGCCGCTTTTTCAACACCACGGTCCTGGTCGACGAACGCGGCGAGATCGCGCTGCGCTATCGCAAGACGCATCTGTGGGCGTCGGACGTCGGTGTGTTCGAACCGGGCGACCGCTACGAAGTGTGCAGCTTCAAGGGTCTGACCGTTGGCATCCTGGTCTGCTACGACATCGAATTTCCGGAAACGGCGCGCGCGGTTGCCTCGCTCGGCGCCGATCTGCTGATCGTGACGAACGGCAATATGGACCCGTTCGGGCCGGTGCATCGCCGCGCAATCGTGGCGCGTGCGATGGAGAATCAGATGTTTGCGGCGCTTGTGAATCGCATCGGTTCGGGCGACGACAATCTCACCTTCCCCGGTGAATCGGCGCTGATCGATCCGTTAGGCGATGTGGTGTGCGACGCCGGCCATGAAGAAACGGTCCTGCGCGCCACGCTCGATCCCGCGCGTCTCGAGGCCGCGCGCGAGCACTATCGTTATCTGCATGACGCGCGCATTTCACTCGACCTCGCGACGCTAGACGGCGAGCAAGGGCAACGTGCGCGTGTGATCCGAACGCGCTAAGGCGCGTGCGCAGGTGTAGGCGTGCATAAGCACGCATCCACACCCGCGCGCACCACGTTAGGCAAAGCATCATCGGCGCGACTTCCGCGCACCCTGCAAGACTGATCGACAAAACCCGACCCGGGCGCGTTCAACGTCGCCCTCGACGACGCTCGCCCATTCGCAAGAGGAGACACCGCATGACCCCGACATCCCCCACGGAGCGCGCCGGCGCACCTGCCGCGCCCAAAAGCGCGCATCTGAAACGCACACTCGGCCTGCCTTCGGTTTTGCTGTTCGGCCTCGCCTATATGGCGCCGCTGATCGTCTACGGCACCTACGGCGTGCTGGCGACCGCCAGCAACGACACCGCCGCGCTCGCGTATCTGATTGCCCTGATCGCGATCGTGTTCACCGCGCTCAGTTACGGCAAGCTCGCGCGGCTTTTCCCGGTAGCGGGTTCAGCGTACACATACACGCGCAAAAGCTTCAATCCGCATCTGGGTTTCATGATCGGCTGGGCCACCTTGCTCGATTACTTCTTCCTGCCGATGGTGATCTGGCTGATCGGCGCCGCGTATCTCAGCGCCGCGTTTCCGCACATTCCGAGCTGGATCTGGATCGTCGCGTTCATTGTGTTGACGAGCGCGCTGAATATTCTTGGCATCGAACTCGCGAACCGTTTCAACATCGTGCTGATGGTCGTGCAACTCGCGATCGTCGCCTTGTTCGTCGTGCTGTGCTGCCATTATGTGACCGCGGCGGTTGGCCCCGGTGGCCTGATTTCGGCCGAACCGTTCTTCAAGCCGCATGTGCCGTTGTCAGCGACGATGGCGGGCGCAGCGATTGCCGCCTATTCGTATCTCGGCTTCGATGCAGTGTCGACATTGACTGAAGAAACCATCGCCCCTGAAAAGACCATGCCGCGCGCGATTGTGCTGATTGCGCTGATCGGCGGCGCGATCTTCGTGATTGCCGCGTACACGGTGCAGCTCGCGCATCCGGGTGCGGTGTTCAAGGACCCGGATTCGGCCGCGTTCGAAGTCGCGCGCAAAGTCGGCGGCGATATCTTCGTGACGGTGTTTCTGGCCGGCCTGATTCTCGCGCAGTTCGCCTCGGGCATCTCGGCGCAGGCAAGCGTGGGGCGTCTGCTGTATGCAATGGGACGCGACGAAGTCTTGCCCAAGCGCATCTTCGGTTTCGTGCATCCGAAGTTCAAGACGCCGGCGCTGAACATCGCGATCGCGGGTGCAATCGGTCTTGTCGCGCTGAAGCTCGACGTGGCGACCTCGACCTCGTTCATTAACTTCGGCGCGTTTCTCGCGTTCACCGCGGTCAATCTGTGTGTGATCCGGCAGTTCTTCAACGCGAAGGGCAGTGCGAATGCGATGGGTGTGATCGGCGGCCTGGTGTTTCCGCTGGCTGGTGCGATTGCGGATATCTGGCTGTTGGTGAGTCTGGAGAAAACCGCACTGGTGCTCGGCGCGGTGTGGTTCGTGCTGGGCTTGTGCTATCTCGGCTGGATCACGCGCTGTTTCCGCCGTGCGCCGCCGGAAGTCGCGGTTTGATAACTGATGGCGCTGCCGCGCGCAGCGCCGAACTCATAACGCCATGTCGAAGGCGGGTTTGAGGAACAGTTCGATCGCCATCACGATAAGGCTCATCACGGCCGCGGACAGCGTCAACGTGCCGTACTCGTCGTAGCGAGCATCGTACAAGCACGCTACGACGAAAATAATCGCCAGCAGGTTGGTGAGCCAGTCGAAATTCAACGCCAAGGTCATCGATCAAATCCGGGCTTACGCGCGACTCGTATGGTCGAATCGCGCTATTACGTGAGCCGGATTCTAGCGAGTTGAGCTTACGGATTTGCTACGCCTGGGCTTACATGGATTACGGCCTGGAGGACCTCACTTGGCGGCCATCATGTCGTGCTCGATCCAGTCGATCACCGACGTGCGTTTGGGCTGCCAGCCGAGCAGTTTGCGCGCACGCTCACCACGCACGCGGCTGTTCGAACCGAGTCCGTACGAAGCCATTTCGTAACCCCATTCCTTCTGCGCGTCTGCGAGCGGCCAGTCTTGCGCCTCGCCCAGTTTCATCACGCGCGCGATCGCAGCGCTCATGTCGCGAAACGATGCCTCTCCGCTTTCGACGAAGTAGAAGGTGCCTGCGGGCGTCTTCTCCAACGCAAGGCGATAGAGTTCGGCGACGTCGCCGATATGCACGTTCGACCAGATGTTGCCGCCGCTGCCCACATGCCGCACCACGCCGCTCTTTTGCGCCTGACGCACGAGTCGCGGCAACTGCACGCTTGCGCTGCCCGGCACGTCGCCGTGGCCATAGATCAGCGTGTTGCACAGCACCGCCGAGCGGATGTTCTGCTGCGCGGCGTCGAGTACGAGTTGATCGATCGCGACGCGTGCCGCTTTGTCCGCGGTCGGCTTGGGCAGGGCGTCTTCGTGATAGATGCGCGCCTCGCCCGCTTCACCACCCGAGGCATCGCCGACGATGCTCGAGCCGCTCGTATGCAGAAACGGTTTGCCGGAACCAGCGAGGCCGTCGATCAGCGCTTTCACTGCGCCTTCATGGTCGCTGCTCGCGGCGTTGATGACTGCGTCGGCGGCTTTGGCTTCAGTGATCAGCAGTTCGCGGTCGTCGAGCGTGCCGATGACGGGTTCGATACCGAGGCGTTGCAATTCAGCGCTGTGTTCGGGTTTGCGGATCAAACCGCGCACATGGTGGCCGGCGCGCACGAGGTGCGCCGCAATCGAGCCGCCGATAAAGCCGCTTGCGCCAGTAATGAAAATCTTCAAGACGTTCTCCTAAGGTGGAAACACCGGAAATACGATGACATGGACGCAGTATCCACCGTCTTGATTCTCGCAAAAAGCGTGTTAGTCTCAAATCAATCTTGATTTGAAATCAACAATGAAGACTTCCACTGACGAATTACTGGTGTTCGCGACGGTGATCGACTGCGGTTCGATCACTGCGGCGGCCGAGAAATTACAGCAGACCGTCTCGGGCGTGAGCCGTGCCCTCACGCGCCTCGAAAAGAAACTCGACACCGCGCTGGTGAGGCGTACCACGCGCCGTTTGCAACTGACCGAAGAGGGCGAGGCGTTCCTGCGGCGGGCGCGGGCGATTCTCGATGCGATGGAAGAGGCCGAGGAATCCGTCACGCGTGGACGCGAGCGGCCCTCGGGGCGCTTGCGTGTCGATGCGGCGTCACCGTTCATGCTTCATTGCGTGGCGCCCCACATGAAGGCGTTTTCAGCGCTGTATCCGGAGATTCGTCTGGAATTGACGAGCAACGAGCGGATCGTCGATCTGCTAGAACAGAAGGTGGATATCGCGATCCGCATCGGCGCGTTGCAGGATTCGACCCTGCATGCACGCACCCTGGGCAGTAGCAAGCTGCGGGTGCTCGCGAGTCCGGCGTATCTGGCTGAATACGGCGAGCCGCGTTCGGTGGAAGCGTTGCGCTCGCACCGTCTGATCGGCTTCACGGCGCCGGAGCATCTGAATCGCTGGCCGTTGCGGGCGGGTGGCAAGGGCAAGTCCGAGACGCTGAAGATCGAGCCGGCGATCACCGCATCGAGCGGCGAGACCTTGCGGCAGCTCGCGCTGTCGGGATGGGGCATCGCCTGTCTCGCCGACTTCATGACCGCGGCTGACGTGCGCGAAGAGCGGCTGGTGCCGATTCTTGGCAACGTGCTGGTGGATGAGCGGCAGCCGGTGAGCGCGGTGTATTACCAGAGCGCGTCGCTGGCGGGGCGCGTGCAGTGTTTCCTGGATTTCATGGCAGCGCGGGTGAGGTTGTAGCGAATCGCGTCGAGTTTTTTGTCCACTTGCCGCCCTGTATTTTGAACGTGTATATACAAGTTGTTTATCGCGACGAACGAATGCGATGTGGCACGCGCTGACGCCCGAAATCCCCTGCTCAAGCGATATGCATGCCACGTAAGCCTCCAGCTCTAATGGAAACTCCCAGGCCCGAAGCTGCAAAAACAAGTTGTATATACAAGCCGACGCCGCTAGACTTCCTCTTGAATTGTATAGACAAGACAGGACACAACACCATGATGATTCTGAAGCCCGGCTACCTGACCCTCCCGCAACTGCGCCAGATCGCTCGCGAGCACGTCGCGCTGCAGCTCGATCCCGCCAGCCACGCCGCCATCGACGCCTGCGCCAAAGCCGTCGCCGATATCGCCGCGAAGGGCGAGCCGGCATACGGCATCAACACGGGTTTCGGGCGCCTCGCCAGCACGCACATTCCGCATGACCAGCTCGAGCTGCTGCAGCGCAATCTGGTGCTGTCGCACGCGGTCGGCGTGGGTGAGCCGATGTCGCGTCCGGTCGTGCGTCTGTTGATCGCGCTGAAGCTGTCGAGCCTCGGCCGTGGCCACTCGGGCATCCGCCGCGAAGTGATGGAAGCGCTGATCACGCTGTATAACGCCGACGTGCTGCCGGTGATTCCGGTCAAGGGTTCGGTCGGCGCATCGGGCGACCTCGCGCCGCTCGCGCATATGTCGGCAACCCTGCTGGGCGTCGGCGAAGTGTTCGCGAAGGGCGAACGCATGCCGGCTACCGAAGGCCTCGCGCTGGTCGGCCTGAAGCCGCTCACGCTGCAAGCGAAGGAAGGTCTGGCGCTGCTGAACGGCACGCAAGCCTCGACCGCGCTCGCGCTCTACAACATGTTCGCTATCGAAGACCTGTTCCGCACCGCACTGGTGGCGGGCGCCTTGTCGGTGGATGCAGCAGCGGGTTCGGTCAAGCCGTTCGACGCGCGCATTCACGAACTGCGTGGTCATCAAGGCCAGACGGACGCGGCAGTTGCTTACCGTTCGCTGCTGCAAGGCTCGGGCATCAATGTCTCGCACGCCGACTGCGACAAGGTTCAGGACCCGTACAGCCTGCGCTGCCAGCCGCAAGTGATGGGCGCGTGTCTGGACCAGATGCGTCATTCGGCCGACGTGCTGCTGATCGAAGCGAACGCCGTCTCCGACAATCCGCTGATTTTCCCGGACACGGGCGAAGTGCTGTCGGGCGGCAATTTCCACGCCGAGCCGGTCGCATTTGCCGCTGACAACCTCGCGCTTGCGGTCGCGGAAATCGGTGCCTTGGCCGAACGCCGCATCGCGCTCCTGATCGACGCGACGCTGTCGGGCCTGCCGCCGTTCCTCGTGCGTGACGGTGGGGTGAACTCAGGTTTCATGATCGCTCACGTGACGGCCGCAGCACTCGCCTCCGAGAACAAGACGCTCGCGCATCCGGCTTCGGTCGATTCGCTGCCGACGTCCGCGAACCAGGAAGACCACGTTTCGATGGCGACGTTCGCTGCGCGCAAGCTTGGCGACATCGCTGAAAACGTCGCGAACATTCTGTCGATCGAGTTGCTCGCCGCCGCGCAAGGCGTCGATCTGCGCGCGCCGCACAAGACCAGCCCGAGCCTGCAGAAAGTGATGGACGCAGTGCGCAAGGACGTCGCGCATTACGAGCTCGATCACTATTTCGCACCGGATATCGCGGCCGTTACGCGTCTCGTGCAGGACGGCACGATCGCGAAGCTGAGCCCGTTCTCGTTCGCGTCCGAGCAATAAGCTCGAACATCACGTTTTCAAGCACGCCAATCAAGCCAATGAACGCACCGGCCTATCAGGGCATCAAGGACTTCATCCTCGGCCGCATCCACGCGGGCGAATGGGCTGAAGGCGACCAGGTGCCCTCCGAAAACGAGCTCGCCCGCGAATTCAACGTGGCGCGCATGACGGTCAACCGCGCGTTGCGCGAGTTGACTTCGGAGCAGGTGCTGACGCGCGTGCAGGGCTCGGGCACGTTTGTCGCCCGGCCCAAGTACGAATCGACCCTGGTGGCGATCCGCAGCATTTCCGACGAAATCGTCGCGCGCGGTCATCGCCATCAGGCGAACGTGCTGCACATCGGCGCGAGCATCGCTGATGAAGCGCTTGCCGAAGAAATGCAGGTGAGCGCGGGTAGTCCGGTGTTTCATTCACGCGTGCTGCATTTCGAAAACGACGAGCCGGTGCAACTCGAAGAGCGCTGGGTCAACCCGGCGGTCGCGCCCGAGTACGCCTTGCAGGACTTCACGAACACCACACCGAATCAGTATCTGGTGCGAGTGGCGCCGTTGCAGCGCGTCGAGTACCGCATCGAAGCCCTGGCTGCGGATGCGGATACCCGCGAGCTGCTGACGATGGATGAACTCGAACCGTGCCTCGTGCTGCATCGGCGCACGTGGTCGCAAAGCCAGGTCGCCTCGATCGCCAATCTCTGGCATCCCGGCAGCCGCTATCGCTTCACCGGACATTTCTGATTCTGCTGCTTTTAAAGACCGCTTTTAAAGACCGTTTCCGACTCATTTCCCTGAACTTCTCCCGCACATTTTCAAGCATCCCGAGGGCCACCATGAACAACCCGAAACACATCGACCCGCGTCTGGACCCGACCCGCACGATCCGCGCACCGCGCGGCGCGGAAAAGACCTGCAAGACCTGGATCGCGGAAGCCGCGTACCGGATGATCCAGAACAATCTGGACCCGGAAGTCGCCGAGCATCCGCACGCGCTGGTGGTGTACGGCGGTATTGGCCGTGCCGCGCGTAACTGGGATTGCTTCGATCAGATTCTCACGTCGTTGAAAGACCTCGAAGAGAACGAGACGCTGCTGATTCAATCGGGTAAGCCGGTCGGCGTGTTCAGGACGCATGCGGACGCACCGCGCGTGTTGCTGGCTAATTCGAATCTGGTGCCGCATTGGGCGACGTGGGAACACTTCCACGAACTCGATCGCAAGGGCCTGATGATGTACGGGCAGATGACCGCGGGCAGCTGGATCTATATCGGCAGCCAGGGCATCGTGCAAGGCACCTACGAGACGTTCTTCTCGGTGGCGAACCAGCATTTCAACGGTGACCCTTCGGGCCGCTGGATTCTGACGGGTGGTCTCGGCGGCATGGGCGGCGCACAGCCGCTGGCCGCAACCATGGCCGGCTTCTCGATGATCGCGGTGGAATGCGACGAGACGCGTATCGACTTCCGTCTGAAGACGCGTTACGTCGACAAGAAAGCGGCGACGCTCGACGAAGCGCTCGCCATGCTTGAAGAAGCGAAGAAAGCAGGCAAGCCGGTTTCGATCGGCCTGCTCGGCAACGCAGCGGATGTGTTCGCTGAATGCGTGACGCGCGGCATCACGCCGGATTGCGTGACCGACCAGACCAGCGCGCACGATCCGATTCACGGCTACCTGCCGCAAGGCTGGAACGTCGAAGACTGGCGCGAGCGTCAGAAGACGGTGCCGGACAGCATCGTGCTGCCCGCCAAGCAGTCGATGGCCAAGCAGGTTCAAGCAATGCTGACGCTGCAGGAACGTGGCGCCGCTACGCTCGACTACGGCAACAACATCCGTCAGATGGCGCTGGAAATGGGCGTTGAAAACGCGTTCGATTTCCCGGGCTTCGTGCCGGCGTATATCCGCCCGCTGTTCTGCGAAGGCAAGGGCCCGTTCCGCTGGGTCGCGCTGTCGGGTGATCCGGAAGACATCTACAAGACCGATGCGAAGGTCAAGGAATTGATCCCTGACGATCCGCATCTGCACAACTGGCTCGACATGGCGCGCGAACGCATTGCGTTCCAGGGTCTGCCGGCGCGGATCTGCTGGGTCGGCGTGAAGGATCGTTATCGTCTGGGTCAGGCGTTCAATGAAATGGTCCGGAACGGCGAGCTGAAGGCGCCGATCGTGATCGGCCGCGATCACCTCGACACCGGTTCGGTGGCAAGCCCGAATCGCGAAACCGAATCGATGAAAGACGGCTCGGACGCGGTCAGCGACTGGCCGTTGCTCAACGCACTGCTGAACACGGCAGGCGGCGCTTCGTGGGTCTCGCTGCATCATGGCGGCGGCGTTGGCATGGGCTTTAGCCAGCACTCGGGCGTCGTGATCGTCGCTGACGGTACCGATGCTGCGAAGGAACGCCTCGGCCGTGTGCTGTTCAACGATCCGGCAACGGGCGTGATGCGTCACGCGGATGCGGGCTATGAACTCGCGCAGGAAACGGCGCGCGAGGCAGGGCTGAATCTGCCGATGCTGGGCCGTTGATCGTGGCGGTTGTCCCGAACGTGGCAACCACGACGCTCATCCGCGGCGCCGAACTCGTGGCGGCGCCGTGGAAGAACGGCGGCGGCGTCACGCGCGAAGTGGGCGCGTTTCCCGCAGGCGCAGGCCTCGACGCATTCACGTGGCGCGTCAGCATCGCCGACGTGGCGCAAGCGGGGCCGTTCTCGCGTTTCGCGGGCATCGACCGCACGTTGGTGTTGTTGTCGGGCGCGGGCATGCTGCTCGATGAAACCGACGACACCGGTGCTCACGCCGTGAAGACGCACGCGTTGACTCAGCCGCTCGATATCGCGCAGTTTGCGGGCGAAGCGCGAATCGATGCACGTTTGGTCGACGGCGCCACGCGCGACTTCAACCTGATGGTCCGCCGCGGTGCGGCGGTGGGTGAAACTGAGGTATGGCGCGGCGCTACGCAACGGACTTTGTCCGCCGACGTGGTGTTGTTGTTCTGCGCAGGCGGCGCGGTTTCAGTCACGCTCGGTGGCGAAGCCCAACCGCAAGTGCTTGAAGCCGACGACACACTGCGCATCGACACGCCGAACGCGCTGTCATGCGTGGCCGAGGGCGCGGGCGCATTGCTCGCGATCAGCATCCGCTATACGTGATCACCGCAACGATGACGACGATTCGCGTGCGCGCTTGAATGTTGCCAAACACCTGGCAAAGGCCAGGCGAAGCGCGCCGCGAACCACCACAGACACGCAACGAGCTGCAAAGAGCACGCGATGAAGCAAACCGTCTGGCATCACCTGAAACTCTGCCCTGAGGGCGATCCCCAACACACGCTGGCCGATGCCGCGATTGCCGTTGAAGACGGCAAGATCGCCTGGCTCGGCGCGGCTTCCGATTTGCCCGTTCACTATGCCGCATGGCCGCGCGAAGATCTGCACGGCAGGTGGGTGACGCCAGGCCTCGTCGATTGCCATACCCATCTGGTGTACGGCGGCCAGCGTGCGGATGAATTCGCGCAGCGTCTCGCGGGCGTCAGTTATGAAGAAATCGCGCGGCAGGGCGGGGGCATCGTTTCGACGGTGCGCGCCACGCGTGCCGCTGATGAAGACTCGCTGTTCCGCCAATCGGCCGCGCGCCTCGAACCGCTGCTCGCCGAAGGCGTAACGACCGTCGAAATCAAATCCGGCTACGGCCTCGATCTCGCCAGCGAACGCAAGATGTTGCGCGTCGCGCGCCGGTTGGGCGAGCGCTATCCGGTAACGGTCTATACGACATTTCTCGGTGCACACGCGTTGCCGCCTGAATTCGCGGGAAGAGCCGACGCATACATCGACGAAGTCTGCAACACGATGCTGCCTGTGCTCGCCGACGAAGGACTGGTCGACGCCGTCGACGTGTTTTGCGAGCGCATCGGCTTTTCTCTGGAACAGAGCGAGCGCGTGTTCCAGGCCGCGGAGCGCTATCAATTGCCGGTGAAAATGCACGCCGAGCAGTTGTCGAATGGTGGTGGCACGGCGTTGGCCGCGCGTCACCATGCGCTGTCCGCGGACCACCTTGAATTCCTCGACGAAGCGGGCGTCTCCGCGATGAAAGCGTCCGGCACCGTCGCCGTGCTGCTGCCCGGCGCGTACTACTTCATCCGCGAGACGCAATTGCCGCCTTTGGATTTGCTGCGGCGTTATCAGGTGCCGATTGCGATTTCCACTGACAGCAATCCCGGCACGTCGCCGACCACCTCGCTGCTGTTGATGATGAACATGGCGACCACGTTGTTCCGCATGACCGTGCCCGAAGTGCTGCAAGGCGTGACCACGCATGCGGCGCGTGCACTCGGCAAGGCAGACCAGCATGGCTCGCTGCAAGCCGGGCGCGCGGCGGATTTTGCGGTGTGGTCGGTGGATTCGCTTGCTGAGTTGGCTTACTGGATTGGGCGTCCGTTGTGCGCGCGGGTCGTGCGTGCAGGCGAGACTGTTTATACACGGCGTGATTTGAGCTAGGGCCTGAGAGATGATGCAATCAAAACAATCACTATTCGCCGATCACGCCTATCTACCCGACGGCTGGCGCCGCAATGTGCTGCTGGAATGGGACGCTAACGGCACGCTGACCTCTGTGACGCCCGATACGGCGGCAGTTCCCGACGGTGTGCAAAAAGCCGCGGGCCCCGTATTGCCTGGCATGCCAAATCTTCACTCGCACGCGTTTCAACGTGCGATGGCCGGCCTGACCGAATATCGTGCGAACGCAACGGACAACTTCTGGAGTTGGCGCGATCTGATGTACCGCTTCGCCGCTCGGATCACGCCGGAAGGGCTCGCTGCCGTCGCGCAGTGGCTCTACATCGAGATGTTGAAGGCGGGCTACACATCGGTCTGCGAATTCCATTACGTGCACCACACGCCGGATGGCAGCCGCTATTCGAATCAGGCGGAACTGGCGCAACGTGTAGTGGACGCCGCGTCGGCGAGCGGCATCGGTATGACGATGCTGCCCGTGCTGTATCAGTACAGCGGTTTCGGCTCGCGCCCCCCGCGCGAAGATCAGCAGCGCTTCATCAACACACCGGAGAGTCTGCTCGATCTGCTCGGCACGGTGCGCGCGGCGCGTCCCGAGAGCGCGGCGTTGCGTTATGGCGTCGCGCCGCATTCGTTGCGTGCGGTATCGGCCGATTCGTTGCACGCCTTGCTGAATGGCATCGATCGAAGCGCGCCGGTTCACATCCATATCGCCGAGCAAACCGCCGAAGTCGACGCCTGCCTCGAAACCGAAGGTGCGCGGCCGGTGCAGTGGCTGCTCGATCGTTTCGAGGTCGACAGCCGCTGGTGCCTCGTGCACGCCACGCATGTCGATGCGAACGAAACACTGGCGCTCGCGAAAAGCGGCGCGGTCGCGGGTTTGTGTCTGACTACCGAAGCGAATCTCGGCGACGGCATTTTTCCGGCGCAAGAGTATCTCGACGCAGAAGGGCGCATCGGGGTCGGATCGGACAGCCATATCGGCGTCGACTGGCGGGCGGAATTGCGTTTGCTCGAATACGGCCAGCGCCTGACACGCCGTCAGCGCAATGTGCTGGCATCCGCGCACGCCACGCACGTGGCCGATCGTCTGTTCGACGCGGCGCTCGAAGGTGGCGCGCATGCCACCGGTCGCGCAGTGGGCGCATTGCAAGCCGGCCGCCGCGCCGACTGGCTGGTGCTCGACGCGGATCATTCGAGCATTGCCGAGCACGCGCCGAACGCGTGGCTCTCGGGCGTTGTATTCTGCGAACATGGCGAGACGCCGATTCGCGACGTCTACGCGGGCGGCGACAAAGTTGTGGACAATCGCCGCCATCGTGATGAAGAGGGCGCTTACGCGCGTTATCGCGGGGCGCTCGCCGAATTGCTCAAGTAAACTGCTGACGCCGTTGGCTGTTGCCACATCCTGAAGCGCAAGGCTCGCATGAATGGCTGAACACGCTGAGCCTTCGATTTTTATCGATTCCATCGATTCCGGACTGACATGACTGCTTCGTCTACTACTACTCCGCCGGTTCTATCGCTGCATCAGGGAAGCTTGCCCTTGCTGATTTCGATCCCGCATCTGGGCACGCAAATCCCCGCCGATATCGCCGCAACGATGACGCCGGTCGCGCAGCGCACCGACGACTGCGACTGGCATCTCGACCGTCTCTACGCGTTTGCGAAACGCATGGGCGCGTCGATCCTGGCGCCGACCTACGCGCGTTATGTGATCGACCTGAACCGTCCGCCCGACGGCGCGAATCTGTATCCGGGGCAGGACACCACTGGCTTGCTGCCGGTCGATACTTTCGACAAGGAACCCTTGTACCTCGACGGCCATCTGCCGGACGACGCCGAAGTCGCGCGTCGTCGCGATGCTTACTGGAAGCCCTATCACGACGCGCTAACGGGTGAGCTTGCCGCGCTGAAGGCGAAGCACGGCAAGGTGCTGCTGTGGGAAGCACATTCGATTCGCTCGCACGTGCCGCGTTTTTTCGAAGGACGTCTGCCGGATTTCAACTTCGGCACGTCGAACGGCGCCAGCGCAGTGGCCGGATTGGGCGAGGAATTGGCCGCTGTGGTCGGACGGCATGGCGGATATTCCGCTGTCGCCAACGGGCGCTTCAAGGGCGGGTATATCACGCGGCAGTACGGGCAGCCGTCGCAGGGTGTGCACGCGGTCCAGCTCGAGTTGTCGCAGATTACGTATATGGAAGAGCAGATGCCGTATGCGTATGACGAAGCGCTGGCTGCGAAGATCGGGCCTTTGCTGGAAGAGCTTGTGATGACGGCGTTGGAGCGCGTTAAAGCGGCTTAACGGCGGAAGCCCGACGTCGCCGCTGTCCGCGGTATCCATTTCATCTTTCCACGCGGTTCGCCGTGCTTCGCATTCCGCGAGGCCGCGACCGCGTCGGCCCACACCGCAAAGGTGTAACAGCATGTGTCCGTGATTGCATGCTGCGGCGTTCGCGCCGAACGTATAGAGCGTTGCAGGTTTCGCTGAAGATCTGACCGGAGCCTCGTCGAAGCGGAGCGGCTACAAAAAAGCCCCGCTTGTGGCGAGGCTTTTCGATGCGCGCGCCAGGGGCGCTGCGTAACGCTCAATGGCAGCGACGTTCCCAGTGATGGTGGACGCGCACCTTGTGGCATTCGCGGTGGTGCTCGTAAGCTTGAGCGGGAGCGACGGCGCTCAGGGCGACGATCGTTGCTGCGATGGCGAGGACAATTTTCTTCATTACAGAATCCTTAAATCATGGTGGTGGTGCTAACGCTGCAGCACGTGGCGTGCCACAACGGTTCGAAAGGATGCCACACATCACGCGCGCAGCGAAGGAACGCTGACCGAATGCACGGGTCAACTCAAAACGCCGGCCTTCGTGGCGTTTTATCCCCGGGCAGCGGCGTGCCGTAGCGCGTCATTTCGATACCTCGACAGTCGCGGGATGCACGCGGGCATTGCGCCCCATGCGCAGAAGCGGCTACCCTTTCAAAACGATGACGTGTGCAAGCGCGTCATCCGTACATCGGGCAAAAAGATGGAAGACCCAGCGATGGAAGATTCCGACGAATTGCTACTCCCGGTCTGGCGAGCAAATCTGGTGCTGCTGACCCGCGAGGTCGGCGCCGCGACGCGTCTTGCGCGCATGATGACCTTTTCCGCCAGCTACCTCAAATTGATGTTGTCCGGTCAGCGCGAATTCAGCGAGGAGTTCGTGCGCGGAATCGAAGCGGTCACCGGCTTGCCGGCTGGCTGGATGAACGTGTCGCATACCGAGCAGGACATACCGGCCAATGCGCGCGAAGCGATCGACAACGAACAGCCGCTCGCGCGTTTTCGCGGCACGGCGCATCCGGTGCGCAAGAAGACGGTGCTGCGGCCGCCCGAGCCGATTTTCGGCCAGACGGCGCCGGCCAAACGCGTGGAAGAAGAGACGCTCGACGCCGAAGCGCATCGGCGTCAGGCCCACTTCCGCAAAGTTCGCGATCTGGCGATACAGGACGTGCGGCGTTTCGAACGGCATTTGAGTCATGCGCCGGTGGAGCTTGCGTCGATGCGATCGAAAGTGGAGGACGTGATCGCCGCCGCCGATCTCGACGACCCGATTCAGGCCGACCTGGCTGGCCGGCTCGAGCAGATCGAAAAGCATCGGCATTTGCTGCTCAGGCATGTGGAGCGCTTGCAGGCTTTGCTTGCGCAGATTGGGGGAGGGGATTGAAGCTTGCAGCTTGTGCAACTGGGCGTCTTTGTTGCATGCAGGCTTGTTGGACCTCCTGATCGTCCGGCCGCAGCCTAACGCCTGCGTCGCGCGTGAAATTCCGCCTCGAGTGTCCATGTCACGCCATCCTGCGCCAGCGCGACGCCGGTCCAGCGGAACGAATCTCTCGTGATGTCGGTGAAATTCCAGCGGATCGGCGTGCCGTCGGCATGAGTGCCAATCTGCACGAGATCATCGCCGACGCGCCGGCCGACCAGCTCATCGCGCTGACCGGTCAGCGGATTTATATAAGTCACGCGCCACGCACGCAGCGCCGGGTCCCACACTCTCAGCGTGGTGCCGTACATCGTGTCGGCGGACGTGAGTCCCGCGTGAGGTTCGCGGGGCGGTGGCATGATCCAAACGTCCTGCACGGCGCGGCCCTCCAGCACCCAGCCGAAATGAATCTCACCGCGGCGGCGCGCGTTGCCGAGGTCGACGCGGTAGTGCAGCACGTCCATGTCCCAACTGCCGATCAGCCAGCCGTAGAGGTCGTCGGCGGCATCGATGTCGGCGGCCCGCGCCGGGGCGCTCAAGGCGGCGTGAAAGCCGCAATCGATGGTCTCGTTCAGCATGTTCATCGTATGTGCTCCTTCGGGCGTTCAGTGAAAGCGCCATCGCCGTAACAGGCAGAACCGCGCCGGCCGCCGATGTGCTAAAACGACGATACGGACTCAGCCGAGGTGCATCTTGGGGAAAATTGCCGTCACTTTGCAGCAGGCGCTCGAAGAGCGCGCGCGGGAAGGCACGCGCGGCAGCACGAACGCGCGTCCGCTGGCCCAGGGCGCGAGCTGGGATGTCGCGGACATCCTCTGCACCTTCGGCCCACACGACCAACCGTTCGAGGAGCGGCACGCGGGCGTGTGCATCGCGATGGTGGTGGCCGGTTCGTTCGGCTACCGGACCGCGACCGGGCGCGCGTTGCTGACCCCCGGCGCGCTGTTGCTCGGCAATACGGGTGACTGCTTTGAATGCGGCCATCGGCATGCGCCCGGCGATCGCTGCATTGCCTTCCGCTATGCGCCGGCGTACTTCGAACGGCTTGCCGCGGACGCGGGAATCGCGAGCGGCGATCTCAACTTCAGGCGCGCGCGTATTCCGTCGCTGCCCGCGTTGTCGCCGCTGATCGCGCGTGCCTGTGCCGGCGCGCTGGATATGGGCGGCGCGGTGTGGGATGAACTGGCAGTCGAAGTGGCCGTCTCGACGCTCAAGGCGGCGGGTGCATTGAAGCGTGCGGAACCGCCCGCAAGCGCCGCAGCCTGGTCGCGCGTGGCGCAGACTGTGCGCCTGATCGACGACACGCCAGGCGCCGCGCATACGCTGACGAGCCTCGCTACCGCGGCGGGTCTGAGCGAGTTCTACTTCCTGCGCACGTTCCAGCGCGTGACCGGCGTGACGCCGCATCAATATGTGCTGCGCGCGCGCTTGCGAGCGGCGGCGCTGCGCCTTCACGACGACAGCGCGAAGGTCGTCGATATCGCGCTCGATTGCGGGTTCAACGATCTGTCGAATTTCAATCACGCGTTTCGCGCGGAGTTTGCGTCGAGTCCGCGTGCGTGGCGCGCGCGGGGCAGGGCGCGTCGCGCATGACGCGGTGGTTGGCGTTCGTGAAGCTGGCCGCAGCGTTGGCGCTGGTTGCGTGTGCAACCGTCGCGCAGGCTGAGGTGAGTGTTTCTTCGAGCACCTCCAGTACCCCAAACGACGACCTCTCCCCCTCGACGACGGAGCGCGACGTCCACCTCTTCGTGATCCAGAAAGACGGCTCCGTCGAAGAACATGACGACACGGTCCTGCGGGCCAACACGACGAGCGGCGTCGACGATATCGCGCAACGCTATGTGTGGTTCAACAAGGACATCGAGCGGGTGCAACTGTTGGCCACGGAAACGATCGACCTGAACGGCGTCGCGCATCCGGTCGGGCCTGAAGCGATCCGTGACGTGCAGGAACCGCGCTCAGCAGGCGCACCGAGTTTCGAAGACGGCGTGTTGCGCACGGTGATCTTCCCGGGCGTCGAGCCCGGTTCGCGCGTGCATCTGGCGTTTCGCAAGACGCGCACGAAGCCCCTGCAAGCCGGCACGTTCGCGTACCTGGTCGAACCGACGCGCGAACCTGTCGAGATGCAGCGTCTGATCTTCGATCTGCCCGCCGATGTGCCGCTTTATGCCGACGCGCGCGGCTACGTCGCGCTGCCACCGGTCACGGCAAACGGCCGCACCCGCTACGAGTTCGATTACCAGCACGGCCCGTATGCGCCACTCGAAGCGGGCGCGGTGGGCTATGCGAACTGGGGTGACCGGCTGATGGTGTCGACCGTACCGGACTTCGCGAATTTCGCCGCGCGTTATCGCGGCCCTGCCGCCGACGCGACGATGAGCGACCCGGCCATCGTTCAACTCGCGCGGAGCCTGACTGCGGAGGCGAGCGACCCGCGTGCGAAGGCACAGATCCTGTACGACTGGATGCGCCTGAATATTCGCTACGTGGCGCTGTTTCTCGGCGAGACGGCGGCGATCCCGCATAAGGCGATCGACATCCTGCACAACCGCTATGGCGACTGCAAGGACCACGTCGCGTTGTACAGCGCGCTTCTCGCCGCGGTCGGCATCCGCAGCGAGGCCGTGCTGCTCAATCTCGGGCCGTACTACAGTTTGCCGGCGGTGCCCGGCTACGGCGAGAGCGCGATCAATCATGCAATTGTCTGGATTCCTGACCTATCGCTATTTGCCGACACCACGGCAGGCGGCATGAGTTTTGGCTATTTGCCGCCGAGCGTGATGGACCGGCCCGTGTTGCTGGTCGACGAGGGCGGGTTGTCCCGCACGCCGGCCACCCAGTTGCGCGAGCGCACGGCGCGCCTGCAGATCGACGTTGATGAGAGCGGGGCGGCCAACTACGCCTATCGCGTGGAAGACGCCGGCTATACCGCCGAGCTCGAACGCAATATGTTCCGACGGGCAACCCGGCAGCGCACGCAACAGATTGCGGCGAACCGTCTACTGCTGACGGGTTTGCATGGCACAGCGCAGTTGCGCACGGGCGATCTGACCTCGACCGATGGACCTTTTTCCACCTCGATGCAGGGACGGGTGGCGCATTTTGTCTGGACCGATGGGACGACCGCTGTGCCGGCCCTGACGAGCTTATCCGGTGGAATGGCCGGGCAGGTCCAGGCGTGGCTGGCGGAGCCTTCGCGGACACAGCCCTGGGCGTGCATCGGCGGGGAATTCGATGAAACGCTGGCAATGACATTGCCGGGCTTCGCCCGCGTGACGGATGTGCCGCCGGATGCCACGGTAAAAGATCGTTTCCTCGAGTTTTCTTCCCGCTACGTGTTCGATCCTGCCACGCGGGTCTTGCAGGTCAGGCGACACCTGCGCGCCGCGTTCGGCCATCAGATGTGCTCTGCCGATGACTTTGCCGGCGTGAAAGATGATCTGATCCGGATCGAGCGGGATCTCGACGCCGAGGTGGTGTTGAAGGCAGGCAGGTAGGCAGGCAGGTACGGCATCGACCGTGCCCACGGCAGCGGCGGTAAAGAAGTACCGCCACTGCCGCATGAACAGCAATGCCGTCATGGGCAAAAAGAGACGCTTGGCTTAACTTCCGCTCTTGGTCACGATAGGCACCCATGCCCCGCTCTTGACCTGATACAGCGTGGAAGCGCCGCTTTTCAACGCCCCGGTGCTATCGAACGAAATCTTGCCGGTCACGCCGTCGTAATCGAGTGCCTTGAGCACCGGCCGGTAGACCGCCGGCGAGCTGGATTTTGCCTGCTGCATCGCCTTGATCGCGGCCCATGCTCCGTCATACCCAAACGGTGCGTACGACAGGATGTCGACCCCAAAGCGCTTCTTGAACTTCGCGGAGAAGTCTTTGCCGCCCGGCAACTGAGCCAACGGTCTGCCGTATTCCCAGGCCATCGCACCTTCTGACGAGTCGCCGGCGAGCTTGATGAAGTCCTGATCCATCACGCCGCCGCCGCCCACTAGCTGTGCGTTCATCCCCAGTTGCTTCATCCGCTTCGCGAAGCCCGCCGCCTGCGTATCGAGGCCGCCGAAGAAAATCAGATCGGCATTGGTCGCCTTGATCTTGGTGATCTGCGTGCTGAAGTCCACCGCGTGATTGTCGGTGTATTCGCGCGTCACGATGGTGCCGCCGTGCGCTTTCACCGCCTTCTCGAACTCGTCGGCCTCGCCCTGGCCGAACGCGGTGCGGTCGTCGATGATCGCAATGCGTTTGGCCTTCGTTACCTCGACGGCGTAGACGCCCGCGTTGCCGGCGTTCTGCGCATCGGTGGAAATCACCATGAAGGTGTTCGCGAAGCCACGGCCGGTAATGATCGGGTTGGTGGCGGCCGGGTCGATCACCGGAATGCCGGCCTGTTCGTACACCTGGGAGGCAGGAATCGTCGTGCCCGAATTGAAGTGGCCCACGACTACCGAGACCCCCGCGTCGACCAGCTTCTGCGCGGCCTGCACGCCGATGCGCGGATCGGCCTGGTCGTCTTCGGAGACGAGCTGGAATTGTGCGACCTTGTCGCCGATCTTGATCTTCTGGGCGTTGGCTTCCTCGATGGCAAGCCGGACACCGTTCTCCAGATCCTTCCCGTAGCCCGCGTTGGCGCCTGTCAGCGGCGCGGCGAAGCCGATCTTCACCGGCAGGTCGTCGGCGAAACTGGCCAGCGGCGCGATCGCGAAGGCAGCGCCAACGAACAGTGCAAGCGGTTTCAGCGTGTTGCGAAGACTCATGGTCTTTCTCTCCATCGACAGTTTCAGGTGTGAAAGCGGTAAGGCGGTAACGCTGGATCGACGCGCAAGCATGGGTTCGACCTCGCATGGCGCGCGTCATCAAGAGTACGGACGATCGGTCACCATCAACAATGCTGGAATACGCCGGTAGGAAGAACCCTTGGGGCGTGCGCAATGGCGTTCACATGCCGGTCAATCTGGCGCGAATATAGAAAGCCAATTTGCGACCGTCTTGGCAGTTCGCGGCGCTTTGAATGAGCATTTCGGCATAGGCCGCACAGCGCTTGGGCTGGAGGCCTGTCAGCGGCAGCGTGCGGGTGCGGATTGCGGCATATGCTTAAGAAGCATGGAGCCGATGTGCGGGCGGGTAAGCGGGGGGATACGGCCTGCTTGTTAAGGCCTGGTTGCGGCTTGCGGATGATGCTCGAGAAACCGGCGCGAGCGCGCCGGCCTGAAACTACATGGTCACTGCTCGCCTTGCTGGCGCAGCAGCTCTTCGCGCAGACGCAGGAGGGGCGCCTTGGTTTCGTCGTCGGCCCAGGTGTCGAGATCGTCGATTGCGCGCTGGCAACCGTCGAGCACCAGGTCGATGTCCACCGGCACGCCGTTGTTCAGCGCGAATTCGATGGTCTCGGCGAACTGCTGGCACTCGTCCTCGCCGTACGAGATGTCGAGGTTGTCGGCGATGATTTCGGCGATGTTGCTGCGCGCCTTGTCGTCGGCCGTCACCATTTCGACGATGCCGCGCGCTACCGCCGGCGAATAGAACAGCGCGATGTCGAGCCACTGTGCGGGATCGAAGTCGGCCTGGTCGAACTGGTTCTCGAAGTACTCGATTGCTTCCTGCTCGTGCGCTTCGTCCGCGTCGACACTGATGCACAACTGCTCAAAAAACTCTTCCCGCTCGCTGCGGATATAACCGTCCATCGATGCCTCGTCTGCTAAATGCGAAATGCCGGATGCCTTAAGAAAATGCGGCGCGGGCGGGTGGCGGCCCACGCCTGCTCGGCACGCATTATAGGACCTAAGCCGTTTCCGCCACCCACGCGTCGAACCATTCACGCGGTTGCGCGATTTCGTTTTGCGCCGCCACCAGTTCCAGCTCGTAGCGCCCGGCCTGCCATGTCGTTTTCACGACGCCGTTCACGGCGGCCAGCGTGTGCTCGAAGGCCGAGCGGATCGAATCGCCCAGCAGCGTGCGCGCGACGAACACCGCGCTCGTCAGATCGCCGACGCCCACCGGCTGCCGCGCGAACGGGTAGAGCGGACGCTGGCCCATCCAGGCCTCGCGCTCGGTGACGACCAGCATGTTGAAACGGTCGGCGGGACTGTTGCGATCGAGCAGGTGTTTGACCAGCATGAGCTTCGGCCCGCGGGCAATGACCTCGCGGCACGCGGTCACGGCTTCTTCGAGCGTCTCGATCTCGCGGCCCACGAGGCGCTGCAACTCGGTATGGTTCGGCGCCATCGCGTCGGCCACTTCCGGCATGGTGCGCACGAGAAATTCCTGAATGCCCGGTTCGACCTTGCAGCCGCTCGCGGCGCCCATCACCGGATCGCAGAAGTACCACGCGCGCGGATTGGCGGCCTTCACGGCCTTGACGATCTCCAGCACCGCTTGCGCCTGCTCGGGCGTGCCCAGGTAGCCGGACAGCACGGCGTCGCAGCGCGGCAGCATGCCGATCGCGCCGATCCCTTCGACGAGCTCTTCCATCTGCGAGGCCTCGATCGCGCCGCCGGTCCAATGACCGTATTGCGTGTGGTTCGAGAACTGCACGGTATTGAGCGGCCAGACATTGACGCCGAGCCGCCGCATCGGGAATTCGGCCGCGCTATTGCCGGCGTGCCCGAAGACGACATGTGACTGGATGCTCAGAACGTTTTTCGTCATGGTGTGGCCCGCGCAAGCGTGGTGCGCGATCAATGAGAACGGAAGGATGGCCGCAGTAACGAACCGGCTTTGGCCGGGCGCCTGAAGCGGCGTGACTGTATTTCGTGACTGTATTTCAGATGGTGCAAGAAAAATGCGCGATCTGCATAGTCAGGAAACAATACATGAGTTTGTCACGCGCGAGTCGATCCGTCCCCGTGTTGTTGCGTCGAACCATCAGGATAGTTCCCGATACAAGGCCAGATAGCGCTCGGCCGAGGCGCCCCAGCCGAAATCCTGATGCATCGCGCGGCGTTGCGTGGCTTTCCACTCGGTGCGCCGGTCATAGAGCGCAAACGCGCGGCGGATCGCCGCCGCAATGCCCTTCGGCTCGAATCGTTCGAAGACGAAGCCTGTAGCGAGGTCCTCGGCGAGATTTTCGAGCGACGCGTCCACAACAGTGTCCGCGAGGCCGCCGACGCAATGCACGAGCGGCAGCGACCCATAAGCCAGCGCATACAGTTGCGTGAGCCCACAGGGCTCGAAGCGCGACGGCACCGCGATCACGTCGCTGCCGGCGACGATCGTATGCGCGAGCGTTTCGTCGAAACCCAGTTCGACCGCCACCGATTCCGGATGCGCATGCGCGGCGTGTTTCAAACCGTTTTCGAGCGCCGGGTCGCCGGTGCCGAACACCACCAGCTGCCCGCCGCGTTTGACAATTTCCGGCACCGCCTCGAGCAGCAGGTCAAGGCCTTTCTGCTCGGTCAGCCGGCTCACCACGCCGAATAGCAGCGCATCGCTTTTCTGCGCGAGGCCGAAGCGCTTTTGCAGCGCCTCCTTGCAGGCCAGTTTGCCGGCCAGACGGGTGTCCGTGTAGTGATCTTCGAGCAGCGCGTCGGTGGCGGGATTCCACACCGAGTAGTCGACGCCGTTCAGGATGCCGCTCAGATCGTGCGAGCGATGGCGCAGCAAGCCGTCGAGCCCGCCACCTTGGGCCAGAGTCTGGATTTCGCGGGCGTAAGTCGGGCTGACGGTGGTGATGCGGTCGCTGTAGTAAAGGCCTGCCTTGAGAAACGACAACTGCCCATAGAATTCGACGCCGCGCATGTTGAAGAAGTCGTCAGGCAGCGCCAACTGGCCGAACTGATGCGCCGGAAACACGCCCTGATACGCGAGGTTGTGCACAGTAAAGACGCTGCGCGCGAACGAGCGGCCGTGCTGCCGTTCAGCCGCCTTCAGATAGGCGGGCGCGAGTCCGGCGTGCCAGTCGTGCGCGTGGACGATCTGCGGCGCCCACGCCGGATCGAGGTGCTGCGCCAGTTGGGCCGCGACCCAGCCGAGCAGGGCGAAGCGTTGCGCGTTGTCGCCGTACGGTACGTGTTCGTCGTTCAGATAGGGGTTGCCGGGCCGGTCGTACAGCGAGCCGGCGCGGATCACGTAGACGATCAGGCCGTTCGACGGCAGCGTGCCCTGTTCGAGCGTGACGCCCGGCGAGTCGAAGCGGCGGCCCAGTTGCGCCACCGGCCGCAAGTCCGTCAAGCCGGCGACTACCGCCGGAAAGCCGGGCAGCAGCACCCGCACGTCGGCGCCGCGCTCGATCAGCGCGGGCGGCAACGCGCCTGCGACGTCGGCGAGACCGCCCGTTTTGAGGAGGGGATACAGCTCGCTTGCGACGTGCAGGGCGCGAATCGTCATAGGCTCGGTCTCGTTCCTGTTAGTGCGGGTTTGCGGCAGGTCTGCGGCAGTTTGCGCGGGCGGCAAGACGGGCGGCCGGCTCCTCGCCAGCCCGTTCGTTTTGCCGCCCCGGCGACGATTACGTCCCCTTCTGCCGCAGTGCGTCGGGCGTGACCAGCACGACGCCGTCGTCGGTGCGATAGAAGCGTTCGGCGTCCGCCGCCGGATCTTCACCGATCACCGTGCCGTCCGGAATGGTGCAGCCGCGGTCAATCACGACTTTCTGCAGCCGGCAGCTCGCGCCGACGGTGACCTGCGGCAACAAGACTGCCTCATTGATATTACAGAACGAACTCACTTTGACGTTCGACGACAACACCGAACGCGAAATCTGCGAACCCGAGATCACGCAGCCGCCGCACACGATCAAGTTGTTGCCGGTGCCTTGCAGACCTTTCAGATCGCGTACGAACTTGGCGGGTGGCAACTGTTCCTGATACGTCCAGATCGGCCAGTTGCGGTCGTACAGATCGAGCGTCGGGATGGTGGAGGCAAGATCGAGGTTTGCTGCCCAGTAGGCGTCGATCGTGCCGACGTCGCGCCAGTACGGCTCCACGCTCGGATCCGACGATACACACGACATGCTGAACGGATGCGCGATCGCCGTGCCTTGCGTGACGACGCGCGGCAGGATGTCCTTGCCGAAGTCGTGATCGGTGTCGACGCTCGAGATGTTCTCTTCGAGCAGCGAATACAGGTAATCGGCGCTGAACACGTAGATGCCCATGCTGGCGAGCGCCGAATCCGGGCGGCCCGGCATGGCGGGCGGGTCGGCGGGTTTTTCGACGAAGCCGGTCACGCGGCGGTTTTCATCCACATGCATTACGCCGAAGGCCACCGCTTCCATGCGCGGCACCTCGATGCAGCCGACCGTGCAATCCGCGCCGCTTTCCGCGTGATCCGCGATCATGCGCGTGTAATCCATCTTGTAGATGTGGTCGCCCGCCAGCACCACCACGTATTTCGGCCGGATCGAGCGGATGATGTCGAGATTCTGGAATACGGCGTCCGCGGTGCCGCGGTACCAGTGGGCGCCTTCCACCCGCTGCTGCGCCGGCCAGAGGTCGATGAATTCGCCGAATTCGCCGCGCAGGAAGCCCCAGCCGCGCTGCAGGTGGCGCAATAGCGAGTGCGCCTTGTATTGCGTGACCACCGCGATGCGGCGGATGCCGGAGTTCAGACAGTTGGAGAGCGCGAAGTCGATGATCCGGTACTTGCCGCCGAAGTGCACCGCTGGTTTGACGCGCTTGTTCGTGAGCGGCCCGAGCCGCGTGCCCCGTCCGCCCGCGAGGACGATAGCGAGGGTGGTGCGTTGCAGATCGTTCAGCCGTGCCGGAGTTTCCATGTCTGTCTCCTTTATCGACCTGAGTTGGCGCTTTAGCGCTTACTCCGGTCCCTTGCAAGATAGTTGCTGATTGGTATGCCCCGGGTGGTCTTGTTATCTCGCTCTGCGTTATTGATTCGTGCTGCCAGGCGGCTTTCGTCTTGGCGGGCCCGTCTGCTAGTTCTAGCACCGAATTGCCGCCGGCGAATAGTCTGAATTGTGCGGATGCAACTCGCGCGGCCGCCTTGAGAACGATCAACCCTTGCGCGGGACGCATCCGTGCGGCACGACACATAGGGCGCAAGGCGACTCGCCGCAATATGCGTGCCACACCGGCCGGCGCCGCCATGAGCTTGCGCGCGCGGCAGCAGAGTCCGGCGGCGCGTCGTAGAATCGTCCGCTTTGAACGGGGTGTGGGCGTTGCTTTCCAGCGCCCTGAGCCTGCCTGCTTCCCGCCGATTTCCCTTTGCAAGAAAACGATCGATGAATTTTCGCCGCCAGTCTTTGTTCGCCATCTTGAACGCCTGCGTGCTAGCCGCTGCACCTGGTGCTTTCGCCGCCTCGCCGGCCAGTACGGCTGTTGCGGGTAGTGCGGCCAGCTCGGGGCATTCGGGTGGTTCAGGTGGCTCTCCCACCCAGCCAGGTCCCGCGGCTACCAGCGCCACTCCGGCTGCGGCCGTCGACAACAGCGGTCCGGCGTACGGCCCCGAGTTGCAGGGCTTCAACTATCCGGCGCCGGTCGAGCAATACGACCTCACCTCGCAAGGTGTGGCGCTGCACATGGCATACATGGATATCAAGCCGGAGCATGCGAACGGCCGCACGGCCGTATTGCTGCACGGCAAGAACTTTTGCGCGGCGACGTGGGACGCGACGATTCATCGCCTGAGCGACGCCGGCTATCGGGTGATCGCGCCGGATCAGATCGGCTTTTGTAAATCGAGCAAGCCTGAGCACTATCAGTACAGCTTTCAACAACTGGCGCGCAATACGCATGCGTTGCTCGAATCGCTCGGCGTGACCGATGCGACCGTGATCGGCCATTCGACCGGCGGCATGCTCGCGATCCGCTATGCGCTGATGTATCCGCATGAAACGCAGCAACTGGTGCTGGTCAATCCGATCGGCCTCGAGGACTGGAAGGCGAAGGGTGTGCCGTCGCTATCGGTCGACCAATGGTACGAGCGCGAGCTGAAGACGACCGCGGACAGCATTCGCCGTTACGAGCAGGCGACCTATTACGCGGGCCAGTGGCGCGCCGACTATGAGCCGTGGGTGCAGATGCTGGCGGGGATGTACCGTGGCCCGGGCAAGCAGATCGTGGCGTGGAATTCTGCGTTGCTGTACGACATGATTTACACGCAGCCTGTGGTGTACGAGCTCAGCCACCTGAGCATGCCGACGCTGCTGCTGATCGGCCAGAAGGACACGACCGCGATCGGCAAGGATGCGGCGCCGCCTGACGTGCGCGCAAAGATCGGCCACTACCCCGAACTGGGCGAGGCCGCCGCGAAGGCGATTCCGCACGCGACGCTCGTCGAATTCGCCGGCTTGGGGCACGCGCCGCAGATGCAGGACCCGCAGGCGTTTCATAAGGCGCTGCTTGATGGGTTGGCGGCGGTGCCGGCTAATCGGTGAGTTTTGGCGCGCGCATGAGCTTGGGCCTAATCCGAAGCTACGGCGTGAGATTGAGTTAAGGCGCTTGAGCCGAGGCCAGAGCTCAACGTATGAGCTTGATTTGAAGTACGGAACTGAGTTCGAAACTCCACGGCGCTGACTGGGCGCTGTGAGCGTTGTGACTGGGCAACCTGATGCTCGAGTACTTAGGGCAACCAGCCAATCGACGAAAAAAGAAGGGCGGCCTGTGCTGATACAGGCTGCCCTTTTTTGTTACTTGCAGGCGTGGTTACTTACCGGCGCTCAACTCGTCACGCACTTGCGCGCCGATCTCGAACGAACGCAGCCGTGCATTGTGATCGTAGATTTGCGCGGTCAGCATCAATTCATCCGCACCGGTCTGATCGATGATCGACCGCAGTCCTTCGCGAACCGTATCGTTATCGCCGATGACGGAGCAAGCGAGCGAATGCGCGACGCCGTTCAACTCCATCTCCGAGGCTTCGATGCGCTCGACCGGCGGCTGCAACTGACCGGGCGTGCCGCGCCGCAGGTTGACGAACTGCTGTTGCAGCGAGGTGAACAGACGTCGCGCTTCCTCGTTGCTATCGGCGGCGAACAGATTGACGCCGACCATGGCGTAGGGCTTGTCGAGCGTTGTCGACGGACGGAATTGCTCGCGATAGACCTTTAGCGCGGTGAACATATGATCGGGCGCGAAGTGCGACGCAAACGCGAACGGCAGACCGAGCGCGGCCGCCAGTTGCGCACTGTACAGCGATGAGCCGAGCAGCCACAGCGGCACATGAAGGCCTGCACCGGGGACAGCGCGAATACGCTGACCCGGCACCGGATCGGCGAAATAGCGTTGCAACTCGACGACGTCGTCCGGGAACGACTCCGCGCTATTTTGCAGATCGCGGCGCAGCGCGCGGGCGGTGCTTTGATCGGTACCGGGTGCGCGGCCGAGGCCAAGGTCGATGCGATCCGGATAGAGCGAGGCGAGAGTACCGAACTGTTCCGCGATGACGAGCGGTGCGTGGTTGGGCAGCATGACGCCGCCGGAGCCGACGCGGATTTTCTTCGTCCCACCGGCGACGTGGCCGATCACGACAGCGGTGGCTGCGCTGGCGATGCCCGTCATGTTGTGGTGTTCTGCGAGCCAGAAGCGGCGATAGTTCCAGTTTTCCGCGTGCTGGGCGAGGTCCAATGTGT
This sequence comes from Paraburkholderia aspalathi, assembly GCF_905220735.1. Lineage (NCBI taxonomy): Bacteria > Pseudomonadati > Pseudomonadota > Betaproteobacteria > Burkholderiales > Burkholderiaceae > Paraburkholderia > Paraburkholderia aspalathi. The sequence continues at coordinate 34,061 of NZ_CAJNBA010000018.1, forward strand.
TTTTGAACGCGTCCGCGGGGGTGGCACCTGCGATGACTGGCGATAGGTCGAGGACCGAGAAGGGGATCATTTTCTGTTCATTTGATGTTTCGGGCGCTTTCGCGCGATGGGGCATTGTGGCAAAGGTTTTGGTTTTCTGCTGAACGTCCTGGGATGTCCACGTTCGTGGAAGGGGGTTATCGGTTTTTGCCTTTTGCGGCGGCATTTGGGCGTGTTCTGAGGGCTTTGGCCTTTCCTTGAATTGTTAGTGGTCTATTAGCGTTGCCCCTGTGCGGGGCGGCACTTACTTTCTTTGCCGCCGCAAAGAAAGATAAGCAAAGAAAGCGGCTAGAAGCCCCTGCTAAGTGGGCGCCGTGGTCTGCTGCGGGTAGTGGTGCGACTGGAATCTGTGTTCGTGCCGCTGCACAGGCTTGTGACAAGGGCGTCATACTTCCGGCGGCGCTGCGCGCGCCGAAGAGCCATTCATAAAACCGATCGCTACGTTTTGATGCCACGCCTTGCCGCCGAGCCGTGGCTCGTCATTGGGCGCCACTGCGATTGCAATTGGAGCGGCAACTGCAACCGCCTACAGCAGCCGCAGCCGCGACTGTGATCGTGACCGGGACGGTGATTGCAGTACACCGACATATCGTTTGAGGCGGGTTTCCCGGGTGAATGCAGGAACGCATCGCCGAGGCGAAGCCGATGGCCCCCGCTGCGCCAAACGAAGCCGGTGGTTTCCCCTGCAGACCCGTCCGCGACGCACGTAGTGCGGAGTGGGAGCTGATGAATCCTTTGTCACTAACGTGGAATGTGCGAGAGCACGGATTCCAGTCGCACCACTACCCCAGGCAAACCACGGTGCCCACTTAGCAGGGGTTTCTAGCCGCTTTCTTTGCTTATCTTTCTTTGCGGCGGCAAAGAAAGTAAGTGCCGCCCCGCACAGGGGCAACGCTAATAGACCACTAACAAATCAAGGAAAGGCCAAAGCCCCAGGAACACGGACAAACAAGCGCCCAGCAGGCAACCAACTCAAGAAAACCCCACCGCCGAAGGCAAAAAAACAAGACCAAGCCCAGCGCCGCCACCCCCTTTTACATGCAATCCCGATATAGATATGTCCGATCAATATTTAACAACCGCATGTAGCGCTGCTACCTTAATCCCCTCGAACAGAGCACCACACCCATTCAAGAAAGCCACCGCCCCGCCGGGCAAAAAACCACCCTTGGGAGACACCACCGTGTCCATCGAATTCATCGGCATGATCCAGACCCGCAAGGTGTCCGAGACCCACGCCCCGCAAGGGCCCACCATCGACATCGACTACGTGGAGCAATTCGCCCGCGCTCACGAAGCCGCGGGCTTCGACCGCATTCTCGTGCCGCATCATTCGACGAGCCCCGATGCGCTCCTCACCGTCGCTCACGCGGCCAGCGTCACGAGCAAAGTGCATTTCATGCTCGCCCATCGCCCGGGCTTCGTCTCGCCCACGCTCGCCGCGCGCCAACTGGCCACCCTCGATCACTATTCCGGCGGCCGTCTCGCCGTCCATATCATCTCCGGTGGCGACGACGCCGAACAACGCCGCGACGGCGACTACCTGTCGCACGACGAACGCTACGCCCGCACCGACGAATACCTGCACATCCTGCGCCGCATCTGGACCGAAGCGAAACCCTTCGATCACAACGGTCAGTACTACCGCTTCGAACAAGGCTTCTCCGAAGTGAAGTCGGTGCAGCAACCGCATATCCCCGTATATTTCGGCGGCGCATCCGCGCCCGCGCTCGAAATCGCCGGACGTCATGCCGATGTCTACGCGCTGTGGGGCGAATCGAAGGCGCAAGTGCGCGAACAGGTCACCCGCGTGCGTGCCGAAGCCGCGAAACACGGCCGTAACGTGCGCTTTTCCGTGTCGTTCCGGCCTATCCTCGCGGCTACCGAAGCCGCCGCGTGGGAACGCGCGGAGCATATCCTCGAAGAAACCCGGCGGCTGCGCGCGGCGCAAGGGATCGGCGTCGGCGGCCCGGCGCAAAGTGAAGGCGCGCGGCGGCTGCTCGCGGCATCAGGTGAATCGGATCGCGTCGATGAACGTCTGTGGACCGGCGTCGCCAAGGAAATCGGCGGACGCTCGAATTCGACCGCGCTGGTCGGCACGCCGGAACAGGTCGCCGAAACGCTCGCGGAGTATTACGCGCTTGGCGTGTCGACTTTCCTCGTGCGCGGCTTCGATCCGCTCGAAGACGCCATCGACTACGGCCGTGAACTGATTCCGGCCACTCGCGAACGGATCGCGCGCGTCGAGCGCGTCGCCGCCTGAACGGAGCCACGATGACCGATCTGTCCGCTGCGTTGCAAAACACCCCGCAGTCGCAAAGTACCGGCGCGCTGCAAGACACGCCGGAGCCGCAAAGTACCGGCTCGTTGCAAGACATCGCAGCGCCACAAGGTGCCCACGCGCCGCAAAGCACCCCGGAGCCGCAAAGCACTCCCACGCTGCAAAACACCGCAGATACACCGCCACTCCAGCGTCACGCGCCGCTGCGCAAATTCTGGTTCGACGACGTCTCGCCGCGCGCCAGCATCGCGGCCGAGCGGCGCTATCGGCAGGAACGGCTCGCCGTGGCGTTTCGCCTGTTCGCCCGCTACGGTTTCGATCAGGGTCTCGCCGGCCATATCACCGCGCGCGATCCCGAGTGGCCCGATCACTTCTGGGTCAATCCGTTCGGCAAGCACTTCAGCCGCATCCGCGTGTCGGATCTGCTGCTGGTGAATGCGGAAGGGGAGATCGTGGTCGGCGAAGGGCCGGTGAATCAGGCGGCCTTCGCGATTCACGCGGCGATTCACGAGGCGCGTCCGGATGTGATCGCCGCCGCACACACGCATTCGCTCTACGGCAAGGCATGGTCCACGCTCGGCCGCACGCTCGATCCGTTGACGCAGGACTCGTGCGCGTTCTATCAGGACCACGCCTTGTTCGACGACTTCCGTGGCGTCGTGCTCGACACCGATGAAGGCGCGCGCATCGCCACGGCGCTCGGCGAACGCAAGGCGGTGATCCTGAAGAATCACGGCATCCTGACGGCGGGTCCGAGCGTCGAGGCGGCGGCGTGGTGGTATATCGCGCTCGATAACGCCTGCCATGCGCAATTGCTCGCCGAAGCCGCGGGCACGCCGCAAGCCATCCCGCACGACGTCGCCACGCTCACGCACGAGCAGGTCGGCCGCCCCGGTGGTGCGCTGTTTGCGTTCCAGAGCCTGCTGGAAGGGCTGGTCGAAGCCGAGCCTGACGTCCTTACCTGAGCACCCCATAAGATGACCCAACGTTTCGATTCGCCGGTTTCGCTCCGGCGCCGCCGGCTCGTGTCCGCGCTGCCGGTCGCGCTGTCAGCCTCATTCCTTGGAGCAGCAGGTACAGGTTTGATTTCGACAGCCGCCGCAGCAGCCACGCCGGCGGCAAGCGAGAAAACCGATCCGTCTGTCGACCTCAGCAAAGTCCGTTTGCGTGTTGCAACCTACAAAGGCGGCGACGCTACGCTGCTGAAAACCGCTGGCCTCGCGGATACGCCCTACGCCATCGACTGGTCCGAATTCCAGTCCGGCAACGCGATGGTCGAGGCGATGAACGGCGGCTCGCTCGATATCGCCTCCGGCAGCGAAATCCCACCTATCTTTGCGCGACTGCAGAACGCTCAGGTGCGCGTGATCGCCGTCTACAAGGATGACGTCAACAACCAGGTGGTGCTGGTCCCGAAGGGCTCGACGATCCGCTCGATCGCCGATCTGAAGGGCAAACGCGTCGGCTATCTGCGCGCCACCACGACGCATTACTACCTGCTGCGCATGCTCGAAGAGGCGGAGCTATCGTTCAGCGATATTCAGGCTACCTCGCTTGCGCCGCGCGACGGTTTCGCCGCTTTCAACGCTGGTTCTCTCGACGCCTGGGCCATCTACGGTTACAACGTACCGCTCGCGATCTCGCAAGCGGGGGCGCGCGTGCTGAAAAACGCCAACGGCTATTTGTCCGGCAATTACCTGTACTACGGTCATCCGTCGGTACTCGCCGATCCGCAACGGCGGGCCGCGTCCGCGGATCTGCTTGTGCGCCTGCAACGCGCCTGCACATGGTTCGGCCAGCATCAGGATGCCTACGCTAAGGTGTTGTCCGCGGAGTTGCGGGTGCCCGAGGAGGCGATCCGTTCCTTGTATCGCAACCAGAGCCAGGCGCGCCGCGTGACCGGCGTCACGGCGGCGGACATCGCCAGCGAGCAGCAGGTTGCCGATACGTTCGCGCGCGCCGCGGTCATCGACCGGCATGTCGACGTCGCACCGTTATGGACCGACACCTTCAACGCCGCGCTCGCCCGCGGTGCGTGACAAATTCAAGTCAACCCACATTCTGAACATTCGATGACTCAAGCTTTGAGACCGGACCGGCTGCGCGTGTTCGTCGGACGGATTGCGTCGCTCGTCGACGAGCGCGCGCCCGAAGCGCATCTGCTCGAATCTGGCGGCGCCGCGCTGCGCGAGCTGATCGCCCACGACGACTGGTTGCCCGACGCCTTCGCGCGGCCCGACCCCGAGCGCTATCAACAATTCCTGTTGCACGCGGATTCGCAGCAGCGTTTTTCAATCGTAAGTTTTGTATGGGGACCGGGCCAGTCGACGCCGGTCCATGACCACACCGTATGGGGTTTGATCGGTGTGTTGCGTGGTGCGGAAATTGCTCAGGGATATCGCATCACGCTAGACGGCGCGCCGGAAGAAGAGGGGGCAGCAAAGCGCCTCGATGCCGGCGCGGTGGATGCCGTGTCGCCGCGCATCGGCGATATCCATCGTGTCAGTAATGCTTTTGACGATCGTACGTCGATCAGCATTCACGTGTACGGTGGAAATATTGGCGCGGTGACGCGTTCCGTCTACCCAGCCGGCGGAGGCCGAAAAACCTTTATCTCCGGCTACTCGAACGATGTGTTGCCGAATATCTGGAATGTTTCGAAGGAGTCCCTGATCTCATGAGTTTCGCTACAGAATTCCGTACCCGATCATTCAAAGACGTGCGCCGCGCACTGCTCGAGCGCGAGGAAATCGCGCTCGTCGACGTGCGTGAGGAGGATCCGCACGCACGCAGTCATCCGTTGTTCGCGGCCAACCTGCCGCTCTCGCGACTCGAACTGGAAGCGCCTGTGCGCTTGCCGCGCCGCGACGTGCCGATCGTCGCGTTCGACGACGGCGAAGGACTTGCCGAACGCGCCGCACGCCGCTTGAACGAGCTGGGCTATACCAATGTCGCGCTGCTCGATGGCGGTTTGCAAGGCTGGCGCGAGGCGGGCGGTGAGCTGTTCCAGGACGTCAACGTACCGAGCAAGGCATTCGGCGAACTGGTTGAAAGCGAGCGCCACACGCCGTCCCTCGGCGCGCCGCAGGTGCTCGCGCTGCTCGATCATGAAGCCGATGTGGTGGTGCTCGACGCACGCCGCTTCGACGAATACCAGACCATGAATATTCCCGGCAGCATCAGCGTGCCGGGCGCGGAACTGGTGTTGCGTGCGCGGCAGCTCGCGCCGAATCCCGCTACGCGGATCATCGTCAATTGCGCGGGGCGCACGCGCAGCATCATCGGTGCGCAGTCGCTGATCAATGCGGGCGTGCCGAATCCGGTCGCGGCGCTGCGCAATGGCACCATCGGCTGGACGCTTGCCGGTCAGGCGCTCGCGCACGGCAGCTCGCGGCGCTTCGAGCCGATTGTCGACGACACACTTCGCCTCGCCGCCGCCGATTCTGCGCGCGGGGTAGCGGATCGCGCCAAGGTAGGCCGCACTTCGCGCGACGAAGCGCGTCGCTGGGCCGATGAAGCGGTGCGCACCGTTTATCGTTTCGACGTGCGTACGCCGGAAGAATACGAAGCGGGCCACGTGCCCGGCTTTCGCAATGCGCCGGGCGGTCAACTCGTGCAGGAGACCGACATGTTCGCGCCGGTGCGCGGCGCGCGCGTGATCCTCGCCGACAACGACGGCGTGCGCGCGAACATGAGCGCGTCGTGGCTCGCGCAGATGAACGTCGAGGTGTATGTGGTGGACGGTCTCGGCAACGCGGACTTCAGCGAAAAGGGCGCCGCGCCCGCCGCGCGCTTTGCGCCCACGCCGCCTGCTGTTGAAGAGATCACGCCGGCCGGGCTGGTGACGCTGCTGCAATCACCGGGTACCGTCGTGCTGGATTTCACGACCAGCGCGAACTATGTGAAGCGCCATATTCCCGGCGCATGGTTCGCGATTCGTGGCCAACTCGCCGAAGCGTTGCGCAAGCTGCCGGATGCGCAGCGTTATGTGGTGACCTGCGGCAGCAGTCTGCTTGCGCGTTTTGCCGCGCCTGAGTTGGCGGCGCTGACGGGCAAGCCGGTGCAGGTGCTGGCCGGCGGCACGAACGCGTGGATCGAAGCGGGCTTCGCCGTGGAGAGCGGTGAGACGCGGCTGGCGTCGCCGCGCATCGATCGCTATCGTCGTCCGTATGAAGGAACCGATAACGCGCGCGAAGCGATGAACGCCTATCTGGAGTGGGAGTACGGCCTCGTTGCCCAGCTTGGGCGCGATGGAACGCACGGTTTTCGCGTGATCTGATGGGCAAGCGGCGCGTGGCTCAAGCCGCGCGCTGCGCTCGCGCCTCCTTGAATTGCCGCTCGATCGCCGCGCCGAAGCGCTCGACCGGCTGTTGCAATTTACCCAGCACGCGCGGATGCACGAGCCAGATATCGATGAGCGGCTTGAAGTCGCTGATCGGCACGATATCGAGTGCGTCCGCGTGAGCGCTGGCGTGCAGCAGCGGTAACGGCACGAGGCCGAGACCGTTGCCGTCGGCGACCAGTTGCAATTGCAGTTCGGTGCCGAGCGTTTCCAGATTGAGCTTGAGCGCGAGCCCAAGACCCGTCAGCGTGCGCTGCAGGCCATCGCGAAAGCCGCATCCATCCGGATTCAACACCCACCCGATCGACTGGCATTCCGCCAGCGTGTGCGTGCGTTTTTTCAACATGCCTTTCTGCGCGACTACCGCCAGTTTGATGCGGCCAAGCGAGCGGGCCGACAGGATCTCGTCGAAGGTCTTGTTGCTCGGCAGCAGGATTGCGGCTGCGTCGAGTTCGCCCTGTTCGACGCGTTGCAGAAGCTGGCTGCCCCAACCGGTCGACGCGCGCGCCTGCAGATCCGGATAAGCCGACTTGAGGCCGCGCATCGCATCGGTCAGCGCGATATCTGCAATGGTCTGCGCGACGCCGAGGCGCAGCGTGCCCACCGGCGGCGTGTCGGTGGCGACGATCTCGCGCAGCACGTCGAGCTCACGCTGGATCACGCGGCATTGTTCGTAGACGATGCGGCCCGTTGCCGTCGCTTTGAGCGGACGCGTATTGCGGTCGAGCAATTCGACGCCGAGCGCCTCTTCGAAATTCTGCAGGCGGCGCGTGATCGCCGGTTGCGTGAGGCCGAGTGAGAGCGCTGCCTGTTGCAGCGACTGACAGCGAATGACGGTGACGTATGCGTCGATTTCGTCGATCTTCATGATGAGCGGTGACTTGATGAGTGCGCTACGAGGCGCAAGATTCGTGCGTTCGATGATACCTGTATCGATGTGCGCGCACGCCTCGCCGGTCAAGAAAATTCGCATATTTGCTTAGCAGAATAATGCGTTTGTCTTATACAGATGCGTGCCTTATCGTCGATAGCACATTATCTGAATGCCACGATGTAATCGCCGCCATGCCGACTCCTAGTTCTTCGTTCTCCGCCTCATCCGTCTTGCAACTCGCGTTGCTTAAACCACTCGGCGCGGCAGTGCTCGCACTGTGCGCGACACTTTACGCAACGCAGTCTTATGCAACGGATCTACCCGTGCTGAAAGTCGGCGACCAGTCCTTGCAAACCCGCGGCATTCTCGAAGCATCCGGACAACTCCAAGACCTGCCGTACAAGATCGAGTGGTTCAACTTTCCTGCCGCGCAACCGCTTGGCGAAGCGCTGAACGCCGGCGCGGTGGATGTAGGCGGACTCGGCGACGCGCCGCTCGTGTTCGCGCTCGCAGCCGGCGCGCGGGTCCGTGCGGTCGCGGCGACCCGGTCGAATCCGCTGGATCTGGCGATCGTCGTCGGCGCGCAATCGCCGTTGAATGATGCAGCGAGCCTGAAGGGCAAACGTATCGCCACGACGCGCGGTTCGATCGGCCATTATCTCGCGCTCGCCGCATTGAAGAAGGCCAACGTGCCGGTCAGCGACGTCACGTTCGTGTTCCTCGCACCCGCCGATGCGAAGGCGGCGCTTGCGTCGGGCAGCGTCGATGCATGGTCGGTGTGGGACCCGTATACGGCACTAGGAGAAGCGCGCGATCACGATCGCATCATCGCCAACGGCGTCGGCCTGTCCGAAGGGCTCAGCTATCAGGTTGCGACCGAACGCGCGATCGCGGAGAAGCGCGCGCAACTCGCCGACTTCCTGCGACGCGTGGCGATCGGCCAGCGTTGGGCGCTTTCGCATCCCGACGAGGTGGCGGCGATGCAATCGAAAGTCACGGGCCTGCCGACCGATGTGTTGAAAACCGTCTATCAGCGCGGCCAGGTGCATCCGGTGGCGATCGACGATAGCGTCGTCAGCGCGCAGCAGCGCACCGCCGATACCTACGAAGCCGCCAACGTGATTCGTGCGCATCTTGACGTGCGCACGAGCTTCGATCGCAGCTTCCCGCTGCCTTGACGCGGCCTGCCGGAGTCCTTGCATGAATGCCCCGATTGCCGAAAGCGCGGTGACGCGCCGTCATCCACTGCTCGATAGCGCTGCGTTCGACGCGCTGCTCGCGCGGCTCACGAGCGAGTTCGCTGCCGGTGCGGCTCACTACGACCGCACGGCGGAATTTCCGCACGCCAATCTGGCGCGCTTGCATGAATTCGATCTGCTCTCGTTGACCGTGCCCGCATCGCTTGGCGGCGCGGGTGCGAGCTTGCCGCAGGCTTTGAAGGTGGTGCGCGCGGTGGCGCGCGGCGAGCCTTCCACGGCACTGGTGCTGGTGATGCAATACCTGTTTCATCATCGCCTGCAGGGCAACCCGCATTGGCCTGTGGAGCTGCGTGAACGTGTGGCGCGTGAAGCGGTACGCGATGGCGCCTTGATCAACTCGCTGCGCGTCGAGCCCGAATTGGGCACGCCGGCGCGCGGCGGTTTGCCGTCGACGATTGCGAAGCGCAGCGCCGATGGCTGGATCATCGACGGCAGCAAGCTGTACTCGACCGGCAGCCCGGGTCTCGCCTGGCTTGCGGTATGGGCGCGCAGCGACGAGACGCCGCCGCGCGTTGGCGTGTGGCTGGTGCATCGGGACACCCCGGGCGTGCGAGTCGGCAGCGAGTGGAATCATCTCGGCATGCGCGCCACGGGCAGTCACGAGCTCGTGTTCGAGAACGTGTTCGTACCGGCTGCTCACGCGGTTGACGTCCATCCGCCTGGCGAGCCGGGTGCAGGACTCGATGCACTCGGCTTCGCGTGGATGAGCGTGCTGTTGTCGGCGGTGTATGACGGCGTCGCGCGGGCGGCGCGCGACTGGTTCGCGCAATGGGCCGCTGAACGCACACCCGGCAATCTCGGCGCGCCGCTCGCAAACCTGCCCGCGTTTCAGCAGACGCTCGGCCGCATCGACGCGCTGCTGTTCAGCAATCGCGTGCTGCTCGACGCGAGCGCGCACACCGAACGCGTGACACTCGATGAAGCGCCGCTCGTCAAATACACGGTGACTAACCAGGCCATTGAGGCGGTGCAACTGGCCGTCGAGGCAAGCGGCAATCCCGGTCTGAGTCGCGACAATGCGCTCGAGCGTCACTATCGCGACGTGCTGTGCGCGCGAATTCATACGCCACAGAACGATTCGGTGCTGCAGGGGGCAGGGCGCGCGGGTTTCGCTGCGTTTGTCCGCGCGTAGGGAGAACTGCGCGACCGCCGTGCAAACCGGGGGCTGCGCCTGCGCAGCCCACTGCAAATCCTCTGCCAATTCGGTGTAAACGCGCTCTCGTTTAAATCCGGCAATCCGTTTAGATTAGCTGCACTTGAGGGGCTTATCGAGGGACCAGGGCGGCCAAACAAGCAGCGGTCCGCCATTCAGGCGACGGCGCAAGGTCAGAGGCCAAGGTCTCTCACCGCTTCGCCCGGGACCGGACCGCTGCGCGTCGTCCGCGATGCTGCGTTTCAAGCGGCTGTTCAGCCGCTGTTTGGTTTCCGGTTTGACCGTATCGACCGACTTGGCGACGCTTTGCACAGCGTCGCCTTTTTGTTTGTGGAGACGGTTCTCGCATTCCACTGCAAATCACGCCACACGGCGGCCCATGACCGCCTTGCTGCCTTCGCTCGCGGTTTTTCGCGCGCGCGGTTATCCTGTAGTACACCCTACACAACGGGACGCGGGCGGCTTGCCGCTTTGTGTCCGTACAGGAAACTCGCTGTGAGCCTCAAACTGCTTACTGTCGCGATGCTGGCCGCGTGCGTTGCACTGACCGGTTGCGACGACCAACAGAGCGACCGTGCCGTGCAAAAACTCAAGGAATTCTTCAACGCCGTCAAGCCGGACGCGTTGTTACTCAAGAATATGACGCCGGGCATAACCACTGAGGCGCAGATTCGCGATCAGATGGGCAAACCGGAAACCGAGCGCACGTTTACCGACGGTTCCAAGCGTTTCGAATATCCGCGCGGCCCGCAAGGGCTGAACACGTACATGGTCGACATCGACCGCGACGGCAAATTGCAAGCCATTACGCAGGTGCTGACCGCCGACAACTTCGGGAAGATTCGCATCGGCATGACGGAAGACGAAGTACGCCGCCTGCTCGGCAAGCCAGGTCAGATCGCCGTGTTTCCGCTCAAGCCGGAGACCGTGTGGAGCTGGAAATGGCGCGAGGGCGGTGTGACCGAAGAAGGCATTTTCAACGTGCACTTCGACCAATATCAGAAGGTGTACACGACATCGCGCTCGGACGTGATACGCGGGCGCTAGCCGGTAAAAGGCGGGGAACACATGATACATCGACGTCGATACAGCCGGATCGGGCTGGTGTTGGGGGGCGGCGCAGCACGTGGCTGGGCGCATATCGGTGCGATTCGCGCGTTGCACGATGCGGGCATCAAGCCAGATGTGGTGTGCGGCACGTCGATTGGCGCGCTGGTCGGTGCCGTGTATGCCAACGGCGATCTCGACTGGCTTGAAGAATGGGTGTCGAAGCTCACCTGGCAAACCGTGGTGAGGCTGCTCGATCTGCGTTTTTCGGGCGGCTTGCTGGGCGGGCGCAAGGTGATCCAGATATTCGCGGACAAATTCGCCGGCCGCTCGATTGCGCAATTGAACATGCCGTTCGCGGCGGTGGCCACCGAACTCGATTCGGGCCGCGAGAGCTGGTTACAGGACGGCAGCGTGGTCGACGCGGTGCGCGCTTCGATTGCGATTCCGGGGATTTTCACGCCGGTGTATCACAACGGTGTGTGGCTGGTGGATGGCGGTTTGAGTAATCCGGTGCCGGTTTCGGTGGCGCGCGGCATGCGGGCGGACTGCGTGATCGCGGTGGATCTGAACAACGATATTCTGAATGGGCGCGATTTTGGTGGCGCGGCGGTTGACACGCCGGCACTGGATCCGGATGCGCCGCCGCCGGTCGCGCTACGGCGTAACGGCAAGCCTTGGCCGCGTTGGCTTGCACCCGCCGAAGGGCGTGCTTCCGATGATGTGCGGGTGGCGCCGGCGCCGAGTGCGCGGGTGCCTTCGATGCTGAGTTCGATCGCGCAGAGCATCGACATCATGCAGGTACGGATTTCGAGGAGCCGGCTGGCGGGTGAGCCGGCGGATATTTTGATTCAGCCACGGCTGGGTGGGATGGGGATTTTTGATTTTCACCGGGCCGGGCCCGCGATGGAGGAGGGGCGCGCGGCGGTTGAGTATATGTTGCCGGCTATTCGGGCTCGGCTGGGGATTGAATGAAGGTTTGGTTTTTTTGCCTTCGCGGCGCTTATTGTCTGTGTTCTTAGGGCTTTGGCCTTTCCTTGATTTGCTAGTGGTTTATTAGCGTTCCCCCTGTGCGGGGGGGCACCTACTTTTCTTTGCCGCCGCAAAGCAAAGTAGGCAAAAGAAAGCGGCTAGAAGCCCCTGCTAAGCGGGCACCGTGGTCTGCTGCGGGTAGTGGTGCGACTGGAATCTGTGTTCGTGCCGCTGCATAGGCTTGTGACAAGGGCGTCATACTTCCGGCGGCGCTGCGCGCGCCGAAGAGCCGTTCATAAAAGCGATCTCTACGGTTTGACGCGACGCCTCGCCGAGGCGAAGCCGACGGCCCCCACAAACCAAAACCGAAGCCCATGGTTTCCCATGCAGACCCGTCCGCGACGCACGCAGTGCGGAGTGGGAGCTGATGACTCCTTTGTCACTAACGCGGAGTGTGCGAGAACACGGATTCCAGTCGCACCACTACCCCAGGCAA
>NZ_CAJNBA010000019.1:0-44461 GCF_905220735.1 Paraburkholderia aspalathi
AGCTGGACTGCTTCTGCCTTGAATTCTTCAGGAATGTTCCGTCTGCTCATTTCTCACCTCAGTTGGAGAATTATCCCCTTTAGAGGTGTCCAGGTTCATTGAACCACTACACACTTACTTTCTTTGCCGCCGCAAAGAAAGATAAGCAAAGAAAGCGGCCAGAAGCCCCTGCTAAGTGGGCGCCGTGGTTTGCCTGGGGTAGTGGTGCGACTGGAATCCGTGCTCTCGCACGTTCCGCGCTAGTGACAAAGGATTCATCAGCTCCCACTCCGCACTACGTGCGTCGCGGACGGGTCTGCATGGGAAACCACGGGCTTCGGCTGAGGTCCGTGAATGACAAACGTAGCAGGTGGTTTTATGAACAGCTCTTCGGCGCGCGCAGCGCCGCCGGAAGTATGACGCCCTTGTCACAAGCCCACGCAGCGGCACGAACACAGATTCCAGTCGCACCACTACCGTGAGCGAGCTGCGGGACCCGCTTAGCAGGGGCTTCTAGCCGCTTTCTTTTGCCTACTTTTTTTTGCGGCGGCAAAGAAAAGTAGGTGCCCCCCCGCACAGGGGGAACGCTAATAGACCACTAACAATTCAAGGAAAGGCCAAAGCCCTAAGAACACAGACAATAAGCGCCGCGCAGGCAAAAAAACCATCAATCTATAGCCCTCCCTGCAGTCTCCCTCATAAACGGCAACGGCAACAACGACACCACCCCACACCCAATCAAATACCAGGCAGGCGCCAAATTACTCCCCGACACCTGAATCAACCAGGTAGCAAAAAACTGCGCAAACCCACCAAAAATCGAAACCCCTAAACAATAAACAATCGACATCCCCGTAGCGCGAATCTCGCGCGGAAACATCTCCGGCAACATGACGATATTAGGCACCGCGGTAAACGCGACAAACACAGCCAGCACAGCAACAACAGACAACAAAACCGGCACCGTAGGCAAAGCATTAATAATCATGAAGGCCGGATACACGGCAACAATCAACATCACCCGCGAAATCCACAAAACGCGTTTGCGCCCCACGCGATCAGATAACGATCCCGCAAATGGCGAGCAAATCACCGTCACAATCGCCGCAGTCCAAGCGGCCCACAACGCCGACGACATCGGGAAATGCAAAATCCGAATCGCGTAGGTCGACAGATAAAACAGCACGATGTAGTTCGCGGCCGTGCCGCCAATCGTCGTCAACACACCCGTCGTGATCACGCGCGAATGCTCGCGGAACAACTTGCGAACCGGCTGCGCATCAGGCGCCTGGGCCGCAGAAACCGTACCGTCTTCCACGCCCGGCAAGGTTTCGTCCAGATGCCGCCGGATGTAAATGCCAATCGGACCCATCGCCATGCCGATCACAAACGGCACACGCCAGCCCCAGCTCTCCAACGCGGCAGTGGACAGCGCCGCCGCCAACGCAACACCCAGCAGCGAGCCACAAACCGTGTTCAAGCCCTGGCTCACGAACTGCCAGCTTCCGTAAAATCCACGCGTCTTATCGCTGCCATATTCAAGCAACAACGATGTCGATGCACCAATCTCGCCGCCCAGCGCGAAGCCCTGAATCAAGCGCGCAAGGATCACCAGTAGCGGCGCGGCGATGCCGATCGCCGCGTACGTCGGTGCGAACGCGATGATCGCCGAGCCGAGTGTCATCAGCCACAGTGTGAGACTCATCGCGGCCTTGCGGCCGGCGCGGTCGGCATAGGCGCCGAGCACAATGCCGCCCACCGGACGCATGATGAATCCCACGCCGAACGTGCCGACCGCCAGCATCAGTTGCGCAAGCTGCCCTTCCACCGGGAAATACAGCTTGCCGATGATCGTCGCGAAGAAACTGTAGATCGTGAAATCGAAAAACTCGAGGCCGTTGCCAAGCGTGATCGCAGCAATCGCCTTGGCGTGACTCGTGCGTTTGGCCGGCGGCGTAGCCGATGCGTCACCGAGGTTCACAGCGTCGGTGCCTGCGGGTTGCGGTGTAGCGGAAATGTCCATCTGTCTCTCCATGGTGTCCTTCCTGCCAATGCGCGGACCTGCGGCCTTGTGCGCCTGAAAGCAATGGACGGTCTGACTGGCTCCAACACGGCCTTGATGGCCCCGCGGGTCTTCGTGACCCTCGGAGCCTTGCATGGCCTCAGTTCAACGCGATGCCGCCTGCCTCAGACGAGGAACGTCTGCGCAAGCCGCACCCAATACGCCGCGCCGGTAGCGAGGCAGTCGTCATTGAAGTCATATCCCGGGTTGTGGACCATGCAACCGCCCTCGCCGTCGCCATTGCCGATGATCAGGTAGCTGCCAGGGCAACGCTCCAGCAGGAACGCGAAGTCTTCACTGCCGGTCAACGGTTGCATGTCGGCGATCAAGCCGTCTTCGCCGAGCCAGTCGAGCGCGACCTGCCGTGCGAGACCGGTCATCTGCGCATCGTTGACGAGCACCGGATAACGTCGTTGATAGTCGACGTGCGCACGCGCGCCGAACACCGCCGCCTGTCCGCAGGCGACCGCCGTGATGCGCTCCTGCAAATAGTTGCGAACCTCAGGCTTCAGCGCGCGCACGGACAGACGCATCTCCGCGGTTTCAGGAATCACGTTCGGTGCTTCGCCGGCGTGGATCGCGCCGACGGTGATGATCGCCATGTCGAGCGGCGCAATGTTGCGCGATACGATCGACTGCAAGGCCAGCACGATCTGCGCGCACACCACCACGGGATCGACCGCCTTGTGCGGCACCGCGCCATGACCGCCGCGGCCGGTCACCTTGATGATCACCGTATCGGACGAAGCCATGAACGAGCCCGGCAGGAAGCCGAACTTGCCGGTAGGGAAGCCCGGCATGTTGTGCATCGCGAAGACCGCGTCGCACGGGAATTTGTCGAACAGGCCGTCTTCGAGCATTTTCTTCGCGCCGGCCTGACCTTCTTCAGCGGGCTGGAAAATCAGGTTCAACGTGCCGTCGAAATTCTTTTCCTGCGCCAGATGCTTGGCGGCCGCCAGCAGGATCGCCGTGTGGCCGTCATGGCCGCATGCGTGCATCTTGCCGGGGACGGTGCTCGCGTACGGCAGGCCGGTGGTCTCGTGAATCGGCAGTGCGTCCATGTCGGCGCGCAGGCCGAGTTTGCGCGTGCCGCTGCCTACATTCAGTTGCCCTACAACACCGGTCTGACCCAGCCCGCGATGCACGGTGTAGCCCCACTCCTGCAAGCGCTCGGCGACAAGGTCACCAGTGGCGAACTCTTCGTAAGCCAGTTCGGGCTGCGCGTGAATGCGGCGGCGCAGCGCGATCATTTCGTCTTCGAGTTCGGCGATGCCCGCCGGGATGGCCATGGTGTTCACGATGTTGTCTCCGTCGATGAAAGCGTGAACCGAGCATAACCACGCCGATTTTCCAGCGGCAGGCGTAGAATCGTTGCGCCAGCAACCAGTGGTTGCCACCCATGTACGGGTTTTCCAGATGAAACTGCATCAACTCAGCACCTTAGCGGCCATTGCGGATACCGGCAGTATCCGGGCTGCCGCCCGTTCGCTCGACCTTTCGCCGGCCGCCGTGACCAAGGCCATGCGCGAACTGGAGGCCGATCTGCAAGCGCCATTGCTGGTGCGCGGCGCGAGCGGGGTCGCGTTCACGGAGTTCGGCCGCGCGCTGGTCGTGCATGCGCGGCTGGTGCTCGGCCAGTTGCAGCGCGCGGAAGCAGAGATCGAGGCGATGCGCGGCGCGGCGGCCGGCAAACTGTCGATCGGCGTCACGCCGTGGGTGGCGCTGACTTTTCTGCCGCCCACAGTGCAGCGGTTCCGGCAGCACATGCCGGAAGTCCAACTGGAATTTTTTGAGGGGCTGCTGGGCGTCGTGCAACCACGCCTGCGTGACGGCAGCCTCGACTTCTCGATCGGCCGTCCGCCGCCCGCTTCGCCGCAATCGGAGTTTCACAACGTACCGCTGTTTTCAACGCATTCGGCGGTGTGCGCGCGGCGCGATCATCCCAAGGCGGGTTGCCGCACGCTGCTCGAACTGGAAGACGCCGAATGGGTGCTGAACTGGGACCCGGCAAGCCGCGAGTCGATCTCGGACAATCTGTTTCGCAAGCGCGGCATGAAGGTGCCGCACACGATCCATCTTGCGCACTCGCTCTCGGTCGTGCTCGGCCTGCTCGCACGAACGGACATGGTCAGCATTTTCCCGTGGCCGCTCGTCGAAGTGCTCATCGCAAAGGAGAACCTGTGGGCGCTCCCCTTGCGCGAGACGGTGGATGAAACCATCGTCAGTATCACGTCACGCCGCGGCGCGCCGACGAGTCCGGCGGCCACGTGTTTTCTGGAGTGTTTGCGCGAAGTCGTCGACGAAGGCTCGCGCTCGCAAGACCCTGAACTGCGCCGCCTGTTTCATTCGATCGAACTGCTGCTGTAGTGATGTGGTGGGGGTGGCGGACCCGCGGCGCTGTAAGCTGAATCGCATGCATGCCCGCTATGCTTCGAGTGCGCAGCGGCGCGTCGCCCTGCCGTTATCCCGAGCGACCGTGATCCAGAATCCTGACAACGAAGCCGACCGCAAGGCACAGCCTCCGGGCACGTCAGCGGAGTATGCCGACGACAGCGCCTCGCTCGATCCGTCCCATCACCGCGTGCTCGCTGAAGCGCGACGCGCCGACGGCGACGAACTGGCCGCGGTCGCGCATCTGATCGCCGCCCACACGCTGGACGCCTACACCGCTGCGGCACCCAACGCCAGTGCCGCGAATCTCTGCGATGTCGCGACCGGATATTTCATGAAAAGCGATCATGAGATCGCCGAATACTGGTACCGCCTCGTTCTGAAGCTTGATCCGCATGTCGCCGTTGCTTGCCAGAATCTGGCCGCCATCCTCGCAGGCAGCGGACGCGCGAGCGAAGCCGCCGCATATCGGGAACGTGCCTACCGGATCCAGCGTGTCTTTATCGAGGGACGCGGCGCCGGGCAGCGCCGTGTGCTGATCCTCTGCGCGGCACACACCGCCGGCAATGTGCCGTTCGATGCTCTACTGCCCAGCACGACCTGCTGCCGCATCAAATACGCGATCGACTACGCCGCCGACGAAGAAGACCAGCAGTTGCCGTCCTACGACCTCGTGTTCAACGCGATTGGCGATGCGGATATCGCCGCCCCGCTCTCCGGACGACTCGCGCGCTTCGTCTTGCGCTGTGCGCGGCCCGTGCTCAATCCGCCCGACGCTATCGCCCGAACCCAGCGGCATCGTACCGCGAGCCTGTTCGACGGATTGCCGGACGTGCAGGCGGCGCCTTGCGTACGCAGCGAAATCGCACCGGCTTCACGCAATGCGCTTGACGCGCTGCTCGCGGCGGACGGCATCGACTTTCCGGTCCTCGCGCGTCCTGCCGCGACACACGGCGGCGAGGGGCTGACGCTATGCGAGAGTCCCACCGCGCTCGAATCATGGCGCTCGGCACAAACCGAGGTTTGCTATCTCGCAGCGTTCCGCGACTATCGCAGCGCCGACGGTTTCTACCGCAAATACCGGATCATTTTTGTCGACCGGGAGCCGTTTCCCTACCATCTGGCGATTTCGCCACACTGGATGGTGCATTACTACTCCGCCGACATGGAACAGTATCCGTGGAAGCTGGAGGAAGAGCGGCGCTTCCTCGACAATCCGCACGTCGCACTCGGCGAGCGCGTCATGAGTGCGATCGCGGCGATCGGCAGACGGCTCGATCTCGACTACGGCGGAATCGACTTCACGGTGCTGCCCGACGGACAGGTGCTGGTCTTCGAAGCGAACGCGACCATGCTGGCCCACTTCGAGCGCGCAACCGGCACCGTCGCCCACAAGAATCCGTACGTGCTGCGTATCGTCGATGCATTCGAACGGATGATGTCGCGCCACTCCGCGACCTGAAGGTTCGTCCGAAGGTTTGTCCGTTACTGGCTGGACAGATGCTGCTGCAGATACGGCACGAAGCCGTTTTGCGTCGGACCGATCTGCTTGACGCAATCATCGTAATCGGAGCCCATCGCGCGATCCTGGCCATACATGCCACGGCACTGCGCGTACAGAGTGATCGTCGCCCCGCTGCCCTTGGCCACGCGCGTGGCCGAATAGACCGCATGCCCCGAGCGGCTCGGCACATCGGTCTCGATCGCCACCGCGTCCGCGCGGACGATCGACGTGTAAGAATGCGCCGCCACGTAGTCCTTCGTGAGCGACCAGGCCTTGTCGCACTGCGCCTGATCCGCGCACCCAACAGCGGCGTTACGCTGGGCGCTATCGAGCAGGCTCTCTGAGCGGGTAAAGTCGCGCGCCTGAGCTTCCTGTTTTTCTGTGGATGAACAGCCGCCCAGGGCAAGCGCAGCAAGCGCAATAGCGATAGTCTTTTTCACTGGTTCAAGATCCGATGGCGAATTCCGGCAAAGATTATAGACGCCGGCCAACAGCGTTCGCAGATTGGAACCGCCATCGAAAAACGGCCGGCGCGGTGATGGCCCTCACCGCCCGGCCGTCGCGCAGTGTCAGCTCGCGTAACCCACCACGCCCTTGATCTCCAGAAAATCCTCAAGACCGAACTCGCCGTACTCACGGCCATTGCCCGATTGCTTGAAGCCGCCGAACGGCGCATCGGGGCTGTAGTCCGCGTAGTTCAGATAGATCGTGCCGGTACGCAGGCGCTTTGCCACGGCATGCGCATGCTCGATCGAGGCGGATTGCACATAGCCCGCGAGACCGTAGAGGCTGTCGTTGGCCATCGCGATCGCTTCATCTTCCGAGTCGTAGCCGAGGATCGACAGCACCGGTCCGAAGATCTCTTCGCGCGCGATCGTCATGGTCGGCGTGACATTGCCGAACACCGTCGGGCGCACGAAGTAACCATCCTTCAATCCCTCAGGCCGGCCCGGGCCGCCGGCCACCAGCGTGGCGCCCTCTTCGACGCCCACACCGATCAGCCGCTGGATCTTGTCGAACTGCTGCTCGCTGATGACCGGCCCGAGATCGATGCCCTTCGCATTCGCGGGACCGACGACCAGGGCTTCAGCCGCTTCTTTCGCATAGCCCAATGCCTCGGCGAGGCGTGCGCGCGGCACGAACATGCGCGTGGGCGCATCGCACGACTGGCCGCTGTTGTCGAAACATGCACGGGCGCCGCGCATCACCGCCTGCTTCAGATCGGCATCTTCGAGAATCAGGTTGGCCGATTTGCCGCCCAGCTCCTGGTGCACGCGCTTGACCGTATCCGCCGCGGCCTTCGCGACTTGCACGCCTGCACGCGTCGAGCCGGTGAACGACATCATGTCGATGTCCGGATGACGCGACATCGCCTCGCCCACCGTTGCGCCTTCACCGTTGACGAGGTTGAACACGCCGGCCGGCACACCCGCCTCGTCGAGGATCTCGGCGAAGATGATGCCGGAGAGCGGCGCCAGTTCCGAAGGCTTAAGCACCATCGTGCAGCCGGCCGCGAGCGCGGGCACGACCTTGGTGGCGATCTGCAAGGCCGGCCAGTTCCACGGCGTAATCAGCCCGCACACACCGACCGCTTCCTTGCGGATCAGAATGCTGCTCTTCACGTACTCGAATTCGAACGTATCGAGCGTGCGGATCATCGTTTCCAGATGCGCGACGCCGGTCCATGCCTGCGCATCGTTCGCATACTGCAGCGGTGCGCCCATCTCGCGGCTGATCGCGTGCACCATGTCGTCGTAGCGCTTGCGGTAGACGTCGAGAATCGCTTGCAGCAGATCGATTCGCTGCGCGATCGTGGTCTCGCTGTAGGCCGGAAAGGCACGCTTCGCCGCAGCCACGGCACGGTCGACATCGGCCGCGCTGCCGAGCGAAATCTGCGCGAACGCGGTAGCCGTGGACGGATCGATCACGTCGAGCGTGGCAGCGCCTGCCGGGTTTTGCGGATCGACCCATTGTCCGTCGATATAAAACTGTTTGGCGTGTTGCATGGGCTTGTCCTTTACATGAATGGTTGGGTCAGACCTTGGGCCGAGAAAGCGCCCGGGAGCGGTATCGAATGCTTTACATCGACGCCGCTCAATCTGAATGTCTTCAAATCGAAATTCATCGCTATGCAGCTTTGGCTCAGACTCCGGTTCTGCTTCGATTCCGTCTTCGAATCACTTCTTTTCGATCACATAACCAGGAGAGACACATGAGCACCATCACTTTCACCCGCATCGACGCTAAAGGCCCCGGCGCTTCCGGCCTGAACCCCGCCCTGCACGATCCCGCCGACGTCATTCTCGAAGGCGCCAAGGCGCCGCACGCCCTCAACGCCTTTTCCGACGCGGGCAACATGCTGTCCGCCGGCGTGTGGCAATGCGATGCGGGCACGCTGAAGCTGGCCGACCTGCCGATCCACGAAGTCTGCGTGCTGATCGAAGGCGAAGTCGTCATCACCAGCGACGACGGCCGCAGCGAACGCTATGCCGCCGGCGACGCCTTCATCCTGCACAAGGGCTTCTCGGGCACGTGGCATATGCCGGTGGCGACCAAGAAGTACAGCATCGTCTACTGCGGTTGATTCATACTGCATCGCAGCGTTGCTTCAACAAGAACCGCACCCCTTAAGGTGCGGTTTTTTTATTCTGGCGGCAATCAATAAAAAACCGCCAGTCACATCGACAACTACCGAAACAACTACATCGGGAAGCCCAGCGCCTTGATCGAATTGATCCAGAGACGCCGCCAGCCGCCGCGATCGTCGGCGCCGTCGAATGCATTGAAGGTGATCTTCGCGGCGATCCAGCGCAATGGTTCCGGCGGAATGTACGACGGCCCCTTGCGCGAAATATCCAGCGACGTAATCAACGTCTCGCGATTCCACAGCATGTCGAGCCCCATCTTCGCACCAAAGCGGCTGCCCGCCACGCCGAAGCCCGTATAGCCCGCAACGAACACGCTCTTGCCACCGTGGTAGCGGCGCGCGAACACGGCGCCACGCGAGCAGTAGTCGATCGGACCACCCCATGCATGGGTGAAGCGCACGTCGTCCAGTTGCGGGAACGTACGGTAGAACGCTTCGGCGAGCTTGTAGTATGTGCTCTCGTCACGATCCGCGGCCGGATTTGGATCGCCGCCGAAGTGATAGCTCACACGGCCGCCGAAAATGATCCGGTTGTCTTTGGTGAGACGGAAATAATTGAGCTGCGTGCGCGTATCGTAGATGCCCTGGCGATTGTTCCAGCCGATCCGTGCCATCTGCTCGTCGCTCAACGGCGCAGTCGCGATGATGTGATCGCGCACCTGCATCACGCGGCGCTTGATGTCGGTCACGCCCACATCCGCCGTGCCGGTGCCAAGCAGCACGCGTGGCGTTTCGATGCTGCCCGCCTGGGTGTGCACCATCATCGTTGCGCCGCGATCTTCCATGCGCGTGATCGGCGAGTGTTCGTGCAAACGCACACCGAGTTTCAGCGCGGCGGCCTTAAGGCCCCACGCGAGTTTCGCCGGATGAATCGTGCCGCTGCGATTGCGCGACCACATCGCGGCTGCGAACAGCGGTGAATCGAGTTGTTCGCGGGCGCCTTTGCTGTCGAGCAAAACGACATCATGCCCGTGGGCTACGTGCAGTTCGTAATCGCCTTTCAGATGATCGAGGTGGCCCGGATCGACCGCGACCGTCATCTCGCCATTCCATTCGACGTCCGCTTCAATGCCGTAACGCGTCAACGACTCCTTGAAGCCGTCGAGATTCTCCTGGCCCAGCTTTTCCAGCACGTCGAGGTCTTGTGGAAAGACGCGCGTCGCATTCGGCAGACCATGCATCACCGACGTGGAAATGATCCCGCCCGGACGGCCCGATGCGCCGTAAGCCACCTTCCCTGCTTCGACCAGCACGACGTCGAGTGACGGGTCTGCTTCTTTCGCCTGAATCGCGGCCCACAAACCGGTGAACCCACCGCCGACGATCACGAGATCCGCGGAAGTCGGACCGATCAATTCCCGTTCGACAGCCGGTGCACGCGGATTGTCCAGCCAGAACGGAAACAGCTTTACACCTTCAAACGCGCGCTTTACTGACTCGCTCATTTTGTTTGCCTACTCAACTTGAATACCATTGCATTTACTGCGCGACTGTTGCTTCGGTGCGGTCTTGGTGACACTTGAACGCAGCTTCTAATGCCACCTCGATGCTGCGTTCGGCGCCGTGTCCCTGCGCCTTGCATTGAACACCTCGAACCGCACGATTCAACCCGCGTCCTGCGTGTCCAGCACTTCTTCGCGTTCACGTCGTACGGCGTGCTGCTGCGGTTGCGTCTTCATTTGCGCGCCGCCGGCCTTAAGCCTGGTCACCGGCACCACCGGATGCACCGTCGCATTGCGCTGCGGACCGCTACGCAACCAACGTCGGCCAAGCGGCCCATACACGCCATCCGGTTCAGGAAAGCACTGCAGCAACGCGATATACAACGCGCAGGCCAGCGTCAGCGAAACCGGCATGCTGATGTCGAGACCACCGGCGAGCTGCCCGAGTGGACCGACGAACTGATCCGGCAAATTGACGAAGCACAGGCCGACCACCGCGCTCGGAATCCACGCGCCCATCGCGCGCCAGTTCCAGCCGTGCGTGAACCAGTAGTGACCGCCACGGCCGCCGCGATTGAATACCTGCAGATCGTCGGACAGATAGAAACCGCGTCGCGTCACGAAGCCGATGATCATGATCACCATCCACGGGCAACTGCAGACGTTGATCAGCACCGAGAACGTCGACACGCTTTCGACCAGATTGAAGGCGAAACGGCCGAGAAAAATGAAGCCGATGGCGAGGCTGCCGATCAGCAGCGTGGCGCGCACGCGGTTCAGAAACTTGGGGAACATGCTCGACATATCGAGCCCGGTGCCGTACAGCGCGGTGGTGCCCGTCGACATCCCGCCGATGATCGCAATCAGACACACCGGCAGAAAGAACCAGTTCGGCGAGATCGCCAGCAACCCGCCCACGTAGTTATTCGAGGCGATAAAATCCGGCGCCTTACTGGCAATGATTGTCGCCGTGGCGAGGCCGAAGAAGAACGGCACGAAGGTGGCCAGTTGCGCGAGCATCACCGCGAGGATCGTGCGCTTCTTCGGCGTGTTCTGCGGAATATAACGAGCCCAGTCGCCGAGCGTGCAGGCGAACGACACCGGATTGCTCATCGCAACCAGCACGGCGCTCACGAACGCCGGCCAGAAACCCACCGAGCCGAGCGCCACCTTGCCGGCGTACGCGCTATTGAACGGCCCGGCGAACGCCACGATGCCGACCACGAACAGCAGACTCGCGGCCCACACGGCGATCTTATTGACCCACAACATGAAGCGGAAACCGTAGACGCAAACGGTCAGTACCAGCACCGCAAAGAGACCGTACGCGAAGCTCAGCGTCATCCAGTTGACCGGTAGGCCGAGCAGATGATTCGCACCGCCCACGAGCGCGTCGCCCGAACTCCACACCGCCAGCGAGAAGAACGCGACGGCGGTCAACACCGCCAGAAAGGAGCCAACGATCCGGCCATGAATGCCGAAATGCGCCCCCGACGAAACCGGATCGCTCGTACCGTTGCGCGGACCGAACAGGCCCATCGGCGCAAGAATGCACGAACCGATCACCACGCCAAGCACGATCGAATAAACGCCCGCCTTGAACGACAGACCGAGCAGCACGGGAAAACTGCCGAGCACCGAGGTGGAAAAGGTATTGCAACCGCCGAACAGCAAGCGGAACAGATCGATCGGCCGCGCATAACGCGAGCGATCCGGAATGCGTTCAAAACCGAATGTTTCGACTTGAGTGATGCTGTTGCTGCTCATTGTCTCCAACTCCTGTAACGGCCAGGTCAATCACAATGGCTCGCCACAAGGATGCGGCGTCCACTTTTCTCGGATATCTGGACATCACTGTAAAGACAATCGTCGCGGGCAAAAATATCGCCCGCCCAACCTTTACTTCGATCGCGGGCGATGTAAGCTGAAATGCCCGTCCTATAAGGCTCTACGGATGCAACTGGAGACCGCGCGGGGACCTCCTTCGGGCTTGCTCTAACGCAAACGTCGAAGCGAATAGCGAGAATCCGCGCCTCAAATCGGGCTCGCTTCACGCGCATCACGCGCCTGGCGGCGCCGTTTCGCGGCGGCGACAGTCGGCAGCGGGATCGGCACCGCGCCTGACATACCGTGCTCGATCAGAAAATCGCGGAACAGGCCGGCGACATGCGGCAGGCGTTTGTCGGACACATGCATCACGTACCAATCGCGCTCGATTGGATTCGCGGGCAAAGGCAATAACGCCAGCAGACCCGCCTGAAATTCCAGCGAACACGCATGCAACGACAGAAACGCGATGCCCAGCCCCGCCTCGACCAGTTGCTTGATCGCTTCGTTGCTCGAGAGCTCAGACCCGATATGCAGCTTGTGACCGGCGAGCCGAAACAGATTCTCGACCGTCGAGCGCGTGCCGGAGCCCCGCTCCCGCACGAACAGATTCGCGGTTTGCAGATCGTCCAGCGAAAGGCGCTTCTTCTTCATCAACGCATGAGCGGGCGAGGCAACGAACGCCATCGGATGCTTGGCGAACGCCGTGGCCACCGTGCGCAATTCACGCGGCGCGCTGCCCATCACCGCAAGATCGATCTCGTGCGTGGCCAGCATGCGAATGATGTCGGCGCGATTGCCAACCTTGAATTGCACCTTCACTTGCGGGCGCGATTCCGTGAAGCGCACCAGAAAAGGCGGGATCAGATATTCGGCGGTCGTGATCGCGCCAATGCGCAGTGTGCCGCCCTGCTCGCCATGCAAGGCGGCGAGATCATCCGCCGCGCCGTTCCACAGATCGAGGATTTCCAGCGCATAGCGCGCGAGGATTTCGCCCGCTGCAGTCAACTGCACGCCACGGCCCACACGCTGCAATAGCGGCGCACCCGCTGCCTCTTCGAGCAGGCGCACCTGAAGCGACACCGCCGGCTGCGTGAGCTTTAATTCTTCCGCTGCGCGCGACACGCTGCCGAGCTTCGCGACCGTATGCAAGGCTTTCAATTGACGAAACGTGGCGGCTTTTAACATAAGTGAAAACCTATATGTTGTGCAGAAACATTAAATTGTGCTGCGGTTTCAGCCGATTCTATACTGGCCCTGACAGATGAGGCGAACGAATACCGGACATAGCCCCGGGACGTCTTCGCCGGCCCGGCAAAGATAACTTCAGGAGGATACGGATCATGGCTGCAATCGATCAGCAGGGAGCCTCTACCGCGCAACGCAGGGAGCAAGGGCAGCAAGCGGCGGCGCATCGCGTCGTGATCGTCGGCGGTGGGGTCGGCGGCCTTGGGCTCGCTACACGACTGTCGGAAACGCTCGGACGCGCCGGTCTCGCACAGATCGTGCTGGTGGATCGTTGGCCGACGCATTTCTGGAAGCCCTTGCTGCATGAAGCCGCGTCGGGCCAACTCGACCCGGCCACACATCAATTGCAATACGCCGTGCAGGCACAACGGCACGGCTTCGAATTCGAACAGGGCGAACTTGCCGCGCTCGATCGAACGAACCGGCACATCACACTGAATGCGCTCCACGACGCCGACGGCCGCGAAATCCTGCCATCACGGCAGCTCGCATTCGATACGCTGGTGCTGGCCATGGGCAGCGTCACGCAATATTTCGGCGTGCCCGGCGCGGCCGAACACGCGTTGCCGCTCGAATCGGTCGCACATGCGGAAGCGTTTCGCCGCAAGCTGCTCGACGCCTGTCTGCGTGCGAATCATGCGCGACGCGCACAGACCGCGCAGGCGGACACGCCGGTGTCGATCAACATCATCGGTGCTGGAGCAACGGGCGTTGAACTCGCCGCTGCGTTGCGCGATACGGTGCGCCTGCTGAACCGCTATAGCCCGTTTTCGCTCGACCCCGTGCGCGACTTCCGCATCCGTCTGATCGAAAGCAGCGAGCGCGTGCTGCCTGCCCTCTCCGAAACGATCTCGGCGCGTGCGCAAAAGATGCTCGGCAGTCTCGGTGTCGACGTGTTGAACGCCACACGCGTCACTGAAGTGCGCGCCGACGCCGTGCTGACGAATGAAGGCGCGCCGCTCGCCAGCGATATCGCGATCTGGACCGCCGGCATCGCCGGGCCGCCGGTGTTGCGCACGCTGGACGGCATCGCGGTGAATCGTAACGCACAGGTGCAGGTGAACCGCACGCTGCAATGCACGAACGACGCGAACATATTTGGACTCGGCGACTGCGCGGCCTGCCCTTCTTCGGAAAACGCGGACGCGTTCCTGGCGCCGCGCGCTCAGGTCGCGCACCAACAGGCGCAGTTTCTGGCGCGTGCGCTGAAGTGCAGAATCGAAGGCGAGCCTTTACCGGAGTTCGTCTATCGCGACGCGGGCACGTTAGTCGGCTTCGGCCGTGAAGGCACGATCGGCAGCCTGAGCAACAGCTTGCTGACGCAGCCGGTGTTCGTCGACGGCTGGCTGGCCACTGCCGTCTACAAGCTCATCTATCGTCGTCACGTGATGACATTGACGGGCTTCGCACGCATGGCGCTCGATTCGGCGAGCCACTGGTTGCGGCGACGCGTGCATCCGGTGATCCGGCTGCATTGAAATTGGCAAGCGCGGGCGGCGTTTTTCAGATTCTCAGATTCAGAAAAACACCGCCCGCGCGACGCTCAATCGAGAAACTCCGTCGCCCGCTTGCGCAGCATCGCGCCGAAATCGTCGAGCCAGCCGATCGACAGGCGCCAGCTCTGCCAGTACAAATCCACATCGAGATGCTTGCCAGGCGCCACCTCGACTAACTCGCCGCTGGCCAGATGCGGTGCAATCATCCGTTCGGGACACATGCCCCAGCCCATTCCCGTCACGCAGGCGCGCAAAAAACCGGCGACGTGCGGAATCCAGTGCAAGGGCGGATCCAGGTCGGCCCGCGTGATGCGGCGCATGAAGCGCTTCTGCAACTGATCCTTCGGGTTGAAATCGACGCACGGCGCGCGCCGTAACGACTCGCGCGTGACACCGTCGGCAAAATGACGCTCGCGAAACGCCGGCGTGCAGACCGCCAGATAGCGCATCCGGCCGAGGCGGGTCGAGCGGCAGCCCTGCACGGGCTCGGCTTGCGTGGTGACCGCGCCTTGCACGCTGCCGTCGCGAATCCGCTCTGCGGTGTGATCCTGATCGTCGATCACCAGATCGAGCAGCATCTCCCGTTCCACGCAGAACTGGGCCACCGCGTCGATGAACCAGGTGCCTACGCTGTCGTCGTTGACAGCCACGCGCAGCGCCGGCCACGGTTCGACCAGCGCGCCGGGCAGCGCCGGCAGCCGGCCGCTCAGCTCCGCTTCCAGCAATAGCACGCGTTCGGTATGGCGGCACAGCAGCGCCCCCGAGGTGGTCGCGACACACGGCTGGCCGCGCTTCACGAGCACGCTCCCCACTCGCTCCTCCAGCAACTTGACCCGCTGGGAGACCGCCGAGGGCGTCACATTCAGTTCGCTGGCCGCACGGTCGAACGAGCCGTGCCGCACCACGGCGGCTAGCGCATCGAGCAACGCATAGTCGAGCATTAGCGTTCCTTAATCGGCATTAAGTAAATTAGCTTCTCTTATGAGTAGCAAAACCGCAGACTAGCCTTGTTCGCTTTCCCCGTCTACTGGATCGATTATGAATTGGCTGTCTTTTTCCCACGGTGCTGCCCTGTGCGCGTCGCTGATCGTGACGATCGGCGCCCAGAATGCGTTCGTGCTGCGTCAGGGCATCATGCGCTCGCACGTCGGCAAGATCGTCGCTCTGTGTGCGCTGTCGGATTGCATCCTGATCGGCGCGGGTGTCGGTGGTGCATCGGTTCTGGTGGAGCGCTATCCGGTGTTCGTCCACACGATGCTGTATGTCGGGCTCGCTTATCTGGCGTGGTTCGGCATCAACGCGCTGCGCCGTGCGGTGCGCCCGGGCCATGCGGTACTGGACGCCAATGCGGACGGCACGAGCGCAGCAGCACCCGTGCAACCCGCACTGCCGATCATCCTGATGACGCTGGCCTTCACGTGGCTCAATCCGCACGTATATCTCGACACCTTCCTGCTGATCGGCACGGCCGGTGCGCGTGAACCGGACGGCGCACGGGTGGCGTTTGCGCTCGGCGCGATGGCGGTGAGCGGAATGTGGTTTATCGGTTTGGGTTATGGCGCCCGCGCGTTGGCGCCGCTGTTTCGCCGCGCGACGGCGTGGCGCGTGCTGGATGGCGCGATCGGCAGCATGGTGTTGCTGCTGGCGGTGACGCAGTTGCGGTGATTGCCGGCGGGCGCCCTACTTCTGCACCTGCTGCATGCCGAGCAGATCCTGCACGAGTTGCGCCGACACGTAATGCGGTCCGTCGAAGAGATAGGTCCGGTAGCCGCGATACGCGAGCAATTGCGGCGACAGTTCAGCAGCCGTCGCCGCGCGGAATGCACCACCCTGGGCCGGACGAAATGCCTCGGCGATGATTCGCACACGGTCCTTGCCGAGCCGCGCCGCCAACGCATCCGCATACTCACGCGCGGCCGCTGGGCCGCGCGCATAGACACCGCAGCCATCCTGCAGAAACACGCCGACATCGCGCGGCAGCCAGCCGTCCAGCCACGCTGCCAGCGCCGTGCCGCCGATATTCGCGTTGTCGTAGACACTGATCCACAGCGGCCGTGGCAGCTTGTTTAGCAAGGGCGCGAGCGCGGCGGCATCCTTCCAGGTCGGGTCGACCTCCACCGGAAAGTAATAGCCATCGATGTGAACCGCAGGCCGCACGGCCGCCAGCTGCCTCGATTGCTCGACCAGTTGCGCCACCTGCGCACGGGCCGTGGTCTCGTCGAAACGTCCGGCGAGACCGACGATCACATTGCGCGCCCACGGTTCGCCGGCAATCCGTGTCCAGTCCGGCAGACGTCGAACCGTTTGCATGGCGGTGCCGGGCAGAAACGACATGCCGTCCACCGCCGTCCATTGCACGAGCAGATCCGTCACGCCAAGGCGATTCCAGTCTCCGCGCGGGTCGACATGATCATCGTCGAGTTGCCACACCACGCCCTGCGCCAACGCGCCGGCGTCGCCTGCACCTGGCGCCGAGCAGCCGTACACGAGCGCGGCGCACGCACTCGCCGCCAGCAGCGCGCGGCGGCGTGGGGAGACCGGCTCGCCCTCTCGAGTCTGAACGTCGTGTGGATTACGCATTGTGCTGGCGCTGTGCTTTGAAATGAACGTCACGATAATCCTGAACAAGTTGCGCGCGATCGATCTTGACGTTGACCGATACCGGCAAGGACCGGCACGCGAGCAATTCTGACGGGATCATATACGACGGCAGGCGCACGACATCGTCCTGAGTCAATACGAGTAGATCGCGCCGAAGAACACCCCGCGCGCGCGTTCGTCGCCTGTGATTTTCAGGCGGTACTGCACCGACAGATCGACATACGAGCGCGGTGCGTCGTATTTGCTGTCGCGGAACCAGTAACGCGTCGAAATCCCTACACCGGCTCCGAGCGGAATGCTGTGATTGACGCTCGAGTCGTAGTCCGCGCCGATCACGGCATACGGGAACACGGTCCACTTCGGGCTGTAACGGTCCATGCGGAAGGTGCGGCCCAGTTCGAGATTCGTGGTCGCATAGACCGATCCCGCGTTCAGATAGGCGCCCGTTTCGGCGTAGACCTGCGCGGTCCACCACGACGGCACGTCCACCCGGCGCTCGATGCCATAACCGCCTGAATATGCGAGCCGCGCGAGCCAGTCGGGATTGACCCGCGAGCCGATCGGAATGATCCGTTCGAAGGCGACGATCGCGTCGATCTGCGAGAACGGCTTGGCGCGCGCGCCGACGGTGGCCTGCAAGGTATCGATGCCGCTCGCGCCGCCGTTCTTCACACCGAAGCTTTCATAGCCGCGTGCGTAGAGTTCGAACATCCGGTCGCCGAGACTGCCGAACGGACGCCAGTAGGCTTCCACGCCGGCCTGCCAGTTGTTCGACGTGCCCGGCGTCGGCGACGACGCATAGCCCGGCTGCATGCCCGCGCCGCGATAGTTGAGCGATGTGTCGAAGCCCCAGTTGCGTGTAGCCTCGGCGTGCGCGCTGCGCATCTCGTTCAGTTGCGCCGGTGTGGCCGGCGGCCTGTCGTCCGTTGGCGTGGCGCTGGCGTCGATCGCGCGCTCAAAGTACTGCGCGGCTTCGCGATTGCGGTGCGCCTGGACCGCCGCATAGCCCGCGTCGGCAGCGGCGCTGGCCGGCATGGTGCCGGCCTTGTCGGCCATGGTGAAGCGTTGGTACGCGACGCGGTTGTTGCCGGCCCGTCGCGCGATGTACGCGGCGGTCATGTCGGGCATCGCGTCGAGCATGCCGGCATCGACCATCTGCTGCGCTTCGCTCGCCGCGGCGCGGTCGTCGCCGGCGGCGCTCAGCGCATTGATCAGTTCGACGCGATGCTGTGGATCGTCAGGCGCGGCCTTCACCGCTTCGCGCGCATAGCCGACCGCGCCGGGTTTGTCGTTCGCGGCCGCCGCCGTCGCTGCTGCACGCGCCGCCGCGAAGCCGGGATCGGCGGCGTACACGTCGCAGCTCGCGCCGAACTGATCGACGACGCAGTCGAAGACGGGACGGCGTGCGGGATCAATCGGTGTGGTGGGGACGGGCGAAATGAGCGAAGTGGTCATTGCGGCCGTCGTGCTCGCGGCGCTGATCGCATCAGACGCGCTCGCAGCATGCGCTCCAACCGCCGGCGCTTGCGTCAACAACCGTCGTGCCTGCGCGCGGCGCAACGCAATCGGCGCATCAGTGTCATCGCCATTCGTCTTCAGCGGCGCGAGCAGATCGAGCGCGCGCTGCGGCTGCCCTTCCGCGATCCATACATCGGCGATGATCACGCGCGCCACGCGTTTGTTGCGCTGGGTCGCAGCGTTGGCGTGCAGCGCTTTGGCGAAGTCCGCCTCGGCTTCTGCCGTCTTGCCCTGCGCGGCCAGCGTATAACCACGCAGCGTAAGCGGCATGATTTCCGTATCGTCGGCGACAATGGCCGCACTCGCCGCCGCTTGCACGCCAGGCAGATCGTTCGCGGCGAACAGCGCGTCGATCAGCTGGATGCGGTAGCCGACCAAGTCCGGCGCATAGGCGACCGCCTCACGCGCGAGCGCGGCGGCTTCCACGTAGTCGCCCTTCTTGCGCGCCGCGAACGATGCACCCGACGACTTCGGTGCCAGACGGCTGCCGATAAAGCTGCGCCTCACGCGCAGCTCGTCGTTGTCGCCGAAGCGTTTGCTTGCATCGAGATCGGCGTTCCATGCATCGGTGTCCTGACCGGCCGCGCTCGCCGCGTCGATCAGCAGCAAGCGCAGGCGCAGCAGATCGGGACGCAATGCGATCGCCTCGTTCGCGTACCGGACCGTGCCCGCAAAATCCTTCACCGCATACGCCTTGTAGGCCTGCTGTGCGGCCGTCAATGCAGCACCGGTCAGCGCGTCCGGGTCGCCCGGTTGCTGACGGCCGGCGCGTGAGGCCGCGCGGGTCGACACGTTTAACGCGTCGATCTGCTTGCGACGCGAGACCAGCGCCGGATCGCGGCCGATCTGCGCGATCGCGTCGCCGAGCGAGCGGCTTGCTTCGCTATAACGGCGTTGCGCGGCGAGCGCGTTGGCGAGCAGCACACGCAGCGACACGACGTCGGGGCGCTGGCGAATCGCCTCGCGCGCCCGCGTGATCGCGCCGCTGTAGTCGCCGCGCCCATAGGCGGCATACGCGTCCTGCGCCACCCGATAGGCGGCGCCGCTCAACGGCAGCGCATTGTGTTCGGATGGAGCCGCCGCTGGGCTCTGCGCAAACGCCGCTGCGCTGCTCAAGCACAACGCACCGGCCACCATCGCAGCAGTGACGCCGCGCAGCGTGAATGCAGACGCCGCAATCGGAGCCGCGGTTGAAGTTGCCGTTGAAGCCATACTTGCACCGCACGCGGAAGCGAAAGCCACCGTTGAACCAGAAGCCGAAGCCCCCAAAGAAGCACGCGCCATCCACGCACGCCGGAAGAAAAAAGAATCGCTCATTCGGATGCCGCCAGAGCGCCCTGAAGGCGGCGCTGTTGCTCAATTACGTTCTCGAGTGCGGCACGCGAGATCACACCGCGCGCCACCATGTAGTCGCCGATGCGGCCATGGCGATCCGGGCGGTAGTCCTGCATCGCCGCTTCGAAGGCCTCGCGGCGCACGTGGCCATGCTCGATCAGCAGATCGCCGATCAGCGGCACGCTGCGTGCCGGCACGGGTTCGGCGCCCTCGGCCGACGATGCGCCCGCTGCCCCACCTTCCACGGCACCCATACCCAGCTGCCCGCCCTCGCCCGCCGGCGCCGCGATCTCGACGCCGCGCAACACGCGCAGCCCCGCGGCGATCTCGCCCTCACGAACGATCTCCTGAGAGACCGTTCCACCGACCAGCGCGCTCAGTTCCGCGAACACCGGTTCGGCGAGCGGACTCGCAGTCAGCAGAATCGTCCGGCGACCTGCAGCGTCGGCCTGCGGCAACACGCGATGGCGCACGATCGCTTCGAGCGGCAAGCGCTTTGCATCGTCCTTGATGCGTTCGAGCGCCACGTGGCCACGCGGCAAGTCAGACTGGAAGGCAATGGCTTCCGCGAGGGTTTCCTCGTCGAGCCAGCCCTTGGCCATCAGCACGCGGCCGAGCGGCGCCTCACGCGCATGGCTTTCACCGAGCGCCTGTTCGAGCTTGTCCGGATCGATGGCCTGCCACGACAGCAGCAATTCCCCAAGACGCTGACGGCGATTGTTAAAGCCGTCGGCGGACGGGAAGTCATGCATGGTCTTGTCCCATGCCAGCCGCTTGCCGGTCACGAGGTGCGTGAGGAACATCTTCCACGCCCGCGAGACAGCCATGAAGTTGATGAAGTTGCCCACCACCATGCGCGGCACGGACAGCACCCCGTGCTCCCAGCCGTAGAGACGGGTCACGAAATAGATACGCTGCCCCACGCGCAACAGCAACGCGCAACCGTTGGCCCACAGCAGCGCTTGCAGCCATGGCGAATCGGCGAACGGCGAAGCGATCAGCTCCGGCATCAAGCCGAGCAGATCCGCGCCGGCGAAGAGCAGAAACTGGATCACCAGCGCATACGCAATGATGCCGACGAACGCGGTAACGATGCCTTTGCGGTCACGGAACAGCAGATAGCGATTGGCGAACGAGCCGCTCCAGCCGGTCTGCTTCCACCCTTGCAAGCCGATGCCGAGCGTCCAGCGCGCGCGCTGCCGATAGGCGGTGCGAAACGTATCCGGGAAGAATTCGCGCACGCAGAGCGGCATCGTCACGGTGATGTCGCGTTCGCGGCCAAGACCGAACCACGCCTTGCGGCGCGTGGCGAATTGCACCGGAAAGCGCGCGAAGATCGACTGCATGCCCATCTTGCCGAGGCGCGCACCGACGTCGTAGTCCTCGGTGAGGCTCTCGGTGTTAAACGGCTGGTTGTCGGTTTCAGCGTTCAGCGCGAGGAGCGCGCGCCGTGAAAAACACGTGCCGACACCCGCTGAGGGCACCGAGCCGACCAGGCTCTCGCGCACCACCAGATCTTTCGCGTGCCATTCGGCGAACTCGTCCATATAGGTGCCGGCCACGAGTTCGAACCAGTTGCGCTCGAGCGAAGCCACCGGCAACTGGATCATGTCCTTGCGCGGCAGCAGATAGTTGAAAAAGCGCAGCTCGACCGGATGCAGCACATCCTCGCTGTCGTGCAGCACCACGCCGGCGAATTCGACGCCCGCTTCTGCCTCGTACTTAAAGATTGCCTGGATCACCCAGTTCAGACAGTCGGCCTTGCAGGTCGGACCGTCGTGCGGCACTTCCACGCGGCGCAGCTGCTTATAGCGGCGGCGCATCCGTTCGACTTCGGCGATGGTCTGCGGGTCGTTCTGATAGGTGCCGACAAACACCACATAGTTGCGGTAATCCAGCACCCGCACCAGGTCTTCGATCATTGCCGCGACCACGTCGTACTCGTGCCACGCGGGCACCATGATCGCGATCGGCTGCTCGTCTCGCTGATACAGCTGCGCGCTGGTAAGCGGCTTGTAGGCGCGCTGCACCGTGAAGTGACGATAGAGCGTGCGGGTCCAGTACCAGAGGTCGATGAACAGATCGTCGAGGCTGGACAGCAGGATAACGAACGCCACCAGCGCCGCGACGTATTCGAGCCCCTGGTAATAGTGGGCTACCGCGTAGCCCGCATACCATTTGATTAGCGCGAAGCTCACGACTTGTCCTGATTCCTGCGACGCGCCACGCCGGCCACCAGCAGCAACACGATCAGCAAGCCGACGAGGCCGGCCGGGATGCCCCAACGCACCCAGCTCTGCATGAACCACGGGCCTTCAACGTCGTCTGCGCCAACCACTTCGCCCGGATGACGCGTATCGAACTGGCGCAACGTGCCGCTGCCGTCGACGATCGCGACGTCGCCGCGCGACAGTTGCAGCGAGGCAGGCAGAATCGCCGCCGTATCGCCCACCGTGCGATACACGATGCCCGATACGCTGCCCGACTTGACCGCTTCGATCACGCCGACGCGGTTCAAACCCGAAATATCCGCCAGCATCTTGCCGGATGCATCGGTGAGCGACAGACGGTCTTTCGACAGATGGGCGAGGCTCTTCTCATCGGCGAGCGTGACGTCGGCTGCGAGGAAGGCGCCCTTCGGGCTCGCCGCTTCGCCGTCACGTGTAACGCTGAAGGTCGCACGGGTCGGCGCGATGCCGCTCGCGTTCACCAGTCGCGCGACGCGCGGCAGCACTCGTGTGGCGTCGTTCAGATACGAGGCCGGCACGATCACATTCGCTTCCGACGCGAAGCGCGCCACCATGCCGGTGAAGTCGTCGCCGACTTTCGCATCGGTGAGCGTGAGATGGCTGCTCGGCAGAACGGCAATCGGATGACCTTGGCCGCGCGCCTGGCAGCCGCCTTCCGGTTGACGCTGGAACTCCACGCGCAGCACGTTGTTCGGGGCGAGCGCGTAATGCGGCACGCGCGCAGTGATGCGCTGCGGTTTGCCGTTGGCGGTCAGCAATTGCGAGCCGATCAGCACGTCGTTGAAATAGATCGAGGCGGTTTGCGCGGTGTTGTTCAGCGTCGGCGACGCAGCCACGTCGAGCACCACGGTGCCCGGCAACTTGCCGTTGCCCGACGCCGCACCCAGATCGAAACTCGCGTCCCAGGTGGCGCGGCCCTGCACGTCGAGCGTGCGCGGCTGGCCGCCCAGCAGCGATAGCGCGATTTCGTCGCCGCGCGTGTTCGGCGCGGTGTCGATCTGATGGACCACAAGACGGCTCGTCACGTCGATCGGACGCCACGAGCGCGCGAGGACCGCCACGCCGTCGTTATCGCCGATCACGATCGCGGTCTGGCCGCCGAGGTGAGCAAGGCGCACTTCGCCCGCGGCGAGCGGCTTGGCGATCGGATCGATCGCGCGAGCACGCCATGCATCGAATGCCTCGCTTGCACCCGGCGCGGCGCTGACGACCTGTTCGCGCAAGGCATCGAGGGAAGTCTTCAGCGTGTTGCGCACCGTGTCGTCGGCGACGATCACGTCCGGCGCGAACGCCGGGCGCGGCGTGAGTGCGATCAAGGCGCCCGCTTCCGCCGGGTTCGCCAGCTTGTGCGAACCGCCCGCAGCCAGCGCCGCAAAAGCCGGAATCGCGCGCAGCGGCGCCGGCACTTCGGTGTCACCGAGATCGACCGTGTCGCCCACCGCCGGCCACGTCCGCGTTGCCGGCGTGCGGCCTTCGCGTTGCAGCAGCGCTTCGACGCGCCAGCCTGCATCGAACGCCGGCGCCGCGAGCGTGTTCGCGCCGAGCATTACCACCGGCTTTTGCGGCAAGGCGCTCCACGCGCTGCGCAGATCGACGATCGCGTCCGGATCGTAGCGATAGGTCAGCCGCGAAGTCGGCGCGATGCGCCAGACGTTGCCGATCGCGGTCTGATCGGTACAGACGTTATCGCTGAGCACCGACGACCAGTCGAGGCCCACGCGCACGAAGCCGCCCGGCCGCGCCGCGCCATCCACGCCGAGACTCGCCGACGCGTCGCCCTGGTCCTGCGTCGGACTGCGCGAGAGCACCGGTGCGCCGTCGAGCGATACCAGCATGGTCGTGCGGCCGCCGTTGCCGCGCAGATAGCTGCCGTCGATCTGCAAGGCCGCGTCGCTCAATGGCACACCGGCCGGCACGGGCAGATACAGTTCCTGACGGCCGTCCGGCGCGCGCAACACGACCGGATCACGCATTCCCAGTTCGGCCAGCGACACCGTACGCGTGGCGAGACGGCCGCTGCCGAGTTGCGCGAAGCTGCCGGCGACGTCGGCCGACTGTTGAGCATGGGCCGTCGCGGCAAGCAGCAACAGCACTGCAAGTGCATTCAGGCGGGGGCGCGCGAGGCGGCGCATTGGCGTATGGGAGGTCACGTTGTCTTTTCTCTTAATTAGCGCGCAAACAGTGAAGCTGATTCGCACTGCATGGATTGTCTGGAACTGCGGCCCGCGCGGCGCTATTGCACGGCTTTTGCGCATTGTTTGTGCGGAACCTGCCCCGTCCCATCGATGCCGCCACTCACGAACTCGTCGAACGGACGTCCGGTCAACGCCGCCACAATCCGTTGGGATGCATGGCCGTCGCCGTATGGGTTGACGCGATGCGCGAAATCGCCGCGCTCGCCTGCGTCGTCAAGTAAGCCCGTCACCGCGCGGACGATCGCTTCGCGCTCCGTGCCGACGAGGCGTACCGTGCTGGCCGCCACCGCTTCCGGACGCTCAGTCACGTCGCGCATCACCAGCACCGGTTTGCCGAGCGCGGGCGCTTCTTCCTGCACGCCGCCAGAGTCCGTGAGAATGATCGAGGCGCGCTGCATCAGACGCACAAAACCCAGATAGTCGAGCGGATCGATCAGATGCACGTTGCGCGCCGTGCCGAGGGTTTCCTGCACCGGCCCGCGCACGTTCGGATTCAAATGCACCGGATAGACGATCTGGACCTTGTTAGTCTTCGCCAGATCCGCGAGTGCCGCGCAGATATTCGCGAAGCCCGCACCGAAGCTCTCGCGGCGATGGCCCGTGACGAGCAACACCGGCAGCGCGCCGTCGAGGAACGGCAAGCGCGCGTCCAGCTCGGCGCGCAGTGCCGCGTCGCTGTCGATGCGCGCGGTGGTGAGGTTCAGTGCGTCGATCACCGTATTGCCGGTTACGATGATCTTGCCATGCAGCGCTTCGTGCGCGAGGTTCGCTTTCGAGCTCGCGGTGGGCGCGAACATCAGATCGCTCATGACATCTACCACGCGGCGGTTCATTTCTTCCGGCCAAGGCTGCATCAGGTTGCCGGTCCGCAGGCCCGCTTCGACATGACCGATCGGAATCCGCCGATGAAACGAGGCCAGCGCCGCCGCGGACGCGGTGGTCGTATCACCGTGCACCAGCACACGATCCGGTTGAACGCTTGCGAGCACGTCGTCGAGCGACGCGATGAGACGCGAAGCCAGACCGTTGAGCGTCTGGTTGCCGGTCATCAGGGCGAGGTTGTGATGCGGTTTGATCTGGAACAGATCGAGTACCTGATCGAGCATCTGCTGATGCTGGCCTGTGACGCAGACCACCGACTCGATGCCGGCGTCGGCTTCCAGTTGTTTGAGCAGCGGCGCCATTTTGATGGCTTCCGGCCGCGTGCCGAAAATCGACAGAACCCTCGTTGGCATATGCCCTCGATCTTTATTTGAATGTTTTATTGGCGACAGGTAATGCGAAGCACGCGTTAACATCGCACCCCGATATTTACAGATCCGATTTGCCCATCGCCGATAATTACTGGCAGTTCCCATATGCGCCGGGAACGATTCGATCGGATGCAATAACTGCCGACTGGATTCACGTGAGCGTCGTTTGAGCGAGCAGCCATTGATGGTGAATCGACGCGCATTCTAACGCGTATTTCACCTTATCTCACAATGGATTTTCCCCTATGTGGCGGCTCCGCGGCGGCCGTGGCAACCGTGAAGCGGGGTTGTTGCCGCCCAAGCCGGGGGATTAAACCGGCGCAAACGTTTTCCGAATGTTTATGAAAGCGTTAAATTTGAGCCAATCATTTTTAAAATCCGTAAATGTTAAATTATAATTAACATTTTCCCTGCTTCATTCGCTCAAGTGGCATAGCCCGCAGATTAAGGCCGCGCAAACGTTATCGGTGGATTCGACGTGGTGCGGGCAATATCATGAACTACCCGTTCAAATTGACTGTGTATGTCTGCCTTGCTGGATTGGGGTTTCGATTTCCGTGATCAGTTCGGCGCTCTGCGACTCTGCGGATACGCGGATGCCGCGTTGTTGCAGCAACGCGACAGTGACGCCGGTGGCGGGATGGGTTTCGTCGTGGAGCGTGCCCGTTCAACGCACGCTGAATTCCCCAGATCAAGCCAATCACGAGCCAAACGAATCGGCATCGATCAATCGCTTTATAAGGGTTCCGAATTATATGAGGCGGCGGCACGACGAAGCGCGTTTCCAGAACGCGTTCGAAGATCATCAGCTGATTGAGTTCCAGCTCGCGGATCAGGAGCGGCCCTGTTCCTCCTGCTGCTGGGCACACCTATTGCTGTATATCGCTCGCCGGCAACAACCCGTCAAAGCACGCAGTGCCCACAACGAGTAGCCGTTTTCAACTTCGATCCAGCAATCCATCGGTGGGAGGCCCCATGCTTCGATACGCTGTAATCTTCTTCATCATCGCGATCATCGCCGCGGTATTCGGCTTCGGCGGCATTGCCGCAGGCGCGACGGAAATCGCCAAGGTCCTGTTCTTCATCTTCGTGGTGATCTTCCTCGTCACCTTGCTGATGGGCGTGATGCGACGCTGACCTCCGCATCGAACAGGTAAGAAGAAACACCCGCCCCGGTGCGTGGATCAGCAGCGCGTTGCAATACTTGCCACACGGTATTGCAATAGTTGCTGCCCGCACCGGGGTTTTTATCGCCAGCGTACCTTCATCATGCCGCGCGCGCGATCCTCGTCGGTACGGTCAATCTGTGCGACCAGTTCGCGAGCGTGCGCGTCGCTACCGGCGGCTTGCTCAAGATCGCGCTGTCGTAGTGCTTGCCGTCAAAGCGTACGAAATCGACAATGCGAAACCCCTGCCCTCTGTAAAACGTAATGAGATGTGCAGCCGGCTGCGGCGTATCGAGCGCGAGCTCCGCGTAGCCGCGCGTCGCGGCCCAGTGATCGGCGAAAGCGATCAACAGCGTACCGATGCCACGCGCCTGCCATACCGGCTCCACGCCGAACTGGCGCAAGCTGGCAATATCGTCGCGCCTGTATAGATCGCACAACGACTCACGGTCCGGTGCATACAGCGTCATCGTGCCGACAATGCGTCCTTCGCAGACCGCCACATAGCAATCGCCCCGCGTCGCGCGAGAGCGTGTCGTCTCCACCGTTTGATCCACACAGGTGCAATTCAGCCCCATCGAACCGAGTCGGGTGAAAGCGCGATGCAGCAGCGCGGTCAACGCGACATACGAATCGCGCGATGGATCGAAGCGGCGCAGTTCGACACGGCCTACGCCATGACATACGTAATCGATACGGACGGATTGCTGCGTCGTTGCACGTCGCTTCACGTTGAGCACCTCGCGCTGTCAAGATGCGCGAAGTGTAGATTTCACGCGTAGGCGTCTCAAGAAAAAATGTCGTAAAAACTCACATGGGATGTGCCTGCCGACCTGCGTGCCAGCATGTTGTCGACGCAGCTTGTCCGCGCTCTAACCCGCCGGTGCCACAAGCGGCTCGCTCTCGCGCAAGCCAAGATGCAATTCCTCGCACAGGAACGTCTGCAATGTCTGCACAGCGGCCGCCTGCGCACCGGAAACCGGTCGCATGAAGAGTCCAAAATCGGCGGTTGGCGCATCGGGCAATCCATCGGCCTGGCCGAGCACGCGCATCGACTCCGAGCGGATATTGCCATCGAGCAGCACCGACACACCGAGTCCCGCTTCCACGGCCGACTGCACCGCCGGCAAACTGGTGCTGGTGCACACAATGCGCCACGCAATCCCCGCGCGCCGCAGCGCCGTCAACACCTGTTGCTGCCACAGACACGCGCCGCCGAACGCAACCACCGGCAGCACGGCGTCACCGTCGCGGCTGAACCCGCGTGCGCCGACCCAGAAGAGCGGCTGCGTCCACGTCAGCAGCGGTACCGACTCGACCAGCGCGGGGTCTCCCACCACCACGTCGAGGCCGCCGTCCGCAAGCCGGCTCGACAACGCCGAGCTGGTATCGACCACGATCTCCAGCGCCACCTGCGGATAAGCGATCGAAAAGCGCCGCAACGCGCGCGGCAGCCGACCAACCGCGATGTCTTCCAGCATGCCGAGCCGCACCGTGCCGGACACCTGCCCCGCGCTCAGCGCCCGCCGCGCATCGGCGCCCGCGCCGAGGATCGTATGCGCGAACGGCAGCAGCAGATGCCCTGCTTCGGTGAGTTGCACGCCACGCGGCGAGCGGTCGAGCAAACGCTGCCCCAACTCTTCTTCGAGCCGGCGCAATTGCATGCTCACCGCCGCCTGGGTGCGGGCCAGGCGGGCCGCCGCCACACCCACGGCGCCGGCTTCCGCCACGGTGACGAACGCGCGCAGGAGACTGCTGTCGAGATCTCGGGTCATCACGTTTCTTGAAGTGGTCATAAGAAATATCAACTTATCTTAATACCGCCTGCACCGATAAGATAGCTGCCACCCCATCCGAAGAGCGGTAACGAGGCCAAGATGCAGGACACCACCATCAAACCGGCGCTGAATCCTGTGCCAACATCAGCATCCGTGAAGCCCGCCAGTGCCGCAGCCGGCGCAGCCCTCCTGTGCGTGCTGTCCATGTCGAGCGTGCAGTTCGGCGCCGCGCTCTCCGCGCCGACGATGGCCGAGTACGGCTCGCTCAGCACCACCTGGTTGCGTCTTTGCTGGGCGGCCGTCGTGCTTGCGTTGCTGGTGCGCCCGCGTTTCTTCACCTACTCGCGCTCGCATTGGCTCGCGGCCGGTGCGTTGGGCGCCGCGATGGCCGGCATGACGCTGTGCTTTTTCGCGGCGCTTCAGCGGATTCCATTGGGGCTCGCCGTCGCGATCGATTTTCTCGGGCCGCTCGCCGTAGCGACTTTCGCGGTACGCCGCGCGCGAGCGTTACTGTGGCCTGCATTGGCGATTGCCGGCGTGCTGCTGCTCTCGCGCGATCACGCGGGCTGGATCGGCGAGCCGCTCGGCGTATTGCTCGCGTTCGGGGCCGCGCTCGGCTGGGGCAGCTATATCGTGTTGATGAAAAAGACCGGCACGCTGTTCGCCGGACTCGAAGGATTGTCGGTGTCGCTGATCGCAGCGGCGCTGGTTGCCACGCCGTTTGGCTTCGCGCAAAGCGGCATACACATCGCCGCAGGACAGATCGCCGCAACCGCGGGCCTAGCGTTGCTGGTCCCACTGTTACCCTATGCGCTGGAAATGGTGGCGTTACGGCATATGCCAGCCTCATCGTTCGGGATACTGATGAGTGTCGAACCGGCGATCGGCGCGCTGGCCGGCTTCGTGGTGCTGCATCAACCGATGGGGGTCTTGCAGATCGCAGGTACGCTGCTGGTGGTTGCGGCGAGCGTGGGCGCCGTGGTGGCGACACGCTGAACAAGGCGTTGAACCGCTGCGTGCGCATGTCAATGAGCATGTGCATGCGCAGCGCTCAGGCGATATTTTCCGCCTCGTAAAGACGCCGGCCCGCTGCGTCCTTCGCGCCGAGGATCGGCTCGATTTCAATTGGCCAGTCGATACCGATGTCGGGATCGCTCCACAAGATGCAGCGCTCGAGTTCGGGGAACCAGTATTCGGTGGTCTTCCACAGGCATTCGGCGACGTCGGACAGCACGACGAAACCGTGTGCGAAGCCCGGCGGCACCCACACCTGCCGATGATTGGCCGCGCTCAGATATGCGCCGCTCCATTTGCCGAAGGTCGGCGAATTGAGCCGCACGTCCACGGTGACGTCGAACACCTCTCCCACCACCACGCGCACGAGCCGACCTTGCGGCCGATGCACCTGATAGTGCAAGCCGCGTAACACGCCACGCACTGCCCGCAAATGACGGTCTTGCACGAAATTGAAACCTTGCGAGACGTCGTCGGTAAACTCATCCGCGCTGAAGCTCTCGAAACAGAAGCCAAATTCGTCGCAAAACACCTCGGGCTCGATGAGTTTCACCTCCGGCAATGCTGTCGCCATTACCTTGTTGCCCATGGCCACTATGCTCGTAAGAAGCCAGCCAGCAGAAAACACGACCGCCGACGCACGCACCGGTGCACGCACGGCTACACACGCCGCAGCGCACGCCGTTGCACACGCGCCCGCCCGCTCCAGGTCGCACCCTGAGTTGCACCATCTGCACGGCGCCTGCTCAAGCTTACGCCTCTGTCGCCACCCGGCTGCGCGCGCGATATTCGGTGGGCGACAGCGCCATACGCTTGCGGAATATCTTCGCGAGGCGATCGCCGTTGCCGGTGCCGCTGCGGCGCGCGATCTTGTCGACCGGTAGTTCGGTTTCGGTCAGGAAGTTGCAGGCAATACGCAGCCTCACCTGCAGCAGATAATCAGAAGGCGTGACCTGCATTTCATGCTTGAAACGCCGCAGAAAATTGCGCTCGCTCATCGCCGCCACTTGCGCTGCGTCGGCAACTGACACCGGACGATCGCAATTCGCCTCCATCCAGCGCGCGGCGGCACGGATTTTCTCGGCGACGCTGAGCGTGCCGCCCTCAGCCGGCAGTGGCACCCAGGTCGCGGCCATACCCGGCATCACCCGATCGGCGACGCTGCGCGCCAGCTCCGCGCCAAGATCGCGTTTGATGAACATCAGCGCGCTGCGCGCGCAGTCGTTACGATCGTTGGCTGCGCTACGCACGGCATCGGCCGCGGCACTGCCCAGATAGCGATTCACCTGCAAGCCGTCATGCTCCGCGGGACCCGCTGCTTCCAGCACGAGACGGCCCTCGCCGATCGTCTCGATCGCACGGGTGCGCGTTTGCACCGATCGCAACCAGCCCAGCAAGCGTTCGTCGAGCGCGGCCTCGTGCGCGCCGTAGCCCCCTGCGATGAACAGCACGTCGAAACCGCTGCCATAACGTGTGTCGATACGATCGGTCCAGATCCGCGCCGACGAGGAACTCGCGACGCTGCCCCCGTCCATCGACAGAAACTGCACTTCGTAAGGCGGCTCTTCGCCAGCCCGCGAGCCCGAGAGTTCGTTGGCGGTCTGGAACATCTCGACTACCGTGCCTGGCCCGAGCAGCCAGAAGCCGTCGAACAGCAACACGCCGATTCGCCGCGCTGCACTACGCACGTTTAGCGTCGGCGTATGTAACCAGGTAATCCTCGCAGTATCCAGATGCAAGTGCGGCATGATCTTCCCCAAGCTGTCGTACATTGTGGACCCCGCTGCCCCGTCGGCCGGACGATATGGACGAATTGAATTACGGCGGATGAAAACCACCGGCAACGCCGCTTAACGGATTATGCGTGATGTTAGCTGAATGCCGCCCTATAGTAAATTTGAAAAACAAATCCGTATTGAGAAATTAGATGTACGACGAAACCCATTATTGTGTGTTTCATATGACCGTCGGCATATGAGTCGGCATAGCAACGGGCCGCAGCAGCCTGTCTGACCATCAGAAGGTCGAAGAACCTTGCACAGAGCCACGCTCAAGGCTTCTACTCGGGCGCGCCGACGCAGCACGGCTTGCCGGATTCGCGATGGCGATTCATCGAAATCACATACAGAAATGTTTCAAACGTGAAATCGAAACCTCGCAAATAATGAACATTCAATCAGGCTTTTATTCGCAAATCGGGAATTTATCGGCAGTGCCAATGCGGCAAACCGCACACTTATCGAAACATTCCCGATTAAGCATTTCGACACTAATTTCCCACACGACTAAAAATGTTTCTATATTGAAACATCCGGCCTCTTTTACATATGACCAATGCACCGGTCATTGACCTGCGCGCAGGGAAAAACGTCAGACAATTATCCGCATCGGCGGAAATCGTGCCAAGCGGTCTCCTTAAACAAAGTTTCATCCCTTGATCGCGCTCTTTAAGACTTGGTTAAGAGAGGCGGCGCCATAATTTGCTCACCGTAAGAGCAGCAAGGAGCAGAGATATGTCGCGCCCCATGAGCATCGAGAGAGTCAACGAATACGGACAGAACGCGGTTCGCATCGCCATCGAGGACCGTGCGGTACTGCTCGAAACGGCCGATCTGGATGCCGTGATCGAGCACCTCAGCGCGCTGCGCGCCACGATGCGCCCGGAAGTACCGAAGGAACCCCTGCGCGCCCATCAGTACGTGATTGAAATCGATCCGTGCTGGCACGCCGAAAAA
This sequence comes from Paraburkholderia aspalathi, assembly GCF_905220735.1. NCBI lineage: Bacteria > Pseudomonadati > Pseudomonadota > Betaproteobacteria > Burkholderiales > Burkholderiaceae > Paraburkholderia > Paraburkholderia aspalathi. The sequence continues at coordinate 32,441 of NZ_CAJNBA010000019.1, forward strand.
CATCCGCTGCACGACGGCGCCGTGCTGTTCCTGCGGCATTCTGGCCTCGGCTGGGCCGGTTTTGCACTCCCCACCGAGAGCCTTGCCAGACTGCATCACGCGTTGACCCAGCAGCTGGAGGCCTCGCTCGAAGTACACGGCATGCTCAATTGAATCGGCTGAACCGGCTGGATCAGTTGATTCAGCCGGTTCGCGAATGGCTACCGCTTGTTGCGTTTCGCGTAGCACTGCGTTTCAGAGAGCGCATGCACCTCGCGGCGCTCCGCATCTATACTTCCCCCGCCGCCCCATAGCGGTTACTTTCATTCAGGTCTCTTTCCGAAGCGCGGCTCTGGCCGCGCTCTTTTTTTGCGCGTCGCTTAGTCTTGCTGATCGTTCACGAACGCACCGGGATGCAGCTTTACCCGCGCAGTTCATGAACATTGCACAAAATTAAAAAAGACTTAATCCACCTGGGCGTGCCGTTTTATCCGCGATCGCCGATGATGCAGCCATCGTCCTTCTCTACTGTTCCAACATGAACCAGCTACAAGCGATGCGTGTCTTCACACGGGTGGTCGATCTTGCCAGCTTCAATCTTGCGGCGAGACAGTTAGGCATGTCGGCGGCGGCGGTCACTCGCAGCGTCGGCACATTGGAAGCGCATCTGAACATGCGCCTGCTAAACCGCACCACGCGCAGTCTTTCGCTGACCGATGTGGGCCGCGAGTATCTCGACGGCTGCCGCACGATCATCGAGAAGCTCGACGAGATGGAATCGAACCTGCTGGAGACCACACGCGATCCGCAGGGCACGTTGCGCATCGCGACGCCGATGACGTTCGCGACCGCCGGCCTGGGCACCTTGCTGGCTGCGTATCGCACGCTGCATCCACGCGTGGATTTCGATGTGACAACGTTTGATACGCATATCGATCTCGTGGAAGGTGGCTTCGATGTGTGTTTCTCCGACGACCGCCGACTTGCCAACTCATCTTTGGTGAGTCGCACGCTGACCAGCGTCCATGAAATGACGGTCGCGTCCCCCGCCTATCTGGCGCGTCACGGCACCCCTCGCGATCCGTCGGCGTTGAACCGCCACGGCTTGTTGACGGTCTCCGACGGTTCGTCGCGTGCCTGGGAGTTCGCCGACGCCGACGGCATCTATCGCGTCAACACCGGCAGCGCGCTCACCGCCACCAGCAGCGCGATGGTGCGCGTGGCCGCGCTCAACCATATGGGTATCGCGTTGCTGCCGCTGCCGATCATCGCCGACGATCTTGCGCAAGGTTCGCTCGTCCCCGTGCTCGAACAGTTCGAAATCAACGGCGGCCCGCGCCAGGTGTCGATCCTCTACTCCGGCCGCAATTACCTGTCGATGCGTGTGCGCAGTTTCATCGACTTCGCGGTCAGCCAGTATCGCGCGCCGGACCGCCCGGTTGCCTTGCGGGCGGTGGCCTGAACCGGGCCCGCGCATCATGCCCAAAATACTGACGATCGAAGACGACGAGTTGATCGCCCACGACATCGTGCGCACGCTCAGCGCAAGCGGTTTCTCTGTCGACGTGGCGCGCACCGGCCGCGAAGGCATGGCGAAAGTGATGGCGGGCAACTACGACGTCGTCACGCTCGACCGCATGCTGCCTGATCTCGACGGCCTGACCATCGTGGCGACGATGCGTGGCGTCGGCATGGAAACGCCAGTGCTCGTGATGAGTGCGATGTCCGACGTCGATCAACGCATTCAAGGTCTGCGCGCCGGCGGCGACGACTATCTGACGAAGCCGTTCTCACCCGAGGAAATGTTCGCGCGCGTGGAAGTGCTGTTGCGCCGCCGCCCACGTCATGCCAAAGCTGAAACGCTGCTGCGCAACGGTGCACTGGAACTCGATCTCGTGCGCCGCAAAGTCACCTACCGGCAGCGCGAACTCGATCTGCAACCCACCGAATTCCGCGTGCTCGAATTCATGATGCGCCACGCCGGCCAGGTGCTCACGCGCACGATGATTTTCGAAGCCGTGTGGGGCTGCCGGTTCGACCCCGGCACCAACCTGATTGACGTACACGTAGGCCGTCTGCGCAAGAAAGTCGAGACGCCCGGCGAGCGTCCGTTGATTCGCACCATTCGAGGCTCAGGCTATCTGTTCGGCTGACGCCGCCCCATTCGCAGGTTTTCTGACGGAGCTTTAGCGCTGCATGCAGCGCTAAAGCCGTTGCAACGCGGCTTTCAACGCAATCGCGCACACCCTCCAGGCTTCCTAAAACTAGTTTCATTTGTTTAGTCCGCGCCTGTTAGGACCCGCTCTCCAGAATGCCGTTACCGAGCCGCACCATTGGTGCGAGCCCTAACCGCCACACGCCCGCGCAGATTCAATCGCGCCTCTGAACGGAGCAGCCTTCGATGTTAAAAATAGTCCGGTTGGCTTTGACCCGGCCCTACACGTTCATCGTGCTTGCGATGCTGATCCTGTTGATCGGCCCGCTTGCCGCGTTGCGCACGCCGACGGATATCTTTCCCGACATCCGCATTCCCGTGATCAGTGTGGTCTGGAACTACGCCGGCCTGCAACCGGACGACATGTCCGGACGCGTCGTCACCTACTACGAACGCACGCTCGGCACGACAGTCAACGACATCGAGCATATCGAGTCACAATCGTTTCGCGGCTACGGCATCGTCAAGATCTTCTTTCAGCCGACTGTGGATATCCGCACCGCCACCGCGCAGGTGACCTCGGTTTCACAGACGGTGCTCAAGCAGATGCCGCCCGGCACCACGCCGCCGCAGATTCTCAACTACAACGCGTCCACGGTGCCGGTGCTGCAACTGGCGCTGACCAGCAATACACTTGACGAGCAGAAACTCGCCGACTACGCGACCAACTTCATTCGCCCGCAATTGCTGAGCGTGCCTGGCGTGGCGATTCCGACGCCGTATGGCGGCAAGACCCGCGAAGTACAGATCGATCTCGATCCGCAAGCCTTGCAGGCAAAAAAGCTCTCGGCCAACGACGTCGCCACCGCCCTCGCCCAGCAGAATCAGATCATTCCGGCGGGCACCGAAAAGATCGGCCGCTTCGAATACAACATCAAGCTCAACAACAGCCCGCTCGCGCTCGACGAACTGAACGCGCTACCGATCAAGACGGTGGACGGCGCCACGATCTATATCCGCGATGTGGCTCACGTGCGCGACGGCTATCCGCCGCAAGGCAACGTGGTGCGCGTGGACGGTCATCGTGCGGTGCTGATGAGTATTCTAAAGAACGGCTCGGCGTCGACGCTCGACATCATCGCCGGCGTCAAGGCGCAATTGCCGCGCATCGAGGCAACGCTGCCGCCCGGACTGAAGCTCGTGACGATGGGCGATCAATCGACCTTCGTGAAAGGCGCGGTGAGTGGCGTGGCGCGTGAAGGCGTGATCGCCGCCGCGCTCACTTCACTGATGATCCTGCTGTTCCTCGGCAGCTGGCGCTCGACACTGATCATCGCGGCGTCGATTCCGCTGGCGGTGCTGGCTGCGATTGCGGGCCTTGCCGCCATGGGCGAAACGCTCAACGTGATGACGCTCGGCGGTCTCGCGCTCGCGGTGGGGATTCTGGTCGACGACGCCACCGTCACGATCGAAAACATCAACTGGCATCTCGAACAGGGCAAGGACGTACGCAGCGCGATCATGGACGGCGCCGCTCAAATCGTTGCGCCCGCCTTCGTTTCGCTGCTCTGCATCTGCATCGTGTTTGTACCGATGCTGCTGCTCGACGGCATTGCGCGCTTCCTGTTCGTGCCGATGGCCGAAGCGGTGATCTTCGCGATGATCGCGTCGTTCATCCTCTCGCGCACCTTCGTGCCGATGCTGGCGCAATACCTGTTGCGTCCGCATGCATCGGGCGGTCACGCCTCCGGCGAACTGGCCGCGGTAATGGACACGCATGGCGGCCCCTTGCATCCGGCGCCGTCGCGCAATCCGCTGGTGCGCTTTCAACGCGGCTTCGAGCATCGTTTCGAGTGCGTGCGCAGCGTGTACCGGATCGTACTCGGCCTTGCGCTCACGCATCGCAAGCGTTTCGTCGCGGGCTTCCTGATCGTCGTGGGCGCGTCGTTCCTGCTCGCACCGTGGCTGGGACGCAATTTCTTCCCCAATATCGACTCCGGCGAAATTGCGATCCATGTGCGCGCACCGATCGGCACGCGGATCGAAGATACCGCCGCGCAATTCGATCTGATCGAGAACGCCGTGCGCCGCGCGATTCCGCCGGACCAGTTGCGCAGTATCGTCGACAACATCGGACTGCCCAATAGCGGCATCAACCTGACCTATAACAACAGCGGCACGACCGGACCGCAAGACGGCGACATTCTGATCTCGCTGAACGAGAACCACGCCCCCACCGCCGGCTTCGTGCACACACTGCGCGAAACGCTGCCGCGTCAATTCCCGGGAACGACCTTCGCGTTCCTGCCGGCCGATATCGTCAGTCAGATTCTGAATTTCGGTGCCCCCGCGCCAATCGATTTGCAGGTGGCGGGGCCGAACCAGGCGGCCAATCATCGCTACGCCAGCGAAGTGATGCGACGCATGCGCATGATTCCCGGCATTGCCGATACGCGCATCCAGCAGGCGTCGACGTATCCGCAGTTCACCGTGTCGGTAGACCGCTCGCGCGCCGATCAACTCGGCATTACCGAACAGGACGTGACCAACTCCGTGGTAGCGAGTCTTTCCGGCACGAGCCAGGTATCGCCGACGTATTGGCTGAATCCGAAGAACGGCGTGTCGTATCCGATCGTCGCGCAGACCCCGCAATACCGCATGACGTCCCTGTCGAATCTCAACAACCTGCCCGTGACCGGCAAGAGCGGCCAGGCGCAGATTCTCGGCGGCATTGCGACCATTTCGCGCGGCGTCGGCAATGCGGTGGTGTCGCACTACAACATCGAACCGCTCTACGACGTGTTCGCGACCACTCAAGGTCAGGATCTCGGCGCCGTCGCGGCGAAGATTCAGAACATCGTCCATGCAACCGCGAAAGATGTGCCGAAGGGCTCGATCGTCACGCTGCGCGGCCAGGTGCAAACGATGAACAGCGCGTTCCTCGGTTTGTCGCTAGGCCTAGTCGGCGCGATTCTGCTGATCTATCTGCTGATTGTCGTGAATTTCCATTCGTGGAGCGACGCGTTCGTAATCGTCACGGCGTTGCCCGCGGCGTTAGCCGGCATCGTGTGGATGCTGTTCACCACGCATACACCGCTCTCCGTGCCCGCGCTGACCGGTGCGATTCTCTGCATGGGCGTCGCGACCGCCAACAGCATTCTGGTGGTGAGCTTCGCCCGCGAACGGCTGGCGGTGACCGGCAATGCGCTGGTCGCCGCGATGGAGGCCGGCTTCACACGCTTTCGGCCGGTGCTGATGACAGCGCTCGCGATGATTATCGGCATGGCGCCGATGGCGCTCGGCCTCGGCGACGGCGGCGAGCAGAACGCGCCGCTCGGCCGCGCGGTGATCGGCGGCCTGATTTGCGCGACGTTCGCCACGCTGCTGTTCGTACCGGTCGTGTTCAGCCTCGTGCATCGGCGCGATGCCGCGGGTCACGATCCATCGCACGGCCCGTCGCGCAACTCATCCAACGACCCCTCGCACGATCACTCATCATCCGAACCCGGAGTCCAACATGTCCACTGAGATCGAGATCAATTCGCCCAAGCGGCTGCGTCATCTGAAGCTGATCGGCATCGTCGCGCTGCTGGCGGCAGCGGGCATTGTGACGAGCGGCATTGCCAGCCGCGTACATGCGAAGCAGGAACTCACCACCTGGTCAGCCCAGCAAGCCGTGCCGACGGTGGTTGCATACACACCCAAACACGACCTCGATGCGCAGGCGCTGGTGTTGCCCGGACGGCTGTCCGCCTTCGTCAACGCGCCGATTTACGCACGCGTGTCGGGTTATCTGCATGCGTGGTACGCCGATATCGGCACGCACGTCAAAGCCGGCCAGTTGCTTGGGGTGATCGACACGCCCGACCTCGATCAGCAATTGCAGCAGGCACGCGCCGACTTACAGAATTCGGTGGCCAACGAGAAACTCGCCGCCTCCACTGCAAGCCGCTGGACAAAGATGCTGCAGCAGGACTCAGTCTCACAACAGGACGCCGACGAAAAGACCAGCGATCTCGTGGCCAAGCAGGCAACGGTAGCCGCGGCGGAAGCCAATGTACGGCGTCTCGAAGCGCTCGAATCGTTCAAGCGCATCACTGCCCCATTCGACGGCATCGTCACCGCGCGCACCACCGATATCGGCGCGCTCATCAATGCGGGCGGCGGCAATGGGCCCGAACTGTTTTCCGTGTCGGACGCACGTCAATTGCGCGTCTACGTGAGCGTGCCGCAGGACGAGGCGGCCGCCATCAAACCCGGCATGACCGCCACGCTCACCGTGCCCGAACGCCCCGGCGTGAAGTTCAACGCCAAACTCGTCGACACCGACGATGCGATCACGCCCTCCTCCGGCACGCTGCTGGTGCAACTCGCGGTCGACAATCAGAACGGCCTGCTGATCCCCGGCGAATACACCGAGGTGCATTTTGCGCTGCCGACCAACTCGCATGCCTTGTCGATCCCGGCCAGCTCGCTCATCTTCCGGCAGAACGGTTTGCAGGTCGCCGTGGTCGGCCACGACAACCGCGCGGTGCTCAAATCGGTATCGATCGCCACCGATCTCGGCACGCACGTCGAGATCGCCTCAGGTCTCAATTCAACTGACCGGGTAATCGACAATCCACCTGACTCGCTCGCCTCGGGCGATGAAGTGCGACTCGAAAGCAATCCGGCTAGTACGACGGACACGTCGCTCGCCGCACGCCGGCCAGCGGAGAGCGCTCATGGATAAACGCCGCATCTGCATCGCGTTGGCGGCCGCGGCGCTGATGAGCGGCTGCTCGTTCGCGCCGACCTACCAGGCGCCGGCCACCAGCATCCCAACGACGTTCAAGGAAGGTGGCGCATGGCAGCTCGCCCGACCCGCCGACCGCGTGCCGCGCGACGCGTGGTGGACGGTGTATCGCGATCCGGTACTCGACCATCTCGAGGTTCAGGTGGCCGCCGCCAACCCGGACGTGGCCGCGGCGATGGCGCGCCACGACGAGGCCACCGCCTATCTGTCGCAAGCTCGCTCGGGCTTGTTTCCGACCATCGGCGCCGAAGCGTCAGTCGAACGCCAAAGGCAATCGGATAACCGTCCGCTGCGTGGCGTGGGTCAGCCCGCGGTGTACGGCGCGAATACGGTCGACGTCGGCATCGGCTATGACCTCGACCTGTGGGGCAAGATCCGCAACGAGGTGTCGGCGGGCCGCTCGGCGCTGCAGGCGAGCGAGGCCGATCTCCAATCGGTACGTTTGAGCCTGCAGGCGAATCTGGCAAGCGCGTACTTCAATCTGCGCGGGCTGGACGAACAGCAGCAACTGCTCAACGACACGATCGACACCTACCAGCACGCGCTCAAACTCACGTTAAGCCGTCACGCGGGTGGCATTGCATCCGACCTCGACGTCTCGCGCGCGCAGACACAACTCGACACCGCGCGCGCTTCCGCCGACGACATCGCCGCACGCCGCGCGCTGTACGAGCATGCGATCGCCAGCCTGACCGGCGCGCCCGCGTCGAATTTCACACTCGCGCCGGAGATCGAAACGACGTACCTGCCGTCGATTCCAACCGGCGTACCCGCAGCACTGCTGCAACGGCGTCCCGACATCGCGGCGGCCGAGCGGCGCGTTGCCGAGGCCAATGCGCAAATCGGCGTGGCCAAGGCCGCCTTCTTCCCGGACATTTCGCTCGGCCTCGACGGTGGCTATCAGAGCGACACGCTTTCGCCGTGGCTGATGGCGCCGAACGAAATCTGGTCGGTCGGACCGAGCCTCGTGCTCACGCTATTCGACGGCGGCCGCCGTGAGGCGATCACGCAACAGGCGCGCGCCAAACTCGCCGAGAACGGCGCGAAGTACAAGGCCGCGGTATTGCTCGCCTTCCAGCAGGTCGAAGACAACCTCGCGCAATTGCATCATCTCGGCGACGAAGCCACGCAGCAGAACGAGGCGCTGGTCGCCGCGCAACGCACGTTGACGCTTTCGATGTCGCGCTATCGCGACGGCGTGGTCAGCTATCTGGATGTCGTGACCGCGCAGACCACCGAACTCACTACCCAGATCGACGCACTGAACCTCAATACGCGGCGTCTGCTGGCCTCGGTGGGCTTGATTGAGGCCTTGGGCGGCGGTTGGTCGGCGGACAGCGCTACGGGCTCGCCTGCCGTTCAGGCGGCAAGTGCGCAAGCGGTGCATCCGAAGGTGCTCGCGTCCGCTGACTGAAACTGCGGGTTGGATCTGTCAGTTGAATCCACCCATGCCGTTAAAAAACGTCGCCGGTTCTTCACCAGCGACGTTTGCCTTCCAGGCGCGATTACGATTTCTTTGCAGTACGTGTGCGGTGCTCAGAATTTATGCCGTATCCCCACCGCCACAACCGCCTGCCGATCGCTCGACGAAGCCGCTAGCGAATAGATCGACGCATTACCGAGCACCGCAATACCGTCCGCCCCCGACACATGTTGATAGACGCCCTCCAGATACAGATCGGTTCGGCGTGACAGGGCGTAATCTGCCTGCAGCATGAACTGATTCCACTTCGGTGCGACGCTCTTGCCGTCGTCGCTGAAATGTCCGTCTGTGAACGTGTACGAGCCGCCCAGCGAGAATGCCGGGGTGATGGCATAGCGCGCGTTCAGTTCGTAGTTATTGAAGGTCAGCATATCGCCGTTGAGCGTGGCATACGCGCCACCCTGCGTGATCTGATGCGGGTCGTCGAGCATGGTCCGCGTGAAAACTAGACCGACGGTCGCCGCGCCGAATGTATAGCGCCCTGCCGCGCCGAGGATGCGCTGGCGCGCGCCGGTGAAGGTCGCGTCGCCATCGCTGCTGCTCACCGCGCCGCCGGTGTTGGCGGGTTGATTGACGCCGCCCGGCTGGTTCACCTGCAGGTACGCGAGCGCCAGATTGAACGGACCGCCCGCCCATTGCGCACCGAGGCTATAGGCGTTGTTATTGCTGAAGCCACCGGCCGCATTGCTGAACGCATAAGCGCCGCCGACTGTGAAGCCGTCATAAGTCGCGCTGCGGAATTTCAGCGCGTTGTTCATGCGCAGATCGTTGTTGAGGTTGTCGTTATCGAACGGATGATCGGCGATATTGCCGCCGAAGCCCGAACCTGTGGCCGAAAGCGGCGCGACGAAATCGACCAGGAAGTCGTATTGCCGCCCCATGGTCACCGTGCCCCACTGCTTACTCGCGATGCCGACCCATGCCTGCCGGCCGAATTCATCGCCGCCGTTGGAAAATTTGCCGCTGTCGATATTAAAGCCGTTCTCCAGATCGAAGACCGCGCTTAAGCCCCCGCCCAGGTCCTCGTTACCGCGCAGACCCCAGCGGTCGGTGCTGATATTGCCGCTTTCCATCATCCAGTTGCTTTTGCCGCCTGAAGCCGTTTTCTGATTGCTGATGTAGTCGATGCCGGTATCGAGTGTGCCGTAGAGCGTGACGCTGCTTTGTGCGTGCGCCGCCGCGCCGAAGGTGCCGGCCAGCGCGACGAGTGTGGTTGCCAATGCTTTGTTCATGTTTGATTCCGGGTAAGAGAAGGCGCCGATCCGCGCATTGACGGACCGATCCCGCACACCGTGCGGGTAGCCGCAATGTAGATTTGCGTGGTGACATACCCGTGATCAAAACCGGTCGATTCATGAAACGTTTTTTATGTTCATGACATGTACCGGACAAGCCCAAGAATCATCGGATCGCCGGCGCTCCAACGGATAAATATCTTTTCATGCGCACACCGCCGATCCGCTAACGCCAGGTCACTATCCTTCTTATCAACCGATCCACGAATGCATTGCGGTTCGCGCATCGGTTCCATCCAATTTTATTTGTGAGGATTACGAACATGAAATCTCTGACGCTCGCCATCGCTCTCATCGGTGCAACCGCAACGGCCTCCGCTTTCGCTCAATCGACCACGGCGCCTTCGCCGGCGCAACAGAACGCCGCACCGACCATGCAGGTAGCAGCGACCAGCACCGCCGCGGTCAACGCGGCAGGGTCGTGGGTCCCGCCTTACGGTCAGGCGACCGGTGAGAAGACGCGTGCGCAGGTTTATCAGGAGCTGGTGCATGCGGAGAAGGACGGACAGCTCGCCTATCTGAACTCGACGCTCTACGCACACTGAGATCTACCGTTAAACGCAACACGCTGCATTTCTCGCCCTGACATCAATGACTCTTCGCACCGCGATCAAACGAACTGCCTCGTTTGCCGTTGCCGCAGCTGCAGCCGGACTCCTGTTATCCGGATGCGCGACAACGTCACCCTCCACCAGCGCCGACAACTGTGTCGGTCCACCGAGTTACTGCAATATCTATTTTGGCTCGTGAAGCAAAAAAGCGCGCTACCCCTTCGGGCAGCGCGCTTTTTGACCTGATGCTGCTGCTTTAGAACGAGTGCCGAATGCCCACGCGCCCCACCACCTGCTTGCCGTCAGACGAAGGATCGAAGCCGGCAATCTGCGCAACGGCGCCGCCACTGGCTTTCTGTAGTGCGGCGAGCGCATAGACCGCCGTGCGCTTCGACAATTCGTACTCTGCGCTCAGGTTGAGCTGCTGATACTTCGGTTCCTGATTGGTCGCGTGATCGCGGCCATCCGTGTAGGTGTAGCCTGCTGCGAGATTCAGCTGACCAGTTGCCGCGAAGGTACCGGCAATTTCATAGTTCTGGAATTTGACGTCCTGTCCTGCATCGCCCTGCTGGAAATTCACGTTCGTGAAGTTGCCCATCACCTTGAACTTGCCGATCTGATAGGACGCACCCGCGGCAAAGATGCCTTGACTGCGGGCATTGGCCAGATAGTTGCCGTACACCGCGTTGGTAAAGCCCGAGCCGTTCTGATAGCTCTGGATTGCCGTCTCCGGATCGTTGACGCGCAGATAGCCCGCCCCCATCGAGAACTGTCCGTTCGTATAGGACGCTGCCGCGCTATAGGCGGAGTCATTCGAGAACTGCCCGGCCTGGCCGCCGAACGAATAAAGGGCTTCGCCCGTAAAGCCCCCGATCGTCGGGCTCGTGTACTTGACCGAATTGCTGATGGCGAAGCCGTTATCGAGGTTGTCCATATCATTGGGGTGGGAGAAATACCAGCCGCCGTAGCTATCGTTGAGCGAGAACGGCTCGATGAGATCGACGATCGGATCCCACTGCCGCCCGAGAGTGACCGTACCGGCCGTCTGACTGGCGAGGCCAACGTACGCATTACGGGAAAAAGCCAGACCACTTCCCAAGTTGCCGTTAGTCGAATTGAAGCCGCTTTCCAGGTCGAACACAGCGGAGAGCCCGGCACCGAGATCTTCCTTGCCTCTGAGGCCCCAGCGGCTGCCAGCGCTGACGCCGCTGGCCATTTGATAGAGATGGTTGCCGTTGACGTTGCTGGCGAAGTCGATACCCGTGTCGAGCAGCCCGTAGAGGGTGACGCTGCTTTGCGCATGGGCGGTGGAGACTGCGCCGACGCACAGTAGTGCCCCGACCAAGTTGGTCAGCTTCATCTTCTGATTCATGAATCACCTTTCATTTAATTAAGGATGCCTGATAGCTGTGGAGACTTTCGATGTTGTGTGACCACTGGACGAATATATCGAGGTCAGAAATCATTGCATCTGCAATGCAGACTTTCAGTTTTTTTGTAGGGTTTTCATGAGCGGGTCGTTGACCTGACTTGCGGAGCGGGGTGTTGTCTGTTTGTCTACGGTGTTGGGATTTGCTTGAGTTTTTTTTGCCTGCGCGGCGCTTTTTGGCCGTGTTCTTAGGGCTTTGGCCTTTCCTTGTTCTGGCTTTCGTGCCTTTCCTTGTTCTGGCTTTCGTGCCTTTCCTTGCATTGTTAGTGGTCTATTAGCGTTGCCCCTGTGCGGGGCGGCACTTACTTTCTTTGCCGCCGCAAAGAAAGATAAG
>NZ_CAJNBA010000020.1:0-32362 GCF_905220735.1 Paraburkholderia aspalathi
TGCTCATTTCTCACCTCAGTTGGAGAATTATCCCCTTTAGAGGTGTCCAGGTTCATTGAACCACTACAGTGCCGCCCCGCACAGGGGCAACGCTAATAGACCACTAACAAAACAAGGAAAGGCACCAAAGCCAGACCAAGGAAAAAACTCAAACCGCCACACGCTCCGCGTCATCCCTAAGCGCGACTTCAAAAAACCGCTCCTGCGCACCGGAACTAGCGCGTTCATAAGCGCGATTAACCCCACTAATAACAGCCCGAATAGAAGCAGTCACCAGATTGGCATCAATCCCAACCCCAAACGCACTCCCAGCCACATCAGTGCCAGCCATTTCAGCAACAGCAACAGCCCGAGCATCGGCGCCCTGAGTCAAAGCACGCTCCTCATAATGCTGAATCCGCACCGGCACCCCCATAGCATGCATCAACGCATCAAGAGGCCCATTCCCTTCACCGCTCAACACGCGCCGCGAGCCATGAATATCGACAGTGAGCTTGATATGCTCCCGATCGCCGCGTTCAGACAGGCTATGCCCGATATAGCGAATCGGCTCAACACTATGCACATACTCCTGCTGAAACAATTCCCAGATCTGCGAAGGCGTCACTTCCTGCCCGCTATCATCCGTATAGCGCTGCACGGCCGAACTGAAATCAACCTGCAAGCGCCGCGGCAACACAACCCCATAGCCCTGCTCGAGCAAATAAGCAATCCCACCCTTGCCAGACTGGCTATTCACGCGAATAACTGAATCATAGGTGCGCCCAAGATCGCTAGGATCGATCGGCATATAAGGCACTTCCCAGACCGCGTCCGGTTTCTGCACCGCAAAACCCTTCTTGATCGCATCCTGATGCGAGCCGGAGAACGCGGTGAACACCAGATCGCCGACATACGGATGGCGCGGATGCACCGGCAACTGCGTGCATTCCTCAGCAGTCCGCGCGACTTCATTGATATTCGAAAAATCGAGTTCAGGATCGACACCCTGCGTGTACAGATTCAACGCGAGCGTCACGAGATCGACATTGCCGGTACGTTCGCCATTGCCGAACAAACACCCCTCGACCCGATCCGCTCCCGCCATCACCGCCAGTTCAGCGGCAGCCACGGCCGTGCCGCGATCGTTGTGCGGATGCACGGAAACAATCAACGAATCGCGACGCGCGAGATTACGATGCATCCATTCGATCTGGTCCGCGTAGACGTTCGGCGTAGCCATTTCGACGGTAGCGGGCAGGTTGACGATCGCTTTGTGTTCCGGCGTCGGTTGCCAGATATCGAACACGGCGTCGCATACTTCCTTGGCGAATTCGAGTTCGGTGCCGCTGAACACTTCCGGGCTGTATTGCAACGTGAAGTGCGTTTCCGGCGTAGCGTCGGCGAGACGCTTCATCGTACGCGCGGCGTTTTGCGCGAGTTCTTTCACGCCGCTCTTTTCGAGGCCGAACACGATGCGGCGGAATTCCGGCGCGGTGGCGTTGTACAGGTGGACGATGGCGCGCGGCGCGCCACGCAAGGACTCGAAGGTGCGTTCGATCAGGTCGTCACGAGCTTGCGTCAACACTTCGATGGTGACGTCGTCGGGGATATGACCGCCTTCGATCAACTCACGCACGAAATTGAAGTCGGTCTGCGAGGCAGACGGAAATGCGACTTCGATTTCCTTGAAGCCAATCTGCACCAGCGTCTTGAACATGCGCATCTTGCGTTGCGCGTTCATCGGCTCGAACAGCGCCTGGTTGCCGTCACGCAGATCGGTACTCATCCAGATCGGCGCACGCGTGATGACGCGTGACGGCCACTGGCGGTCGGTCAAATTGATTGGCTTGAACGAGTGGTACTTGGTAGCAGGGTTCTTCAACATTTTCATCATCCTTGGGATCGATCAACCTGGGTTGTCGACCGGACGACGAAAAGACAAAGCATGGCCGCCGGTCGGAAACCGGGGCTGGGTCAGTTACTGGGGAATTGAGCGGTGCTTCGGGTGTATCAGATGGAAGCGCGCAGCAGCAGACCTAGCCCGGTAGAGCGGGCTAGTAGTAGCGATAGGATGGTCTGGGCGCGGTACATAGTGCGCAATAGGAACATATTATTGGGATCGCGTCAAGCGCCGGTGCAGCGAAGCGCGTACCGGCCGGAAGGGCTTATACCGGCCGGCGCGCGCTGAAACCCGGGCCGGTCATACGTGTCACCTGGGTTTCACGAAGCGCAAGGTCATGCGATCCGACTCGCCGATCGCGGCGTACTTCGCCCGGTCGACGTCGTGGCCCTCATACGTGGGCGGCAGCGACCACACACCGTGCGGATAGTTTTTCGTGTCGCGCGGATTGCTGTTCACCTCGCTTTGGCCCGCCAATTCGAAACCTGCCGCTCGGGCGTGTTCGATGACATAGGCTTCGGTGACATAGCCGCTGTCGATGGTCTGTTGCAGCGAAGTGCCCGGCGCCGCGCGATGTTCCTCGACGCCGAGGATGCCGCCCGGCTTGAGTGCCGCGTAAAAGGCGCGCAGATTGGCGTCGATCTGGCCGTCCTTGATCCAGTTGTGGATATTGCGGAAGGTCAGCACCTCGTCAACGCTGCCGTCGGCCGGAAAGCCGCTGAACTGACCTGCTCGCAGTGTGCCGACCACGACATTGCTATAGACAGCGGGAGTGGCCGCCAGCTTGCGCGCGAACGACGCCCGGCCAGCCTGCTCTTCTGCCAACGACGCGGCGTCCGGGCTGTCGTATTGCGCCTCGTACAGCTTGCCGTGGTCGTGCAGATAGGGCGCGAGTATCTCCGTGTACCAGCCGCCACCGGGCGCGATCTCCAGCACGGTTTGCGACGACGTCACGCCGAAGAACTGCAGCGTTTCCTTCGGATGGCGGTAGACATCGCGTGCACGGTTCCTGTCGCTACGCTGCGGCCCCGAAATGGCGGCATCGAGCGAGGCGGAATCAGCCGCCGAGAGAGAGGTCGATGCCGTTGGAGCGGCGCAGGCGGCTAGCAGCAGTGCCGCGCTCAGTGCCGCGAGCGCGGAACGCAGCGCGCGGGCTTGGGGAGTGGGGTGGGTGTTCATGGCAGCCATTATCGGGCGCGATCGTCCTGGAAAGAAAGCGCCAATCGGCATAACGATATGCGCTTGGGGTATTTGCTGTGATCCCGTGTCCCTCGTGGCTTTGGTGAGCGCACGGGGCATGCCAGTTCGGCACTTTTACGGTGGGCGGGCAGATTGTGCCGAATCCGAAAGAGGAGGTAGCGCGTATAAATGATGTGATCAGCGTCTGCCGCGCCTGTACTGGAATCGCGGACATGATCGCCTTTCATTTCACTTTGCACTTGCCGGAGGTCGGTATGAAGCGAACATCGAGGACGTCGAGGGTAGTGGGGGTTCTGCTGTATGCGCTCGCTTGCGGCGTCGCCGCGCAGGCTGGCGCACAGGGCCTGAGCGTGCAGGACGACATCAACGCGCCGCAAAACAGTACGCGCGTGATGCCGAGCGCGGCGCGCGGCAGCGAATATCCGACGCACGGCAACCAGCAGGCGGGCGAGTTGAATCTGAATCCGACCGATCCGCGCGCGCAACTGGTCAATGGATTGCCGAATAATACCCAGTCGGGCGGTTACGGGTCGCCGCTCGCCGGCGTGCGCACTTACGTGCAGCCGCAAATGCCGTCGAACTGACCGTTGGCGTGGGCGACAGTCGGTCGTGCTGCATCGCGCGCTGGCAGCAGCGCATCCCGGCACGGACTGTAAGGTTTCTGGTTTGGACCCGGATTCAGGCTTTGGCTCAGACTCAGCCTTTCAGGTGCGAGGCGCGACCATCGCACCGCCCGGCGATCGGATCTTCGGCCGTCGGTCCGCCTCAGATACCGAACACGATCCGCAAGGTATCGTTATGCACGATCACCGAGACGCCAATGACCAGTAGGATCAGCGGCAGCAACGCGGTGCCATAGCGCCGGATCGGCGCGCCCAGCAAAGGATGCTCCACCAGCCACACCGCTCCTGCGCACCAGAGGCCGATCATGACGACGAACACCAGCGAGATGAACATGCCCTCGCTATGCGAATGACTCGCGTACAGGGGCACGTAGACAGCGAGATTGTCCGAGCCGTTGGCGACCGCCACGCATGCCACTGTCCACCATGACGAACCTGCGCCGGCCATAGTCGGCGTGGCTGGTGAACGCGTGCCCGCCGTGGCCTGGGTCTCTTGCACCTGATCCGCGTGGCCGGGGCGAAAGCGCGCCCATGCTTTGTTCAGGCCCACGCCGATCGGCAAGATGCCGAGCAGACCGACGTAGCCGAAAGGTAGGCGTGTCAACAGTGCGGCGAGCAGAATCGACCCTACGATCAAGGTCAGCGAACCGGCAAACTGCCCGGCGATCACGCGCCGACGCTGGCCGCCCGTTTCCGCGAGGAAAGCGAGCAGCACGAAAAGGTTGTCGATGTTAGTCGCGGCGTAGGCGGCGACGGCGAGCAGGGCAAGGCTGAACATGCGGAAAAGCCGGTCAATGCGCAGTGGGAAAACGGTTCCGCACCCATCAAGCGGGTCCGGCTGAAGAGGTGGCGTGCCGCAGGTATGGCGACCGGTCAACACGATGCCGATGCAAGGCGTCGCGGTCAAGCCGTCTCTTTGTCTTGTGTGATGTGCGGATCGGCACGTCCTTGCGAGGTGCCGCGCCACTGTCTCCGTTCTTCTCCCTGTGCGGTCCCCGTGAGCGGCGGCGGTGCCGATCCGCCAGCCCGTAAGCTACAATTGCCGACGGCTTGCAAAACGGAACACCAATGAAAGTTCGGATTCTCTCTATCGCCTGCGTCACGACTGCTGCAGCGCTGCTGGCGGCCTGCACGGCCGTCTACAAGAACTCGGATGCATGCGAGCAGTTGATGCGAAGCAAGCTGGCTGAAACGTCGTCGCCGGATACGCTGAGGATCACTCATACGGGCACCGCTATCGACGGCTCGCGGGTGGTCGTCGAGGGATCGATCGAGCATGTGATGACGGCTTCGGAGGTTGCGGCCGCTTCGGCGGCGTCCGCGGCGAAATTGGCGAATGCGCCTCACCCGGCTTCGGGCGTGCGCGCGGCGTCCGGCGTGTCCGTGGCGCAGGGGGCTTCCTCGGCTTCGGCCGCGGCTGCTGCCTCACGCGTGACGGCTGCAGCGGCTTCGGATGCGACGGCCGCTTCAGCGAGCCTCGCTGCTTCGGCGAGTGACGCAGCTTCGCTCAAATCGGCCAAGCCGAAGAAGGTCAATACGGCAGCCGCCGCTGAGTGCACATTCCACGGCTCCGCGCTGAGCGTATTCAGCTGGTTGGCGCCGGCAAAGCTCGCCACGCCGGCCCCCACTGCTGCGAGCGAAGCCGCCGAGTAAAGCCTTGCTCGCAACGGGCGCGGGCAGCTTTCGCTAACGCCTGCTCAACCGCGAACCGCGAAACACAAAACACAAAGCTCAAGCCGCCCCATCCGCGAGGCGGCTTTTGTTTTGGCGCATCAGTTTCAGCACGCTTTCGCCGAAGGCCTGCGGCCGCCCTTCGAAGCAGCGCTGCACCGCCTGCGTATCGATCAGGCGTTGGCGCAGCGCCGTGCGCTCGTCGTGCTGGTCGATCATGCGCACGGCCGCAGCGATATACGTCTCGACGCTATCTGTGGTGGTCCACGAGGGCATGCCCACGCGCTCGAATAGCGCCCCGTCGATCTGCTCGAACACTTCCGGCCCGCGTTTGCATACGCCTGGCAAGCCAAGCGTCAGTGCATCGACAATACCGTTGGTGTTGCCGAACGGAAACGGGCTCAGGAACAGATCGGCCTGGTTGACGCGCGCCAGATACGCGGCGTAGTCGTGAAAGTCATGCACGACAGCGCCCGGTACTGCACGCACGATGGCGTCGCGCAGACGGTCGAACGGCAGACCCGACGGCACACCGGTCATGAAGTGAAACTCAACGGGCGTGGCCGCACGCGCGCCGATCTCGCGGCACGCGTCGAGAAAGCCGGGATTGAGTTTCATCGCGCTGGCGGTGATGACGATCCGCAGCGTCTCGCGCTGCGACGGAATCTGCGCGACGATGTCCGGCAACGCGACGGACGGGCGATACGGTTGCCCGTCTTTCGGCAACTTCATCAGACGCTCGCTGAAGCAGGCCAGGTCGCCAACATAATCTTCCTCGACGCTGATGTAGTCGATCTTGTCTGAGTGCGTGGTAGCGGGATGGCCGAGCGCCGCGATCTGCAACGATGCGATACGCAGATTGGACATGAACACCGTGACCACGAACATACCGACGCTCGGCATGTACAACACGTCCGGCCGCTCTGCCTCGGCGAAGTCGCGAATCGTTTTCAGGCATTCGCCGATGTAGTCAGGCTGCTCCAGTTCGATGAAGCGGTCGAAGACGTCCCGCCCCACTTCGTCGAGCGCATAACCGAAGCCGAAGCCCACCACCTCGAAATGTTCGCGTGCGGCTTCGAGCGTACGCGAGTGCGTGCGGTAGATCGAATGGGCGCCGCTGAACCATTCCAGCACTACCACCATCAGCGGCTTCTTGCCGCGCCGCGATTTGCCTCTGGCAGGCTTGGGTTTCGCTGCGGGCAAGTCGGTCAGGCCGAGTTGTGCCAGCTTGCGGCGCACCAGCACGTTGATGTCCTGCTTGATCGCGTGCCGACGCGGCGTATCGGCATAGCTGCAGAACATATAGGCGTTGTGCAGCACGGCCGATGGCAGATCGTCGAGATCGTCGATGAGCTGCAGCTTGCCGGGCAGCCACTCCAGCAGCGCCTCGCGCTTGAGATGCGCGCTTGGCGAGCCATTGAAGACCGGTGCCAGCAAAGCGAGGGCGAGACAGGCCGCGATCGTTTTGTCGTAGGCCCAGAGTGCGGCGAAATCGAGTTCCAGTTCGGACTCGGTCGAATAGAGCACGCACAGCTTCTCGATGAAGCTGTCTCCCGGCAGAAACTGCGTGTCCGCCGCGCCGCGAGGATTGAGATGACGGACGACGTGGTCCGCATTGCCGAACGCCGTGGCCGAGAACAGCGTGCCGATCCATTCATGCAACGTGAAAAACAATCTGACGCACGCGGTGGGCGGCCGGAAATCCGGGTCGGCGAACAACGTAGACGCCGCACTTGTCAGACGTGTGCAGAAACGCTCGCGTTGCTCATTGGGAGACAGGTCGGTCATGCCCGATGCTCTGAAGCTCGCGTTCAACTCACCGCGCGTTTGCTGGAGGAGTGCGAGTGCCGCGATGAGCTGAAGTGAGGCTTGCGTATGCTGCCGCGTGTAGACGAGTTGCTCGAAATCGTCGAGCGAAAAGGTGACTTCCATCGTTTCACTGTTATTAGAGTATGCAGAGCTAACGATATCGAGATGACGCTAGCCGGAAACGACGATTATTGCTGTCAGGGCGTATCAAATAAGCGCGAGATGTGAGTTTGGGAATTTTCCTCGCAGGGGAATCCGATCTGTCTGTAGGACTTTTCCGTTTGAGGCGGGGGTTGGCGCTCAATAGGCCACGTCTGCTCGGGCACTCAATCGAATCCGCCCGACGCGCTTGTCCGCGCAAGGCGGCCCCGACATCAACCAATCAGAACGCGTAATACGGCCCCGGCCCGGCCGACGTCACGCTCGATGCAATCGCCGTATAAACGCGTCGTCCGAAGAAGAAGGGCAGGCCCCAGCCGAAGCTGTTGCTGGCAATGCCGGCCAGGTTGTCGAAGGCGTTATTCGACGAGCCAAACAGTGCGCTCGAATTGCCGATCGAAAACGACACCGTGCTCGACACGCCATCCGTGCCGGCAATCGAGGCGCTCGCTGTTTGCGTGGAACTCGGGCAGTACCAGTAACCGCATCGGGGCAATTGGCTATTGTTGAAGAACAGGCCGTTCGAGCCACTGTCGAGGTAGCTTTGCCCGTAAGTCTGGCCGGCGCTGGTAGTACGCACATAACCCGTCTGCGTGTTGGTCCTGAAGACGGTCGCGCCGCCCAGCGTGTTATTCGCCTGGGTGCCGATGCCGAATATCAAGGAGCCCGACACGCTGGGCGCACCCGAGTCGGCGATCGCCGGCAGGTCGATCACCACGCCGTTGTTGTCGAGCGCGAAGCGGCTGACCGGATTGGTCACCTGCTGGGCGAGTGCTTGCGTGCTCGCGAGGCAGGCGCCGCTGGCGTCGCAGCTGTAATACCAGCGCGGCAGCGCCGAGTTGACGCAGCCACTGCCGCAATCGGCCGCAAACAGTCCGACGCCGAGAATGCCGTTGGCGCGCAGGTTCGCGACCGTCAGCATCGCGCTGCCTGAACCGGCGCAATCGGTGGGCACATTGGGCAGCGTGGGGTCGGCAATCAGCTGGATCGGAATCGAGGTGGCCAGTTGGCCGGCCATCCGCACGTCCGCGCCGCGTACCGCGCCCCACGTATAGCCGCCGCCGAATACCGCGCACTCACCGGCGATGCCGCTGCCCGAGGCCACGGCCGCCAGCGAAAGGTCAGCCGGCAGCGCCGAGGCGAGAATCCGCAAGCCCTGTGAGCCGGTGTCGACCTGAATATTGTCGATCGTCGCGCAATTGCTGGTGCTGGGCCGGCAGACGGTGACGCTGGTGGTCAGCATGTTGCGCGTCAGGCCCGGCGCGGCGCTGACCGTGATCGGCTGGACATTCGGCGTATTCGACTGCGGCACGGAGTTCGTTGCGCTGGCGCCAACGTTTCCGGATGGCGCGCTCGCGGCGTTCGGACTGCTGGCCGGGCTCGTCGAGCCCGCCTGGGTGGAGGCAGCCGGCGTACTGCTGCCACCGCCGCCACCACAACCAGCGAGCACGGCGCAAGTCAGGAGCAGGGTGCGGAGACGGGAAGAGGTCTTCATGGCATGTAGGGGGGGGGCGAGTTTTCGGGGCGGCTTTTTGCCTGCTGGCCCGCGTCAGCGGAGGTCGTCGGCGGTGACACCGGCGGGCAGCGCCGCCGGCAGCCACGCGCGTCCGACATAGCCGCGCATCGGACCACCCGATTCCACGATCACGTCTGGCCTGACAACCCGAGAGGCGTGCAGATTGCCGACAGGCACCGATGCGGCGGCGCCCGCCCTGTAGGAGTCGGCGTACCGGCCGAGCAGCGCGCGCAGATCCGGCATGGTCGGGCCTTGCCACGTATAAGCGATGATCTGGCCGCTATTCGTCGCGTACTCGTTGATGGTGGTGTTGCCTGCGTCGGTCATTGTGCGCAGGCGTAAGGCGCCGTTCAGCAAGGTTTGGGGCGCCGTGGCCGTCGAATTCGCCTGGCTGGGCATCGTGCCGCCCAATTCGGCACGCACATCGGCACTGACAGACAACAGGGCAGCCACCATTGCCGCGACAGCGAAGGCTAGTAAGAAAGAGGAATTTGGCATGGCAACCTGTCTCGTTATTGGAAAACCCGGGGCGCTAAATTTTTATTGAGATGTTCAATTCAAGATAACACTCAGGTTTCCTGATCGTTGTCAGGCGCGGCGCGCGGCGCTTCAGCGAATCTCGGAAATAGTCTGTGGCGAAGGTGAAAAGTGTCTTTTAAAACAATGATCTGACAAGGAGCTAGGTCACGACCTACAGGCGTTTGAGAAACGTTGTGAACTGTTAAATTTGCCGC
The DNA here is from genome assembly GCF_905220735.1 of Paraburkholderia aspalathi. Classification (NCBI taxonomy): domain Bacteria; kingdom Pseudomonadati; phylum Pseudomonadota; class Betaproteobacteria; order Burkholderiales; family Burkholderiaceae; genus Paraburkholderia; species Paraburkholderia aspalathi. Next base: position 9,595 of record NZ_CAJNBA010000020.1, read on the forward strand.
GGAAGGACATGATCGCCGCCGTGAAGCGGCGCGTTTTTCCGATATGAAAGGGACACGCAGCGCAGCGATTCATCGGTATCCAGACCCTTCGACGCACCCCAGGATTTGCCGTCCGCGCGCTGCTCAATTCACGGGCAAAGCCGGGTTTTTGCACATGACTCGCCGGGATCGGTAAAATGTTGGGTTGATCCACGGAAACTTGCCGTGGCGTAGCGGAAGGATTCCCCGAACATGACTGATCTTCGTCTTACCAAGCGGTTTGCAGTAATGCTGATGGCAGGCGGTCTGGTCGCCGGCTGCGGCACCTCGTCGCCGACCAAAATCGACTACAAAAGCGACTCGAAATCGAAGCAAGTGTCACTTGCCGTACCGCCGAACATGATCGATGAGACGGCCGATCAGCGTTCGTTGCCCCCGCAAGGCGGCGAAACCTCGCTGTCCACGCTCCAGCAGGTCCAGGCGCAAGCACCGGCCGCGAACACCCTGACGGTGGTGCCGCAGGTGACCGGCATGCACATCCAGCGCGACGGCACGGAAAGCTGGCTCGTGATCGACAACAAGGCGCCCGACCAGGCGTGGGCGCCGATCCGCCGTTTCTGGCAGGAACAGGGCTTCCTGCTGGTGGTCGACCAGCGCGACAAGGGCGTGATGGAAACGGACTGGAACGAAACGCACGCTTCGATCAACGAGGGGCTGATCCGCGACACGCTGTCCAAGGCAATGGGCAACAGCTACGTGAGTTCTGAGCGCAACAAGTACCGCACGCGTCTCGAAACGGCGCCGAACGGCGGCACCTATGTGTTCATCAGCCAGAAGGGCATGCGCGAGGCGATCACCGGTACGAACAACGAGTCGACCAAGTGGGAAGCCAAGCCGAACGATCCGGGGCTGGAGCAGGAATATCTGAAGCGCTTGATGGCAGCGCTGGCGCTGGCCGATTCGCGCACGACGCAAAGCGCCCAGCTCTCGCCTGCAGGGACGCAAACGGCGCCGAACGCGGCTACGGCGGGCGCGAAATCGGCGGCTGCGGCCACGGCGGCGCAAAACGTGGCGTTGTCGGCGCAACAGCCTATGCCGGATGACGCGGCGAACACCACGGCGGCACAGTTCTCGTCCACCGAGCTGACGCTCAGCGAGCCGTATGACCGTGCGTGGCTGCGCGTGGGCCTCGCGCTCGATCGCAGCAACTTCACGGTCGACGATCGCGACGCGAGCCGCGGCCTGTACTTCGTGCGCTACGTCGATCCGAAGGATCTGAGCTCGGCGGAGCAGGGCTTCTGGAGCCAGGTGTTCCACGGCAAGAAGGAAAAGGTCGCCAAGCAGTATCTCGTGAACGTGCGCGCGGTGACGCCTGACCAGACCCGAGTGGCAGTGGTCGACGACAAGGGATCTATCGATCAGAGCCCGCAGGCCAAGCAGATCATGGGTCTGATGGTCGACCAGTTGCACTGAACGAAGCTGTAGCAAACAGCGAACGCTGTCTCAAAACCCGCCCGGAAGGCAATTCCGGGCGGGTTTTTTATGTCCGCAATTTATTGACGGCGCAGTGAGCCGTAGACCGTTATCGCAGCGCGCACGTGTTTTGCTTTCTGTCTGAAACACCGGTATGAACCGGCGACGCTTAACGGGGAGATGGCCATGTTCGACGTGATTCCTTACTGGATGTGGGCGGCGAGCTTGCTCGTCCTGGCGCTTGTCTGCGGCGCAGCCCTGGAGCGGCGCGAGACGCAGCGGCCAACGGGTTTGCGGGTCCGGCATACGGCCGCGCAACGCACGAAATGGCCGGTGCGGTGATGGCCGGCTTGCTTCAAACGCATGAAGCGAATCCGCGCGGTCGCCGCTTGTGCGGCCGCATGTAACGTGACGTTACCCCGGTGACGTAACTCGCGAAGCCCCTTCCGCAGACCCTGTCAGATCCCCTTCTCCGCAAAATAATGTAATAAAAATCAATGTCTTGCGAACAATTTCTTGTAAATCGCTATAACTGGCACACAAGCTGCTTCTAAAGACTCATGGGGCCGGATTCGTAACATCCGACGTGAGTTTGCGGCGTGTGTCCAATCGGCGATTCCCAGACCCTTTCAGCACCGGCGAACGAACCGGTACTTAGCCCGATGATGGCCTGCGCGCACGGCGCGCGGCCTCGGTGGCCCCGTCGCCTATCCTCGTAGGGCGACGGTTTCGCCCGCACTCCAACGGAGTGCGGGCTATTTTTTTGGGTGCTCGAAACGGGTTGTCGGGCCGCTGACGCGGCGAGCGGTGCGTGACGGGAAGGCGGCGATGTTGAAGGCGTCGCGCGAGGCGGTGTTCTGTGTCGGCGCGGCCCTCGCGGAGGCGAGAAACGGATCGCGCCGAACGTATCGTGCGAGGTGGCTTTCAGGTATCGGCGCGGCGCGGCCCGAACCACGGCAGACGTTTGACCACGCCGGTGGCAAGCGCGGTGCCGACGAGAATCACGCCACAGCCTTCCAGCATGCCCAGCGACACGGTTTCGCCGAGAAACAGGGCGCCCCACAGAATGCCGAAGATCGGAATCACGAAGGTCACCGTAATCGTGCGTGCCGGCCCGACCACTGCGATCAGATGGAAGAACAGCATGTACGCGACGCCGGTACACGCGACGCCCAGCGCGATAACCGCGCCCCACGCGTGCAGTGAGATCGGCGCGGCCGGCCAGTAGATCACGGCGAGCGGCAGCAACACGATGGTGGCGCCGGTCATCGTGCCGGTCGCAACGGTCAATGCGTCGACGCCGGTCAGATGGCGCTTCGTGTAATTGGCGGCGATGCCGTAAAGCAGCGTGGCGCCGAGCGCGGCGGCGGCCGCGAGCGCGGTGGTCGCCGGAGTTGCGGCCGAGCCGTTCGGCGTGGCGATCTGATCCCACACCAGCATCAGGACGCCGAGAAAGCCGATCACGAGACCGAGCGTGCGCAGCGCGCTCAGGCGGTCACGCAGCCACAGGAAGCCAATGAGCCCGCCCCACAGCGGCGTGGTCGCATTGATCACGGACGTCACGCCAGCCGACAGCGTCAACTCGGCATACGCGAACAGGCAGAACGGCGCCGCGGAATTCAGGATGCCGACCACCAGCAAGGGAAAAGCGCGCGTGCGCAGGATCGTCGCGGACTCGCGCAGCGGCCGCCGCGCAATCAGGACAACGGCGAGAAACGCCGCGCCGATGCCGACGCGCAAGGCCATCAGCGGCGCGACGCCGAAGTCGGTCACGCCGACGCGGATAAACAGAAACGAGGCGCCCCACAGGGCAGCCAGGATCAGCAGTTGCAGCAGGTTTTTGGCATTCATTGTCGTAGCGCCGCGCGCGGTTGAGTCGAGACGCCTGCGCATCGTAGCAGCGCGATCACGCGAAACGTTTCAGGCTGGAATGAAACGGCAAGATTCGGGGGATGGAGGACGTCTGATAGCCGTTATCGTAAGCGCGGTCGCGCCGGCCGCAAAACGAGCAATTCTCACGCTAATGTGAGAAAAATTGCGATGAGACTGGCGCGGGGAGTACCCCCGGTGCAGGCCCGGCGGGGCGGGCGCATGGGGAGCGTGAATTATATTGCGGCAACGCACCAGTGATCCTGGCCCATCACACACGCTCCCGCTCCAAGGAATTAGTGGGCGCGAATAGTTGCGTCGATGGGCCAGGCGCGCCTCAATGCGGAATCATCCACTGCAGGAAATTCTGCTGCAGCCAGACCAGCACGCCGAGGATCACCGTCAACAGAATCGAATGCTTGAAGGTCTTGGCGAACACGACGCCTTCCTTGCCCTTGAGGTCGGTCGTCGCCACGCCGGTCGAGATGTTTTGCGGCGAGATCATCTTGCCCATCACACCGCCCGACGAATTGGTCGCCGCCATCAGGATCGGGTTCAGATTCAGCTGATTAGCCGCCACCACCTGCAGGTTGCCGAACAGCGCATTGCCCGAGGTGTCGCTGCCGGACAGGAACACCGCGACCCAGCCGAGGAAGGCCGACACCAGCGGAAAGAACGGTCCGACCGACGCGGCACCGAGCCCGAGCGTGTAGGTGAGCCCCGAGTAGTTCATCAGATAGGCGAGCGCCACGATGGTCGCCACCGTCAGAATGGCGATGCGCGTCTGGACCCACGTGTCGGCAATGGCCTTGCCGAATTCGCGCGCGCTCAGACCCGTCACGAACGTCGTGATGATGGCGGCCACCAGAATCGCCGTGCCGGTCGCGAGCGGCTGGAAGTCCCACACCGCGCCGTACGGCGTGTTGTACAGGGTGATGAACACGGCCTTGTCGAGGCCCGGCCACGGTAGCTTGACGTCGCCGATCAGGAAGATTTTGGCGACGGTCCAGACGATCACCACCGCCGAGACGATGATCCACGGATACCAGCCCTGGCCGCCGCTGATCTTGCCGCGCACCTCGCCCACCCGATCGATGTTGATCGCGAACTTCGGATCGGCGGCGGGCTTCCAGACGCGCAGGAACGCGATGGTGAGGATCAGCGACACCATCGACGACAGCACGTCGGTCAGGCTGTAGTTCACGTAGTTCGACGCGATGAACTGGGTCAGCGCGAAGCTCGCACCGGACACCAACAGGACCGGCCACACGCGCAGCATGTTACGAAAGCCCGCATAGACGCCGATCACATAGAACGGCAGCAGGAAGGCGAAGAAAGGCAACTGGCGGCCGACCATCTTGGCGAGCGAATCGGCCGGCAGGTGTGTGACCGCGCCGAGCACGGTGATCGGCACGCCGAGCGCGCCGAAGGCAACCGGCGCGGTGTTGAAGATCAGCGTGAAAGTGAGTGCTTCGAGGGTCGGAAAACCGAGCAGGATCAACAGCGAACTGGTGATCGCGACCGGCGTGCCGAAGCCGGAAATCCCCTCGAGCAGCGCGCCGAACGAAAAGCCGATCACCACCAGCACCACGCGGCGATCGTTCGGCAGGTTATCGATCATCCACATGCGAAAGGCGGCGAAGCGGCCCGAGCGCTGCGAGATGTTGTAGAGCAGGATCGCGGTGAACACGATCCACATCACCGGCCAGCAGGCGAACACCGCGCCGTTGGCCACTGATGCGGCCGCGAGTCCAACCGGAAACTGCCAGACGAAAATCGCCACGATCAGCCCGACGATCAGGCCCGCAAGCGAGGCCTGCCAGGCCGGCCGACGGGCCCAGCCGAGCAACAGCAATACGACGATGATCGGCAAGGCGGCGACGAGGAACGAGAGCGGTAGCGAATTGCCGACGGGTGTGAGTAATTGGTGAAACATCACGTCTCCTTCGTTGTTGTTCGATTCGACGCGGGACTACGCACTACGGGGCGCGTCGCTCTGGCAGGACGGATGGGCGCCGGCGGCGCGTCGAAGACGAGCCGGGTCGCTTATTTAAACAGGTACTGCGTGTGGCTTTCCCAAGCATAGGGCCCGATTGGAGCGCGTCAAGAAGGGAAAGTACGGGCGAAGGAGGGAAGGATGCGCCGTGTCTTGCGTGGCGGGATCGTCGCGGCATGATGCGCGTGAGGCCTTCCCGGCGCGGCATGGCGCGTGCTGACGGGTAGGCCGACTTTCGGGCAGCGGGGTGCGCACGACGTCGTGGGGCATGGGTTCATCCCGTGCCCCGATAGCTGCGGGCACGGGATGGACAAAGCAGATCAGCAAGATCCGGCTGCGGGATTCAGTGCCAGTGACCGTGACCACCCCAGCCGCCATGGCCTCCCCAACAGCAGCCGAAACCGACGCCGATCGAAACCGACGGGCCATACCAGCCCGGATAGCCGTAATAGGCCGGGTAGACCGGCGGCGGATAGTAGACGGGATAAGCGGGGGCAACGTACACGGGAGGCGGCTGAGCGACAGCGTAGGTGGCCGGCTGGGATTGCGAATTGGCTCGCGCCTGCTGCGCCGCCTGAGCCTGCTGTTGAGAAGTGGCCGAATCGCCGGCCGTTCCCACGGGGACATCCTGCTGGGCGCCATTCGCTGGAACAGTGCCGTAAGCGTAATACGGGTAGGCGCCTGGATAGTAGCCGTACGGGTAGTAGCAGCCGGACAGCGTCAGCACACAGGCCACGCCGGCCAGCGTGATGCCGGTTTGGGAAAGACGGGGCAAGCCGCGCGGCAGCCGCTGGCTGATTGCGCGAAGGGACTTGACGACGGGGGACTTCATGACGTGCTCCTGGTTACATCACACGCCGCCATCCGGGGCGTAGTGGCTTGAGCTTACGCCGCCGCAGCGTCAACAGGATTGCAAAACCGTAACGGCTTATTTCACGCCATTGCAAAGCATTTCGCGAAGCCCCTCTATGACGCTGGTCCTGTTCGTGCGCTTACTTGCCCACCTGATTGCCGATGATGCCGCCGGCTGCCGCACCGCCAATCGTCGACAGTGCATTGCCGCCGATCAGTCCGCCTGCGGCGCCGCCCACACCCGCGCCGATCACCGTATCGCGTTGCCGCGTGGTCATGTTGTCACACGCGGAAAGACTGGCGACAACCGCGACGATCGCAGCGAACGTACTGAGTTGACGAATCGATTTCATGATGCTGACTCCATTCATTGTGTCTGGACAATGCTTCGTGGAAATGGATGAATCACCCCCGTCCTTACATTTGATCTTATCGCCGCAGCCCGTATCCGGATGTGTGAGCTTGTCAGCAAGGTGTCGGTTTCGTAATCAAATGTTTCCCTTCTGTCAGCATGCGGCGTGCCCGGCTGCTCAGAAACGCAAAAGCCCGCCAGTGGCGGGCTTCGGTGCTGCAATACCGGACGCAGACGGTTCGAATGGCGGGCGCGTGCTAGTGCGCCCGCGATCCTTACCTTACTGCCGCTGATAGATCTCAGCGCCTTTCTTCATGAACTCGATCGACTTCACTTCCATGCCTTTCTTCAGCGCGTCGTCGTCGGAGAGACCTTGTTGCGCGGCGAATTCGCGCACATCCTGCGTGATCTTCATCGAGCAGAAGTGCGGGCCGCACATCGAACAGAAGTGCGCGACCTTGGCCGAATCCTTCGGCAGGGTTTCGTCGTGGAATTCGCGTGCCTTGTCCGGGTCGAGACCGAGATTGAACTGGTCTTCCCAACGGAATTCGAAACGCGCCTTCGACAATGCGTTGTCACGCACCTGCGCGCCCGGATGGCCCTTCGCCAGATCGGCGGCGTGCGCGGCGAGCTTGTACGTGATGATGCCGGTCTTGACGTCGTCCTTGTTCGGCAGCCCAAGGTGTTCCTTCGGCGTGACGTAGCAGAGCATCGCCGTGCCGAACCAGCCGATCATCGCCGCGCCAATGCCCGAGGTGATGTGGTCGTAGCCCGGCGCGATGTCGGTCGTCAACGGTCCCAGCGTGTAGAACGGTGCTTCGTCACACCATTCCAGTTGCAGATCCATGTTCTCCTTGATCAACTGCATCGGCACGTGGCCGGGGCCTTCGATCATGGTTTGAACGTCGTGCTTCCACGCGATCTGCGTGAGCTCGCCGAGCGTCTTCAGTTCGCCGAGTTGCGCCTCGTCGTTGGCATCGTAGATCGAGCCGGGACGCAGGCCGTCGCCGAGCGAGAAGGCTACGTCGTACGCCTTCATGATTTCGCAGATGTCTTCGAAGTGCTCGTACAGGAAGCTTTCCTTGTGGTGAGCCAGGCACCACTTCGCCATGATCGAGCCGCCGCGCGAGACGATACCGGTCATGCGCTTCGCCGTCAGCGGCACGTATTGCAGACGCACGCCCGCGTGAATCGTGAAGTAGTCGACGCCTTGTTCCGCCTGTTCGATCAGCGTGTCGCGGAAGATTTCCCATGTCAGATCTTCGGCCTTGCCGTTGACCTTCTCCAAAGCCTGATAGATCGGCACCGTGCCGATCGGCACCGGCGAATTGCGGATGATCCACTCGCGCGTTTCGTGAATGTGCTTGCCGGTGGACAGATCCATCACCGTGTCGCCGCCCCAGCGGATCGCCCAAGTCATCTTGTCGACTTCTTCGCCGATGGAGGAGGTCACCGCCGAGTTGCCGATGTTCGCATTCACCTTCACGAGGAAGTTGCGGCCGATGATCATCGGCTCGCTTTCCGGGTGGTTGATGTTGTTCGGGATGATCGCGCGGCCGCGCGCAACTTCTTCGCGCACGAATTCCGCGGTGATTTCCTTCAGACCATCAGGACCGAATGCGCTCGCACCGAACGCCTGGCCCGGATGCTGGCGGCCCATCATCGCGGCGAGCTTTTCGCCGTTCGGACCGCTCGTCTTCAGGCTTTCCAGATACGCGGCGCGTTGCTGATTCTCGCGAATCGCGATGTATTCCATCTCCGGCGTGATGATGCCGCGACGCGCGTAGTGCATCTGCGAGACGTTCTTGCCGGCGATGGCGCGGCGCGGCGTGCGGTGCAGGCCTTTGAAACGCAGATCGGCAGTCGCGGTATCGGCGGCGCGTTCGCGGCTGAAGTCGCTCGAGAGACCCGTCAGCGCTTCGGTGTCGCCGCGCTCTTCGATCCAGGCTTGACGCAGCGCGGGCAGACCGGCGCGGATGTCGATCTTGGCTTCCGGATCGGAGTAGGGGCCCGACGTATCGTAGACGAAAACCGGCGGATTCTTCTCGCCGCCGAAGCTATCCGGCGTATCCGCCTGGGAAATTTCGCGCATCGGCACGCGGATATCGGGCCGCGAGCCGGTTACGTAGACCTTGCGGGAATTCGGCAGCGGCGCGACAGCGGCGGCATCGACGTGGGCGTCGGCGGAAAGGAACTTCGGGTTGGCGTTCATGCGTTATCTCCTCGGCATAGCAATGTGGGGCCGCTAAGCAGGAGACGAGACGGAAGTTGTCGGAATTCGCGAGAGATGAAACGGTAGACCAGGTGCGAAATCCGTACGCTTCCCTGCGCTGGCATTATCCAGATCAGGTTCAAAGGGTATTTCTCACCCACGCAACACGGACCTCCAACCTCCGCGCTACGCAGGACCCCCGCGTTAGCAGCGCACACGATACACCGCCCGGGCGCTGCTTGGCAACCCGTCTTGAAAAAGTCAGATGTCGGAGATAACGCCCGTCAGCCACGCACTATTCTTATTGTGATAGGGCTGCCGGGGATGATGCGGCGCAGCGTTCTGCGTCGTGAATGGCTTTGGCTTACAGCGTGAAATCGTCGGCGGCTTCGGGCTGAAACAGGATCTTTTCGAGCTTCAACACCTTCTCCGTGCCGCTCGGCGGCGTGAAGCGGATGCGCTCGCCGCGTTTGGCGCCGAGCAGTGCAAGACCGACCGGCGAAAACACGTTCAGGCGGCCGTGCGCGAAGTCCGCGTTGGGCGGATAGACAACGGTCCAGGTCATCTGCTCGCCACTGGTTTCATCGACCAGCGTGGCTTGCGAATTCATCGTGACGATGTTCGCGGGGATGTCGCGCGATTCGACGATCACAGCGCGCTCCAGGACGTCGTCGAGCATGTCTTGCAATTTGGTGTCAGCGCCGGGCGCGGCTGCGTGCTTTTCAAGACGAGCGACGTCGAGTTCGGTGAGGTAGCAGGTTTTCGTCTTTTTCATGACGGGTTCTCCAATTCGATCTGCATGTAAGGGGACAGCGTGCGGATGAGATCGGCCCGGAGCCCGACGACGCGGCCCCGGCAATGGAGGGGAAATGCGTCAGATCGGGCGCCGGGCGGCGAGAAGCGGGAGCGTTCGGGACGGCTGGCCGGCGTGTGGCGTCGCGATGTCCGCGCGCGCGCAGCCGGTTGCGCGGCGGGGGCGCAAACGGGTGAGGGCTCGGGAAAACGGAACGCGCATTGGGGTAGCCGGCAGAGTATGAAAAGTAGTGCGGGAGCGTCGGAAGGAAAGCTTGATCGACGCAATCGAAAGGTGAATGTTAGCACGGGCCGGGCGTCTCCTTAATCGCCGCTGGGAGGCGCCGTGGATATGCGTTGCGGCGTGTCGATTTCGCACGGGGTCGTTCAAGGCTGCCGTCGCGCTGCCGTTAATCCGCCTGTAGGGGCGGCCGTTGCCCAGCCGGGTGACCGGCGGTGGGCAGCGCGTCAATGGCGCGATGCTGTTTGAGACGGCTTAAGGAGAGGTGCTGATGAAAACGGGAATGGGGCGGTTTGAGGGGCTCAGCGCGGTCGCGGCGACGGCAACGCTGGTTGCGCTCGTTGCAGCGCCAATGCCGGCGGTGGCCGCGAATGGCGGAACGATCAGTTTTTCGGGCGCGATCGTGGCGCCGCAGCTGGAGATTTCGGTGGCGCCCGCCGGGGCGCGGGTCGATGCCAGGGGCGCGCGGCTCGATCAGTCGGGTTCAGCGGTCACGTTGACCTTTAGCGCTGAGCCGGGCGTGGCGACGGGCGCCGATGTCGCGCTTCAGGTGAATAGCGCCGCGACAGCGCGTAACGGTGACGCGCTGACTGAGCGTTTTGTCGACAGCCGCGGACGCGTGTTCCGTGCGGCTAGCGACGGCCACTACCGCGTTGGCCGCGACGGCGGCGTGTTGTCGCTCGCACCGAAGAATGCCGGGCAGGATACCCGGGTGACGGTTGTCGTGAGTTACGACTGAGACACCCTCCGCGGGGCGCTTTGGGGCGGTTCGCCCGCAAGCGTACAGACACACCGCGCCCCGGGGGGATAAACAGCATGGAACGGTCTCGACCGTAGGCGAACAACCCAGACAAAAATAAAAATTCAAAACCGGCTGTCATAAGCGGGCTTGTGGTTCGACAAACGTGCAGATTCCGATGGAGCACGCCATGCAAACCGCACGAACCCGCCGAGACAATCGGTATGTCACTCGCGCAATCGCGCTAGCCGTAGCGCTGACAACCCTCTTCGCCAGTGGCCTTGCAAGCGCAGCAGGCGCCGTGTGTGCGTCGCACAGCCCATCGCACCGCGTAGCGCTGGTGGAGCTCTACAGCAGCGAAGGCTGCAACAGCTGCCCGCCGGCCGACAACTGGCTGAGTCAGTGGAAAAACAGTGGTGCAAGCCAAAGCATCGTGCCGTTGGCGCTGCATGTGGACTACTGGAATAGCCTCGGTTGGACCGACCGTTTCTCGCAACATCGCTTTACTGAACGTCAGCAGACCCTCACCGACCTCGCCGGCGGCCACACCATCTATACGCCTGAAATCTTCGTATCAGGCCGCGAACTGCGCAGCTGGTCGCAACGCGACAGTTTCCAGAGCCGCATCGGCCAGGTCGTTGCCGAACCGGCGCAGGCGAACGTGGCGCTTGAACTGAAACCTCAGACGAAAGGCGCCTTCAATGTCGATGCGCAATTCACCAGCAAGTCGACAGGCACCACAGCTCCGCTGAATGCCTACGTCGCGGTCTACCAGAACGCGTTGAACTCGCAAGTCAGAGCCGGGGAAAACAGCGGCGCAACGCTGCATCACGAACGCGTCGTGCGGCAATGGATCGGACCCGTGCCGCTGGTCGCCGGTAACGCGCAAATCCGCCGCGATATCCGTATCGACGATGCCGATGCGAATGCTCCGGCGGATCACTTCGGCGTCGTCGCCTTTGTCGAAAACGCTGCGACCGGCGACGTGCTGCAAGTGGGCGAGCTCGCCACCTGCAATTGAGCGCGCGACGACCCCGCAGCGCTTCTCATTTCATTGGAGATTCTCATGGCCACCCCCCACGCTCTTAGCAAAACTGCGCCGCCTGTCATGCCGAAGAGCGGCACGATTCATCCGGTGTGGGTGCGCGTCACGCATTGGCTCAACGCACTCGCGGCCATCCTGATGATGCTGTCCGGCTGGCGCATCTATGACGCCTCGCCGATCTTCAAAGGCTTCACGTTTCCGCCGGCGCTCACGCTCGGCGGCTGGCTTGGCGGCGCGCTGCAGTGGCACTTCGCGGCGATGTGGCTGCTGGTCTTCAACGGTCTGCTGTATCTCGCGCTGAATCTGGCCAGCGGGCGCTTCGTGCGCAAGTTTCTGCCGGTCTCGCCGCGCGCCGTGCTGCACGACTTCATCGCCGCGCTGACCGGCAAGCTCTCGCACGCGGATCTGCGCGTCTACAACGCGGTGCAGAAATTCGCTTATCTGTTTGTTGTTTGCGATCTGATCGTGCTGGTGCTCTCGGGCCTCGCGATCTGGAAATCGGTGCAGTTTCCGCTGCTGCGCGAGTTGATGGGCGGCTACGACAACGCACGCATCGTCCACTTCTGCGCCATGTCGCTGATGGCTGCGTTTATTGCCGTGCATCTGGTGATGGTAGCCCTAGTGCCGCGCTCGCTGCTGGCGATGCTGCGCGGACGCTAGGCCGCGGATACACGGATAAGCGGACACGCCAAGCCTAAGGACATCGAATCATGACCCGACCCAATACACAACCCGATCGAAAGTTCGCCGCCATGCCTGACGATAAGCTCGACCGCGAATCGATCCTGATCGACGCCCGGCGCGAACTCGCGATGCCGTCGCGGCGCCTGTTCGGTAAACGGCTTCTGACGCTCGGCGGTCTGTCGATGCTGACGGGCTGCTCGCTCACCGACAACGATTCGGTCACCGCATTCCTGACGGCCGTGTCGCGCCTGAACGACCGCGCACAGGCCGCACTATTCGATCCGAAGCAGCTCGCGCCGACCTACACGGAAGCGCAAATCACGCGTCCGTTTCCGTTCAATGCGTTCTACGGTATCGACGACGTCCCCGATGTTGACCCCTCCGACTACAAGCTGAAGATCAGCGGCCTCGTCACCGGTCAGCGCGTCTGGACCTTGCCCGAGTTGTACGCGCTGCCGCATGCCGAGCAGATCACGCGGCATATCTGCGTGGAAGGGTGGAGCGCGATCGGCCGTTGGGGCGGCACGCCGTTTGCCGATTTTCTGCGGCGCATCGGTGCGGATACGAGCGCGAAGTACGTCGGCTTCAAATGCGCCGACGACTACTACGAAAGCATCGACATGCCGACCGCGCTGCATCCGCAAACGCTCCTGACCTTCGAATACGACGGCGAGCGATTGCCCGCGAAATACGGCTTCCCGATGAAGCTGCGCATGCCGACCAAGCTCGGCTACAAGAATCCGAAGCACATCGTCGAGATGTTCGTCACTAACACGTATCCCGGCGGCTATTGGGTCGACCAGGGCTACAACTGGTTCGGAGGCTCCTGACGCGCGCGGGTCGGCGCGTGCAATGCCGGACGCGCGACCCCGGGCGGCAGAAGCTTCGGAAGTACCCGGCGCAAGGTAGAAGCCAGAAGCCGGTTCAGGTTTATCCACTACAAAACGGAGTCATCCCATGAAAAAGTTCGCAATCGCAGCAATGGCCGTCGCCCTCCTGACCAGCGGCGGCGCCGCGTTCGCGCAGGCCAGCGGCGCAATGTCCAACGATGCAATGTCCAAGGACACGATGTCGAAGGATTCGATGTCCAAAGACACCATGTCGAAGGACAGCATGAAGAAGAACACGATGAAGCACGACAAGATGAAAAAGGGCAGCGACGCGATGGGCATGAAGCACGAAGCGTCGGGCGCCATGGCCAACTGAGCATTGCCAGCGATGCCGGTTGCATAGCTTGAGCGCCGGTGTCACAGGTGAGCCCAAAGCCGGGGATACGTCCCCGGCTTTTCTGTTGCAAGCACGCAAAAAAGTTACGATTCTTTCAGGCGACGCGGTGGGCGCTTACTGCATAATGCGATGCGCGCCCAACATTTGGCGTGTGTCAGCCGTGGCTCGATTCCCATCGATTGCCGCGGCGTTGTGGCCCCATTGGCCATCTATCGTCCTTCCGTTCCACCGACATGTCCGCCAGCCTCGCCCGTCAGACCGCATCGCCGATGCGGTGTCCGCCATCCCGTCACAGGGTCTTCAGCGGGGGCGCAGCACCTCGAGCGGCATGGGCGGTTTGAACGTATGGCGCCGCAACTCCCCAGCCGCTTTTCGCGTGGTTTCCCGCGTAGTTTTCCCATCCGTTTGCCGCAGTCCCGCAATGGACAGATCGCGCTCGCGCTCGCCGTCGTCTATCTCGTATGGGGTTCGACGTATCTCGCCGTGCACGTCGCGCTGGGTTCGTTTCCGCCCTTGCTGCTCTCCGGCTTGCGCAATCTGTTTGCCGGGATAGGGCTTTTCATCTTCGCGGCGCGCCGCAATCCGGTCTGGCCGAGTGCGGGTGAAATCCGCAATGCCGGTCTTGTCGGCACGATGCTGGTCGGCCTGTCGAGCGGCATGCTGGCCTACGGCATGCGCACGGTCGGCACCGGCACCGCAGCCGTGATGGTCGCGACCGTGCCGCTGTTCGCAACGGTGATCGCGGCGGTGGCGGGGCGCAAGATCGGCAGAGGCGAGTGGTTCGCAGTTGGCCTTGGGCTGGTGGGCATCGCGATCCTGAGTCACGGCGACACCGCGCCGGGATCGGCGGGCGGCAGTCTGGCGATCCTGTGCGGTGCGCTTTTCTGGGCCGGCGGCGCGCATCTGGCCGGGCGGCTGAAGCTGCCGTCGGACCTGTTTCTGTCGACGTCGCTGCAGATCGGCCTCGGTGGCGCGATGTCGACGATGGTCGCCTGGGTGTCCGGCGAGCGCATGATGGAAGTGCATTTTCTGCCGGTGCTGGCCTTCGTCTACCTGATGCTGGTCGGCACGATGACCGCCTACGTGGCGTACGGCTTTCTGATCCGGCATACGAGTCCGATCATCGCCAGCAGTTGCATGTACGTGAATCCGGTGGTGGCGGTGGCGCTCGGCGCGTTGTTGCTCGGCGAGCCGGTAACGCGTTCGACGGTCATCGCGACGATCGTGATTCTGGCCAGCGTGGGGCTGTCTTTCTGGTTCGATTACCGGAAGAAGGGGCTGGCTTAAGGAGGGCGGCGCGGCCGCCTCCGCTCTCCATTGCCACAGTGGCTCAGAGCGCCGCCGCTACCTCCGCACCCTCGCGAATCGCGCGTTTCGCATCCAGTTCGGTCGCGACCTTGGCGCCGCCGATCAGGTGATAGCGCGGAGCGTTTGAGTCGTTCGCACCATTCGCGCTGTTTTTCCTATCCGCAGTTTGTGCCGCCGTCTCCGGATGCAGATCGCGCAGCGATTCCTGTCCCGCGCACACGACGATCGTGTCCACTTCAAGCCATTCCTCGATCCCTTCACGCGCGATCTTCAATCCGCGTTCGCTGATCTCCTGGTACGACACGCCGCCGAGCATCTTCACGCCGTTTCTCGCCAGCGTCGCGCGATGCACCCAGCCGGAGGTCTTGCCGAGCGCCATACCGAGCTTGCCGGCCTTACGCTGCAGCAACCAGATCTCACGGAATGGCTCTGCCGGGGCCGGCGGTTTCAAACCACCGCGTTCCCTCACCGTAAGATCGACACCCCATTCATCGAGCCATGTATCGCGTGGCACGGGCAGAGGGTCGCCGGAACGATGCAGCAAAAACTCGCTGACATCGAAGCCGATCCCGCCCGCACCGATCACCGCGACGCGGCGTCCCACTGGCGCACCGCGCAGCACATCCACATAAGACAGCACGTTAGGCCCGTTAATGCCGGCGATTGCCGGGCTCCGCGGCACGATGCCCGTGGCGATGATCACATCGTCGTAACCGCCTGCCGCGAGCAGAGCGGGATCGACGCGCGTATCGAGGCGCACGTCGACGCGATGCCGTTCCAACTGGCTCTGAAAATAGCGGATCGTTTCACTGAACTCTTCCTTGCCCGGCACGCGCATCGCCAGATTGAACTGGCCGCCGATGGTTGCGCTCGCATCGAATAAGGTCACGCGATGCCCGCGTGAGGCCGCGACGGTCGCCGCGGAAAGTCCCGCCGGACCCGCGCCGACCACGGCAACCGAACGCGCGGCTTGTGAGCCCGAGACCGGCCGGTAGATCAACTCGGTTTCGCGCCCCGCACGGGGGTTTACGAGACAACTTGCACGCTGGTTCTTGAACGTGTGATCGAGGCAGGCCTGATTGCAGGCGATACAGGTGTTGATTTCGCGCGCGCGTCCTTCAGCGGTTTTCAGCACGAACTCGGGGTCGGCGAGAAGCGGCCTTGCCATCGACACCAGATCGCCCGCTCCCTGAGCGAGCAGTTCTTCGGCGACCTCGGGCGTGTTGATGCGGTTCGACACGATCACCGGCACCTTGACCGCCGCCTTCAGCCGCGCGCTCAATGCAGCGAAGGCAGCACGCGGCACTGAGGTCACGATAGTCGGCACCCGCGCTTCGTGCCAGCCGATTCCCGTGTTGAACATCGTGACGCCGGCGGCTTCGAGCGCCTGGGCGACCTGCACGGTTTCTTCCCACGTGTTGCCGCCTTCGACCAGATCGATCAGCGAGAGCCGGTACACCACGATAAAGCGTTCGCCGCACACCGCGCGCACGCGCTCGACAATCTCGCGCGCGAGCCGCATGCGGTTCTCGATGCTGCCGCCGTAGCGGTCGGTGCGCTGGTTCGTACGCGGACAGAGGAACTGGTTGAGCAGATAGCCTTCGCTGCCCATGATCTCGATGCCGTCGTAACCGGCGCGCTGGGCAAGGCGCGCGCAGCGGGCATAGTCGCGCACGGTCCGCGCAATGCCGGCTTCGGTGAGCGCGCGCGGTTTGAACTTCGAGATCGGCGACTTGAGCGCCGAGGCCGACACGACGAAAGGCTGATACCCATAGCGGCCCGCATGCAGGATCTGCAACGCGATCTTGCCGCCTTCGGCATGCACGGCCTCGGTCAGCAAGCGGTGATTGCGCAGATCGAACACCGAGTTCAGCGTGCCGCCGAAGGGCAGCAGCCAGCCTTGCCGGTTCGGCGAGATGCCGCCCGTGACGATCAGACCGACGCCGCCTTTCGCGCGCTCACGGAAATACTCGGCCAGTTTCGGGTAATTCCAGAAGCGATCCTCCATGCCGGTATGCATCGAACCCATTACCACGCGATTGCGCAAGCGGGTAAAGCCGAGGTCGAGTTCAGCGAGTAAGTGTTGGTAAGACATGCAGGGGACCGTGTAAGTATGGTTGTGCGCGAACAATACACCGCGAAACGTGCCAACCCTCCGAGGAAAAATTCTAATCCGCGCAACGCGTTGCTCCGTAAGCCATTCGTCTGATGCCGGAAGCCCTATCGAACCCGCGGCACACGCATTGCTGAGTTCGAGCGTCCATCGACACGGACCACGCCGCTCACCAGCACGGGCGCGACGTGCAGCAGGGAGAGGGAGGGGGCGCTTCATTTCGGAGAGCCAGCCTGGAGCCGTTCTAACGACCAACGAACAAGGTTTCCAGGCGGCGCGATGTCCGAGGCCGGGCGCTCGCAAATTAACGGCTCGAGAGCCCAACATCGATATAGGTGGAACACAATGAAAACGATCCGAACCATGGCGGCTGTGGCCGCTGTTGCATCTGTCCTTGCCGCATGCGGTGGGAGCGGCAGCGACGTAGGCAAGGAACTCGGTCTGACGAATCCGGAGATCCATTTCATCCACGCAATTCCTGGCGGGCCAGCAGTGGACTTTCTCGTGAACGGTACCGCACCTTCGGGACAGACGAACATCAGCTATAAGGGCGTAACGAACCTCACCAACATCAACACGGGTTCAACCTCCGTCGCGTACTCGAACACTGGCACGACGACCGCGTTGGCGAGCGGTAACTTCCCCGACGTTGCGAAGGGCCATGAATACACGGTGCTGGCTCTGCCGGGTGCGACAGCGCCGGATATCGGCCTGATCGACGATCCGTTCGACAAGGGGCTGCTCTCGAATAGCGCGCGCCTGCGCGGCTTCAATGCATCGGCTAACGCGACCAATCTCGACCTGTATCTGGTTCAGTCGACCAGCACTGACATCAGCAATGTCAGCCCGACGATGGCGGGCGTGTCGTTCAAGAACGCGGTGCCGGCAAGCGGCCAGGATTCGATCTATGTGTCCGGCGGCCAGTACGTGTTGATCGCGACGGTGGCGGGCAGCAAGACGCCGATCTTCCAGTCGTCGGCTTTCTCGCTGTCGAACAACGCCGACTGGCTGGTGACGTCGGTGCCGATCGCCGGAGCGCTGAGCCAACTCGTGCCGGGGCAGATCCATCTGCTGATCGCACAGAACGGCAACACCGGCACGCCGAGCGTCGAGCTGACGAACACGCTGACGGGTCAATAAGCTCGCGAACCAGCATGCGTGCATAGCAGTCGATAGATACGATAAGCGACAGTCTCAGGGAGGACAGAGCGGCGATCCACGCAAGTGGATCGCCGTTTTGTTTCGTTTGCGGAGCCGACTATAAAAAAAGCCCGCCGCGGTTTCCCGCGACGGGCTGTGGAATTCCTTCATGGCAGGGCGCCGTGAGGCGCCGCGCAGTCGATGCGTTGCCGCTAACTTACTTGGCTTGCTCGGCCGAATTCGTGATGGCGTTGCCACCCTTCGAAATATCCTGCCCCGCTCCCGCCATCGTGTTGCAACCGGCGAGCGCAGCCGTCCCTGCAATGAGAAGCAAAGCGATCAGTCGATTCATGAAAGTTCTCCTTGTCGAGAATGCATCGGTTGACGTGCCCATCCTGTACGGCACGCGCTAGCCCGGCTAGCTGTCGTCCGACCGGGGCTTACGCCAGTCGATCCGGTCTGATTGCATGTTAAAAAAAGGGCGGAGGCGGCGCTGTCGGTTGCGCTGCGATTTTGTTGTAGGCGTGCTCCGGTGTTTGCGTCGGCGCAGTCCTACACCGGCTATTGCAATGTGCCGCAAAGCCCTGCTAGACGGCTGTTCGCGACGGGGTCGACGGCGGCAGATCCACTGACGGCGTGGCCGTGCTGACACTCGGCATCACCACATGGATGTCGGTGCCATTCGGCGCGCCGCGCTGGATATCGAAGCGCCCGCCATGCGCGGCAACCCGCTGGCGCATGCCGAGCAGCCCATGGGTGTGCGTGCGCTGCAGATCGGCGGGCGTGATGCCGACGCCGTTGTCCGCGATACGCAGTGCCACCTCGCCGTCGCCGACCTGCAAGGCGATCGACACCTTCGAGGCCCGTGCATACTTGGCGGCGTTCGTGAGCGACTCCTGCGCGACGCGAAAGAGCGCGATTTCGGTTTGCTCGTCGAGCTGGATATCGTCGGCGGGCAAGTGCGATTCGAGCGTCCAGTTGTTGCGCTGCGCGGCTTCATCGGCAAGCGTGCGCAAGGCAGTGACGAGCCCGAAGTTCGCCAGCACGGTGGGCCGCATGTCTTCGATGATGCGGCGCTTCAGCGCAATGCCCTGGTCGAGATTGGCGAGCGCGCGCTTGAGTTTCTCGGAGATGTCCGGGGCACTGTCCTTCAGTTTGCGGTTGGCCCAGGCCACATCCATTTTGCTCGCAGTCAGAATGGCGCCGAGTTCGTCGTGCAGTTCGCGCGCGAGCTGCGTCTTTTCGTTTTCGCTGACGGCCTGCAAGTGCCAGCCGAGCGCCTCGAGCTGACGCGTGCGTTCGTTGACAAGCTGGTCGAGCTCTTCCTGTTGCGTGATCAGTTGACGCTGCACGCGCGCCTGCCGGTTCATCTGGATGCCGAGATTGCGAAACAGCAGGATGAACAGCACGATGTTGAGCGCGGACAGCGCCGCCGCGCACAGCGTGGAGATACGCTGGTCGGCCCGGCTTGCGTCGAGCGCGTGCTGCGCGCGGCGCTCCTCGTTGTCGCGCAGCAGCGTGAGCGTGCTGTCGACCAGTGTGGCATCCGCCGGATTGGCCTCGCCGGCACTGCCGCAGGCGGAGAGATCAAGCGAATTCGTTGTCGCGCGTTGCAATGCAGCAGCGCCCGCGCCGATGCGCGCGTCGATCAGCGCGACGATCTGGGTGAAGCTCGCGAGCTCGGCGCTGTCCGCCTTGCCACCGCGGTAAAACCGGCTTAGCTGCTGTTCGTTCTGCCGTATCTGTACGGCGGTTGCGCAAAAGCCTTGAGCAGATGAATCCTGCTTCGTCAGAAGAAAATCGCTTTGGTGAGCGTTGAGGCGGGATAGCTGGCTTGCGAGCGTGCTCAATTGAACCGTGACGTCGCGCGCTTCGAGTGCCGTTTCGTATTCAGCGGCAATGCGTTGGCGCGCGGTTTCGAGAATCACGAGCCCGCCCACGGTGATGACGATTGCCACGGTCATCGCGATGGCCCAACTGCGATTGCGCATCCAGTCGCCCAGCCGCACGGTGGCCCCTGATTTATGCGTGTTCGACACGTTCAGCACTTTTGGCTCCTGAGGTGAGCATCAGTGTAACGCCCGCCGGGCTCGGCGATGGAGCAGGCGGCGTAACGCCGCCGTAATCCCGTGTAAGCGGATTCTCACACGAAAAACGGAGCACGTCGGAATGCGCCCAGCGTCGACGATCGATAGGATGAACCTGATCGTTCATTGACTGATTCTGGAGGAAGCCATCATGTTGAAATGGGCATTGTTCTTCGCCGTCGTGGCGGTGATCGCCGGCCTGCTTGGCTTTACCGGCGTAGCTGCGGGCGCAGCGGTGATCGCAAAGTTCCTGTTTATGGTGTTCGTGATTCTGTGCGTGGTGTTCCTCGTGTTCGGCTTCGTAGTCACGAAGAAGGTCGTCGATTAGCGCCGTTCGATGAGGCGCTTGCGTGCTGTTCCCGCCGGTTGTGAGGGAGCGCTTCGCTTCGGGTTCGCCTCAGAGTTTCTTGATGCAGATACCAACAAGGAGAGTCGCCATGCTTCACTATGCCATCGTCTTTTTCGTGATTGCGATCATCGCAGCCGTGTTCGGTTTTACCGGAATCGCCGCGGGTGCGGCCGAAATCGCGAAGATCCTGTTCTACATCTTCCTTGTCGTGTTCGTGGTCACGCTGCTGCTCGGCGTATTCCGAACGTAGACGAATGCGCCTTCCTTAAACGGGCGTATCAGGCGCGATTCGTGCGGGATACGCAGTTCCCCCAACAGCGGATAAAGGAGAATCTAAATGGCGAAGGTTTCTGGCGCTCAAAGCGCAGCATCTCAATCCAACGGATCGTTCGTGATGGACATCAAAAAGATCCGTGAAGACGCCCGCAAGCATATGTCGGATGGTCCGGTCACGCAAAGCTACGGTGCGGACCGTGAGACGGTGCTGAAACTGCTCAACGATTCGCTGGCCACTGAAATCGTCTGCGTGCTGCGTTATAAACGGCATCACTTCATGGCCAAGGGCATCAACTCCGAGGGCGTGGCGGCGGAATTCGCGGCGCATGCAGCGGAGGAGCAGGAGCACGCCGACCGCATCGCCGAGCGTATCGTGCAGCTTGGCGGCGAGCCGGATTTTGCACCGGAGGGCCTGAAGACGCGCTCGCATTCGGAATATAAGGAAGGCAGTAATCTGACGGACATGATTCGCGAAAACCTGATTGCCGAGCGTATTGCAATCGATACGTATCGTGAGATCGTGCATTATCTCGGCGAGAAGGACGTGACGACGCGCCGGCTGTTTGAAGAAATTCTTGCTGTCGAAGAGGAGCACGCCGATGATATGGCGGACCTGCTTGACGGCCGCGAGTAGGCGAGGTTGAGAAGTGGAGTCGGGCAGCGGACGTCGAAAGGCGTCCGCTGCCCGCGCCGGTATGGTTCGATGCACCGCTACGCTGTGCACATCGGTCTTCGGCAAAGACGGTGCCGGAGATCATTACAATGTCTGCTTTGGAGCAATCCTGTAGCACGGACGCCAAACTGATGATTCGAGTGCTGATAGCTGACGACCATGCGATCGTCCGAGGTGGTTTCCGGCAGTTCGTCGCTGACGAGCCGGACATGTGCGTCGCGGCCGAAGCCTCGACCGGCGACGAAACCATCAGCCTTGTGCGGGAGCAGGCGTTCGACGTGGTGTTGCTCGACATCGCGATGCCGGACAAGAACGGCATCGACACGTTACGTGTGATCAGACAGGTGCGCCCGGAGCAGGGCGTACTGATTCTGTCGGGCTATCCGGAGAGCCAATACGCGATCAACCTGCTGCGCGCGGGCGCCAACGGCTACCTGAATAAAGACTGCGAGCCCGAGGAGATTGTGCGGGCGATCCGCGCGGTGGCGCGCGGGCATCGTTATCTGTCTGAGGCCGTCGCCGACACGCTGGCCGACAACCTCGACAAGCCGGCGGTGGGACGACCCCACGAAGCACTCTCGGAGCGCGAGTTCCAGATATTCTGCAAGCTCGCAGCGGGACAGATTCCGACCGACATTGCGGAGGAATTGCATTTGTCGGTGAAGACCGTGAGTACTTATCGGGCTCGCGTGCTGGAGAAGATGCGGTTGGCGAACAATGCCGATCTGACTTATTACGCGATCAAGAACGGCTTGATCGAATAATGAACGATCGAGATACACCGATGAACAGCGAATCGAACATTGATGCAGGAGTAGCCAATCGCGCGCCGTTGCGCGTGCTGCTGATCGAGGATTCGCCGCTGATACGCAGGAGTCTCGTCGAGGCCATCGATGCATCGGGTTTGCTGCAGGTGGCCGCATATGCGGATTCGGCTGATCAGGCGATTGCCTTGTTGAGCGATGAGGCTTTTGATGCGGTGATTGTGGACTTGCAGTTGAAGCAGGGCTCGGGGGTGCCGGTGCTCGCTTATCTGCAGCGCGAGGGAATGGTCGAGTCGATTTTCGCTGCGGTGTTGACGAATCATGCGTTGCCGGCTTATCGGGAGCGCTGTGAACAATATGGCGTTCGGCACTTCTATGACAAGTCGTTCGAGTTTGATCGGGTGATCGATGCTCTGCATGAGTATGCTTTTGCGCGGGGCGCTGGGTGATGGGCTTGTTTTGTGGGGCGTTTTTTGTCGGTGTTCGTAGGGCTTTGGGCTTTCCTTGTTCTGGCTTTGGTGCCTTTCCTTGTATTGTTAGTGGTCTATTAGTGTTGCCCCTGTGCGGGGCGGCACTTACTTTCTTTGCCGCCGCAAA
>NZ_CAJNBA010000021.1:0-18607 GCF_905220735.1 Paraburkholderia aspalathi
CGTGACGGGCTCGATCGAGTTGCCGAAGGACAAGGAAATGGTCATGCCGGGCGACAACGTGTCGATCACGGTGAAGCTGATCAACCCGATCGCGATGGAAGAAGGTCTGCGTTTCGCAATCCGCGAAGGCGGCCGTACGGTCGGCGCAGGTGTGGTTGCCAAGATCCTCGAGTAACGCCAGAAAGTTCTCGTTGATCGGTAGTTTCGGGGTTGGCGGTGTCGTCAACCCCAAAATGGTTTAGGGGTATAGCTCAACTGGCAGAGCGTCGGTCTCCAAAACCGAAGGTTGGGGGTTCGATTCCCTCTGCCCCTGCCAACTCTCGCGCCGTATATGGCGCTTCGTTAAGGTGTTATGGCGAATCCTTCCGTCGAAACTGTAAATACATCCGGCGACAAGCTGATGCTCGTCGCGGGCGTATTGTTGGTCTTGGCCGGGTTCGTGGGGTTCTTCTGGCTCAGCGGCCAGGAATGGTACGTCCGCGGAGCCGCCTTGGCTGTTGGCGCTATCGCGGGTGTTGCAGTCGGTCTTCTCTCCGCGCCTGGCAAGGGTTTCATCGCTTTCGCCAAAGACTCGTACAAAGAAGTTCGCAAGGTTGTCTGGCCGACTCGTAAAGAGGCCACCCAGACAACGCTCGTAGTGTTCGGCTTCGTGTTCGTCATGGCGATCTTTCTTTGGATTAGCGATAAATCCATTGAATGGGCGATTTTCTCGGTGATTCTGGGTTGGAAATGATATGAGCGATACTCCGGCATCCCCGAGCGGCAAACGTTGGTACGTGGTGCACGCCTACTCCGGCATGGAGAAGAGCGTGCAACGTGCGCTTCAAGAGCGCATCGAACGTGCTGGCATGCAAGACCAGTTTGGTCAAATCCTCGTTCCGACTGAAGAAGTGGTCGAGGTGAAAGGCGGTCACAAATCGGTGACCGAACGTCGTTTCTTCCCGGGCTATGTCCTTGTGGAAATGGAAATGACAGACGAAACGTGGCACCTCGTGAAGAACACGGCAAAGGTGACGGGTTTCGTAGGCGGTGCGCGCAATCGTCCGAGCCCGATTTCCCCGCGGGAAGTCGAGAAGATCATGTCGCAAATGCAGGAAGGCGTGGAAAAGCCGCGTCCGAAGACCCTGTTCGAAGTAGGCGAGATGGTGCGGGTGAAGGACGGTCCGTTCACGGATTTCAACGGCAGCGTCGAAGAAGTGAACTACGAAAAGTCGCGCGTCCGTGTTTCCGTTACAATCTTCGGCCGCGCAACGCCGGTCGAGCTGGAATTCGGCCAGGTCGAAAAGTTGTAATCCAGAATTCTACGGGGCGCGCCGATCGGTGCGTTCCGTATTTCGCGCTTACGGTCCGCGTAATGGCCGTTGAGGAGCGTAAGTAGTCTGTCTTTCGGCGAACGCGCGCTACTACTCACTGAATGTCCGCTTGTACTAGGGCGGCGTTCCTAAGAGGTTTTCAAAATGGCAAAGAAAATCATCGGCTTTATCAAGCTGCAGATTCCTGCAGGTAAAGCCAACCCGTCGCCGCCGGTCGGTCCGGCACTGGGCCAACGCGGCCTGAACATCATGGAGTTCTGCAAGGCGTTCAACGCGCAGACTCAAGCTATGGAGCCGGGTCTGCCGATTCCGGTCGTGATCACCGCGTTTGCGGACAAGAGCTTCACGTTCGTTCTGAAGACGCCGCCGGCTACGGTTCTGATCAAGAAGGCAGCGAAGATCGACAAGGGTTCGGCTAAGCCGCATACCGACAAGGTCGGCAAGATCACCCGCGCTCAAGCTGAAGACATCGCCAAGACCAAGATGCCCGATCTGACGGCAGCTGATCTGGACGCAGCGGTTCGTACGATCGCTGGTAGCGCCCGCTCGATGGGCATCACCGTGGAGGGCGTGTAAATGGCTAAGCTTTCAAAACGTCTGCAAGCATTTGCAGCCAAGGTTGATCGTCAAAAGCTGTACGCGATCGACGAAGCTCTGTCGCTCGTGAAGGAATGCGCAAGCGCGAAGTTCGACGAGTCGATCGACGTTGCAGTGCAACTCGGCATCGACGCGAAGAAGTCGGACCAAGTGGTTCGTGGCTCGGTCGTGCTGCCAGCAGGTACCGGTAAGTCGGTTCGCGTGGCTGTGTTCGCACAAGGCGAAAAGGCTGAGCAAGCTCGTGCAGCCGGCGCAGAAGTCGTCGGTATGGAAGACCTGGCTGAACAAGTCAAGGCTGGCAAATTGGACTTCGACATCGTGATCGCTTCGCCGGACACGATGCGCGTTGTCGGTACGCTCGGTCAGATCCTCGGCCCGCGCGGCCTGATGCCGAACCCGAAGGTTGGCACGGTCACGCCGGACGTCGCGACTGCAGTCAAGAACGCCAAGGCTGGTCAGGTGCAATTCCGTGTCGACAAGGCCGGTATCATCCACGCCACGATTGGTCGTGCTTCGTTCGAGCCGACGGCTCTGCGTAGCAACCTGAACGCTCTCGTCGACGCGCTGCAAAAGGCGAAGCCGGCAACGAGCAAGGGTGTGTACCTGCGTAAGGTTGCACTGTCGAGCACGATGGGCGTTGGCGTTCGCGTCGACCAGGCATCGCTCGCAGCACAGTAATAGATTTCATCGCCTCGATGTGAGTCGAGGCGGTTTTATGGGCTTTGGGCGGTCGCAAGATGGCAGTTTGCATTGAGCGACCGGTTGTCAAAGACCGTTGGCGGGAACGCAGCAGGTAGGCGAACCCTTAATGCAAAGCCAACGCAGATGGCGAACCCGAAAAGGTTTTGTAGTGATGAAACCGTTGGATGTCCACAGCAATGTGCACATCGAGCGGTCGAAATACTCCTGACTGGTCGGACGCCGTTATTGAACGCGGTACACAAGGCGCACGCTGCGTGTATCGAATCTGGAGGTTAACCGTGCCACTCAATAAAGAAAGCAAGCAGGCCGTCGTCGCTGAGGTTGCCGCGCAAGTCGCGAAAGCCCAGACCGTGGTTCTGGCTGAGTATCGTGGGATCACGGTTGGCGATCTGACCAAGCTGCGCGCGAAAGCGCGTGAGCAACAGGTTTACCTTCGCGTGTTGAAAAACACGCTGGCGCGTCGCGCTGTTGAAGGTACCCCGTTTGCTTCTTTGGCAGAGCAGATGACCGGTCCCCTGATCTACGGCATCTCGGAAGATGCCATTGCCGCTGCTAAGGTCGTCAACGACTTCGGCAAGAGCAATGACAAGTTGATCATCAAGGCTGGTTCCTACGAAGGCAAGGTGATGGACAAGGCTGGCGTGCAAGCGCTGGCAAACATCCCGAGCCGCGAAGAACTGCTCTCCAAGCTGTTGTACGTTATGCAAGCACCTGTTTCCGGCTTTGCGCGCGCTCTGGCCGCGCTGGCAGAAAAGAAACAAGGCGAAGAAGCTGCTGCGTAACGCACTTCAGTCGAGCGTGATTGATCGCTGGCTGTATCCGAATTCAATTTAGGAGTATTTCAAATGGCAATCGCAAAAGATGACATCCTCGAGGCAGTAAGCTCGATGTCGGTTCTGGAACTGAACGAGCTGGTCAAGGCGTTCGAAGAAAAGTTTGGCGTGTCGGCAGCTGCTGTTGCAGTGGCAGGCCCGGCAGGCGGCGGCGCTGCTGCTGCTGCTGAAGAGCAAACCGAATTCACGGTCAACCTGACGGAAGTCGGCGCGAACAAGGTTTCGGTCATTAAGGCTGTTCGTGAACTGACGGGTCTCGGCCTGAAGGAAGCGAAGGACCTGGTCGACGGTGCACCGAAGCCTGTTAAGGAATCGGTACCGAAGGCTGCTGCTGAAGAAGCCAAGAAGAAGTTGGAAGAAGCCGGCGCGAAGGCTGAAATCAAGTAAGTTTCGGCGCGTTGTGCGAAGGCTGGCGGTTTTCCACCGCCGGCCTTTTTGTGCTTTGTGGGAACCATGTTTTTGTCAGCTAGTTTCGGCAAGAACAGGGGTCCCAGAAGCCAAAGAAAATCGCCTGTCGGCAATATTGACCGGCGCTTCTCTTTGTCTTCTGAAGCGACTGCAGAAGGCAAGTTTGGTCGGGTAGCGGGCAACATAGGCATCCGCTGCCGTCAGCCAGCGGTTGGTAGCGGCCAACCACCAAGCTTCTAGGCTCGTTCAAGCCATCGGACGGCCATCGGGTCTCAGTCGGTGAACACTCGGGTTGTCACATCAAGGTATCCTGCCTCGACAACAATGCCCGCCGTGATTCGGAGATCGTATGCAATATTCCTTCACCGAGAAGAAGCGCATTCGCAAGAGTTTTGCGAAGCGCCCCATCGTTCACCAAGTACCTTTCCTGCTGGCTACCCAGCTTGAATCATTCAGCACGTTTCTGCAAGCAGACACGTCGTCTACGCAACGCAAGCCGGAAGGCCTGCAGGCTGCGTTTACATCCGTTTTCCCGATCGTTTCGCACAACGGTTTCGCGCGTCTCGAGTTCGTCAGCTACATGCTGTCGCCGCCGGCATTCAACATCAAGGAATGTCAGCAGCGCGGTTTGACGTACTGCTCAGCACTGCGCGCGAAAGTGCGCCTGGTGCTGCTCGACAAGGAATCGCCGAGCAAGCCGGTCGTCAAGGAAGTGAAGGAACAGGAAGTGTACATGGGCGAAATTCCGCTCATGACGCCGACGGGTTCGTTCGTCATCAACGGCACGGAACGTGTGATCGTTTCGCAGCTGCACCGTTCGCCGGGCGTGTTCTTCGAACACGACAAGGGCAAGACGCACAGCTCGGGCAAGCTCCTGTTCTCGGCACGTATCATTCCTTATCGCGGTTCTTGGCTCGACTTCGAATTCGATCCGAAGGACGTGCTGTACTTCCGCGTCGACCGCCGTCGCAAGATGCCGGTCACGATCCTGCTGAAGGCGATTGGCCTGACGCCGGAACAGATCCTCGCAAACTTCTTCGTGTTCGACAATTTCACGCTGATGCCGGAAGGCGCGCAGATGGAATTCGTGCCGGAGCGTCTGCGTGGTGAAGTCGCGCGTTTTGACATCACGGACCGTGATGGCAACGTGATCGTCCAGAAGGACAAGCGGATCAACGCCAAGCACATTCGCGATCTCGACAACGCGAAAACGAAGTTCATCTCGGTGCCGGAAGACTATCTGCTCGGCCGCGTGCTCGCGAAGAACGTCGTTGACGGCGACACGGGTGAAGTCATCGCTAACGCGAACGACGAAATCACCGAAACCGTCCTCGAAAAGCTCCGCGAATCGAAGATCAAAGACATCCAGACGCTCTACACGAACGATCTGGATCAAGGTCCGTACATCTCGTCGACGCTGCGTATCGACGAAACCGCGGACAAGATGGCTGCACGCATTGCGATCTACCGCATGATGCGTCCGGGCGAACCGCCGACCGAAGAAGCGGTTGAGGCGTTGTTCAACCGTCTGTTCTACAGCGAAGACGCATACGACCTGTCCAAGGTGGGTCGTATGAAGTTCAACCGCCGTGTCGGTCGCGACGAAATCGTCGGCCCGATGACGCTGCAAGACGACGACATTCTCGCAACGATCAAGATCCTGGTCGAACTGCGTAACGGCAAGGGCGAAGTGGACGACATCGACCACTTGGGCAATCGTCGTGTGCGTTGCGTCGGCGAACTGGCGGAAAACCAGTTCCGCGCAGGTCTCGTGCGTGTCGAACGTGCTGTGAAGGAACGCCTCGGCCAGGCCGAAAGCGAAAACCTGATGCCGCACGACCTGATCAACTCGAAGCCGATTTCGTCGGCGATTCGCGAGTTCTTCGGTTCGTCGCAGCTGTCGCAGTTTATGGACCAGACCAACCCGCTGTCGGAAATCACCCACAAGCGCCGTGTTTCGGCACTTGGCCCGGGCGGTTTGACGCGTGAGCGCGCTGGCTTTGAAGTCCGCGACGTGCACCCGACCCACTATGGCCGTGTGTGCCCGATTGAAACGCCGGAAGGTCCGAACATCGGCCTGATCAACTCGCTGGCACTGTACGCGCACCTGAACGAATACGGCTTCCTCGAAACGCCGTATCGCAAGGTCGTGGACAGCAAGGTGACCGATCAGATCGACTATCTGTCGGCGATCGAAGAAGGCCGTTACGTGATCGCTCAGGCGAACGCGGCGGTTGCTGCTGACGGCTCGCTGACCGACGAACTGGTGTCGTCGCGTGAAGCAGGCGAAACGCTGATGGTTACGCCGGACCGCATCCAGTACATGGACGTGGCGCCGTCGCAGATCGTCTCGGTGGCAGCATCGCTGATTCCGTTCCTCGAGCACGATGACGCGAACCGCGCATTGATGGGTTCGAACATGCAGCGTCAGGCTGTGCCGTGTCTGCGTCCTGAAAAGGCCGTGGTCGGTACGGGTATCGAACGCACGGTGGCAGTCGACTCGGGTACGACGGTTCAGGCATTCCGCGGTGGTGTGGTCGATTACGTCGACGCAGGCCGTATGGTGATCCGCGTGAACGACGATGAAGCCGTTGCTGGCGACGTCGGCGTGGACATCTACAACCTGATCAAGTACACGCGTTCGAACCAGAACACGAACATCAACCAGCGCCCGATCGTGAAGGTCGGCGATATCGTGTCGCGTGGCGACGTTCTGGCTGACGGTGCATCGACCGACCTCGGCGAACTGGCTCTCGGCCAGAACATGCTGGTCGCGTTCATGCCGTGGAACGGCTACAACTTCGAAGATTCGATCTTGATCTCGGAGAAGGTGGTTGCTGACGACCGTTACACGTCGATCCACATCGAAGAACTGAACGTCGTAGCTCGCGATACGAAGCTCGGACCGGAAGAAATCACGCGCGACATCTCGAACCTGGCTGAAGTGCAACTCGGCCGTCTCGATGAGTCGGGCATCGTCTACATCGGCGCTGAAGTCGAAGCAGGCGACGTGCTGGTCGGTAAGGTCACGCCGAAGGGCGAAACCCAGCTGACGCCGGAAGAAAAGCTGCTGCGCGCGATCTTCGGTGAAAAGGCTTCGGACGTGAAGGACACGTCGCTGCGCGTGCCGTCGGGCATGAGCGGCACGGTCATCGACGTGCAAGTGTTCACGCGTGAAGGCATTCAGCGCGACAAGCGTGCGCAACAGATCATCGACGATGAACTGAAGCGTTATCGCCTCGACCTGAACGACCAGTTGCGTATCGTGGAAGGCGATGCATTCCAGCGTCTCGCACGTATGTTGACCGGCAAGGTCGCAAACGGTGGTCCGAAGAAGCTCGCGAAGGGTACGAAGATCGAACAGGCTTACCTGGAAGATCTCGACCACTACCACTGGTTCGACATCCGCCTCGCGGACGAAGAAGCAGCGGCACAGCTCGAGGCTATCAAGGACTCGATCGAACAGAAGCGTCACCAGTTCGATCTGGCGTTCGAAGAAAAGCGCAAGAAGCTCACGCAAGGCGACGAACTGCCGCCGGGCGTGCTGAAGATGGTCAAGGTGTATCTGGCTGTTAAGCGTCGTCTGCAGCCTGGCGACAAGATGGCCGGCCGTCACGGTAACAAGGGTGTGGTGTCGAAGATCGTTCCGATCGAAGACATGCCGTACATGGCCGATGGCCGTCCGGCTGACGTCGTTCTGAACCCGCTCGGCGTGCCGTCGCGGATGAACGTGGGTCAGGTTCTCGAAGTGCATCTGGGTTGGGCCGCGAAGGGTCTCGGCTGGCGTATTGCAGAAATGCTGCAACGTCAGGCGAAGATCGCAGAACTGCGCGAATTCCTGACCAAGATCTACAACGAGTCGGGCCGCGCTGAAGAGCTGGACAGCTTCACGGACGACGAAATCGTCGAACTGGCGAAGAACCTGCGCGAAGGCGTTCCGTTTGCCACGCCGGTGTTCGACGGTGCGACGGAAGAAGAAATGTCGCGCGCGCTGGATCTGGCATTCCCGGACGACATCGCGAAGAACCTCGGCATGACGCCGTCGAAGAACCAGGTGCGTCTGTATGACGGCCGTACGGGTGAGATGTTCGAGCGTACGGTGACTGTCGGCTACATGCACTACCTGAAGCTGCACCACTTGGTCGACGACAAGATGCACGCGCGTTCCACGGGCCCGTACTCGCTCGTGACGCAGCAGCCGTTGGGCGGTAAGGCGCAGTTCGGTGGCCAGCGTTTCGGTGAAATGGAAGTGTGGGCGCTCGAAGCGTACGGCGCATCGTACGTGTTGCAAGAAATGCTGACGGTGAAGTCGGATGACGTGGCGGGCCGGACCAAGGTGTATGAGAACCTGGTCAAGGGCGATCACGTAATCGACGCCGGCATGCCGGAATCCTTCAACGTGCTCGTGAAGGAAATCCGCTCGCTCGGTATCGATATCGACCTCGACCGCAACTAATCGGACTACGGAGAGAAAGCAATGAAAGCTCTGCTCGATCTATTCAAGCAAGTCCAACAGCCTGAAGTTTTTGACGCGATCAAGATCGGTCTGGCCTCGCCAGACAAGATCCGTTCGTGGTCGTTCGGTGAAGTCAAGAAGCCGGAAACCATCAACTACCGGACGTTCAAGCCGGAACGCGATGGTTTGTTCTGCGCGAAGATCTTCGGGCCGATCAAAGACTACGAATGCCTTTGCGGCAAGTACAAGCGCCTGAAGCATCGTGGCGTGATCTGTGAAAAGTGCGGCGTCGAAGTGACGCTCGCGAAGGTGCGTCGCGAACGGATGGGCCACATTGAACTGGCCTCGCCGGTCGCTCACATCTGGTTCCTGAAGTCGCTGCCGTCGCGTCTGGGCATGGTGCTTGACATGACGCTGCGCGACATCGAACGCGTGCTGTACTTCGAAGCATACGTGGTGATCGATCCGGGCATGACGCCGCTGAAAGCGCGGCAGATCATGACGGAAGAGGATTACTACAACAAGGTCGAAGAGTACGGTGACGAATTCCGTGCCGAGATGGGCGCGGAAGGCGTTCGCGAACTGCTGCGCGCGATCAACATCGACGAACAGGTCGAGATGCTGCGCACCGAACTCAAGAACACGGGTTCGGAAGCGAAGATCAAGAAGTACGCGAAGCGCCTGAAGGTGCTCGAGGCTTTCCAACGTTCGGGCATCAAGCCTGACTGGATGGTGCTCGAAGTGCTGCCGGTGCTGCCGCCGGAATTGCGTCCGCTGGTGCCGCTGGATGGTGGCCGTTTCGCGACGTCGGACCTGAACGACCTGTATCGCCGCGTGATCAACCGTAACAACCGGTTGAAGCGTCTGCTCGAACTGAAGGCGCCTGAAATCATCGTCCGCAACGAAAAGCGGATGCTGCAGGAAGCCGTCGATTCGCTGCTCGACAACGGTCGTCGCGGTAAGGCAATGACTGGCGCGAACAAGCGTCCGCTGAAGTCGCTCGCTGACATGATCAAGGGTAAGGGCGGTCGTTTCCGTCAGAACTTGCTCGGTAAGCGCGTGGACTACTCGGGCCGTTCGGTGATCGTGGTCGGCCCGACGCTCAAATTGCATCAGTGCGGTCTGCCGAAGCTGATGGCGCTCGAACTGTTCAAGCCGTTCATCTTCAACAAGCTCGAAGTGATGGGTGTCGCTACCACCATCAAGGCTGCGAAGAAGGAAGTCGAGAACCAGACTCCGGTGGTGTGGGACATCTTGGAAGAGGTGATCCGCGAACATCCGGTCATGCTGAACCGTGCGCCGACGCTGCACCGTCTTGGCATTCAGGCTTTCGAGCCGGTGCTGATCGAAGGTAAGGCTATCCAGCTGCACCCGCTCGTTTGCGCGGCGTTCAACGCCGACTTCGACGGTGACCAGATGGCTGTGCACGTGCCGCTGTCGCTCGAAGCGCAGATGGAAGCGCGTACGCTGATGCTGGCGTCGAACAACATCCTGTTCCCGGCCAACGGCGATCCGTCGATCGTGCCGTCGCAGGATATCGTGCTCGGCCTGTACTACGCGACCCGTGAAGCAGTGAACGCCAAGGGCGAAGGCCTGACGTTCACCGGCGTGTCGGAAGCACTGCGTGCTTACGAGAACAAGGAAGTCGAGCTGGCCTCGCGCGTCAACGTGCGGATCACGGAAATGGTCCACAACGAAGACAAGTCGGAAGGCGCACCGGCGTTCGTGCCGAAGATCTCGCTGTACGCGACGACCGTCGGCCGCGCAATCCTGTCGGAAATCCTTCCGCCGGGCCTGCCGTTCTCGGTGCTGAACAAGCCGCTGAAGAAGAAGGAAATTTCGCGCCTCATCAACACTGCATTCCGCAAGTGCGGTCTGCGTGAAACGGTGATTTTCGCCGACCAGTTGATGCAGTCGGGTTTCCGTCTGGCAACGCGCGCCGGTATTTCGATTTGCGTCGACGACATGCTCGTGCCGCCGCAGAAAGAACAGATCGTCGGCGACGCTGCGAAGAAGGTGAAGGAATACGACCGTCAGTACATGTCGGGTCTCGTCACGTCGCAAGAGCGCTACAACAACGTGGTCGACATCTGGTCGGCAACGTCGGAAGCGGTCGGCAAGGCGATGATGGAACAGCTGTCGACGGAACCGGTGGTCGATCGCGACGGCAACGAAACGCGTCAGGAATCGTTCAACTCCATCTACATGATGGCTGACTCGGGTGCTCGTGGTTCCGCGGTTCAGATTCGTCAGCTGGCCGGTATGCGTGGCCTGATGGCGAAGCCGGACGGCTCGATCATCGAGACGCCGATTACGGCGAACTTCCGTGAAGGCCTGAACGTGTTGCAGTACTTCATCTCGACCCACGGTGCACGTAAGGGTCTGGCTGATACGGCACTGAAGACGGCAAACTCGGGTTACCTGACGCGTCGTCTGGTCGACGTGACGCAGGATCTGGTGGTGGTCGAGGACGATTGCGGTACGTCCAACGGCGTCGCCATGAAGGCGTTGGTCGAAGGCGGTGAAGTTGTCGAAGCGCTGCGTGACCGTATCCTCGGTCGCGTGACGGTGGCTGACGTCGTCAATCCGGAAACGCAGGAAACGCTGTACGAAACGGGCACGTTGCTCGACGAAGACGCGGTCGAAGAAATCGAACGCCTCGGCATCGACGAAGTGCGCGTGCGTACGCCGCTGACTTGCGAAACGCGTTACGGTCTGTGCGCAGCCTGTTATGGCCGCGACCTGGGGCGTGGCTCGTCGGTCAACGTCGGTGAAGCAGTTGGCGTGATCGCTGCTCAGTCGATCGGTGAACCGGGCACGCAGCTCACGATGCGTACGTTCCACATCGGTGGTGCGGCATCGCGTGCAGCAGTGGCTTCGTCGGTTGAAGCCAAGTCGAACGGTACGGTTCGTTTCACGGCGACGATGCGTTACGTCACCAACGCGAAGGGCGAGCAGATCGTCATCTCGCGCTCGGGCGAAGCGATGATCACCGACGACCACGGCCGCGAGCGTGAACGTCACAAGGTGCCGTACGGCGCGACGCTGTTGCAACTGGACGGCGCGCAGATCAAGGCCGGCACGCAACTGGCGACGTGGGATCCGATGACGCGTCCGATCATCACCGAGTACGGTGGTACGGTGAAGTTCGAAAACGTCGAAGAAGGCGTGACGGTTGCCAAGCAGATCGACGATGTGACGGGTCTCTCGACGCTGGTCGTGATCGACGTGAAGCGCCGCGGTTCGCAAGCGTCGAAGACGGTGCGCCCGCAGGTCAAGCTGCTCGACGCGAACGGCGAAGAAGTAAAGATCCCGAACACCGAGCACTCGGTGCAGATCGGCTTCCAGGTCGGCGCTCTGATCACCGTGAAGGACGGTCAGCAAGTGCAGGTCGGTGAAGTGCTGGCACGTATCCCGGTTGAATCGCAAAAGACTCGCGACATTACCGGTGGTCTGCCGCGTGTGGCCGAACTGTTCGAAGCGCGCTCGCCGAAGGACGCCGGTATTCTGGCGGAAGTCACGGGCACGACGTCGTTCGGTAAGGACACGAAGGGCAAGCAGCGTCTCGTTATCACGGACCTCGAAGGCAATCAGCACGAGTTCCTGATCGCGAAGGAAAAGCAGGTTCTGGTGCACGATGGTCAGGTCGTCAACAAGGGCGAAATGATTGTCGACGGTCCGGCTGATCCGCACGACATTCTGCGTTTGCAGGGCGTCGAAGCGCTGGCGCGCTATATCGTTGACGAAGTGCAGGACGTGTATCGTCTGCAGGGCGTGAAGATCAATGACAAGCACATTGAAGTGATCGTCCGTCAGATGTTGCGCCGCGTGCAGATCGTCGATAACGGTGACACGCGCTTCATCATGGGCGAACAGGTCGAGCGCTCGGATATGCTCGACGAAAACGACCGGATGGCTGCGGAAGGCAAGATCCCGGCAACCTACGACAACGTGCTGCTCGGTATTACGAAGGCATCGCTGTCGACCGATTCGTTCATCTCCGCGGCGTCGTTCCAGGAAACGACTCGCGTGCTGACCGAAGCGGCGATCATGGGCAAGCGCGACGATCTGCGCGGGCTGAAGGAAAACGTGATCGTTGGTCGTCTCATTCCGGCTGGTACTGGTCTCGCGTTCCACAAGGCACGCAAGAGCAAGGAACTGTCCGACCGCGAGCGTTTCGATCAGATCGCAGCGGAAGAGTCGTTCGAATTCGGTACGCCGGAAACGCCGGCCGCCGAACAGCAGCACTCAGGCGAGTAAGTCCGGGCGGCGCAAGCCGCTTGGGCTCACCAGCCAGCGAAGCCGCTCAGTTTCGACTGAGCGGTTTTTTTTTGTCCCACGCACTGCGGGTGCCTCATTTTTGTGCGTTTTTTGCGGATTCGTCGGCCGAACGGCTAACGTTGTCGCAAAGCGCGGGCGCAGCACGAATGCGTTGGTAAAATTCGTGTCACCGGCATCACGCTGCTTCTCTCCAATTCATGTCCCGTCCGCTCGAAATCCTCAACGAAGTTTTTGGCTACCCCGCATTCCGAGGACAGCAGGGCGAAATCGTCGAACACGTCGCCGGCGGCGGCGATTGTCTCGTGCTGATGCCAACGGGTGGCGGCAAATCGTTGTGCTATCAGATCCCGTCGTTGGTGCGGCGCGAGGCGGGCTGCGGAGCGGGGATTGTCGTGTCCCCGCTGATCGCACTGATGCAAGACCAGGTCGCTGCGCTGAAGGAAGTGGGCGTTAGGGCCGCGTATCTGAATTCGACGCTGTCGAGCGCCGAAGCGATGGCCACTGAGCGCGCGCTGCGCGAAGGCGAAATCGATCTGCTATACGTGGCGCCGGAACGATTGATGACGCCCCGTTTCCAGGAATTGCTCGAGCGCACGCGCATCGGGTTGTTCGCCATCGACGAAGCGCACTGCGTGTCGCAATGGGGTCACGATTTCCGCCCTGAATATATTCAGCTGTCAGTACTGCACGAGCGCTTTCCGAACGTGCCGCGCATCGCGCTCACCGCGACCGCCGACGCGATCACACGCGACGAAATCATCCACCGTCTCGCGCTCGATGACGCGCGCATCTTCGTCTCCAGTTTCGATCGCCCGAACATCCGCTATCGCATCGTCGAAAAGGACAATGCACGCACGCAGTTGCTCGACTTTATTCGCGCTGAACACTCGAAACCGGACGGTACGACCGACGCCGGCGTTGTCTATTGCCTGTCGCGTCGCAAGGTCGAAGAAACGGCTGAGTGGCTGAAAGAGAAGGGGATGCGCGCGTTGCCGTACCACGCTGGCATGGAGTTCGAAATTCGCCAGAAGCATCAGGAGATGTTCCAGCGCGAGGAAGGCATCGTGATGTGCGCGACGATTGCGTTCGGTATGGGCATCGACAAGCCGGACGTGCGCTTCGTGGCTCACCTTGATTTACCGAAGAGTGTCGAAGGTTACTACCAGGAAACCGGGCGCGCTGGTCGCGACGGTATGCCGGCAAACGCCTGGATGGCGTACGGTTTGGGCGACGTTGTGCAGCAGCGCAAGATGATTGACGAGTCCGACGCCGACGACGCGCATAAACGCGTGCAGACTGGCAAGCTCGACGCGTTGCTCGGACTGTGCGAAGCGGCGACCTGCCGCCGTGTGCGGCTGCTCGCGTATTTCGGCGAGTCGAGCAAGCCCTGCGGCAACTGCGATAACTGTATCGAACCGCCCGACACATGGGACGCGACGCGCGAAGCGCAGATGGCGCTGTCATGTGTGTTCCGCGCGCAGCGGGCGAGTGGTTTTCACTTTGGTGCTGGGCACCTGATCGATATTCTGCGTGGCAACCGCAGCGAGAAGATCCTGCAGCGCGGCCACGAGAAGCTCACCACCTTCGGGATTGGGGCGGCGCTCGGCGAGCCGGAGTGGCGCGCCATTTTTCGCCAGCTCGTCGCATTTGGCTACCTCGCCGTCGACCACGAAGGCTTCGGCTCGCTGGTGCTGACCGAAGCCGCCAAAGCAGTGCTGAAGAGCGAGCAGAACGTAACAATGCGCCGCTACGTGAAGCCGACGCGTACCCGCCAGTCTTCCAGCCGCACCACTGAGCGCGCCGACCCGACGATCGGCATGGGTCCGCGCGAGCGCGCCCGCTGGGAGCGCCTGCGCGCCTGGCGCACGGAGACTGCGAAAAGCGACGGCGTGCCGGCCTACGTCATCTTCCACGACGCCACGCTGGCCGAAATTGCCCGCAACGGCCCTGATTCCATCGAGGATTTGCGTGGCATTCCGGGCATGGGCGCGCGCAAATTGGACCGTTTCGGCGACGAGTTGCTGGAAGTCGTCGGCGCCGACTAAGCGCCGGCGAGCGCAGTTTGAGGTCGGCGGGCGTGCGAAACATCGCAACCTGTTGACTCCCTTAGCATTTTCGGAATATTATGCTAGGTTCCGGTTCTTGGAATGCCTGTGTGCGAAGTCAATTCGTGCGCTGATCCCTCGGTCCGGAAGTTCGATGCGCAATCGTTTCTGCTTTGCCCGGAAACAGATGCGTCGATTTTGTTCAATTTCAGGAATAAACAATGCCAACCATCAATCAACTGGTTCGCAAAGGCCGCGCGTCGGAAACGACGAAGAGCAAGAGCCCGGCTTTGCAGGACTGCCCCCAGCGTCGCGGCGTGTGCACCCGTGTGTACACCACGACGCCGAAGAAGCCTAACTCGGCACTCCGTAAGGTTGCCAAGGTTCGTCTGACGAACGGCTTCGAAGTTATTTCGTACATCGGTGGTGAAGGCCACAACCTGCAGGAACACTCGGTCGTGCTGATTCGCGGCGGCCGTGTTAAGGACTTGCCGGGTGTGCGTTACCACATGGTTCGTGGCTCGCTGGATACCCAGGGCGTCAAGGATCGTAAGCAGGCTCGCTCGAAGTACGGTGCGAAGCGTGCCAAGGCTGGCAAGTAATTAGCCGGTCAGTGTAGTTTCAGGTCGCCTTTAAAGAAAGGCGGTAATAGCGGTGGTGCCGGAATTGCCGGTGCTGTCGAGTAAGTGGTCACCCGACCAGGCTGGTAAGTCGTTAGAGATGAATCGGGTTAGTTGGTGGCCGCGGGGCTAAAAAATAGCTCCAACTGAAAAGTTAAAGGAAGAAACATGCCGCGTCGTCGCGAAGTCCCCAAGCGGGAAGTGTTGCCGGATCCGAAGTTCGGTAACGTAGATGTAGCTAAGTTCATGAACGTGCTGATGCTCTCCGGCAAGAAGTCGGTTGCTGAGCGCATCGTGTACGGCGCTTTCGAACAGATCCAGACCAAGGGTGGCAAGGACCCGCTGGAAGTGTTCACGGTAGCGCTCAACAACGTCAAGCCGGTGGTCGAAGTTAAGAGCCGCCGCGTTGGTGGTGCGAACTATCAGGTTCCGGTCGAAGTGCGTCCGTCGCGTCGTATGGCATTGGCGATGCGTTGGTTGCGTGAAGCCGCGAAGAAGCGCAGCGAGAAGTCGATGGCCCTGCGTCTTGCAGGTGAACTCTCCGAAGCGGCTGAAGGCCGTGGCGGCGCGATGAAGAAGCGCGACGAAGTTCACCGGATGGCAGAAGCCAACAAGGCGTTCTCGCACTTCCGTTTCTAAGCTTCCCGAACCCGGGTTTAGCAGAAAAAACGGAAAGAAATTCCGGGCGGGTGCGCTTACAAAGCGCCTCGCCCGTTTGTGTTACAGCGCGATGGGTATTTTCTCGCATCGCGTCATCCCAATAGAGGATCAAAGTGGCTCGCAAGACACCTATCGAGCGCTACCGTAACATCGGTATTAGCGCTCACATCGACGCCGGCAAAACGACGACGACCGAGCGCATCCTGTTCTACACCGGCGTGAACCACAAGATTGGTGAAGTTCACGACGGCGCTGCCACCATGGACTGGATGGAGCAGGAGCAGGAACGCGGCATCACGATCACGTCCGCTGCTACCACGGCATTCTGGAAAGGCATGGCCGGCGATCGCGCCGAGCACCGCATCAACATCATCGACACCCCGGGCCACGTTGACTTCACGATTGAAGTTGAGCGCTCGATGCGCGTGCTCGACGGTGCATGCATGGTGTACTGCGCAGTGGGCGGCGTGCAGCCGCAGTCGGAAACCGTGTGGCGTCAGGCTAACAAGTACAAGGTTCCCCGTCTCGCGTTCATCAACAAGATGGACCGTACCGGCGCGAACTTCTTCAAGGTTTACGACCAGCTCAAGCTGCGTCTGAAGGCAAACCCGGTTCCGGTCGTGGTGCCTATCGGCGCGGAAGAAAACTTCACGGGCGTCGTCGATCTGCTGAAGATGAAAGCGATCATTTGGGACGACGCGTCGCAAGGCACGAAGTTCTCGTACGAAGAGATCCCGGCGGAACTGGTTGACTCGTGCAACGAGTGGCGCGAGAAGATGGTCGAAGCGGCTGCTGAGTCGAGCGAAGACCTGATGAACAAGTACCTTGAAGAAGGCGAGCTGACGGAAGCGGAGATCATCAAGGGTCTGCGCGACCGTACGATCGCTTGCGAAATCCAGCCGATGCTGTGCGGTACCGCGTTCAAGAACAAGGGCGTGCAACGTATGCTGGACGCCGTGCTCGACTTCCTGCCGTCGCCGATCGACATCCCGCCGGTTACCGGCG
The DNA here is from genome assembly GCF_905220735.1 of Paraburkholderia aspalathi. Lineage (NCBI taxonomy): Bacteria > Pseudomonadati > Pseudomonadota > Betaproteobacteria > Burkholderiales > Burkholderiaceae > Paraburkholderia > Paraburkholderia aspalathi. The sequence continues at coordinate 16,921 of NZ_CAJNBA010000021.1, forward strand.
AGCTGGAAAACGGTGAGCAAGGTGAGCGCCGCGCTGCTGACGACGAAAAGTTCTCGGCACTGGCATTCAAGATCATGACCGACCCGTTCGTCGGCCAGCTGATCTTCTTCCGTGTGTACTCGGGCATTGTGAATTCGGGTGACACGGTGCTGAACGCGACCAAAGACAAGAAAGAACGTCTGGGTCGTATTCTGCAAATGCACGCGAACCAGCGCGAAGAAATCAAGGAAGTGCGCGCAGGCGACATCGCTGCAGCAGTCGGCCTGAAGGACGCAACGACCGGCGACACGCTGTGCGATCCGCAAAGCCCGATCGTGCTCGAGCGCATGATTTTCCCGGAGCCGGTGATTTCGCAGGCTGTTGAGCCGAAGACGAAGCCGGACCAGGAAAAGATGGGTCTGGCACTGAACCGTCTGGCTCAGGAAGATCCGTCGTTCCGCGTTCAAACGGACGAAGAATCGGGTCAAACCATTATTTCGGGTATGGGCGAGCTCCACCTGGAAATTCTGGTTGACCGGATGAAGCGTGAATTCGGCGTCGAAGCAACCGTCGGCAAGCCGCAAGTGGCGTATCGTGAAACGATCCGCGGCAAGGCGGTGGACGTTGACGGCAAGTTCGTCAAGCAGTCGGGTGGTCGCGGCCAGTACGGTCACGCGGTCATCACGCTCGAGCCGAATGAGCAGGGCAAGGGCTACGAGTTCCTGGACGAAATCAAGGGCGGTGTGATTCCGCGTGAATACATCCCGGCAGTCGACAAGGGTATCCAGGAAACGCTGAAGGCTGGCGTGCTGGCAGGCTTCCCGGTCGTTGACGTGAAGGTTCACCTGACGTTCGGTTCGTACCACGATGTTGACTCGAACGAAAACGCGTTCCGCATGGCCGGTTCGATGGCGTTCAAGGAAGCAATGCGCAAGGCTCAGCCGGTCATCCTCGAACCGATGATGGCCGTCGAAGTCGAAACGCCGGAAGATTACATGGGCAACGTGATGGGCGATCTGTCGGGCCGTCGCGGTATTGTTCAGGGCATGGAAGACATGATTGGCGGCGGCAAGATCGTTCGCGCCGAAGTCCCGCTGTCGGAAATGTTCGGCTACTCGACCTCGCTGCGTTCGCTGAGCCAAGGTCGTGCAACGTACACGATGGAGTTCAAGCACTACTCCGAAGCACCGCGTAACGTGTCGGAAGCGATCATCAACGCCAAGTCGAAGTAATCGCGCGGCAAGTCATTCAACGATTAACTTTTTGAAAGAAGAGAAACATGGCTAAAGGTAAATTCGAACGGACCAAGCCGCACGTGAACGTCGGCACGATCGGTCACGTTGACCACGGCAAGACCACGCTGACGGCAGCGATCACGACGGTGCTGACCAAGAAGTTTGGCGGCGAAGCAAAGGCATACGACCAGATCGACGCGGCGCCGGAAGAAAAGGCGCGTGGTATCACGATCAACACGGCGCACGTCGAGTACGAAACGGCTAACCGCCACTACGCACACGTCGACTGCCCGGGCCACGCTGACTATGTGAAGAACATGATCACGGGCGCAGCGCAGATGGACGGCGCGATCCTGGTGTGTTCGGCTGCAGACGGCCCGATGCCGCAAACGCGTGAGCACATCCTGCTGGCGCGTCAGGTTGGCGTTCCGTACATCATCGTGTTCCTGAACAAGTGCGACATGGTGGACGAC
>NZ_CAJNBA010000022.1:0-14775 GCF_905220735.1 Paraburkholderia aspalathi
CTTGTTCGCGATGGCGTGGAATCCTTGTTCACTTTGCCGTGGAATCACGATTCACTTTGCCCTGGAATGGGTGTTCTCTTTGCGTGGAATACGCAGCTTACTCGCCGCTCCTCTCCGTTTGGGCCTTCCAGCGTTGCCGCTGTACTATGCCCGCTGCTGACTCCTGCACGATGGTCAACGGCCCTTGCGAGCCGTTCAGTCCTGATTCCAGGACACCGCACAGGCCTCCCGAGGTAAGCTCAACCGCCTTCGCCACACGCCTGCCAGATCTACCACCCCGGACCTTGATGGTTATGGACTTCGCGATCATCGGCTCGCTCGTCCGGCCGGGTAGGCCTCATATCTGATTTCTGTTCGTCAGGTCGTGGCTTTGCTACACGCTTCCTTCAGACCCCGCCTCACGACGACGCCCTTGCGTTTCGCTAGCCCTTCACCACCATCAGGTTGGGCAGGGGACTCGCACCCCCAAGCTGTTGCGCATGCTCGGCGCACCGAAAAAAAGCCGACCAAGAAGGTCGGCCAAAGATTCTGCCAATTCCGAGGGCCGTAGCAGAACCTGAGAGAGCCGATATTATGCCAGCCGTTTGCTACGCCTGTTGCTGGATCAAGGCCTTAGTCGGGGCCGCACGCTCCCTGTTCGCGCCGCTTGAAATCAAGTAGCGGGAGCGCGCGGGTACAGCAATCTTTTGCGTCCTATGCGCGGCTTGCCTTAACGGCCACCACGCACGCCGCGAGACCGACAACCGTCGCAAAGGCAGACAGCGCCATATGTCCCGAGGCGGCCGTCCCGACCGCCGATACGAGAGCCAATCCGCTTATGGCATACATTGCTTTCATGTCATGCTTTTCCTGTTTTCCTTGGCCTACGCCTTCCACAAAGCCAACGCCAAAGCGGCCCGAACGCCGATGCCTACGGCCAGCGCCCCTATCAGTCTGCAATGCACGTCGTGGCTGACGCGGAGCAACGCACTAGCGGTGGCGCAGTCATGCGTTTCCTACTCGTGATCACAAAGGTCCGATAGGGACTTTTCAAGGGTCGCCGCCGCGTCGAGGTGCAGTTGCACGCTGGCGGCATCCAAAGGCTCGCCTGACGGCATCCTGCGCGATTCTGCCGAGTCACGTAGCACGTTAATCGCGGCCCGCAGCGCGAGTGATGTGGTCAATGCAGACATCGTCTTTCCGATCCGTTATCTGACGCCGAACATACGCTTTACGCCGGCCCAGCTCGCCGCACGATCACTACCTGCGCGCCTGGTGTTGAGTAGGCAGCACGAGGCGACCAAAAGTAGAAGAAGCGCCAGGCCGACGCTACCTTGGATCGCGTAAAGCAAAGCGATGACCAGGGCGAAGACGGCCGAGCCGTAGAACAGGTGTTTCGGTTTCATATCCTCTTTTTCCGTCGTTTCTTAGCGTTTGAGGTTGCGATAAAAATTCTCATGCGAACCTAAGCTCAACAGAACTATCTCGCTCGACGTGTACTGGTAGGAGACCAAGACTTCCTGCTTGTTGATCTTGAACTTGTGGACATAGACACCGGTCAGGTCTCCTTTTTTCGCCGCGCCGATCGCTGGATCTGCGGCAATCTCCCGCACCGCCTTGTCCAGATCCTTCTTGTCTCGGGCATGCAGTTTCTTGGCCGCACGCTCGAAGGTCGGTGTAACTCGAATGCTGATTGCCATTACGAAGAGAACTGATATTCAGACAGTTGTCCTGCCTTTGCTTCTTCGACCGCCAACAACGTATCCTGAATGAACGTCACGGGCATGTCGGGATTTTCTTCGACCGCTTTCCCTAGCCGCGCCCAATGTTCTATTTGCTTGGGAACCGATCGATGCTTCGCCGCCGCATGCGGCTTCGCAATCTCGACCAGTTCATCCGACAGTTTGAGTGCAATTGCCATGATGACCTCTCTATTTTTATACCCACCAAGCCTAGCACTTTAGGTTTCAAAATACAACCTTTTGCAACTAATGCTGGTGGTCCGGATGCTGTTCGCGAGCCCGTCTACGCTGGTCAGGGTTTCATGCCCACCGCGCGACGCATCGCGGCGTTGACGCCTTGTCTCGTCTGCCAGTAGCCCGCCCAAGGATCGGCGCCCAGCGACCGTTGCCGGACAATCGCACCGTGCATGGTCCATTCGTCGCCGCGCTTCACTTCCATGAGTTCGTCCCAAGCGATGGGCATCGAGACAGCCATTCCTGGTCGTGCGCGTACCGAAAAGGGTGCGACAGTGCTCGCCCCGCGGCTATTGCGCAGGTAGTCGATAAAGATTTTGCCAACGCGGTTTTTAGGTCCGAGGACTGCTGAAAACCGGTCAGGCAGGACGCGAGCAATGTGTTGGGCGACAGCCTTGGAGAATTCCTTGGTCTCGGCCCATCCTTGCCGGCGGGTCAGCGGTACGACGATATGAAAGCCCTTGCCACCACTCGTTTTAACGAAAGACTTCAGACCGACTTCGTCCAGAACAACCTTGACCAGCGAAGCCGCATCCAGCATCGCGCTCCACGCCTGCTGCGGATCCGGGTCCAGGTCGAAAATGACGCGGTCGGGATGTTCGAGGTCGGGCGCAACCGCATTCCAGGAGTGCAACTCGATGACTCCCATCTGCGCGAGGCCTGCCAGTGCCTCTACCGAGTTTGCAACGAGCAGCGGCGGGTGACGCGGATGAAGCTCCTTGGGCAATTCGCTGACGCCCTGAATCCGCATCTTGTCCGCATGTTTCTGGAAGAACAGCTCCCCCTTTATGCCGTCCGGCGCGCGCACCAAGGTGAGGGGCCTGTCATGCAACCATGGCAGCGCCCACTCAGCCACCTCTGTGTAATATCGCACGACGTCGATTTTCTTGAGTCCCGTTGCATCGTCAATGACGCGCGAGGCGTTGCTGATGGAGACCCCCGCGAGGACCACTTTGTTTTTCGGCCCTGGCCGCTCGCGGTCCCAAGCCTGCGGGCGCTCATTGCAACCATCCGGACCGATAGCCGTGACTGGCTCCTCCGTCACAGCGCGAGCGGGCTTGTCTTCACGAAACGCGCGGAAGGTCGCATGCCGCAGTTCACCGCCCGGAGTCCATTCTAGGAAGGCCACTTCTGCGACCATTTCCGGTCGTAGCCAGATGAGTTCGCGATCGCGATCCGGAGTCGGCGGGTTATAGAAAGCGGATTCCGGCTGCGCCAGACCGTGCGCGCGCTGCGAAAATGCCGCGGTGGCCCTGGGTTTGAGGTACGGCTGTACGCTACCGGCATAACGCAGCGAACCGTCGTTTTCAAAAACGCCAAGCAGGAGTTTTTGTACTCCGCCTTTAGCGCCGCGGGCACGGGAGAAGCCACCCACGACAAACTCCTGGCTGCGGTTGCATTTGAGCTTGATCCAGTCGGGCGAGCGACCCGAGCGGTACGGCGCATCAGCACGCTTGCCGATAATACCTTCGAGCTTCAGCTTGCATGCGGATGCGACCAGGGACGCTGGATCCTCATCGAAGTCTTCGGAAAACCGCACCAGCGGATGGTCCAGCTGTTCGAGCAGGTCGCGCAGCACAGTTCGGCGCGATCGCAGCGGTTGCTCCCGGATGTCTGTTCCATTCACGTATAGCAGGTCGAAGGCGAAGAGAGTGATTTCCGCGGTGCTTCGCCTGTCGAATGCATTCTGCAGCGCGTTGAAGTCAGGCCTACCCGAAGCATCGAGCACAACGCCCTCGCCGTCGAGCCAGGCGGAAGCGACCGGCAGGCCCGCGAGCGCATCGCGCAACCTCGGCATGCGATCTGTCCAGTCATGCCCGTTGCGAGTAAAGATTCTCACCGCACCGGAGCTGAGACGGCACATCAGCCGGTAACCGTCGAACTTTGATTTCGTACGACCAGCCATGAGCAGGAGGCGGCCGATCGACCAGCGTCGCGAGCTGCGGCTCGATCAATGACGGTTGTTGCCCCGGCGCGTCATCTCCTCGCGCGCGACGTGGGCTCCGCGCCGAATTCCAGCGACCGGGCATGAGCTGGCCTCGCTAGGCAAGTTTGTGGCGGTGGCCAGACATGTGGCGGCCGGACGCCTTGCCACACGCTACTGATCTGGACTCCATCATGATCTCCACCAGAAGCCATCGTCCAGCACGAACGGTGCCTATCAGGGAGGGAGGAATTCGGACGCCAGGTCCGATCGGCTTCGAAAGAGCAATTTCACCTACGCCCGCCGCGTCGATGACCGCGACATGATGCCGTTATCATGAGCATGATCTCGATCACGGAGTAGCGCGCGTGCAGACCAAGGTGCAAATAGGGCTTGAGACTTTGACGCTCGAGCGTCACATGGTCGACGTCAGCCTTTATAAGAAACGCCTGGAAAGCGCGCTTCCGGACTGCGAAGTCGAATTTGTGCTTATCCCGATCAAGGGGGAACGGCTGCGCGAAATGCCGTACGCAATCCGGTTCGTAGGTAGTCGTGGTCCCATCCACCAGAATCAGGTGTTACGGGTAGCACACATCCTCTGGCCGCAACTGATCGGCACGGCAAAACGTTAGCGCTGGCTGTTGCGACGGCGCTTCGGCCCGATCGGCGCCACAGCGGGTCGAGTATCGCTCGTTGGCGGGGTCTCACCGCTGCGATTTGTCAAGTCCGCTTCAGTCCCCGACCCGGCGGATTGCGCCTCAAGATATTTCGCAAAAATGCCAATCGCATAACAGGGGGGGACGACGATCCACAAGAGGCCGTAGACGACACCCCACGACATGTGAAGGCTTAGCGCATGGGATAGGAGCGCCACGAGCGCAGCCGCCACAAGCAGCAACGCGACCATGATTGCCACCAAGATTCCCTCCCGACTCAACTGGAAGAGCCGGGAGAGACCGCCCGAGTCAAGCACGAGTTCGCGACAGAGGTAGCCCGTAACGCTGAGCGGGATGGCCGCAAACGCAAAGGCAAACGCCCACTGCAGCGGCGCGTCGAGTGAATCGCGGCTCACGAGGGCGAGCACGATCCCCAGTGCAACTGCCGCGGTGCCGAGGGTGGCCCGCTCGGCTAATTGCAGGAGATAAGCGGGTCCGGCTTTTCCTCGCTTGCTACCGTTGCCGTCACGTTCCCGTGCCGGCGCAACAACGCAGCGGTCAGCCCTTGAAGCCACGTCGTTCACAATCCGTGATGAGTGCGTTGTGGACTGCGATTGGCATCGCAGTACGCAAGACCGGTTCGAGCGTGGGCAGGCTGCGATCCACGACCTCCGTCAGCTGCGCGACTGTCGTGCCGCTAAGGCATGCCGCAAACTGAGCTTTGGACTGTGGAAACAGAACGCGGTCCGCATCCAGCACGCCTGCCACATATGACTGACGCTCGTTGAGCGGCAACTTTGGATACAGCTCCGGCGAGATTGCCTGCGCGAGGGGCGTCGTTTGAGGAGGCGTCTGCGCAAACGCTGCGGTCGCAACGATGACGGCAAGGACGCCGGGGAGTGCTGACTTCATTTGCATTGGTTGGCCTATGGTGGTTGTCCATTCCGACATAACGGCACGCGCGGCCGGGTCTTTAGCCGGTTGGGGCGGCGCCATTACGGGTCGCTTCAGGAAACGGAAAATAAAGCACGCTTAGCTTGATCTACCCGGCGCACTGGGTGGCGTACAAACGGAGCCGAGATTTCCAGTGAACTACTGATCTTCGCCTGGAACGAATGGGATGACACCTTGGCGGAAAGCTTCTTCCTGCAAATTGCGCGGGATGCGGCGCGCGTCAACGATAAGACCGTCGATCTCGATGAGCCACGCGAGCGGATTTCTGGCGAGCTGACTGGGAAGCGACCAGCGAGGGTCGAGCTGGCCTATCTTCAAAAGGTTGAGGATTGCTCCGGAGCGGGCCGAACCGGTCTGGGTGCTCAACTCGAAGTGCTGGCACAGCGCATCGGCGCGCATGTGGGGCTTCTGGGATTTGTCGAAGAGGAAGTTGATGCGCCCGATTGCGTAGGCCACGCCGCAGGCCCAGGAGCGTGCCGGACCGGTCACCAGTGGCGATGGCCGCTTGCGGCACAGGGTGGCAACGAGACGCCGGCAAAGGTCGCGGTATTCGTCGGTCAGATGCTGCGCGCAAAAGGCATCGGTCAGCGCCGTGATCTCGCGATACCGGTCTTGCATGGCGACCGGCACACGCTCGCCGTCAAAGATTGGCTTCATGGGATTCACACAACCCGTATGAGTCAGTTGCCCAGTTCGGCGAGCCCGTGAACATCGCCCTCCCGCTCGATCAGGCGCAACCATGTGTCCAGCTTCTCGCTGCTGCCGTCAAGCAGCCGGTCAACCAGGGTCCGGTCGTTCGCCTTGCCCAGCATGTTGTGCAGTCCCAGGTATGCTACAAGAAGGTGGTACATGGTGCAGCGCAAATCGTCACGCTCGCCCTGACAGCGAAGGGCATGGCGATGCAGATCCGCAATGGCGAGCCCGAGTTTCTCACCGACATACGCAAGCGGTATGCCGTCACGATCCTGTCGCGACGTGTACGCGGGGCCGTTGGCGTTCAGGGGTAGATCTGCATCATCCGGAATCTGGGGCATTGCGTGTCTCCGTAGCTGTGCTGTCTGATCAGTGAAACGTCGGCGAACTGGCCATGCAGCAATGCTTGTACTTGCGGCCACTACCACACGGGCACGGCTCGTTGCGTCCGATCTTCGGTTCGTCACGGCGCATGGGAACACGTGCCTGGATGCTCGCCAGCCCCCGCCGGTGCGGCTCGAAGTAACGGTAGATGTGGGTCAGCCCGGCGATCATCGTCTCCAGCAACGCCTCGCGCTTCTCCGCAGGGATCGGTGGAGGCCGCATCTGCGGGTCGGGATTGTGTTCATGATGCAGCATCATGATCGGGATCATCGGGCCGCCGTGGTCCTCGTCGTGGATCAGTTCACCCCAGCTCTCAGGACGTATCTGTACGCCGCGCATAAAGCCGTGCGCCCAGTCGTTGGCCGGGGCAACACCATCCTCGCGCTCGAGCAAGACTGGCAGGTACACGTTCGGCTCATGCAGCGTCTGTTGCAGTTCCGTGCTGATCGCGTTCCAGTGACGCATGAGCAGTTCGATGATTTCGGTGGCCTGTCCGTCACTTTCAAACGAAAAATCTTCCCCCCAGATCTGCGGCAGATACTCGCTGGGCAACACGATGTCGGGTCCGCAAATCAATGCGGCGAAATAGCCGTCGAGCGTTTCGATGTTCATCGCTGCATCGCCGATGGAGTCGAGAAACCCGGCGAGACGGGAGAAATCGTCATCGGCAAGCGGCTGTTGGGACGTCAGGTTATTCACGGGGGGATTTTCTCTTCGCGAGGTCGAAGCGACTGTATCTGTCGATTATACGACGTCGAGTTCGCCGGATATGGCCACAGGATCGATCGATCCTGCGGCAGATCGCGAGGGACGCCGAACCCGCGATTCTGTCTCCGGCTCCGTTCGAAGCGGTCTGAACCTGCCGGCCTCGAGTTTCCGGTCCCGCTGCCACACGTAGTCGCCCGTCAGGTTGATGTGCTCCCAGCCCAGCGGCGACAGATACGGCAGCAGCGCAGTATCGGCCGGTACGCGCGTGTGTATGGCCTGGACGGTCCGCTCGAGGTAGACGGTGTTCCACAGCACGATTGCGGCCGTGACCAGATTCAGGCCGCTGGCACGGTAACGCTGCGCCTCGAAACTGCGGTCTCGAATTTCCCCGAGGCGGTAGAAGAACACCGAGCGTGCGAGCGCATTGCGGGCCTCGCCCTTGTTCAGACCTACATGCACGCGGCGCCGCAGTTCGACGTTCTGCAGCCAGTCGAGAATGAACAGCGTGCGCTCAATGCGACCGATCTCTCGCAGTGCGACGGCGAGACCATTCTGTCTTGGGTAGCTGCCGAGCTTGCGCAGCATCAGCGAGGCCGTGACCGTACCCTGCCGGATCGACGTTGCCAGGCGCAGCACATCGTCCCAGTTCCTGCGGATGTGCTTTTCGTTATACGTGTCGCCGATCATTGTGGCAAGTACCGGATAGTCCTTCGGATTGCCAGGCACGTACAGCTTCATGTCGCCGAGATCGCGAATGCGCGGCGCAAAGCGGAAGCCGAGCAGATGCATCAGCGCAAAGACGTGATCGGTAAAGCCATTGGTGTCGGTGTAATGTTCCTGAATGCGCAGGTCCGATTCGTGGTACAGCAACCCGTCGAGCACGTAGGTCGAATCGCGCACGCCGACGTTGACGAGGTTCGGATAGAACGGCGCGTACTGATCGGAGATGTGCGTGTAGAACATGCGCCCGGGTTCTGCGCCGTATTTCGGATTCACGTGCCCGGTGCTCTCAGCACGGCTGCCCGCGCGAAAGCGTTGTCCATCGGATGACGAAGTGGTGCCATCCCCCCAGTGGGTCGCGAAGGGATGGGCGAACTGCGCGTTGACGAGCTCGGCCAGCGCCTGTGAGTAGGTCTCGTCGCGGATGTGCCACGCCTGCAGCCACGACAGCTTCGCGTAGGTCGTTCCCGGGCAGGCTTCTGCCATTTTCGTCAGCCCGAGATTGATCGCGTCGGCCAGCACCGTCGTGAGCAGCAATGTCTTGTCTTTCGCTGTCTCACCGGTTTTCAGGTGCGTGAAGTGGCGGGTGAATCCGGTCCAGGCGTCGACCTCCATCAGCAGCTCGGTGATTTTCACGCGCGGCAGCATGGCCGCCGTCTTGTCGATCAGCGTCTGGGCGGCCTCGGGAACCGCGGCATCGAGTGGCGTGATCTTCAGACCTGATTCTGTGATGATTGCATCGGGAAGTCCGTTGGCCGCTGCGAGCCGATTGACGGTTGCCAGCCGCTGCTCCAGCAACTGCCGCCGCTCGTTCAGGTATTGGTCGCAGTCAGCGATGATGGGCAGCGGCAAGGCGTTGCCCTGCATGAGGGTCTGGAAGCTTTCTGCTGGCAGCAGGTAGTCGTCGAAGTCCCTGAACTGGCGCGAGCCCTGCACCCAGATGTCGCCTGAGCGTAGTGCGTTCTTCAGCTCGGCCAGTGCGCACAGTTCGTAGTAGCGGCGATCGATACCGGCGTCGGTCATCACGAGCGGTTTCCAGCGCGGCTTGACGAAGGCGGTGGGCGCGTCCGCTGGCAACTTGCGTACCCCGTCGTGGTCCATGGCCCGGATCATATCAATCGCGTCAAGCACCTCCGTCGCCGCCGGCGCGGCGCGCAGCCTCAGGATTTCGAGGAAGGCCGGGACGTACCGGCGCAGCGTCGCATAATGATCGCCAATCTGGTGAAGGAAATCGAACGCTTCAGGTTGGGCGAGTCGCTCGGCCTCGCTGACGCTTTTCGTGAATGCCTCCCACGACATGACGGATTCGATCGCCTTGAACGCATCGCCGCCGTTTTCCTTGGCCTGCAGCAGGGCTCTGCCCAGCTTTCCGTACAGTCGAACCTTGTCGTTGATGGCCTTGCCGGAGCGGTGAAACTGCTCCTGATGCTTCTTTTTCGCGGCATTGAAGAGCCGTCCGATGATGCGGTCGTGCAGGTCGACGATCTCGTCGGTGACCGTCGCCGTGGCCTCCATCACGATGGCCACCAGGGTGGCATGACGGCGTTGCGTTTCAAACCTGGCCAGATCGCTCGGCGTCATCTGCGCGCCTTCCCGGGCAATCTTGAGCAGGCGGTTCCGGTGCACCATCCGGTCGAGCCCTGCGGGCAGCTCAATGGCGTGAAAGGATTTTCAGGCGATCGATATGCTTGAGCATCTGACGTGAACTCGCCTTTCCCGGCGGCAGCCGCAGCCACGAGAGCCATGTCATGCGGCCATCGTCACGACGCTTCAGTAGCTGGTCGAGTCTTTGCCGGTGCTCATCCGACAGTGATGCCGTAAGGACATCGTAGATCCGGCGCGTCGCGCGCGTGACCGCCTCAGCGCAGATCCGCTCGATCACGTTCGCGCCCGGCAGCAGGATTGCCTGTTGGCGCAAGTATCCGACCAGTGCCTGCGCGAGCACGAGGCCCTTGTCGGTCTGCATCGCCAGGTCAACAAGGGCCAGCACGGCCGGACGGTAATCGGCCACGGTGAGCGGCCGCAACTGCAGCGCAGCCTGCAGTTCGAGCAGATGTTCGCGACGCGTCTGGTCCCGATTGGCATACTCTTTCCAGAGCGTCGGTTCGATGCCGAGCTGTCCGGCAACGTACTCCAGCAGCGCCGGTGGTGGCTCAATGCCTGCGCCCAGGATGAACCCTGGGTATCGCATGCAGCACAGCTGGACGGCAAAGCCCAGGCGGTTGGCCGCGCCCCGGTGCTGGCCGATCAGCGATAGCTCTGCCTCGCTGAACGTGTAATGACGGATGAGGTCATCGTGGCTGTCGGGAAACGAATAGAGGCTGTCGCGCTCGGCGGGCGCGAGAATGGAACGTCGTGGCATGGTCGGCTCGGCAAAGGGTGGGGATGGTGCTGGCATGGACTGCGGCACCGATTCCACCGGATTGACGCTTCAAAAAAATGCAGTGTAATCCGTTCCATCGCCATAATCCTTCTTGTACTAAACCGCTGACGCGGTAGTGGGAGGGAAGCGGAGGTCAGTGCCTGACGTTCAGTCAGGACGGTTGTCCGATGCCAAGCTACGGCGAAGTGACGGGCAGGCGGCCAGGAGCAGCATGGAGGTGCCCGACCGGGCATGCCATCCACTGTTCCCAGGAGGTACGCCATGACACTGCTTCGCCAACGCATGTTGCAGGACATGCAGATCCGCAACCTCGCCGACAACACCCAGAAGTCCTATCTGCTGCAGGTTTCCAGTTTCGCCCGGCATTTCCGGCGCTCGCCTGAACTGCTCGGCCCCGAAGAGATCCGGGCCTGGCTCGTCCATCTTCGCGAGGAGCGCAAGCTGGCCCCCGCCAGCCTCGGTCCAACGATCGGCGCACTGCGCTTCCTCTACCGCGTGACGCTCAAGCGAGCCTGGAGCGACGAGGACTTTCCGTTGCCGAAGAAGCCGTTCAGACTGCCGGTCGTCCTGAGCCTGGAGGAGATCACTACCTTCTTCGAGTCGATCCCCAGTCTCAAGCAGCGCGCGATCCTGATGAGCGCGTACGCCGCCGGGCTGCGCGTGTCGGAAGTCGTGCACTTGAAGGTCACCGATATCGACAGCCAGCGCATGGTCATCCGTGTGAACCAGGGCAAGAATCGTAAGGATCGCTACGTAATGCTCTCGCCGCGGCTGCTCGAGATCCTGCGACTGTACTGGCACGACGCTCACCCCCGGGAGTGGCTCTTTCCGGGCGACATCCCCGGGCATCCCATCACCCGCTCCGCAGTAGCGCTGGCTTGCCGGAACGCGCGCCAGCGCAGCGGTATCCAGAAACCCATCACGCCACATTCCTTGCGTCACGCCTTCGCCACGCACCTGCTGGAGACCGGCACCGATGTACGCAGGATCCAGCTACTGATGGGTCATCGCAGCATGTCGACGACTGCGCGCTACCTCAAGCTGGCAACCAGCACCATCTGCGCAACCTCCAGCCCCTTTGATCTGCTGCCGCACCTCGAGCCGGTGCAGCCTCCGCCCAGTCCGCCCGACTATTTCTGAACGCGATCATGGGTGCGGCACTTGAGGTGGCGGACATCTTCCGCCGCTGTGGGCCGCAGTACCGGCAGAGCCACGCCGGTGGACTCAGTCGTGCGCAACGGCGCGCGATGAGCGCGATCGAGCTGTGCCGCACCGCGGCCCTCGGCGGCCATGTCGAACAGTGCGACGCCTGCGGTCACCAGCGCATCACCTACAACTCGTGCCGGCATCGCGCCTGCCCGAAGTGCCAGTCGCTCGCCCGCGCGCAATGGCTCGAACACCGGCAGGCCGAGTTGCTGCCCGAGGTCGAGTATTTCCATGTGGTCTTCACGCTGCCCGAGCCCATCGCGGCGCTCGCCTATCAAAACAAGAAGCTTCTCTATGACATCCTGTTCCGCACCAGCGCCGAAACCCTGCGCACGATCGCCGCCGATCCGAAACACCTGGGCGCCGAGATCGGCTTCATCACGGTCCTGCATACCTGGGGACAGAACCTGCAACACCATCCGCACGTGCACTGCGTGGTACCGGGCGGCGGCATCGCCCCGGACGGCGAACACTGGATCGCCTGTCGCCCCGGTTTCTTCCTGCCCGTGCGGGTGCTCTCACGGCTGTTCCGGCGTCTGTTTCTCGCCCAGCTGCGCCATGCCTTCGACACCGGCGCACTGCATTTCTACGGCCAACTTGAACCGCTCGCCCACGTTCAGGCGTTCGCCGCCTTTCTCGCGCCGGCCGCACAAGCGGAGTGGGTGGTCTATGCGAAGCCTCCCTTCGGCGACGCCCGACACGTACTCGACTATCTGGGCCGCTACACCCACCGCGTGGCCATCTCGAACAACCGGCTGGTCAACTTCGACGACGGCCACGTCACCTTCCGGTGGAAAGACTATAAACATCCCGCCGCAACGAAAACCATGACGCTTGAGGCCGACGAATTCATCCGCCGCTTCCTGCTACATGTGCTGCCCGCCGGCTTCAAACACATCCGCAGTTACGGCCTGCTGGCCAATCGCCACCGCACAGCCAGGCTAGCCACCTGCCGACGGCTGCTCGGCGTCGTGGCTCCCGCGGACGAAATACCCGACCCGATGGAAGACTACCGCGACCGTTACCAGCGACTCACCGGCAAGTCCCTGCGCGATTGCCCCCTCTGCGGCAAAGGCCACATGATCTGCATCGAAACCTTCCTGCCCGGTGCACTTCCGCGTGCGCCGCCACGCACTCACCATGTCCTCTGATCCGCGTTCGCACCCCTACCGATCACGTTTCCATTCATTCCTGATGGCGACGCGCCCGGGCTTGTGTCATCGAGTCTTTGCCGTACGCGAACGACCCGGAATCTGCACCCTTCACATCGTCAACTCCACGCTCGCACCACCGTCACGCAATAGTCAACTCCGCTTCATCGTAGCGCGGTGCCCAGCTCACGCCTATGGAGCGCGCTCGATGACCGCATCGACGATTCAATGCCCATAGCACGACCGCCTGCGGAGCGGTTCAGCACAAACGGTTTTTTAGTTACCGATTGCGGTCCGACTTATACGGACTTCCTTATATGTCTGTAGCCGCAATCGCTAACCAAAAAACCCTCTGCTTTATGGCAATGGGTGCCTTTTTACACTAAACTGCCCGACATGAAAACGCGTCAGTCCCGGCCCACCTCGCACACCGCCTCCGTGGAACTGCTGGCGTTTCCGGATGCCGACCAGCTTGCGGCGCTGCGTGGCTGGTATGCCGGCCTGTCGTCGCGGGCCGCCGTGGACCGCTACCTGTCTCACGCACGCGTGCCGGGCGCATCGGCGCGCGGCATCCTCGGCGCGATCCGCCGTCAGCTTGTCAACCTTGCCCTTGAACGCCAGCGCGCCGATCTTGCTGATCTGCTGCAACATCCTGTCGGTGACCGGCTCGCCCGGGCAGGCGCGGTCGCACACGCGATCGAAATCCTGCGTGCGTTGCCGATGCCACAACCGCAGATCGCCGATGACATCGGCCTGTGGCTGACGCCGCGCGCGGCACGCGTACTGCGGGCGCATGGCATCACAACCCTCGCGGACCTGACCGTGCGGGTGCCGCGTCGACGCCGCTGGTGGACTTCGGTGCCCGGACTCGGCCAGACCAGCGCCCGGCAGATCGAGGTGTTCTTTGCCGCCCACCCGCAACTGACAGAACGCGCTCACGCGCTGATTGCCGTGACCGCGCCTGGCGTCGTCGTCCCATGGGAGCGGTTGAGGGTGCCGCACGAGGTGGATGGCTCCCGCGGCAGCTTCCGGGCGCCCCGGCGGGCCTGCGCGCTTGACGCGAACAACGACTATGACGCGGTGTCGATGGTGCTGGGGATCCGCACAAATCTGGCGGCGCCAGGTTGACGGCGGCGTTGCATGAGCGTAAGCGCACGACGAGGTTCGGTGCTGTTTGCCTTGGGGGACGAGAGTAACAACGAGAAGAGGACTTGACGCTGGGTGCGTCGAAGGGAGCCCGTAGGGCGACTGGAGACGCACCCAGCTGCGCATCACGCGAACAGTCTGGGCCGTGATAGAAAGGCGGTTCGCCGAAGAAACAACCGGCGCGGCATCGGCTATCAAGACCTCGCGAGTCAAACCGATGCCGCGCCCACACTGATCCCGGATGACAGGTCCGGCGCACCTGTGCGCGTTAATTGTTGCATGGCAGGTGCGCTCTGTCGATGGTCTTCGGCGTTCATCAAGGAGCGCCGATGCCCGGAAGAAATCCCTGTGGGCTGCAGCCCACGGGCCGCCTGTTCGTGTGCGCCCGTTGCCGGGCGCAGGTCGTCATTTGCGGGCGCTGTGATCGTGGCAATCGCTATTGCCGGGATTGCGCCAAAGAGGCCCGGCGGGTCAGTGTGCGCGAGGCCGGCCGCCGGTATCAGCGCAGCCGCCGCGGGCGCTTCGCCCACGCGGCACGAGCACGACGCTATCGGGCTGAACGCAAAATCGTGACGCATCACGGTTCACCCTCTCCCCCTGCGAATGATGTACTGCAAGCGGACCTGACGACAGGCGCCGCCGTTGCAGTTCAAGCCGATGATCGTACGACGGCGACGCTGACAACACCGCGCTGTCACTGTTGTGGCGGCCCGTTGCCGCCGTTCGTGCGCACTGGTTACCTGCGTCGTCGAGGTCCGCGTCGTGTTTATCGCTTCGATCGCGGAGACATTCCTGATGACTGCGTATTCCACGCAAAGAGAACACCCATTCCAGGGCAAAGTGAATCGTGATTCCACGGCAAAGAGAACAAGGATTCCACGTCATCGCGAACAAA
>NZ_CAJNBA010000023.1:0-12457 GCF_905220735.1 Paraburkholderia aspalathi
CGATGGCGTGGAAACCCTGTTCTTTTTGCCGTGGAATCGGCGTTAACTTTGCCGTGGAATTCGTGTTCTTTTTGCCGTGGAATCCCTGTTCACTTTGGCGTGGAATATTCAGATGACCATTAAAGCTGAACTGGAGGCGCAGATCCTGCGCCTTTACCACGTCGAAAAGTGGCGCTGCGGCACCATCGCGAAGCAGTTGCGTGTGCATCGTCAGACGGTGCAGCGTGTGCTCGCGCATGCGGGGCTGCCACGACACGGACCGCCGCCGCGCCCTTCAATGATTGAGCCGTACCTTCAGTTCATCCAGCAGACACTGGAGACGTTCCCGACGCTGACGGCCAGCCGCCTGTACTCGATGGTACGCGAGCGCGGCTACAAGGGGGCACCTGACCACTTCCGGCACCTGATTGCGCAACGCCGTCCGCGTCGGGCGGCCGAGGCATTCCTGCGTCTGCGCACGTTGCCGGGAGAACAGATGCAATGTGACTGGGCCCACTTTGGCCACATGGAGATCGGTCGGGCGAGGCGCCCGCTGATGGCCTTCGTGATGGTGCTCTCGTACTCGCGCGACATTTATCTGCACTTCTTCCTTGATGCCCGGATGGAGAACTTCCTGCGCGGGCATGTCGGCGCGTTCACCCATTGGGGTGGGCTCGGGAAGGTCATCCTGTACGACAACCTTAAAAGTGCTGTGCTTGAGCGTCAGGGTGACGCGATTCGCTTCAACCCGAGGCTGCTCGCATTTGCCGGGCATTACCGCTTCGAGCCGCGTCCGGTGGCGGTATACCGCGGAAACGAAAAAGGCAGGGTGGAACGGGCTATTCGACATATACGCGAGGCGTTCTTCGCGGCGCGCACCTTCAAGGATCTGGACGATCTGAACGCGCAGGCCGAGCACTGGTGCCGCACCCAGGCGGCCGACCGGCCGTGTCCGGAGGATCGGACCATGACGGTACGCGAGGCCTTCGCGATGGAGAAGCCGTTACTGCTTGCGCTGCCGGAGAACCCGTACCCCGTGGAGGAACAGCTCGAGGTCAAGGTCGGCAAGACACCGTACGTGCGCTTCGACCTGAACGACTACACGATATGCGCCACGCATGTGCGTCGCACGCTAACTGTGCGCGCCGATCTGCAGCAGGTGCGCGTGTTTGACGGCGCCCAGATGATTGCCAGTCACCCGCGCAGCTATGACCGTGACGCGCAGATCGAGCTGCCCGAGCATATCCGGGAACTCAAGGAACGCAAACGCCAGGCGAGCCAGCATCGCGGCGTCAACAGCCTGACGAAGGCCGTGCCAGCCAGCCAGTTGCTGCTCACGCGAGCGGCTGAGCGCGGCGCGAACCTCGGTGGGCTCACGAACGGGTTGCTGCGCCTGCTCGACCGGTACGGTGCAGCCGAGCTGCAGGCCGCGGTCGAGGAAGCGCTCGCCGCCGGGGTGCCGCACACGAATACCGTGCGGCTGGCGCTGGAGCGCCGGCGCGCCGAGCGCGGTGAGCCGCCTCCGGTCGCGATGAGTCTGCCCGAGCACGTGCGGCGCAAGGACACGCCGGTGCAGCCGCATCGGCTCGACAGCTACGATCAACTGACAACGGACAATGATGACCATGAACACGAAGACCACTGATATCCTGCTCACACGCGCGCAGGCGTTACGCTTGAACGGTCTGGTCGGGCACTGGTCCGAAGTAAGCGGAGCTGAATGGGTCGCACCGCTTATCCAGTGGGAAGAAGACGAGCGCACCCACCGATCCCTGCAGCGGCGCATCCGCGCCGCGAAGCTGGGTGACTTCAAGTCGCTGGGCGACTTCGACTGGCAATGGCCCAAACGCATCGATCGCGTGGCCGTCAATGAACTGATGTCGCTGGAATTCGTCAGGGAGGCAACTAACGCCGTGTTCATTGGCCCAAACGGCGTGGGCAAATCGACGCTTGCGCAGAACGTGGCCCATCAGGCGCTCATCCAGGGCCACACGGTGCTGTTCAGGGCAGCAGGGGAAATGCTCGGCGAACTTGCCGCGCTCGATAGCGATTCGGCGTTGCGCCGGCGTCTGCACTACTACGCAACGCCGGACCTGCTCTGTATTGACGAAGTCGGCTATCTGTCGTATTCAAACCGGCATGCCGACCTGCTGTTCGAATTGATCAGCAGGAGATATGGGGCCCGTTCTACGATCGTGACGACCAACAAACCATTTA
This sequence comes from Paraburkholderia aspalathi, assembly GCF_905220735.1. Lineage (NCBI taxonomy): Bacteria > Pseudomonadati > Pseudomonadota > Betaproteobacteria > Burkholderiales > Burkholderiaceae > Paraburkholderia > Paraburkholderia aspalathi. Next base: position 2,197 of record NZ_CAJNBA010000023.1, read on the forward strand.
AGGAATGGACGGAGGTGTTCCCGAATGCCGCCTGTGTCGTCTCGCTGGTTGACCGGCTGGTGCATCGCGCCGAGGTCATCGCGATCGAGGGCGAATCCTACCGTCTCAAGGAAGCGCGCGAGCGCGCCGAAGCACGTTCCCGACGGCGAGGAGCGAAGAAGAGCGGCGCACAGGAAGGAGCGGAAGAATGAGTCGAACACCCTTGCTGCCATCGGGCCGACGGCATGGCCTGCCGTTCGTCGTGCCCGAAGACTGGACACCTGAACAGGCGCTTGCCGTGTTTGAGTTGCTCGATGACATGCTCGACGTCGTCCGTCAGCATTATGCACGCCAGCTTCACGCGCTACTGCTCGAACAGCGTGCGCCGGACTGCCATACGCCAGAACCAGACGATCCTCCATTCTGACCGACACGCTGCACATCACGTTACCTTCGAGGGGGCCACGCGGCCCCCTTATTGTTGAGTGCTTTGCTCAACCTTGCGACGCCATCTTTAAGCGGATTTACAGCACCGCTAACACGCGGTTCACGCGTGGCTCGCGTTGCATGAAACGCCTGCCACGCACAGCGCCTACCGCAAGGAAGCTGAACGCCTGATCCTCTGGGCCATCGTCGAGCGCGGGCGGGCATTGTCCTCACTCACGACCGAAGATGCGATCGCGTATCGGAGCTTTCTGCGGCATCCCGCCCCGCGCGAGCGGTGGGTCGGACCGCCGCGGCCGCGCAACGCACCCGACTGGCGCCCGTTCTCTGGAAACCTGTCGGCACGCTCGACCGCCTACGCACTCTCTGTCCTGGGTGCGTTGTTTCGCTGGCTGATCGAGCAACGCTACGTGCTCACCAATCCGTTTGCTGGTATCAAGGTGCGCGGCAAGACGCGCGTCACGCCACTCGACACGTCGCGCGGCTTCACAGAAGGCGAATGGGAGCTGGTTCGCACGATCGCGAACGGACTGGAATGGTCGTACGGCTGGGAAGCTCCCGCCGCGCAGCGGCTGCGCTTCCTGCTCGACCTTTCCTACGCGACCGGTCTGCGTGCGAGCGAACTTGTCGGCGCGAGGCTTGGCGACATCCGTGCCGACGAACGCGGCGCCCACTGGCTCAATCTCGTGGGCAAGGGCGGCAAGCCTGGCAAGATAGCCTTGCCGCCCCTCGCGCGCGTTGCACTCAAACAGTACCTCGTCCAGAGGCGCCTGCCGGTGACACCGCAGCGCTGGGATCCGAAAGCCCCGCTACTGGCGAGTTTTGACGGAGAAGGAGCAACGGGCATCACCCGTTCCCGTCTGTGGTTCGTGATGCGCGGCTTTTTCCGCCGGGCCGCCGATGTCATCGGCACCGATCATCCCGTGCTGGCTGAAAAGTTGCGTCGCGCCAGCCCCCACTGGACACGCCACTATATCGGCTTCCTGACTATGTCTTGTGCTCTCGTAGCAGGTCGATTTTTACAGCAAATCCGTAGGATGGAATAGAGATAGTCTTGACTCCTCCCAGTCGCCCCGACGTCGGGGAAGGAGTTCATCGTGAAGTACATCATCGATAAGCAGGTTGCGCTCACGCGACCACTTGAAGGTCCACTCTCGGCCCACATTGCCTCGTTTTCCAGATCGATAAACGATCAGGGATACAGTGCGTTCTCACTGAATCGGCAAGTTCAGATTGCTGCAGGCTTTAGCCGATGGCTTAAGCAGTCGGGAATCGAATTGGGTAGTGTCTGCTCTGATCATGCGATTAGATATTTTCGGTATCGCGCTCGGCATGTTCGACTTGCTCGAGGAGATCGCGCCGCGCTCAGACACCTCATCGACTTTTTGGACCATGAGGGATTGATTGCTGGTCAGAAGATACCGGAGCGACGACCGACCCCAGTTGAGCGCTACGTACAAGCGTATGAGGAGTACTTACGCGACGCGCGTGCTCTGGCCAGGGCGACGATCGTCAACTATTTGCCGTTCATCCGCGATTTTCTTAAAGCCTGTTTTGGCGATGGCCGCATTAGGATCTCTCGCCTGCGTGCTGTGGATGTCGTGAGATTCGTACAGCAAGAGGCTTCGCGCCTGCGTCCCAAACGGGCGAAGCTCATGACCACTGCATTACGATCTTTTCTACGCTACGCGCGTTATCGTGGAAACATTACGCTAGATCTGGCTGCCGCCGTCCCGAGCGTTGCCAACTGGTCGATGTCGTCGATTCCTCGCTCGATTCCAACTGAACAGATACGGCAACTGCTGTCCAGTATCGATCGACACAGCGCAACTGGTCGTCGAGACTACGCCATCTTGTTGCTGCTCGCGCGACTGGGATTGCGTGCGGGTGAAGTAACTTTTCTCGAACTCGACGACATTGACTGGGGCGCCGGCCAGTTGAGTGTGCACGGCAAGAGCGGCCAACGCAGCGCTCTGCCGGTACCAGCAGATGTGGGCAAGGCGATAGCGGAATACCTCCGGCACGGGCGACCACTTAGCCCCTGTCGTCGGGTGTTTCTACGCGCCAGGGCTCCCATCGCAGGATTTCGGGGGTCAATTGCCGTCAGCTCGGTGGTGCGCCGCTGTATTCAGCGCGCGGGTGTTAGCTCCCCAACTACGGGAGCACATCAGTTCCGTCATGCATTGGCCACAGAGATGCTACGCCACGGTGCGTCGCTTGGCGAGATAGGTGAGCTGTTGGGACATCATCATCCCGATACCACGACGATCTATGCCAAGGTCGACATCAAAGCATTACGCAAGCTGGCCGTCCCATGGCCCGGAGGTGTGCAATGAACACACTTCGGCAGGCCGCTCAGGAGTACCTTGCTCTGAGACGCGCCTTAGGATTCAAGCTGAATGAGGCAGATAGAGGACTACGCGACTTCGTCACATTCATGGAGCAACGTCGAGCGAAATATATCACCCAGGCACTGGCTCTCGAATGGGCACAACAACCCAGACACTATCGTCCCGCGAGTTGGGCCGCCCGGCTAGGATTTGTGCGTTGTTTCGCACGCTATCGGAGCGCCACCGATCCGCGCACGCAAATCCCCGCACCGGGCTTACTCCCGTTTCACGCGAAACGCGCTCAGCCGTACTTATATTCTGACGGCGAGATTCGTAAGTTGCTAAATGCCGCGCTCCAGATACCCTGCCGCTGCAAACGGGATGAACTCAAGCCATGGACCTATTATTGCCTGTTTGGGCTGCTGAGCGTGTCCGGCATGCGCCTGGGTGAAGTGCGCAACCTAGAGCTTCAGGACATAGATTTGGTGGCGGCTGAATTGACGATCCGCAGTACTAAGTTCGGCAAGTCCCGCCTCGTTCCGTTACATGCTTCGACCTCCAGGGTGCTCGCCAACTATATCGCTCTGCGCGAACGTCGGTGGATGGGGCAACCTGTCTCATCCTATCTGTTTGTTTCTAATCGGGGCAATCGTCTCGATGCTTCGGAGATTCATCGAACTTTCTATGCACTGTCACGGCAAATCGGTTTGCGTGGCACCTCCGACAGTCACGGCCCGCGCCTGCACGACATGAGGCACGTGTTCGCAACAAATACGCTCTTACACTGGTACCGCTCCGGACACGATCCGGAGCGCCGTCTGCCCATCCTGTCAGCCTATCTTGGTCACGCTCACGTCGCAGACACGCAGTGGTATTTAAGTGGCTCACCGGAATTGATGCGTGAGGCAATGCGCCGACTTGAACAACGTTGGGGGAACCCATCATGACCACTTCTGCCGACTTTGCTCCGCTGTTGGAGCGTTTCTTCACGCAACGCCTGATGCAACAGCGCCAGGCAAGTCCTCACACGATCAGTTCTTATCGCGATACCTTTCGTCAATTAATGAAGTTCGTACAGCAGCGGTTGCATAAACTACCGTCCCACCTGCACCTCGAGGAGATTGATGCGCCTTTAATTGTCGCGTTTCTAGACCAACTTGAGAAGCAACAAGGCTTAAGCGTTCGAAGCCGTAATCTACGTCTCACCGCGATTCATTCCTTCTTCCGTTACGCGGCTCTCGAAACGCCGACACATTCCGCACAGATCCAGCGAGTGCTTGCCATTCCCAGCAAACACTTCACCCGCACACTCGTCCCCTTCCTGACCCGACCCGAGGTCGACGCCTTGCTTGCCGCACCTGATCAACGTACTTGGTCCGGTCGACGTGACCACGCCTTTCTGTTGGCCGCAGTGCAAACTGGCCTGCGCTTGTCCGAAATGACCGGGCTTAAACGCGAAGATCTCGTCCTCGGTGTCGGCGCTCACTTTCGCGTGATCGGCAAGGGACGCAACTATGACGATCTCGGGAATATGCGCAGTTCCGCGCCACGCAGACTCGTTTGTCCTTCTGCGATGGGTTTTCCACGGCTGCCGCCAGTAGTGGACTGCGCATAATAAAAGTGCTTTCCTCAGAAGGCAGTTCGGCCTTTTGAGGAGAGTCATCATGGACAACGAGTTCGCGATACCGCAGCAGACCCGGGTATGGCTGACAGACGGCGTGTTCAAATCCAGCTACCAAGCCTATTCCAGCTATTTGATCGGGCGCGGGTATTCGTCGTGGAGCGTCCGTAAGTATCTGTGCAGCGTCGCGCATTTTGCGCATTGGCTGCGCAAGCGACGCGTCAAACTTAGTCAGATTGATGAAGCGCTGGTACGCCGTTTTCTGGATGACCACTTACCGCGGTGCGACTGCCCATCGCGCACACCACGATGCAGGAACCATGTTGGGCCAGCCTTAAATCGTCTGCTTGTCGTGCTTCGCCAGAGAGCTGACATACCACCTCGGCCCGATTTCACACCCCTTTTGATACAGGAGGAACTCAAGGAGTTTGATGCACATCTTGACCAGGTCTGCGGGCTGGCCGCGTCTACGAGAAGGTTGCGCACGCGCATCGTGCGGATATTCCTGTCGGAGCGATTTGGTGCATCGAGAATCAATATGGCACAGGTCAAGCCGGAACATGTTCATCGATTTGTAGTCAGACACCTCGAAGGATGCAAACCGAGCACAGGCAAAGTACTTGGGATTGCGCTACGGAGCTATTTACGTTTCCGGGGTATGCACGGAGATCATGTCCGGTGCCTTATTGCCGCGATCCCGCAAATCGCCCAGTGGCGGCTCGCATCGTTGCCAGACACGCTTTCTGAGGCGGAGCTGGAACGCTTTCTCAACGCATTCGATCGCCAATCCGCGCTCGGCCGCAGGGACTACGCGATGGCCCGGTGTATGGTCGACCTGGGACTGCGCGCGGGCGAAGTGGCTTCGCTACAGCTGGACGATCTGAACTGGCACGACGGGACGCTACGGTTATCGGCAGGCAAGGCGCGGCGAACAGATGTGCTTCCATTGCCGACACGGACCGGCCGCGCAATTGCTCAATACCTCACTGACGGCCGCCCGGTCTCCGATAGCAGAGCGGTATTTCTCCGGCATGTCGCTCCGCTTACCGAACCCATCGGATCGAGCGTCGTGCGCAACACTGTCCGCGCCGCTCATGCGCGATGCGGTAGCGATCCACGCCGGCGGGGAACTCATGTTCTGCGACACAGCGTAGGGAGCCGACTGGTCCAGGCCGGAGTCCTCATGAAGGAGATCGCGGATATCCTTCGACACCGCTGCCTGGATACTACCGCGATTTACACCACGATCGATCTCAGCAGCCTTGCCAGAGTCGCGCTGCCCTGGCCGGGGAGAACGTCATGAAGCGTTCAGTCAGGATGGTATCGCTCGCCGAGGACTACCTTGCGTCAAGACGTCGCCTCGGTTTTGACTTGCGGTGCACGGGCCGCCGGCTTCTTGACTTTGCCTGCTTTGCCGACCGGAGCGGCCACCAAGGGCCGCTCACCGTAAATCTGGCAGCGTCCTGGGCTCGATCTGGACCAGGTCAGGCGCCCTTTACCTGGGCGCGCCGGATTGAGATCGTTCGCCCGTTCGCAAGGTATCTCCAACAATTTGACCCCGCCACCGAAGTTCCTCCTCTTTATCTTTTCGGCCGAGCCCATCGCCGTTTGACACCGCACATCTATGCCGATGAGGAGATCCGGGAACTGCTGGCCGCCGCTTTGACCTTGCCTTCGAAGGAGAAACTGCGGCCCGTGACCTACTCAACCCTGTTCGGGCTGATCGCGGCCACCGGACTGCGGATTTCCGAGGCGCTTAATCTGAGACGCGCAGACGTCGACCTCGATCATGGCCTGTTGATGATTCGGGAAACGAAGTATCGTAAGTCCCGCGTCGTTCCACTTCATCCAACCGTCGTGCGAGCACTCAGTCGCTACGTAGAGCTACGGGATCACGATTGGCCCATCACGCTAAGCGATCACTTCTTCATCGTGCACGGAAGCAGCATGAAGATCAGTACGGTTGAGGATGTCTTCGGGTCCTTGCGTTCACAGTTGGGATGGGTCGCCCGTGGTGATCATCCTGCTCCACGCATCCACGATCTGAGGCACTCGTTTATCTGCCGACGGGTGTTGCTCTGGTACCAGCAAGGAGTGGACGTCGACAACGCGATGGTCATGCTGTCGACTTACGTAGGGCATGCCAAGGTGACCGACACCTATTGGTATCTGACGGGCATCCCGGAACTGATGGCAATTGCGGCTCAGCGCTTTGAGCACTTTACAGAAGGAGTCTGTCATGTCTAGGCACAGGCATTGTTCGTCGTCAAACTTCGCGGCGCTGCTACAGGAATTCTTCGTTGAGCGCCTGATGCAACAACGGGCAGTCAGCCCGCAGACGATAGCCAGCTATCGGGATACGTTTCGACTATTCCTTCAGTTTGCTCAGGCGCGTCTCCGTAAGTCGCCTGTCGACCTGGCGTTAGCGGACATCAACGTGAATCTGGTGCTCGCCTTCCTTCGTCATCTGGAGGACGATCGGCATAATTGCGCGCGCACCCGGAATGCGCGACTTGTTGCCATCCGTTCATTTCTGAAGTACGCAGCACTCAAGGATATTTCTGCGCTGGCTGTTATCCAAAGCACTTTAGCTATCCCAATGAAGCGCTTCGACAGGCCGCTCATCGGCCACCTGTCGCGTGACGAGATCGAGGCACTACTCGCCGCACCTGACCCCAACACCTGGTGCGGGCAGCGGGACCGGGTACTGTTTGCAACGCTATACAATACTGGCGCACGCGTTTCCGAACTGATCGGTCTGCGGGTGGGTGACGTCGTTCTGGATAAGGCGCCCTGTGCACATATCCACGGCAAAGGCCGGAAACAGCGCACCGTACCTTTGTGGCGCTCGACAGCGAGCCAAATCAGAAGCTGGTTGCGCCGGATCGGGTCATCGCCTGACCAGATGCTGTTCCCCAATCGCTCGGGGAATCCGATGACGCGCTCCAACGTTACGGATCGGCTCAAGCTCGCAGCGCAGACAGCCACCAGGCAATGTCCTCAACTATCAAGCCATCCCATTTCACCGCATGTCATCCGGCACTCGACTGGGACTCATCTGCTGCAATCGGGCGTTGACCTGAGTGTCATTGCACTGTGGCTTGGACACGAAAGCCCAGCCACGACTCACATGTACGTCGAGGCCGACCTCGCGATGAAGGAGCGTGCGCTCAACAAGTTGCAGCCACCTCGCAGCGGAATCTTGCGGTATCGACCGCCCGATCGCCTGATGCAGTTCCTTGAAAGCCTGTAATTATGCGCAGTTCACACCACGGACCTGCTATGCATAGCCCATCGCAGAAGGACAAACGAGTCTGCGTGGCGCGGAACTGCGCATATTCCCGAGATCGTCATAGTTTCGATCATGGAAATATTTGCATGAGAACAAAGAGCGCTGTACCCCGATCGCCAAATCAACGCTCGCCGTCTTAAAAGCATGGCTTCGAGAACCGCAGCGCGGCGATGGCGATGTACTGTTCCCAAACGCGAAGGGAGAACGCCTCACGGTTCATGGCGTGCAGTATCTGCTCAACAAGCATCGCAATTCGGCCTCTAAAATTTGTCCTTCGTTGAATCAGAAGCGGGTTACCGTTCATCGATTGAGACACACGATGGCGATGGATCTTCTGCAAGCCGGAGTCGATCGTTCTGTGATTGCTCTGTGGCTAGGACACGAATCCGTGGAAACCACGCAGATCTATCTTGAAGCGACACTTGCGATGAAAGAGCAAGCTCTTGCGCAAACATCTCCGCCACGTGGCAAGCCAGGACGCTATCGGCCAACGGACCGGCTCCTGACCTTTCTGAGTAATCTGTAGTTGGGGAAACTATGTCGAGTGATGAACGGGCTGATTTGCCGCACAACTCGCGAGCATCGGACCGAAGCGGATGGTCATTTTGTGACTCGACATAGTCAGGAAGCCGATATAGTGCCGGCTATGTCGCTGGCGACATAGGCGGCATACCCACGCCACACATGCGCTCGCCCGCGGCGCGGAACTGACGACGGTGCGAGACAATCTCCGCCATGCCTCGATCGCGACAACCTCGATCTACCTTCAGAGTGACGAGGTCAAACGTTCCCGGCAGATGGATGAGGCGTTCGCCGCACCATAACTGGGTACCCAAGCTCCGGGGTTCATCGGCCTGGCGTGCTTTATTTTCCGTTTTCTGAAGCGACCCCTATTACCCACAAATGCGCGAGTTTTTGTTAACCTATAATAATTAGGACTACTACATTAAGAAATGGATAAGAAAGAATCTCAGAGACAACGATCACAGCCAGCAGAAGGGTTGCCGTCGGATGAGGAGGAATGGCTGAATCGCGAAAGCGCCCAAAGTAGTTTCCGTGACCAACGACTGATGAAACGCTTCAAAATGTTGCTAGGCCGTCTATGGAAGGGTATGGGCAAAACCATCCCCTTGGCTTGTGTTGATTGGGCCAACACCAAAGCGGCCTATCGATTTCTGGACAACGACCGCGTAAGCGAGCAGGACATCCTGAGCGGTCATTTTCAGGCAACGGCGCAGCGCTGTGCAGTGACCGAAGGGCCGGTTCTTGTGCTTCACGACACGAGCGCGTTCCTGTATGAAAGAGAGCACCCCGAACTCATCGGTTACGCCAGCAGTACGATAACCGCCGCCGAGCGTCGAGGCCGTCCCAAACCAAGCTCGCAATGCGGCGTCCTGATGCATTCGAGTCTGGCGGTTACAACAGAGGGATTGCCGCTCGGGCTGACGGCCATCAAATTCTGGAGCCGGAAAGAGTTCAAGAACACCACGAAGTTGAAGCGCAAGGTTAATTTCACGCGCATACCGATCGAGAAGAAAGAGAGCTACCGCTGGCTTGAGAACCTTCGGCAGTCAACGGCACGACTCGGCGATCCGGATCGCTGCGTACATATCGGTGACAGGGAGAGCGACATCTTTGAACTGTTTTGCACTGCCTGCGAGGTTGGAACGCATTTTTTGGTGCGCACCTGCACTAACAGGTTGGCTGGCGACGGCGGACATACCGTTGCGGACGAGATGTCAGAGGTGCGGGTCAAGGGATTGCATCGGATCGAGTTTCGCGACTCCAAGGGGTGTCCCCAGCAAGCGCTTCTGGAAATCAGATATCGGCGCATCACGGTATTACCGCCCGTCAGCAAGCAGCGGCACTATCCGGCACTCAAGCTGACCGTTATTCATGCGCTGGAGCGAGGCGAGCCATTGGGTCGACCACGTATCGAATGGAAGCTGATTACAGACCTGCCGGTGAACTCACGTCTCCAGGCGATCGAAAAGATCGACTGGTACGCGATGCGCTGGAAAATAGAGACGTTCCACAAGATCCTGAAGTCCGGCTGCAAGGCTGAAGAGTCGCAACTGCGTACCGCAAGCCGGCTGACGAACCTGATCGCCATCTTCTGCATCCTCTCATGGCGGGTTTTCTGGCTGACCGAGCTCAACCGCTGCGCGCCGGACGCGCCACCTCAAACGGCGCTTACACAAACAGAGACCGACCTCCTCGAGCGACTCGTCAAAGATACAGCACGCACTGCACAGGCGCCTCCCCTGTCACGCAGTCTCATCAAGCTCGCGCAACTCGGCGGTTATCTTGCGCGCGCCAATGATCCCCCACCGGGCAATACGGTTATCTGGCGAGGTATGCATCGTCTCATGGACATCCAGCTTGGATATTGGCTCGGGCGTGGAAATTGAAAATCATCTAGCGGGCCTCCCACCGCCGCCCCGTGGGGCGGCGGGGTAAAGTGAGTCTGCACGGAATCACTTTACCAGAAGGAGGCTGAAGTGAAATATAGCGGAATTGATCTGCATTCGAACAACAGCGTGGTGAGCGTGATCGATGAGACGGACCGGGTGGTTGCCGAAAAGCGTCTGCCCA
>NZ_CAJNBA010000024.1:0-5633 GCF_905220735.1 Paraburkholderia aspalathi
TGGGCAGACGCTTTTCGGCAACCACCCGGTCCGTCTCATCGATCACGCTCACCACGCTGTTGTTCGAATGCAGATCAATTCCGCTATATTTCACTTCAGCCTCCTTCTGGTTAAGTGATTCCGTGCAGACTCACTTTACCCCGCCGCCCCACGGGGCGGCGGTGGGAGGCCCGCTAGATGATTTTCAATGTTCCTGTGCAAGCTCATAGCCAAGCTGAATGTCAATCAGGCGCCGAATGCCGCGCCACATCACGGTATTGCCGGGCGGCGGGTCGTTGGCCCGTGCAAGGTAACCACCGAGTTGCGCAAGCTTGATGAGGCTGGTGGCGGCGCCCGAGTAGTGCGAGGCGTGTCCTTGACGATCCGATCGAGGAGCTCGACCTCGGTTTGTGTGAGGGCCAACTGGGCGGGGGCGTGGGCGGCGCACCGGTTGAGCATGGTCAGCCAGAAGATACGCCAACTCAGGATACAGAACACTGAGATGAGATTGGCCAAGCGATCAGCGGTACGCAATTTTGATTCTTCAGTCTCCCCCGACTTCAGAATCTTATGGAAGGTCTCAATTTTCCAGCGCATCGCGTACCAGTCGAGCTTCTCGATGGCGTCCGCACGAGATTTGATTGACAGATCAGTGATCAACTTCCACTCGTCGGAGGCCGACCGGCGGGAGCGGTCGTTTCCTGAGCATGAATGACGGTCAGACGTAGCTCGGGATAGCGACGCTGCTTGTAGAGAGGTGGTAGTACCGTGATGCGGCGATACCAAATCGCAAGGAAGGCTTCGTCGGGACAGCCTTTCGAATCGCGAAGCTCGACACAATGGAAACCCCTGATCTTCGTCTCGGCCATCTCGTCGGCGATTGTATGCTCTCCGTCGCCAGCCAGGCGGTCAACGCATGTGCGCACCAGGAAGTTGCCCAGCTCATGCGCTTCACAGAACAGCTCGTAAATATCGCTTTCGCGATCGCCGATATGTACGCAGCGTTCCGGTTCGCCCAGTAATGCCGTGGATTGCCCCAGGTTTTCCAGCCAGCGATAGCTCTCCTTCTCTTCAATTGGCACGCGGGTAGGGTTGATGACCTTGCGCTTCAAGGCCTTGGAGCCTTTGAACCGGTGAGACCGGTACGCCCCAGGGAGCGGTGGCTTCACCACTGTTCGCGAACGTGTACCTGCACTACGTCTTTGATCTCTGGGCCAATCGGTGGCGACGGCGGGAAGCCAAAGGCAACGTGATCATTCTGCGGTACGCGGATGATATCGTGGTCGGCTTCCAGCACGAAGACGACGCGCGGCGCTTCTGGGACGCGATGCGAGCGAGGCTGGAAGAGTTCTCGCTTGCGCTGCATCCGGACAAGACGAGGTTGCTGGAGTTTGGCCGCAACGCAGCGGGCAGACGAAAGCGCTGCGGCCTTGGCCGGCCGGAGACCTTCACCTTCCTGGGTTTCATCTTTATCTGTGGGCGGTCTCGTCGTGGGTAAGCACCTTGCGGGGGCCATTATTGACCCAGATCCCGGACGGTCAGTTGAAACTCCCCCACTTATGGTCGCGCAAATTCCCCCACCCTGTGCAGCAGGACTAATGGTTTTATTTAGCTGTTTTTCGATTTCCGCGCAAGCGTTTCAGCGGCTTCCTTGAGACGGTAACTGCGGCCGTCGAATTCAAGCAGGTGGCAGTGATGCATGAGCCGGTCGAGGATCGTGGTGCTCATCGTGTTGTCGCCTAGATATGCGCCCCAATCCTGCACAACGCGATTGGATGTCACGACAACGCTGCGATGTAGTTTGTAGCGTTGATGGATTAGCGTTTGCAGCAGCGCGCCGGCGGCATCTGGGATCGTACGCGACAGGAACAGGTCATCCAGCACGAGCAGATCGCTCTCGAGGATGGCTCGCAGTCGGGCTTCGCGCTGAGCCGTCGGGCTCAGCGCGTAACGGCTAAAGAAGTCGTCGGTCTCAAGATACTGTACCTTGTGGCCCTGCAGGACCGCCTGGTAGGCGACAGCCTTCGCAACGTGCGATTTGCCGGTGCCGGGTTTGCCGATGATCAGCGCGTTGTCGCCGGCGGCGATGAACTTCAGCGTGTGAAGCTGGAAGCAGGCCTGGCGGGGCACTTTGGGATTGAAGCCCCAGTCGAATTCGGCGAGCGCGAGTTTCTCTTCGAGGCCGGAGAGCTTGTAGCGGCGTTCAATGAGCCGGGACTGGCGGCGATCCAGTTCGTCCTGCAGGATCAGTGCGAAGGTTTCAAGGAATGGCTGCTGCGAGCCCTGGGCCTGCAACACGCGCGTTTCAAGCGTGTCGCGCACGCCGGACAGGCGGAGCTGTCCGAGAGCCCGTTCGATTTCCGGTAATGTCATGGTCATGCCTGTGTTTCTCCAGTCGGAGGTTGAGATTCGGCGCCGTGCTGCGCACCGAGGGTAAAGAGTTCGCCGTATTCGGCGGTGGAACGGATCAGCGGGTGATCCTGCGTGAGAGGCAGTTCGAGTTGCGGTGCCTGATCGAGACGCTCGAGTGCCTGTTCGAACAGCCGCTCGACGATCGCGCGCACCTGTTTGTAGCGGTAGACGTGATGACGCAATGCGTGATCGCAGGCCTGTTCAACGAGCCGGGCGGGATACTTCTTCGCCAGGCCGACGATGCCCCACATGGCGCGATGGCCGACGCGACCTTCGCTGTCGAACATGTGCTGGCAAAGTGCCTTCGTTTGCGGCCCGATGTCCGCAGCGCTCGCGAGCAGGAAGGCGCTCTGACGGGACGGATTGAACGGGCGTTCGTCTTCTGGCAGTTCAAGCGAACCGGCCTGGAGGGCGCGAGGATGCGTGCGCAGCAGCGCCTGCGTACGGCGATCGCGAATCTCGATGGTGGAGTCGTAGATCCGCACTGAAACGAGGGTGCCGATCGGCGCAGGTCGTGCCGCATAGTTGCTGCGATCGATGTTGACAGTGGTGTCGTCCCAGACGGTACGCACGACCTCCGTGAAGTAGCGAAAGCCGGTGGTCGGCAACGCCCGCAGATGCGGCCTCTCCTCCTGGAACATGGCCTCGACCTGTCGCCGGGCGCTGCCATGGATTCGTTTGGCAGCCCAGTTTGCCTCCCAGTGCATCAGGAATTCGTTCTGGGCTTCGAGCGACTCGAAACGGCGGCCGGCGAGCGCGGTGCCCTGCGTATGTTGAATCGCGTTCTCCACGGTCCCCTTTCGATTCGGGTCCCGCACACGTGCCGGATCGGCGACGACACCGTAATGCTCTAGCATCGCCTCGTAGAGCCGGTTGATCTCGGGTTCATACAGGTCGGGCGTGATGACGCCTTCCCGGAGGTTGTCGAGAACGACGTAGCTGACCGCACCGCCAAAGTAGCGGAAGGCTTCTTCGTGAAGCTGAGCCCAGACCTGTTTGCTGGACTTCCAGACCACGCGCCGGAAGCTGCGTCTTGAGTACCGAAGGGTCATCACAAACAACCGCGGGCGTCGGTAGCGGCCGGTCTTCGGATCGCGGGTCAGTGCGCCTTCGCCATAATCGACTTGAGCTTCTTCGCCGGGGGCGAACGCGAGACGGTCGAACTGCTCGGGATCAATGTGGCGCAAGGCGCGCACGAAACGCTTGACGCTCTCGTAGCTCGCGGTGAATGCGAACTGGTCGACCAGATCCTGATAGATCGCCTGCGCGTTTCGCCTCAGGCGGACCTGCTCTTCGATCCACTCGCGATGCGGTTCGCTTGCGGAGCGGGCGAAATTGAACGTTGTCGCCTTGCTGGAAGCCTCAGTAGCCGGTGGTCGCGGCGATGGGGGACTTTGCGTGACTGCCGATTCAGAGCCGGCGGTCACCATGGAGGAGTTTGCTGACCCAGACTTCTGCGACTCGAAGATCGCCTGATAGCGGCGGATCGTCTTGCGGTCGATGCCCGTCAGCCGCTGGATCTGGCGCTGGCTCTTGTTACGCTCGAGTAGTGTGAATACGGTGCTTTGCAGGTGCGGCTTCAAGACGTTCACTCCCTGAACTCCTTCTTGTTCGAAGGAGACGAAGATAGACGTCCTGCAACACTTCTTCCGTCAGCTCAGTCGACGGTCGTCAGATGGGGGAGTTTGAAGTGACCATACCCGGAATGATATGAACGGCCCCCACCCGTCAATAAGATCGTGCGGGGGACGCACTTCCGTCGGCCGACCGCGTAAAAATGCCCAAATCGTTAGATGATGGAGATCTTCACAGGCAAACCGGAGAGTCCAAAATGAAGCATACGACCGTTGGTGTGGACATCGCGAAAAACGTCATCCAGTTGCACTGGGTCGACCTAGACACCGGTGAAATCGTGAACAAGCCGGTTAAGCGCGCAGTGTTCCTGGAACATTTCGCAAATCGTGCGCCTTGTAGGATCGGAATGGAAGCCTGTAGCGGTGCGCAACATTGGGCACGGCGGCTCATCGAAATGGGTCACGAGGTAAAGCTGATGCCAGCTAAATTCGTTAAGGCTTTCAATACCGGCAACAAAAATGACGCTGCCGATGCGCGCGCGATCTGGATGGCAACGCAAATGCCTAGCAAAGCGGTTGCAGTGAAGACGGAGGCACAGCAAGCCGTTCTTGCGCTGCATCGGATGAGGCAGCAACTCGTGAAGTTTCGCACGATGCAAATCAATAGCCTCCGTGGCTTGCTGACTGAGTACGGTGAAGTGATGGCCCAGGGGCGCGCCGCGTTGGACAAGACGATACCAAGTGTGTTGGAACGGTTGGTCGATCGTCTACCGGCGATTCTAATCAACACCCTGCGTGAACAATGGAACGGGCTGACAGCACTGGATAAACAAATTGCCGAAATTGAACGACGCCTGCAGACATGGATGAAAGAGGACAAGGCGTGCAATGCAATCGCTGCCATCCCCGGCGTTGGCCTGCTGACCGCGACAGCTGCCGTTGCTACCATGGGTGATCCGAAATCGTTCAGATCGGGACGCGAGTTTGCGGCGTGGCTTGGTCTGGTGCCTGGGCAAACAGGCTCAGGCGGCAAAATAAAGCTGCTTGGGATCAGCAAGCGTGGCGACACCTATTTGAGAACCTTGCTAATTCACGGCGCTCGTAGCGTGTTGTTTCACACGAAGGAGCCTACAGAATGGATCGAACAGATGAAAAAGCGCAGACCACTGAATGTGGTGATGGTCGCGCTCGCTAACAAGATGGCGCGAATCATCTGGGCAGTACTGGCGCACGCCAGACCGTACACGAAAGATCATGTCAGCCTGAAGTCGGCTTGAGCAACCATTCCGCTTAACGAGCAGTTCAATCGAGTCGGATAATCCCGTCGTAAAGTTGCGTTGGCAATCGAGTGTAATGACAGCACAGGTAAGACCGGGATTCGTGAAACCTGGAAATTCCAGCGAGCTTCGAGCTCTCACCCGGAATGAGGCACGAGTCAGCGGATTTCATAGGGACCCGCAGCGGCTGTACCGGCTGCAAGAAGGTCGCATATAGAGCTGCAACCTATCCTGTTCTTCAACGCACAAGAAAGCCTGGCGCAAAGGGGGCCGTTCATATAGATGAAAAAGCGCAGACCACTGAATGTGGTGATGGTCGCGCTCGCTAACAAGATGGCGCGAATCATCTGGGCAGTACTGGCGCACGCCAGACCGTACACGAAAGATCATG
>NZ_CAJNBA010000025.1:0-3359 GCF_905220735.1 Paraburkholderia aspalathi
CTGTAATGCGATGAACAACTTTATGCGGAGTCCGTCCGTACGAACCCCGCTGCCGTGAGCGTCCAGTGGCTTTCTGTCTATGCATAATCGTGATGTCTTCGTTAGCCGTATCGGCGAAAACAGGAGGACATCATGTTTGCAAAGTACTTCGAATCTCAACAGAGAGTGGATGAGCTGTCCGGGAGTGCTGGAAGCTACCTACTTGATGGGTTTGCGGCGAAGCTATGGGAAACCGGATTCGCGGAAATCAGCGCGCGCCGACATATTCGTGCAGCTGAGCATCTGCTTCATTGGACTGACAAGAAACGAATTCCATATACAGACCTATCTCAAGATGCTATAGCACGGTTCAAAAAACACCTGAAAAAATGCACATGTTCAAGATACGGTCATGCAAACCCCAAGGGTTTGATGCATGGCGTACGCCTCTTCACGGACTACCTTCGGGAAGCCGGAATCATGGCACCATCCGATATCGGCGACACGACACCGGGTCCGGAGTTGTTGGTTGAATTCTATCGATGGATGCGTGAGCGGCGAGGAACGAAAGATTCGACACTGGCCACTTACGGCGTCTCCATCGGGAAGCTGCTCAGAAACGAGGGAACTGACCCAACGAACTTTACGGCACCTGGGTTACGAAAGTTTGTTCTCGATGAAAGCTCAAGGCAAGGGCTAGCAGCAACGAAAAACTGTACGACGGCATTACGCATGTTTCTTCGCTTTCTGATAGCCGAAGGGAAATGCAGGCCCGACCTCGACGCCGCTGTGCCTAAGGTGGCCAATTGGGGTTTGTCGTCGCTTCCTCGATACATTCTTGGAAACGACGTTGAGAAGGTTATCGCTTCTTGCGATCGCGCTACACCGGTCGGCATACGAGACTATGCAATAGTGCTGATGCTGGCCCGTTTGGGGTTGCGGGCCGGAGATCTCGTTCGTTTGCGGTTATCTGATATTGACTGGAAAGATGCGTCAATATCCATTACCGGAAAAGGCGGACGCCCGACGAAGTTCCCTTTAACCAGAGAAGTCGGGCGGGCGATCGTAGACTACTTACAACTTGCACGACCACCTCGTAGTACCAACGCGGTATTCGTCGGCTGCCGGGCTCCGTTCCACGAGTTCGCGAATCACGGTGCCGTTTCCACCATAGTTGAACGGGCAATGCGCCGGTCAGGTGTCGCGTGTCCCAGTGGCGGGGCAGCTCACGTCCTTCGCCATTCGGTGGCTACCGCAATGTTGCGTGATGGCACTTCGCTGCAAGACATCGCGCTCGTTCTCAGACACCGTTCCACGGCCACGACGCAGATTTACGCGAAGGTCGATCTACCTGAGTTGCAAAGGATCGCACAGCCGTGGCCTGAGGTGCAATCATGCTAGCCCACCTCATAGAGTCGTATATCGAGATGCGTCGCGCGTGCGGGTTTGCCTTCAAGTCAGAAGGCAGCAGTCTGCGGAGTTTCGCCGCGTTCTCGGACTCCATGGCCAAGGACCATGTCTGCAACGAGACCGCTCTGGCGTGGGCGGCGCAAGCGAAATCGGTTCAGCAGCGTGCGCGCAGGCTTGGCAACGTCAGGCGCTTCGCGCGCTACGCTCGGGCTGAAGATCTGCGTCACGAGATTCCCGCGGCCGTGTTCGGGAGCGAAAAGGGTCCGAGACCGGTGCCCTATATCCTGTCTGAAGGGGACGTTCAAAAACTTGTCCATGCTGCATTCCTGCAAGGCACGCATCCCTTGCGCCAGAGAACGTACGGTACCCTGTTCGCACTGTTGGCATGCACGGGACTTCGCGTTTCGGAAGCCCTCCGGCTTCTCTACGATGACATCACGCCGGACGGACTACTGATAAGGAATACGAAGTTCAGAAAAAGTCGCCTCATTCCGATCCACGAAACGTGCCGCCTAGCGTTGGACCGCTACATCGAGCAACGGCGTTCCTATGCTCCGTTCGATAGTCACGTCTTTGTTTCCTTGTGGAGAAAACCATTAGGCGTAAAGGCCGTCGAAAAAGCGTTTGACTCCGCCGCGAAGGCCGCTGGCTTGCCGTGTGCTCCAGCGCGACCGCGGCCAACACCCCAGTCATTGAGGCATACATTTGCAGTGAGGGCACTTGAGAACTGCCCGGATAGCCGGGACCGCATCACGAAACACATGGTGGCATTGTCCACATACCTCGGTCACTGTAACGTCAATCATACGTATTGGTATCTTGAGGCAACGCCTGAACTGATGAGGGGTATCGTCGACTGCTGTGAATCATTCTTTACGGGAGCAATGTCATGACCCCGATTGCACCGCATATCACCGCATTCCTCCAGCAGCGTCTGCCATTGGAGCGCGGAGCCAGTGAAAATACCTGCGAATCGTATGCATATGCCTTTAAATTGCTTCTGGAGTTTGTCAGTCGACGTCTCAAAACTCAACCGTCCCAGTTGTATCTCGAGCAAATCGATGCGCCAATGATCCTCTCCTTTCTCGATCACCTCGAGACTACGCGCCATAACGGCGCAAATTCGCGGAACACGCGGCTCGCTGCAATCAAATCGTTTATGCGCTTCGTTGAGTATCGGGTACCTTCCGCCCTCGAGCAGGTTCGTCGGGTCTTGGCGCTACCGCTGAAGCGGACGGAAAGCCGTTTGGTGAGTCATCTGACTCAGCAGGAAATGCAAGCGATATTAGATGCCCCAGTGCCGTCTGACTGGTTTGGAATTCGGGACCGTGCCATGCTCCACCTTTGTTTCGCCGGTGCATTGCGCGCATCAGAACTCGTCGGATTGTGCATTGGTGATCTGAATATGCAACCGTATGCGAGCGTAGTCGTTCACGGCAAGGGTCGCAGGCAACGATGCTTGCCTTTGTGGAAGGAGACGGCTTCGGCATTGAAAGCGTGGTTAGCCATAAGAGGCGCCGTTGCCACCCCGGAAGTGTTCATCAATGCCCGCGGAGAGGCCATGACGCGGTCCGGCTTCCAATATATATTGCGAAAGCACACCAAGGCCGCTTCGACAGATTGTCCATCCATCTTGAGCAAACGTGTATCTCCGCATGTGCTGAGACATACTTGTGCACTCACGGTCTTGCAAGCGACCAAAGACTTGCGCAAGGTCTCTCTGTGGCTCGGCCATGCGAGCATGCAGACCACTGAAATGTACACTCGCATCGACCCTTCTGTGAAACTAGAAACGCTCGAATCTATCGTGGCGCCGAAGCTGCGTTCTGGTCGCTTCAAAGCCACAGATAAGCTGATTGCGTCGCTGAACACCGCACCTATTATGCATAGACGGAAAGCCACTGGACGCTGACGGCAGCGGGGTTCGTAAGGACGGACTCCGCATAAAGTTGTTCATCGCATTACAGATT
>NZ_CAJNBA010000026.1:0-2118 GCF_905220735.1 Paraburkholderia aspalathi
CACCCTTGAATTCCGCGCCCGGATTTGCCTAAGCGCCTTCTCCAATGCAAGGACCGGGACTTCCAACACCCGGACAACCTTCCGCGATCCGTCCCCCCATCGCATTTAACAATGGTGCAGGAATATTAACCTGCTTCCCATCAGCTACGCATTTCTGCCTCGCCTTAGGGGCCGACTCACCCTACGCCGATGAACGTTGCGTAGGAAACCTTGGGCTTACGGCGAGGGGGCCTTTCACCCCCTTTATCGCTACTCATGTCAGCATTCGCACTTCCGATACCTCCAGCGCACTTTTCAATGCACCTTCGCAGGCTTACGGAACGCTCTCCTACCATGCACATAAATGTGCATCCGCAGCTTCGGTATATTGCTTAGCCCCGTTACATCTTCCGCGCAGGACGACTCGATCAGTGAGCTATTACGCTTTCTTTAAAGGATGGCTGCTTCTAAGCCAACCTCCTGACTGTTTTAGCCTTCCCACTTCGTTTCCCACTTAGCAATATTTGGGGACCTTAGCTGGCGGTCTGGGTTGTTTCCCTCTTGACACCGGACGTTAGCACCCGATGTCTGTCTCCCGTGATTGCACTCTTCGGTATTCGGAGTTTGCTATGGCGTAGTAATCCGCAATGGACCCCACAACCATGACAGTGCTCTACCCCCGAAGGTGATACACGAGGCACTACCTAAATAGTTTTCGGAGAGAACCAGCTATTTCCAGGTTTGTTTAGCCTTTCACCCCTATCCACAGCTCATCCCCTAACTTTTCAACGTTAGTGGGTTCGGACCTCCAGTACGTGTTACCGCACCTTCATCCTGGCCATGGATAGATCACCTGGTTTCGGGTCTACACCCAGCGACTGAACGCCCTGTTCGGACTCGCTTTCGCTACGCCTGCCCTAATCGGTTAAGCTTGCCACTGAATGTAAGTCGCTGACCCATTATACAAAAGGTACGCCGTCACCCCTTCGCAGAGGCTCCGACTGTTTGTATGCATGCGGTTTCAGGATCTATTTCACTCCCCTCCCGGGGTTCTTTTCGCCTTTCCCTCACGGTACTGGTTCACTATCGGTCGATCACGAGTATTTAGCCTTGGAGGATGGTCCCCCCATCTTCAGACAGGATTTCACGTGTCCCGCCCTACTTGTCGTACACCCAGTTCTTCCTCGCTGTTTTCGTCTACAGGGCTATCACCTGCTATGGCGGCACTTTCCAGAGCCTTCGACTAACAATGAAGATAAAGAGTACAGGCTGGTCCCATTTCGCTCGCCACTACTCTGGGAATCTCGGTTGATTTCTTTTCCTGCGGTTACTTAGATGTTTCAGTTCACCGCGTTCGCTTCACGTAACCTATGTATTCAGTTACGGATACTCCATAAGGAGTGGGTTTCCCCATTCGGATATCGGGGGATCAAAGCTCGTTTGCCAGCTCCCCCCCGCTTTTCGCAGGCTACCGCGTCCTTCATCGCCTGTGATCGCCAAGGCATCCACCACATGCACTTGTTCGCTTGACCCTATAACGGGTGTGTCTCATGCGCCATTCACTGGGAATGGCACGTTCGCCACACGCGCTACAGGTTGAGTATTCGTGTTGCGCCGTATTCCAAGGCAATCTTTCGATCACCTTTTCATACATTGATACAATCACAACCCTGATTCACCTACTCGATCACCCATCTCTAAGTGATCTTTCGTGAATCTCTTTACTACTTCTTCCTGATTGTTAAAGAACGACAGCCGATATCGCGGTTGCTATAACCACGTATCACTCTGACTGGCTCAATCGCCAATGCCTGTTTCACTACACTGCAAACATTTTTCAATGTTCACCGCAGTAAAACCGGCATTGAAGATTGGTGGAGGATGACGGGATCGAACCGACGACCCCCTGCTTGCAAAGCAGGTGCTCTCCCAGCTGAGCTAATCCCCCAGTCATGCACAGATAATGCTATCTGTTACTACCCAGGGGTTTTTAGCGGATCAGCCACCGCAGAAACAGTGGTGGGTCTGGATGGATTCGAACCATCGACCCCCGCCTTATCAAGACGGTGCTCTAACCAACTGAGCTACAGACCCCTGAGTCTGTCTAGTTTCACAGCCGATAAGCGTGAGCGCTCAACG
>NZ_CAJNBA010000028.1:0-1458 GCF_905220735.1 Paraburkholderia aspalathi
GAGTCCTTTTATATGGACGCCTCCCGTTTGCCAAGGAATTTTATGTGCTGGTAGACAGGAAGGCTGCGGCTTTATATCCGGCCTTGTTGCAGGTCGAACCCGCTGGCCTCGATGGATTCCGCTGGCTCACGCCTCATTTGTCACACGGGCTGTTAGCCCGCAAAGGGCTTCAGGTTTGGTGAGTCCCGGTCTGACCTGTGTGCCATCACACTCAATTACCTTGCGCAACCTTTGACGTTTTCCTCTTTGCAAAACCGTTCTGTTCAGACTTCGCTGCGTTCACACCGGCCGCACACTGACATGAGCTTTCTCGTACTTCCGGTCGTGTGCCAGCAATGCCCAGATCGTTCGGGCCAGCTTGTTGGCCAGTGCGACGGTCACCACGTTGTTCGGGCGGCGCCTGCGCAACTGCTCGATCCACGGCCCCGGCTCCTTTGTGCGTGCAAGCACCGATCGGGCGCCGTGTATCAGCAGCGTGCGCAGGTACACATCCCCACGTTTGCTGATCCCATGTAACCGGAGCTTGCCACCGGTGCCGGTCTGTCGCGGCACCAGCCCCAGCCAGGCCGCAAACTCACGGCCCGAACTGAATGTCTTCGGATCCCCCATCGTCGCCACGGCAGCGGTTGCCGTCAGCAACCCCACGCCTGGAATGTCCGCGATCTGCCTGCAGGCGCGCTCTTCCTTCATCCACTCCGAGAGCCGGCGCTCGATCTGCGCAATCTGCTCATCGAGCACGTCAAGCCGCTGCCATTGTTCACGCAGTGTGTCCATCAACATCGCAGGCAAACGCTCGCTCAGACGCGCCAGCACACCGGCCATCGCCCGGTTCAGCGCGGCTCGGCCCACCGCCATCACCTCACCGTATTCCGTCAGCAGTCCACGCAGGCCATTAATCTGCATCGTGCGGAATCTGACCAGCTGCTGGCGCATCCGGTGCAGCGCCAGCACCGCCTGCTGCGTTTCAGTCTTGAGCGCCACCGCCCTCACGCAAGGCTGCTGTACCGCGCTCCAGATCGCGCGCGCATCGGCCATATCGTTCTTGTTGCCAATCACGAATGCCTTGACCGCCTTGCCCGGCATCAACCTGACCTGATGCCCCATTTCGCCCAGCCGACGCGCCCAGTGCTGGGCTCCGCCGCACGCTTCCATGCCGATGAGGCAGGGCGTGCGATTGGCGAAATGCTCCAGAAACGCGCCGCGCCGGATCTGTCGGCTGATGACCTCGCCGGTTTGCGGATCAACCCAGTGCACCTGGAAAACCTGCTTTGCAATATCCACACCGACCGGAGTAAAGTTCATTTGGGTTCTCCTTCCTCAAGTGGTTCGTTGCCCAACTTCCACTCTGGCACATCTGATGCCGTCGGTTGCGAGAACCCACCCTACCTTTGCCCGCCCCCACGGTCAGTGATCAGCAGCCCTTACGGGGGGAGGCGTCCATTCCATTTGTCACTAACG
>NZ_CAJNBA010000029.1:0-1453 GCF_905220735.1 Paraburkholderia aspalathi
CTTGCTATTACCCACACCCATTAGCGGGCCGGTGTCAAGCGAGCAGGCGACAGCATGGCCGCGCTAGCGGCCAGTTTCAATTTCACGATTCCCGATCGCATCAGCTGAGCGCACCCGTTTCTTCAAATCGTGGCTGCGACGGATCGCGCCACACACCCATGTGGATCAAGCGATGGCGATGCAAACTGCCAATCGCCCTAGCGGGCATGCCGCCCCGGAAGAACGTTGGTACCGCAATGCGTCCATGTGATCGCACAAGTGTTTGGGCTGCCTCTGCTATGAGGGCGCCAATCGGTGGCTGGCTCACATTGCGGGCGATCCGCTTCGACTGCTCATCAGGGGCGGCGGCACAGCATCCCATTCAATTTACAGAGCTGTTGCGCCAGTGGGTAATGGGGGCTTGCCGGCCGCCGCCGTTAGCGCTACGCAAAACAGCGCCTTACATCAAAGGGTTTTTGCTCCTTCAGGATATGGAAGCACGCACGGGCCAGTTTGTGGGCTAGGGCCTTGCGCGCCACAACCGGGTTGGTTCGGGCCTTCTTGCGTTCGTAGAAGCGCCTGGCCTGGTCGCAATAGCGCAGTGCGAAGTTGGCTGCCTCGACAAATGCCCAGGACAAGTATGGATTCCCGTTCTTCGTATTGCCTTCGCCTTTCTTTTTTCCATTGCTCATGCGCTGGCTGTCCACGCACCGCGCGTAGGAGGCGAAGTTGCCGGGGTTCGCGAAGCGCTGGATCGGACCGACCTCTAGCACAATGACTGTTGCAAGAGTCTGGCCGATGCCAGGCACCGTCCTCAGCAGTGCATGGTCGGGGTTCGATGCGACCTTTTCATGAAGACGCTTTTCCACGACATCGATCTGTGAAGAGAGCGTTGCGATGACCGCGACGTTTGCCCGAACTGCAAGTGCCACGTCCTCGGGCAGATGCATCTGGTCAATCGATTCGTTATCCAGCCGTTTGACCTGATTGCTCGTGATCCGGTTGCCGTATTGACGCGCTGTAATGTTCTCGACGGCAAGGATGTGGCTGGTTTGGCTGCGCACCAGCTGCATGCGTTTTCTCGCCAGATCGCGCACGGCACGGTGCTCCGGCGGCAGGATGGTGCCGGTGGGAAGAATGTCCAGTCGCAGCAGGTGGGCGAGAAACCGCGCATCGGTCTCATCTCCGCTGTGCTTGAGTCCGTCGTATTTCTTGATCGCGGTGGTGTGGGCGAGATGCACCGTGAACCCCGCTGCCTGGAGACCATCGACGAGCCAGTACCAGTTGAACGTCGATTCGACCACGACGCCCGCCAGCTCCGCCTGCCAGGGCGCAAGCAACGCCACAATCTTCGTCAGGTCATTGGGCAGACGCTTTTCGGCAACCACCCGGTCCGTCTCATCGATCACGCTCACCACGCTGTTGTTCGAATGCAGATCAATTCCGCTATATTTCACTTCAGCCTCCTTCTGGT
>NZ_CAJNBA010000030.1:0-1284 GCF_905220735.1 Paraburkholderia aspalathi
GAACGACCCTTCAAGGGGCTCGAAGCCCCGGGGATATCTCATCTTAAGGCGAGTTTCCCGCTTAGATGCTTTCAGCGGTTATCTCTTCCGAACATAGCTACCCGGCGATGCCACTGGCGTGACAACCGGTACACCAGAGGTTCGTCCACTCCGGTCCTCTCGTACTAGGAGCAGCCCCCTTCAAATATCCAGCGCCCACGGCAGATAGGGACCAAACTGTCTCACGACGTTTTAAACCCAGCTCACGTACCTCTTTAAATGGCGAACAGCCATACCCTTGGGACCGGCTACAGCCCCAGGATGAGATGAGCCGACATCGAGGTGCCAAACACCGCCGTCGATATGAACTCTTGGGCGGTATCAGCCTGTTATCCCCAGAGTACCTTTTATCCGTTGAGCGATGGCCCTTCCATACAGAACCACCGGATCACTATGACCTGCTTTCGCACCTGCTCGACTTGTCGGTCTCGCAGTTAAGCACGCTTATGCCATTGCACTATCAGCACGATTTCCGACCGTACCTAGCGTACCTTCGTACTCCTCCGTTACACTTTGGGAGGAGACCGCCCCAGTCAAACTGCCTACCATGCACTGTCCCCAGTCCGGATAACGGACCAAGGTTAGAACCTCAAACAAACCAGGGTGGTATTTCAAGGACGGCTCCACGCAGACTGGCGTCCACGCTTCATAGCCTCCCACCTATCCTACACAGATCGGTTCAAAGTCCAATGCAAAGCTACAGTAAAGGTTCATGGGGTCTTTCCGTCTAGCCGCGGGGAGATTGCATCATCACAAACACTTCAACTTCGCTGAGTCTCGGGAGGAGACAGTGTGGCCATCGTTACGCCATTCGTGCAGGTCGGAACTTACCCGACAAGGAATTTCGCTACCTTAGGACCGTTATAGTTACGGCCGCCGTTTACCGGGACTTCAATCAAGAGCTTGCACCCCATCATTTAATCTTCCGGCACCGGGCAGGCGTCACACCCTATACGTCCACTTTCGTGTTTGCAGAGTGCTGTGTTTTTATTAAACAGTCGCAGCCACCAGTTTATTGCAACCCCTTCACCCTCCTGGCGCAGGCCAGTCAAGCTACAGGGGCGTACCTTATCCCGAAGTTACGGTACCAATTTGCCGAGTTCCTTCTCCCGAGTTCTCTCAAGCGCCTTAGAATACTCATCTCGCCCACCTGTGTCGGTTTGCGGTACGGTCTTGTTAAACTGAAGCTTAGAGGCTTTTCTTGGAACCACTTCCAGTTGCTTCTTCACCGAAGTGAATGGCCTC
>NZ_CAJNBA010000031.1:0-1239 GCF_905220735.1 Paraburkholderia aspalathi
TGTAGTGGTTCAATGAACCTGGACACCTCTAAAGGGGATAATTCTCCAACTGAGGTGAGAAATGAGCAGACGGAACATTCCTGAAGAATTCAAGGCAGAAGCAGTCCAGCTGGTGGTCAGCAAGGGCTATTCATACTCGCAGGCCTGCGAAGCGCTGGGCGTTGGCGACACGGCGTTGCGTCGCTGGGTCGCGCGGTGGCGCGAGGAGCAGGCCAAACCGCCGCGCACAGCGATAGAGATCGAGACCGACGCGCGTCGCATTCGCGAGCTCGAGGCGAAGGTCGCTGATCTCGAGAGGGAACGCGACATTCTAAAAAAGTCTACGGCCTTCTTCGTCAAGGAAATGGATCGCTTCTCGAAGTGATCCAGTCACTGAAGAAGGCCTGGCCTGTGAGGGTGATGTGTGAGGTGATGAAAGTGGCGCGCAGCAGCTATTACGCGTTCGCGGCGCGCCCGTCGGCTAGCCTAACGCCCTGCCCGCAGATCGCCGCTGCGCGTGAAATTCATCGCGAAACCCGCTGCAGTTATGGCAGCCGAAGGATGTCGCACGAGCTTCAAAGGCGTGGTCACGAGGTGGGGCGCTATCGAGCCCGCACGTTGATGCACCGCGCGCAGCTGGTGGTTACCAGAAAGCGCACGCACCGCTATCAGAAGAGCAATGGTGAGGCGCTGGTGGCGCCGAATCTGCTGGCGCGTAACTTCGAGCCGCCGTCCATCAACCAGGTGTGGGCAGGAGATATTACTTATGTGAGAACCCTTCAGGGCTGGTCGTATCTGGCCATCGTGATGGACCTGTATTCGCGCCGTATCGTCGGCTGGGCGTTCGCGCTGCTACCTGATACAGCACTGGTCATCCGGGCTTTGCAGCAGGCGAGCGACCAGAGACGTCCGCCGCCAGGAGTGATGTTCCACTCGGATCAGGGATGCCAGTACACCAGCGCGCACTTCGTGAACGAACTGAAGGCAAACGGCATCGTTCAGAGCATGAGCAGGAAGGGGAATTGCTGGGATAACGCACCGGTGGAGCGTTTCTTTAGAAGCCTGAAAAGCGAATGGATCGACGAGAAAGGGTACCCCGATCACGCGCACGCCGAACACGACATCGGGGTCTACATCGACGACTTTTATAACTACCGTCGCATCCATTCGGCAGCAGGCGGTCAGCCGCCGGCACGATGCGAAGCTTCACTTTTTTAAATATTCCCCTTTCCGGGTGTCCAGGTTTACTTGACCACTACA
>NZ_CAJNBA010000032.1:0-1220 GCF_905220735.1 Paraburkholderia aspalathi
CTGGACACCGGCAAAGGGTATTTTTAAAAAGTCGAAGCTTCGTACCGCGTCGGCGGCATCCTGTCTGTTGCCGAATGGATCCGACGGCAGTTGTAAAAGTCGTCAATATAGGCCTCGATGTCGCGCTCGGCATCGGCGTGATCGAGGTACCCCTTTGGATTGAGCCATTCGCTTTTCAGGCTTCTAAAGAAGCGCTCCACGACCGCGTTATCCCAGCAGTTTCCCTTTCTGCTCATGCTCTGCACCATGCCGTTGGCCTTCAGGTCTTCAACAAAGTACGCACTGGTGTACTGACAGCCCTGGTCGGAATGGAACATCACACCGTGCGATGCCCGCCGTCTGGCCCGAGCCTGCCGGATGGCCCGGATCACCAGCTCCGTGTCGGCCTGCAGCGCAAACGCCCAGCCGATAATGCGGCGCGAATGCAGGTCCATCACGATGGCCAGATACGACCAGCCCTGACGCGTGCTCACGTACGTAATGTCTCCAGCCCAGACCTGATTGGGTCTGTCCTGCTCAAAGTTGCGATCCAGCAGATTCGGTGCAACCAGCGCCTCACCATTGGCCTTGCTGTAACGATGCGTACGCTGCCGCGTTACTTTCAACTGCGCTTCGCGCATCAGCGAACGTGTGCAGTGACGGCCTATGTCGTGGCCGCGCTGGCGCAACGCCTGCGACATCCTGCGGCTGCCGTAGCTGCCGCGGGTTTCCCGATGAATCTCGCGCGCAGCCGTCAGTAGCGCTGTTGGCGAACGACGCGCCACTGGGCGCCGCGCGAGCGCGTAGTAGCTGCTACGGGCAACGCCTGCCACCCTGCACATCACGCTTACCGGCCAGGCCTTCTTCAGCGAATGGATTACTTCGGGAAGCGATCCATTTCCTTGACGAAGAAGGCCGTAGACTTTTTTAGAATGTCGCGTTCCCTCTCAAGATCGGCCACCCGCGCTTCCAGTTCGCGGATGCGACGCGCGTCTCCTTCGAGCTGCAAGGGCGTACGCGCTGGCTTTGCCTGCTCGGCACGCCATTGCGCTACCCAGCGGCGCAGCGCCGTATCGCCCACGCCCATTGCTTCACAGGCCTGGGAAAACGAATAGCCCTTGCTGACCACCAGTTGTACCGCTTCTGCCTTGAATTCTTCGGGTATGTTCCGTCTGCTCATTTCTCACCTCGTTTGGAGAATTATCCCCTTTAGAGGTGTCCATAGTCATTGGACCACTACA
>NZ_CAJNBA010000033.1:0-1102 GCF_905220735.1 Paraburkholderia aspalathi
TAGGGACCCGCAGCGGCTGTACCGGCTGCAAGAAGGTCGCATATAGAGCTGCAACCTATCCTGTTCTTCAACGCACAAGAAAGCCTGGCGCAAAGGGGGCCGTTCATATAGGGGAATTTGACCGACCGCCCGGGCAGATTGAGGGTTTGGATAATTTGGTGTGCACCAAATTATGGTGGACACCAAAATGGATAGAACGTGGCAACAGCGTAAAACTGAAGGTGCATATAGGCGCCCGAACTTTCCGAATGAATTAAAGAGGCGTTTGGTTGAGCAGTCGTTGGAGCCGGGTGCGTCGTTGTCATTGATCGCGCGAGACAATGATATCAACGCGAACTTGCTCTTCAAATGGCGCAAACGGTATTTCGAAGGCGCGTACGGGCTGCCTACTCAGCCTGCTCCAGCATCATCAACGGTGGATTGGAAGAGCCCGCCGTTGCTACCGGTGACGCTGATTTCTGAGACGGCTGAATCGGAGCCGGCGAAGCCGAGCGATGCGCTTACTCTTGTCGAGAACGTGTGCGAAGTCGAATTTGACCACGCACGCTTGCGCATTCGTGGCGATGTGTCGCCAACGATATTGCGCTTGCTGATTCGCGAGCTGTCTCAATGATGGGGCTGCCGGCGGGCACACGCATCTGGATTGCCGCGGGCGTAACCGATATGCGATGTGGTTTCCAGGGCTTGGCGGCTAAGGTACAGACCGCCCTTGAAGAGAACCCATTCGAGGGGCATGTGTTCGTGTTCCGAGGGCGTCGAGGTGACACGCTGAAGATTTTGTGGGCTACTGGCGACGGACTATGTCTGCTCGCAAAACGGCTTGAGCACGGCCACTTTGTCTGGCCGCAGGCCGATAGCGGCAAGATTCACCTGACGCAGGCCCAGTTGTCGATGCTCCTTGAAGGCATCGACTGGAAGCAGCCCCGTCGTACAAGTAAGCCGCTGTCGATGTTGTAAACCGCGCCGGACTTGCGTAAACTGCGCCGCATGCCTTGCTATTACCCACACCCATTAGCGGGCCGGTGTCAAGCGAGCAGGCGACAGCATGGCCGCGCTAGCGGCCAGTTTCAATTTCACGATTCCCGATCGCATCAGCTGAGCG
>NZ_CAJNBA010000034.1:0-1077 GCF_905220735.1 Paraburkholderia aspalathi
GGATCCGGAGCGGCTGCGCAACTGGGCCGCCGACATCGGCCCGCATACGGCAGCCGTCATCCAGCACCTGCTGGGTGCCCGCAAGCATCCCCAGCAGTCGTATCGCACCTGTCTGGGTGTGCTGCGCATGGGCAAGGACTACGGGCGCGACCGGCTCGAAGCTGCTTGCCGCCGCGCCATCGATCTGAAAGCGCCGAACTACAAGTTCATTGACTCGACGCTGAAGAACGGCCTGGACCGGGAGCCCGAACCCGCTACCGTGCAGGCCGACCTGCCGCTTGTGCATGCCAATGTGCGCGGGCCTTCGTACTATCACTGAAGCTGAAAGGGAGTCTATATGCTGCATCATCCCACTGTCGACAAACTACACGCGCTGCGCCTGCCCGGCATGGCGGCGGCGCTTGCCGAGCAACAGTCCCAGGACGGCATTGACCGGCTGGGCTTTGAAGAGCGTCTGGGGCTGCTGGTCGAGCGTGAATCCAGTGAACGTGACTCGCGACAAACGGCGGCCCGGCTGCGTCGGGCCAGACTGAAGGTCCCCGACGCGTCGCCCGAGGACATCGACTATCGCACCCCTCGCGGCCTGGACCGGGCGCTCACCGTCCGGCTGCTGACGGGTGAGTGGCTTCGGGAGAGGCAGAACCTGATCCTGGTTGGTCCGACTGGTCTCGGCAAGAGCTGGTTGGGCTGCGCCTTCGCCATCCAGGCATGCCGCCAGGGGTTCTCCGCCTGCTATCTGCGCGTGCCGAAACTAAACGACGAACTGGCGATTGCACACGGCAGCGGGCGCTATGCGCGATGGCTCGCACAACTTGCCAAGACGGATCTCGTGATTCTCGACGATCTGGCAATGGCGCCGCTGACCGATTCCGCGCGGCGCGACCTGCTGGAGGTGCTCGATGACCGGCACGGACACCGATCCACGCTGGCCACCAGCCAGCTATTACGAAGTCGAACCCGTAATAGCTGTAATGCGATGAACAACTTTATGCGGAGTCCGTCCGTACGAACCCCGCTGCCGTGAGCGTCCAGTGGCTTTCTGTCTATGCATAATCGTGATGTCTTCGTTAGCCGTAT
>NZ_CAJNBA010000035.1:0-745 GCF_905220735.1 Paraburkholderia aspalathi
TGCTTCGCCGCCAAACTTCTTGGTCAGCACCGTCGTGATCGCTGCCGTCAGCGTGGTCTTGCCGTGGTCAACGTGACCGATCGTGCCGACGTTCACGTGCGGCTTGGTCCGCTCAAACTTACCCTTGGCCATTTTCGACTCCTAAGAGGATTTATCCGTACGTTGCGCCGCGCGCAAACAATCACCGAGTACTTCTGGTGCCCATGGGCAGGATCGAACTGCCGACCTCTCCCTTACCAAGGGAGTGCTCTACCACTGAGCCACATGGGCGCTACTTCTTTGTTACTGGAGCGGGTGAAGGGAATCGAACCCTCGTCGTAAGCTTGGAAGGCTTCTGCTCTACCATTGAGCTACACCCGCAAGGATCCATGGATTCCCAACTACTGCTACAGCTTGCATTCTGGTGGAGGAGGTTGGATTCGAACCAACGTAGGCGTAAGCCAACAGATTTACAGTCTGCCCCCTTTAGCCACTCGGGCACCCCTCCGCAGAGAACTGATGATTATGAGGGAACAACCGCTTTCTGTCAAGGCTTGCTTGACCGTTCCAAACTCATAGCTCTCACTTATATAGTGATTCCAGCTCCGACCGTAAACGCAGAAACCCCACCTTTGCGGGGTGGGGTTTCTGGTCATGCTGGGGAGCCTGACGATTACCTACTTTCACACGGGAATCCGCACTATCATCGGCGTGGAGTCGTTTCACGGTCCTGTTCGGGATGGGAAGGGGTGGGACCGACTCGCTA
>NZ_CAJNBA010000036.1:0-735 GCF_905220735.1 Paraburkholderia aspalathi
CGTCGCTGAACACCGCACCTATTATGCATAGACGGAAAGCCACTGGACGCTGACGGCAGCGGGGTTCGTAAGGACGGACTCCGCATAAAGTTGTTCATCGCATTACAGATTTTACGAAGTCGAACCCGTAATAGCTGGCTGGTGGCCAGCGTGGATCGGTGTCCGTGCCTGTCATCGAGCACCTCTAACAGGTCGCGCCGCGCGGAATCGGTCAGCGGCGCCATTGCCAGATCGTCGAGAATCACGAGATCCGTCTTGGCAAGTTGTGCGAGCCATCGCGCGTAGCGCCCGCTGCCGTGTGCGATCGCCAGTTCCTCGTTCAGTTTCGGCACGCGCAGATAGCAGGCGGAGAACCCCTGGCGGCACGCCTGGATGGCGAAGGCGCAACCCAACCAACTCTTGCCGAGCCCAGTCGGGCCAACCAGGATCAGGTTCTGCCTCTCCCGAAGCCACTCACCGGTCAGCAGCCGCACGATGAGCGCCCGGTCCAGGCCGCGGGCGGTGCGATAGTCGATGTCCTCGGGCGACGCGTCGGGCACCTTCAGTCTGGCCCGGCGCAGGCGGGCTGCCGTTTGTCGCGAGTCACGTTCACTGGATTCACGCTCGACCAGCAGCCCCAGACGTTCTTCAAAGCCCAGCCGGTCAATGCCGTCCTGGGACTGTTGCTCGGCAAGCGCCGCCGCCATGCCGGGCAGGCGCAGCGCGTGTAGTTTGTCGACAGTGGGATGATGCAGC
>NZ_CAJNBA010000037.1:0-716 GCF_905220735.1 Paraburkholderia aspalathi
ACTTTCTTTGCCGCCGCAAAGAAAGATAAGCAAAGAAAGCGGCTAGAAGCCCCTGCTAAGTGGGCACCGTGGTCTGCCACGGGTAGTGGTGCGACTGGAATCCGTGTTCTCGCACACTCCGCGTTAGTGACAAGGGAGTCATCAGCTCCCACTCCGCACTGCGTGCGTCGCGGACGGGTATGCATGGGAAACCAGGGGCTTCGTTCAAGATCTATGGGAGCCGTCGGCTTCGCCTCGGCGAGGCGCTCTGCACTCACCTGGGAACCCTAACTTCAAATGATATGGCAGGCGCCTTGCAGTCACGGTCACGGCACGGGTGCCGTTGCCGCTGCCGTTCCAAGCACAGTCGCGATGGCGTGGAAATGATGAAGCCACGGTTTGATGACGAGACGTGAGCGTCAAAACGCAGCGGGAGGCTTTATGAACGGCTCTTCGGCGCGCGCAGCGCCGCCGGAAGTATGACGCCCTTGTCACAAGCGCATGTAGTGGCACGAACACAGATTCCAGTCGCACCACTACCATGAGCGAGCTGCGGGACCCGCTTAGCAGGGGCATCTAGCCGCTTTCTTTTGCCTACTTTTCTTTGCGGCGGCAAAGAAAAGTAGGTGTGTAGTGGTCCAATGACTATGGACACCTCTAAAGGGGATAATTCTCCAAACGAGGTGAGAAATGAGCAGACGGAACATACCCGAAGAATTCAAGGCAGAAGCGGTACA
>NZ_CAJNBA010000038.1:0-631 GCF_905220735.1 Paraburkholderia aspalathi
TATTCCCCTTTCCGGGTGTCCAGGTTTACTTGACCACTACACACTTACTTTCTTTGCCGCCGCAAAGAAAGATAAGCAAAGAAAGCGGCTAGAAGCCCCTGCTAAGTGGGCACCGTGGTCTGCCAGGGGTAGTGGTGCATCTGGAATCTGTGTTCGTGCCCGTGCATAAGCTTGTGACAAGGGCGTCATATTTCCGGCGGCGCTTCGCGCGCCGAAGAGCCGTTCATAAAACCGATCGCTACGTTTTGGCGCCCACGCCTCGCCAACAGGTCGTGGCTTGTCATTGCACCGCCATCACCATCCCGCTTCCAATTCCGATTGCAACGCCAACGGCAGATGTGACCGTGATTGGAATTGGAATTGAGGGTAGCGGGGAGGGGGCGATTCAGCACGCCGGCATATCATTTGAAGGGGGGCCAGGGAGAGTGCAGAGGCGCCTCGCCGAGGCGAAGCCGATGGCCTCCCACAGATCTCAAACGAAGCCCTTGGTTTCCCATGCAGACCCGTCCGCGACGCACGTAGTGCGGAGTGGGAGCTGACGAGTCCTTTTATATGGACGCCTCCCGTTTGCCAAGGAATTTTATGTGCTGGTAGACAGGAAGGCTGCGGCTTTATATCCGGCCTTGTTGCA
>NZ_CAJNBA010000039.1:0-566 GCF_905220735.1 Paraburkholderia aspalathi
TCACCTCGTTTGGAGAATTATCCCCTTTAGAGGTGTCCATAGTCATTGGACCACTACACACTTACTTTCTTTGCCGCCGCAAAGAAAGATAAGCAAAGAAAGCGGCTAGAAGCCCCTGCTAAGCGGGCACCGTGGTCTGCTACGGGTAGTGGTGCATCTGGAATCTGTGTTCGTGCACCTGCACGCGCCGGTGACAAGGGCGTCATACTTCCGGCGGCGCTGCGCGCGCCGAAGAGTTCTTCATAACGCCACTCCCTTCGGTTGCGCTTCTGTGGCGTGAGTTCGCTCGTTAGTTATTGGCGCCTCTCGCTTGCAAAAAATCGCGATCACTGCTATCGCTTGAAATTAACTTGGATACCTAAGCATTTTTCTGTCGCCGTGGACAGGGACTGTTCGAGTGTCTCTCAACTTTTTGAAAATAATTGCGCAAAGGGGATTGACGACGTGCCGACCGATCTCCATAATCTCGTTTCTCTGCTGCTGATGCAGCGACGCAGAACGAAGCGGTGCCGGGTAGTTGAAGTGGGCAGCGGTTCGGTAGTGAATGCGGACTCGATCTTTAAAAA